>CAWKFV010000025.1:0-134828 GCA_963848865.1 uncultured Flavobacteriaceae bacterium | reverse complement strand
ACTTTAACTTGAAAGGGTATAAGGAATTCCAACAGCTGAACTTTGATTGGGGTAAAAAGGAATTAGTAAAGAGTTATGGCAAATGTGAGTTAATGTCGATAGCTCACAATACGGTAACCTTAAGACATAAAGAAGATTTCAAAGATTTAAACAGTAACAATACTTTAAGAATTAAGAATTCTAATGGGGAGCTGTACTATTTTAGGTATGAATATAAAATTGTGAAGGATGGAAGCATTCAGCTTCGGGGAGGAGTATGGCTAACACAACAACCTAAAAATTTAAAGAAATCCATTATTTCTGTTAACGAGATTTATTTACCGATGGTTAAAAAGGGTAACATTAATATTTGTTTCATAGGATTTTCAGATAACAGATGGGGAGGGTTTCGATGGATAAGGAAGGAGATAAAGCAAAATTTCCACGATTTAAATTTTATTGGTCCAAGGCAAGATATATATGGTTATCCATATATGCCTATTCAGGTTAATAAAAATCAAGAATTCTCCGTAGAATACCTAAATAGATTTGACGAAGTCGACATTTATATAATTTTTGTTGAATCTTTGAGAATGTTTAAAAATAGGGAAGCTTGGAATCAATTTGTCGAACGACTTTCTAAAAAGGGACAAATGATATACATTAACACTTGGCCGGAAGTAAAGGGGAATTCGAAAAATGAAGAAGTTCAAAATATAAATTTATTCCTACATGAAATCTCAGCATCATACGAAAACGTACAATTATTACAATTAAACGGTCTAAATGGGGCTGGCGCAACTATACTGGATAATGGCTATTATTCTTTAGATAATTCTGGTTATCAATTGTATAAAAAATTAATACTCGAACAAATTGAAAGTAAAAAAGACTAAGGACAAAATATTTTATTGGCTTCTGTCCTTGGTACTCGTAACATTACCATTTCCCAAGTACAATTTAAATTCCCAATGTATTATCGCTTTGGCGATTTTCTGGTTGTTCTTCAACTCGTTTTCTGAAAAGAAAAATAATTTAAAGGAAAACTCTAAGAGCTTTTTAGTAGTTTCAAGTCTTTTTATTATTTCTATCATAGGATTGGTATATACCTCTAACTTTAACGAGGCAATGACCAACTTGAAAAGTCCTTTTTTGATATTTCCCCTTATTATTTTTTCTGTGCGTCCGTTAACCCGGAATGAAGTTGGAAAATTATTGGATTTGTTTTCAATTGCTACTATTCTTGCCTCGCTCCTAGGGATTGGGAAAGCATTATGGTTCCATTACAACGGTTTGGGGGAATATTTTTATTATTTAGATTTTGCGAAGGTTCTAAACAAACACACCACTTATTTTTCTCTATTTGTCTGTATTTCGATAATTAATATTGCCTATGGCTTATCCTTTAAGAAAAATATAAAAACATTTTACAGACTTGCTGCATTAACTTTTCTTGTGTTTGTTTTATATTTATTGAGTGTCAAAATGAGTATTATCTGTATAATAATTGTGTTGGCGCTTTCAATTATTATTGCCTTTATGGAGAAAGGCCATGGACAATTGAAGACAAAATTGGTCAAAATATTTCTTTTATTTATTTTACCCATGATTTTTTTTACACCTAATTTTAAGGAACGTATTTTAAGTGAAAAATCATCCAATCTTAGCGAACGAATACAATTATGGAGTGGGGTAATGGATAGTTATTTGAAGAATAATTTATTTCTAGGTGCAGGTACTGGCGATGGCCATATGGGATTGGCGACTAGTTACGAAGAAATAGATTATGATATTGCAGCTAAAAATGAGTATAATGCACATAACCAGTATTTGGAACAGCTTCTTTTTTATGGACTTTTTGGTCTAATCCTATTAGTTGTTTTAATATTTTACACATTTGTTGCTTTATTCGATAAGAATCAGCCACTATTTTTCTTGATATTTCTTTCATTTTTTGTTTACATGTTTTCAGAATCAATCTTAGAAAGGCATAGTGGTCTAGTTTTATTCTCTTTCCTTACCTCAGTATTTTTATCCGCTTTCAATCTAAATAGAACTCATGCAGAAAATAAAGATTCTTAATGCAAGTATTCATAACCTTAGCATGCTAGAAACTTTGGAGATTGTCAATCATGCTATTGAAACGGGACGTCAAATTCTTCACACCGTTGTCAATGCAGGAAAAATTGTTGCTATGCAAAAGGATTTACGTCTCAGGAAAAGTGTAAATGAAAGCGATTTAATAAACGCGGACGGACAATCAATAGTTTGGGCGTCAAAAGTACTGGGAAAGCCGTTAAAAGAAAGGGTGGCTGGCATTGACTTAATGGAAAAATTGGTGCATTTAGCTAACCAAAAAGAGTATAGAATATTTTTCTTCGGAGCAAAGGAAGAAGTTGTTAAAAAGGTAGTGGATGTAATGCTCGAAACAATATTCTCCAAAAATTATTGCTGGTTATAGAAATGGATATTTTAAAAAAGAAGATGAAAAGTGTATAGCACAAGAAATAGCGGAAAGTGGTGCCAATATTTTATTTGTTGCAATTAGTTCACCTACCAAGGAGAACTTTCCTATATGAAAATAAAGCTCTACATTACACAAAGTTAATTTTGTAATGGGAGTAGGTGGTAGTTTTGATGTTATCGCAGGAGAGGTAAAAAGAGCGCCCTTTTGGATGCAAAGTTGTGGATTGGAATGGTTCTTTAGGTTTGTTCAAGAACCCAAACGTATGTGGAGAAGATATTTGGTTGGAAATAGCAAATTCATTCTCCTTGTCCTAAAGGAGAAGTTTGGTTTTTAATACCTTTACCTTTATTCACTCTAAGAATGCTATTCAAACAAGGTAGATATTCAGGCTTTATAACTCCTCTTTCATATGGGCTGGATCTATTGGTTATAAATCTTTTCACTAATTTCTTACCTATTAATTTTCAGAATCCTTGGTTATTCCATAGTTACATTTCACTAGCATGGATTATTCTTTCTTTTAAAAATGAGTTTTATGTGGTGCACAGATATTCTAAAGCAGTTTTCATTTTAAGAAAATTATTTACTCAGTTTGTTTTTCTCTTTCTCATATTGTACGCTTATATCGGGTTTTTTAAGCAACCCTTAATGAGTAGATTGGCATTAGGACAATATTTCATTCTGGTGTTTATTGGTGTTAGTTTTCTTAAATTTTTAAACTTTATATTGTTAAATGTCTATAGGGAAAGAGTCAAGGGAAATCTAAGAAATGTTGTGGTTATAGGTAAAAGTAAAAAGGCCAATCAGTTAATTGACATTTTTAGAGAAAGACGTGAATTTGGTTTTCATTTTCATAAACAATTTTCACCAAGAGACGGGAATTTTGAACTTTTAAAATGCTTTCAGTATATCGTTAAAAATAATATTGATGAAATATATTGTTCCGTTTCGGAACTGAAGAATGATGAGTTAACGGCTTTTGTGAATTTTGCGGACAATAACCTAAAAACATTAAAATTCCTTCCGGACAATAAGAATATATTTTCGAAAAAATTAACCTTCGAATATTATGACTATTTACCCATCTTATCATTACGGGATATCCCACTTCACAAAGCACTTAATGCTTTTCTAAAAAGAATATTTGATATTGTATTTGCACTAATCATAATTTTCGGACTATTGCTCTGGATTGGCCCGCTATTAGCATTGTTGATTACATTAGAATCAAAAGGGCCTGTTTTTTTTATTCAAAAACGAACGGGTTTCGATAATAATGAGTTCCAATGCTTTAAATTTAGATCAATGGCTATTAACGATTCGGCTGATGCAAAGCAGGCAGGCAGGAATGATATGAGGGTTACAAAAATTGGGAAGTTTATTAGAAAAACAAGTATAGACGAGCTTCCTCAGTTCTATAATGTGTTATTCGGTAATATGTCGGTTGTTGGACCAAGACCGCACATGCTAAAACATACAGATGAGTATGCCAATAGGGTGGATAAATATATGCTTCGTCATTTTGTAAAGCCTGGCATAACTGGTCTAGCTCAAGTTAGGGGCTATCGTGGTGAAATTGAAAAAGATAGCGATATCCAAAATAGAATTAAATTCGATATTTTTTATGTGGAGAACTGGTCCTTTTTCCTGGACTTAAAAATCATAGTACAAACCGTCATCAATGCCTTTAAAGGGGAAGAAAAAGCATATTAAATTTTAAATGAAGAGAATATTAATAACAGGAGCAGCAGGATTTTTAGGATCACATCTTTGTGATAGATTTATCAAAGAAGGGTTTAAGGTTATTGGAATGGACAACCTAATTACTGGCGACCTTAAGAACATTGCCCATTTGTTTCCTTTGGAGAATTTTGAGTTTCACCATCATGATGTTTCTACTTTTGTTCATATTGATGGCAAATTGGACTATATATTGCACTTTGCCTCTCCGGCAAGTCCAATTGATTATCTGAAAATACCTATAGAAACCCTAAAAGTCGGTTCCCTAGGAACACTGAACCTGTTTGGCCTAGCCATGGAGAAGAATGCTAGGATTTTAGTCGCATCCACATCCGAGGTATATGGTGATCCATTGGTGCACCCTCAAAATGAAGAATATTATGGCAATGTTAGCCCTGTAGGCCCCAGAGGCGTTTATGACGAGGCAAAGCGGTTTATGGAGTCGATAACCATGGCGTACCACCGTCATCATGGTTTGGAAACGCGGATTGTCCGGATTTTTAATACGTACGGTACGCGTATGCGACTTAATGATGGACGCGTAGTACCGGCCTTCATGGGACAGGCGTTGCGAGGTGAAGATTTAACCATATTTGGGGATGGTTCCCAAACACGTTCTTTCTGTTATATTGATGATCAAGTAGAGGGAATATACCGATTGTTATTTAGTGACTATTCTGAGCCAATAAATATTGGAAATCCGCATGAAACTACCATAAAGGAGTTTGCGGAGGAGATAATTGCCTTAACTGGAACCAAACAAAAGGTTATTTATAAGCCTTTGCCAAAGGATGACCCATTACAAAGACAACCGGATATAACAAAAGCCAAGAAAATTTTAGGATGGGAGCCGAAAGTGAAACGGTCAGACGGACTTAAAATCGTATACGATTATTTCAAATCCTTTTCTCCGCAAGAGTTACAGCGCAAAGAGCATAGAAAATTTTTCCTACAACGAAATTCTAATTGCTTGGTAATCCTTATTTTTGCAAACAAATCAAAAAATGAATATTCTTATCTTAGGTTCCGGTGGTAGGGAACATACGCTAGCATGGAAATTAAATCAAAAGTTCTAAACTTCATCAACTTTTTGTAGCTCCTGGAAATGCAGGCACATCTAAAATCGCAAAAAACATACCAATTGGTGTAAATAATTTTGAAGCTATTAAAAATCTCGTCCTTAGGGAAAGGATTACGATGGTGGTTGTCGGTCCGGAAGACCCGCTTGTTAATGGTGTTCATGACTTTTTTCTAGCTCACGACGAGTTAAGACATATTCACGTCATAGGACCACAAAAATTAGCAGCAACCTTGGAAGGTAGCAAACAATTTGCCAAGGAATTCATGATAAGACATCAAATTCCCACTGCGAAGTATGAGAGTTTCACGGCTGATTCAATAGATGGGGGGTACAGGTTTTTGGAAACATTGAATGCGCCCTACGTGCTAAAAGCGGATGGATTAGCGGCCGGTAAGGGTGTTGTGATTCTGAACGACTTAGAAAACGCTAAGTCCGAATTAAAATCCATGCTTTTGGATGAAAAATTTGGTGCTGCTAGTACTACGGTGGTCATTGAGGAATTTTTGGATGGTATAGAGCTTAGTGTTTTTATCCTAACTGATGGTATAAATTATAAAGTTTTGCCCACGGCAAAGGACTATAAACGCATTGGTGAGGGTGACACCGGACTTAACACAGGCGGAATGGGCGCCATTTCCCCTGTTCCTTTCGCCGACAAGTCTTTTATGGACAAGATAGAAGAGCGAATAGTTAAACGAACCGTAGAGGGGCTTAAAAAGGATAATATTCCATACAAGGGATTTATTTTTATTGGATTGATTAAAGTAGGAGAAGAACCAAAAGTAATTGAGTACAATGTCCGTTTGGGAGATCCCGAAACAGAGGTCATTATTCCTAGAATAAAAAATGATTTAGTAGAAGTCTTTGAGGCCGTTGGAAATCAGACGCTGGATAAGATTGATTTGGAGTTGGACGAACGCACTGCTACAACGGTAATGACCGTTTCAGGTGGATATCCCGGACCGTATTCCAAGGGTAATCAAATTCATGGAATCGATGATATATCGGACTCCTTGGTATTTCATGCAGGAACCGATTTTGATGACGAAGGAAATGTTGTTACCAATGGCGGTAGGGTAATGGCAATTACTTCCTATGGAAAAGATTTTAAGGAAGCGTTGAAAATTTCCTACAAAAACGTTGAAAAATTATCGTTTGAAGGAATGAATTACCGCAAAGACCTAGGCTTCGATTTATAAATTAGACCATTCGAAAACCAAAAGCTACAGGTTCAACCGTAGTACGAATGAAAATTACGACTATAAGTAGGAGTGAGAAGAAATAGATTTGTCTTCCTCACCATTGTCGTTGTAATGCTTCAACTGAAGCATCCAATAGCCGAATGCAACAAAACCGATTAGCATGAACAACCAGTTAATGGAATTTGAAAGTGTCCAACTCTCAAGAAATCGAAAAAAATCGAACGGCGCAAAAAGCACGTTCACGAATAAATCCTCTATACCTTCAAAAAATGACTTCATCTAATTCCTATATTTACAGCACAAAAATATAAAAATCATACATGATTTCAAGCATTTTTGGGAAAACTAAACCTATCAATTTCATTATTTTGTTGGGTTTCTTATTTCTTTTCTATTGGTGTGTGCAACTTTACCTCTTCCAAAGAGAACTTTTGTCCGAACAACTTCTGGTGGGAACCTTTATTTCCAGCATTTTACTTTTTAGTGTTTTTGTAGTTGATTTTATCGTAAAACGAAACAAACTTACGGGGACAAATTCCTATGCCATGCTCTTCTATACGCTGCTGGTAGTGGTTTTTCCCGAAACACTTATCGATAGCAATACCATTCTTTGCTCTTTTTTTCTTTTGCTTGCCACGCGTAGGCTTCTGAGCATTAAATCGTTAAAAAACAGTAAGCTTAAAATTTTTGATGCAACACTTTGGATAATGATTTCCAGCCTATTTTACGATTGGGCTATACTATACCTTGTTCTTGTTTTTGCGGCGGTTTACATCTACAACCCTAAAAATATCAGAAACTGGTTGGTTGTCTTTTCAGCGGTTATTTGCTATTTCCTCTTACTTATAACCATATTGATTCTTGTTGGTCGGGTCGATTATTTTGAGGCACATTACAGGTTTACCGTGGATATAGAGGCTATTTATCCGCCCAAGTGGTGGTCCAGTATTAAATTGACGCTTTATGTGCTAGTGAATATTTTATTGGCGTTTGCGGCTTTTCTAACACTTGGTAAGTCCGGTGTGGGCAAAATAGTTACCATGCGCCTTATTGTACTTTCCTTTATAATTGGATTGGCAGTAAATATTTTGGTCTCCTCGGACTCGAACTATGCCATTTTGTTGACGTTTTTCCCTAGTGTAATTTTTGTAACCAACTATATAGAATCGATTAAAAAGGAGAATCTATTGGAGGTTGTTCTAATTTTAAGCATTTTTCTACCTCTGGTCGTTTTTATTTCTAAACTCATGATTTTATAATTCGGGGTATCTTTGTAAAAATTAAAGTTTATGTTCAGCGATTTCGCATTTAAGATATTTGAGGAAAGTATTCGGGAATACCACGTAAAGGATGATGTCTATCAATCTTTTGAAAACCCATATCCAAAAAGTGAAATAGCCCATCTCCTATACCGTAAAAATTGGATAGATACGGTACAATGGCATTATGAGGATATTATTAGAAATCCCGATATAGAGCCAAAATCAGCTTTGATTTTAAAAAGAAAGATTGATGCCAGTAATCAGGACAGAACGGATTTGGTAGAGTATATTGATAGTTATTTTCTTGAAAAATACCAATCGGTTGAAAAAGGGCAGAACGCCACTATTAATACGGAAAGTCCTGCATGGGCAATTGACCGACTTTCAATCCTTGCGTTAAAAATCTATCACATGCGCGAGGAAGCCACCCGTGCCGATGCATCCGAAGAACATCGTGAAAAATGCAACCAAAAGCTCCAAGTCCTTTTAGAACAGAAAAAGGATTTGTCAACGGCAATAGACCAGCTTTTGATGGATATAGAGGCGGGTAAAAAGTACATGAAGGTCTACAAGCAAATGAAGATGTATAATGATGAGGAATTAAATCCCATCCTTCGTGGCCAAAAGTAATCAAAAGCACCTTTTGGTTATTCGACTCTCGGCAATGGGAGACGTAGCCATGACGGTTCCAGTTTTAGTGGCGCTGACACAAAAATATCCCGAATTAAGGATTACTGTACTTACCAAATCGTTTTATAAACCCATTCTAGAACAAATTGCTAACGTAAACGTGCATATTGTAGATGTAAATGGTAAGCATAAAGGCGTTTTAGGTCTTTGGAAGTTGTATAGGGAACTTATAAAAATAAAAATTGATGCAGTTGCCGACCTTCATAACGTGCTACGAAGTTCCATTTTAAAGCAATTCTTTAGGCTAGGGGGCATTTCCGTTGTTCAAATTGAGAAGGGACGAAAAGAAAAAATAGCCCTAACCACTAGGACCGATAAGGTTTTTAAACCTTTAAAGACCACACATCAACGTTACGCAGATGTTTTTGACCAATTGGGATATCCGGTAGCTTTAGAAAACCATAAACTACCAAAAGTACCTTTAACGGTAGAAGTGAAAGAAAAGCTTAAAATTGGAACCTTAAAGTGCATTGGAGTAGCCCCTTTTGCCGCTTTTGCGGGTAAGACCTATCCATTGCAACTTATGGAAGAAGTTTTAAAGGAGTTGACCACGCTTAATACCTATAGGATTTTGTTATTTGGAGGAGGGGAAAGGGAGAAACTGCAACTTGAAAAATGGGAAAAACAATTTGCCAATTGTATTGTGGTGGCAGGCAAAATTACCTTCCCGGACGAATTAAAATTGATATCCAATTTGGAACTTATGCTTTCAATGGACAGTGGTAACGCACATCTTGCCGCAATGTACGGTGTGCCAACAATAACCTTATGGGGGGTCACACACCCGTATGCCGGCTTTTTCCCCTATCAACAGGAACATAACACTATGGTATCCGATAGGGAACAATTTCCGCTGATACCTACTTCCGTCTACGGGAATAAATTCCCATCTGGGTATGAAAAGGTAATGGAGACTATTACGCCGGATCAAGTTGTACATAAGATTCGGCAAGTACTTCAGGAAATTGATTAGGCTAAACGGAAACCGGTTTTGCTTCAATCGATTTAAGGTATTGTCTTAATTGCGCCATAAAGCGGTATTTTCTAGCACTAGGAGCAGCGCCTACCATTAAGGTACGAATTCCAAAATAGGAGCTCATCAAATAGGATGCCACAGCTTCACAGTCCGCATGACGATTCAAGTAACCATTAAATTTCCCTTTTTGTAATGCAGAGACCAAGTTTACCTCCCATATGGAAAGAATATCGCCGAGATGTTTCATAATAGTATCGTTTTTCCCATGAAACTCCGTCAAGAAATTACTTAGGATACAACCAAAATCCATTTCGTTGTGCACAGCTGTTTCCAATGCCTCATCAAAACAATTGATAATCAGGTCCAGTGGGTTATCATGACCTTCAATAGGCTCTATCAAAGTGCTGTACACCTTTCTCGCCATCAGGTTTTGAATAATTTGAATGAAGAAATCCTCTTTGGATTCAAAATGATAGTAAAAAGCACCTTTGGAAAGGGAAAGTTCTTTTAAGATATCGTCCACGCTAGTGTTGTAGTATCCTTTTGTATAGAATAATTCCAAGCCAGTAACTTGCATACGTTGCATGGTAGCCATGCGTTTTAGATTTTTGTCCATAATTTCAAGATTTGGGTTAATCCGACCGTTTGGTCTATACAAAGAACCGGCGAACCCAACTTTTGTATGATTTCTTTGGATGTAGCTACGGTAATAATCGGTCAAAGTTCAAAATACCGATATACTACATGATGTTTTGAACAACAAACAGACTAACCGGTTGGTTTAAGAGTATAGTTTCTGCGACGAAAGGCTATTAAATATAATTGGGGAGATTGTTAGGGTTAAGAGATATGTCTACTAATCAATACAATCGTTATTTTTGAAAAGACCAATTAAATGATAACCTCATGCATACCAAGAAGAAGTACTCTATTATTGAAATGGTCTTGTGGACCAGATTCGAAACGCTATTATTTTTAGTTATAATTAGTATCTGCGTTGCCTGCTACTTCTTTCTTGACCTGCAATGGCTTAAAATACCATGGACACCTCTGGCCTTAATTGGCACTGCGGTGGCCTTCGTTATCGGTTTTCAGAATAACTCGTCATATGGAAGAATTTGGGAAGCGCGAAAAATATGGGGAGGAATTGTGAACACCTCTAGAACCTTTGGTATGTTCTTGCAGGATATGATTACCAATGAATATTGTGAAACGGCCGTTGCAGAGGAGGAGTTAAAAAAGGAAGTGAAAGCATTGACTTACCGTCATATTGCCTGGATGACCGCCTTGCGCTACGCAATGCGAGCGCCAAAACCTTGGGAAACCATATTAAAACAAAGGACAGACCGCGAGTGGGGTTTGCTACCTCCAGAAATGGAAAGCAAATTAGAAAATAATTTAGAACCCTATATTTCTAAAACGGACTTAGATTCCATTTTACAAAAAAGCAATAAACAAACGGCATTGCTCTATTTGCAATCACATCATCTAAGAGAACTTAAGGAGAAAGGATTGATTTGGGAATTTTCTTTTTTAGAACTAGAAGGAGTTTTACAGGAACTGTTTACGTTACAAGGCCAAAGCGAAAGGATTAAGAATTTCCCATATCCAAGGCATTTTGCTACGCTAAATCACTATTTTATGTGGGTTTTTATATTACTGCTGCCTTTGTCGTTAGTCCCGCAATTTGGGGAAATAGGAAATGAAATCGCCTCAACGAACCCTTTTATAGGTAAATTCTTTGTTTGGACCACCATTCCGTTCTATGTTATTGTTGCTTGGATTTTTCACACGATGGAACGTATTGGGCGTACCGGGGAAAATCCTTTCGAGGGTTCCGCCAATGACGTTCCTATTTCTACTATTGCGAGAGGAATAGAGATTGATCTTAGACAGAATTTAGGGGAAACGGTGGATAGTATACCAAAGCAGTTTCCGGAAAAGCACAATACGCAATTTTAGAAATACAATTTTAAGTCGAACGGATATATTCTTCTTAGGCATCCAAGAGCTTTTTTTATTTCTAAAATTGCCCCCGATCGCTCTGCCTTTCGGATAGTCGGTTTCAAGAAATTCTTGTTCCTTTTTCCATGATACAGAGGTTCTTGGTATATAGCCATAAAAAGTGCCAAATCAATCATCGGTCAAGCAGGTATGTGAAGAGCAATGATATATCAAAAAAACAAAAATTAAGGCTCCAAGGTTTGGAAGTAAGTTCAAATAATTTAATTGGAGGGATTTTTAAAGAACCGACCAGATAGTCTGTTTCCAAAAATTGAACAACCTTTCTGGAAACTTTACTTTCGGCAAATTGCGGTTGAAAGCGGTCATACGGCCTATTTTTTCAAGATTCAATCAATTGAAATGTGGGTTACCGACCGTGTAGTTTGAAAATAGTACCAAAAAATCAAGAACTTATCCTGACTATTTATAAAAGACAAGGTAATTTTGGGGGAATTACCCGCGGAATTTCATGGATATTATAGCATTACAGCAAAAGAAAATAGGTCTTGTCCTCTCCGGGGGAGGAGTACGGGGTATGGCACATATTGGGGTTATAAAGGCCATGGAAGAATTTGGCTTGAATGCCAACATTGTGGCGGGCAGTAGTGTTGGAGCATTAGTCGGGGCTTTATACGCGAATGGAAATTCGGTTGTGGATATGCTTCGATTTTTTAAGGAGACCCCCTTGTTCAAGTATAATTTTTTCGCCTTGGCGAAACCTGGACTTATAGATACCGAACGCTACATAGACATCTTTAAGGCCTACTTTCCTCACGATAGTTTTGAATCCCTTGAAAAAGAACTTCATGTGGTCGCCACCAATCTTGAGTTGGGGGAAGAGGAGTTCATAACATCGGGAGAGCTCATTAAACCATTATTGGCTTCCGCCGCCTTACCACCCGTTTTCAGTCCGGTGAGTTATAACGAAATGCTCTATGCCGATGGCGGTATAATGAACAACTTCCCTTCTGAACCTGTGCTGGAGCGGGTAGATTTCGTAATTGGCAGCAATGTATCCATAGTTGCCAAGCTGCAAAAGAAGGATTTGAACAATTCCATTCAGTTAACAGGAAGGGTAACAGGATTAATGATTTATGCCATCAACAGGGAAAAAATAGAAAAATGCAATTTGGTCATTGAGCCTCGGGAACTGGAAAAAATAGGCATCTTGGACCGTAAAGGAATTGAAAAAGCATACGCTATTGGATATGAGAACGCTATTTTGAAGTTTGAAAAAATGAAGTCGCAACCCTAAACATCATCATAATCCACCTTTAAAGTTGGTGTAGTTGGATGTGCTTGGCAGGTTAGGATGAGACCTTCAGCAATTTCGCCATCCGTTAAGATTTGATTTTTGACCATTTCCGCCTTTCCTTCTTTAATTCTAGCGATGCAACTACTGCAAACCCCTCCTTGGCAGGAATAGGGAGCGTCTATGTTTTCTTTTAAAACCGCATCCAAAACCAATGTGCTTTTATCCATGGTCAATTGGAATTCCTCATCGTCCACAATTACGGTTACGTTGGTTTTTCCATCCTCAGTAATGGGCATTTCATCCTTGATTTCTGTCGTGGTGAACAGCTCAAAATGGATTTTATCCTTGGGAATATCATTGTCCAATAGCGTATCCGTCACTAAATGAATCATTTTTTCCGGGCCACAGAGATAATATCCGTCAAAATCAACATCCTTATGCTTATTCTTAAGCGCATAATTGACAGTAGAGGTGTCAATTCGCCCAAAAAGTGCCTTTTCCTCCCTTGTCTGGCTATTAGTAAAGTATATAAAAAACCTATTGGTATAATCTAGTTCCAGTTTCACTAAATCCGAATAGAACATGGTATCTTCATAGGATTTGTTCCCGTAAATAAGGACAAACTTGTTCTTCGGATTTGCATCCAAAACACTTTTTGCAATACTCATAATTGGTGTAATCCCGCTTCCAGCGGCAAAAGCGGCTATATTTTTAACGGAATCCGATGGCTTGAAGACAAACCGGCCTTCCGGCGGCATTACCTCCAGAATATCCCCAACTTGTAGTTTGTTGTTGGCATAGTCCGAAAACCCGCCACGATCCACTTTTTTTATTCCAATAGTGATATCCGCTGCCTTTGGTGACGAACTTATGGAGTAGGCACGTCTTAGTTCTTTGCCTTTCAAATCTTTTTTAATGGTAATGTATTGACCGGCAGAAAACGTATAGGTCTGTATCAACTCCTTGGGGATACTAAAAGTAACGGCAACGGAACTTGAGGTTAATTTTTTTATCGACTTTACCGATAGGGCATGAAAATCTGCCATGATTTGTTCTTCTTTAAAGTGGAATGCAAAATTACGCATTGGTAGATGGATAAAAAATGGAAATTTTAAAAAAACATACCTAAAAATCTTATGCATAAGAAAATTATGTATATTTAGAATTGTATTTCGCTGTCAGTTAGAGCGGAGTCGAGAACACAACAGATTAATAATGGCGAATTCTAAGTTATATAAAGGAAGTCTCAACACCATCATTCTAAAGCTTTTAGATGAAGAGGGCAGGATGTATGGTTATGAAATAACCCAAAAGGTTAAAGAGTTGACAAAAGGAGAACTAAAGATAACTGAGGGTGCTTTATACCCTGCGCTTCATAAATTAGAAGCGGAAGGACTTTTGGATGTTGAGGTTGCCAGAGTGGATAACCGTCTAAGGAAATATTATAAGCTAACGGAACAAGGTGAAAGGGAAACCGTAAATAGGTTGTCAGAATTGGAAGATTTTATTAGGAGTATGCAGCAATTGGTAAACCCAAAATGGAGTATTAATTAAAGTATAGGTTTATGAAATTAAACCAAGAACAATTGGATTACATCAATCGATTTCTTACTAGAATGGAACTAGCCCAAATTGATTTAAGAAACGAAGTTTTGGACCACATGGCATCTAGTGTAGAAGTCTATATGGAAAAGGGATTTTCTTTTAAGGAAGCTTTGGATTTAGTTAGTAAAGATTGGTACCCTGAACTAAGAAGCCACCAAAGCTTTTGGTTGGGATTGTTATGGACCGGACCAAAAATTCTGATTGAAAAAGCGGTGGATAGAACAAAAATTATATATCTAAAAGCTGCCTTAGTGGCAACCAGCATTACTGTTATGTGTTATGTTCTATTAGATTTTCTAAGTATAGGCATAATCAAAATTATGAACGACGTTATTGGTTGGGTTTACATCCTTTTGTTCATGATTCTAGTTTATCTAAATCTAAAGATTAAAAGAACCAGTTATAAAACTTCTTTCAGTTTTCTTTTTAAGATACACGCCATCGGTTTTTCGTTTTTACTCGTTTTATACAATCCTTTGTTCTCTAATATTTTTGGGTTAATCCATGAGGGTACCGTAAGTTTCACGGCAATTGCGATGCATACTTTTACCATGGCTTTTTGTGGCTTCTTTTTTAGTTTTTATAAAAGTCACATGAATATTGGCAAGTTTGATGTGTTATGAAATTAAGCCAAGAACAAATACAAGAACTACATAAATTTACCCGAGCACATTTTGTAGAATACTATGATTTGCAAACTGAGCTTGTGGATCATTTGGCAAATGGCATCGAAGAACAATATAATAAACAACCTTCGCTAACTTTCAAGGAGGCTTTAAACCGTGAGTTCAAAAAATTTGGTGTTTTTGGCTTTCAAGAAGTTGTTAAAAAGCGAAAAGACGCTATGTCTAAGAAATACAGGAAAATTCTTTGGAATTATTTTAAGGATTGGGGGTCATTCCCAAAGCCTTTCTTGACCTTAAGCACTATAGCGATTCTTTTCATTGCTATTAAGAACCTTCCAAATGGAGATTTCAAATTTGGAATTATTTGCGGTGTTTTTTTGGCTATTACACTAATGTTCTTCTACAGGTTTTCCGTTTTAAGAAGAAGAATGCAAGGTGTCCAACGAATATGGATGTTGGAGGAAATGATTTTTAATCAAGGGTTAGCATTACAACTTTTTATTTTACCGATAAATTTTCTAAATCTTTCAAATACCAATACTATTTTAGAAAGTGATATGGGACAACTTGGTATTGCGACGCTCATGATTGTTGTGATACTCCTATTTAAAGTTTGTGGATTTGTAATACCTTCAAAAGCCGAAGAATTATTAAGTAAAACCTACCCTGAATATAAAATGGGGTAGCTTTTGTAACAAAATTGTATTCAGCAATACCAATTACCTGAATAGCATAAACCAACCTTATGTTCAGAAAATTTCTTGGACTTCAATGGAAGTCGTTCTTCAGATCTGCCAATTTTGGAAAAAGCCTTGGATTAAAAATCATCATGGGTTTTTTTGGGTTTATCATGCTCTTGTATCTGATTGGAGCTGGTGGGGGTATGTATTTTGTACTTCGTAAAATATTCCCGGACCAAAATCCCATGTGGATTATTAGTCAATATTTTATTTACTGGATTTTAATTGAACTGTTCCTGCGATACTTCATGCAAAAACTGCCTGTGATGGATATAAAGCCGTTTTTGACCACTCCGGTCAAAAAAAGTTCTATCGCCCATTATATTTTAGGTCGCTCGGGGGTATCAATTTATAATCTACTTTCGCTATTCTTTTTTGTGCCTTTCGCTATTGTCCTATTATTTCAAGGCTATCCGTTTTTGAACGTTTTACTCTGGGTGGTGGCTATTTCCGCTATAGTCCTTTGCGTCAATTACATCAATTTATTGATTAATAAAAGTGATAAGGCATTGGTTGCAATAGTCGGGATTCTGTTCTTAGGCTATGGTTTGGATTATTTCGGTATTTTTTCCATAAAGGAATTCTTCGGACCAATATTCCATGCCTTATACGCCTATCCAATAACCGTTTTGGTTCCAATTGTATTGGCCGTCTTCATTTATTACATCAACTTCAAGTTTTTAAGGGAGAAAATCTATTTGGACGCCAGCTTAAAGGCGAAGGCCAAACAAGCAAATACTTCAGATTTGGCATGGACGAAACGATTTGGTGAAATGGGTACGTTCCTGCAGCTTGATCTTAAAATGATTTGGCGAAATAAGAGAACCAAGTCACAGGTTTTCATTTCACTACTTTTTGTGTTCTACGGTTTGATATTCTATACTCAGGATATTTATGCCGATATGATGCCTATGAAAGCATTTTTAGGGGTATTTATGACGGGAATCTTCTTAAGTAATTTTGGGCAGTTCATACCTGCTTGGGACAGTAGCTACTACTCCATGATGATGTCCCAGAATATTCCATTGCGGAAGTATTTGGAGTCAAAAGCCACCTTGATTTCGGTAAGTGTGGTAGTGATGTTTTTGCTTACCATACCCTATGTTTACTTTGGTTGGGAAGCATTGGCGATTAATTTGGCGTGCGCACTTTATAATTTAGGAGTAAATATACCGGTCATTTTATTTTTTGGCTCCTTTAATAAAAAACGAATAGAATTGGACCAAAGTCCGTTTGGGAATATGCAAGGTACAAGTGCCACCCAATTCTTGATCATGTTACCTGTTTTGGTAGTCCCTATTATATTGTTTACGGTGTTTTACTACCTGATTTCCTTTGAGGCAGCCGTGGTTATATTGTCCATTTTGGGAATCATTGGTTTTGCCATGAAGAATTATTTATTGAATCTGGTAACCGATCAATACAGAAAAAAGAAGTACGGTATGATTGCCGGTTTTAAAGAAAAGAACAGCTGATTTAAGCAAGCGGTTATATAATATTTGAACTTGAACTTTATTTTATAGTATGATACTAACAGAAAAACTAACCAAGAAGTACGGCAAACATACGGTACTCAATATAGACCATTTGGAAATCCCTACAGGACAGAGCTTTGGCCTTGTTGGAAATAATGGGGCAGGGAAGACCACCTTCTTCAGTTTGTTATTGGACCTTATCCAACCGACAACGGGTCATATTATCAATAACGAAGTTGAGGTAAGTACTAGCGAGGCTTGGAAGCCGTTTACCTCCTCCTTTATTGATGAGACCTTCTTGATTGGGTATTTGACTCCTGAGGAATATTTCTATTTCATTGGAGATATAAGAGGGGCAAATAAAGCGGATGTAGATGCCCTTTTAGCGCAATATTCGGATTTCTTTCACGGAGAAATTCTGGGCCAGAACAAATATTTAAGGGACCTTTCCAAAGGAAACCAGAAGAAAGCTGGTATTGTAGCTTCTTTTATAGGAAACCCAAAGGTGGTAATCTTGGATGAACCCTTTGCAAATTTAGACCCGACGACACAGATAAGGTTAAAAGCGATCATCAAGGATTTGGCGAACGATAGGGATGTTACCGTATTGGTTTCCAGCCATGACCTTATTCACGTTACCGAAGTATGCGAACGTATTGTGGTACTTAATAAAGGAGAAGTTGTAAAGGATATTCAGACTTCTGTAGAAACCTTAAAAGAATTGGAAACATTTTTTGGTGCGACAGAATTTAAAATACCTTAGCCATTAGATTTCAAGTTTGAAAATCTAATTTTATGGAATGTCAAAAGATCTGGATATACTAATAGATTTTTATCAATTGGAAATAAAGAGGATTCAAGCTCAGATAAAAGAGAATCTTGAATCGGAATTTTATGAGGAAGTGGAATGGGACTTTCCTAGATTAGGCCATTTAAAGCGGGAACTTGATGTTCTTTTGACGCTGAAGGACTCTAAATACCCCGAAAGGAATAGGATCGAGAATCGAATTGAATTTTTTCAGAAAAGAATAGACAAAAACCCTGATTTGTATTCATATCTTAAATCCCAAATTGAAGAAGATAGAAAACAATTATCTTTTTTAGAGAAAATCCCACTCATAACAAACAATGATGAGACTCAGTTAATTGACGAATATTTATATAATCTACTTTCCAATAAAATAAAGGGATTCAAAATACATCTAAATTTTGAGTTCAAACTTTACATAAAAGTAAGTCTTACGGAGGAAACAGAGAATTTTGAAATACTGCTCCAACATGGAAACCATGATTACGAGTGGTACAAGGAGTATTCATTGATTAGTGATATGGGCTTCAAGAAGATTGAAAAAGAAGGACTGTATATTTCTATACCAATAAAGAACCGAGAGAACGTTCTTGAAACAAAAGAGTTTTTATCTAGAATGGTAATTAGTTTGTATAAAGAACTGAGTGAAAAAAATAAGGTATTTATAGAAATAATAAATTAAGCTACTCCAAAACTCCAAACAGACCATCAAGTCGGTTTTTTTTATTGATTTTAAAAGTAGTGGCAACTACAAATCCGATTTTTGTTCAATGACCACCGTTAAAAGGTAAAAAAGAACCCAAAGAATCACTTATAATTGGCCGAAACAGACCGTTGGTCTGTAAATTTTTGCATTACTTAAGTACCCTGTTCATTAATGATTCTTAAAGTTGCCTTTTACCGATGAACTACATAATAATATGGCTGTTTTTAAGTTAACCATACATACGTATACACATTATTTTGAAGCTTCAACTCAGATACATTCTTGCCATACTTTTAGGAGCGGTGCTTTTTAATGGCTGTTCTGTAAAAAAGGACAAATTCATCAATCGTAATTGGCATGCCCTAAACACAAAGTACAATACCCTGTACAATGGAAATATTGCCTTTGAGGAAGGCAGGGCAACCCTTAACGACACTTATCAAGATGATTATTGGGAAGTTCTACCTGTGGAACGCCTAGAAGTTTCGGGAGAGATAAAACTGGACTCCGAGGACAACAACCCAAATTTTCTAATTGCCGAGGAAAAGGCGACCAAAGCGATTCAGCGGCATAGTATGGACATTAAGGACGTGGAGCGCAATCCGCAAACGGACGAAGCTTTTTTATTACTTGGTAAAGGCACGCTATTTTGATGAGCGCTATATTCCTGCGCTGGAAGCCTTTAACTACATCCTGAACAAATACAACGAGAGCGATAAACTCAATGAAGCCAATATTTGGCGTGAAAAGGTGAATATTCGCTTACAGAATGAGGATTTGGCCATCAAAAACTTGAAACGCCTTATCAGACTAGAGCAATTAAAAGACCAAGAATATGCGGATGCCCGCGCTATGATGGCTCAAGCCTACATCAATCTTAATGTGCCCGATACAGCAGTTCAAAACCTGAAAATAGCATCGTACTACACCAAAAAGAATCCCGAAAAAGGCAGGTATTATTACATTATTGGTCAACTGTACAATCAGCTCGGCTTTAAGGACAGTGCCAACTACGCTTTTGATAAGGTTATTGACCTAAACAGGAAATCACCACGAGTTTACATGATAAACGCGGAAATTGAAAAAATCAAAAACACGGCGGTAACTGGCGAGAATCAAGAGGAAATGCTGGAGTATTTGACGGATTTGGAGGAAAATAGGGAAAACAGGCCGTTTTTGGACAAAATCTACAGACAGGTTGCCGAGTTTCATTTGGATCAAGGCTCGGATAGTTTGGCATTGGTCTATTTTAACAAATCGCTTCGAGCTACCCAGAACGAACCAAAACTGAACGCCTTGAACTATGAGAATTTGGCGGAATATAATTTTGACCAAAATGGATATAAAGTTGCAGGTGCCTATTATGATAGTGTATTGACCAACTTAAACGAGAACAGCAAAAAATATAGAGCTACAAAAAAGAAGTTGGACAATCTGGAAGATGTAATTAAATACGAGGATATTGTACAATATTCGGATAGTGTAATCACGGTTTATGAACTGCCCAAAGATGATCAAATCGCCTACTATGAGAACTATATTTCAGAACTAAAAGAACAGCAGGAAGCGGCCCAAAAGAAGGAAAAGGATAAAATCACGGCTGGTTTTGCCGCATTTTCCAAAAGTAAGGGCGGCAAGGAGAACAAGGGCAAGTTTTACTTTTATAATATTACCAGTTTAGGCTACGGACAGAACGAATTTAAGAACCGATGGGGAAATAGGGAACTGGCGGACGATTGGCGCTGGTCCAACAAGGCGGTCTCCAATATCTCGGAAGCTACGGGGGAACCCATTGCGGCTAATTTAGAAGCAGATGCCATACCGACGGATGACGAAAAGTTTTCCTTGGAATTTTATATGGAGAGAATTCCGACGGATGTTGCCATAATTGATAGTTTAAAGACTGAGCAAAATTTTGCCAACTATCAGTTGGGTCTTATCTACAAGGAGAAATTCAACGAGAACTTATTGGCCGCAGGAAAGTTGGAATCAGTTTTAGCGTCGAACCCGGAAGAGCGATTGATTCTTCCATCCAAATACAACTTGTACAAAATTTATGAGGAAGAGGGTAGTCCATTAATGGCCTCAATGAAAGACGATATTATTTCCAATCATAGAGATTCCCGCTATGCCGAAATCCTATTGAATCCGCAGGCGGTTCTGGCCGATAACTCGGACAGTCCGGATAAACGGTATGAAGAACTATTTAAAAAATTCAATAACCAGGAGTTTCTAAATGTCATTACCGGAGCCGAGGCGAATATTAATAGGTATACAGGCGACCCAATAGTCCCAAAATTTGAAATGCTAAAAGCCAATGCCATTGGAAGGCTACAGGGCTTTAATGATTTTAAGGAGGCCTTGAACTATGTAGCTTTGACCTATCCCAACAATCCCGAAGGGAAAAAAGCGGAACAAATGATTGCGGAACAGTTGCCTAAACTAGAGCCAAAGGATTTTTCTCCCGAAACGGACTCTAAAGGAACTTCCAACTGGAAGGTTATTTTCCCATTCAAAAGGAGCAATAATGAAAAAGCGTTGAAGCTTATGGAATTGTTGGAAAAGTCTATCAAAGATTTGCGATATAAGAACATCGTTTCCAAGGACATCTATGATTTGGAAAATCAGTTTGTGGTCGTGCACGGATTTAAATCCAAGGATTTTGCCCTTGGTTATGCGGAGCTGTTAAAAAACAACAAGGATTACAAGGTGGCTAATGAGAATTTTGTAATTTTATCGGAGAACTATAAGATTATTCAAGTACATAAGAATCTATCGGAATATAGAGATACACTGTTAACCCCAAAACCATGAATAATGTTTTCAGACAAACAAAAACCTAGAACTATGAGCGAAATAGGAGGACAACCCAACAGAATCGAAAAAAACACCAAGATCAAAGGAGACATCATCTCCGAAGCCGATTTTCGTATAGATGGAAAATTGGACGGTAACGTAAAGACCTCCGGTAAGGTGGTTATTGGTAAGGATGGCTACATTCACGGTAAAGTGGAATGTGTAAACGCGGATATAGAAGGGAGCTTTAATGGCGAACTTTTGGTTTCCGACCTGTTGTCCTTGAAATCCTCCGCAGTAATAGAGGGTACGGTTTCTGTTACTAAATTAGCGGTAGAACCAGGCGCTACATTCAACGCTTCATGTACCATGAAAGGGAAAGGCGGCTCAATTTCTTCGCCATCAAGTTCGCAGGACTCAGGAGGTTTTAAATCTTCTTTGAGCGGAACCTCTAACAGCAAAAATGAGCCAGCAAAAGCCTCCTAAGAAACAAAGTAATCTTAAAAACATTGCTGTTCTTTCCGGTATAGCTTTTGAAATGGGAGCTATTATTTTTTTGGCCGCCAAAGGCGGTATTTGGTTGGACCAACATTACGGCAATGAAAAACGAATCTTTACGGCAATTGCCACAATTTTGGGTGTGGCAATTGCTATTTGGGTTGTTTTGCGACAACTAAAAAGTATTAAATATTGAAAGTTAAGTCGCTCCCTGTTATCACTTTCCTTCTAGTACTATCAATAAGTCTTTTATTGGTATTTTTTTTTCACACCTTTTTACTTATTTCCAAAGGTATGCCAGAGTATGGTAACCTTATAGTGCAATCCTATGTTATAAATGGGTTATTGGCGGCCGGTATCTATGTGGGGCTTTATGTGTTTCGAAAGAAACTCAAAAACCATATAGGATTTCTTTTTATGGGAGGTAGTTTTTTAAAATTCATTTTCTTTTTCATTCTTTTCTATCCTACGTACAGTGCGGATGGAGAAATGGATAAAATAGAATTTGCAGCATTCTTTGTTCCCTATGCAGTCTCTCTACTAATTGAGACTATTTTTATGGCCCGGATGCTCAAAAAAATGGAATAGAATATCGCTTACTTTTTACTTAAAAATAAAGTTTCGATTGCTTTTTTCTTTTTCCGATAATGACGTACATTTGCACCGATTTTTAGAGACCGATATTTTGAGCGATATGCGAAAAACATTTTTTTTCAAAGTTCTAATAGCCATAACTTTACTTGTAAGCGGAAATAATTTTGCTTCCGAAACTACAGCGTCTTCAGATGAGCCAAAACAGGACATTAAAACGGAGATAAAGGAATATATTCAGCATCACCTTCAGGATTCCCATGATTTTTCCCTGTATTCTTACACAGATGAAAACGGTGCACACCATTATGTTGGAGCTCCGCTCCCCGTTATTTTGTGGGACAATGGCCTAAAAGTCTTTTCTTCCTCCAAATTCCACCATGGTGAAACCTTAGCTGAGGTAGATGGCAACTTCTATAAGCTTTACCACAGCAAGATTTACAGGACCGATGCCGAAGGTACTATCAATTACGATGAAGACGGTCATCCAACAAACGTACAGCCTATAGATTTTTCCATTACAAAAAGTGTGGTGATGATTCTTATCACATGTTTGCTAATGTTCTGGTTGTTTACGAGTTTGGCAAAATCCTATGCAAAAAATGGTAGTGTGCCTGCGGGAGTGGGGAGATTTTTTGAACCTATTGTGGTTTACATCAGGGATGATATCGCTAAACCTAATATTGGCGAAAAGAAGTATGCCAAATACATGCCTTACCTGCTAACGGTATTCTTTTTTATCTGGTTCTTGAATATTTTCGGCCTAACGCCATTAGGGGTTAACGTTACTGGAAATATTGCGGTTACGGTAGCGTTGGCATTAATCACATTCTTGTTAACTAATTTAACCGGAACTAAGGATTATTGGAAACATATATTTGACCCGTTAGGCGATACAATGCCATGGTATGGCAAACTGCCTATTTATATCATTTTGGTGCCTATTGAAATACTTGGACTCTTCATTAAGCCCTTTGCATTGTTGATTCGTCTTTACGCAAACATGCAGGCAGGGCATATTGTATTGATGAGCTTAATAGGTTTAATGTTCATTTTCAAAAGTTGGATTGGCAGCCCGTTGTCCTTTGGACTAGCATTTGCCATTTCCTTGATCGAGATTTTAGTAGCAGTATTACAAGCATATATTTTTACCATGCTTTCGGCGCTGTATTTTGGATTTGCTGCCGAGGAGCATGATCATGACCACGGTCATGAAGACGAGCCGGAATTGGCTCATTTATAGGATTGAATTTTTTTAATTTTTAAACTAGATATATTATGGAAATTCCAGCAATTGTAGGTGCAGGTTTAGCGGTTATCGGAGTAGGATTGGGAATTGGTAGGATCGGTGGTTCTGCCATGGATGCTATCGCTCGTCAGCCAGAAGCTTACGGTAAGATTCAAACAGCAATGTTGATCGCGGCGGCACTTATTGAAGGGATTGGTTTCGCTGCAATATTTGCATCCTAACAAATCTAAAGTTCATTGACCGTAACGGTTGGTTGCGGTCAATGTTTCTTAAAAGTTTAAAGACAAATACAATTTAGATTATGGAAAAGTTATTGAATGAGTTTTCATTAGGATTGTTCTTCTGGCAGACCTTATTGTTTATCGGGTTGTTGTTGTTGCTTCGCAAGTTTGCGTGGAAACCAATTTTAAAAGCTGTCAACGATAGGGAAGACGGAATCAAGGATGCTTTGGCTGCTGCAGAGAATGCAAAGAAGGAAATGCAGAACGTTACTGCCGATAGTGAAAAGCTTTTGCAAGAAGCTCGTGCGGAACGCGAGGCGATGTTAAAGGAAGCGCGTGAGATTAAAGATAAAATGATTGCCGATTCAAAGGAGCAAGCTAAAATTGAAGGGGATAAAATGGTAAAGCAGGCGCAGGCAACCATTGAAAGTGAAAAGAAAGCGGCCGTTGCCGATATCAAAAGTCAAGTTGCTGAATTATCCGTTAGCATCGCGGAAAAAATCATCAAGGAGCAATTATCCAATAGTGACAAACAATTGAAACTTGTGGATGATATGTTGAGCGATATCAAATTGAATTAGAAGGATGAGCGAATCTAGAGCGGCAATACGATATGCCAAAGCTATTTTGGACTTGGCAGTGGAGAACAAGGCAACCGATGCGGTTGAAAATGACATGCGTTCTATTGTGAGTACAATATCCGAAAGCAAGGATTTAAGGGATATGTTGGCGAGTCCAGTAATATCCGGGCAAGTAAAGAAAGAAATTTTAGGAAAGGTCTTTAAGGGAAGTCACGCGATATCTGAAGGGTTGATAAACATGATGGTGGATAACAAAAGGATATCCATTTTAAATGAAGTAGCCTTAAAGTATATTATTCTTAACGAGCAGTTGAAAGGTAAGGACGTGGCCTATGTAACCACAGCAGTTCCTATGACGGCAGCTTTGGAAAAGAAGGTATTGAAGCAGGTTACTTCTTTAACAGGTAATGAAGTCACAATAGAAAATAAAGTCGATGAAAGTATCATTGGAGGGTTTGTCCTAAGAGTTGGGGATTTACAGTACGATGCTAGTATTGCCAACAAATTGAACAACTTAAAAAGAGAATTTACGAACAGTTTATAATTAAGTTTCACTTTAGGGAAATTTACCCGGAGCACAGTCGAAGGGCATATCATAAATAAGCAACAAATGGCAGGAGTAAAAGCCGCTGAAGTATCAGCAATTTTAAAGAAACAATTATCGGGATTTGATGCAACCGCTACTTTGGACGAGGTGGGAACGGTGTTGCAAATTGGTGATGGTATCGCAAGGGTCTACGGACTTGCCAACGCCCAGTATGGGGAATTGGTGGAGTTTGAAGGTGGTTTGGAAGGAATCGTTTTGAACTTGGAAGAAGATAACGTTGGTGTCGTATTGTTAGGGCCATTCAAGGAAATTGGAGAGGGTTCTACGGTAAAGCGTACACAACGTATCGCATCTATTAATGTTGGTGAAGGAATTGTTGGCCGTGTGGTAAACACATTGGGAACTCCTATTGATGGTAAAGGACCAATTGCTGGTAAGACGTATGAAATGCCATTGGAAAGAAAGGCTCCAGGGGTAATTTTCCGTGAGCCGGTTACTGAGCCAATGCAATCAGGTATTAAGGCGATTGACGCTATGATTCCTGTAGGTAGGGGGCAGCGTGAGTTGGTAATTGGTGACCGTCAAACAGGTAAAACTACTGTTTGTATTGATACCATCCTTAATCAAAAAGAATTTTACGATGCTGGAGAACCTGTTTATTGTATCTATGTGGCTATTGGTCAAAAAGCATCGACCGTAGCTGGTATTGCACAAGTATTGGAAGATAAAGGAGCTTTGGCCTATACGACAATCGTTGCTGCCAATGCATCCGATCCTGCTCCTATGCAGGTGTATGCTCCTTTCGCAGGTGCTTCTATTGGTGAATATTTTAGGGATACCGGTCGTCCAGCCTTGATTATCTATGATGATTTGTCAAAACAGGCAGTTGCATATCGTGAAGTATCGTTATTGTTAAGAAGGCCACCGGGACGTGAGGCATATCCAGGTGACGTTTTCTACCTTCACTCCAGATTATTGGAGCGTGCAGCAAAAGTCATTAATGACGATGAGATTGCAAAGGATATGAACGATCTGCCAGATGTCCTTAAGCCAATGGTAAAAGGTGGAGGTTCTTTAACAGCCTTACCAATTATTGAAACACAGGCGGGTGACGTATCGGCATATATTCCTACTAACGTAATTTCTATTACGGACGGGCAGATATTCCTAGAGCAGGATTTATTCAACCAAGGTGTTAGACCAGCGATTAACGTGGGTATTTCCGTATCTCGTGTTGGAGGTAATGCTCAGATCAAATCCATGAAGAAAGTTGCCGGTACATTGAAGTTGGACCAGGCGCAGTTCCGTGAATTGGAAGCATTCGCTAAGTTTGGATCTGATTTGGATGCTGCTACGTTGAATGTTATCGAAAAAGGACGTCGTAACGTGGAAATATTGAAGCAAGCGCAGAATGACCCGTATACTGTTGAAGACCAAGTAGCAATAATCTATGCAGGTTCTAAAAACTTGTTGAGAGATGTTCCCGTGGAGAAAGTAAAAGAATTCGAACGTGATTACCTAGAGTTCCTTAATGCTAAGCATAGGGATGTATTGGATACGTTGAAGGCGGGTAAACTTACGGATGAGGTAACAGATACCTTAACAGCGGTTTGTAAAGACTTGTCGGCGAAATATAAATAGTAGTACAGAGTACAAAGTATTGAGTATTTGGTAGAATATGAATGGGATATTTTTTACTAAATACTAGGTACTAAATACCAATAAAGAATGGCAAACTTAAAGGAAATACGCAATAGGATATCATCGGTTTCTTCAACCATGCAGATTACCAGTGCCATGAAAATGGTATCTGCCGCAAAGTTGAAAAAGGCACAGGATGCCATTACGGCGATGCGACCTTATGCGGATAAACTTACGGAACTCCTACAAAGTTTAAGTGCAAGCTTGGATGGGGATTCCGGTAGTAAGTATTCGGATAATAGAATCGTGAACAAAGTCCTAATTGTGGGGATTACCTCCAATAGAGGCTTGTGCGGAGCGTTCAACACAAATATTTTAAAGCAATGTACTCATCTTGCAGAAACGGTTTATGCAGGAAAGCAGGTAGATTTTATGGCTGTTGGTAAAAAGGCAAATGACTTTCTAAGAAAAAAATCTACAGTAATTGCCAATCATAGTGGTATTTATGAAGATTTGAACTTTGATAATGTAGCGGAGATTGCAGAGGATTTAATGGAGCAATTTACAAGCGGAAATTACGATAGGATAGATATTGTCTATAACAAGTTTAAGAACGCTGCCACGCAAATCGTAATGACGGAACAATTCCTTCCCATAGTTCCCGTAGAAGGAGCGGAAAATAACAATGCCGATTATATTTTTGAGCCATCAAAGGTTGAAATCGTGGAGCAATTGATTCCAAAATCCTTGAAAACGCAATTGTATAAAGGGATTAGAGACTCTTTTGCCAGTGAGCACGGTGCTCGTATGACTGCGATGCATAAGGCAACCGATAACGCAACGGAGCTAAGAGATCAATTGAAACTTACCTATAACAAGGCTAGACAAGCGGCCATTACCAATGAAATTTTGGAAATTGTTGGTGGTGCGGAAGCATTGAACAATTAGATCGAGCGATAGTGAGGTCAAATCTGACTCAGGCGGAAGCATTGAACAATTAGACCGAGCGGTAACAAGGTCAACGGCATCTTTAAATAATTAAGTTGACGTATGTTGAAAGTAAAAAAAGCCCCTGTCAAGGGGCTTTTTAATTTTACTCTTTCGAGTCTAGGGGTGAATTTATTTCATTTTCTAAATGTAGATCAATATACTTTTGATTCAGTTCATCGGAATCGCCATACTGCTTACGTAGCTCGTCCAACTTTGTTTTTAGTTCGGAAACTACATCCGCATATTCTGGATCGTTATACACATTGTTCATTTCATTGGGGTCTTTTTTGCGGTCATATAGTTCCCATTCATCTACGTCATAGTAAAAGTGTACCAGTTTATAATCCATGGTCACAATTCCGTAGTGGCGTTTCACCTGATGTACAGCAGGATATTCATAATAATGGTAATACACCGCATCACGAGTCCATTCCGCGTCATTGGAAGTTAATAAGGGCATCAAGCTTTCGCCTTGCATATCATTTGGCGCTTCAATCTGTGCCGCTTCCAACATGGTTTGTGCAAAATCCAGATTTTGTACCATTTCTTCATTGGTAATTCCGGGCTTTATTTCGTTGGGCCACCTCACGAGTAGTGGTGTTTTAAAAGATTCATCATAAATAAAACGCTTATCGAACCAACCATGTTCCCCAAGATAAAATCCTTGGTCCGATGTGTAAATCACCATCGTATTATCCGCTAAATTGTTCGTATCCAGATAGTCCAAAACCCGCCCAACGTTATCATCTACAGATGAAATACAAGCTAAATAATCCTGCATATAGCGTTGGTATTTCCATCTCATTTTTTCTTCATCGGTCATAGTGGGCCAATTGGCTTCAAAATCCTCGTTAATTTGGTCTAAAATTGGCTCGTACAGTGCTTTTTGGGTCTCATTGACTCGGTTGGTGTAGGGGTTGTCAAATGAACCTTCATACTCGGGGACAAACGGTTTTGGATTCATTTTTTTGGTCAATTCAGGACGAATTTTACTATCATGATTATACATCATGTGGTTTAGAAGATTCATCTCAGCCGTTTTTGCCGCAGTACCCCTGTTGCTATAATCATCAAAGAGGGTTGCGGGTTCTGGGAATTTTTTTCCATAAAATTCCTTGAACTTTGCTGGGCTGGGCCACCAGGGTCGGTGTGGCGCCTTGTGCAAATACATGAGCATGAATGGTTTATCCGGATTTCTTTTTTTATCCAGCCAATTTAGGGTAACATCGGTAATGATATCGGTTACGTAACCTGTAATCGTGGTGTCTCCATTTTTGGTAACAAAGTCTGGGTTAATATAACTTCCTTGGCCGGGAAGAATCATGAAATCATCCACGCCTTTTGGATTATTGCCAAAATGAAGCTTTCCGAACATGGCCGTTTGATATCCTGCCTTTTGAAATAGTTGGGGAAAGGTAACCTGTGTGGTGTCAAACGGACGTTGATTATCGGTTTTACCATTAATGTGCGTATGTTTTCCTGTCAAGATGGTGGCCCTTGAAGGAGCACAAATGGAGTTGGTAACACTGGCGTTGTTGAATTTGATTCCCTCTTTTGCAATCCTATCGATATTTGGAGTTTGAATAAGTTTATTGCTATAAGCACTTATCGCTTGATAGGCATGATCATCAGACATGATGAAAATAATGTTAGGTTTTTCTCGAACCTTTTTCTCAATAGTTTTTTCCTTACATGAAAAAATGATTAAGATGCAAAATAGGGGGATTACTTTTTTAACCATGGTATTCTTGTTTAAGGTTATCCAGCTAAATATACCAAAATTGTATATGAACCTTCTCATATTTTCTTCTCTGTATTCTTTTTTTACCCGACTTTTGTCGCGCCAATGAAATCCAAAAAAACAGCCTTACTTTTTATATTCGTAACCATACTGGTAGATGTTATTGGAATAGGGATAATTCTGCCAATTATTCCTGAATTGATAATGGAATTGACGGGTGAGGGAATAGATATGGCAGTTCTTTATGGTATGTGGCTGACCACTGCTTTTGCAGGAATGCAATTCTTATTTTCACCAGTTTTAGGGGAAATATCCGATCAATATGGTAGACGACCCATTCTTTTGATTGCACTATTGGGATTGAGTATTGATTATTTGATACATGCCTGGGCTCCCACTATTACGTGGTTGTTTTTAGGGCGTTTTTTAGCTGGAATAACCGGAGCTAGCTTTACGGTAGCCTCGGCCTACATTGCGGATATTAGCACTAAACAAGATAAAGCGAAGAATTTTGGACTTATAGGAGCGGCTTTTGGATTGGGATTTATTATAGGACCCGGAATAGGCGGTTTTTTTGGGGAGATTGATATTCGATTGCCATTCTACATCGCAGCGGGCCTTACATTTTCCAATTTCCTCTTTGGTTGGTTCTTTGTTCCGGAATCTTTGACGATGGAGAATAGAAGACCGATCAATATCTTAAAAATGATACCCGGAGTTTCTTTGGTTGCTTTACGTAATTATAAGGGGGTTCTTTTACTCATTTTTGCATTTTTTCTAGCCAACTTGGCTGGTCAGGCATTACCCTCAACTTGGTCGTATTATGGTATAGAACGCTATAATTGGAATCCAAGGGAAATAGGGGTTTCACTTATGGTGGTTGGGCTTCTGGTTGCAATAGTCCAAGGCTTTTTGGTCGGGGTATTGGTTAAGAAATTTGGGAAAAGAGTTGTGGTCACGATTGGTTTCTTACTTTGGACCGTGGGGATGTTCCTTTTCTCATTGGCCACAGAACCCTGGATGTTGTATGCTTTTCTAATTCCATATGCGTTGGGGGGAATTGCGGGGCCAACCGTTCAGGGATTGATTTCCAATCAAGTATCTGAAAAAGAACAGGGTAATTTACAAGGCTCAATCACCGGTCTGGTGAGCATTACCGCGATTTTAGGCCAGTTGATATTTTCTCCTGTTTTCTATTTCTTTATTCGCCCGGAAGGAACCATTTATTTTCCTGGAGCACCGTACACACTAGCCGCGTTTTTCTTGTTGGTTGCCTTTCTTTTGGCAACTCTGGCAATGAAACGTATTGATCTTTCGGATGAATAATTGAACTCTAAAAATTAGAATACCAAAAAAAGATATTTGCAGAAAGATTACAAACCAGGTTCCTTGACTGTGAATTAGCGTATGGGAAAGAGACTTAAATTTAGTTAGCATAGCCAGAATAAGATTCGTTTGCGATAGAGCTCCAGGGAATTGTTCTTTCGCGGGAAGAGAACAGCTTTGACTATGGAGGAAGAAAACGGAAATAAATATGCTATAGCTAGTTTTTTCAGTGATAATGATGCGTCATCAGAAGAAGCGAATAGATTAAATTTAGACCCTACTGAGGCCGTTCTGGGCTATTTGGAAGATGGAAAACTCAAGTTCACCAAGGTAACAGGAATTAAAGACAAGCAGCCCATCCTATACAAGGGCAAACCCAAAAACTAAATTTGAATAACCACGTTAATTAGGTACTTTTGGAGTCTAATCCAAGGTGATTGAATCCGTTAAAAAAACTATTTAAGCAAACGGCTATTTATGGTCTGGCAACGGTACTGCCAAGAATGCTTAACGTGATAATGGTACCTCTGTATACAGGGGTAATGGCTCCAGGGTCTTATGGACAAGTCATAGTTATTTTTGCCTATTTTGCTATTTTCAATGTGTTTCTCGCATATGGTATGGAAACCGCTTTCTTCAGGTTTTATAAGGAAAGTGAAAACCGCAAAAGTGTTGTTACCACCTCCTTGTTATCCATTCTAGGGTCAACACTCATTTTTTCTTTAGTTGGATATTCTTTCAAAACCACTATAGCGGAACAGTTGTTTATTGAGCCTAGATTCATGGGTTATGTAATAGGCATTTTAGCGTTGGATGCTTTGGTAATAATTCCATTTGCGTGGCTAAGGGCTAATGAAAAACCAGGACGATATGCTATAATCAAGATTTTGAACGTAGTGATTAATCTTGGTTTAAATGTTTTCTTTCTGCTACTTTTACCAAAATTGGCAGCAAATCATGGTGAGGGCTTATTTGGGGCCATCTACAAACCGGACTTTGAAATTTCCTATATTTTAATTTCTAATCTGATTGCCAGTGGTATCACTTTACTTCTAATGTTAAAGGTATATCTGAGAAAACCCTACGTTTTCGATTTATCACTATGGAAGAGAATGATAAAGTATGCTATGCCCGTTATGGTAGCCGGTATAGCCTTCACTATTAATGAGGTGCTTGACAAAATTTTATTGGAGCGCCTGCTACCTGCAAATATTGCTAGTGAAGAGGTGGGCAAATATGGCGCATGTATAAAACTGGCTGTCTTTATGACACTTTTCGCCACCGCTTTTCGAATGGGGATAGAACCTTTTTTCTTCAGTCATTCGGAGACAAAGAACCCACAAAAGGCCTATGCACAGATAACCAATTACTTTGTGGTTCTGGGCAGCCTCATTCTTTTAGCGGTAGTCGTTTTTTCGGACATTTTGAAGGAAATTTTCGTTAGGGACGAAGCCTATTGGGACGCCATGCCAGTAGTCCCTGTTATTCTGTTGGCAAGTTTCTTCCTTGGTATTTATCATAACCTTTCCGTTTGGTATAAAGTGACTGATCGAACGAAATTCGGGGCCTATATATCTATGATCGGAGCGGTGTTGACCATCATAATCAACTTGGCTCTAATACAATATTTCAGTTATGTCGCTTCCGCGGTTGCCACCTTAGTGGCCTATGGCACTATGATGGTACTTTCTTTCTATTTTGGCAGGATGTATTATCCAATTCCCTATAATTTTAGAAAAATTGGTTTTTATTTAGGAGTATCCATTCTTTTTTCAATCCTGTCATTTTATATTTTTGATAGAAATTTAATAGTCGGCACGATATTACTAGCTATTTTCTTGGGATTAACATACAAGTTGGAAATAGACAATCTTAAAAAGATAATTACAAATAAATGAACATTAGGATTATAAACAAATCTTCTCACGATTTACCGCACTATGAGACGGAGGCATCTGCAGGAATGGATTTGAGAGCGAATATTACCGAACCAATTGCGCTGGCACCTTTGGAACGCACCATAATCAAAACGGGTTTGTTCATCGAATTACCAATTGGTACCGAAGCCCAAATACGCCCAAGGAGCGGTTTGGCAGCTAAAAAGGGAATAACCGTATTGAACGCTCCTGGCACGATTGATGCGGATTACAGGGGAGAAATTGGCGTAATCTTGGTCAACCTTTCCAACGAACCGTTTACGATTGAAAATGGTGAACGTATAGCGCAAATGGTCATTGCAAAGCACGAGCGTGCGGAGTGGGAGCAGGTAGAAACACTTAGCGAGACCATTAGAGGTGAGGGCGGCTTTGGTAGTACAGGGGTGAAATAGATTTATTGGTATTGATTATGAAGGGAAAGTCTTTTTACTTGGTATGTTTAATGGGTGCGATACTGATGCCCTATCAGAACCATGGTCAAGAGGAAGATGAAATCCGTGTAGAGGAAAGTGCCGAGGTTTTTCTGGAAGACTATTCCGATGCGTTTCAAGAGAATTTCTTTGAAGGGCTAAAACAGAAGGGAATCCAGAATTATGATAAGGCCATCAATGCCCTTTTAGAGTGTAAAAGAATGGAACCTGATAATATTGTAGTTTCCCATGAACTTGCCAAAACCTACTATTTGGACAAAAAATATATTCAGTCCCAAGAATATGCGGTTGAAGCAGTTTCCGCCGACCCGGAAAATTACTGGTACTTGAACACCCTTATCACAACCACGTCCAGCCAAGGAGCCCCAACGGACAATTTTAAAGGAAACATACCATGGAACAATGAAGTTTTACAGAAAAATTTGGCAACTATTTATTTTAAGGATGGAAAATTGGAGGAAGCCCTAAAGACCATAAAAGGTTTGGGAAATGAGGCTGCGGTTAAACATTTGGAACAAAAAATAACGGATTCCATTTCAAAAAAAGAAGAGGCAAAGGAAAACCGCTCAATCACTGATAATACAGATTCAGGTGATAATACCGAGACGGGCAATATGGAACAGCTTAAAAGTAGCATCAACAGTTTGATGATGAAGAATGAAACGGCAACATTGTTGCAGGTTTCGGAAGAAGCAATGGAAAATTATCCATCCCAGCCCTATTTTTATTATGCTTATGGATATGCCTTAAAAAAAACCGAAGATTATGAGGGAGCTATTGAGATGTTGGAAACTGCCTTGGACTATCTCATCAATGACGTTCCTTTGGCCAACAAAATATATAAGGAACTTTCAGAAGCCTACAATGCAACGGATAATCCGTCAAAAGCTAATATGTACCTTAGTAAAATTAAACCCGGATTTTAGATGATAAAAGTTAACCTGTCCAGATTTGTAATCCCATTTTTATACAGCATTATAGCGCTATTGATTTTTTCTTGTAAAAGTGCAAAAGTTATTTCGGATGGTACAGTAGACAGTAGACTCTCATCAAAAGCGGTAATAAAATCACATTATCAGCAAGAGACCGATTTTAAGACCCTAAGCGGAAAAATCAAGATAGACTACTCGGATGGTGAAGATTCCCAAAGTTTTACCGTAAGCCTTAGGATGGAAAAGGACAAGGCCATCTGGATGAGCGCTCCATTAGGCATAGTAAAGGCGTACATTACACCAGATCGCGTTTCATTTTATAACAAATTAGAAAATGAATATTTCGACGGAGATTTTTCATATTTAAGTGAACTATTGGGTACAGATGTTGATTTCAGTATACTTCAGAATCTTTTATTGGGGCAAGCTATTGTCGATTTAAGGGATGAAAAATATACAATCTCCATTATGGAGGATAATTACCGACTTACGCCTAAAAATGCTGGAGTATTATACAAAACACTTTTTCAAATTGAACCTAAAAATTTTAAGATGGCTTTACAGCAGCTATCACAGCCTCTAAAGAAGCGTCTATTAGAAATACGGTACAGCAATTATCAACTTTTGGATAAGCGGGTATTACCAAATGAAATAAGGGTTTTGGCAGTTCAAGAGGATACTGAAAATACTATTGCGCTGGAGTATAGAAATCTTGAACTTAACAAAACCATGAGTTTTCCCTATAAAATACCAAACGGTTTTAAAGAAATAGTCCTTAGTAAAGATGAACGCTAATACTTTGAAAAAGTTCTTGCTATTTTTCGTTCTTACCTTTATGGTACAGCTTTTTTATGGCCAGACAGAAGAACAAAAGGCGCTTGAACAAAAGAGGGAGCAGTTGCAAAATGAGATTAGGGACATAAATAGACTTTTATTTGCCGAAAAAAAAGAGAAAGGAAACGTATTGGATCAAATGGAAGCGCTGGACAAGAAAATCACCGTTCGTCAACAATTGATTCGCGTCACCAATCAGCAATCCAATTTACTGAACAGGCAGATCAATACCAATATTAGAAATATTGGCAAGTTAAGGGACGAATTGGCTCAGATAAAGGAAGAATATGCCAAGATGATTCAGAAGTCCTATCAAAATAAATCCAAACAGAACAGATTAATGTTTCTCCTATCATCAGAAAGTTTCTACCAAGCGTTTAAGAGACTTCAGTATATGAAACAGTATACGGATTATAGAAAAGAGCAGGGGAATCAGATCTTGGAGAAAACAGAGGAGTTAAGCCGCTTGAACAGCGACCTTAACGAAGAGCGAAAGGTAAAGGAGGTTTTGTTAAGGCAGAACCGAAAGGCGAAGGACGAGCTGTTTGCGGAAATACAGGCGCAAAAAACGCTTTTGGGAACCATACGTAAGAATGAAAGCAAATATGCAAGTGCCATTGAGGAGAAGAAAAAAGAGGCCAGAAAAATTGACCAGCAAATAGAAAAACTGATACGGGACGCTATTGCAGCTTCTAATAGAGCCACGGGGAAAACTCCTTCCGCTAAAAGCTCCAGCAAGTTTGTGTTAACGCCTGAGGCGACCATTGTAGCCAACAATTTTTCGTCAAATAAGGGTAAACTTATTTGGCCAGTAGAGAAGGGCATAAAAAGTCAGGGTTTTGGTATTTACAGTGATGCCGTCTATCCAGGCATAAAGCATCAAAGCAACGGAGTCATAATCACAACGGACGAGGGTGCAAAGGCAAGGGCTATTTTTGAAGGAGAGGTAATTGCCATTTTAGCGGTTCCGGGCGGTAATAAGGGAGTACAGATCAAACATGGTAACTTTATCAGTACGTATTATAATCTGTCAGAGTTATACGTAAAAAAAGGGGATAGAGTAAGTATTAAGGAGGAATTGGGACAAATTTATACCAATCGGTCTAACGGACAGACGCGTTTAAAGTTCTATTTGTATCAAGATACCGCCAGACTTAACCCTGAAGAGTGGGTATACCAACTTTAAGTATAGTAAAAATGAAAAAGAACAATGTAATAAGTGATATTCAAGGGAGTTTTACGTTGCACAACGGGGTAAAAATGCCTTACCTGGGATTGGGGACCTATCAAGCGGATAATGATGAAGAGGTAATAGCATCCGTAAAATATGCCTTGGAAAAAGGATACCGGCACATTGACACCGCCTCATTTTATAAAAATGAGGAAGGGGTGGGAAAAGGTATCAAGGAAAGTTCGGTTGTCAGAGCGGATATTTTTGTAGTCACCAAGGTATGGAATTCGGACCAAGGATTTAACAACACCGTAAAGTCATTTGAAGACAGCCTAAGACGTCTTCGACTGGAGTATTTAGATCTTTTTTTAGTTCACTGGCCCGTAAAAGGAAAATATAAGGAAACCTGGAAAGCTTTAGAATACCTGTATGAGCAGAAAAAGGTAAGGGCCATCGGTGTCAGTAACTTTCTTCAACACCATTTGGAAGATGTATTGGATGACTGCAGCATAGTTCCCATGGTAAACCAAATGGAGTTTCATCCCTATCTCGTGCAACAGGATTTAATCGATTTCTGTTCAAAAAACACCATTCAGTATGAAGCTTGGTCGCCCTTTATGCAGGGCAAATTGTTTAATTTGGATTTTTGCAATAAGCTTACTGAAAAATACGGTAAGTCAGCTGCCCAAATAATTTTACGTTGGAATTTGCAGAAAGGGGTGGTGACCATTCCAAAATCCGTTCATAAAAATCGTATTGAATCCAATGCGGATATCTTTGATTTTGAACTTGCCCAAGAGGATGTAGCCTATTTGGATAGTTTGGATAGGGGTGAGCGCACCGGTCCTGATCCGAATCATGTTGATTTCTAGAAAACAGCAAGAGTGCTATTACCCATTCTTGGCTGAATGATTTTAAAATCGATAGAAAATCCCTAGTGAACTGTAAACAATGCTTTTAGTTCTGTAGCGTCATTGGGTTTTAGTTTACCAGCTAATACCAAGCTCAATTGTTTTCTCCTTAAAGCACCATCATAACGTTCCTGTTCTAGTTTGGTTTCAGGTTTTAACTGAGGCACTTCCGTAGGTTTTCCCGTTTCATCCACTGCAACAAAAGTATAAATGGCCTCGTTGGCTTTTGAACGTTTTCCACTATAGCGATCCTCGATCCAAACATCAATATAGACTTCCATAGAAGTATTGTATGCTCTGGAAACCGCTGCTTCCACCGTAACCACACTTCCCAAAGGAATGGACTGGTTAAAAGCTACATGGTTTACGGATGCAGTCACGGTAATTCTTCTACTATGTCTCCCCGCGGCAATGCTCGCCGCCCTATCCATCCGGGCCAAAAGCTCTCCACCAAATAGGTTTTGTAGCGCATTGGTCTCACTAGGGAGTACCAGGTCGGTCATCGTTGTCCTAGAGTCTGAAGGTACTTTTGCTTCCATCTCAACTAATTTTGGACAAAGATACGGGCAAGAATTTTGGTTTAAAGAAGAAACGGACTTATTTCTCGGAAAGTAGCCATGCATCGGAGGATTGGGTACGCTTAATCTCTCTAAGCGCTTTTAAGGCATCCTCTGCATTAGTATGCCTATCGTAGGTTACTACGTGCAATCCGTATGCATTCGTACCAAAATAAGCGGCATTATAACCTAATTTCTTTAGCGATTCTATTTTTCGGTCGGCATTTGACCTAACCCGAAAAGCTCCCGCAACTATATGGTGTATACCGGCACCGCGAATTGGGGTTTTAACGGAAGAAACGGCATTTACATTTACAGTGGGTAATTCCAATGGTGCGGTATCAAAAAAAGTGGCTTCCTGAATCTGTTTGGTTACCTGTTGTTGAGCATCTTGCCGTGCCACCCGGTTCTTAAGGATGCCCTCCTCGTAAAAACGATATCCGGTTAGACCTGTTGAAAGTGCCAGTAGAAAAATGGCAGCATATTTTAAGTAAGGTCTAAAATTGCTTTTCTCTCTACGTTCCAGGCTTATAATGAACGGTATTTTTTCCTCCAATGCAACAACTTCTTCTTTAAGAACTTCCCTTGTAACGGGAATAGAGTTAAAGGAAGACATTCCAAACGAAGAGGTGAGGTAATTTACTTCCTGAGACGGCTGAAACTGTATTTTCCCTTCAAAATTTTTCCAAAGAAGTCCAATGTTCGGTAGGCTCAATTTATCCCCTCCATCTAATCTGTCCTTCCATTCCTTTGCCACTTTTTGAATTTTGGCAAGAATGTTCTCAAATGAATCCTTTTCGGTTTCTGCAATGTAGGAAACTAAAAGTCCGTCATTGGTGGTCAGTTGTTCGTTAAAGGCGATTGATTTGCTTGGGGCAAAAAAGGTGTTGGTGGTATCGTTGATACGGGCGGATAATCTTTGGGTCAGAAAAGCACCAAAATTGGGTACCACCACGCAATTGTAACGATAAAGCAAATCGGATATATAGTGTTCTACTACCATTATAGGCAAATATTAAAAAAAATCAGGGGCTTAAAAACGAATGCCATAACTTTTTATTAACATTGTAGCCACCGTATTTTGTGGATAACCATGGCCAATTCTCAACGCTCTAAAGATGAACTCCTTGCAATTTTAAGGTTGCAACATGTTCCAAATATTGGGGATGTTATTGCAAAAAAATTGATTTCACATTGTGGCAGTCCATCGGCAGTTTTTGAGGACAAAAGGCATCAGCTATTGAAAATTGATGGAATAGGTACACAAACCATCAAGCATATATTCGACAAGGAACATTTGGAAGCTGCAGCGTTGGAATGTCGATTTATTACTGATAATGATATTGAATGGAGTTACTTTCTTGATCCAGACTATCCTAATTATTTAAAACACTGTATTGATGGCCCAATCCTTCTTTTCAAAAAGGGAAATATCGATTTAGAAAACAGAAAAATCATCAGTGTCGTAGGTACCAGAAACATTACCAGCTACGGAATGGGCTTCTGCGAAGAATTTATTGCCGATTTGGCCCCTTTAAACCCCATTATTGTAAGTGGTTTTGCCTATGGCGTAGATATATGCGTTCAAAAGGAGGCCATTAAGCACGGATTACAGACCATTGGGTGTTTGGCACACGGTCTGAATCAGATATACCCAAAGGTGCATGCGAAATATCAATCCGGTGTTTTAAAGAATGGTGGTTTCTTTACGGAGTTTTGGAGCAGCAGTAGCCCGGAGCGAGAGAATTTTCTAAAACGTAACCGAATTATAGCGGGAATGGCCGAAGCTACTATAGTGATAGAATCTGCTGAAAAAGGAGGTAGTCTCGTTACCGCGGATATCGCCAATAGCTATAATCGGGACGTTTTTGCAGTGCCCGGGCGTAGTACGGACAAGTACAGTATAGGCTGCAATAATTTGATAAAACAACAAAAGGCCCATATGCTGACCTCCGCTGCCGACTTGATTTATTTATTGGACTGGGAAATTGTAGAAAAGGAAATTCCGTTGGTACAAAAGCAACTATTTGTCGATTTGGACACCACAGAACAAGCAATCTATAGTTACTTGCAAAAGGATGGAAAGCAGCTGTTGGACAGTATTGCACTGAGTTGCAAAATCCCGATTTACCAAGCTTCTTCAACACTTTTGGGTATGGAAATGAAGGGGGTAATACGCCCTTTGCCGGGAAAATTGTTCGAAGCGATTTAGGATTTTAGAGACCGGGTAGTTTGTTTTTCTAGGCAGTCATTCCAAAAGATGTGGATTTTAGTAGTTCATCGATAGAGGGTAACCCAAAATCTAAACTTAAAGTAATGTGAGGTAAAGAGGAGCTGTACAAAACCGACTCGATGGTCTTTTTCCTGTTTTGGTAAAATTAAAATAGTTGAATACCGCTACTTGCTCCCAAATGTCTTTAAAAGTACTCCAGGCGTACCATTGGGGGAAAGGCCCTGTAAATCCACTTGTATCTGTTTCGCTATATCGGAATTGAAAAACTCAACTTGTGCCCTTCCATTTTCATCGGTTATTATGTCTGGGTTCCAATAAATGGTAGCACGATAATCCGGTGTGGCATGATCATCTTTTTTAACGTCGTATTTTGGGGAATAAAATTCTTTTTCCGCCGAATGTCCAGTAATGGTGAAATCGGGAGAAATTGTAGGGTCGTATGCTTCTCCCCCACCTGTTTTGGTATAAATAAGAACAACTCCATTACCGCCTCTTGCACCAAATATGGCCGCAGACGGGCCTTTTAGGATTTCGACCCTTTCCACCGCAAAAGTATTCATGTTCGCTATTTCAGATGGTATACTCATGGGCAGCCCGTTCTCACCAACATTAGGGGCAACTAGCGACTCTCCATTCTCAGCAGGTAAATTCAGCATTATATTAGTACCCTCATTATAGATGGGGACACCGTCAATTACAAACAAAGGTGGCCCTCCTCCACGAATACTAACGGAATTGCCTATGACCCTTACTCCTGCAAAAAGGCTAATTAACTGTGGTATGGTCTGCATCGCGATGTGATCTTCTGTATACAGCGTGGCATCTGGAATTTGACCGTAAACAGAGGGAGTTTGATTTCTATTCTTTTCTTGCTTCTTTTCGGTAACGACCACTTCATCGAGTTCGGTAACCTTCATTTTCTCATATATAGCATCCATTCTACTTCGTGCTTCCGAGTGAATATTATAACCTTCGATTTCTTCTGTCGGCTCTGCAATCCAACGCTTATATTGGACGGGGGGAAAATCAATCTTATTGGGCTGTAATGTTATGTTTACATCTAAAGGTTTATCATCTATATCAAAAGCGTTGAAAACCAAATCGGTAGGGCCACTGAAATTAAAATTTGGTATCGAAAATGTTCCATCGAGGTTGGTGCGGGTGGAGAACATTCCCATTTGGCCCCCAGATTTTGCAATGATATTAAGTTTGGAATTGGGCAACGGTCGTTTGTTGGAACCCGTTGCTTTACCGGAAATTGGAAGCCCTTTGGCAAAATCAAATTCGTTTTCGCCAATCTGCTCTTTCCAGAGCTCTGGCCATGTATACTTTCTCCACGCATGGGTGAGCATAACTAGGTCCAATTTTTGTAGGGTGGCCCATTCTTGATCTATCAAAAGCAATCCGGGATTTGGTATATAACCCTTAATTTCCGACTCCAGTAAAAGCTGGGTCAAAATAGTCCCTGAACTTTGGTTTTTTTCTACCTGATCCGTATCCGTCACCGCCATTGAAAGATTTGTAGAAATAGGTCTTCCCTCTGTATCAGTCACATTGATGTCTAGCACTATTTTACCTCTTTTAACAAGTTTCGTCGTACTCATTTTGGTGCCAATTACGAGTTCTTCTTGATTGTTGACAAATACCGGCCGTTCACACCAGGGTTTTTTGTCCGAATCAAAAAGTGTCAAAGTCAATATGCCGCTTGGCATTTGTGTTTTCGGTATTTCAAAGGTAAAGATAGGGTCTGTTCCAAATTCAAATTTACCTTGATAATACTTCTTTTGGCGCATGTTCCCGACAATATAAAAGGGTTTTTGGCGCAAAAGCTTATTAGCTTGTACCACCACCTTAATACTTTTTTCATTTAGATTATTTACCGTGATGGTATAACCATTTTCAAGAACTTTAGGTAGCGGATATTGGGTGCCGTCATCCAACATTGCCACATAGAGCTCATTCTTTTTTGGTGAAAATTGAAAGAAACCCGCTCCTCGGTCCAAAGTGCTGAAGGTTGCGACAGGCGTCCCTCTTGAATCCAGTATCCGTCCCTTTACCTTTCTTGCAAGGCCGTCGCTACCAATAGCTTTGAAGGAAACCCTACTGGCAATATCGGCAACCATATGCCCCCCTTCAGGGAAAAACTGTAAATCTATTGGATTTTCCTTTGCCGTTGAAGTTTTGTCTTCAATGTTTTGATTGAGTATGTTCAAGTTTTTCTTGAAGAAGAAGTCCGTATCAAAATTTCGCATCCATTGGGTATAAGATCTCAATTGATAAGTCCCGGTGGGAAGATTCTTAGGAATCTCCATGGAACCAGATCCCATGCCATTGAGCAAACCATGGGTTTGGGACATTACAATCCCACCATTAGGGTCTATGAGGTCTACATGAACTACATTACTGCCGCTGGATGGTTGATTATAAGGCCCTAAGACAACATAAGGACTGTACCAAATAGTCTCTCCGGCAGAAAACAAATCCTTATCCGTATGTAAAAACACTTTTTCAATAGGATTATAGTTGTTGTACAGGTTTGTTTTCGTTTCAAGTTCTTTTATAAAAAGGTCTTCAGATAAGTTAGAGGCCATCAAAGCTATGTTCTCGGCACTATTTAGAAAAATGGAATTGAAAGCATTTTCTTTTTCGAATGAATCAATCACCTCTTTTTCGATAGGCGTTCTTTTTACAATGGGATTTTCTTCCCAGAACTCCTCATTATAACCGATTTCGTCCAGTTTTTCCCAATCACTTTGTCTTCTGGAAAGCCTATTGCCCAGCCTTTTCCCAGGAGTAGGCACATAATGCTCATAAAATATTAAATTGGATGTGCTTGTAGCGTTAAATTGAAAGCTATCGTCCACATAATAGTCGAACGACTGGTCTACCTTTATGTAATCCAATAATGATTTTGAGGGATTGTCTCTCCTGTACGTGATTTCATAGGAAATCATATAATTTTTCCAGCGACTATTTTTTTTAGTTGAAAGCTTTGTGAACACTAAATCATCATTGGATAATTCACCTTTTATCTTTAAAATGTCATATGTTTTTGTATCGATATAAACTTCCCCATCAAAAGCAGGAGTTTTTATATCTGTTTTAGGCCTAAAGTGTACGACCGCAATTTTCGAATTTCCGGATTCAATTACACTGATAACCCGTGGAACATAATATAACTCAAAATTTGGATGCAACGGAAAAATCAAATCGTTGGTATTTGGCTGTAACGGTTTAAGAATTCTTGAAAAGGAAGTATAATTTTTATTGCGCACCGCTTCTTCATTTAAAGCATACCTGCCTTCGCTAATATTCCAGTCATTTATACCGGTGTTGTTGTAACGTATGTCATAGAAGATTTCTGAGAATTCAGAATAAGAGTCGCCATTTTTAGATTTTTGCCTGTAAAAGGCACGACCATAATTATCTTCTGTTAATGAATTATATGCCTTTTCAATTGCGTTTTTTGCCAGTTTCACGGCAAATGGATCTATTTTGGAAGAGACAACTACTTCATCCAGAGTAATGGTCAAGGGCTCAAGGGAAACCTTTATAGCGGACGTTTTTGGGATTTCTTGAACTTTCTGTCCGTAAATTATATGTGAGAAAATCAATTTTACGGGAAAAGAATCTACAACGATAACGAACTCACCAAGCTCATTGCTAGAAGTGCCCCCTTTTAAGGACTCAAAAGATATATTGCAATAGGGTACAGGTTCACCTGTTTCACTGTCTACAACTTTCCCATTAATTTCCGTTTGGGCAAACCCTATGCGCAATGATACCAAAAAGCATAGAAGTGATAATATGAAATGCTTATTCATTCTTAACATTAGGCTTTTGGTTTTGCTATTAAATTACGAAGCAAAACGTTTATTAATTGGGAAACACTTAGAAAATTTTAATCTAGCAACGTTTTTGGACCTTTTGTAATAAGTAATATGCCACATTCTTTACCTGTCAGCAGCCAAAACCACTTTCAGGTCTATTATGAAAGGAGGATACGTCCTTTACCCGGAAAATTGTTCGAAGCGATTTAGGATTTTACAGACTGGATGGTTGGTAAAACTTTTTAAAGTACTTTAAAAATTACCCTAAAGTGTATTTCATCGGGTTTTTACTTTTTTAAGACTTAGGTCAGGCGATTGTTTTACTGGTCTATGGGTTGAAAAACCGACCATTGAGTTTGTTATGGTAAAAAGCACCTTTTTTGACATGAATATTCTTTTGGGTGTCATGTATTCAACAAATGGCTTTAGCTCTTCTTGTCATTCTGAGCGTAGTGAAGAATCTTTCGTAATTTGAAGGCATGCAAAAGGAAGGTTGGCATAACTACTATGTATATATTTTAACCAATAAAAGTAAAGGTGTATTATATACCGGGGTTACCAATTACTTGGCGCGGCGTTTATTTGAGCATAGGGAAGGTATTCGTGAAAACAAGAAAAGTTTTACTGCACGGTATAACTGCAGACATCTTTTGTACTATGAGAGATATACCTGGGTTCAGGAAGCTATCGCCCGGGAAAAAGAGATTAAAGGATGGACGAGATTAAAAAAAATGGAATTAATTAAAACGATTAATCCCAAAATGAATTTTTTGGAGGACTTGTTTCCTTATCAAGATTCTTCGCATAGCTCAGAATGACAAAAATTCCTTTTTAGAACTCTTATAGAAAGCAAGAAACTAATTCCCCTACTTCGGAGTAGGCTAGGGGAGGTTTTTTAATACCCCAACTTTCCGCGTACACGTTCCAAAACCCCATCCGCTACTTTTTTAGCTTTTTCCGCGCCAATGGCCAGGGCTTCGTCCACCTCTTTAAGGTTGTTCATATAATACTCAAACTTTTCACGGGGTCTTTCAAATTTGTTTAAAACCACTTCGTAAAGTGCCTGTTTTGCATGGCCATAGCCGTAATTACCTGCCAAATAGTTGGCGGTCATGTCCTCAATTTCGGGAACGGTAGCGAGTAGTTTATATAGTGCAAAAACGTTATCGGTAGTCGGGTCCTTGGGGTCTTCCATTGGCGTACTATCTGTTTGAATGCCCATCAGCTGCTTTCGTAATTGCTTATCCGTTTGAAAAAGATTGATGAGGTTTCCCTTGCTCTTGCTCATTTTCTCACCGTCAGTGCCCGGAACATACATGGTTTCTTCCTGTACTTTGGCTTTGGGTAGAACAAAGGTGTCCCCCAATTGGGCATGAAAGCGTGATGCAACATCACGGGTCATCTCCAAATGCTGTAACTGATCTTTGCCCACTGGAACTATATTCGCATCGTAAAGAAGAATATCCGCCGCCATCAACATGGGATAGGTAAAAAGCCCTGCATTCACATCTTCCAAACGGTCGCTTTTATCCTTGAATGAATGCGCCAGTGTTAGCCGCTGATACGGGAAGAAACAGCTGAGGTACCAGGCCAACTCGGTAACCTGGGGCACATCGCTTTGTCTATAAAAAACGGTTTTTTCAATATCCAAACCAAATGCTAGCCATGTCGCCGCTGTTGCATAGGTATTGTTCCGGAGTTCATCACCATTTTTAATTTGGGTCAGCGAATGCATATCCGCAATAAAAAGGAACGATTCATTTTTTGGATCCTGCGCCATACGTATTGCTGGGATGATTGCCCCAAGAATATTGCCCAAGTGAGGTGTGCCCGTACTTTGTATTCCCGTTAAAATTCTTGCCATTTGGTTGCTTATATAAGGAGGCAAAGGTAAAACAAATCCGAAATAATGGGGGCAAATTCCTATTTTTGATTCATGCTAGACCTAGTAAAGCGCCCTTTTCAGGCGTTGTATCGTATTTGGTTTTATATTTTGGTGGCGGTTCCCATTTTTATCTTCTTTCCGTTACTATTGATTTTCGCATCCAAGGAAAAATGGTACCCGAAGTTTTTCTGGATGGCGCGCAATCTTTGGGCCAAACCCATTCTTTACGGGATGGCCTGTTTTCCTCATGTGGTATTCGAGCAAAAGATGAAAAAGAATAAAAGCTATATGTTGGTTGCCAACCATACGAGTATGTTGGATATTATGCTGATGCTATACGTAAGCAAAAATCCTTTTGTTTTTGTTGGGAAAAAGGAGTTGGTAAAGATTCCAGTTTTTGGATTTTTTTACAAACGAGTATGTATTATGGTGGACCGAGATGATACCCAAAGTAGGACCGGGGTTTATAGAAGGGCCCAGAAAAGACTGCGGCAAGGGTTGAGCATATGCATATTTCCCGAAGGTGGTGTACCTGAAGAGGACATTATTTTGGATGCTTTCAAGGATGGGGCTTTCAAAATGGCCATTGCACATAAAATACCCATAGTTCCAATGACCTTTTATGACAATAAAAAGCGCTTTCCCTTTACCTTCTTTAAAGGTGGTCCCGGAAAATGCCATGCACGAGTGCATGAATTTTTTGAAACAGGAATATTGGCAGAAGAGGACAAACTGACCCTTCGTGAGGAAGTTCGCACAGTCATCCTAAATCAACTTACGAGCGTTAAAATTTAAAACTGAGGCCGCTATATATGCCAATCGAATACGGTCTAAAATCGCCAGAAGTTTCAGAAAATGTATTCAACTGATATTTAAAAACAGGTTCTACGTTGAGTTGTACTTTAGGTGAGAATTTATAATTGACACCCAAACCAATATTCGTACTAAAATTCATGCTGTTTACGTTATTGGCCTCTCCAATTTCCGTAGTCAATTCCCCGGACGTTAGCGCAACAGAATTGTCCATTAAAAACAAGGAACTAACACCACCAATAAGGTTAACGCCAAATCTGTTGTCTATAAGCGCATAGTTAAGTTCCAACGGAACTTCCAAATAACCTAGCTGCTGGGACATAACACCATTCCTTTCCGGGTTTTGGCTTGAAAAATCAAAGGATTTGTTCGCGGCGGATAGATTCCCGCTGCTCCCTTTTTTACTGGTTACCACTAGATTTTCTGCCGTGGAGGTATAGTTTATGTTGGTAATTTTTCCATTGGTTGAGGAACTTAAGGATGAGGAAAAGGCCACATCATTTGTATTGTAGCCATAATCCACCTTATGAATTCCCGAGCGAATTTTAAGCTTTTTGCTAACCTCATAAGCAACGGATAGGCCGTAGCTAAGGTTAATGTCACCGGATTTGGAATTGGGAACAAAAATAGAATTCACGGGAGAGCCTTCTCCTATAGCGTTAAAATAAACCGGAGCAATACTAGGTCCGGCAGACCATTTTTTAGTGGAATTTTCTGCAATTACATCTTCTTCCTGCGCCTCAATTTCCTCAAAAATCGATTTTCCTTTGGAATCTTCCAATACTTCCTCAGCTTGCTTTTCTTCATCTACCATGGCAATACTAATATCTTGGCCATTATTATTTGAAATAACTTCTTTATTGATGGCAGAATTACTTGAATTTTCCCCTTCTAACTTTTTAATTACCTCTTGGTTGGGACGGGCATCAGTTTCGGCAACAGCGGTCTTATCAACTTCATTTTCATCAATGGTAATTTGAGGTTGATTGGATATGGATTCTTTTTTCCTAGAATCATTTTCAGTTTCAGCCACGCTAAAGTTCTTGATTGATGGCTTCTTATTAACCATTCCAGAGTTGTTTTTAATTGGATTAGCCTTGGCTTCGTTTTGTTCTATGGCATGTTCTGAGGAATTCACCAATGCATCAGTATTTTCATTTTCATCCAATGATTTTTGATCCTCAACGGCTATTTTTATATCGTTTTGCTCAACTTTTTTGGGAACGACTTCCTCTACCTGTTTATCCTTTGTAGCATCAATTTCATCACTTTTTTGCTCCATATTGGTTATTGTTTCCTCCGTGGGAATGTCAGAAGTACCGAACGGGTTGAAAAGGATAAGCCCTATCAACAACGCAGCTGCAATACCTCCTAGTTTCCACCATAAAGGAACCAATCTGTTCTTTTTCTTTTTGTCCAACGATGCCTCAATGGAATTCCAGACTTTCTCGTCCGGCATTTCCTTGAAATCCAAAAATTTCTTTTGAAACAGTTCGTCTAAATTCTTTTTATCCATCTTATTACTATTTTATTCATGATATTTAAATCACAAATAGCTTCCCACTAAGACCAAAATCATTCCGATAATGGACTGGGACATTTTTGTTTCTATTTTTTCCTTCAATATTGATCTTGCACGCGCAAGATTGGATTTTGATGTTCCTATGGAGGTACCTAATAATTCCCCTATTTCCTTGTGCGTGTAACCATCCAAAACGTACAAATTAAATGTGGCCCTATATTTATTGGGCAATTCCCTTACATATTCCAATAATGTCTGCAATGAGATATCACTATAAACGGAATCTACGGTAACCTCCTCTTCGGTATTTTCATGCACAAGGCTTAAAGGCTCCTCTTTCCTATATTTTTGTAAAACGGTATTTATGGTAACGCGCTTCAACCACCCTTCAAAGGATCCTTTTGATTTATATTGACCTATTTTTTCATAAATGGTCATAAAACTATCATGTAGATTGTCCTCCGCCTCCGTTTTGTTACGGGAATATTTTAAACAAACCCCATAAAGAACCGCCGCATAGTTTCTATACAGTTGTTCTTGTGCTTTTCTATTGCCCTTTTGGCAATTATCTATGAGTTCTTCTTCACTCAAACGGGTTGGTTAAAATATTTAAGTAATTTATTCAACAGGAACCACAACCTCTAGAAATTGAGGTTCTCCGTCACTGTCTTCTCCCTGAAAAAATTTAAAAGTGTAGGGTTCGTTATATATAACGCTAAAATTGAAGAACGCCTCCCGCTCGACTATCGCTTGGGTACAGGCAATGTCCTCGTCCGTTCTAACGGTTCCGATAGCAACAACGTTTCTAACGGTGGTATCCTCCTGGGTCACATCAAAACCTTCGTATGCGGTACAGCCATCGGGCAACTCAAACGTAACATCTATTCTGTACGTCTGATTAAACGTAAAGGATTCCGGTAAATCCGCACTGGTAATCCGCAAAGCGGTAAAATGGAAATTAGGCTCATCATCATCCAATGAACAACCACTAAAAATCAATGCCAAACTGGCAAATAAGAAAACAAAAACTTTCCCCTTCATAACAATTCTTTTTATACCATAGATGCAAAGAAAGTTGAAAGGTTGCGTAAAGCCTTAAAAAAGAGAAATACTTCTATTTTTATGGATGAAGTGCTTTAATGGCCTCTCTTATCTTTCCTTCCAGTTCTTCAAAAAGTTCAGGATTATCAAGAAGCAATGCTTTTACCGCATCCCTTCCCTGTCCAAGCTTGGTATCGCCGTAACTGAACCAAGAACCACTTTTCTTCACAATTTCATATTCGACACCTAAATCGATAATCTCGCCCACTTTGGAAATACCACCGCCATACATAATATCAAATTCCGTGGTACGGAAAGGTGGAGCCACTTTATTCTTTACTACTTTAACACGGGTCTTGTTTCCTTGCACGTTACCATCCGTATCCTTAATTTGGGTAGACCTTCTGATATCCAACCGTACAGAGGCGTAAAATTTAAGTGCGTTACCACCTGTTGTCGTTTCAGGATTTCCGAACATCACCCCAATTTTCTCCCTTAACTGGTTAATAAAAATGACCGTACAATGTGTTTTACTAATAGATCCGGTAAGTTTTCTCAATGCCTGTGACATCAAACGTGCATGTAGCCCCATTTTGGAGTCGCCCATTTCCCCTTCAATCTCGCTTTTTGGCGTAAGGGCTGCAACAGAATCGATTACCACTATGTCTATGGCACCAGATCGGATAAGATTATCTGCAATTTCCAGACCTTGCTCCCCGTTATCCGGTTGCGAAATAATAAGATTGTCAATATCCACGCCCAATTTTTCAGCATAGAACCGGTCAAACGCATGTTCAGCATCAATGAAAGCTGCAATACCTCCATTTTTTTGAGCTTCGGCAATGGCATGTAGTGTCAAAGTGGTCTTACCGGAAGATTCCGGTCCATAAATCTCTATAACCCTACCTCTTGGATACCCACCAACTCCTAAAGCAATATCAAGTCCCAAAGAACCTGAAGGAATCACCTCAACATCCGCAACTACGCTATCACCCATTTTCATGACAGCACCTTTACCATAGGTCTTGTCCATTTTATCCAACGTAAGTTTAAGGGCCTTTAATTTTGCTTCTTTTTCCGAACTCATGTGTTATTTTGTTTTAATAATTTCTTTCGAATTGAATTTGATTTTGTGCTTCTTTCCGAAATTTTTGTGGAACGCTAAATTAATATTTCTTTTTGGAAAAGAAGAATAATGAATCGCATTACGCAACCCTTTTTAATAATTGGCATCTAGTAAAAAATAGAAGGTTGGTTAATGTGTTATAATCTGTTGTTTTTAGTGGCAACAGGCAGTGATGGCTATTTCCTTTTGGAGTATTCTCAAAGAATGCTATGAAGAAGAAAAAATGGAATAGCCAATTAAAGAGTCTTGACTTGTCAAGGCTCTTTTTTTCTGAAAACATATCGATAAAAACTGACGACGTAATTTGATATTGGCGCTCGAAATTTTAGCTGTTTCCACAATCAATAGGGATTTTACTATTTTTGCACCCTAAAATATTCTTAAACTTAAATATTAGTATAGCATGCAACTGTACAATACCTTAAGTGCAAAGGAAAGAGCTGCCCTAATAGAAGAAGCGGGAAAAGAACGCCTTACGATCTCTTTCTACCAGTATGCACACATTGGCAATACACAGATCTTTAGAAATCATCTATTTATACGATGGAACGAGCTGGATGTCCTAGGCCGTATTTATGTCGCCCACGAAGGCATTAATGCTCAACTTTCCGTTCCTGCGGATAATTTTAAGGCCTTTAAAGCACATTTGGACAGCATTTCCTTTTTGGAAAACGTTCGGCTGAACATTGCCATAGAACAAGACAATAAATCTTTTTTAAAATTGAAGGTGAAAATTAGGAACAAAATTGTTGCCGATGGTTTGAACGACGATAGTTTTGATGTTACCAATAAAGGAATTCATGTAGATGCTGAACGGTTTAATGAGCTGATCGATGATCCTGATACCCTATTGGTGGATATGCGAAATCATTACGAAAGTGAAATAGGACATTTTAAAAACGCGATAACGCCGGATGTTGATACGTTCCGAGATTCTTTGGATATAATTGAAAAGGACTTGACAGACCATAAAGAGGATAAAAAATTGGTTATGTACTGTACTGGCGGTATTAGATGTGAGAAAGCCAGCGCCTACTATAAACACAAAGGGTTTAAGCAAGTTTATCAGTTGGAGGGAGGAATCATAGAATATGCGAGACAGGTAGAAAAGAAACAACTGGAGAATAAATTTATGGGCAAGAACTTTGTTTTTGACCATAGGAGGGGCGAGCGGATAACGGAGGATGTTGTTGCCCAATGCCATCAGTGCGGCCAACCATGTGATGAACATGTAAACTGTGCAAATGAAGCCTGCCACTTGCTGTTCATACAATGTGAATCCTGTGCGCAGAAAATGAATAATTGTTGTTCGGATGCCTGCAAGGAAATTCATGAACTACCCTATGAGGAGCAAAAGGCGTTACGAAAAGGGATAACGGTAAGCAATAAGATTTTTAAAAAGGGACGTTCGGAAGTTTTGAAGTTTAAGAAGTAAACTGTTTTATCCTGTTGATGGTCTGTTAATGGGGAAACTAGGTATCATTCTAATAAAATGATTGAAACTTAAAACCCTTAGTTTGACTCTTGGACTAGAAATTTTAGCACTTGGATAATATTGTTACTGCCAACTTCGCTTTATATCGCGCTAAAAAAATAGTATCTTTACTTTTAAGTTTTTATGAACCTTTTTTGGTAAAATCTAGCGGATTTTATCAAATCAATATATAAAATATGGGTTGTAGTAGTTGTTCTACCGGCAAGGATGGACAACCAAAGGGATGCAAGAATAACGGTACTTGCGGTACAGATGGTTGCAATAAATTAACAGTTTTCGATTGGCTTTCTAATATGGCGCTTCCCAACGGGGAGAAGCCTTTTGAATTTGTAGAGGTCAGATTTAAGAATAGCAGAAAGGAATTTTTCAGAAATGCTGAAAATCTATCACTTTCTATTGGCGATATAGTGGCCACAGAGGCTCAATCCGGGCATGATATTGGCATGGTGACCTTAGTGGGGGAACTCGTACGGGTTCAAATGAAACGGAAAAAGGAAGATTTCAAGTCAGATAGCTATCCAAGAATTTACAGAAAAGCTTCTCAAAGAGATATAGATGTTTGGCAGAAATGTAGGGATAGAGAAGAAGAAATAAAAAAGCGCGCCCGGGAAATAGCGATTATCCTAAAATTGCAAATGAAGATTTCCGACGTGGAATTTCAGGGTGACGGATCAAAGGCAACTTTTTATTACACCGCAGAGGAACGCGTAGATTTTAGACAGCTCATAAAGGACATGGCAAAGGCCTTCGGTATCCGTATAGAGATGCGCCAGATAGGATACCGCCAAGAAGCCCAACGTTTGGGTGGAATAGGATCATGCGGAAGAGAGCTATGTTGTTCCACATGGCTTACAGATTTTAGGTCGGTCAGCACATCGGCGGCCAGATACCAACAACTTTCTTTAAATCCGCAAAAATTGGCCGGACAGTGTGGAAAGTTAAAGTGTTGCCTAAACTATGAACTGGATGTTTACCTAGATGCATTAAAGGATTTTCCTTCTCAGGATACGAAGCTCTTTACCGAGAAAGGATTGGCATTTTGTCAAAAGACCGATATTTTTAAAGAAATGCTTTGGTTTTCCTACAAGGATGAGCCTGGTAACTGGCATGTGCTCTCCAAAGAACAGGTAAATGAAATTTTGGAGAAAAATAAGAAAAAGGAGAAAGTGGCCAGTTTAGAAATCTATGCACTGGACAATAATGTTGAGGAAAAGGTAGTTTTTGAGAATGTAGTGGGCCAAGATAGTCTTACTCGTTTTGACCAGCCAAAACGGAAAGGCAACAGAAACAAAAACCGTAACCGTAACCGAAAGAAGAATTCCAATTCCAACAAAAGAAGAAGAAATAAAAAAAATGCGTAGGGTTGCATATTTCATAGTACTACTTTTTACGGTGGTTTCCTGTAAGACCGATATCGTCAAAACCGAATATAAAACCTTGAGTGGAGGGGTTTGGAACAAGGATGATATGTTGCAATTCACGTTCAAGGAATTGGATACGGTACAACCTTATGATGTTTTCATCAATGTTAGAAATGACGATAACTACGACTTTAGCAACCTTTTTTTGATTACTTCCCTAACAACACCTGAAGGTGAAGTGCTACAGGACACTTTGGAGTATACGATGGCCTTACCGGATGGTACATGGCTAGGTCATGGAAACGGAAGTATTAAAGAAAATAAACTATGGTATAAGGAAGACATCGTTTTTCCTTCATCTGGCGTATATACAATAGAAGTATCGCATGCGATGCGCAAAAATGGTAGTGTTTCCGGAATCGTAGGTTTGGATGGCATCACCGATGTAGGGATAGAAATAACAAAAAGTACTCCTTAGAATATGGCAAAAGCGGTTAAAAAGAAGGAAACTACAGGATTTAGAAAATACATTAAATGGTTTTGGATTTTGTTCGCATCTGGCGTTGTTTTTGTTGCTTTGATTTTTTTATCGGCGTCATGGGGACTTTTTGGGGAATTGCCACCTTACGAGTATTTGGAGAATCCCCAAACCAACTTAGCTTCGGAGATACTATCTTCTGATGGTTCTACACTCGGAAAGTTTTATTTGGACGATAACCGTACGAACTTAAAATATGACGACCTTCCCAAAAACTTAGTCGATGCCCTGGTAGCAACGGAGGATGCTCGTTTTCAAGATCACTCGGGAATTGATGCAAGAGGAACACTGCGCGCTATTTTCTTTTTGGGAAAGAGAGGAGGAGCAAGTACCATTTCCCAACAGTTGGCCCGGCAACTTTTTGTTGGAGTGAGATCACGTAATAAGTTCGAGACGATTCAACAAAAAATAAAGGAATGGGTCTTGGCCACCCGTTTGGAGCGCAGTTATACCAAGGAAGAAATCATTGCCATGTACTTTAATATCTATGATTTTGGTAATAATGCAGATGGTATCCGTTCTGCAGCGCGTATCTATTTTGGAAAAGAGCCCAAGGATTTGAAGGTTGAAGAGTCTGCCATGTTAGTGGGAATGTTCAAGAATTCATCCCTTTTTAATCCATTAAGGAGGGAAGAAATGGTGAAGGACCGAAGAAACACCGTTTTAGGTCAAATGGCAAAATATGATTATATCACCGATCAGGAAAAGGATTCATTACAGGCCTTAAAGATGGATATCAATTTTAATCCTGAAAACCATCGTGAAGGGCTTGCAACGTATTTTAGAATGTATCTTCAGGGGTTTATGAACGATTGGATTAAAAAAAATCCCAAACCAGCTTTGGAAGGGGAAAGGGATAAATGGAACCTTTATCTGGATGGACTTCGTATTTATACTACCATTGATTCTAGAATGCAAAAAAATGCCGAGGAGGCGGTCGATGAACATATGGCGCGACTACAAGCTGAGTTTTTCAATCAAAATACGAAGGAACGTAATCCTAATGCACCTTTTTTGGATTTAGACACCGAGGAAACCAATCGTATTATGGAACGCGCCATGAAACGTTCCGAACGTTGGCGTATTATGAAAGCTGATGGTAAATCGGAAAATGAAATACGGAAATCTTTCACTAAAAAAACCGAAATGACGGTTTTTGATTGGAAAAGTGATACCAAGGAAAAAGATACCATTATGACCCCAATGGATTCCATTAGGTATTACAAGACCTTTTTAAGAACGGCCATGATGTCCATGGAGCCACAAACTGGGCATGTAAAAGCTTGGGTAGGGGGAATAGATTATAAACATTTTCAATATGACAACGTATTTCAAGGGGCAATCCAAGCTGGGTCTACGTTCAAACCTTTTGTGTATGCAGCGGCTATAGATCAGTTACGCTTATCGCCTTGTGAAACGTATCCGGATACGCAATACTGTATTGAAGCGGAAAAGCACGGCAATATGGAGCCTTGGTGTCCAAAAAACTCGGATGGTACCTATTCCGGTAAGAACATGACACTAAAATATGCCTTGGCCAATTCGGTAAACACTGTAACGGCGCAGCTAATAGACAGGGTAGGGCCAAAGGCCGTTGTGAACATCACCAATAATCTTGGTTTTTCAAGGGAAATTCCGGCAGTACCATCCATTGCACTGGGTACCGCAGATGTGAATGTGTATGAGATGGTTGGGGCATACGGGATGTTTGCAAATGAAGGAGTATACGTGAAACCGGTCATGGTAACGCGTATTGAGGATAAGAACGGTACGGTTTTGTATGAATATGTTCCGGAAACGAAGGACGTATTGAGCAAGGAAGTGTCATATGCCATGATCAATTTGATGGAAGGAGTAACAGCAAGTGGTTCGGGCGCAAGACTTCGTCATAGTTATAATAAAAATAATACCGTTTATAAGGAGATAATGACCGGTTATCCTTATGAACTTACCAATCCTATAGCCGGAAAGACAGGAACTACCCAAAACAATAGTGATGGTTGGTTTATGGGAATGGTACCTAACTTGGTAACTGGTGTTTGGGTTGGAGGCGAAGATAAGCCTATACACTTTAATAGAACAGCTTACGGTCAAGGGGCCTCCATGGCATTACCAATTTGGGGATTGTATATGAAGAAAAATTATGCGGACGAGGAGTTGGATGTTTCTAAAAGTGAGTTTTCAAAACCAGAAAGCATATCAATCGAATTGGATTGTACCAAATTTGCACAAGAGATGCAACAGGAAGATGATATAGAGGACGACCTTGAGGATTTGGATTTTTAGATAAAATTTTAACCAATACAAATAGACCTCGCATTTTGCGGGGTCTTTTTTTGAGGCAAAAACGGTTAAAAAGCCGTAAATTAGTAAGACATAATAATCTTTAGGATAATGATTAAGAAAACAGTAGCTAACGTCTCTGATGCGTTGGAAGGTGTAGAAGATGGCATGACCCTCATGTTGGGTGGGTTTGGTCTTTGTGGCATACCGGAAAATGCCATTAGCGAGTTGGTCAAACTAAATGTTAAGGACCTAACGTGTATTTCCAATAATGCAGGAGTAGATGATTTTGGATTGGGACTGTTGCTGAAAAAGCATCAGGTTAAAAAGATGATATCTTCCTATGTAGGCGAGAACGATGAGTTTGAACGTCAAATGCTTAGTGGGGAACTGGATGTTGAGTTAACACCTCAAGGTACTTTGGCTGAAAAATGTAGAGCTGCACAAGGTGGTTTCCCGGCATTCTATACTCCGGCAGGATACGGAACCGAAGTTGCGCAGGGAAAGGAAACCAGGGAATTTGACGGTAAGATGTATGTGTTGGAGGAAGCCTTTAAGGCAGATTTTGCTTTCGTGAAGGCCTGGAAGGGAGATGAAGCGGGCAACCTTATTTTTAAAGGAACGGCGCGTAATTTCAATCCCTGTATGTGTGGGGCCGCAACAGTTACCGTTGCCGAGGTAGAAGAACTTGTGCCAGCCGGGGAATTGGACCCTAATCAGATTCATGTTCCGGGTATATTTGTACAGCGAATTTTTCAGGGAACCAGCTACGAGAAGCGAATTGAACAAAGAACGGTGAGGGAAAGGGTTTGATAATTGGTCAATTTGGCAATTTGAAAATATGATAAACGATAAAGACAATATAATTGTTAGGAAAACAATGGATTTTGCTCTTGAAATTATTGATTATTCAGAAAAATTAAGGTCTTTGAAAAAATTTGAGATGACATCGCAACTTTTCAAAAGCGGTACTTCAATTGGAGCAAACAGTTGGGAGGCGCAAAATGCAGAGAGTTCAGCAGACTTTATTCATAAATTCAAAATTGCAGCGAAGGAAGCGGACGAGACCAGTTATTGGTTTGAACTCTGCAAAGCTTCCAAGCATTATCCTAATCCACCTGAAATCTTATTTACAGAATTGAAAGAAATCATTTTAATGATATCAAAGATTATAGGCACTAGTAAACGAAAAAATTTTCAAATTAACATATTTACAAATTTTCGAATCATATTATGTTAGACAAAGACGGAATCGCTAAACGAATTGCTAAAGAGGTAAAAGACGGGTATTACGTAAACTTAGGTATTGGTATTCCCACGTTGGTTGCCAATTTTGTGCGGGATGATATTAGCGTGGAATTTCAAAGTGAGAACGGTGTGCTTGGCATGGGACCCTTTCCGTATGAGGGAGAAGAGGATGCAGATATCATAAATGCTGGAAAACAAACGATTACCACGTTGCCTGGAGCTTCGTTTTTTGACTCGGCAACTAGCTTTTCCATGATAAGGGGACAACATGTACACCTTACTATTTTGGGAGCTATGGAGGTTTCAGAGGAAGGGGATATTGCTAATTGGAAGATTCCTGGAAAAATGGTCAAGGGAATGGGAGGTGCAATGGATTTGGTCGCTTCCGCAGAGAATATTATTGTGGCCATGATGCATACGAATAGAGCGGGAGAGTCAAAACTTTTGAAAAGGTGTACGCTTCCGTTAACGGGCGTTGGCTGTGTCAAAAAGATTGTTACCAACCTGGCGGTCCTAGAAGTTGCCGAAGAAGGATTTCTTCTATTGGAACGTGCTCCGGGGGTAACTGTTGATGAAATAAAGAAAGCAACAGAGGGAAAATTGATAGTCCACGGTGACGTTCCTGAAATGATTTTAGACTAGCTCTGGCTAGCACTTTATCGATAAAAGGAAACAGCTTGTTTTTTTCACAACATTTTAGATTGTGTTCACAACAATAATTTAATAAAAAGTGCTTGTTGGTGTTATCTTTATCCTATGAAACTAAACAACCCAATTTAAAATATAAATTTAACCTCATATGAACTCCCAAATGAACCACATCGCGCCAGAAGAAAAAGTACAAGTATACCGAAATGATTTTTTTAGCGGTATTGTACTCTTGACCAAAAAACTATTTATGTTATAGATTTTTCAAAAAATTTATTTTTAAAGAGCAACCTCCCCAAGTTGCTCTTTTTTTATGCCCTTAAGTCAACCAATGGGCCAATTAGCCGGAACTTAATCCATTTTAATATTAATCAATAAGCTAAATATTAAAAATAACAGTACATTTAATCGATGAAAACATGCATTTTATCGAATATTTGATTATTTTAGTTTTGTAAACATCATAAAATAGGATTTTCACCACATAATTTATTATTGTAGGAAAAATCTTTCATATATTTGTTAGGTAATCAAAGTGAAACCCAAATCGCTTTAAAAGCTTAACCTAAAATGAAGACCTTTTTTAACTGTTTACTATTGTGCGTTCTTTTTGCCTCTTGTTCCAAAATTGAAATCAATGATGATCCCGTTATTGGAATTTGGCATAATACTGTAAAAACGGCTACCAATACCAATAAACTGGTAGTTGATTCTGAGGAATGGATTTTTAACGACGTCTACCTAGGTAGGTTTCACGGTTATAAAAATGGAGAGGTCATTTTTTTGACTGATTTTAGTTGGAAAGCTGACAATGGCACCTATATAGTTTCTTATCCTGGGACCGACTTCCCGGATGACTATGTAAATATGGTAGAAACGGATAATGGCTTTATCCTTGTGAGAGCTGAAGGTAAGTTATTCGCCGAAAAACAGAATTAATAAAGGATTATAATGAAATACCTACTTATAATGCAAACCCAAAACGCCCAAAGACAAGTTGTTTTTAAAGACCCCGAATCGGATTTAAGAATTTTTCTAAAGGGAATTCTTAAGCTTACCAAAATGGTATTTATGCTTTAAAAACTTAACTGTAAAATTCCCCCGTAAGGAGCAAAGAAATTTGCTCCTTTTTTTATTTTAGGGGTATGGTTCTGGAATTCAAAAAATGTAATAGAAATGATGTTAAGGAATTGGCAGTAGTTTCTAAACAAACATTTTGCGATGCTTTTGAAAAGGATAACAATCCAATTGATTTTCAAACCTATGTTGATAAAGCATTTTCACAAGATCAAATCAGTGCTGAACTCGCTAACCCCAGCAGCAGTTTTTATTTTGTTTACAGAAACAGACAATTGGTGGGATATTATAAATTGAATACCAACAATGCTCAAACCGACCTAAAATTAACTGAAAGTTTAGAGCTGGAGCGTATCTACGTGCTGCAGGGTTTTCAAGGTAATCGTATTGGAGAACAGATGCTTTCAGAAATAAAGACGTTAGCCGCCGATGCCAAAAAACACTTTCTTTGGTTGGGCGTTTGGGAAAAAAATGTTAAAGCTATCCAATTTTATCAGCGCCACGGATTTTATAAGTTCGATACCCATCCTTACTATATTGGAAATGATAAACAAACGGATTGGATGATGCGTTTTGATTTGACTAACTTCCACTCTAAATAAATTATTAGTATGAAGTACCCAATGTTCCTTTTATTGGTCTTAATCAACTTCACGTTGGTTCGTGCACAGAATTTTTATTTTCCCGAAAGAAATGCCGTTTGGGAAGAAAAGGATTCTAAGGCCTACAAGATTGATGGTTCTAAACTGGACGAGGCTGTAGCTTTTGCCAAAAATTATGAGTATTCCGGGTCTCGGGATTTGCGAATTGCCATACTAAAGGGGTTTGAAAAAGAGCCTTTCCATGAAATCTTGGGACCTACCAAAAAAAGAGGTGGTCCGGCAGGTATGATTCTTAAGAACGGTAATGTTATCGCACAATGGGGTGACACCAAACGGGTGGACATGACCTTTAGCGTAACCAAAAGTTTCTTGAGTACCATGGCGGGATTGGCATTTGATGAGGGTCTTATTGCAAATACCGAAGATAAAGTGGGTGACTATATCTGGGACGGAACTTTTTATGGAGAACACAATTCAAAAATTACTTGGGAACATTTATTACAACAAAACTCCGCATGGTCCGGTGAACTATGGGGAGGTAAGGATTGGGCGGACAGACCGCCAAATGAGGGAGATATAGATGATTGGAAATTCGCAGCACCTAAGGAACCGGGTACGGTAATGGAATATAATGATGTGCGCGTAAACGTTTTGGCCTATGCGCTTACCCATGTGTGGCGCAAACCAATGCCTCTGGTTCTTAAGGAAAAAATAATGGACAAAATTGGAGCTTCAACCACTTGGCGATGGTATGGTTATGACCATGCTTGGACGGAAATTGATGGTACCCAAATAAAGTCGGTAACGGGAGGAGGACATTCTGGCGCCGGACTTTTTATAAGTACGGAGGATATGGCACGTTTTGGCCTGTTGTTTTTAAACAACGGAAAATGGAAAAATGAACAACTGATTAGTGAAGCTTGGATTGCGAAGGCCATTGAACCATCCAAACCGAACGCAAACTACGGATATATGTGGTGGCTGAACAAGAAAGGAGATAGGCACTGGGAAGGACTTTCGGAAAATCTGTATTATGCCGCAGGATTTGGAGGCAATTTTATAGTTGTGGATAAGGAAAACGATATGGTAGTGGTCACCAGATGGTTGGAACCCAACCAAATTGGAACTTTGATGACCCTGGTGAACGCTGCGCTAAATTAAAGAAGGTAAAGTATCTCCAATGCTTCGGAAAGGGTTTCCCGTTTTTTGGCAAAACAGAACCGGAGTACTTTGTCATCTCTATTATTCACGTTAAAGGAGGATATGGGAATACTTGCCAATCCATAATCCGTAATGAGTCGCTTGGCAAATTCCTCGTCGGATTCATTAGTGATATGGGTATAATCCAATAATTGAAAATAGGTTCCGGCAGAAGGGGTAAACGTAAATTTGGAATTTTCCAATCCCTTTAAAAAGAAGTCCCTTTTTTTCTGATAAAATTGGTTGAGGTTATTGTAATGCTCTTCTTGTTCTAAATACGCTGCCATTGCCCTTTGGGTTGGATGGTCTACGCTAAACACGTTAAACTGATGCACATTGCGGAACTCTTTCATAAGGTGGGCGGGAGCTGCACAATAGCCCATTTTCCATCCGGTAACATGAAACGTTTTTCCAAAGGAGGCACAAACAAAAGTGCGGGAAGCCAAATCCTTAAACCTAGATGCGCTTTCGTGCGCTTGCCCATCAAAGATGATATGCTCATACACCTCATCGCTCAGCAAAATAATACTGGTATCCTTTAGTATTTCTTGTAGTTTTAGCATATCCGTCCTGGAGAAAATCCGACCACTGGGATTGTGTGGTGTATTAATGATGACCATTCTCGTCTTTGGAGAAATGAGGCTTTTGAATTGGTCCCAATCCACATTATAGCCTGGGGCACTCAGTTGTAAATAAACTGGGATACCGCCGTTCACTTCAATGGCAGGTTCATAACAATCGTATGCAGGTTTTAAAACAATGACCTCGTCCTTGGGATGCACAAATGCGGTGATAGCGGTATATATGGCCTGGGTTGCTCCAACGGTAACGGTTATTTCGTTTTCAGGATGATAATAGGCTCCGTGCAAAGTTTCTATTTTTTTGGAAATGATTTCCCGAAGACCAAAGTAACCCGGCATAGCGGCATATTGGTTATGACCTTCGTGCATGGCTTTTGTAACCAAATCGATAAGCTTTCTGTCCGCCTCAAAATTTGGAAAACCTTGGGACAAATCAATAGCATTGTGGGTCCTTGCCAAATTACCTACGGTGGTAAAAATGGTAGTTTTGACATTGGGCAATTTGGAATTAAAATATATTGGATGATGGGTCATGTTTTAAAAGTAATGAAATTTGAAATCTTCCAGCAATAAAAAAGCCCGACGATAAAGTCGGGCTCTTTCATTTGACTAATTCAGATATTATGCATGTTGTTCTTCATGCTTACCTTCTTTTATTTCCTCAATTAATTTGGAATTAAAAGCTGGTAAATCATTTGGATTCCTACTTGTTACGAATCCTTCATCTACCACTACCTCTTGGTCTACCCAATTGGCACCGGCATTGATTAAGTCATCTTTGATTGAACTAAATGAAGTTAGTTTTCTTCCTTTAACCACGTCTGCGCTAATTAAAACTTGTGGCGCATGGCAAATAGCTGCTACAGGCTTTTTCATTTTAAAGAAATCCCTTATCAATACTAAGGCATCTTCATTTCTTCTTAGTTTATCCGGGTTAATTACCCCACCTGGTAATACCAAGGCGTTGTATTCCTCTGCCCTAACATCCTTTACATTTCTATCTACTTTATAGGAATTTGACCAATTCCCATCAGCCCATCCTTTGATTTCTCCATTTTCCGGGCTAACGATATCTACCTTAAATTCGGCACTTTCCATAGCCTCTTTTGGAGATTTTAATTCACTTTCTTCAAATCCATTTGTTGCTAATATTGCAATCCGCTTCATTTGTTCTTGTTTTTAAGATTAATAATTTAGTTCACTTTTAATATAACATATAAAAGAGGAAATTACCGTTAAAGACCCTATAAATAAAAGGGTTCAAAGGTTAAAGGTTTATTAATAGGGTTGTTTTTAGGAAGTTATCCGCTTTGGACCGTCTTTAAATGCGTTAAGACTTTTTGCAGACAGTCGCTCAAGTTCTTTTTAATATCACTTTCCCAAAATCTAAAAACGGTATACCCAAGCTTTTTCAGTTCTTGATTAACTTCTTGATCGCGCTGCATGTTACGTTCTATCTTGGCAATCCAAAATTCCCGATTGGTTTTCACTTTAGGTTTACGTTCCTTCCAGTTTTTCCCATGCCAGTATTCGCCGTCAATAAAGATTACGGTTTTATATTTTTTTAGGGCGATATCGGGCTTTCCAATAAGCTTTTTATAATCAATACGATATCTATAGCCCGCAGCATACAATGCTTTTCTAAAAGCGAGCTCTGGCTTTGTGTTTTTACCACGAATTTTGCTCATGATTTTTGAGCGTTGTGGGGTGGTATAGAATCCCGATTCTTCATTGAACCTAGGGACGATGATACGTTCTCCTGAATATTTTTTGGACATATTCTAAAAATAAAAAATCCCATACTGCGAAGTATGGGATTTCAAATCTATTTTGAACTGTATCGTTTTATCCTTTAATGTTGGCAGCCAAATACTCACGGTTCATACGGGCAATGTTTTCTAAGGAGATTCCTTTTGGACATTCTACTTCACAGGCACCGGTGTTCGTACAGTTTCCAAATCCTTCCAAATCCATTTGGCGCACCATATTTTGAACGCGCTCCGTTGCTTCTACCTGACCCTGTGGCAAAAGTGCATATTGAGACACTTTAGCTGAGGTGAACAACATAGCGCTGGCATTTTTACAGGCCGCTACGCACGCACCGCAACCAATACATGCGGCCGCATAAAAAGCATCGTCCGCATTTTCCTTTTCAATTGGAATGGAATTTGCATCTTGCGTATTACCAGAAGTGTTTATCGAAATATAGCCACCAGCCTGTTGAATTCTATCAAAAGCCGAACGGTCAACAATCAAATCTTTGATTACAGGAAATGCTTTGGCTCTGAACGGTTCTATAACAATGGTGTCACCGTCACTAAACTTACGCATGTGCAATTGGCACGTTGTTACTAATCTGTCCGGACCATGTGGTTCACCATTAATCTGTAAGGAGCAGGATCCACATATCCCTTCCCTACAATCGTGATCGAACTCTATTGGCTCTTCACCCTTGTTGATGAGGTCTTCATTTAGAACATCCATCATTTCCAAAAAGGACATATCACCGTCTATACCATCAATGCCATAGTCCACCATTTTACCCTTGGAACCGGCATCCTTTTGACGCCATATTTTTAAGTTTAATTTCATACTGAAATTGTTATTTATAAGATCGAGTTTTTAACTCAATATTTTCGTATACTAATTCTTCCTTGTGAAGTACCGCATCCTTAGGTTCGCCTTTGTATTCCCATGCGGAAACGAACTTAAAGTTCTCATCGTCTCTTAAGGCTTCACCTTCGCGAGTTTGGTATTCCTCTCTAAAATGTCCTCCACAAGATTCATTTCTTGTTAAGGCATCTTTGGCAAACAACTCTCCCAACTCCAAGAAATCGGCAACACGACCAGCCTTCTCCAATTCTTGATTCTTGCTATCTGCTGTTCCAGGAACGCGAACGTTCTCCCAGAAATCCTTTCGTAATGCGGAAATCTCATCAATGGCTTCCTGTAATTCTTTCGCATTACGGGACATACCACATTTGTTCCACATGATTTTACCCAATTTCTTATGGTAATAATCCACGGAATGGATACCCTTACCGCCCATCAACTTATCCATGCGTTCCCTAACCTCTTTTTCAACGGCATCAAATTCCGGTGAATCTGTTGGTATTTTTCCAGTTCTAATATCGTTGGATAAGTAATCTCCAATAGTGTAAGGAAGGACGAAATAACCATCGGCCAGTCCTTGCATTAATGCAGAAGCTCCAAGTCTATTGGCACCGTGATCGCTAAAGTTGGCTTCACCTGCGGAATAACATCCTTCAATCGTCGTCTGTAAATTATAATCTACCCAAAGTCCGCCCATGGTATAGTGTACCGCGGGGTAGATCATCATGGGTGTTTTATACGGATTCTCATCCACGATTTTCTCGTACATCTGGAAAAGGTTACCATATTTGGCCTCTACCACCTCTTCTCCGTAAGCTCTTATTTCCTTATCGGTAGCATCCTTATGGCCACTCGTCAAAGCTTTTTCCTTACCGTAGCGCATGATAGCGGCATCAAAGTCAAGATAAACTGCCTCACCAGTCTTGTTTACGCCAAATCCGGCATCGCACCTTTCCTTTGCGGCTCTTGAGGCAACATCCCTAGGCACTAAGTTTCCAAATGCAGGGTAACGCCTTTCCAAGTAGTAATCCCTGTCCTCTTCCTTTAGTTGGGTAGGCTTCAATTTTCCTTCCCGGATTGCCTGTGCATCTTCCAATCTTTTTGGCACCCAGATACGGCCATCGTTTCGTAACGACTCCGACATCAAGGTCAATTTGGATTGATGATCTCCGGAAACCGGAATACAGGTAGGGTGTATTTGTGTGTAACAAGGATTTGCGAAAAACGCGCCTCTACGGTGCGCACGCCATGCTGCCATCACGTTACTTCCCATGGCATTGGTAGATAGAAAGAATACGTTCCCATAGCCTCCTGTTGCCAAAACAACAGCATGTGCAGAATGTCTTTCTATTTCCCCTGTCACCAAATTACGTGCAATGATACCACGCGCTTTACCGTCAATTTTAACCAGATCCATCATTTCATGACGGTTGAAAGGCTGAATCTTACCTCTATTAATTTGGCGGTTCATAGCAGAATATGCGCCCAAAAGTAATTGCTGCCCCGTCTGTCCTTTTGCGTAAAATGTTCTTGAAACCAATACTCCTCCAAAGGAACGGTTGTCCAAAAGACCGCCATACTCCCTTGCAAAAGGAACACCTTGAGCAACGCACTGGTCAATGATTTGTCCGGAAACTTCTGCCAAACGATATACATTGGCTTCTCGGGAACGGTAATCTCCACCCTTTACGGTATCATAAAACAAGCGGTAATTACTATCGCCATCTCCTTGGTAATTTTTGGCGGCATTGATACCTCCTTGCGCAGCAATGGAATGCGCACGCCTTGGGGAATCTTGGTAGCAAAATGTTTTTACGTTATAGCCCAACTCGGCAAGGGTTGCCGCAGCAGAACCACCTGCAAGCCCTGTACCCACAACGATAATATCTATATTTCGCTTGTTGGCAGGGTTAACTAAGTCAATATGATTTTTATGGTTGGTCCACTTATCGGCCAATGGCCCTTTAGGAACTTTAGAATCCAATATGCCCATACTTAATGTGTTATTGGGTTAAGGTGATGATATATGGCTATAAAGGCAAATCCCAATGGAATGGCTATAGCATATATCTTGGTAAATTTTTGTATCCCGGGTGTATATTTGTTGTTAACGCCCATGGTTTGAAACGAAGATGCGAATCCGTGTAATAAGTGTAAAGCCAAGAGAAAAAAGGCTAAAACATAAAGAACCGTTCTCCAGATAGGCTCAAACTTATGAACGGTTTCCTCGTAATATCTTGTAGGATCCTCCGGGTTTACCTCTATGTATTTGTAGGCCATTTCATGAACCCAAAAATCGTACATGTGCAATCCAATAAAAGCAAGAACTACAAGACCGGTAATAATCATATTTCTAGAAACCCATGAGGCATTGGCACTACCTTTATATTTCGCATATTTAACTGCCCTTGCTTTATTATTCTGAATTTCCAATGCAATTCCCATTACAAAATGCACGATTACGCCCGCAATGAGAATAGGTTGAAGCATATATTGCACCAAAGGGTTGTATCCCATAAAGTGGGACCAGGAATTAAAAGTATCGGGAGCAATGACAGATGTGATATTGATGACAAAATGTTGGCCAAGGAAAAGGACCAGAAAAAGACCGGAAAGGGCCATCACCACTTTACGGGCTATCGAAGATTTTAACAATCCACTCATTATGTTGGTTTTTTTAACTTAACAAAGTTAAGGTACAGTGGAGTTATTAACAACTTTTCAAATGGTTTAGTATGATATTTAGAAGGATTTTAAGCAAGTATTGAATGTTGTTAAAAAGATACCTGAGAAACCAAGGAATTATACGTTTTTCGTTAAACAAAAAGCCACTCGTTTGAGTGGCTTTAAAAGTTTATATGGATTAATGCAAATCCTATTCAGGAATGTTAAGGTAGTCTATAACCTCCTCGTAGGTCATTTTAGTAAGGTCAACGACTTCACTTTTAGTGCCCAGTCCACCCGGGCTACCTGTATTGGCAGGTTGTTCACTAGGAATCAACACATAGCGGTAAGCTTCAAAGAATGGCGACCCTACTGAATCCCCTTGTTCATTGGCGGCTACAATAATATCCAATTGTTCAGCCTCTTCGGCTCTATAATAATAGGATTGTTGTCTACTTGCCCCAAAAACAATAGGAAGGCCATAGACATCCGTATCGGTTGAGGGGGCAAAAGGTCTTGATCTGCCAAAGACCAAGATTACGCCTTCATTTAAGATTTCATTTGTCATTGAGGGCGCATCTATGGAAAAGGAAGCTGAAGTTGCAATGATATTTTCGTCGAACTCAGAGTCAATCCAATCCGAGTAAATAACATTTGCGGTGCCGGGCTCTCCTTGTTCGCCATCAGCTCCATTGGCTCCATCAGCACCTGCTGGACCTTGTTCACCTTGCGGGCCCTGTGGGCCAATTGCACCGTCCTCACCATCTTCTGGTGAGCAGGAAGCCACTAGGGCTACCATCAATAAATAGTTTAAGAATTTAAATCGTCTTGTTTTCATGGATATGTAGATTATATTTTTATAGATTCGAAATTAGTATGGGTGGCGAACTGATCTTAATGGAATGCTACCGCATACATTATCTAGTTTATTTGTGTGTATTTTTAGTGTGTGGATGGTATAATTAGTTGAATTGCACATTTTTTGCATTTGATACGCAGAAACTGCAATTCATACATCAATTTCGGTAGTTAGTAAAAAACCAATGTCATGCCTGTTTATCTACCTGTAATTTGAGTATAAAGCATACATTATGATTAGAGCAATTTTGGTGGATGATGAGATGGCAGCTATAAATAGTTTGACTTGGGAACTGCGTAAATTCTCAAAAACCATTTCTATTATCGAAACTTTCACTTCTGCCCGAGAAGCGCTTTCGGGAATAAACTACTTAAAACCTGATTGCGTTTTTTTGGATATAGAAATGCCGGAAATGAACGGGTTTACGTTGTTGAAAAAAGTTGATTATCGCAACTTCGCGGTGGTAATTACAACAGCTTACAACCAATATGCCATCCAGGCCATCAAAGAAAGTGCAATTGATTATCTTTTAAAACCTGTTGATGGGGATGAAATAGAAGCCGTAGTCAAAAAGCTGCAAAAGTTGGGAGAGGCAGAAAGCTTTAAACATCATTTCAACGAAACTTTTGAAGCCCTTTCAAGGGCCAACGGTCCGCAAATGCTACAGATTCCTGTAAACGGCAAGATATTGTTTATTAAGGCCGAAGATATCATCTATTGCGAATCGGATGGCAATTACTCCAGGATTTATCTAGAATCTTCAAAAAAACTGTATGTTTCCAAGAAGTTGAAAGAGCTGGAGGAGATGCTTTCGGTAAACCTTTTTTTCAGAATACACAACTCGTATATTATACATATTCTTAAAGTGACTGAATATTTGAGAGGTGATGGGTACGTAGTACTTACAAGCGGAAAGAAAATTCCGGTGTCACGTTTAAAAAAAGAGGAGTTTTTGAATAAAATGTCGCTATAAAACCTATAATGGAGACAACTTCGGGCTTAAGAGGTTTTTTTGAGAATAGCAACCAAAATGGTTTTGGTTTTTTGGTCGTAGTGGTATTGTTTTACCTGTTCATTTTTTTTCTCATACAATTTTTCCAGCATAAAAAACTATTTTATCTTTTATATAGTCTTTATGCATTTCTAAATGGCACCAGTTTAATAAAATATATTGATGGCGTATTTTTTTCGGATTTTTTTGAAACCAAGGCTGGGGTAGTGTTCGTAAAATGGTCACATTATCCATCACAATTGTTTGGTACCATTCTGTTCACTTATTTTATAATCGACATATTGCAATTGAAAAATGGATATGGCAAAGTGGTAAAGTACATCCATTATTTTTATATCGTGATGGCTACTATTTATCTCATATTTTGGGCTATTTACATTGCCGACCCCAACTCGTACCTCATAGATTATTTTCATGCTTTTGTGTTCATCCCTTCAGGATACCTAATGTTTGTATTAATATTTTATCTGGTTTACCAGCAAAAAATGGCTATTAAATGGTACATTTTATCCGGGATGTCAATATTGGTGGTGACGTATTTTATCATTTCCTTTATTTCAATTCAAAATTTACAAGCGAACAATGAGAGCCTTTATGTGTTTTATATTGGAATTCTTCTAGAAAGCTTATTATTTGCCCTCGCTATTGGACTAGAGCAGAAAATGGTGTATGTTGAAAAGGCCACGGTACAGAAGAAATACATTAGGCAGCTAGAAGAAAACCATACGATAAAAGAAAGTATAAATAGAACGCTTTCGGAAGAGTTGATGCTCACCCGATCAGAAATTGAGGATATCTCTGCTGAAGCACAACGTGAGCGTACGGAAAAACTTACCATGAAATTTGAGAACAGGTTTTCTCAATTGCGGCTTGATGCAATCAGAAGCCAAATGAACCCACATTTTATTTTCAACGCCCTAAATTCCATTAAATCGTATTTTATTGAAAACAACCAAGAGAAGGCTATTTTTTATTTGACCAAGTTTTCAAAATTGATCAGGGCTATTTTAGAAAGTTCAAGAAAAGAACAAATCTCTCTAGCCGATGAGCTACGGACATTACAGATGTATATTGAAATTGAGAATGATAGGTTCAAGAACAATATTCAATTTTCAATTTTGGCAGAAGAATCTATTGAATTAGAACAGGTAATGGTACCTTCTCTTTTTTTGCAACCTTTTATAGAAAACGCCATTTGGCATGGGCTATCAACAAAAGCAGGGAAAAAACTACTTACTTTAAGCGTGAGGAGGCCAAATACAGATCACACCCTGGAAATTGAAATAACGGACAATGGTATCGGGAGAAAAGCTACTGAATTAAGAAATTCTGAGAATACCATAAAGAAAAGCTCACTGGGCCTTGTAATGACTAGAGATAGGTTGGACCTGTTTTCAAAAAAGTTTGATAAACCTTACTATTTCAAAATCAATGACTTGGTAGACACTAAAACAAAAAAGTCCCTAGGAACACAGGTTTTAATCAAATTACCGGAAATTGTGAGCCCATAACCTTTGCCATATAATTAATTGCTGTTCAAACTTCGCTTCGTAAATTATCATGAAGGCTGTGCAATTGACCGACTTCCAATGGCAATACTAAAAGACGCTATAGTTGCATTGTTTCGGGCACGTATGCCAAGAAAACTAAAAAAGTAAGGGCACCTTTTTATGGATTAATTTGTTTAACCATCAAGCAGTACTAAATTAAAGGAATGTAATATTAGGAGAAGGAAGCCCTTTAAACCAATTCTTTAGTATTTGCAATTTTAGCTAGACTCCACTTTATAGCCTCCTCAATATCCGAAAATTGTTGTATGGAATTTTTGAAGAACATACGCTCCAATACCAAACTGGCGAAACTGCCGTGAGTTTGCCCTACTACGGCATAGGAAATTAATTGTTCCCTATTCTTATAAAATTTGGCCCAGTCCATTGGTAGTACATGATAATTGTTGATTCGATTGGAAATATAGGCAATGGGCTTATTTTCTCCGAACACTTCACGGGCGGCCTTAACGGCTTTTTGAGCCATTTCCCATCCAAAAACAATTCCTTCTTTCATTTCTGAAATTACCAATCCATCAAAATAGTAGAAAACACCGAATTCAAATTCCCGCACTTCCCTAATATTCTTAAAGAAGTTTAGGTCTTTTACGCGTTTCATGTTAGTTTGGTTTTTATAAAGTAGCCTATAAATATAGTAATAATCCGAATATTTTTCTTGAGAGTAAACTATGTCAGGAGCCTTTGAAGTTTCTTACAGATTCCCTCAGTTTTCCATATCCCTTAGCTGAATGGATAGGGCTTTTGTGGAAAGTTGGACTTCAATGAAGGATAGGACCAAGGATACCATGAGTGCCAATAAACTTACGCCAAATATTAAGTTTGCCCAGAACCGAAGTTCGATATAAATCAGGGACATGGTAATTACCGCGAGCAGAAAGCTAAAAATAGCGGTCGCCTGCATGTTTTTAATTATAGAAAGTCGCTTTCTTAACTTTTGCACCTGTAATCCAATAGATTGGGATTCCGTTTCCTGATATTTTTGATGCAACTGTCGTATTAATGCTGCAATCGCCAGATAACGGGCATTGTAGGCCAACATTGTCAATGAAATGGCCGGGAACAAAAGTGCAGGTATGCTAAGGGTAAGTTCCATTTTATTCTTCCAAATTTAAGGAGCTAGTTTCGTTTTCGGACGGAAAGTCTTTCGGAACTTTTTGGGTAACCGTTCCCGTGGCAGCCCATTCCGAGCCTCTTAAAAAAGTAGTCTTAAAACCTACGCATGCTATAGAATAGGCAGCATGGCCAAGAACGGAATGAAACACTCTCCCTTTTCCATGTTCAACAGTAAAGATTACCGGTTCATTTTTGCCGCTTCCGCCAATTTCCGGCTTATCATAGGCCGTGGCCAATACGGTCATATTTTTTGCCGGTCCCCGCAGGCTATTGTACAATTCATCTTTGGAATGGAGCCATTTTTTAGGTAATCCTTTTGTAATAGGGTGGTTTTGGTTTTGCACTTCAATGATATACTCATATTGCTCTCCGTGTGCACCTCCAGGACCTTGGCTATTATCCCTTACTTCTCTTCCGTTTTCGTCGTAATAAACATAAGGGCCGTCTTTTTCCGATCTGTCCCCCCAACCGCCAAGACCGGTCATTTCATTATAGGCCTTCCAGTAGGGAAAGGCATTGTTCGCCGCATGAAAAACTACCAAACCACCACCATTTTTAACATAGGATTCAAAAGCTTCTTGCGTCTTTTTTGGCCATGGGGCGGTTTTCCACCCATAATTTGCAACTACTACGTCATATTGTAAAAAATTGGGACTAAAATCGGGATCCTTAGTTGGTTCTTCTACTGGGATGGTCTGCTCCATACCTGGAATCTTATACTTCTCTAAGTATTGCTCTCCCTTCCAAGTAAAGTGGGTACGGGCAACCGCAACATCAAAAAGGCCAGTTTCTTCCAAATACTGCTTTAAAACATAGGTGTTTTTAGGCCAGTCTTCATGGGTATTTTGACCATCGATAATCAAGACCTTAATTTGATCATTTGACTTTTGAGTATTTAAACTGGGAATCTGCATTATAAATATCGTCACCAGTATGAGGATTAATTGTTTCATGGATTATTCAATAGTAAAAGTTTTAGCCTCCTTTGCCCCATTTCCGGAAATTTCAACGGTATAAGTCCCCTTTGGTAAATAGGTCTTTCCATTTTTAGCTTCGGTAAGTTCTGTTTTATGCTTTTTAAGATAATTCATTTTACCAGCTTTGGAAAAAGCGGCATCAAACGACAGGATGTTCAAGCCTTTATCAGCGGCTACTTCCACGCTGCTTACTTCAATTCCATCTTCACTTAAAACAGTTATTTGATAAGCATCGGCGTCGTCTGAATAAAAGGTAATATCCAATCCCGGAGTTCTAGGCTTGGACCATGAGCTTCTGGCATTTCCCCAGTTATTGGAATAGTTGATATTTTCCAAATCAAAAACATGTAGATTTTTGTTTAAAACTTCGGTCTTCATCTTCTGTAGGGTTGAAATATCGGCCTTATAAATACTTCTGCCGTGCGTACCTACTAATAGGTGTTTGGCCTCCGGTTGTACCACTAGGTCGTGTACGGCAACTTTTGGCATTCCATTCTGGAAAGCTTCCCAGGAATCTCCGCGGCTAAAAGATACATATAGCCCGTTGTCCGTTCCAACAAAGAGAAGATTCTCATTTACTGGGTCTTCCAAAATCACATTTACCGGTGAGTCTGGTATATTGGAAACTATGGATTTCCAAGTTTTTCCATAGTCATCGCTAACAAAAATGTAGGATGTAAAGTCATCGAAACGGTATCCGTTTAAAGTAGTATAAACGCGTTCTTTTTTATGTTTTGATGCTGCGACACGACTTATCCATAGCCCGGTGTTGGTTTCCAAGCCTGCTAGGTTTTTAATGCTGGATAGGTCTATATTCTTGCCAATTTCTTCCCAACTTCCCCCTCCATCCTTGGAAACGTTTATCAAGCCGTCATCACTGCCTGTGTAGATGAGTCCAAATTTGAAAGGCGATTCCGAGATTGTCGTTAATGTACCATAAGCTACATTTCCTTCTTTTCCTCCCTTTGTTAAGTCACCCGAAATAGTTTCCCAATCATCTCCTTGATTTAGCGAACGATGCAGTTTGTTCCCACCCAGATAAATAATATCCTGATTGTGGGACGAGAGCAAAATTGGTGTTTGCCAATTAAAACGATAAGGGGTTTCCCCAAGCTCATGTTTGGGCTGGATGTATTTTCTTTTATCATTGGCCAAGTCTAGTCGAAAGTAATTTCCAAACTGAAACCCGGTATAAACAATATTGGAATTCCGATTATCTATTTGAACCTGCATTCCGTCCCCACCCATGATTGATTCCCAAGGATAATGACCGGTTTGTTCCCATTCCGTATTTTCTTCGGCATTGTGCGGACCTTTCCATACCCCATTGTCCTGTAGCCCGCCATACACATTATAAGGGGTTTCATTATCAACATTTATGGCATAAAACTGACCAACGGTGGGAGCATTGTTCTTGGTCCAGTTCTCACCATCATCATAGGAAATGTTTACACCGCCGTCGTTGCCATTTATTAGGTGTCCAGTCATTTTTGGATTTATCCATAACGCATGGTGGTCAGAATGAACATTATCACCATTAATGGAGGTGTACGTTTTCCCACCATCATCGGATTTAATTATGGGAACACCGGCCAAGTAAATCTTATCAACATTGGAAGGGTCTACGTTTATCTGAGCAAAATAGTAGCCATAGCTATAGAACAGATCATCGATGTAATTCTCGTTTTGTTTTTTCCATGTTTTTCCTCCGTCCGTACTTTTATAGACCTCTGCACCAATGACTGGGGTGTCGAACAGCTGGGTGTTGGCATTTTCCAAATATTTTGCAAGATCAGCAGGTTTTACGGCGCCACTACGTACCATTTGCTTAACATTTTCGGCTCTGTATTTTTCCTGAAAGTTGTTATTTTTCAGGAAATCGTTTAGTTGCTTGTCCTCCAATTTTAAAAAATCAGCAGAAAACATAGAGGTAAAATCATCCTTTGATAGACCGTCGGATTTTTTCTTCTCTTCAGATTTTTTAGGTCTTCTAAATTGATTGTCATGTACGGCATAAACCGTATTCTCATCAAAAACGGCTAACCCAATTCTGCCCACTCCTTCGCCGGTAGGAAATCCACTTTCTGCAGTTGAAACCTTGGCCCAAGAATTTCCTCCGTCTGTACTTTTAAATATCCCGGAATCATTGCCATTGCCTAAAAAATCCCAAGCGTTCCTATCCTTCTCCCAAGCTGCTGCGTACATGATATTAAAGTTTCCTGGAACGGCGGCCACATCTATAATCCCTGCTTCGGGACTTACGAACAGGGTCTTACTCCAAGTTTTTCCGCCATCGGATGTTTTATAGATACCGCGTTCTTCATTGGGTGAATACAGATGACCTGTAGCGCCAACAACCACCTCGTTGGGATTTTTTGGATTGATAACGATGCGGCCAATATGATGCGAATCCGGTAGCCCAACATTGGACCACGTTTTTCCTTTATCCGTAGATTTTAAAATTCCAATACCTGCGTAAGAAGAACGCGACGCATTGTTTTCACCGGTCCCTACCCATAGCGTTCCAGATGCCCAGTCCACTGCGATGTCCCCAACATTCTGTGTTTCTGTATTATCCAGAACTGGAGTAAATGTTGTTCCGTTATTGTTCGTATACCAAAGCCCGCCTGATGCATAGCCCACATAAAACTCAGTAGGATTTTCCGGATTTACGTCCAGATCAACTACCCGTCCGCTCATGATGGAGGGACCAATATTTTTTAATGGAATATTTTTGACCAAAGAGGTTTGTTCCATCTGCGATTTTACCTTTAAAGAGGAAAGCACATCCTGGGATGGAGTGGCTGGAATTTGTGCGACAGCAATTGATACGCAAATTAGGCTTAGAAGGTAAAATAATTTCATAACTCAGGTAGTGTGCATTAGTGGGTGGAAGTTAATCATAAGTTTTACCCTCCACAAAAAATTAGTTGATATCAATATAAAGTTGAAAGACTACTATTGTGAGCCTTTTGGCGGTTCATAACTGATTTAATTTTTCAATTTGTTCCTTATTATAAGCACTTAGTTCTTGTTGTGCTTTTTTAATTTCTTCTTGAAGCGACTCGTTTGGTGCTAAGGCCATATCTGCAACGGATTCAAAAGCCTTATTATACCAATCTTCCCAAGCATTTAAAATAGTAGCTTCTTCTGCAACTGACTTATTTTCCAAAACATTTTTTTTACTTAACTCAAATTCATTGACCAATCTATCCTTTGCGGTAGCTTGTAAAGCATTTAAAACTTCAAAAGCCATGTTGGAGTCTGCATTTACAAGTTCTAAACCACTGACCAGAGCTGCAGTTCCCACGTTCTTTAATGTTTCCTGCGAAACTTTATCCAAACGGTCGTTGTCCGTATGATAAAACTGGTCTGTAAAATGCCATAACAATAAACCCGGAATATCGGCATCTAGAAATGGGGTGTGGTCACTACCACCTTCAAACGGATTGGTATTTACCGTCCAGTTGGCAAATTCACCTTGATTTTCAAAATTCCCGATGATAAAATCGTTGAGGTAATGGGGTTTCATTTCTTCCAAAGCCATTACGTCTCCTCCCCACTCGGAATGTTTGTCATTTCCCCTTGTCCAAATGGCACTTGGGTCGGGCATTTTTTCAATCAAAAAAGAACCACCGGTCACATCAGTATTTTCACCGACCATATCCAAGCTAATCCCCCATTTGATTTCCTTGGCACGTTCAACATCTTCCTCAATATATCTTCGGGTTGAAATAATCTCATCGCCCCAGAGGAATGTCAACGTTCTGGCAACGTTTATTTTTTTCTCTTTGATAAGTTTTGCCGCGAGCGATGCCATTTCCAACTGCGCACCGACTCCTGTGGCGTTATCGTTTGCCCCGGGTTCTTGGATATGGGCACTAAAAACAAGTCTTTCCGTTGGTCTTGTATCTCCCTTAATGTTGGCCACTACGGTAAGTTCCTCGGAAGGGTATATTTTGGTCTGAATATTTACATGTAAGGTGGTTTTTCCTTTTTCAAGGGCAGCTTTCAACTTTTCCTTAGCTTCGTAGGAAAGTGCAATTCCCCACAGTTTTGTTTCGGTCTGCGGAAGTAAACTCCGGAATTGAATGGAAGTGGTATTCTTTTCGGGTTGTAGATAGTCGGGATTATTGTAGGTGATGACGCCCAAGGCTCCTTCAGAAATTAATTGTTGATAGATACGACCCGCGCCAGATTCGGTAAAGACTATTTTTCCATTGATGTCAATGGTGGATATGTCCGCCGAATCATTAAGATAAACAACTTCGGCAGTAACCCCTTCTTTGGGAGTGGAAACCGAATTTAAGTAGGTCATGTTTCTATTGGTCTCCGAAATCAGGATTGGTTTTTCTTCCCCTGCTATTTTCAAACTTGCGGAAACAGGCTCCCAAGTAGGATTATTCATCGCCCTTTTTTCAATACGATAGGTGAGGCGGTCACTTTCATTCGCCTCACTTTCAAGAACGTAGCCCGATTTTTCCAAATGGTCGGTAATCCAATACACACTTTTGTTAAACCCTGTATTTCCAGCTACTCGCCAAAATTGTTCAACAAAGGCTGTGGTTTCGTAAGCCAGTTCCCCGGTAAATTCCGGTCGCACTATCTCAAAATAATCTGTAGGTCTTTCCAAGGTATCTTGGGAGCATCCCATTGTAAGGACAAAGCACCAAAGGAGGATATTTATTTTTCTCATATTGTTTTAAAGGCTAAAGGCACACTTTTTCACTCTTCCCACTTCCAATCCCCGCCTATAATCAGTTTTTCCTTTAAGTTGTTATCGATCATAAACTTTTTGGTGGTCTCACTGTCCATTTTAGTGGCAGGTAAGGTCTCGGCATTTGCCAGAACATATAGCATCATGGTGCCAAAGCGGGATGTGTTGGTCATATGTTTCTCATTTACCAAGTCAAAATCATCGCAATCCGAATGATAACAACCATATATAGAAGGGTCCAAATTACTGTTTACGGATAGGATGGGGACGCCTTCCAGCATAAAAGGCTGGTGATCACTATGTAGACCGGAACGGTTGGAAAACGTATTTTGATAAATGCTGTCCTGTTGTTGAATGGCCGCTCCCAATTCCTTGAAGAAGGCTTCATTGTCCAATTTTCCACCGGCATTCATGCCAATAGGATTTCCTGCCATATCCAAATTCATCATGTACTTAATGTTTTCAATGGTATTTTCTTCAATGGCTTTTGCAACCATATGCCTAGAACCAAATAGCCCTTGCTCCTCACCCATAAACATTACAAATTTTACAGTTCTTTTCGGTTGAAGATTATTAGCCTTAAAAGCACGTGCAATATCCAATACCGCAAAGGATCCTATACCGTTGTCTATGGCTCCGGTTGCCAAATCCCAAGAATCCAAATGGCCACCTATGACGATAATTTCCTCAGGTATTTCACTTCCCGGCAATGTAGCTACTACGTTCCTCGCCTTGATCATATCGCTATTGTTTGTCATTTCAATAGTGGCAGATGCTGTTCCTACCTTCAGGGTTTCTTTCAATGCCATACCATCTTCCTTGCCAATGCAAACTGCTGGAATTGGAATCAATTCCCCGGTTACGGATGCGGTTCCTGTCAATAACACCCCATTATCGACTTGATTGATAATTATGATGCCCTTGGCACCATATTTAATGGCCAAGGCCGTTTTTTCACTTCGGTGGAGGTTCGTGAGACCCTCTGGGCTTCCCTCTAAAATGCTTATGTATACCAATGCGATTTTATCTTCCACTGCTCCCGAATTGGTAGCATAATCCGCCTCCAGACCGTTGCCCATATCCACAATTTCTCCGTTTACGTCGGCTTCTACAGGAGAATGTCCCAAAGTTACCGCCTTCACCGGTTCGTTATTAATGGTTACGGATACCGTTCCACGGGACCAAGCCTCTACCTCAAAAGTTTGGTATTCCACATCCTCAAAACCGTATTCTATGAATTTATTAAAGGTATATTCTTCTGCCTTGGCCCCGTTTTCAGAACCTGTCAGGCGGTGTCCAATGGTTTCGGTCGCTTCCTTAAGGGTGCTGTACCCTTTGGCGTTCTGTTGAATTTCGGAATCTATACGTGCAAATAATTCGGCTTGGGATTCTTGCTTTTCAGTTTCAGTACATGCCTGAATTGTAAGTGAAAGGAGCAAAATTGCTATTCGTTTTTTCATGGTATAAAGCTTAAAATGATTGGATACTATAAAGTCGGCCTCAAGTTAAGTAATTAGGGGTGAAATTACTGTGAAGTTGTTGATGTAAATCTCATAATTCTATGGCGTGTTTGCTGAGAAAACAACAGTTAATCCTTAATTTTAGGGCAAATACGAATTACATGAAATACGAACAGATACCGAATTCCCTTTTTATAAAGAACCGTAAAAAATTTATGGGGCGCATGCGCCCCAAAAGCATTGCGGTGTTTAACTCCAATGATATCTATCCCATCAGTGCGGATAGTGTAATGCCCTTTGAGCAGCATCGGGATATTTTTTATTTAAGCGGGGCCGACCAAGAGGAAACTATTCTATTATTGTTTCCAGATGCGATGGACAAAAAACATCGGGAAATTTTGTTCGTACGTGAAACCAACGACCATATTGCCGTTTGGGAAGGTGCAAAATTGACCAAGGAAAAGGCGACCGAAGTATCGGGAATACAGACCATTTATTGGTTAAAGGAATTCGACAAAATATTTTTTGACTTAATGACGGAAGCCGATACCATTTACTTCAATACGAATGAGCATTATCGGCAGGCCGTTGAAACCCAAACCCGCGAGGATCGCTTTATCCAAAAGTGTAAACAGGAATACCCCGCCCATCAAATGGCAAAGAGCAACCCGATACTTCAGGAAATCCGAGGTGTCAAGGAACCGGAGGAACTGGAATTGATGCAAATGGCCTGTAACATAACCGAGAAAGGTTTCCGCAGGCTGTTGGGCTTTGTAAGGCCTGGCGTTATGGAATATGAAGTGGAGGCGGAGCTATTGCACGAATTTATACGGAACCGTTCCAAAGGATTTGCCTATCCACCCATTATAGCCTCGGGTAATAATGCCAACGTATTGCATTATTTGGAAAACAATAAAGCGTGTAAGGATGGTGATATGCTTCTAATGGATGTGGCCGCGGAGTATGCCAACTACTCCAGCGACCTTACCCGGACTATTCCTGTGAACGGGCGATTCACCAAAAGACAAAAAGAAGTCTATAACGCTGTATTGCGGGTGAAGGACGAGGCTACCAAATTGTTGGTACCTGGAACGCTGTGGGCCGAATATCATAAGGAATGTGGTAAGCTCATGACCTCGGAACTATTGGGGCTTGGACTATTGGACAAGGCCGATGTTCAAAATGAAAATCCGGAGTGGCCGGCCTATAAAAAATACTTTATGCATGGTACAAGCCATCACATTGGGTTGAATACCCATGACTATGGGGAGTTAAAAACACCTATGAAACCAAATATGGTCTTTACCGTTGAGCCTGGGATTTACATTCCTGCAGAAAATATGGGCATCCGTTTAGAGGATGATGTGGTTATCCAAGAAAATGGAGCCCCCTTCAATTTAATGCGCAATATTCCCATAGAAGCAGATGAAATAGAGGAATTGATGAATGCTTGAATTTAGATAAAAAGATAGTGGTTGTCCAGAATGGGTTTTTTGATGTCTATGTCAGGTTGAGGGCAGTCGAAACCTAAACTTGGAACAGCAAGAGTTCTCGACTCCGCTCGAACGGACAATGTCACTTACTTTGGAGAAAGGGAAGAATAATTTAAAATGACCTAATAAGCATCAAAACACAAAAATCAATAAATTAGGATTATGAAACTAGTATCGTGGAACGTCAATGGTATAAGGGCTTCTGTAAAAAAAGGCTTTGAGGATGTTGTGTCCAGTTTTAATGCCGATGTTTTTTGTATTCAGGAAACCAAGGCACAGGACAATCAAGTGGAAGAGGCCCTAAAAGGCATTACAGATTACGAACTGTTTACCAATAGTGCGAAAAAAAAAGGCTATTCCGGAACTGGAATTTTATCAAAGTCGAAACCCATTTCCTTTGGAAGTAATATGGGCATTGAGGACCATGATATGGAGGGTAGGATATCCTATGCCGAATATGACGCATTTTATCTAGTCAATGTTTATGTGCCCAATAGTGGAAACGGACTGAAGCGATTGGACTACCGCTCCGGGTGGGACGAGGATTTTACGGACTTTCTTTCGAACCTCTCCAAAAAGAAACCGCTGATCATCACGGGCGATTTTAATGTGGCCCATACCGAAAATGATTTGGCCAATCCAAAATCTAATTACAACAAGACCTCAGGATTTACACAGGTGGAAATCGATGGTTTTGAGCACATGTTGTTCACTTTAAAGGTAAAGGACAGTTTTAGGACGCTGCACCCGGATACTTTTGATAAATATACCTTTTGGAGTATGCGGGGTGGGGCTCGAAGCAGAAACGTAGGTTGGCGTATCGATTATTTTTTGGTAAGCGAATCCCTTTGGCCCAAAGTGAAGTCTGCGGAAATCCATGACCAGATTATGGGCAGCGACCATTGTCCCATCAGTTTGGAAATAGACCTTTGACCTTGAGCTTAGCTTGCTTTAAAGGATGTTTCCGAGATTGAAAAGAAAATGGAGGAAGCTCCGGGCAGTGCCTATGAAATAGGGATTGCAATAGGTGCCTATCTCCCCTTTGTGATATTGATTTAGTGGCGTGGTTTGGCATTTAACTTTGCAATTACACACCAAACTGAAAATCCGCGAGGATTTCCAGAAATCCCGTCCACAAATTGTTTCGGGAAAGTTGGGAAATAGCAATTGGTTATAGCCGGTATAGCGCAAAATTATTTTTCTTTTTTCTTATCGGCAATTAAAATTTTGAAAAAATCAGCTACTTTCGACGCTCCTTTATTTCCTCCATCGTCCATATTGGATAAAATTACCACAGTATAATGGTCGTCCAGAAAATCCATTAGTTCACAGTGTATCCCATACCATCCACCGCTATGACCAATTATAGTTTGGTTGTATCTATTATCAACATCAATTCCATAGCCTAAATGTGTATTATACCCTTTCACCTTAGGTTCTAACATCAAATCTGTTGTCTTCTTATTTAGTAGTTCGTGGTTTCTCAAAGCTTTTGAGAATTTAAACAAATCTTCTATTGTTGAATAGTAGAACCCTGCTGGAGATGCCTTGGTAAGATAATAATCATTCCTCTTTAAATTGGTATTTTGACCAAAACCCGATGTATATCCACTTGCCTTATTTTTTATAATTGAATCTACTTGAATTGCTGAAGTCGCCAACATATTTGCTGGTTTTAGAATATTCTTTTTTACATAATCGTAATAATTTTCTCCGGAAACGTTCTCAATTATTAAGCCTAAAACCACGAATCCAGATCCGCTATAATCATATTTTGTTCCTGGTTTAGATAAAAGTGTATCATTTACAAAAAGGGATACAAAATCAGAAATTTCTTGATAATCAGAATTTTTTATTTTATCTAAATCAGTAACATAGAAGTTGTTGAGGCCAGATGTATGGGTCAACAGTTGATGAACGGTTACCGAGTTTCTAACAGTTTCATTTGGATAATTTGGTAAATACGTTCCTATTGGTTTCTTCAGGGCTATTTTACCTTGCTCATAAAGTTTTAAAGTTGCAACAGCCGTAAACATTTTTGTAATTGAGGCTATATTAAATTTAGTATCAATTTTATTCTTTACATCATATTCTATACTGGAAAGTCCATAAGCTCTTTTTTCTATTATTTTTCCGTTGTGAGCAACCAATATTGCTCCTGAAAAATCATTTTGGTTTAAACTATCTAGATACTTAGCAATTTCAGAATTTTTTGCACTGTTTGATTGTCCGAAACCTAAAGTACCTATTAATAAGATGGTAATGGTTAGATAAAATTTTAATCTAATATTCATAGGTTAGTTTTAATGAAGCACTAGGTGCCAAACAGTTTTAATAAATGCTGGGCGACTTATTCCGTGGTGTTGTAAAGACACGAAATGTTTCTTTGCCCATCGATATGCCCTTCGGCACAAGTCGTAGAGCGGGTGCCTAATCTTTCTGTTTTGTAATTATCTTTTTCATTTTTAAAGGTCAAATTCGAAAGATCTGGCGGACTTGGTAAATACGCCCAAACCTTTTAATATAGTACTTTATGCCCTATTAGTTATAGGTATTGTAGCCAGTTTTTTTCCGTTATAGTTGCTCAATCAATTCCAATCTTTTCACAATTGACTTTTTTTCAAGAATTGTTCCTGGGGACAAAACTGCGTTCGCACCTATTCTTGAACTGTCTCCGACCAACGCTCCGAATTTTTCGACTCCAGTGTCGATTACCGTATTTTTGTATTTTACTAGAATCCTTTTGTCCGCTCTTTCATTGTAATGGTTTGCTGCTATTGAACCTCCTTCGAAATTAACTTTTTGGCCAATAATACTATTCCCGATATAGTTTAAATGTGCAATTGCTGTTTCCGCACAAATGATGCTGCTTTTAATCTCAGAACTTGGTCCGATATTCACGGATTTGTCCAAGAATACTCCTTCTCTAAAATATGCGTTTGCCCCGATGCGACAATTTTCCATTGCTATAAAGGGTTTTTTAAATGTAACTCCGTTTTCTACAATTACAGATTTATGGATTGCTATTCCGTCAGAAACTTTAAATTCCGTTCCCAGTAATGGAAGTATTTTCTCAATTATTTTTTTGAGATTAGCTGTCAATTCCCACGGTGCTAAGTTTTGCTCCGTTTTCAGAAATTCCGGAAGGTCTGATATGAAATTCTTAATGTCCACCTTTTGTTCCATTTGACACTATTTAAAACTTACAAAAGTTCAATTTAAGTCAAATTTTGATTTTTGTAAATTGGCCGCAACGGTTTTTGTGTGGCTTGTTGAAAAAAATCCGCAGAATTATTCCGCCTAAATTCAGTCGTTTGATTTATACTTTTATTTTGGTTTGGTACAAACCAAAATGAATTTTATCCCTTGTTGTGCGGTAGTTTTTTATAATTCGTTCTTTTTCAATCCATAGGTTTTAATTAAAAAAAGAAAAGTAAATCCTAAAAGCACTCCAATTGTTCCAAATATCGCATCAAATTTGTCAGGTGTATTCAAAAATGGAATTAGAAACTCAATAATTAGGTTTAACAGTATGATAACTATTCCTATTATGGTTATGTGTTTTAATGTCAAACCAAGCATTATACCTATGTACCCAATAGTTATGTAAATTATAAAGGAAAGTGAAAAATTGGAGATATGACTATAAAAATCAGGCATTACATTTAGAAATAAACTTATTCTAATACTCTCAAAGTTCCTTCCGAAGAATAACAGTAGGCTAACTAACATTAGCAATGGATAACTTAATGCTGTCCAAATTTTTGGAAGGTATTTTAACGATTTTATTATTTGGTTTAATACCATCTATCTATTTCGTGTATGCGTATGATTAGTTGCGGGCTTTTTTAACGGGAAATGTGCTCCTGACCCTAAAGATAATTGATAAGGATTCAATTTTAGGACGCTCCACCCGGATACCTTTGATAAATATACCTTCTGGAGCATGCGTGGCGGTGCCCGAAGCAGAAACGTAGGTTGGTGTATCGATTATTTTTTGGTGAGCGAATCGCTGTGGCCCAAAGTGAAGTCGGCTGAAATCCATGACCAGATTACGGGCAGCGACCATTGTCCCATCAGTTTGGAAATAGATATATGATTATGGGCGAATTAATGGTTTTACAGGATGTTTCTGAAATAGAAAAGAAGATGGAGGAAGCTCCGGACAGTGCCTACGAAATTGGGGTTGCCATTGGCACCTATTTGCCTTTTGTGGTGTTGATTTTAGTGGCGTACTTATTTTATTACTACTCTAAAAAGAGGAGAGGTTCTGAGTAAGATTGTTTAAGGTTAATGTATTGATTTATAGAGTACTGCATAATTTTATTTATATATATTATCTATCCAATTTTCAATTGTTGTCAAATAATCAGGATGCAATTTAAACCAATAAGGGAAATCACTTCCTCCAATATTAGACATCGAATGAGAGGCTCCTTCGAATAAAACTGTTTTATAATTATCATTACCTGATTTCTTAATTGCATCAGTAATGAGTAAATAACTATTGACAGGTATTATTTCATCCATTTTACCTTGCATAATTAAGATAGGTTGCCTTGTTTTTTCAAAGTAGGGTATTGGAGTATATAGAAGTCTTTTATCTGGTTGGACTTCATCCAAATTAGGTACCCAAATATTGGCAAACCACGATGCTGATTTTTTAGAATTTATAGCCTTTTCTAAATCTGCTCTTGATATTTTACCTGCCATAAATTCAAAAACTTTTCGTTGCAGTAGCGTAGCATCATCCAAGTGATTCCCTAATAATTTAGCATTTCTATTCCTCCAATAATTTAAATCACTTTCTAGTAAGGTAACTCCTGGGCAACTTACTATAATCCCATAATTCAAATTCTCTAATTCATTTAAAATAGAAGGTATTTTTATAGCTCCTTGACTACTCCCTTTTATTCCTATTTTCTTAAGTGGTATTCCAGTCTTCTCAGAGAAATACTCTATAGCTGTGACATCATCTGTTATATATTCCTCAATAGATGCACTATTCCAATTACCTTCAGAATTTCCAGTACCTCTTTTGTCATAATGAAATGTAGTAAATCCTTTTTGTGCAAGTAGTATGGCTTCTGCACGTGAAGCACTGCGGTCTTGGCCTCCAGAAGAAGTCACAATTACAAGGGCTTTCCCTTTATTATTATTGGGATACCAAATAGTTCCATTTATACGTAATCCATTGGATTTAAAACTAATCTCCTCACTTTTTGGAGTATTGCTATTATCTAAAAATTCCTTTTCCAATGTATAGAGGGTTGTAATAGTGTCAACAGTAAGTGACCCTTGAAGTTTGCTATAATTATCAATCCATTTGTTTTTGAAAGCGTACGTGTAAAAATCGCTTTGTAACTTAAAATTTATCGAATCTCCGTTTGCTTCAACATTTTGAAAGGGAATTCGATTGGCATTTTGCTCTAAACTCGTAAAGAAGACATTGAAACCTAAAGAATCTTGTTCTATTTCAAAAAGTATTTTATCTGAAAAGTTGCCATGTTTAAAGATTCCGGTAAAGCTTCCTGTCTTTTCATCTTTTTTAATTTCCGAATTGGAATTACAAGAAAACATTACAAACGTAATTAAGATTATGATGCTTTTCATAATACGTTTATTATTTGATGTATAGTTCATATCATATTATTTCTAATAAAGCACCGTTGATAAGTCTGGCAAAATTTATACAGGACTTTTACGACTTAGCTCTAGGTTGATAACTAAGATTATTCTAATCATTTTGCTTTGCTGAAAGTGTATTTCTAGGATAATTTTTACCTCGTATAATTACAGAATTTATCTGGTCATAGGCCGATATATTTTGTAGCGGATCTTCGTCCAACAAAACTAAGTTTGCGATTTTACCTTTTTCGATAGTTCCGTATTTGTCGCCCAAATGAAAAGCATTCGCATTGTTAATTGTAGCGGCAAGGAATATTTTTTCCAATGAAATACCAGCATTAAGCCAATGTTGCATTTCTAAAAAACCATTATAACCTGGAGGATTGGTAGCCATATTCATAGCTACTCCGTCTGTTCCAAAAAGCAACTTGGCATCATTGTCCGCAAGATATTTAGCCACCGTGTTCATTCTTTGTATAAACACTTGCTGAATTCCTCTGAACATAGCTTCATCACTTATAAATTGAGCTCTCAGAAAATTAAATAGCGTAGGGTTAATCGCTTTTATAATTTTAGCACGGTTTATTATTTTTTGTTTCCCCCAATTCCCTTCTTCTGTGTTTAGCCAGTTTAAATAGGTTTCAGGATATATAGCTGCGAGTGCTGGGTCTGCGTTGAAATTAACGTCAAATAAATCAACTTCACCATAAATGGTTCTAAATGTTAGTTGGTATCCATTCTTTCTAGTAGCTATTTTCTTTAGTACATCTTGATGTTCTTTTTTGAACTCTGTATCTAAAAATTGCTCCGGATTCTTGTACCAATTCCACATAGAATGTGCGAATATGTCAACTCCAGCTTCAAGACCGAATTTTTGTGCGTCATAGGAAGTGGCATGCATTAAAACAGGGATTCCTTCATTATGGGCCTGTGCAACCAAATCTATCATTAAATGTAAGCTTGGTAACTCCCAACTTTGTGGAAAACCAGATGATTCATCTTCATAAACTATTTTAACACCTATACCTTGCTGCTCTCTTACAATAGTACTTACAATTGCCTGTGGTGAATGTAACTCAAGATTAATAGAGTCAGGGATGTGAATATTTTCATTGTATTTGTCAAACAGAAAGGGATATTCCAGCCTGTCTTTAAGAGGTAATTCTTCCATTTCCATCATAAAATCATTCATTACCTGAACTTGCTTCCCACAGGTATAAATGTCAGGTCCGATAGCTTGATTCTTGATTTTCTCTACAATGTCTGGCGCATAATTGTTGACATCGATTAAGGTTGTGTACCCATAATAAAGATAACTTTTAGGCAGCTGATCGAAATAGCTTTTTGCTAAATCGGGATGATCCCTTTTATTTTGCCAGGTCATCCCTGCCACATTTGCTAAATGAACGTGACTATCAATTAATCCGGGAATAATAAATTTCCCTTCCCCATTAATGTTTTTTATAGTACCTGTTACGCTGGGTTTTTGTATTCCGCTATAAAGAATCATCTCATCATCAAGCAATACATATCCAACACACTTATCAACCTTGCCCTCCTTATTGGCCGATATAATAGTGACATTCTCTATAAGTATCGCGTTACTTACCTGGAAAGTAGGATTGGTATCTGTACAGCCTATTATTACTATTAGCTCAATAAAAATAATAATTCGAGATAGATACATCTTTTAAGATTTGAGCCGCTAAATAATTATATATCATGCGATTAAATGCCTTAAAAGAAGATTTAGGACTCGAAATATTTAGAATAGTGGTCTTAAAACAGGATTTAGGACCGTAGGTAATGTTATTTGCTTCTATATTCGGATGGAGATAATCCAGTGGCTTTTTTGAAAGCAAGATTAAACGTTGATTTGGAATTAAAACCGCAATCAAAGGCAATTGTTAGCATTTTTAGGTTACTGTATTTTTTGTCGTTAAGCCTTTTCTTTACCTCTTCAATGCGCCAATCATTAATATACTGGTTAAAATTTTTATGTATGTGTTCGTTGATTACATAAGACAAGGCTTTGGGATTTACATCTATAGAACTGGCAAGAGTAATTAGGGAAATATCGCCCTCTAAAAAAGGTTTTTCCTCATTCATAAAAAGAGTCAATGTATTCAATAAATTTTTGCTGTCTTCCTCCTCTAAAATGAAGGTTTTCCTTTTTGTCATTTCCTTAATATCAAAAAGAAAACGGTCGTTAATAATTACTTTTAAACTCATATAATAGAGCATCACAGCTAATATTAGCATAATCGGATAATAATATATAAGCTCCATACTATAGTTGTAATAGACCAATTCGGCCAAAATGTAGACTAACCAAATAACAAAAAAACCAATAAAAATGAATGTTAGTTTTTTTATTAACGGGTAAAGGCCCTCAGCATAAGTAGACTTATGTGCTCTAATAATTTTATAAGTCAGATAAAGGTATATTGAAAAATAGATGATGCTAAAACCATCGTTTACTTTAATAATGTAAATTAGATAGGTCCGGTAATTGACTGAATTTTTTAAAAAAACATGAAATAATAGGTACCCTAAATTTATAATCAGAAAGGGGAGATAATGCAGGTAATTAATTTTCAGAGGAGTCTTAGTACTTCTTGAAGATTCTTTTGCATAAAAGTAGAATGCGGGAGAAATCAATAAAATGAAGTTAAGATTGATAAAGACCCATGAATGATTTTCATAGAAGCCTAGTATAACAACTCTTCCTAAAATTGCTGCAAAACCAATTAGAATGAGGGCCAAATAAAAATTTTCTTGTCTTAATTTATAGCCTTTTATTAAAAGAAAAATTCCAATAATAAGGCCTTGTATGGCACCAAATGAAATTACGAAGTTAATTATGTTATACAATTTTTTACTTCTTTAAAATTTTCAGTTTAAATGTTTTACAACAATGATATAGGTTATATAATCTATATACTGAACTAAGCTACCTATTCCGTTTTAGTGCTATTTTGAACCTTAAAATACATAATTCCGTTCCCTACAACAAAAACCACCAAAGCCGGCAACACCCATCCCAAACTGTACTGTTGTAAAGGAATCCATTCGAGTATCCCCCCTTTGGGGACCAGAGGGCTTCCAATACTTCCCAAAAAATCCGGAATACTGAAAATTATGGTGGCTAGGACCACTACTTTAAAAACCTCGGGAGAAGCATATTTTTCTGGTACAACGTTCAACAAAATCAGAACAATCGTAATAGGATATATAAACATAAGTGCAGGTAACGCTACCGCGATGATATATCCCACATTAAACTGCCCCATCATAACCCCTAGAAGACATCCAACAATTGCGGTAATCAGATACGCCTGTTGCGAATCTTTAAAACGGGATTTTACAAAATCTGCCGTCCCGGTAACGATTCCAACGGCGGTGGTAAAACAGGCCAAACTCACAAGAATGCTCAAAAAGAGGTTACCCATAGCACCTAGGGTCAAACGTGCCATACCGGAGAGCAAGGCAGTTCTGGAAATATCACCATCAAAAGAACCATGGACCAATGCCCCGGAGAGGATGAGTCCGGCATAAATTAGAAAAAGGCCAATCCCAGCCAACCATCCCGCTTTGCGTATTAGGGCTTTTTTGTCCGCGTAAGAACCTTCCTTATGTTTAATATTGATGGAGACAATAATGACCCCGCCGACGACTACTGCACCAATGGCATCAAACGTTTGGTAGCCTTCCAGAATACCATCCGTAAATGGACTTGGGAATTGGGTAGACGAGAAATCAAAGTCAAACGAGAAAACGGTTATCCCTATCAATATTAATAGAATGAGGATAATACCAGGGGTCAATAACTTTCCAATAATGTTCAGGATTTTGGAGCGGTTCATTACAAAGATGAATACCAAAACAAAATAGATAAGACTGGTAAACCAGGACGGGCTATCAAAAAAAGGCTGTATGGCCATCTCGTGGGTAACGGAGGCGGTACGTGGAGAAGGCAGGCTAATGGAAATGGCATAAACAATGACGGAATACACCAAACTGAAGGTTGGGGAAACCTTCTTTCCAAAATCAAAAATGGTACCCTGGAGCTTGGCGTGTGCCAAAATACCCAAGATAGGGATTAGCACCGCGGACAGACAAAAACCTACCGTAACCAGCCACCAAAGTTCGCCCGATTTAAAACCTAATTGCGGTGGCAATATTAAATTACCGGCCCCAAAAAAAAGGGAAAAAAGGGCAAAGGCCGTTACTAGCGTTTCCTTGGTTTTAAACATTGTCCTGAAATAATCCGAAAGATAGCTGAAAATAGGGAATAGGGCCTTTCAAAAATGTATGACCTATAAAAATTGTAAGTTAACAACAGGAATGCGGCACATCACAACAAATTATGGTTCAGCCCATTAAAAAAATATACTTTAACAGAGATTATTAGAAATACACCGTTGATTAAATCAGCATTAAAACAAACAACATATAACTTAAGCATTTTTCCGATTCCCAAATCTGACCAATGCAACCTTAAAAACCCTACATCATGAAAAAAATATTCTGTAATATTTTTGGCCACCACTACTCAGTTTCAAAGAAAGTAACTTCCCACATTAAGGAGTACAAGTGCATTCATTGTCAAAAACAAGTTACTACGGACGTAAGTGGTAATCTTTCTATTTTGACCCCTGAGCTACAGGACATCAACAGAACGTTAGAGCATATCTACCAAAGAAGACATAACGCTCAGCAAGTAGCGTAATCACGATATTTTTAGGTGACTAAATTCCAACCCATGGCCGGCGATGGAATTTAACTGCTATTCCCGTAAACTAAGTAAGCATTTTATTTCCTGACTGTCGTATGCCCCACAATAGATAGGTAAAGATTGCCCTTGTTTTCGGGAATTTTTTTGTTTCAACAATTACTATGCTTTTATTTGAGCGTAACTATTTAGAGGTCCTTTCACAGTTTTCAATTATACCATCCGCAATGGTCTTTAAAGCATGGTCTGGAAGGTCATGACCCATCTTGTCAATAAATAAGGAATCGGCATTGGGGATGATTCCAGCCATTTTCTTGCCATGTTCGATCGGCATTACCGGGTCTTCCTTGCCATGGACGATTAAAGTTGGAATTTTTAGCTGTTTGAGTCCGTCATATCTAGAAGGTGCCTCAAGAATTGCGGCGTAATGGTGTCTGGCCGCCATTAGTTTATACCCATCCCTTTCTTTGAGGTTGTAGAGCGATGTCTCGGCCATAGTTTTTACATCAATATCACCAGTAGCCTCTCCCATCAAAATCCTTTTTTGAACGACTTGTCTTTTGATCTGACCTTTCTTGCTTCCGAAAAAGCCGTGATTAAGAATAGCACTAATCATTTTTGGCAACACTTCATCAGACATTGGAGGCAACTCATCATCCAGAACATTTCCGGAAGACATGATAGAAGTTAGGGTTTTTATGCGTTCAGGATGTTCAATGGCTATGATTTGGGCAATCATTCCGCCCATAGAGGCCCCTACAACATGCACTTCTTCAGTGGACAACGTATCTAGAATTGCGACGGCATCATCTGCTATATCGTTCAAAGTGTATGGATTTTTGCGATCCCATTTTTCATCGGATTTGGAAAGCCCCGTACCACGATGGTCATATCTAATCACCTCATAACCTGCCTTGGTAAGATGGTTTATGAAATCAGGAGGCCAACTTAACGCGTCTTGTCCGTTACCCATAATAAGTAGGATTGTTCCCTTCTTTGGAACGGATGTACTTATTTTTTCGTGCCAAATGCGATGTGCTCCGGATTGAGCAAATCCAGTTTCGCCTGTCACCATTTCAGGAACTGGGGACTTTAGTACTTCTCTAATGACTGCTTTGTTTTCCTTTGATAGTTTTGGGATGGAAGCACAGCTATATGTCCACAGCAAAAGGATTAAAAACACTCCTAGAAAACCGAAATACCGGATGGCTTTTTTAATTGTGTTCATCGCTAATTCTCTTATTCCGATGAATTGAAGGAATTCCATCCTTGGGCGGTAAGTGGAATTTGGGCACCGCCACGCGCAATCATATTTGCACCAAGGGAAGCATCGGTCATATGTCCAATTACCGTTAGATTTGGATTTCCCTTTATCTTTTCAAAATCGTTTTGGTCAATAGTGAAAAGGAGCTCGTAATCTTCGCCACCACTAAGCGCTACTAATGTACTATCCAATTTAAATTCTTCGCAACTAGAAATAACCGTTGGGTCTAACGGGATTTTCTCCTCAAAAAGATTGCACCCAACGTTGCTGCCTTTACAGAGATGTAATATTTCGGAAGAAAGCCCATCGCTGATATCGATCATAGCCGTCGGCTTCACATTCAATTTCCTTAATAGTTCCGGGATGTCTTTTCTGGCCTCGGGCTTTAATTGTCGTTCTACAATGTAGGAGTAAGGTTCTAAATCTGGCTGACTTTGTGGATTCACTTTAAAAACTTCCTTCTCCCGTTCCAAGACCTGAAGTCCCATATAAGCGGCACCTAAATCCCCTGAAACCACCAAAAGGTCATTTGGTTTTGCCCCGGAACGATACGTAATTTCAGATTCCTTTGCCTCCCCCAGTGCCGTTATGCTCAGGAGCATTCCTGTTTTGGAGGAAGTAGTATCACCGCCCACTAAATCTACACCGTACGTTTTACAGGCAAATTCAACCCCGGCGTACAGTTCTTCCAAAGCCTCTAAAGGAAACCGATTGGAAACCGCTACGGAAATAGTAATCTGCGTAGCCTTTGCATTCATGGCATACACATCGCTTAGGTTTACCATTACTGCTTTATAGCCTAAATGTTTTAATGGCATATAGCTCAAATCAAAATGGACTCCTTCTATTAGTAGATCTGTGGTCAGGATTGTTTTTTGACCGGAAAAATCCAGTACGGCCGCATCGTCTCCAATACCCATTACTGTAGATTTTTGACCTATTTTAAAGTTTTTGGTCAAATGGTCTATTAAACCAAACTCCCCCAATATTTCCAACGGTGTTTTTTCCTTGTCCTTATCTTCTAACATAATCTCTTTTTTACTGTCTTCAAGCCTGTTGAGCATCCAGTTTTATAGGTTGCTTTAACATTTGGCAAAAGTAAACAGGATATTTTATATCGTATCTTTACTTAAGGTATAATTTTTGATGTTGAAAACGATATGAAAAACCGCTACCTTTTTTTATTGGTCCTTTTGGTAATTGCCTGTTCCAAGAATGACGATGCCAATTCCGATATGGATGAAATGGAAATCGTAGATGAAATCAGTGGATTTGTTCCTTGCGAGAACGGAATGGCTGGCGAGTATCCTTGCAATGGCTATGATTTATTAGGTTTTGTTTCATTAACTACTTTTCAATCTCAAGAGGGTAATGATATCTGGGGCTGGGTAGATACGACTACCGGTAAAGAATATGCCCTGATGGGATTAAACGACGGCACCGCTTTTATTGATGTTTCCGATACGGAGAATCTAATCTATCTTGGAAAATTACCAACTGCCACCACTTCGAGTTCTTGGCGTGATATTAAGGTCTATAACGATTTTGCCTATATCGTTTCAGAAGCCGACAATCATGGGGTACAGGTTTTTGATTTGAAAAAATTAAGGGATGTGAGTGATCCTCCGCAAACATTTTCCTCGGATGGCAGGTACACGGCTATTGGCAATGCACACAACATTGTTATAAACGAAGAAACCGGATTTGCATATCCGGTGGGCACCGCACGGAGCGATGAATTTAACGGTGGTGTTCATTTTCTGGATTTACAGAATCCAACGGAGCCAACATTGGCAGGAGGTTGGGGGGATAATGGGTACACGCATGATGCGCAGGTCATCACGTATAACGGTCCGGATACAGACTATTCCGGTGCTGAAATCTTTGTAGGAGCCAATGAAAATCAGGTTGTCGTTGTGGACATTACGGATAAGGAAGCTCCGGTAGAATTATCAACTCTTCCCTATCCCAATATTGGGTACACGCATCAGGGATGGTTTACAGAAGATCAACGGTACTTTATTTTGGGGGATGAATTGGATGAGGTGAACTCGGGCTTTAGGTCCAGGACCTTAATTTTTGACATGACCGATCTGGACAATCCCATCCTTCATGACACCTATTTAGGACCCACCAGTGCCATTGACCATAACGGTTACGTAGTAGGGAATGAATTTTTCCTTGCCAATTACAGAGCCGGTGTCCGCATATTGGATATTTCCCAAATCACCGAGAAAAACATTACTGAGATAGGTTTTTTTGATACGTTTCCAGCTAATGATGATACCCGGTTTGATGGGGTATGGAGCGTTTATCCGTTTTTTGAAAGTGGTAAAATCTTGGTAAGTGATATTAATCGTGGCTTTTTTGTCATTAAAAAATCGAACTAGTACAATGCGTATTTTTCTTCTTTTAACTGTTTTCTTATTCATCTTCTCCTGTGCCAAGGAGGACGCCACAATTCCCTTTGAGGCTTCTCGGTCAAACTTTGTCGGAGAAGTGGAATGGATTAAAAATTTTGGCGGTAGCGGGGAGGATACGGGACAGGCAATAACCCGGACTTCTGATGGCGGCTTTGCTATTTTGGGGTTTTCAAACAGTTTGGATGGTGACATTCAGGATAAGGATTTGGCAGTAAATGACTATTGGTTGTTAAAACTGGATGCCGATGGAAATCTGGAGTGGAACAAAACCTATGGCGGCAGCAAGGATGATAGGGGGCAAAGTTTGGTGCAGACTATGGATGGAGGTTACGCGTTGACCGGCTATGCCATGAGTGATGATGGTGACAGTTCCGTAAACAATGGCTTTCATGACAATTGGATCATAAAACTAAATGCGACAGGAGATATAGAATGGGAAAAAAGCTATGGTTTTTCCGGACACGACCATTCGTATGATATTTTGCAAACTGCTGATGGTGGCTTTTTCTTTACAGGATTTTTGGATATTACTTCTGCTCGCGCGGACGGAAATACAGAAAAGGGGAATACACTCACTAGTCACGGCGTAGGGGAATTTTGGGGCACGAAAATCAGTGAATTAGGGGATATTCAATGGCGTGGCTATTTTGGGGGCACCAATAATGATAGATCTCATGCCGCAGTTCAGGCCGATGATGGTAGTTTTGTTATGGCAGGATTTTCGGAAAGTGATGATTTTGATATCAGTAATACCCAAGGTAGTTATGATTTTTGGATGGTAAATGTAGATGATAAGGGAAATTTGCTCTGGGAGCGTTCCTTCGGCGGTTCCGGTATCGAGATTTCATATGACATTGCCAAAACGAATGATGGCGGATATGTTGTTGCCGGAAATACGTTTAGCGATGATGGGGATATTACCAACCCTAAGGGTGAATCCGATTTTTGGCTCATCAAGGTAAACAATGCTGGCAGTCTGGTCTGGGAAAGGACCTATGGAGGCACTCAATTTGATGCTGCACAGGCAGTTGTTGCCAGTTCGGACGGAGGTTATTTTACAGTCGGAAATTCCAAAAGTTCCGATATTGATGCCAGTTCCAATGCTGGTGAAAATGATATTTGGGTTATTAAAACCGATGCTAATGGTAACCTCGTTTGGCAGAAATCCTTCGGCGGAACAGCAATAGATTTTGGCTTTGACCTGGTGGAAAACGAGAATGGGAGTATTTTAGTGATAGGCGAAACCTCAAGCGAAAATTTCCCATCGATTACTTCTAAAGGAAAATCGGACCTTGTGGTAATTAAAATCAAGTAGCGTTCTCACTGTATTTCTTCATAGAAACTCCCTATTAATTCATACGTTATAATAATGTTAGGTTTTATGGTAAAAACCTACTTATACCGTATATTTGTAAACTATTTAGATTAAATCTATTTAACTATGATTCAAGTATCGGAAACGGCAAAACAGAAAGTCATCAACCTAATGACGGAAGAAGGTTTTGATGCTACCAAGGACTATGTGCGTGTAGGCGTCAAGAGCGGAGGTTGCAGTGGTTTATCCTATGAATTGAATTTTGATAATAAGTTAGGGGAAACCGATAAGGTTTTTGAGGATAACCAAGTACGGATTATCGTGGATAAAAAGAGTTTTTTATATCTCGTTGGTACCGTTTTGGAATATTCGGGAGGATTGAACGGGAAAGGGTTTGTTTTTAACAATCCAAATGCACAACGTACCTGTGGTTGTGGAGAAAGTTTCTCTTTGTGATGTAAGTTAAAGAGTGAAAGGTTAATCAGGAAAAGTGAATGTATAGCTCTTTTGAAGATTTAGAAGTTTATAAAGCAGCTATTTCTTTTACCGGTAAAATGTACAAATTACTAGAAAGAAAACCTTTACAGACTGATTTTGCTATGGTTGACCAATTAAGAAGAGCAACCATATCAATTTCGAATAATATTTCGGAAGGATTTGAAAGAGAGACAGACAAAGAGTTGGTTAGGTTTCTTTATTTCTCAAAAGGCTCTGCAGGTGAAGTTAGAAACCTTTTGAATGTAATGGAACAAATAGGGTATTTTGAAAAGGAAGAGTTGTTGGATTTTAAGAATGATGTGATGAATATTTCCAAACAGCTGGCAAATTATATTAAGTATGTTAAAAAGAGAATGGTTTAGATTTTAACTCATTCACTTTTTGACTTTTAACTTGGAACAAGATTTATGGCATATACAGAAGAGGAATTAAAAAAGGAGCTGGAAACCAAGGAATATGAGTATGGTTTTTATACTGATTTAAAGTTCGATACTTTTCCAAAAGGATTGAGCGAGGATATCGTGCGTGCTATATCCAAAAAGAAGAACGAACCGGAATGGATGACCGATTGGCGAATAGAAGCATACAGGGTTTGGGAGAAGATGGAGGAGCCGGAGTGGGCAAACGTGCGTTACGAAAAACCAGATTTTCAGGCCATCAGTTATTATTCCGCTCCTAAAAAGAAAGACCCGAATAAGACGTTGGACGATGTGGACCCGGAGTTGTTGGAAATGTACAGGAAACTCGGAATTTCTGTGGATGAGCAAAAAAAACTACAAAACGTAGCTGTGGATATTGTTGTGGATTCCGTTTCCGTAGCTACTACGTTTCAAAAGACCTTGGCTGAGAAAGGGATTATTTTTATGCCCATTTCCGAAGCCATACAAAAGCATCCGGATCTTGTCAAGAAATACATGGGTACGGTAGTTCCAAAAACCGATAATTTTTACGCAGCCTTAAATTCAGCCGTATTTACGGATGGCTCATTCTGTTATATTCCAAAAGGAGTAAGATGCCCTATGGAATTGTCCACTTACTTCAGAATTAACGAAGGTGGAACTGGCCAGTTTGAACGTACCTTGGTGGTTGCGGAAAAAGGTAGTTATGTGAGCTATCTGGAAGGCTGTACTGCTCCATCAAGGGATGAAAATCAGTTACACGCTGCGGTAGTTGAATTAATTGCCTTGGATGATGCGGAAATAAAATACTCTACCGTTCAGAATTGGTTCCCAGGAAATAAAGAGGGTAAAGGTGGCGTGTATAACTTCGTGACTAAAAGAGGACTTTGCGAAAAGAATTCAAAAATCTCTTGGACACAGGTAGAAACCGGATCAGCCATTACGTGGAAGTATCCTTCCTGTATCTTAAAAGGGGATAATTCCGTCGGCGAGTTTTATTCCATCGCTGTGACGAACAACTTTCAACAAGCGGATACGGGTACTAAAATGATTCACTTAGGAAAGAATACTAAAAGCACCATTATATCCAAAGGAATATCGGCAGGAAAATCACAGAATAGTTACAGGGGATTGGTACAGATTGGCTCCAGGGCGGAAAACGCGCGTAACTTTTCGCAATGTGATTCCTTGTTGATGGGTAATGATTGTGGGGCACATACATTTCCCTATATCGAAGCAAAAAACAAATCGGCCCGAGTAGAACACGAAGCTACGACCAGTAAAATTGGCGAGGACCAAATTTTTTACTGCAACCAAAGAGGAATTGACACGGAAAAAGCAATAGCGCTTATCGTAAACGGTTTCAGTAAAGAGGTTTTGAACAAGCTCCCAATGGAGTTTGCGGTGGAAGCCCAAAAATTATTGGAAATAAGCCTTGAAGGTTCAGTAGGATAGCTTCGGCTGCGCTCAACTACCTAATCTGGTATATGATGGTAATGAAACTTTAAAATCATGGTGACTTATTGTAGTCGAAGTCACACAAAAAATAAAATGCTTTTAAATCGAACTAAGAAAATGAAAAGAATAGTATTCGCATTGGTCATCGCAATTACTTTTACCGCCTGCAAGGAGAAGAAAAAGGAGGTTAAGGAAGAAATGGTAGAAAAAAGCAAGCCTGATGTTAAACTTTATACTTTTGATGGTGGCACCATTATGGCAAACAATCTACAATTGTTTTCACAGGATACCACGTATCAGGGTCAGACAAAAGAATTAGCTGATCCGTTTTACGTAATCAGCCATCCAAAAGGGAATCTAATGTGGGATGCTGGCCTGCCAGAAATGTTGGTACCCATGCCAGAACCTTACACGGATGAAACAGGTGCTTTTACACTTTCAAGAAAGGATTCCGTTCTAAATCAGTTGAAAACCATAGGAATGGCACTGGAGGACATCAATTATATGGCCATGTCGCATTCGCATTTTGATCATAGCGGGCATGCAAATACTTTTAAGGACGCCACATGGTTGGTACAGGAAAATGAGTATGATTTTGTCACTAGTGAAGAAACACAAAAGAACAATGCGGACGTTTATGGAGCCATAGCGGAATTAGAAAATGTTCAAAAACTTAATGGGGACTATGATGTTTTTGGTGATGGCACTGTGGTTATCAAATCAATGCCGGGACATACACCCGGACATCAGGTTTTGTATTTGGAGTTGGCCGAAAACGGTCCTACATTATTGTCAGGGGATTTGTACCATTTCTATGAAAACAGGGAGTTTAGGCGCGTTCCTAGTTTTAATTCTGATGTGGAACAGACGCTGAACAGTATGGAGGCTTTTGAAAATTTTGTCAAAGAAAAGAATGCAAAAGTATATGTGCAGCACCAAAAAGATGATTTTAATAAGATGCCAAAGGCACCGGAATATTTAAAATAAGAAAAGATGTTAAAGATTACTGATCTGCATGCGCAGGTAGAGGATAAAGAAATATTAAGAGGGATAAACCTAGAGGTAAAAGCGGGTGAAGTACATGCCATTATGGGACCTAATGGTTCTGGGAAAAGTACGTTGGCATCTGTAATTGCTGGAAAAGAGGAGTTTGAAGTCACCAAGGGCTCGGTTTTTTTAGAAGGGGAGGATTTGGAAGATGTTGCCCCAGAGGAAAGAGCTCATAAAGGGGTTTTCCTATCGTTCCAGTATCCTGTGGAAATACCGGGAGTTTCCGTAACCAATTTTATGAAAACTGCCATAAACGAGTCAAGGAAAGCAAATGGGCTGGAGGATATGCCGGCCAATCAGATGTTAAAACTGATTCGCGAAAAATCCGAAATGCTGGATATTGACAGAAAGTTTTTGTCACGCTCCTTGAACGAAGGATTTTCTGGTGGAGAGAAAAAACGGAATGAAATTTTCCAAATGGCTATGTTAGAGCCAAAACTTGCCATTCTGGATGAAACGGATTCAGGTTTGGACATTGATGCTCTCAGAATTGTGGCAAACGGGGTAAATAAGCTAAAAAGCAAGGACAACGCGGTTATCGTAATTACACACTACCAACGTCTCCTGGAATATATTGTTCCAGATTTTGTACATGTTTTGCATAATGGAAGAATCGTAAAATCAGGAGGAAAGGAACTGGCGATGGAGTTAGAGGAAAAGGGGTATGATTGGATAAAAAACGAGGCCGTGGTCTAGTTTCAGGTTTCAATTTTTCAAGTTTCAGGTCATGGCTACTGTTAAACGTTTTGAAGATTTAGAAATTTGGCAGGGGGCTCGTAGGCTTTCTAAAGAAATTATACGATTGTCAAGGACAACGGATTTAAAGAATGATTTCAGACTTAAAGATCAAATAAAAGCTTCCTCGGGTTCTGTAATGGATAATATTGCGGAAGGATTTGAAAGAGATGGAAATATTGAGTTTAGGCAATTCTTATCTACAGCTAAAGCATCGGCTGGAGAATCTAGGTCTCAATTGTATCGCATTTTGGATAACGATTATATTCAATCTGATGAAGCGAAACGGCTAACCTCTGAATACGAGGTTTTGAGCAAACGGATTGCAAGTTTCATCAATTATTTAAATAAAAAGGACTTTAAGGGAACCAAGTTTCGAGAGAACTAACCAAAAACTTGAAATAAGAAACCCGAAACATTTTAGAATATGGATTTAAAAGATAAATTGATTTCTTCCTTTATGGCGTTTGAGGATAACGTGGATGTGGAACACCCTGTTCATGACGTTCGCATGGAGGCCATGAAGAATTTTGAAATAAAAGGTTTCCCAACAAAAAAGGAGGAGGCTTGGAAATATACATCGCTAAATAGTCTTCAAAAAATTGATTTCAGTATTTTTCCAAAGGAGGAAAACGCTTTGGAATATAAAGACGTTAAGCGCTATTTTCTGCATGAGATAGATTCGTATAAAATAGTGTTCATAGATGGTATTTACAGTTCCTATCTGTCTGAGACTACTCATGATGGAGTAGATATTTGTTTGATGAGTTCTGCCTTGACCAAACCGATGTACAAGCAGATCATCGACGTATATTTTAATCAGGTGGCGTCCAAAGACGAATCGCTAACTACCTTAAATACGGCATTTAGCAGGGAAGGAGCCTATATTTATATTCCTAAAAATAAAATGCCGAAAAAGCCTGTGGAAATTCTGAATTTCGCAACAGGTAACGAGGCATCTTTATTGCTCCAGCCAAGAAATTTGGTCATTGTAGAGGAAAATGCTGAGGTTCAGATTATAGAGCGGCATCAAAGTTTGACTTCCAATGAAGTGCTTACCAACTCGGTAACCGAAATTTTTGCGGCCAAAAGCGCTATAGTCGATTACTACAAAATTCAGAACGATGCCGCTACGGCTTCATTGATAGACAACACCTATATCAATCAAAAAGATAAGAGTAATGTTAAGGTGCATACTTTTTCATTTGGTGGAAAACTTACGCGCAACAACCTTAATTTTTATCAGAATGGAGAATATATGGACTCTACAATGAAGGGAGTTACTATTCTAGGTGAAAAACAACATGTAGATCACCACACTTTAGTGCATCATATTGAGCCTAATTGTGAAAGCCATCAAGATTATAAGGGGATATACGGTGAGAATTCTACCGGTGTTTTCAATGGAAAGATTATCGTAGATAAAATCGCCCAAAAGACAAATGCCTTTCAGCAGAACAATAATATTTTGGTAAGTGACAAGGCAACAATCAACACCAAACCACAATTGGAGATTTTTGCGGACGACGTAAAATGTTCCCATGGCTGCACCATTGGTCAGTTGGATGAGGATGCACTGTTTTATTTGCAAACAAGAGGAATTCCAAAAAAGGAGGCACGTGCTTTATTAATGTATGCTTTTGCGAATAACGTTTTGGAAAGCGTTCGTATACCGGAACTAAAGACTAGAATCAACAAGTTGATCGCTAAAAAACTAGGGGTTAATCTAGGGTTTGATTTATAAGCTACAAAAAGTAAAGTATGTCCAGAAGATTTTTTCAGTGCATTGCTTTACTTTTGTTTTTATCCACTTCAATTGTTTCATCACAAGGAACCTATTTTGGTGTTAAGGCAGGGGCCAATTATTCTTCCATAGTTGGAGACTTAACGGACGGACTCAAGTTTCGTTTTTCGGGTCATGTAGGAGTTTTCGCTGAGTTTGATATGTCCTATAAATTTAAGTTTCAGCCGGAACTTTTGTATTCTTCCCAAGGGTTTCAGTTCAGTTCGGATTTGGCAAGTATTGAAGGTGAAGAACCTGGGAACCAAAATGATTTCCGTAACAATGTACGATTGAATTTTTTGACCATTCCACTTTTGGGTAAGTTCGCACTCAATGAAAATATTAATGTGGAGTTTGGCCCGCAATTTGGATTCTTACTCAATCAGGTGGTTATCATCAAAAATCTAGATGAGCTGGAGGATACGGATGTGGATAGAAGAACGTCCACTCCTGGGGATTTTCAATTGGATTATGGTGCTACTGTTGGTCTGGGAATACGTATCACAGATCAATTATCGCTAGCTCCAAGAGCGTATATTGGGCTTCGCAATCGGTTAAATGGACTGCCCAATGCCCAGAATTATAATGTGGCGCTTCAGTTGTCTTTAAATTATACTTTTAGATAATTAGTCGTTACTTATAAATCTCAATATCTTTATAAATCAATAGAATTGCTATGTTGGACGTTAAAAAAATAAGAGCTGATTTTCCCATATTAAACCGAGAAGTTAACGGCAAACCACTGGTATATCTGGACAACGCTGCTACCTCACAAACGCCGCAACAGGTGATTGATGTCATTGTAGATTATTATCAAAATTATAACGCTAACATCCATAGAGGCGTACATGCTTTGTCTCAAGAAGCAACGGATAAATACGAACAAGCAAGGCAGAAAATTCAGAAGCATTTCAACGCTGCAAAACCGTATGAAATCATCTTTACTTCCGGGACAACCCATAGCATTAATTTAGTAGCGAACGGTTTTTCATCGTTATTAAAAAAAGGTGATGAAATTTTGGTCTCTGCTATGGAACATCACTCCAATATTGTGCCTTGGCAAATGCTTTGTGAGCGCACAGGAGCCATTCTCAAGGTGGTTCCCATGAACCAAGAAGGGGAATTGGTAATGAATGGGTATGATGATTTATTGTCCGAAAAAACCAAATTGGTGTTCTGCAACCATATTTCCAATGCTCTGGGAACCATCAACCCTATTGAGGAAATTATAGAAAAAGCGCATAAAGTTGGTGCTGCGGTTCTAATAGATGGTGCGCAGGCCGCTCCACATGTTGTTGCCGATTTTCAAAAGTTGGACGTTGATTTTTATACGGTTTCTGCACATAAAATCTGTGGCCCAACGGGAGTGGGGATGTTGTACGGAAAAGAGGAATGGCTCAACAAATTACCGCCATACCAAGGAGGGGGAGAAATGATTGCTGAAGTTACTTTTGAAAAAACCACTTATGCGGAGCTACCTCATAAGTTTGAAGCGGGAACGCCTAATATATGTGGAGGAATTGCTTTTGGTGCGGCGTTGGATTATATGAATTCCATTGGATTTGAGGCAATCGCTGAATATGAACACGAACTGCTGCAATACGCAACCAAGGAACTTTTGAAAATAGAAGACCTCAAAATATATGGTACGGCAAAACATAAGACTTCCGTAATCTCCTTTAATATTAAGGGAGTGCACCCTTATGATATCGGTAGTATTTTGGACAAATTAGGAATCGCCGTTCGTACTGGACATCATTGTGCCCAGCCAATTATGGATTTCTATAAGATACCAGGTACGGTACGGGCAAGTTTTTCCTTTTACAATACGATGGAAGAGGTGGATGTTTTGGTAGAAGGGGTAAAGAAGGCAAAATCGATGTTGTTATAAATCAATATCTTATCATTGTCTTAAAGTATTGAAATCCATACATTCTTATCGTATTTTTGTATAAAATCAGCAGATGGAAATTAAGGAGATACAGGAGGAAATCGTAGATGAATTCGCCATGTTTGAAGACTGGATGCAGCGCTACGAATATATGATAGAGCTGGGAAAATCCTTGCCCTTAATAGATGATGAGTATAAGACCGATGATAATATAATCAAAGGCTGCCAAAGTAAGGTTTGGGTCCATGCCGAGCTCCGGGAGGATAAGTTGGTATTCACGGCGGATAGTGATGCAATCATAACCAAAGGAATAATAGCTATCTTAATAAGGGCCTTTAGTAACCAGAAACCCCAGGATATTATCGATGCCGATACTAAATTTATTGATGAAATTGGATTGAAGGAACATTTATCGCCGACTAGGGCAAATGGCTTGGTAAGTATGATAAAGCAACTTAAATTATATGCCGTGGCATATCAAACACAATTAAATTAAAGAAAATGAGCGAATTGGATGTAGCAGAGGATAGTGCCGAATTGGGCGAAAAAATAGTACGCGTCTTAAAAACGATCTATGACCCTGAAATCCCGGTGGATATTTATGAGCTGGGACTCATTTATGACGTTTTGGTAAACGAGGACAATGAGGTTAAAATATTAATGACCTTAACTTCTCCAAACTGTCCCGTTGCTGAGACCTTGCCCATGGAAGTAGAAGAAAAAGTAAAGTCGCTGGATGCCATAAAGGATGCTGAAGTAGAAATCACTTTTGATCCGCCATGGACCCAGGATTTAATGAGCGAGGAAGCTAAGCTGGAACTAGGTCTTTTGTAGTTTAAAAACACTTTAAACATACTGGCACTATGAATCAAAAAAGACTTCAAAAATCTGACGATAGATTATTGTTAGGAGTGTGTGGAGGCATTGCTAATTTTATTGGTTGGTCAAAATCAACAGTAAGAATACTATGGGTTTTAATAACTTTTGCTGGTTTAGGCTTTTTAGCTTATCCAATATTAGGCATAATCATGCTGTCTGGTTCGGACGCTTCTAATGATTTTAATATAGATAATTACAGGAAGGAGTAAGTTATTTGTCGTGACTACTATCTTTAAACCAATATTATGGAGAAAGAAATCATCAATAGAGTAGCTAACAGTAAACTTGTAACCTTTGACTTGGAAGAACATTATCCCAATGGGCCAAGAATTGTCCTAGATATAAAGGAGTGGCTTTTTGAGGGTATTATTCTGAGGGAAAAAGAGTTTAGGACTTTTCTGGATGAACATGATTGGGCGCAGTACCAAGACGCGTACGTTGCAATGAGCTGTTCTACGGACGCTATAATTCCAGGTTGGGCTTATATGCTTTTGACTACAAAACTGCAGCCCTATGCCAAAAAAGTGGTTCAAGGTAGCTTGGTGGATTTGGAGACCTCTTTATATCAATCTATTATAGAAGATTTGGATGTTTCAAAGTATGCGGATAAACCTGTTATCATAAAAGGATGCAGTAAAAAACCCGTACCGGCCAATGCTTATTTATTCGCGATAAAAAAATTACAACCGGTGGCAAAGTCCATCATGTACGGAGAAGCATGTTCATCAGTTCCGTTGTTCAAAAGAAAATAGTTACAAGATATTGCGATAATTATTACTTTTGCCGTTCTAAAAAATTAAACACTATATCATGAAAAACATTTTTTTAACTACACTTCTTTTAGTCGCTTGCGCTTTGGGTTTCTCACAGACCGAGGAGGAATTAAAAGCACAAATGGCACCAAAAAAGGACTCTATTGCGGCCATCCAGGGTAGGGTAGATGCTATCCAAGCCCAAATAGATGCGTTACCGGGTTGGAAAAAAGGTGCCTTCGGTACTATTGGTGCGAACATAAGCAGTTTTAACAACTGGTATGCACAAGGCTCTCCCAACAACTCAACTGGGAACATTGGTGTTACCGTCAACGGGTTTGCCAACTTGAACCAAGAAAAGTTTTTCTGGAGAAACTCTGGAAATATCAATTTGGGATGGGTAAAATTTGATGATAAGGATGACCCGGACGATGATGATAGTTTTAGACAGGCTTCGGATGTGTTTACCATTAATTCGCTGTACGGTCGTAAATTGAGTGAAAAATTCGCTATATCTGGTTTGGGGGAATATAGAACTACCATTTTGAATAATTTCAACGATCCTGGATACTTGGATTTGGGTGTTGGTGCCACCTGGACTCCAATTACGGACATGGTGGTCGTTATCCATCCGTTGAACTACAACTTTGTCTTCAGTAGTGATGATACCATTTTCGAATCTTCCTTGGGGGCCAAAATTTTGGTAGACTATACAAAGAAAATAGGAGCAATCAATTTTAAGACAAATCTATCTATGTTCCAGAGTTACAAAAGTGGTGACCTTTCCAATTATACTTGGATAAATTCATTTGGGTACACCTTATGGAATGGTTTAGGTCTGGGTTTTGAATTTGGATTGAGAAATAACAAACAAGAAGCATTGAACTATTCCGTGAATACACTGGGTAATACCACGGAGACTTTTGATACCGTTGATAATGATTTACAGACCTATCTCATGTTTGGTTTAAACTATGCATTCTAGTTAGGTAATTGAACATAGAAATTACAAAACCCACTTTTATGGTGGGTTTTTTAGTTTATAACAAAAAAAGCCCTCTTTTTAGAGGGCTTTTAAGGTTAAGTAATTATCGTAAAATTTGGGGTTTTACTTTTAGCTTTTATAAGTTAAATATCGATTTGGGGTCAACACTATCACTTAAACACACTGTAAATTTAAGACGACATTTCGCTTTTGAACAATTTATGTTGTGAACACATCCTAGAATGTGGTGAAAAATATAAGTGGTTTAGTTTCCTCGATGAACAACACTATACTCTTAGAATTTGGCACTATTATGTTAGTAAAATAATCGGTGCAGAACTTATATTGTAACGAAACCGACTTAAAAATTAAGTACCTTGTTATGACAAAAGCCTTGGAGATGAAAAAATTGCTTCTCCCCCCTTTTTACTTTTTGCATCATTTCTTCTTTCCCAATCGAAGAAGGAAACTCTTACTTCAAATACCAACAGCTATTTCGAGTTAGGCATACCATACATGCAGCATTACAGTCCCAAGGATTATAACGCACGTCCAGACAATCAAGCATTGGTTCAAGGAGATAACGGACTAATGTACATAGGTAATAGTAAAGGTGTATTAGAATTCGATGGAATAAGTTGGCGGTTGATTCAATTACCCAATCAGGGGATTATAAAGACACTTGAAAAGAATTCTAACGGAACAATTTTTGTTGGAGGTTTTAATGAATTGGGTTACTTAAGACCAGACTCATTAGGTTTCATGACCTTTCAATCCTTAAAGCCAAATCTTGACAGAATTAATAAGGATTTCACTTATCTACGATATAGTTTCACAATTGAGGACGACGCCTATTTTCTTTCAGATCATCATCTGATGCGATGGTCTGAGGGCAAATTCAAAGTTTGGGATTCAGAAAGTAGTTTTACATATGCTACGGCAATTGGGAAAACCATATATGTGCAGGAAAAGAAAAAGGGGTTGTGTATACTGAAAGATGATAACTTGCAACCTGTTGCTCCTTTCGATTATCAAATTCGTGAAATCCTAGCCTACTATAAGGATAAAATTCTAATAGCTACTGAGAAGGATGGGTTTTTTATTTATAACAATGGAACCTATAGTCCTTTCCGTACATCCATCGATGCTTTCTTAAAAAAGCATATGATCTACAAATGCAAAAAATTGCCTAATGGATGGATATCCATATGCACCTATTCCGGTGGATTGGTAGTTTTAGATGATAAAGGAGCCTTAGTTCAAATATTGGATAAATCAAAAGGGTTACTAGATAATTTTGTTATTAACCAAGTACTTGATAACCAGGGAGGACTTTGGCTTGGATTGAATACTGGAATTAGTAGGATAGAAATCTTATCACCTTATTCAATTTTTGATGAACGTCTTGGAATAAGTGGTTTTGTAAACCATATTACTCGATACAATGGGGAACTGTTTGCTGCCAGCACAAATGGAGCTTCGCGTCTAATGAGAGATGAAATCAATGACAAGAATTTTTTTGAACTAATCAGTGGTCCCGATCGATCTTGGTATTTGTTAGAAGTGGATGAAGGGTTACTAATTGGGTCACGAAATGGATTGTTCCAATTCAAAGAAAATCAGATTGAGCAATTAGGTCAGGGTCAGACTTCTGCTTTGTGCCGTTCGAAAAGGGATCCTTCTATTCTATACGTGGGTTTGACCGACGGGTTTTCTGTTATGAAAAATCATAATCGTATCTGGTATAGTTTAGGGAGAGTAGAAGGAATAAATGATGATATTAGGGAAATAGTTGAATTAGATGACGGAAAGCTATGGTTGGAATCACAGGTAGATGGAGTTTGGTCGGTAGATTTTTATAGGGGGGACACGTTCAATATTAATAATCCAGAGATTGAAGATTATAAAGCGAATAAAGAGTTGCCTCCAGGCTGGCTTTTTCTACATTCAATAAATGGAAAAGCTGTATTTGAAATTGAAGGGAAAATATACAAGTACGACGAGGAACAAGATTCCGTTGTACAGGACAAATTGTTCGGTGTGCCATTTGGCTTTAAAGGCGACATTGTTCCCAAGATTCAAGATAAATACGGGAATCTTTGGATGTCTGCACAGTTATTGGGACAAAAAGATGAAGAGAAGCAAAGAACCGTTTCTATTCCTCAAATAGATGGGAGTTATATTGTAAAGCAAATAAACGATAAAAGAATTACCCATCAAGCAAAAAAGGCTTTATTTCCGGACGAGCTAAATGTATTATGGTACGGCGGGGTAGATGGAATCATTAGACAGGACTTAAATCTTGGAACTCCTATAATATCTCATTTCAAGGCCTTAATAAGAAAAATATCACTTAATCAGGATTCCTTGGTCTTTGGGGGCACAAAAACTTCGAACCAGATAAGTACTTGGGGTTATGATAATGATTTAGTACGCTTTGAGTATGCTGCTCCGAGTTACAACGAAGTGAGTCAAAACAGGTATCAATTTTACCTTGAAGGATATGATACAAAATGGTCTGATTGGACCGAAGAAACGAAAAAGGATTATACAAAAGTTCCTGAAGGAGACTACGTTTTTAGGGTCAAGGCCAAAAATATTTACCAACAGTTAAGTCAGGAGGATATTTATGAATTCACAATCCTCCCTCCTTGGTACCGTACTTGGTGGGCTTATCTAATCTACCTAATACTTTTTCTAGGATTTCTTATGGCCATTCTAAAACTTCGTTCACGTCAATTAAAGGCGCAGAACGAAGCTTTGGAGAAATTGATAGCGGTAAGAACTTCCGAGGTACAACACCAAGCCAACCAATTAAGGATCCAATCAGAACAATTACAGGAGTTGGACAAGGCGAAATCCAGGTTCTTTGCCAATATCTCCCATGAATTCCGTACGCCCCTGACCCTCATCAAGGGACCCATAGAGCAATTGGAGCAGAATTTTACCGAAAGATTGAACATGGACACCATAAAGATGATCCGCCGTAATGCCAACCGACTACTGAATATGGTAAACCAGTTGTTGGACTTGTCAAAAATCGATGAGGGCAATTTAAAAATTGCACCTACAGAAGGGGATGTGTTCAAATGTTTACGAACGGCGGCATCTTCCTTTAATTCACATGCCGCACAACGTAATATGGATTACAGGGTCGAGATTCCTTCTACTGTCTTATGGGCCTCATTTGATAGGGACAAACTCGAAAATATCATTTATAACCTTTTGGGAAATGCCTTTAAATTTAGTAGGGATGAGTCAAAGATTACCTTTTTCGCCGAGTACACTGAATATGGACTTCAAATAAAAGTTTCGGATGCCGGTAAGGGTATCCCCGAGGAAAAGCTTCCTTTTATTTTTGATCGCTTTTATCAGGCAGATAGCAGTATCACACGTGATAGTGGAGGCTCGGGTATTGGACTATCCTTTTCAAAGAATCTGGTAGAATTAATGGGCGGTACCATTACCGTTATGAGCGAAGTGGAGAAGGGCACCCAGTTTATAATACACTTACCGGTTCAAGAAATTATAACAGGCCAAAATAAAACTATCGAATCTACCCCGTCCGGCAAAAAAATCCCGGTACAAACACTATTTACCTTTACTCCAAAAGATCAAAGAAATCTACCTACCATTCTCCTGGTGGAGGATAATAATGATATGAGTCATTTTATAAAGGAACAACTTGTCAGATTTTATAAAGTAGAAGAGGCGTTTGATGGAACTACAGGTCTTAAAAAGGCCGTTTTAAATCCTCCGGATTTAATCATTACCGATTTAATGATGCCAAGAATGGACGGGATAGAACTCTGTAAAGAATTAAAGACGGACATACATACCAGCCATATACCTGTAATAATGCTGACCGCCAAAGCCGGAATGAACAATAAATTGGAAGGTTTGGAAACCGGGGCAGATGATTACCTCACCAAACCCTTCAATAGCAGGGAACTTTTGGTACGGACAAGAAACCTTATACAGCAGCGACAAAACCTTAGGGAATTATTTAGCAATAAAGAAGTAAGCATAGACCCTAAAAAGGTTACGGTCAATTCTATTGACGAAAAGTTTTTGGAACAAGTACTCGCATTGCTTGAAGCCAACTACCCCGATTCGGATTTTGGCGTCCCCCAAATGCAGGATAGTCTGGCAATGAGCAAGACCCAATTGCATCGCAAGCTAAAGGCATTGACTAATGAGGCTCCTGGGGAACTGCTTCGCAATTTCCGATTGAAAAGGGCCGCCCAATTACTGTCTCAAAAAGCGGATAGTGTTACCCAGATTGCTTATCGGGTGGGTTTCAACAATCTCTCCTATTTTGCCAAATGTTTCAAGGAGTTGTATGGCGTGGCACCCTCAACATATTAATACTATATAAATGAAAAAAATCTTAATTCTAATCTGCATTTTTCTCTACGTTTCCTGTTCGGACAATTCTGAAAAGGAATATGACATGGTACTTTCTCAAGTAAACCTCATCGACGGAACCGGAACCTCCTTGAAACCACTTGTAAATGTTTACATAAAAGACAATAAAATTTTTGCAATAGACTCAACCGGACCAAAACTTGGGAAGAACGTTATCGATGGTACAGGTAAATATCTAATTCCTGGTCTATTTGATAGCCATGCACACACGAGTAATTATAAAGAAGACTTTCCAAGATTCGTTCATTTTGGAGTGACCTCTATCTTTTGTACGGGTGGCAGTAAAACTACAAATGCCTATTTTGCCGAGATGAGAAAAATGGGCGAGCAGGATTCCCTAGCTGCACCCAGGGTTTTTCACACCAGCCAACACTTCACCACGGAAGGCCGTCACCCTGTAAAAACCTACCCTCAGGGCAGTTGGGTGGAGGGCAAAACTGTTTTCTATTTACGTGATACCGCGCAAATAGAAGCTTTGGTAAAACAGGTTTCTCAATATCCCATTGCAGGAATTAAGCTGACTATTGAGGATGGGCCAGCACCACCTTTTGTTGAACGCATTCCTCAAGAGTTTGTAACCAAAGTGGCAAAGGAGGCCCAAAAGAATGGGATAACAGTTTTTGCCCATGTCAGTGACAATCTGGAATTGGCCATGGCGGTAAAAGCTGGAATCAATAACATCGTTCACTATACGGGAATAGATATAGATTTTGACAGGGACCAAACGCTCTTGGACTCCATATACAATATGAATTTCTCATGGGTAACTACAATGATGCTGGACAAGAGCTTTATTTATCCGTTACATAACAATTGGGTCACGGATATTGAAAAGATGAACCTGTTCGAAACCGGAGAGGTACAAATGCTAAGGGATTCCAGTGTTGTTGATGAAGCAAAAAATTGGATTAACATGTTGAAGGAGTATTACGCCATACAAGATCCAAATTTGGAAAACATTATCACGCCTTATATCGAAGAAATTATTGTGCTTACTGAAAATGGCGTTAATATGGTTTTAGGCACTGATACCGGTAACCTATTTATTTTCCCAGGTTATAGTATGCACGAGGAAATGCAAATGATGGAACTCGGCGGAATAAAACCTTTGGAAATCATAAAAATGGGTTCGCACAACGCAGCCAAAATGTTGAATATTCTGGACACCCATGGCACCATCGAGGAGGGCAAATTTGCTGATATGATTTTGCTGGAAAAGAATCCCTTGGAATCAATAAGCAATACGTTAAGCATAAATAAGGTCTTCAAGAACGGGAAAATTCAAAAGCGATTGAAGTGAAATAAACTAAAGGAGCTACTTTTCCAAGAAACCATTATTGGACATTAAAGTCTTTAAAATAAACCAACACAAAATCCATTTTTTTATAACCTACTTTAATTAAGAGTTACTGATTATTCAAAAGAAAACTTTTTGGCACTCAGTCATTATTCCAAAATCACCAATTTTTTCCATCCGTAATAAATTACTCACCAAACACCTTCAAATATTCCCTTTCCATAAGCGAAACGATGCAGTACTTAGATAATTACTGTTGGAACTATTTTGTCAGCATGTGGAACCTTACTATTAGCTGGTGGCATAGAGTAACTATAGTTTTAACTCGTTGATTTACCACTCCCCCATTAATAAACGATTGCTTTTTGAACTTAAGAATGTTTCCCATATATAACCTCTTAAAAAAAATCACATGAAAACAATAAAGAGCAAAGAAAGCGTCAGTTTAGAAATAGTAGTAACTATACTAGTAGCATTCGTGCTAATCGTATTTGGCTGTAGCAATAATGATCCTGCAGATGGAATTACACCGAGTGGTCCTGCAGAATTGATAGGTTCTGTAACTTATGATAAAGAAAATCCCTATCCCAGTGTATTAATAACTCTTGATGGAAATGAAAAGATTTCAAGAGCAACAAATGAGGATGGAAATTATACCATCAAAACCAAGAGTGCGGGAACCTTCGATTTAGAGGTGATTCCCCCGCTTTCTTCCAAATTTGTAAGCACTCCACCGACTTCGGTTAATTTGGTAACCGACCAGGTACAAAACCTTGATTTTGTGGTTAGTCCCCAACCTGCCGAAGCACATTTAAATTTTGGAAGTGTTCAGCTGTTGGAAGAAATTGTGGATGAAAACGGTAATACACCATCCTCGCCCAACGAACCACTTTACGCAAAGAACATTTTTGATGCCCCATTAGGACAACTGAATCCCATAAATGCCCCGGACGGACATCAGATTACTTTATCCGAATTCCAACAGGCCGAAGGCGAACTGCTGGTGCATTGCAATGGGAATTCCTCCAGCATTGAAATTAGCCTACAAGGACTGATTCCTAATGGCACCTACACCTTTTGGTTGGCCTACCTCAAAAAAACTAGAAAGGTAGGGGAGGAAATAGATTTTGCCAATGACTTTGTCAATCAGACAAATCCGCCCATCGGGCCTTCCAATGGTTCAGGAAATGTTGTTTTGGCCGATGCCGATGGCAAGATTGAAACTACCCTAACGCACAGTACTTGTATTCTTACGGATGAAGTGGCATTGGTCATACCCGTGCTTTACCATCTAAACGGAAAGACTTTCGGTGGAGGGCACCAGCCGGATGCAGAGGAAATGGTGCATATGCTGGTATATTTTCAATAAAAAAATTAACAAAAAGCAATTAAAAACTAAAATTATGAAGATAAAAATGAATCTAGGCGGAAAAATTAAAATTATACATGTATCAATCATGTTAGCAACCATGCTTGCCTGTATAGGATGTAGCAAGGATGATGATGGCCCAAGTTCTTCTATTGTTGCAGCGCAACAAACGTTCACACTCAACGGACTCAATAACTGTAATACATCCCTAGGAAGTGGAAGCACCTTTGTTTTTAAAGTCCCTTACACCGCAACCTCCGATAGTGATATAAACAAGATACAAGTAAAGACTACGGTTTCGGATGGGGGGTCGGAAACTGCAACTACAACACAATTTACTAATGAAAACAATATTATTACTTGGGCAACTTGTTTTCGATTTGGTTCGCAAACGTGGGGCGAGTTCGAAGTTGTTTTGGAAGCTCAGGACGGCTCAAAAAGCAATCCTACCAAAGTTAGAATCAACAAACCAAGCGGAGCAAATTAATAAAGTGATTGTTTGAAGTTCGTTAGGTTAAAGTGGTGGTGCGTATGCCTACAATGGACAAGGATAGCATCATTGCCTTCAACTACAAGGAGAATAATTTTTTAAAACGGGTTTAAATCAAAAGGAATGAAAACAAAGAAAAATTTTAACGGAATGAGTAGAATATTGGGTATTGTAATGATGCTACTATTACTAAATGTGTTTTTGGGCTGTAGCAAAGAAGATGATGGTTCTATAGTCGATTCAATTTATTCAGGTAGTGGAAGTTTTAATTTTACAGGCGATTATAATCAAACCTTTTCAGGAGATGTAGAAAGTACTAAAATATCCACATCCAACGGTATTGAGTCGCTGCCCTTTAGTTTTATTGATAATCAAGGTGAGGAACTTTTTATTGGATTGAGAAGCGATAAAATTGAAGCGAAGACCTATAATATGAAGGAAATTGATTCAGAAGGGTATGCAGCATTTCAATTTTCAACCGGATTGTATGACACTGGAGCAATTGGGGGAAAAGGAACCGTCAAAATAAATAAAATCAATAATTCTCAGATTAGTGGTTCTGTGGACATGAGATTAGCCAGACCCTTGAATACTGCTGATACGGTAATAGTTAAAGGTTCCTTTCAACTAAAATCGCAGTGATTTCTAAATCTCTGTTCTAATATTGGTCCAAATGCTCTGGATATAGGAAATTATTGTAGGGGAAACGCGTTACATGAATATCCCTGACCTCATTATAGACCCGTTTTCTAAACTCGTCCAGGTTTTCTTTGTTCAAGGCAGATATAAAGATTGCCCTGTCCCCAACTTTTTCCATCCAGGTCCTTTTCCATTCTTCAATAGTAAAGTGGCGGGATGTACGTTCCGTAATCAAATCGTCTTCATCAATATCTTCATTTTCATATAGGTCTATTTTATTAAAGACCATGATGGTTTTTTTGTCGGAGCTTTTTATTTCTGCCAATATCTGATTAACGGATTCTATATGCTCCTCAAACTGTGGATGCGAAATATCAACCACATGCAAAAGCAGGTCCGCTTCACGAACCTCGTCCAACGTACTTTTAAAGCTCTCTACCAATTGCGTGGGAAGTTTTCTAATAAACCCTACCGTATCACTCAGTAAAAAAGGAAGATTGCCAATGACCACTTTCCGCACTGTTGTATCTAAGGTGGCGAAGAGTTTGTTCTCCGCAAAAACATCGCTTTTACTAATGACGTTCATTAGCGTAGATTTCCCCACATTGGTATATCCCACAAGGGCTACCCTTACCAAGGCACCACGGTTGCCCCGCTGTGTCTCCATCTGTCGGTCTATCTTTAGAAGCTTCTTCTTAAGGAGAGTTATTCGATCACGAACAATACGCCTATCCGTTTCAATTTCGGTTTCACCGGGCCCACGCATACCTATACCACCCTTTTGGCGCTCCAAGTGCGTCCAAAGACCGGTAAGTCTGGGCAATAGGTATTCATATTGTGCAAGCTCAACCTGCGTTCTAGCATAACTAGTCTGTGCGCGTTGGGCAAAAATATCCAGGATAAGGCTGGTCCGGTCTATTATTTTGCACCGTAATTGTTTTTCAATATTTCGTTGCTGGGCAGGGGTAAGCTCATCATCAAAAATTACGGAACCAATCTCATGCTCGTCCACATAACGCTCCACTTCTTCCATCTTACCGCTGCCAATGAGGGTTTTTGGATTTGGGATATCCATTCGCTGAATAAAACGTTTGGTAACCTCACCACCCGCGGTATAGGTCAGAAATTCCAACTCGTCCAAGTATTCGTTTACTTTTTCCTCGGGTTGTTCCTTATTGATAATCCCAATAAGGACCGCTTTTTCATATTCTGTTGTTGTCTTTTCTAACATAGTAAGGTAAAGTGCAAAATTAAGCAAAAGCACCCAAGCTATTTTAGTAATTTTATTAACCTTATTAGAGGTCTATGCGTTTTTCATGGTTTAAGAAGAAAAAAAGCGAACAGCTATATACAGTGGCATTCTATAATCTGGAAAATCTTTTTGATACTCAAAACAACGAGCGCACTTTGGACGAGGATTTTACTCCTGAAGGTTTTAGAAAATGGACACCGGAGCGCTATGAACGGAAGTTGGGAAAATTGGCCAAGACCATATTTACTATAGGAAAACCGTCCAATACACATCCTCCAGTGCTTATAGGAGTGGCGGAAGCTGAGAACAAAACGGTCTTGAATGATTTGGTAAAGACCAAATCCAATTGCCGACATATCCTATAAATTTATTCACTATGAATCTCCTGACGAACGTGGGATAGATACCGCTTTACTGTACAATCCTAAATATTTTAAGGTCGTTCATTCGGAACCCTTGGCCTTGATTGTTGAAAATTTAGAGGGAATAAGAGATACAACCAGGGATATTCTATACGTAAATGGAAATCTAAACGGGGAAGAAGTTCATGTATTTGTAAACCATTGGCCGTCTAGAAGGGAAGGGAATGAGGCTACGGAGCACAAAAGAATCCATGCTGCGGAATTGATCAGAACTAAAATGAAGGATATAGAAACTTTACAGGAAAACCCCAATTTTATAATAATGGGCGATTTTAATGACGACCCTAGCTCTGCCAGCATTCAAACACTCACCGCTAATTCATCCCTTTATAATCCTATGGAAAAATTGCACATACCCCGTCAACGTGGAAGCTCCAGCTATAAAAAAGAGTGGACGCTATTTGATCAGATGATAATTTCACACGGGTTTTTGGATTATAAAAAAGGGAGTCACAGTTTTAGAAAGGCCGATATTTTTGATGATTTTTCGCTAAAAGAAAGGGTAGGTAAGTACAAAGGAAGCCCGTTTAGGACTTTTGCTGGCGACAAATATTTAGGGGGTTACAGCGATCACTTTCCGGTATACATTATACTAAAGTACAATGACCGATAAAATAATGGAGGGAGCCTAAACCTGAAATTATTATAAGAAATTACTTACAAACATCAGAAAATTGCACTTTCACAACAGGTTGCCGTGTTTGTGGATGTATTTCATCGAATAACTAAAATTTTTAATCAATAGAACCGTAGGTATACTTTATTTTTGTAGTCCAAATCTTACAATAAAACTAACAAACCTATGGACTACCAAAAACCTAAGAACAATAGGAATACCCTTTTGGGCTTCCTATTGTTTATTTTTTTCGTTTCCGCTTCAACATTTGCGCAGTCTGATAAATTAAAGACACTTATTAAAAAAGATTATGACTTTTCAAAAATCGGCACAATGCAGGTTGATCTGGAGTTTGACTATGAAAACAACAGGTCAAAAACCTTGGAGTTGGCCAAAAGAAATAATTGGAAACTTAAAGAAACACTGCCCGGAGGTAAGAAAATAGAACTGCAGGAAATTGGAGATGATGGGAGCCCAATTTATTATGAGACTTATGCGGATGATGCTAGTGTCGTATCCAGAGCGAATACATTACATTCAAATGGGCTGATGGGTTTAGAATTGGATGGTGCTGGAATGCAAGTAGGAGTTTGGGATGCAGGGGTGGCCAGAACTACGCATCAGGAATATGATGTGCGTGCTACAGTCGCCGATGGGAGTGAAGAGGTAGATTCCCACGCCACATTGGTCACAGGGAGTATTATTTCCGCGGGCATTAAACAGGAAGCCAAAGGTGTGGCATATCGTGCCAACGCACTTTCCCATGATTGGACAAGGGATAAGTTGGAAGTGGCCGAGGCTGCCGCAAACGGACTTTTGATTTCCAATCACTCCTACGGAATAAAGACCGATAGGGTTCCGGATTGGTATTTTGGTTCTTACATTAAGGTTGCCCAAGATTGGGATAGAATAATGTACAATGCACCGTATTATTTGATGGTAACCGCTGCAGGAAATGCACAGCATAGAAATGATAATGCAACACCTATTTTTGGCACCAGTCAAGATGGGTTTGATGTATTATTAGGTTTTACCTTGACCAAAAACGGACTTACCGTTGCGGGTGCAAACACAAAGATTGACCGTAATGGAAATCTAAAGGAAGCTGGAATATCCGCATATAGTAGTTTTGGTCCGGTAGATGATGGAAGAATTAAGCCAGATCTAGCCGGGAACGGATCCTCTATTTTATCAACATCTTCCACCAATAATACAAGCTACAATGTCTCTTCTGGTACTTCTATGGCAGCACCTGGGGTTACGGGATCTTTATTGCTATTGCAACAGTATAACGAGCAACTTTATGGGTCATTTCTAAAAGCGGCAACTTTAAAAGGACTTGCTTTGCATACTGCGGATGATATTGATGTTGAAGGCCCGGATTATAGAATGGGATGGGGAATTATCAACGTAAAGATGGCCGCTGAGATTTTATTGAATAAAGATTTTACTACTCATGTTTCAGAAGAAACTTTGACCGAGGGTGAAACGTTCACTATGACTGTAGATGCAAATGGAGAAGAAGCTTTAATGGCTTCGATTTCTTGGACCGATCCAGAATCTGAATATCTTAATAGAGGTGTTCTTAATGATAAAACGGCAGTTTTAGTAAATGATTTGGATATTCGTATTTCCCAAGATGGCAAAACTTTTTTCCCTTGGAAATTGAATCCTGCTATGGCCACCGCCCCAGCAACTCAAGGAGATAATTTAGTGGATCCTTTTGAACGAGTTGAAGTACCTAATGCCAAGGGCACTTATATCATTTCAATAACGAATAAGGGAACTATAAAAAATGGAGCTCAGGATTTTTCACTGATTATTTCTGGTGCTGCTATGAACGCTTGTAGTGTAACTGTTCCTGAAGGCATTGCCTTAAGCGATGCATCTACAGATGAGCTTAATTTATATTGGGATGAAGTTTTGGATGGTCTTTATGAGGTTCAGTATAAAAAGGCAACCGACCAAAATTGGATAACAGAATATGCGACCACTAATTCCATTACCTTATCAGGCTTGGTAGAAAATCAAGATTACGTTTTTAGACTTAAGACTTTCTGTTCCCAGAATATAGGGTCAGAATACAGTATGGAGTATGAATTTACCTTTATGGGAGAAGAAACGGTTGTTGGACTTTTGAATTCCAATGAAACATTAAGCGTTCCTTCTGAACTGAATTTTACCGTATATCCAAACCCTGCAGTGGACCAGATTAGTTTGAATACTGAAGTTAGTGATTCCGCAATGTACCGAATTATCTCCGCCTCCGGTATTGAGTTGCGATTTGGTGAAGCCAAGGCCGCAAAAATAAACGTAGCTGATTTGGCCACAGGGGTTTATATATTGCAAATTCAGGATTTTGGAGTAAAGAAAAGTGCCAAGTTTTATAAAAACTAGAAATACAAATAGTAGTTCCCCCCGATACCCTTTGTCTATACAATTTGAAATTATGCCCGATGGTGTTTAAAGCGCTATCGGGTTTAATTTTAATAATTCAGACCTTTTTAATCTCGTCGTCCTTTAAAAGCTTCTCGTTTCGTAATCTTAAAAATACTTGGGCAGTAGTAATGACATCCAATTCGCAATAGGTGATGATGCGGTCCAAATCTTTGTCATTATAGTAGACATCCCTTACCATACTGCCATCAATGTCCTCTTTGGGGGAAGGAATTCCAAGGATGTGCGCCATAAGTTTTAAGGAAGTATAGTGCTTATAATCCCCGAATTTCCAAAGATCCATGGTATCCAAATGAGGAACTTCCCAAGGTTTTTTCCCAAAAAGGTCTAGTTTATAGGGGAGAGAAATCCCATGTATGATCATTCTACGGGCGATGTACGGAAAATCAAACTCCTTCCCATTATGCGCACACAGTAAGTTTTTCGCTTGACTAAAATGTCCGTTTAGGAGATTTTTAAATTCCTTTAGCAACTTTGCCTCATCACCATGAAAACTGGTAACCCTAAAATTTTTGGTGTCTCCGTTGATTTTAAAATAGCCCACGGAGATACAAATTATTTTACCGAATTCTGCCCAAATACCTCCTCGGTCATAAAATTCTTCCGCGCTAAATTCCTCTTTGCGTTGGTATTTTGTCTTTTGCTCCCAAAGCTCCTTTTTGGCATCGTCCAATTCCCGATAATGCTCCATTTCCGGAACCGTTTCTATATCCAAGAATAAAATGTGTTCCAAGTTTAGTTTGGTTAGCATGGCATTCGGATTGTAATTAATGCCCTTAATTTAGCCTATTATTTTGATATGGTTAAGAATAGGCTCCAATTAATAATATTGTATCTTGTCCTAGGACAAAATTTTTGCTATGAACTTTGTTGCATCTTTTCTTGTACCCTTTATTTGGGTAAAATCAGTCTTTTCGAAAAAGTTCGATATATGGATTTTTGATAGCCGAGTAAAGTTGACTTTCATCTCTGTTGGTATTCTATTCTGTAGTGCTTGCTCCAATGACGATGGTTTTACAGAGGAAGAAGTTTCGCAAATACCAAGCTTTGAATTGATAGGAATCGATTTGCAATCCACCTATCAATACAGTTATGATGGTTCATCAGAAATGGGTTCTCAAATAAACCTGACAGAGGAGCTAGGTGTGCCAGCTAATTTTTTAACACTTCGTCAAGTGGGGAGTACGCTGTCGTTCTACTCATTTGCTTCAGGTACTTTTTCCTTGTTCCAAAAGGATGTTCTATCAGGTGCCTCCAATAGTTATCCGGAATTTTATTCAAATACTTCGGAACGTTCCATTGTCTGGGGCACTAACGATGAGGAATCGGTGTTCTTCGGCTTTTATAATCCCCGGGGATCAACTAATCTGGCCATCCGTAAATTAACATTGGATAATCTTGAGGGGGCCGACCTAAACATTGAATTTAATATAGATCAGCTCTTTCAACCACTGTATGAAGATGGTAAACTTTTTGTGACCTATAGGACTTTCGACCTCCGATATAAAATTGCCGTTTATAATACTGATAGTGGTGCTTTGATACAGACGATAGACTATGGAACCGCCTCTCCCAGTATTTTGATAGACAATAATGGAAACTTGGCAGTTTTTCGATTTACTGAAGATAACGGGACCATTTTGGAAAAACGGGACTTTGTTACCTTGTCCATAATTGAGGAAATACCATTAGCATTTAAGCAAAAATTGCCCCTTGGTCCTGTAAACGGAAGTCTTATTGGCAACAACTTATATTATGAGTTTGTTTATCAACAACCATCTGCTATCAATAGCGGCCCGGCAATATTTGATGTTGCCTCTGAAGAAAATAGGGTTTTGGATTTGATAGGGATCAAAAATCGATTGGAAAACGAAGAGAATATCGTTATTAACGAATTATTAAGCCAATACGATGAGGACGAGGGTATCTTTCTAATCTCTTACGTCCAAGTAAACACAGAAGATATCCTCCAAGGAGGTGTTTTGGCTATTTCGGAAGAAGGAGAATTACTTACAAATTTGCAATTGCCGTTTATCCCCGCTTATTTCATTCAATAGCGATAGTCTTAAAAACGCAATAAAAAACCGGATTCACTTTCTATTTTTTCCGATTTCAGCTTGAATTACATTTTAGCAGCGGGTTTTAGAAAGGAGTTGACATCCAACCAATGTATAAAAGCATCAAACCAGCGGTTACTGGTACGGTTTGGGTTTCCTAGTCCAAATCCATGTCCACCGTTTTGGTAAAGGTGAAATTCCACCGGTATTCCGGCTTTGTACCAAGAATCAATGACCCCGAACTGGCCTCGGAATAGAAAATCATCCGTTGCGATTACATTGAACATTGGAGGTGCGTTTTTAGGAACTTCAACCGGTCCCATACCGCCATAAATTGGACCAATAAAGGCCAATTTCATTGTTTCGGAGTTAAGCGTTGAATGCATAGTAAGTCCGGCCCCTGCAGAAAAACCGATCATCCCTATTCTGTTCGTATCCACGCCCCACTCATCTGCACGGTCTATAATCATGGCATAGGCAGCTTCGGCATCCTCTAGCTGATTGGATAGATCACGCTGCGCTGGACGTGGAGGAGCGGTATCTTCACCTTCCGAAGAATCAGAAGAAGGAGCTGGTGCGGTTCTAGGACGATTCATCCATGCGGTAAACTCGTCGAGCGATTCTTGAGTGGGATGAAGGCGATACTTAAGTACGAAAGCAGCAACTCCTTTTTTTGCCAACGCTTCCGCGACTTCCCAACCTTCATTACCCAGGGAAAGCCATCTGAAACCTCCTCCTGGAGCTACAATCACAGCGGTGCCGTTCGCCTTTCCGGGTTCTGGAAGAAAAGGAGTAAGGGTTGCCGTGGTGATGTTCCGGGCCATTGGGTCGCCCCATTGTTTAAACCAAGACTCCGACGCGGGTTGATCATCCACACCACCAGTGCCTAATAGAATTGCATTTGGCTCATCGGGTGTGTCTAATGGGTAAATGGTTCCGTCTTGGGCAATTATAGAAGAAGCATATAATGCTATGAAAACCAAACTAGAAATTTTAACCAGATTTTTTAGTGTAGAGCGCATAACGTAATGATTTATAGGTTGCTCTTCAAATATAGTGTATTTGGTACACTTATCTATAAATTTTCTTCTTCAGCTATTTTTCAATAATTGTTACCGCAGTAACTATTAATTAGCACGTTCATTGGGGGTGAAATTTATCAATAGCTAAACAATGATATAGGACTATCATTATTAATTACGACTACGTAAGTCTGTTCCTTTACTATAAAATTATGTAATCGTCTAGCATTGCTGCCAATATAGAAACCTGCGTCTTTATACGGCTTAAAACCGTTTTTAGAGTCGTTTAGTAAAATATAACCCACATTGGCGTCATAACGCACTGTCTCAACTTCTGCTTCATATATCCCTCCTGCACCGATCACGTCCAATAATCCGTCTTTATTCACATCTACAAATTCAAACGATAATGTAGGTCCTAGCTGGGCCATGGCAGGAAGATGCTTCACATTGAAATTGCCATTACCTATGTTCTCCAAATAAACCGATTCAAACTCGTAAACTTCTTTTTTGTACGATTGCGCAAGTTCATCCGTTCCATAAATATCCTCTAAAGATGAACTGGCAAATTCTTTAAAGGTTTTTATTTTTTGACTTACAAAAGGATTTTGATCCGTTGAGCATTCCTTACCTCGTACTGGAACAAGATTTCCTTGATAGTTCTTGCTGAGTACCATATCGTAGGTGTCGTTACCATCAAAATTATTCCCAAAGATATAGAGTGGTTTTTCTGTTGAAGGATGAAATTTGTTGTTCCCACCGAGGTTTCCAACAAAATAATCGAGGTCGCCATCGTTGTCAAAATCAATTTCTGAAATGGTATTCCACCAGCCGGATGTTTCCTGCAAAGAAGGAACGTCTATTTGCTTAAATGAAGCATCGGTATACTCAAAAATGGTTATGGGCATCCATTCTCCAACCACCATAAGTTCTTTGGTACCATCCTGATCATAATCTGAAATAACCAAGTCATTAATAATACCTAAATTCGCGAAATCAGGTGCTATTATCGCTGTTACGTTTGTAAACTTCCCTCCATTATTCTCTAAAATGTAAGACCTTGCACCTAACGGATATTTACCAGGGACCACATGCCCACCAACAAAAAGGTCGGAATCACCATCATTATCATAATCATAATCAACTACGGCTTTGCTGTTCGTAATCATTTTTGGCAATCGGTCGATCGCTTTTTTAAAATTACCCTTGCCATCATTAAGATACAATCTATCCTGTAAGAGCAAATCATCTTCATTACGCTCATAACCTCCGCTGGCAACATAGAGATCTTGATCACCATCACCATCGGCATCAAAAAATAAAGCCCCGTTATCCTCATATTTACTGTCTCTATTTAATGCAGCCTGATCAGATTGTTTAAATAAACCTGAGGTCTGTTGCAGATAAATGATACCACTCTGATTTTTAGCACCTCCAATGAACCAGTCTTCAAGACCATCGTTATTTATATCTTTGGCTGCAAATGCAGGTCCTTTTTGAGATTGTTTCTGAGGAAGAAGTACTTGCCTATCAAAGTCATTATTATAGTTTTCTAGATGTCCATAGTCCAGGCCCAAGTTCTTTGGATTGATTCGTTTAAAATCGGTAGGTAACTTATGGTCTTGAGCTATACTGGCAGCATCTGCGTCTGCATAGGCGATACTCAAAAATTCGTTCGGTTCTATATCTTCGTCCGTAAATACTTTACCATCGCCCCAAATTATTTCAATTCGGTCTATTTTATCCGCAGCGCCCAAACCAAACACCAATGTTGGGGAGACCGAGGACTGAAACCCTCTGGAAAGAAAAAGTTGCTGCTGCTGTTTGGTACTGTCCAAGTAGACATTGACAGTTGCCCCTAGCGACAACACATTATTGCTAGGTCCTTTAAGTTTTACAGAAAGAAAATTGCTGGTAGCATTATTGCGGTAAACTATGGCATTGTCGTCCATATTATTGAGGACTAGATCAAGATCACCATCGTTATCCAAATCTCCATAAGCAGCCCCGTTGGTATTAACTGCATCGTTAAAGCCCCATTCTTCAATGCTGTTCACAAAGGACAGATTTCCGTTGTTCTTAAAAATATAGTTCTCCAATTTACTGCTAGGTAGTTCATCCAGAATGTTTTTAATGGGCATTTCACCAACATTAAATTTGCCCGAATTGTGTATGAGATTACCAAAATCCTGATTGCCCAGTTCGCGCTTTATACCGTTACTTACAAAAACATCCTTATAGCCATCTTGATCAAAATCGGCTAATAAAGGAGCCCAACTCCAGTCGGTTTTGGAAACTCCGGCAAAAGAAGCAATATCGCTGTAAAATCCGTTACCGTTGTTTAGGTTTAGCGTATTGGACATATAGGCATAGTGGTAACCGGAAAGGGCGGTTTTTAAAAATCCATTGGTGTCCATACTAGGCATATTCTGCTTTCCACGTTCGTGATCTTCCGCAGACATATCCAATACCATCAAATCTGGCAAAAAATCATTGTTAATATCCGCAATATCGGAGCCCATACTACTATAAGAGGTATGTTTTAAACGTGTGTTTATCTGATTGGAAAAGGTGCCATTTGTATTATTGATATACAGTTTATCTGGCGTAATGAAGTCATTTGCCACAAAAATGTCAAGCCAGCCGTCGTTATTAAAATCCCCAATGGATGCACTGAGGCTAAATTCTTTATTGATAATGCCACTTTCCAGGGTCATATCGGTAAAGTGATTGCCATCGTTTCTATAAAGATGGTCAGAAGTTTGTGGATAGAAATCCTCATCGGCGAGTAGGGCATCCAGATCTATGGAATTAAAAAAATCATCCCTATGGTTTATTAAGAATAAGTCAACATCACCATCTTTATCGTAGTCAAAGAAATAGGATTGGACCGAAAACCCGTCATCGTCTATACCCCAGCGTGCAGCTTGTTCCAAAAAGGTACCATCCTGCTGGTTTACAAACAATAGATTTTTTCTTAGCCTACCATTATTTCGTGATGCAGATTTACAGACATAAATATCCAACCAGCCGTCATTGTTGATATCTATCATAGAAACTCCCGTTGTCCATCCGTTTTCATCCTTGACACCCGCTTTTTCTGTTATGTCCTCAAATTTTAAATCACCCCGATTAAGGTATAATTTATTGGAATTTTGATTGGAAGTAAAGTAAAGATCATCAAGGCCATCATTGTTAACGTCCCCTATGGCTACTCCTCCTCCATTATAGATGTAAGGATAATTGAACGGATGAAAATCTTCTGATTCCACCACTTTATTCTCAAAATTAATCCCCGTTTTTTCAGCTGAAAGTTTAGTAAACAGTGTTTTGTAAGTATTTTGTTTGGAAGGTTTTGTTTCATTGCTACAGGCTGCCAATAGCAGATAAAAAACCACAAATGGGAGTTTTTTATATTGAGATTGAAGCGGAACAGTTACCTTCATTTGTTGGGATATAGGTAAATCGATTAATTTATTTGCAAACTGAATATTGATCTAAAATACATTATCTATCTTTTTTAAACCATTCTTCAAACATATCCTTATGGATTTTAAGTTCCTGAAGATTTGAAAACAGCTGACGAAATGAAGAATATCATTTTGTTTTTACTGAAATATAGTAAATTCCCTCAGTTTTGATGTAAATGTTTTAAAAAGCGGTTTTCTTTAATGGTGCTTTTGACAATAATGAACAAAACGACACTATTGGAAATAATGCCCGAAATTAAAATGTAAGTGTAAAATCCTTTTGAAAAGTACGCCTTAAAGTGGGGCAACAATAGATAGAACCCGAACAAATAAACTACTATACAAAGCGGCGTGATCACATAGTTTATAATCAACCTGGTTTTGTAATACTTTTTCAAATAAGCATGGTACGATTTATGGTCCATCGAAACCAGTTGGCTCTCTTTGCGATATAACGAGTAAAATTCCAATACAATTCGAAAGATGAGGCTGGTTATCAAAAGGACAAGACCTAAATTAAAGGTGTTCCATTGATTGAATGCGAAATAAAAAGCATAGACAATCAATATCAACACTGTTACCGACATCACGGTAATACTGATGTATTGACCGCTGCGTTGCTTCTTCGCCTTTGCAATGATATCTTTTGGGCCTACGCTTAAGCTAGTGGCTTGAGCCTCCCATAGCGTGTTTAAATTATCATTTTCCATTTTTAATACATTTTAAAAGGGATTTTCGAATACGACTCAAACGTGTTCGCAATGTTCCGTGTGCCAGACCGACCGTGTCTGCAATGGTTGCCTGGGGTATATTTTCCAGTTCCAATAATATCAATGCCCTATTTTGCTCGTTTAACAGGTCAATGCAGTGATACATTCTTTTAATGTTTTTTTCATCATCATCACTGTAATCGTCAGTGATCGCATTGGACAATAACTCTTCATTGACAGGAATGTTTTTTTTGGATTTACGCAAGTCGCCCAAACATACATTTACTGCAATTCTATAGATCCAAGTGTCGATAGCGGACTTTTCTTGAAATGAACTTCGATGTTTCCAAACTTTTATAAACGTTTCTTGAAGCCATTCTTTTGCAAGCGCATCATTGCCCGATGCATACCCCAAACACAACCGATGGACTTTTGGAGCGTACGAATTATAAATGTTGGTAAAGTCCTGTTCTGTATTCATTCGTTTTGCGATAAAATACTTTGTATTTGTTCCAAAAACCACTCTGGCTTGTCCAGCATTATAAAATGGGCACTGTTTTCGGCTATAATGAGTTGGTAGTCTTTTAGGTTTGCATATTGCGTTTTGTAGGTTTGTTTGACCATTTCTTCACCATAGGGTTCTGATGCTGCAATTATAGTAACCGGAATCGAAATATTCTTTAAATCTTCCCTGAGGTCCAATTTAAGATAATCGGTATACCCATAAACATATGTTTTTCGGTCGGCTTCCAATATCCAGTCTTTAATTTTTTCTTGTGCAGGTTCATTAAGGCTCATGCCTTTTGCCATTGCGGTGGCAGTTTGCTCAAACGTAGCATCATCCATTGCCAGTTGTTGATCGTTGTATGGACTTTCGTACACCAAGTTTTCTGGGTTGAAATTAGGCATCATCAATGCACCGGAAGCAGGAAGCGCATCAATAAGTAAGATTTTAGAAAGTTTTAAATCTGTTTGTGTGGCAAGCCAAGCGGCAACGGTGCCCCCCAAACTATGCCCAATTATGGTGGCATTTTGCAGCTTGTTTTCTAGGATATAGTCTTTTAGGGATTCGTTGACTTTGGGCAACCATGGGAAATCTATGGGTTCTTTTCCCGCAAAACCCGCTAAAGTGACCGTATGGCATTCGTAATTCTTTTCAAGCTTTTTAACCAACGGATTCCAAATAGCTCCAGGAACTGTAAAACCAGGAATCAATATTACGGGTTGCCCTTTTCCTGTAACTTCCACATAAATTGACTGATTCCCACTCCTTGCAAACATGGATGTAGTACATGCAAACAAGACGAATAATAAAATAACATTTTTCATTTTTTTAAGTTTTTGATTTCCCTTTAGATGTGGGAATCAAAAAATGTTACATTTTATTTTAAAAGGTCCCAAAATGGCGATTGGGATTCAAAAATAGAAGAGACCAAGCAATCCTTCATAAAGACACTTTCCGTCAGGTTACTTATGGCCAGTGTTGGCGCTGGTTTTATTCTAAATCCCTGGTATTGCCCACTTCCCTATGTAGTTTCCAAACTCCATCACTTTTGTCTTTTTTCAGTATCGCAAGAAATGTCGCTGTAAGCTCAATAGGTTTATCCAATTCATTGGAATAATATGTTGAACTGGTTCCAAAATCATAAGCAACACTATCGCTTACAATGACTGTTTCCCTTGGTCGCATCACCAAACTGTCATAGTGAAACTTTCCTTTAGGATTTCGTCGCAATTCTTTATAATCTGCCCAAGCGCCACAGTCGGGATCTGATGCTATGACGTCTGTACTGTAATTTCCTAAATCACCAAATCTACCTTTCTTTAATGGTAACTGAAATGCTGCTCGTGTTTTTTCGATACCGGGCTACTCAGCTTCAACATCGATACTATTTCTTTTTGTAGTTTTTAATTCATCACTCTTTTCATTTTTCAAATTGCAAGAAACAATCAAGAGAAGTAACAGTATTATTAATTTTTTCATATTTGATTAGTTTTAAGTTTATTTCAAGTTGCTATCAACGCCAAACTTTATGGAAATATAACAAAATCCATTCAACAAAGTCATCGGAATTTTGGCGTAATTGAAGTCATCTCTACTCCTTTTAATGAATTCGCCCTATCATTTTATCGGCCCGTAAGTCGGCTCGTTTTATGATTTGAAAGATTTAAGTGTTAGAATTACACAATCTATTCCACATCTTTAATTATTTCGATTATTTTTGAAAATGGCAGGGGCTTTTCTTAGAATTTCGTATGGTCCCTATTTTTTTATGACCTAACAAAACGACATCGATTTATTAAACCAAGCATATATGAATTGGAAATTAGGCAAACAGGTTATTTATGGCAGTTTTATCGCTGCAATTGCAATCTTACTGGTAGGATGCTTCCGAACCGGACCTGAATGGAAGCAAAAAAATGACACATTGATTGCTGAACATGACCTTACGGTTCGTGAACTGTCCGACTTACCTGAAAACAAAATTGAATCAAACCTAGACGCAGGTGAGGTAACCGACCTCGAAAGGTTGACCTCCTTCGAGCTATATCCAGGAATCACGGCATCCATGTTTTGGGGAACGGGAAATATGGTAAGTGTCTTGGACCTTCCTCCAAATTCCGAAATACCAGCTGAAAAGTTGACTGCTGACCGCTTTGTATTCATAATGCAAGGATCCATCAACCAAATGATTGATGGAACATCGGTGACCCTTATGTCAAGAGAAAGGGAAGCACCAGATGGCGAACATAGCGCTACTCCTAGAACCGACTTTGTTTACCTTGAAAAAGGAACGGAAAGTGCGGTAACTGCCGGTGAATCTGGAGCCCAGTTATTGGAAGTGTATTCCCCCCTACGATTGGACTACCTTCAAAAAGCTGGAATCTCAAACCTTCCTGAAGCTATTGAAGATGTAGCAGCTACCATGCCTCCTAACGTAGAGCCCAATAAAGTCTATGATCTTTATAATTTTCAATTGACACAACTAGCTGAAGGCGCTTACTCAAGATTGGTTTCAGGCAGAAATACACAACTAAGCTTTATTTCCATGGCTCCGGGATCTGTCTTCCCTCATCACATCCACCCTGAGGAACAAATGATGTTTCTGCTTAGGGGCGAGTGTGAGGAAATCTTGTTGGACACCAAACAAAAAATGACGCCTAATAGTGTTGTTCGCATTCCTAGTAACATGGTGCACGGTGCAGAAATTGGTGAATTGGGTGCGGATGCGCTGGATATTTTCTGGCCTGCTCGTCAGGATTATTTGGATAAAGAAAAAGCCGCTCTGGAAGCCTACCGGGAAATTATTCCGGAAGGTGCAACGCCCGAATTGATTGCTGATGGCAGTAAAACCGAACCGCCCCTGTATTTCACGGAAGGACCAAAATGGATGGATGGAAAAATCTATCTATCCAATATGTTCTTTGATGCGAGTTGGAATGCAGACCCCAGTAAAAGCTCCACGGTGGAAATGGATGCAGATGGCACTTACAGAAATATCAAAGAGGGCATCCAGACCAATGGACTTTATCCCTATAAGAATGGCAATCTTTTGGTTTGTGATATGATCGGCCACAGAGTGCTTGAAATGACCACAGACGGAAAAATCGTTAGAACCGTGGTGGATTCTTATGATGGAAAACCTATTGATGGTCCAAACGACATCATCACAGATGCCAAGGGGGGTATTTATTTCACTGATCCACAGTTTACCATGGAGGCTGAAAAATTCCAACCAGGCCGAGCTGTGTACTATGTTTCTCCAGAAGGTGCAATCACACGGATTGTAGAACCCAATGAATTTGCCATGCCTAATGGGATTGTGTTGTCCCCTGATGGCAAAACCCTATATATCAACAACTGCTATGACGATGAGTCTTGGTATCCCGTGGATAGTGAAAAGGATAACTTTATCTGGGCGTACGATGTAAACGATGATGGAACCATAAGCAATGGAAGACAATTTGCAGAACTATTCCTCACCGGTAATGTTTTGGATAGAAAAGGAAAATCTTCTAGCTCTGATGGAATGGCCATTGATACCGATGGAAATATTTATGTAGCAACCTACTATGGCGTACAGATTTTTAACTCGGAGGGTACCTTTGTTGGGATGATCAACCTTCCTTCTTTCCCTGTGAGCCTTTGTTTTGGTGGAGAAGATATGAAAACGCTCTATATGGTAAGCTATGCCCAGGTTTACAAGATTAGCACTAATAAAACCGGATACATTAACTATTTATAAAAACACGCTCAAACCATGAAAAGAAATTTTTTATTTGCAGGAATTCTTTCGTTAAGCTTTGGCTACCATGCTTTCGCTCAAGAAATAGGCGAAATTGAAGTCGTTTCCAATGAGATGGCGAAAGTTGTAAAAAAGGACGCTGAAATCGAGGTCATCGCTGATGGATTTCAGTTTACCGAAGGGCCGCTCTGGGTGGCGGACAAAGAAATGCTTTTGTTTTCTGACGTGCCAGGAAATACTATCTACCAATGGACTGAGGAGGATGGGGCCTCTGTTTTTGTTGAGCCAGGAGGATATACGGATCCAACTCCAAGAGGTGGTTTTATGGGGCCAAATGGTATGATTTTGAACCAAGAAGGTAAATTATGGATATGCCAGCATGGCGATCGAAGAATAGCCGAACTTGATGCGCCCTTGGATGACCCGGAAGCCAAATTCACTACGGTGACTGGTGAGTACGAAGGTAAAAAGTTGAACAGCCCCAATGACCTTTATCTAACTAAAGCTGGCGATTTGTATTTTACAGATCCGGCCTACGGTTTTGAGGGTGGTCCAAGTGACCCAAAGCGGGAGCTGGATTTTGCGGGAGTTTACAAATTGAGCAAATCCGGTGAGCTTACCGTGTTGGTAGATTCCTTATCAACACCAAATGGCATCTCCATATTTCCTGATGGAAAAACCCTATTGGTCGCAAATACCGCGGGACCGTCAAGAGGATGGTATTCGTATGATATTGCTGATGACGGAAGTGTCTCTAATGGAAAGGTGTTTGCGACTCCAGGTGATATAAGAACTCAAGGTGGTTGCGATGGTTTAAAAATAGACGATAAAGGAAATGTGTTTGCTACCGGTCCTGGGGGAGTGTGGATTTTTACCAAAAAAGGTAAATTGATTGGCAAGATAAAAGTCAATGGGCTCACCGCTGCAAATGTGGAGCTTTCCCCTGATGATAAAACACTTTACATAACCGCGACCGATAAGCTGTTGCGCGTAAAGATGAGATAAATACTTTTACATAATGAAATAAGAAACCTCCAAGATTGTCTTGGAGGTTTTTTATTAGATAGAAGTAATTCAAATTAATAACTGGTCTTTCGTGTATTGATTACTGCTTCTTCCCCAAGTCTTTCTTTGAGTTGCGTCAAATAAAGACTCTTGGGGGTAACGTGCCTGTCGGCCGATTCTACATAGCCATTGGGCTTGGTTAAATCTTGTAGGGCCCCATTGTAGACCACTGCATTTACCCCAACATGGCCAAAGGAGTAGTTTTCGGCAGTTGGCGGGCTTTGAATGAGGTAGTCGCCCTCACAGTTCCAGAAAACAATATTGGCTCCGGCCCAGCCGATAATATAATCCCAAAACCGAGCAGTGAGCGGCGCTTTCACATTATCGTACAAAACCCCATTTACCCAACGATTATGGGGTTCACTGGAAGAATATGGGTTTACGGCCGTACATTCCAAATATACATTTCCACTTGCTTCCGATCCCTGAAGCACAAAAGAGTGACGCCCTTTTTGGGAAACACATCGTTGCACTAAGCAAAATTGACCGTTCATTTGAAAGGTAAACCTTCTGCCTCCCCAGCGTTGTGAAACGGGCTCCAGAGACGTACAATCCTGAACGGTGATCCATTTGGTGCCGGCATTCGCTTGAACCACACTGTTGGCAAAATGTAAAGCGGTCATATTTCGCACCCAGGCATTTTTAACATTGGTGAGGTTGATGAAGTTTGAATAGTGTTTCTCATCCGAAAAATATTCCTCTCCCTGATATCGGTGCTCTTCACCAAGGTCATCACGGTCCATATTGCCATAAGCGGTTTGGCGTACGGAAGGGTCATATTCCGATATTCCCCTTAAGTTTTCCACAGCAACATTTTCTATTCTATTATCTGTGTATTTGGTCAGTTCGCCACCACCCCATTGACTTTCAATAGCGGTGAAAATAGGGGCATCTACCGTAATGGTATTTCCATTGATGTTTTTTATGATGCGGTCGAAGGTGATATCAAAGGGTTTCCATCGGTTTCTACCAACCGTTGCGGTATCCAACCCAATTTCTTTGATCCATGCTTCGTTCCCAATTCTTTTGATGGATACTTGGTCACCAACTTTGAAGCCTTTGGCCGATTTCACATTAAACGAAGTGGCGCCCACAGGCACATAATCATCCGTTAGGGCAGTTTTTGAATCTTCAATTAAGCTGATGCCTTCGTCGCCTTCTATCTTGATAAGAGATGGTCTCCAAAACCTTCTTCCATTATCTTTAGGTGGTGTAGGTATCTTGCCATAAAGAATGGTACCAATATCACTTTGGCCTTCACCTCTTAGGACCACACCGGATTTGCGAATGTAAATTTCTTTATCCAGTTGGTAAAAACCCATTTTTAAGAGTACTGCACCTCTAAACCCATTTTCATTCAAAGGCAAGGCGGACACCCTATCAATGGCAGCTTGAATGCTGTCGGAATTATCATCCAGTACAGGCCAAACGGTTTCTTTTATGGGAACGTAGGGTAGGGGTACCCCGCCGCCTTTGTACCCGGCATTGGAAAAATCTGGAATTTGATTGCCTTTATCATCCTTTACATAGACAAGTTTTCCGTTAGGGTCAGGATACACTTTTGAGGTTGGTGCCAATAAGTCCTGCGCTTTTGTCTGAATGCTTATAAATACAAAAGCGATCAGTAGCAACGAATTGATCTTGAAGTTCATTTGTTTTTATTTCGGGTTTGGTGGAATTCTGCGAGCATTCTTTATTTGTATCTGGTCTTTGGTCTAAATTCTATAGCAAGCATCCATAAAAAGGTCGACCTATTAAATTAAACCACTATTGTTTTGCCATTTCTATATCATTAAGAACATCATCTCTTAATAACGCCCAATGGAATCTTAAATGGTCATTTTCCTGCCAAGTTTTACCTTCGTTTTCGTTGTAGTGCACCAGTCGCATATCGCTATAAATAGGACGTGTTATTTCGATTATTTTGTCCCAATAGGCCAGGCCCTCTTCTAAATGTTTAATGGCTAGTTGTTGTTTTTCAGCATCGCCGCTTTGTCTGTATTCCTGTAAAGCGATACCTGCCTTTATTTTTTCGGCCATGTAGAGACCCATGTAAGACCATGTTTTTATATCGGCCACTTCATACATTAAATCGGTATCATCCAAAGGAATGTCTTTAACCAAATCAAGTGCTTGGTTCGCGTCCTTTTCAAGATCGTTTGCAAGCATTACCGGTGTGGTGAAATCTTTTGGAAAGGTTTCGTTATTGGAAACCGACTTTACATAATTCGCTATCGAAACAAATGTAGTGTCTTGCGGCGGTTGTTTTATAAATCGGTCGATATCAATAAACTCCACATTTTCAGTATCAGGATTTCTGTAGGTGAAGCCTTCTGCATACATGGTAAAATCCCACGTAGAGTCAAAAAACGACACTAAGCGAAGCGGTGTTTTCCCCGCTAAATTGGAAGCTTTAAAAAGATTTTCGGCATAGGCATCTCCATACTTTTGCTTGAATTCATTAATGAAAACCGAATCTGGTGTTTCAGCATTATAGAGCAATCTACCCCATACTTTATAAAAAAGCCATTGGCGCTCAAAAGCATATTCCCAACTAACCTTATTCTTATATTCAGGGCTTGTGAAATAATCCTTTGCCGGAATATAGGTTTCGGAGCCAATAAAATAACCGCCTACATAGTCGGGCGTATTGGCGTTAATGTGGGCGCGGGCAAATTCTTCAACGCCCCAGCGCAAACAGAAAAAATCCTCATTTCTAATGGTCCAAACAATTTTAAAATCTTTTGGAACGGGGTCAAAATATTTACCGTACAGTTTCCCGCCATGCACTTTAATGAGTTTGGTGGTAGAGTGCGGATGGGACCAATTGAACTTCATACTGGCCCAGACCGGTTTTTCAATGGCATCCATGGCCGCTTCCTCCTCAATACCATCACGGGTAATCTGTTCCATTTCTATGGAGGTTGCACCCAACGATTCCGTATTGCCGGAAAATGGAATACGATGTATTAATTTGGATGTACGATCTGCCTGTTGCATGCCTGCAATAATGGTTTCGCGTATCCATTTTTCGCGTTCAAAAGGAGTCATTCCCGCCATACCTTCCCCTAGGGTCAATCCAATTCCAGAAAGATCTGGGTATTCATTTAATAACTGTGTCACGCTCTCACGTGTGTAGTCTTTCACCACTTGCGAAGTATCACCTTCTACATAATGATGGTGCTCTAAATTATTCGCTGCTATACCACCATGTTTTTTGGCAAAAGAAGGCGGCACAAAAATATTGAACGGCATCACGTAGGTGTCAATACCGCGTTCCTTGGCCATTTTAAAAATAGACCCGAACAAGTGTTTCCATTCCTGCATTTCTTCGTCGGTCCATTCCGATGCTTCCGGATAGTTTTTGGACTTTATCATGTAATTAAAGGGGTGCAGGTTCCAAACCGTTAGGGCATTAAAGCGGTTGTAAGAAAGCATGTCCAGGAACTCTTCCCAATACCCTAAATCCTTACAGGTTTCTTGGTGTTGGTATAGTGCATTGCTGTGGCGGTAGGTGTCCCAAGGCAAATCGTATTTTATGGCGCGAAAGGCCAACTTAGGACTTTCTGAGAGATTTTCTATGTTTTTTAGCGGAACACCATTTTTAAGATTTTCAATAACAGTATTGGCGGCATATATTAAACCGGTTTGGTCGCCACCTTCTAGAAGTATGGTGTTGCCTTGATTCTTTATGCTGAAGGCTTCTTTACCTAAGGTGGAGTCCAGTTTGAATTCAATTGTAGTTGCCCCATTGTTATTTAGGGTATACCCTTTTTCCTGAAGGCTTTCAGAAAGTTTTTTGGTAGCATATTGCTGTTGATGCGACGTATCGTCGAAGTTTACTTGTACCGAATTGTTGTCAGCACAGCCTACGATTAAAATAAGCAAGGATAGATAAAAAAATAGTGTTTTCATAAGGTGTATTATGGGAGGCAAAAAGTTATGAAATTAAAAAAATAATAGC
>CAWKFV010000024.1:0-219456 GCA_963848865.1 uncultured Flavobacteriaceae bacterium | reverse complement strand
TAATCCATTTTATTTCTTGCATAATTTAATTTCGTACTATTTGGATGTGTTTGAAACCAAATTAGCAGGAAATAAGTATTTGATAGTCAATATTTTTATTGCTTTGTAAAGCTTTTGATTTTCAAAACTTCTGGAAGATAGTTACTTCCGATTGAAATATTTTGCTGCTCTAGATTAAACTAACTTGATTCTCTTTAAATAAGACCTCATTTCATAATTTCTAAATTTAAATTGTTGATAACTCCAAAATCCCTCCATTTTTAGAAAAACGCAAATGGTAGCATTTGAATCGTTTTGAAACCAAATTTTATTCACTAAATGATATTTAGTTTCATTTATACCGATTTGGTACAAGTCATTGTATATCAAATAATTGTGGATAAAATAAAACGGTCAGCCTTACCTTTACACCTCCTTCTTTTTACCTTTATACCAGGAATTCTTTAAAAGAAAACAAAAGCGCTTTTGTTCATTTTTTAATCTAAAAAGAAACAAAATGAACAATTTCTTGATACTCGAACGGCTCGACCGTTTGGAAAGGCTGTTGATGGCCAATAAAGAGGTACTGACCTTTGAGGAAACCTGTGACTATACGGGAATATCCAGAAGCTATCTGTACAAGCTTACCGCCGCGGGGCATATTCCGCACTCCAAGCCCAACGGGAAGCTCATTTTCTTCGAAAGGAAGAAGATCGTCGAATGGCTGCTCCAGAACGAACGGAAACCCGTTCCCGAAACCGGAACTATAGCGGAACCCCTTCGTTAGGTAACACCCACTATAGTTTTTTATCGATTCATAGCATGCCTTTGGAATCACCATTGGCCTCTAAAACCTTATCATATGAAATCAATTCCTTATTTAAGGGTGGGCACTTCGTACTACAAATTGGTACAGGCACCAACTATCGCCGGGCATTTCAACGAGATCCTGGTGCACTGGAACATCGAGACCATCCGCCAGGACCATGGGAAGGATTATTTGAGCAAGGTGCCCAAGTACGATGGATTCACCTGTATCCCGAGCCATATCGATTTCAAGCAGGAATACAAAGGGTTCTACAATACCTATTCCCCGTTACCTGCAATCCCCAAAGAAGGGGAATACCAAACCTCATTGGGATTCGTCGAACACATATTCGGGAAGCACTATGAACTGGGATTGGACTACCTGCAATTACTGTATACAAAACCGGTACAGGTACTGCCCATTCTCTGCCTGGTCTCCAAGGAACGTTCCACGGGCAAGAGCACTTTTTTAAAGTGGTTGAAGGCCATCTTCGAAAACAACCTGACCTATCTGACCAATGACAGTTTCAGCAGCCAGTTCAATGCGGACTGGGCCAACAAGCTTCTCATCTGTATCGACGAGGTACTGTTCAACAAGGAAGAGCTTACCGAGCGCATCAAGTACCTGAGCACTACCAATATCAACAAATTGGAGGCCAAGGGAAAGGACAAGCGGGAAGTGGAGTTCTTCGGAAAGTTCGTTCTCTGTAGCAACAACGAGGACAACTTTATCAAGATAGACGGGAACGAGACCCGGTTTTGGGTACTGAAGATACCAACGCTCAAAAAAGAGAAAACGGATTTCCTCCAACAACTGGTATCCGAAATACCAGCTTTCCTGTACTATCTGCAAAAACGACGATTATCGTCCGAACATACCACCAGAATGTGGTTTACCCCAAAACAGATTAGAACAGCCGCGTTAAAAAAGTTGGTGCAGAACAACCGTAATAGGGTTGAAAAGGAACTGGCCAGTATCCTGTTCAGTGTCATGGAAAAGTTCGAACTGAAGGAAATACATCTCTGTCCCATAGATGCGCTGCACCTGCTGAACAAGACACGTGTCAAGACCGACCTGACCCAATTGCGGAAATTGCTGAAGAACGATTGGAAACTCGTCAACCAGGACAACTCCAACAAATACCAAAAAGTGACCATTTGGAGCGATGGAGATATCCACATGACCGATGCCAAGGGACGGTACTTTACGGTGGAAAAGGACTTTTTGACCAAAAATTTTGATGATACGATGACGGAATAGCACGGGGCCAATGTTCATGGGGTCCGAGGCTGTCATCATTCTGTCATCATTCTGTCATCAAAAAAAATAATGATGACGGAAAACACTTTGAAAAAACGAAGAACGATGACGTGATGACAAAACGATGACAGGGAAAACCTAATACCATAGGGGCCTTAGAAGGTGTTGTCATCATATCATCAAAAAAACAGGTAAAACCATTCGGCTTATGAAAAAAGAAAGAACAAACAGGTTAACGTGTGAAAGAGCCCGAGCTTTTCCCATCGAAAAAGCGCTGGCAAAACTCGGGCACTTTCCGACCAGATCGACCGAAAAAGAAGCTTGGTTCCTGAGCCCGTTCCGCTCAGAAAACCAAGCCTCTTTCAAGGTGTCCAAGAAACTGAACAGATGGTACGACCATGGGGCGGGAAAAGGCGGTAATGTAATCGACCTAATATGCCAAATCAACAAATCTTCCGTTAGCGAAACCTTAAGGTTCTTGGAGCAGGGCCAGACCTCTTTCTCTTTTCAACGGCAGCCTCCAGTTGGAACCCAAAAGGATACAGGGCTAGAAATTCTGCATGCACGTCCTATTCGGCATTACGGTCTGTTAAACTATCTATTTGAACGGAAAATTTCCATTTCTACGGCATCGACCATTTGTAGGGAGGTCCATTATCTACATAAGGGACGGCGGTACTTCGCCATAGGATTGAAGAACGGTTCCGGTGGATGGGAACTGCGGAACAAATATTACAAGAATTCCAGCTCGCCCAAGGATATCACCCACATCAAAAATGGAAATGGAAAACTCATCGTTACCGAAGGGATGTTCGACCTATTATCCATTTTGGAATTTAATAAAGAAATAGAAACCGAATATGATTTTTTGGTCCTGAACTCTACGGCATTGGTCAAAAAAGCGATTAAGCCAATGGATAATTACGACCGAATCGACTTCTATCTGGACAATGATGCAACTGGTAAAGCAACGACCCAAAACTTGCTGGCCCGTTCCAATAACTGTTTGGACAAATCAAGTTTATACGAAGGGTATAAGGACATGAACGAATGGTTGATTTTTAAGGCTAAAAATGGATTTGGTCAGGAAGCGCAAGATGTGTTTTTGTTGCCACAAAAACGATCTTGCTTTGCTCCCGGCGGTCGCAAAGTAAAAAAGAAATGAAAAGGACCTATATCAAGTTCCGGTGCTCAATCTACGAGAAGAAACTGCTCAAGAAAAGGGCGGAACGGGCCGGTATTTCCCTCTCCGAATATTGCCGCAGTTCGGCTTTTGGAAATTCGGTCATCGAACGTTTGACCGAAGAACAATTGGCCCACTATAGAATGCTGGTGAAGTACAAGGGGAATTTTACGCGCATCGGCAACATGTTCAAGAAACACAACCCGAAACTGGCCAACGAGGTCGAGACCTTGGCAGCGGAAATAAGAAAACACCTCCATAACTTCAAAAGGACCAAGAAATGATAGGAAAAGGGACATCCATAGCGCACACCGGGACAAGTATCGATTACGGTTGGAACCAGGAGAAGGGTGCCGAGGTGGTCTTAAGTCAACACCTGGCGGGGGAAAACCCCAAGGAGATCACCGAAGAGTTCAGGCTGGTCCAGGAGGAGAACACGCGTTGCCAAAAGAACACCCTGAGCTTTATCCTTAGCCCGACCCGGGAGGACGGTAGGAACTTGACCAAGGCACAACTAAGGGAAATGACCCAACGGTTCATAAAAGAAATGCAGCTGAAGGAACGACAGGCCATCGCCTTCGTACACAGGGACAAGGCACATACCCATGTGCATCTGTACGTAAACCGTGTCGGTTTCGACGGCAGGACCTATAACGACAGCTTTATCGGGAAGCGCAGCCAACTGGCGGCGGAGAGCGTGGCCAAGGAAATGGGGCTGACCACGGTCAAGGAGGTACAACTGGAAAAGGAAATGGATTCCATAAAGGTCCGGCTGGAAATAAAGGGCATCCATCATAAAGTAATGGAAAGCGATAGACCAAAAACATTGGACTCCTACATCAAGGCCATGCAGGAAAGGAACGTGGAAGTCATCCCGACAATAAACCGGGCCAATAAGTTACAGGGATTCCGGTTCCAATATGAAGGCCATAATTTCAAGGCAAGCGAGGTACACCGTTCCATGTCCGGGGGAAGGATAATGGCACAACTTTCCAGAAACAAAGGTTTAACCAAACCAAAGGAAATCGGCAAATCGGTCCAGCTGTTAGGGAAAACGGTGGAACTGGGTACCAACCTCGCAACGGGCATCGCCAAGAACATCATCAAGAAAACCATAAAAAAGGCCATCGACACGGGAATCGGAATTTAAAACCGAAAACTATGGGATACAAGAAACTGGACGAGGTAATGGAACTGCTCACCGACGAGCTGGACGGGTTCAACAAGTCCATCGTTAGATTGGAACGGTTGACCCAAAATATGGACAACATCAAAGTAATACCTGATACTACGGAAATTGAAAGTTTGCTCCGAGAGCATTTGAATTCCGAGAAAGCGAATAATTCAAAGCTTCAGGAGTCGGTTCAAGGCATTAGGCATCAGATTTTAAAAGCAAGATTGGTTCCAAAGATACAGTTGTGGATTCATTACTCGATTTGGTTCATATCCTTGGTTGTCATAGGGTATCTGGCCTTAGAAGTCTCTGCAATTGGGGAAATTCAAGAAAAGGCTTTTGCGAAGGGAGAGCAAGAAGTAATTTCAAACCTGAGAGGATATTTTGACCAAAACCCAGGGCACTACAAATCCTATCAAAAATGGTTAAGGGAAAAAGATAGTGTTCCAGACCAAAATTAGGTTGCGCCCTATGGAATTTTTGCTCTACGCTTATCTGCCCGAACACTACAAAAATTCCACAGGATCCACGCGCAAAGTTTGGGGTAAGTATTTGGGACGAAATGTGCAAAAAGGACAGTCTTTAATTGTCTCAAAAAAAGTTCGTTCTATGAGACCATCAAAAATCCTAAGATTTAAGATGTTTCCGTCCAATTTTCAAAGGAAATAATTTACCTAATCTGTATTAATATTTATTACATGTGAAGGAAAGGTGCCTGTTTCCTATAATGCTTTATCTTCTCAAGAATTCTTTTTGAAAACGGATCTTTTCCAATGGTTGCTAACATGTCAAATTGGAATATTCTCATCCTGAATTACCTTGTGGTCTCAGTTTCAATGGAAACCCCTTCGGTAACAAATGAAATCCCATGGGGGCCAAGTGTTGAAATCATAACGGCTTGAATCAGAGGGTTGGTTTCTGAGCTTGTTGCACCCCAATTAACAACTATACTTCCCTCAATCTCCCTTTCAATGTCACTATCTTCAATTACATAAGCAGTGGATTGTAATGGAGCCAAAAGCATAATTTCTTTTTGATAATTTTGGGCTTTTTTTCCTAGGGCGTTATAACGATCTACAGCTTTTATATAAATGGTGTCCTTGAAATTTTTATTCCTTATACTTATTGTAACGGTCAAACCAAGTTTTCTTGTGTTGTGCTCCATATGTATCTCCGAATAAATTGGTATATACGTTGTAGCCTCATGAGGTAAACCAAATCCAACATTGACCAAAGATGTAACATTATTAACCTTAAGTCCCTCATCTTTTAAACTAAGATTTGGATTATTACAAGAGTATAACCATGGTATGAGTCCTAAACAAACTATAAACTTTATCATCTATTATTAATTACTTCGATTCCCATAATCTACATATGATCTTAACTAAATTTTTTGGACACCACCTTGAGGAGCAGTTATCGGTGATTTCAATAATACCTATATCTTTCTTATTTCCTAGCATGAGATTTAGGCAATTCCAAGGACTTTGCCCAACAGGTACATTCACTGATAACCACTTCCTCAAATTTAAGCCTTGTCCCTATGGCGGTGATGATTTGAAGAATGCACGGCAAAGTTTCAGTGCCGTGCCAACACTTTCACTAAGATTGTTCACTTATCTTTTTATTTTATGTCCGGTTCTATCAATAATGGCGTCTTACCGTCCGTAATGATGATTTTTGCGTTTTGCGAGTTTGAAAGTTCACGAAATGCTTCAATGCTTCTAATTTGTATAAGTTTATCGGTAAGCCCCTCGGATAATATCATTTGGGCATCCCGTTCACCTTTCGCATCGATAATTCTGCGGTCGGCCTCCAATGTTGCCTGCTGCAAAATGAATTCCATTCGCATGGCATCCTGTTCGGCTTGAAGTTTTCGTTCTATAGAACTCGCCAGACCATTAGGTAATTGAATACTTTTCATCAAAACGGCAATGAGCTCGATACCATCTGCCTGTTTCGTAAGATTTTCTTCCATTTTAACCTTAATCTCCTCTTCTATCTTTGCTCGCATACCAGAATGCATATCCTTTGCATAAAACTTAGCGCAAACATCTGAAGAGGCAGATCTAAAAACACTGGTAATTATAGATTCATATCCCTGTCCTAAATTTTCTAATACAGAGGGAATCTTATTTTGCTCCAAACGATATAGGATAGAAATTTCAGAATTTACACTCAGTCCTTCTTTGCTGGGCAGACTCAACACAAGTTTTATATTGTTGGTCTGTGTCGATTCTTTGAGTACCTTACTGACAAAAGGATTGTAAAGTACCGTACCCTGGGTTATTACTTTATCCGAAAATTGGCCCAAAGTCTGTTTTACTCCGGCCTCTCCGGGCCTTATTACCGCACAACTGGTCAATAACAGTATGATTGTTCCCAACGTTAAAAATCTCTTTTTCATCTTTTTTTATTTTATGTTACTAGATTTTTTGGCATTCGACTATACTTTTGAAAAAAAATTCAATATTCCATTGGTTTATATGATTAAAGACTGATCCGTGGCCCAAAGCCTTCAGGGATATTTGCTGCCCCGTCTAGTTTATTTTGCTGGTATTTGACAGGTTGTAGCCAATCTTGCAAGGTGTCTTCTTTCGGAAACATCGGGTCGTTCAGGGCAAGAAGGCGGTTCAATCGTTCTTGTGGTCCTTGGTCTTCTTTTGCCACAGAAGATAAACCTGTCAAGGAAAAGGTATTCAGATATTTGGGCAGTAATCTGACCATCAATCCATCATGTGTGAATTGAGGCATGACGTAATCAATTTCCCGAACATATACTTCTACCGTTACGAAAAGTTCGATGGTGCCATCTTCAAGTTCCAGAAAATCATTTTCTTGATTTAGGGTGGATTCCATGATAAAATCTATGGAAAATTCGATATCGAAAGGTTCACTTTGATGATGGCCCTGAGGTTGCGCGAGCAAGATGACCGGAAGTAATAAGAGTGACAGTATCGTTTTCATAGTCTAAGGGTTTTAGTGAGTATTTCATTTCTCTTTTCATAAATTTACGTTATATAAAGCATTAATTATTATTTATATATATTATGATTAATATTAATATATTTTATGTGTTATTCAACTTAGAAACACTTTATAGCGTTAAAAAATTCAGCATCTATAGGACTTAGGAAGAATTATATCCAACATGATTCAAAATATGAATACGGCTCAATTGTATTTAAAACCGGTTTTCGATTTTCATGGATAGAAACCGTGGAAAGGAAATAGTTCGTAAAAGGTTTCGGAAAGAAATCCTCCTTTCGACTTTAAAGAGTTTGAACTAAAAGTATGTGCCATAAATTTTGGCATCTAGGACTATCAAGGAAAGCTTTCAGGCGACCAAAAACAAGCATCGTATCTGCTGAGAATATATGTTGGCATACCCATATCTGATTTTGAAAAACGATACACAGGGAAGAATCATCATATGCGCGTGAAAGATAAACAAGGTATATTGAATGCTTAGGAACGGACGAAATGGATCTTAGCTTGGTTTCGGTGTTACCGAAAAATTTAAAGGGCATTGTATGGAACCCTTGTAAGAGAGGTAATCCTTCGTTGGATTTAGAACTCTTGCATTACGTGATGAACAACACACGATTACCGCTTCTGAAAAATGCTCATTGCGTATTTCACCTTTTGCGCAAAACCGATATGCTTGTATTTGGAGAAAAAAGGGTCTCTTTGTGGAAAAGAGACCCAGTAAAGGCCACACCGACCCTCCCTAAAAACACTAACCAACCATTATCGGGATTGGGCACGTCGATGTGGCATTTTCCGATCCGCTCAGAGAACGTTTGCAGATCGAATGCTCTTCAGATTCTTTTTTGCCACCCCAAGTGCACGCAGCGAATTTTTGTTTTTGCTGTAATGTCCCTCCATTCGCTCCAAAATATTCTTTAGGACCGTAATCGTGTCATGCATGTACGGGCCTTTGTTCAGCATTACACATTCAGTCTTCCCACTAAGGACCACATCCGATATTTCTGCTCTAGTGGCCATACCTTTTTTGGCCATGTTCTCCAGAACCTGTGTTGCCCATATTACGGGAACATGGGCGGCCTCGCATATGTTCATAATCTGGTTCTTCACTTCCGAAATTCTTTCGAACCCTATTTCGACCGCAAGATCTCCCCTCGCAATCATAACGCCTATGCGCGGCCTTCGTATAGCCTCCAGGAGAATAGCAGGAAGATTTTCGAAAGCCTCTCTGGTCTCTATTTTGAAAATGACACCAACATCGTTATTGTCAATAGTAGAAAGATTTGAGTACAACGACCGAACATCCTCCGGCGTCCTGACAAATGAATAGCCTATGATGTCCGCATTCTTACATGCGTATGGTAATATTGCTAGGTCATCCTCCGTTAGCGAAGGTAACGAAAGACATGTCTCCGGCAGGTTAATGCCTTTTCCTATCCTTAATTTTTTCTTAGCGACCTTATTTATCTCAATTACGGCTCCCGTTGAGGATTTCGATATCACCATACCTTCTATCGCTCCATCGTCGAAAAAAATCCGATGGCCGATTTGTATATCATCTATAATCTGAGGTAATAAAACTGTCACAACGATTTTTTTGATTTTATCAAAAACCATCAATTTACGGAACTCTGTTTCTTTCATTAGTTCCAATTGGTCCCCCTTGAGTAATGATGTACTTTCTACATGATGATGCTTTTTCCTGTTATCTTGGATTTGGAATATATTGTCTACCCTTATTTTAGGGCCCGGTAAATCCATATAAATAGAAGCCTTACCAAGCTCTCTTGTGCTGACATTGATTATATTATTAAGCATTTGATTCCAAATATTATGATCACCATGGCTAAGGTTAATCCGGGCGATGTCCATACCTGCTTTTAGAAAATGTTCAAGTAGTATATCGTCATGGGCGGCCTCATCAGGCATAGTCACCATTATTTTTGTTCGAGTCTTGGTCAAATCTGAACGAAAGAGCGAATTGGAACGTACCCGAAGCAGCTCGTTACCATTTTCAAAACCGGAGCTCGCCAGGGTAAGATCAATCCCTGGAGTTTTTCCCTGTATCAGTTTTAAAAGGTCCAGACTTCTGGAAATGTTCTCTCTCACATAGCCGGGGCTGGTCCCCAAAGAGGATATCCCGAAGGAGATCAAGCCGGATTGGATAGCCTTGATATCCAAACTGCGCAGCGCCAAATAATGCAGCAGGTTTTGAGCACTATAGAGGTATTCGTCATTTACGTTATCCAACCAGTTGGGATTTGAATTCTCTACATCATCAATATGATCGATGACCTCCTTGAGTTTGTTCTCTAAAACTGTTATGTCCATTATGTCCTAATATTTTAATTATTCTAAAAAGGCCCTACTATGGAGAAGGGCCTTTTATTGTTTAGTTTAAAGAAAATTCACTACTCCGGTATCCATATCGTATACCGCGCCTCTGATGTCGATTTCTCCGTTTTCCAACATGCTGTTCAGCAAGGGGCTATCCTTTTTAATTTTTTCGATGGCATACTTGACGTTGTTTTCAATTACCTCATGGACTAATAACCGGTTTTTAGAGGATCTAGGACCTTTTGATTTTGTGGAAATGTCGACCGCCGGTTTTATGTTCACAAGCATTTTGGTAATATAACCGAGTTCGGCGCCGTCGATTGCAGCGTGAATCGCCCCGCAGTTTTCATGCCCCATTACTAGTATCAATTTTGCTCCCGCAACCTTGGTGGCAAACTCCATACTACCAAGTATATCGTCGTTGATGAAATTTCCGGCAACCCTGGCTACAAATATGTCCCCAATCCCCTTATCAAAAACATCCTCAACGGGAACCCTACTGTCTACACAAGAAAGCACGATGGCCTTTGGAAATTGTGCATCCGCAGTTTCACGTATTTGGAAAGAATGGTCCCTAGCGGTAAGATCGTTCATTACGAACCTTTCATTACCGGCGGCCAAGCTATTAAGAACGTCCAACGGGGATAGTGCGGCCTGTTCGTCCTCGGTCAGAACGTCTTCCACTAGAATTTGGCTACGTTGGATTTCAATGGTTTCAGATTCTTGAGCCGTAACCAATGTGGTCAGAATGAATAGACCTGTTAATGTAATTAAGTGCTTTTTCATAATATCTGTTTTTAATTGTTGCAGCAAATGTAAACTCAAAAATTATATATAGTAGTAATACAATCATAAAAATTAGTTAAACTATTAGATATTAATAGTAATACTATTATTTTTAGAATTAAATCATTAACATGAAGGTAAAGAAGAGAAAATGATTGGACAGTTGTCCGAAAAGGATAACTCAATATCGTGGTTCGGGGACACCCAAAAAGAGGAAACTGTCCTTACTGATGTTGCAGTGGGAAAGACGTATCGGATTGGAAAACCATCGAACCGCTATTTCGAGCATATCCAACCGTTCCTTGAGCCTAGTGCAATGAGCGTAGAAAACTTAGAAGATTTTAAAGCAATACAGGGTTTGGCGGTAAGGGTAGTAAGCATACTTTCCATGGTAGGTGGTAATAGAATAGCCATCTTATGGAAATATGATGGTCCGGCCTTTATGAAAACTGCAAATAAGGTTTTCGCAAACATTGACAAGAGGTATTCTCAGTAAGGAGCTGATAAGTCTCGATTTGGAAACCGTACGGGAATTAGAAGCCGGAATCATTTGACATTTAAATATGAATTCAATTACAGTCTGTTTGACCCATCTTGTTCCAATAGAAGTATATTCGTGTTGTTTAGTAAAAAAATATTACAACCCTTATTCATGATGAAACAGATTTCAGAATTTTTCCAAATTGGTTTTGGTGTTCTATTGGCAAGCCTCGGACTCAAAGTCTTTCTACTTCCTAACGGTTTCTTGGACGGAGGCGTTACCGGGATAGCTATACTTCTCAGCGAACTCTATAACTGGAATATATCCTTGGTGCTCATATCGGTCAGCGTACCTTTCCTGATAATATCCTGGTTTACCTTATCCAAGAGAATTACTATAAAGTCTGTTTTCGCCATAATCTCCCTGGCAATTATGGTGCATTTCGAAAACTTTGTCCCGATTACTGAGGACAAGCTCTTGATATCTATCTTCGGAGGCCTTTTTTTAGGGTCAGGGATAGGTCTTACGATAAAAAACGGAGCGGTACTGGATGGTTCGGAGGTACTTGGGATTTTTGCCAACAGACAATTAGGTCTTAGTATTGGTAAGGTGATTTTATTTTTTAATGTAATACTATTCAGCGTAACAGCATTAGCAGTTTCCTTCGAAACAGCAATGTATTCAACATTGACCTTCCTTGTAACGGCAAAGATCATCGACCTGACCATTGAAGGATTTGAGGATTATGTTGGACTTATGATTGTATCCAATGAATCCGAGTCCGTGCAAAAACAACTTATAGAAGTTATCAGAACGGGCACGACGCTCTACAGGGGTGCCAATGGCTATGGAAAGCGGGGTGCACGGGAAGGTAGCGATATAGTCCATACCGTAATAAACCGAATTGATATCCGAAGAACGTATAGTCTTATTGAAAGTATAGATAAGAATGCTTTTATTATAGAGTTTGATGTTAACAATATCAAAGGAGGATTACTGAAAGAATATTTGAATAAAGAAAGCCTCAAGAATTTCCTTCCTAAAAGGAAAAAGAACGCTATTTCGCAAACATCAAAATGAGTATAGAGATGAACGAGTGCATTTTTGTTTAATAAGTTTACCGTGGATTTATATAGCGTATTTTCTAGTTATCCATTTCAGAAATTAAGTTCGCCCGATATGATTTCAAAAATCATGCCTCTTAGTTACGGACGGCACATGTTCATTATTAACTCACAATGCATGACCTTAAAATGAAGCTTATCCCTTGAAAATCCCAAGCATGCATTTTTTCAGAAACGGATTTTTACATCGGGACCTCCTCTAAGGTTTCAGAATTGATTTCTGTAAGTACACTGCCCTGATCATTAATTTCTCCAGTGACTGAAATCCATTTCATGTTCTTTTTATATCGTTTGATTTTATTATCCTTCAAAGGATCCATTACTATCAAATAAATCCATTCGTTGTCTAAGAGCGTCCTCAAATTTTTATTTCGTAAAAGGATTTTTTTCACCCTTTCCACTGGTGAATGAATCACGACCGATAATCGTAAAGGTTGATGATACATCGCTTCATCCGAGTTGAATAATGATTGAAGCGGCAGACCCATTTTCAGGTCGCCTCCATTGCCCTGAACAACTCCGAATTTCCCAGTAATGTTGTGTGTGATTTTAGAACCGCCTCCATAGGTGTTATTATCTACGGTAGAGAAATAGTAGTGGTTGTTGATCCATTGTGTAACGACCATAGGTCCTTGCATGATGCCTTCCAGTGCCTTCCCTTCAGTATCCAATTCCCAATCATAGGAATGAAGGAAGCATCGACTGTCCAGATCGGTATTTTTGGTCAAGCTCCGCGGACCTACGACAAAGCCAGCATTTTTGGCAAGTCCCCATTCCGGTCTCGTTTCTCCCCAATCATTTGCCTTTCGTTGGGCCGAAGCGACACTATTAACTTTGTTGCCAAGTCTGTCTTGTGTTGCTGTCTGTTGTGCTTTTAAAAGGTTTGCCTTTAAGTTTTGGACTAATTTCCTGTGTGATTCGGGAACTTCTGAGTCAAAAAGTAAAATATCATCTGTGGTCGTATTATGTTCCGCTCCTAGAAAAAGTGTGTCCTTTGGGATCACCAAACCATGACTTTTTGCCAAAGATTTTCTGACTTCAGGAAGGTTTGCGAGTTTCGCTAACATTCGGGCGTTATGCCGTCCAGGACTTGCGGCACAAGCGCCACAATCCAAACTGGACCCAAACGGATTATTGGCGGAATGACTTCCATGGCCCGCAAAAACAACCAAAGGTGCAAACTGTTTCCAGCCTGTTAAGGCAAATGCCGATTTTACGATACCAACTTTTTCTTCTAATGAAATTCCTAATGGCAAATCATTGTTGTTAGCCTTATTGATATCAGGTTGGCACATTTGTTCCATTCTAGAGGCCTTTTGGTTGTTCGCCTTATAAAGTCGTCTTGGCAACAAAGTTCTGCCAAGTAATGAAAGTCCGTAAAACCATCCCGACCCTTCTACGTATCCAAATGCGGACGGCAACATATTTTTCATTCGCCTTAAAAAATAATCTACGAATTGAGATACCTCAACTTTCTTCCTGTATCCTACCAAATCTTCTTTTTTGGTCGTTTGGGCAATTTCTGAAACCTCATAGGCCGATGATACGATGGGTGGGCATGCTTTGCGAACAATACCGTTGTCTAGGCTTTTATAGTCCATTGCTATTCCGAAAAAACCGGCATAGCCATAGGTTTCATAGTTTCCAGATGCTTCCACGTGCCGTCGGATAAGTTCTGAGCGTGTATCGATGCAGAATACCATTTGTGCATCTAAAACAGTGGTTTTAGCAGGTGGATCAGTCGCTCTGGATTCATTGTCCAAGATTTTAATCAATTGGTCCTGCCAACTTCCCTCCCATGCCTTTAACCAGATGTACCGTAATTTTGCCAAATCCGTATTAATGCTTTCCTTTTTGTCTTCCGGAAGGATTTGAAGGTTTAATTTTTGGGTTGTCCAAAGACGTGCTGCCAAATAATCCATCAGACTTATCGGAAAATCCTGCTGCCAATCGGAGCCTGAAACTGTACGATGGTTAATGTAACCTGTCCACCCTGGAAGTGCTGCCAGATGATGGGTGAAAATCTTAACATAATCACTATTGGAATATTCTTTTAATAGCTGCTCCAATGCTTCTGTACTTGTTTTTGAAATATCTTTTAAAGCAGTAGTTCCTGTTTCAGAATCGTAGGGAGCCAACAATCTCCAGGCTGTGTAAAACCCTTCACTTTTAAATGGTATATCCCATTCTGCCAGACCCTCATCCATAAAGCAAGCTAACCATTTTGCCATGATACGGTCCACTTTATGGGTCGCGTTCAGGCTTTCCGTTTTCTTTTGTGATTCCATTAATTGTAAATAATGTTCTGGAGTTTCTTTAAATCCATTTTGCTCAAGGAGTGAAACCAATACTTTGCTATCAATATCTCCTTTCTCCCAAGCTTGGCGATACAATTTAGCGTCAGGAAAGGCATTGCTATTTAAATGCCTTTCAGCTGAACTTACGGCATCTTGAAATGATAAGTTTTCATAACCAGACAATGGATTGGAAGCCACAAAGGTGTATAAAGGCCAGGTCTTCCCGATAACCTTTGCCGCTTCGTCAATACTGTTTAAAATCTCTTGGTTCATATCGATTTTGAGTTATACATTAGCACTGATTTTTTATAGGGTTGGGATAAGTTCATCAATTTAACATAGAGCCAGGGAAGTTTTTTGTAGACACCCAATTTCATGATGAAGAAACCCAAAAGGAAGATGATTCCAAAGATAATCTGTGTCCAAGACAATGGCATTGGCTGCGAAATCATCGGCATGCTGGACATCAATAGTGTAACGGCGTTATACAGCAAGGCATAGATGCCTATTCCTGCGATGAACAATATTGGCGGTATAATCGTTTTTTGTACCAGGGAAAGGCTTTGTTCCTTTATAATATTATAGGTCGCCTGCCCCACAGTAATGGCAACGATCAGCGTCAAAAATATACTGCTATCCAATACAAACCCTTTACCAGTCCAAATGGTAAAAAGATAGGCGCCAAGTATGCCAAAAAGCAATACCACAATAGCTTGCACAGGTTTAATCTTTAATTGGAGCGGTTTTTCTGGTTTGGTCTCTGCAATTTGTTCTCCTGAAGACAAGAATAAATAAGCTTTATAAAATCCATGGAGAATCAAGTGAACTACTGCTGCATTGAAGAACCCCAAGCCACATTGCATAATCATAAAACCCATTTGGGCAATAGTTGAACAACCTAGTTTTTGCTTCACGTTTACTTGAAGCAATTTCGTAAACTGCGCTATGATAGCGGTAAATCCCCCTATTATAAATAAAATTGTCAGGGTTTTTGATGCAAATAAAAGCGTTGCGAACAAGGCCAATAAAATCCCTGCACCATTTACAAATCCTGCATGCATCAAGGCGGATGCAGGGGTTGGAGCAGTCATGGCGGAGAGCAACCACCTATGAAAGGGATAGATAGCCGATTGTACAATAGCGGCCCCGATGATACATAAGGCTGAAATCATTAACATCCAACCTGGTACATCCCTTACCGCCGATGACAGTTCAGTAATCGTGAATTGATTTGTGTAAAATGCCAATGACAATAAACCAATAGCTAGGAATAAAGTACCGGTAAAAAAGTATTTTTGAGTAAATTTTAGAGCTTCTCTAGCCTCTCCCCAATCCTTATCGATTCCAATGAGTTGGGACATGAAAACACCCATTAGCAACCAACTTAAAATTAGAACTGTTATATGATTGCACATGACCAAGAGCATTACCGATAAGGTGAAGCCCAAGCAGAGTAGCATAAATCGCGAATGGTACCTAAACCCTGTAAGATAGCTACTTGCATAACTACTGACGATGGCACTGAAAAAGGTAACCGTAGTCCATATCAAAAGGGTAAAGCCATTGATTCTGAATATACTTTCATGATACCACTCTTTAAAAGAGGGGAAACCTAGAACTAGATAAACAAGATTTCCTAGAAAGAGAAGCCAAAGAAAAGAAGTGACCACTTTAGGAATAGTGGGATTATAGAATCTCGTACTTTTTTTAGTGGCGTTTTTTGAAAAATCCTTTTCGGAGTTGTTTTCAAGCTTCATTTTTGAGTTTTTACGTATTTTATTTTTGATTAGTGTTTAAACATTACTTCTATCTGGGAACAATTATGCATTCCCGTTGTAATTTGAAATAGTATTGATAGCTAATTAAGGGTATGAAGCACTTAACCTGTCAACAAGAGCTATTTCTATCGTACTTTCAATGGAAAGCTCCATACCTTCCCTATGTGCTTGGAGCACCAACCCCTCAACACATCTTTTTGCTTCCTTAAGTTTTAAGATGCGTTCTTCCGAACTCCTATTGATATCCGGTTCTTCTTCACGAAGGTTAAGAGCCTTGACTGTATGAAACTTAATCTTATCATTGATCAATGACAATAGTACATCAGCAGCCTCCGCAGGACTAAAACGGCCCTTTATAAATGTGATGTTTTCTCTCATCCGCTAATTATTATATTCCTCGCTTTTCAGAATTCGAAGCCGATTGCTTTGGAGTGCTTGCTATTCTGAGAAGAAAGACAACTAATAGGATCAAGCCGCATACCAACAACCTGTCGATAAAAATGCTACCGTTGAAGTAGGACATCGCCAAGAAAATTATTAGGGTCAATATTCCGGTATAGGGCAAAATTTTTGATTTTGATAACTGCATGCTATTTCTTGTTTTTAGTTAGATTAGAAGTTCAAAATGTCCGTATGCCCCTAGTTAATCGGCTAGGGTAATTTCGAGGATGCCGTTTATTTTTAGGTTTTTCCCGGCACCTCTGGTGTTCGCAATAAATTCCTTTGCTATTCTTTTTTCTTCTTCAAGCTCTTTGATGCGACCGTCCAGTTGTCCGGTTACGCACTTATGGTTGCCTTCCCAAATTTGCAGTCTTTGTATTTTGTGAAAGTTGATTTTCTCATCAATTAACGCGATGACGACATCATAGGCCTCCGAAGGAGTAAACTCTCCTTTTACAAGTTGAATTTTTTGGTCGGTGTTTACTGTTTTTGTAAGTTCTTTTGTTTCCATAATGATTGTTTTAAATAAGTTTTATTGTTGTAATTTATTTACGGCTACAAAGGTTATATTTTAAATTCATTAATTATTATTTATATTTATTATCTAAAGCATAAGATATTTTTATGAACTATACTTTGCACCAGCTTCATATCTTTCTTAAAGTATCTCAAATACAGAGTATTACGAAGGCTGCGGAAGAGTTATATTTGACCCAGCCAGCCGTCTCCATACAGCTAAAAAATTTTCAAGATCAATTTCCAATTCCTCTTACTGAAGTGGTAGGCAGAAAACTTTATATCACGGATTTTGGAAAGCAGATTGCAATGGCCGCGGAGAAAATACTCAATGAGGTAAGCACTATCGATAACAAGACCTTGGCCTACCAAGGCAAACTCTCAGGACGCCTTAAGATATCCATAGCATCGACCGGAAAGTATGTGATGCCCTATTTTCTTAACGATTTTATGAATCGCAATACCGGTGTGGAACTCGTTATGGATGTAACCAATAAAACAAGGGTAGTTGAGAGTTTAGAACTAAACGAAGTTGATTTTGCATTGGTCTCCGTATTGCCCAAGAAATTAAAAGTTGATCAGGTCGAACTGATGCCCAATAAACTCTTCTTTGTTGCCAGTAGTGTATTAGAATTAAAAAGATCCCTCACCAAAAAGAAATTGTTCGAGGAATTCCCCCTAATATATCGTGAACAGGGTTCGGCAACTAGGAATGCAATGGAAAAATTTATAGAAACGAATGGATTCTCTGTAAGGAAAAAAATGGAACTGACTTCAAATGAAGCGGTGAAACAAGCAGTTGTAGCCGGGCTCGGATGCTCAATTATGCCTTTGATAGGAATCAAAAATGAGCTAAATAACGGAGATTTGCAGATTATACCCGTCAAGGGCCTCCCAATGATTACTACTTGGAATCTTATTTGGTTGAAATCAAAAAATCTGTCCCCGGCGGCATTGGCTTATTTGGATTTTGTTAATTCTGAAAAAAGGGATATCATTGATAACAAGTTTAATTGGATAGAAAATTTTTGAGATGGCAGAAAAGAGTTATGGTCAACGGGACTATGAAATACTATTTCTAACAGCCATAACCTCTTCAATTTCTTTAAGGATAGTAAGTTAATTGGATCATGTTTTATTCAACAATTTTAGGTAAACTTAATTAAAGAGGGTTAAAAAAGTTAACATTAGAACTAGCTCTGCCGGCAGAGGTGCTCATTTTAATAACAGCGAGACATCTGTTTTCTACGCTAGAATTGGTTCAAGTATGGATTCTAATTATTGGCCGATTTATGGCACACTTTTCCTAGTCTAGACGAATTTTGTGTAACGTGTCCCATTAGCCGTCTCTTTTAGTAGTTTCATTAAAAATGTTTTTAAGAGACTTTTAATTAGTCGAATATATAATTGATTTGAGGGTCTTTAGAGAACATTCATCTCCTCTTGATAGGTATCTAGAACATTGCTTGGAAGCGATTTTAGGTAGATCTGTGTAGTAGATAATTTACTGTGGCCTAACATCGAGGAAATTGCCGGCAAGGGAATATTCTTAAATAGGGCGTGGGTAGCAAAGCTATGCCTTGAAACATAAGAGGTTAAACGCTCTTCAATTTTGCAAAGCTCCGCGATTTTCTTAAGGCCTTTGTTATAATTTTTTAATGCCCATTGCGCATCTTTGTATTGAAGTTCTAGCGAATCTCTCTTTAGAATTGGAAGAATAAAGTCTTTTCTTTTCTTTTTGGTGGTATAGAATTTTAAAATCTCCTGCATTTGCTCAGTGACTTTAATATCGTACATTTTAGATGTTTTCTTGCGCTGGAATTTGATTCTGCCGTCCACAATATTCTCCTTTCGTAGAAACGCCATATCAATAAAGGACATGCCCATGGTCATGTAGGAAAGAAGAAAATAGTTTCGGTAATGAAATAAGGAATGTTCCTTACTTAAATCCAGCTCTAAAATTCTTTTGATATAACTTATCTTTATTGCTCTCTTTTCAGTTGGATTCGTTCTGATTTGATATTTGTAAAAAGGATAATATTCCCTCTCTATTATATCATACTTAATGCCTTTGTTATATATCGCTTTTATAGTCCGCATATAGGAAGCTAAACCATTTTGGCTATTACCAGGTTTTGATAAGTGAAATCGTTCGAAGCGTTTTAAAAAGTCATGGTTCAATTCGTTGAACTTTAAATCCTTTTGTTTTGTGAACACTTTTAGGATACTTATCACCCCTTCATAGTTTCTGGCAGTACCAAAGCGCTGCGCAACCCTTAATTCCCTAGCTTGATTCAGACCATATAAATAGAAAGAATCATACTTCGTTTTTCGAACTATTTTATCTTTTAGCTGCTTAACGGATAAAAAATCCAGTTCTCCTTTGTAATGCAGTCGGTTAACAATTTCTTGAGCTTTGGCCAGTTCTGTGAGGAGCAGGTTGTTCAAAAACTTTACAGATTTCACCCCTTTATAGGAACGTTTTACCTGTTTTTTTGAATCGTCCCAATACATTTTTTCTACGGATTGGCCAGTGGCAATCGAAGTGGTTTTTTGAAAGTGACCCAACCGAATAATTATAGGGAATGAATTATCCTTTCGTTTTCTTCGGGTATCCAAACTTAGGCTTAAACTCGTCTGCATATTTTAAAGGTAGATAAAAATTTGCACATAATTTGCACATAAATATACGGTTTCAAATCAGTTTTAAAAAGACTGAATTTTATTAAAAAACTAATAATCAATTAATTATGAATTGAAACGCATCAATATGCATCCATAATCCGACCGCTGTTAATCAGAGGGTCCTTGGTTCGAGCCCAAGAGGAGGAGCTTTAAAATCAGACAGTTACTTTATTGTAGCTGTCTTTTTTGTTTTATGTACTACCTGTGTAGGTGTAGTTGCTTTATATAACAAAAGTGAATCTTCTTCTCTAACGTCAACTTGTCAACTTAATTATGGGTTTTAAGGTATCCTTCTGGGTATCCCATTTAAAAACTCAGGTATCCCATTTTGTATGCCGATTGTTTAACTATAAACCAATTGGTAATGAATCAAAAAAAATTAAACGTCCTTTTCTATCTGAACAAGGCTAAAACAAATCAAAAGGGTGTTTGTCCTATTTATTGTAGGCTTACATATTTAAAGAAAAGAGCCCAATTTTCAACCGGTGAATTTATTAACCCCCTTCATTGGAACTCTAAAAAGCAGAAGGCAGTCTCAATAACAATAGAAAGTGAACAACTTAATTTACAGCTACAGATTATATCGGCTGGAATACAGAAGGAGTATTTAAAACTACAACTAAAGGGTATTGAGTTTAACGTAAGGGATATTATGAACTCCTATATAGGTGAACCTATCCAGCAAGAGATAAATGTAATTGCATATTATAAGGGATTCCTGTTGAAAAGAAAGAGGCTAATTGGGATTGATTTAAAACTAGCAACTTGGAAGAAGTTCAATTATACTTGTGCCCATCTACACGATTTCATAAAGTGGAAATTTAACAAGCTGGATTATCCTTTTAAGGAATTAAAGGCCCAATTTTTAAATGATTTTGAGTACTATTTAAAGACTGAAAAGCACCATAAACAAATCACTATAAACAAGACCATTCAGAGGCTCAGGAAGGGTATTAGGGAGGCTGTAGCGGAGGGTATTCTTGCCAAGGACCCATTTTCATCACACAAGCCAGGGAGGGTCTTAAAATCAGTTATTTTCCTAAGTGTAGAAGAATTAAATTTACTAGAAAACCACACCTTTGCACAACCGAGATTGGAATTGGTTAGGGACTTATTTATCTTTTGTTGCTATACTGGATTGGCTTATAATGAAATGTTCAATTTGATGAAAACAAATGTGATAAAGGGGTTTGATGGAAAGCTTTGGATAAATATGAAACGGGCAAAAACGTCAAAGGAAATATCTATTCCATTGTTGCCTAAAGCTCTAGAAATTATGGAAAAGTATGAATCAGATAAGAGTGGTCATGTACTCCCAAGATTCAGTAACCAAAAGATAAATTCCTATTTAAAAGAGATAGATGAAATTACTGGTATTGATAAAGGAATTACCCATCATACGGCAAGAAAGACTTTTGCTTCAACAGTTTTATTGTTTAACGGCGTTCCCATGGAAGTAGTAAGTGAATTGTTAGGGCATTCCAACATGAAAATCACACAAGATTATTATGGAAAAGTAGTTCAGAAGAGTGTGAGTATTGAAATATGTAAATTGTCTGAAAGACTAGAGTAAATGTAAAATTTTCATTGCTTTTTAAGTTCTTAGTTTTCTCTGACTGTGATATATTGTTTTATTATATTTCGTGATTATTAAATACTTGTTATTTTCTCAACTGAGCATACAATGGTCAAAACTTGAAGGGGATAAGATGAAACTGGCCGGTTTTAGAATATTTGCAGTCAGGAAAGCTAAGGGATTTGAATGTTACTTTATGATAAAATCAAGACATAAAACTCTCTTATCGTACTCCTTTTCAAGTTTTTTCAATAACCTTTAATTGGGAATACGTAAACTTCTTATTACCAACAATACAAATATGGGATTTAGTTTGAACCTTTATAAGACTGATAAATTATTTTCATAAATAACAAACGAGGCATGGAAAAATGTAAGGGGACAAATAGGAGAGGCAAAAGATGCGGGAATTACCCGATGTCAGAATCAGAATTTTGCTATTCTCACAACAAAAATAAATCATCAGTAATTGGCATAGTTTTTAACTTTATTAGAAATAATCTCACTTTAGGTTTAATTATTACAGTCCTTATTTTTGGCTACAATGAATACTCAAAACAGCAAGACAGAGAGGAGGCAGAATTTCAAAGAAAAATTAATACTCAAACAGGTAAAATCTATCCTTATGAAGATAAGTCTATTATTGCTACCAAAATTTTGGTTGGAGGGGCTCTCATGGAAGTCAAAAATGGGGTTCTCTTTACAGATCATGGTACACCCCTAGTTTCAATCAACAAAGTAGATGGAAAATTATTTATAAGTGCAATTATTTATGATGATGATGGTAACGTAATTGCAGAAATTTTAAATAATGAGTGGAAAATTAATCCAAATTTTAGTTTTGACCGGAATTACACGGAAAATCTAATTGAAGTCAAAGACAATAAAGGGGATATAATTTTACAGGCGGTTAATTTGGGGGATGTTATTTACTTTTCTGGAATAGTATCGTGTAGTAATGGAGATAAATGGTTTTTTGGATATGATTTCAATATTGAAGTTGCCAGGTTTATTAAAATATTAAAAGGAAAAAAGATAAATCAAAAGATTATGCCTTTTTGTTATTATCCAAGTTATTTAAATTTAGGCAATTGTAAACCTTCAACAATAAGATGGAAAGATATAACAACTGATAAGGGGAATATTCTAATTGATAGTGGAGTTAATCTTTGTAATAAAAAATCCTTGTAGCTTATAAAAATTCACTTATTCCAATATGAGATGCTATCCGAAACTAATCAATGACTACTAATTTGAGACAAGGGAGTTTGCCGCCAAAATACGTAACAAAAAGGAGCGTAGACCTGTAATACTTCAAGATGATGATATCGATGTTTGGCTAGACGACACCCTAACTGAGAGTGATGTAAATAACGTTATAGAGGATGATTTGTCAGACGCTGATATTAATGCTTTCCCTATTAGTAGGGACCTCTATAAGCGTAATGGGGAAGGTAATAGACCAGATATTATAGATAAGGTGGATTATGAGGATATTAAAATAGAATATTAATGATTCCAAGTATTGGTCGTCTAAACTCGAAGGTTTTTGACCTCGTAACCTTAGAAGATTTTAATTTAAAATGTTGTAGTAATTGTAAGCCCATTTTAAATCAATTGAAATTGGACATAATGCAATTAAACCTGAAAAAAATAAAATGTTAGATACGCTCTTTCTTCCAGAACAAAAATTATATTTTTTATTAGACTTATTGTAAGACCTAGATAATAAGAGCTTTAGCCCCCCTGCCTTGTAAATTTGGGAGATACCCTCCCGCTTTTTAACCTTATAAATTTACAATCATGGTCACAATTAAAAATTTTAAAACTATTTCCAAAAAGAATGGTGAGCAATTCTATGCCCTTTTAGTTCAGGGTGGAGTTGAGCCTGTAAAAAGCGATAAAACTGGAAAGATTTACTTCACCGCAAGAACCGCGTTAGTGCCAACCACTTTAGATGAAAGTACATGTCAGGAATTAATAGGTGAGGAATTTAATGGTACGGTAAAAAAAATTGAGTGCGAGGAATACGATTACACCATGGAAAGCACTGGTGAAACTATTAAGCTTTCACATCGTTGGCAGTACGTTGATGATAATTTGGATTTGGTTGATAGCCATGTGGTAAAGAATACATCCAAGATTAAGTAAGCTTAATTACTCATAGCAAGATATAGAGCTCCAATTATGGGGCTCTTTTTTTATTGTGTTTATTATAAAGAATAACCAAGAAAATTATAAAACATAACAACATGGAATTAAAAATAGCAAAGAAAGAAGATATAAAATTAAGGGTCGGAATCTCTGGTAACTCAGGAACAGGAAAGACCTATTCTGCACTGCTTATGGCCTATGGAATCACAGGAGATTGGACTAAAGTAGCTATCATTGATACAGAGAATATGAGTGCCGATTTATACGCTAATCTAGGCCCGTACAACGTACTTAATTTATTTGAGCCCTTTTCCCCGGAAAGGTATAGAACCGCTATTAAAAGCTGTGAAAATGCCAATATGGAGGTCATAATAATTGACTCTATATCCCATGAATGGAATGGTCCAGGAGGATGTTTGGAAATGCAATCAAAGATGGGAGGGAGGTTTACGGATTGGGCAAGGATTACCCCATTACACCAAGGTTTTCTACAGCAAATCCTAACTTCAAAATGCCATATTATAACTACTACTAGGAGGAAGGTTGATTATTCAATGGTGATGTCGGATAATGGAAAGAGTCAAATCGTAAACCGTGGAACAAAAGAGGTGACTAGGGATGGCTATGAGTATGAACTGACGGTCAACTTTGAGCTTATAAATAATCTACATCAAGCAAAGGTTTCCAAGGACCGTACAGGAATATTTGGTAACAAAGGAAAGTTTATGATAACATCCAATACAGGTAGACTACTAGAAGCATGGACAAAATCAAATGTCATAGATAATCAGGTCGTTTCCAAAACCAGTTTAATTAATTAAGTCTGCTTATGCAAATAGGTAAGTAAACAGGAGATTTTGGATAGCAAATGGGCTACCTCAATATAATATAATAATTAAAGTTGCAGATATGGATTCAAGCGAATACGCCCATCTTTTAAAATATTCTTCACCTGATAGTATGTTGGTCATTACCTATAATAATGAGCTTGTTGAGTTAATATGCCCATTTCAAGTTGAGGTAATTAGAGGTGTTGGTGATTTTTCTAAGGGAAGTATAAGAACGGTTGATATGGTAAAGGTGTCTATTTCTTTGATTACAGTTTATGTAATTGAGGATAACCTATACTTCTTCTACCATTTTGATATTACTATCTGAAGAAAGCGGTTTATGCTGTATTTTGGATGAAAAGCTTTTGAGACGGTTTTCCGTATAAAAAAACCACTGAAAAAGACATAATGACTGATTGGGGCTTCAAATGAGGTCCCTTTTTGACAATATTGCATCTTTGTAGACCATTTTAATTTAAATAATTAATATTTTGACCTGTCAAGATGACAATATTGTAAGTTTTTCAGGAAATTAATTGAAATATGTTAGAGTGGCAACATAATTGCTATTCTATCTTCGTAAGCTTGAAAACTTGCTAGTTGAGGTTTAGCGCTTCAACAAGGACAGACGTAGGGCAATAGCCTTACTTGACTAACTAGATTGACTAGTTGGATTTTTTATATAATGAACAAAATTAAAAAAGGGAAGAGTAAAATGCTTCCCGTAAAAGCTCATGACCAAATAAATATGGTTATGAAAGAACCTGAGCCTAAATTTTTATTTCCAGGAATACCCGAAGGCTCAATGGGATTGATTGCAGGGGCTCCTAAAACAGGTAAAACTACATTTGCAGAGAATTTAAGCATAAGCTTAAGTGTAGGAAGAAATTCTTTTTTTGGTAAACCTTTAATTGGCAGACCCGTGAAGGTGCTTTATATTAATCTTGAAGAAAGCTATAAGCTTAGGTCTAGAAGAATGGGAAACCAGATTAAAGTACTTACTGAGGATGAATTAAAACTATTTGCACAAAACTATTACACAACTCCAGAAAAGTTTCCAAGCTTTATAAATAGCACTACTGATTGGGAAATGCTAAGGGATTATATTTCAGCTTGTAAACCTCAGGTTTTAATACTGGATAGCCTTTCACATTTATTGGTTGGAAAAATAGAGGAAAGCCAATCCGTCCAAAAATTCTTTCAAAACTTTTTTAAATATATAAGATTACCCGAGTTGACTATAATGGTTGTTCACCACTGCGTGAAAGGGAATGATAGACCCATGGACCAAGATAGTATTGCAGGTAGCAGGTTTGTGCTACAGGAATACGAATTTGCTATAGGTTTAGCAAATATTCCGACCGCTCAAGGTGGTAATTATGCTTGTATGGTTTTCAATAAGCATGTAGAGAAAAATGATTCAGAAGCATTGCTTTACAAAATCAATGCAAATGGTTGGGTTGATTATATAGGAGAAAGCAATAAGTACGCTTTGTATAGAGAGACTAAAGTGGATGGAAGAAGCAATACCCTGAACAAGAAGAGAATTCTGGACCTATTTAATCAAGAAAATGGTAAGGGTAGTAAGTCTAGTACGATTCCAACAAGTAAATTTAAAAATGATTTGATTGATACGGGAATAATGTCTAAACAGACATTCCACCTACAGATGAATGAACTGCTAAAAGATGGACTTGTAGAAAGCCCAGAAAGAGGAAACTACAGGCTAATTTCAAAAAAAACCGAACAGGATAACAACAAATTATCAGGTGAGAGGATAAAGTTATTAGAACAGTACGCTTCATGTTAGTGAAATGCGAAGCCAGCTCCTTTAATGGGGCTGGTTTTTCTTTTTTATTATATAGTACTAATCTATTAATGATTATTGTTTTTATCTTACCAAATATAATTAGAGGCGATAATTTGTGGATATATTGTTAATATTTATGGAACAATCATTTTGGGATAAAATTCCGTGGCAGACTTTTTCGTTAGTGTTAATAGTTCTTGGTACGATAGCGGGTGGAGTAGGAAGCTTTAAAGACAATAAACTAATAAGGGGATTGATAGAAAAAAATAACACTTTAGCAGACCAAATCGTAAACGAACAAAAGGAAAGAGGAGTTGTCCTTTTAAAAACTAAAAATTACGAAAGATATACCTTACTTATTGGAGGAAATAGGGTCCCAATTTGTAGGGATTCCTTAATTGAAGGTCATAAGGTGAACTTCCTTGAAGATTTAACAGGGCATACTCTTTTAAGATTAAAGGAAAATACTATTTTAATATCTACTTCTGTTTACGATTACGATGATAATTTAATTATTGAGCTAAATGAGGGTAAATGGGCTCTGAACAAATCAGATTACTTTTCAATTAATTACGATTCTACTGGCTTAGAAATAATTAATAAAAAGGGGCATATACAATTTCAATTAGATTTAGTTGATGATGTAATTATTCTTAATGGGATCTATTATAAAGGGAATAATATCAATATTTTATCAAAAGGTTTATTTGTAAAGGAAAACACTCCTGCAAATAGTGCAATTATTACAGATATAATAAGTAAGCTAGATAGAAATTTTAAACATTTAGGTGATGATTATCTTGGAATAAGATCAGAAATATATTTGAATAATGAGGAGAGTAGATTACTTAGAATAGAAAAAATTAAAGATAGAAAGGCAGAGTTGAGTAAATTAAGCAATACAGAACTAATTGCTAATGGTAATTCTTGGATTAAAACTTTGGAAGAATTTTACAGTAAAGAAATGGAAATTATAAAAAAAGCTAATTTTTCTAAAAATAGCAAAGGCGTTATTAAAAAGGATTTTAAACCATTATTTTCAGATATTAATGAAAAATACAGGAGTAGCTATATGGTCCCGACCGTAGCTCTTAAATATGAATTATTAAGTAGAAATGTTGATGGAAATCAATCTAATAATTACGAAATTGAGACATTTTATTCTTACTCCAGTTATGAAATGAGTAATTTTAATAATAATATTATTGAGGAGTTATCAGATTTAATTGATAAATTAAAAAAATTATAATGGCATACAATTCGGATACCCATTAAGTTGGCGAGTTCACAAATAGTTGGATTATAAAGCATTACCTTCCTTGGTTCGAGCCCAAGAGGAGGAGCAACAGAGACCTTACAGTAATGTAAGGTCTTTTTTTTTGGACTCTTATACTAGAAGTTTATCCTGAATGAAGCCAAAGTAAACGTAGAGGGATTCGCTTAAAAAAGTAATGTCTCAACTATATCCACGGTTTCATTACCTAGGATGATTATTATTTCTGTAAAGGATTTCTAGACAGGGAATTACCGGCTATGATGCAGTCATAAGACAACCATCTATAGCTTGTACACAATTCTACCAAATGCTTGTTTTCGGTTGAATTTAACAATGAAATTTTTCTTACGAACCAGAAACATAACCTTATACTATTTTTATCGGAAAAGTTTCGGGACAAATTGTGAGAGATAAATCCTCCAATTCCTCCAAATATGTCCGCCGCTTGTCTCCACATATTCGTAAGGCATGCCCATAGCATCTAGTTTTTTACGGTATTCTCCATTGGATTTATATAGGAAATCAGTTTTCCCAATCCCTATCCAGTAGAGTTTATAGCCATTTTCCATTTGCTTTTTAAGACCGGCATCAATATCCGTATACACTTTTCCTGTTGCATCTTCGCGTGGCATTAGTGCTGCCGAAAATAAGCCTACGTAGTCAAAAGTATTCGGATAAAATCGGGAGATATGATAGGAATGAAACCCACCCATGGAAAGTCCCGCAATGGCCCGGTGCTCCTTATCCGCTTTAACTTGATAGTTTTCCTCAACAAATTTGATGATGTCCATAAAATTGGCCTCGTAGGTGCCATCCATGGTTTGTGGTGCCATAAACTGCGGTTTATAGTAGCCATCACTGCCCATTCCTGGTGCAGCATCTTGGGACACATTGCCATTAGGCATTACGACAATCATAGGTTTGGCCTTTTTCTGGGCGATTAGATTATCCATAATCTGGGACGTACGACCCAAATCCATCCATGCCTCTTCGTCTCCACCTGCACCATGTAAAAGATAAAGTACGGGAAACTTTTCGTTGGATTTCTCATAACCTGGAGGGGTATAGATGGTCAATCTACGGTCCATTTTTAATCCCGGTGATTCGTACCAACGTTTGGCAACCGTACCATGCGGAATATCGTTTACCCGGTAAAGACTTGCCTGACCTTCACCCACAATAAATATATTCGTTAACGATGCGACGTCCCGGATTACGAAAGGATTATTGGGGTCAGTTGTAGTCATCCCATCAACAATAAACGAATAACTATATAACTCAGGAGCAAGCTCATCGGTAGTATAGGTCCAAATGCCATCCTCACCTTTAGTCAATACGGCTTTCCCGGGGCCGTCCATTTCACCCATTGGGGTAGTTACTTTTACCGTCGGGAGAAAGTCACCGGTTACCTGAACGGAATCCGCTGTTGCAGACATAAACCTAAAAGTGACGGTCTGATCGCTGTGAATTTCCGGAGAAACTATATTTGCCCCACCAAAAAGGGCCTCTTGACTGTAAGATTCTATGCCCACAAATAGCATTGAAGTGATGAGAATTACGAAGTGTTTTTTCATTTTCTTTATTTTAATGTTTGTAATTAATTTCCAACCAGTTCAAAAAGCTCTTTGTCCAGTTGAGGTTTTACCTCGCAAGTGGTATCAAAATGCATGGTTGCGGTATTTTCACTAGTGTAGGTGGGCCACTCTGGAAGCCCTGAATGATTAGGATTTCCGGATTTAGCAAAATTTATCCAAGATTGGCTCATTTTATCCGCCAATACAAACGCCTCTTTACCCCCACCTGTCATTTGATTGGCCAAGGCTATATTGTCAAATACAAAAGGCAACTCCATACAATGTAGCGCTTTGTACTTTCCATTAAAAACAGGGGATTGCCATGTAAACAGATACATGTATACAGGAGCGCCATCTTTTAAGGACGCTTTATCATTTGCCTGTAAAACGGCACCAGGCCTAAACATGGTGTCCACACTTAAGAGATCTATTGGGGCGGTATCGTTAGGATAGGCCTTTTTTACCGCTTTTATATAAGCATCGCTTTTATCCTTCCATTGCTCCTTAATTTGCGCCAAAATCTGCGCTTCGGATGCTCCAGTGAATCGCATATTGGCAAAAGGAGTAAATTCATTTTTAGTAGTACCAATTAACAACGGAATATCTTTAGAAAGTTCAAATGCCTCTTCGGAGAATAATCCATATGGTAAGTCTATACCATCTCTACTTGGCCCCCAACCAAGCCCAAAACCTACCATAGCTTTGCCTTCGGCTTTCATTTTATCTTCTATAGTCTCTAAAGCTTTTGTGCCCGCTGCACTTAAGGTCTCAAACGGGATGTTCTGAATGCTATCCACCGTAGTAGCACTAAGCCCTAAATTTGATAATACTTCGGCGCCAATAGCCTGGGTATCCTCTTTTTCCAACATGGCGGTACGGAAAGAACCACTTTGGTTTATGGCTTTATGAAAAAGCCCCTTTGCTTTTGGCATCGCCATTAGGGTATTTACTTTTGCACCTCCGCCGGACTGACCAAAGATGGTTACATTATTGGGGTCACCACCAAAATTTTCAATATTTGTTTGTACCCATTCCAGTGCTGCGGCCATATCCAAAATACTGTTGTTGGCGGAATGTTTGTATTGATCCCCGTAGGCGGATAGATCCAAAAAGCCCAGTATATTAAGGCGATGGTTGATTGAAACTACTACAACATCCCCTTTTTTGCTCAAATTAGTACCGTCATAGGAGGGTAATTCTTGACTGGAACCTGATGTATATCCGCCACCATGAATCCAAAAAAGCACAGGTCTTTTCTTACCGTCATCAATACTGGGCGTCCATACGTTTATACGAAGACAGTCCTCATTGGTATAACCCCAATCATGGTCAAATACAAACTCGATTTCATCTTGTACGGATGTAGTTGGTGTCATTAGTGGAGCAACTGGACCGTACATTGTTGAACTTCGGACTCCTTCCCAAGCATCTGGCTTTGTAGGGGCTTCGAATCGTTTTGCTTTTGCATAAGGGATGCCCTTATAGATATATGTGCCATCTTCTATGAATCCACGTACCTTACCTGATTCAGTATCGGTTACGGCTACATTTTCTCCGGTCTGTATTTCTTGGGCAAAACCATTTGCGGTAATAATCATGGATACCAGTAGAAATGTATTTGCTAGTTTCTTTTTAATCATTATTCAGGGTCTTAGGATTTATAAATATTTAGGTTCAAATAATCGTTTTTGAACTTTCCATTAGGGTCGTATTCTTTTGCTAAGGCTAAGAAATCCGGAAGCTTCTCATATCTTGAAGCCAATAGTTTGGGGTCTATGGAAAATAACTTTCCCCAATGCGGTCTGTAATCAAATGGTTGCAATTTTCTTTCAATTAGTGTTATCAATTCACCAACTTCCTTAGGATTTTGCTTCCATGTGAAATGAATGGCAACGCAATCTTGTTTATAACAAGGGCTCATCCATAGGTTATCCGAAGCAATTGTGCGGATTTCGGTAATCATCAGTTGGGGATAGATTAAATCTTTTAATTTTTCAACTGCTAAAATTGCTTCTAAAGCTTTATCATATGGGACAAAGAATTCCGATTGTAATTCCTCGCCACTACTAGGTGTAAAACCCATTTTAAAATGAGGGAGTCTATTATACCAAGGTCCTGGAATACCCATTTGTTCCGTACAGTTTTCCGCGGAAAGTTCGGTTATTGGATGTAAATTCCTTTCTGCAGCTTTCGCTCCAAAATAATCTGTTCCCAAATCCTGCAGCGTATCATCAACCTTTCGCTTTACCCATACCTGACTAATATTCCCGTCCTGCCAATCTGTAAAAAGGCTCACGCTATATCCTCCTGATAAGATGGCATCAAAATTCTCTCTTAAGGATTCAAGCGGAAGGTCCTGAAATACGTCCTGTCTTACATCAAAAGCCTTTTCCATATTCAAGGTAACCTTTGTTATAATCCCCAACGCACCTAGATTTACGATGGCTCCATCAAAATGTTCATCACCTCTTTTAAGTTGAACAATTTCCCCTTTTCCGTTTATCAATTCTACACCGGCAACTGCGCTAGCCAAATTCCCGTTCCCTATACCGGAACCGTGGGTGGCAGTGGCACAGGCACCTGCCACTGAAATATGGGGAAGTGAAGCAAGATTGTGAACGGCATAACCTTTCTCATGTAGTTCTGATGCAAAGTCACCATATTTGGTACCAGCAGCTAAAACTAGTTTCATGTTTTCCTCATCAATTTCAATGATGCCTTTAAGGTTCTTTGTGGAAATTTGGTTTAACGGGCTATCCGCAATATTGTTGAAACAGTGACAAGAACCCAATGCTTTTTGTGAGTCTAGATCCTTAATTAGCGCTTGAACTTCCTCTGCCGTCTGCGGTTCGTGTAAATTTTTTGCTTTATAGGTATAATTTCCGGCCCAGTTTTTACGGACTTCGTTGGCCTGTATATCTGCTGTCATGCTCTCCTTTTTATTTTTGCAGGCTATGAAAGGGGTAAAGGCAGTAGCGGCGGCAAAAGTTGCCGTCGTTCTAATAAATTCTTTTCTTTTCATACGGTCTTATTTGAAACCAATATCCTCAAGGCCATCGTGGCTTATTGTAATGGCCTCCAACGGTTGAAGCCCGTCAAAAGTCATGTCCTGTTCTACCATGTAATACTCCATTCCGGAAAGTTCCTTGTTCGCCAAAATCCTTTTAAAATCTATAGTTCCCTTTCCCACGGGTGCAAACCTACCTTGGTCGTCCATATCCTTTACATGCCACATCTTAAAGCGACCGGGATACTTTTCAAAGTAGGCTACGGGATCCGCTCCCGCTTTGGTCACCCAAAAGAGGTCCATTTGGAAGTTGACAAATTCTGGATTACAATTTTCCAATAAATAGTCTATTATCACCACGCCGTTATCATTCGGTTTAAATTCGAAATCATGGTTATGGTACAATAATTTGAGTCCGGCAGCATTAGCTTTTTCGCCAAGCTGATCTAAAATTGTAGCCAAATCGGCGGCAGTGCCTTTCATGTTCATCGTTCTATTTTCCATATTAAACTGGAACATCCCCATAGGAGGCACTGGGATGACAAAATATTCAAATCCCGCTGCTTTTACATCGGCCATCATCTGATTCGCATTCTCCATGGTTACGGAGCCTTGGTGCGTGCTTACGGGGTTTAGTTCCAATTCATCAAGATAGGCTTTAAACTCCGCAGGAGTCATATTGTAAAATTTACCGTCTTCGTAATTAGCGGCTTCTATATTCTCATAACCGGCATCGGCAACTGCCTTTAATGTCTCCATAGCATTTTCGCCCATGGCATCGCGAACCGTATAAAGCGCCAATCCACCAAAATTAGTCATGGTATTTGTTTCCGGTTCTTCAACCGTTACGGCTTCGTTTGATTTTTCCGTCTTGTCTTTACAGGAGAATAGCGTTGCACTAATGAATAGAGCAAAAAATGACTTAAAGATTATTTTTTTCATGGTGTTTGAATTAGATTGTTATGAACATTTAAGTTGTTTTTATTTAGCGATTAACCCATCAATGGTTAAGAACGGGTTCGTTGATTTCTTTCTTGTTAAAGCTATATAGGTAAGGTGCTTTATGGGCTCCACCTGCATACAATTTCTCGTGGCGTAATAGGATATCCTTTCCCAACATTTTTCTCTGGAAAGCAGTACGCTGCAGCTTCTCCCCTAATATGGCCTCATATACCTTTTGCAATTCTTTCATAGTGAACTTTTCGGGCAACAGGTTCATACCTATCAATTTTTTGTCAAGGTTGTCCCTTAGCGTTTCTAAGGCTTTTTCGGTAATTTTTCTGTGATCCATCATCAATGGGGGCAATTCATCAATAGCGTACCAGTTTATAGAATCGGACAACTCGTCCGGCATGGGATCCACATCATTAAAATTTATTAGCGCATAGTATGCAATGGAAATGAACCGATCTAGCATCCAATTGTCATCCTCTACAACATATCCGTTAGCTTCTAAAATGGTTCGCATGATATAAGGAGCTACTCTGGATACTCCGCCAAAGGTGTGAAACTGTTCCAAATAAATATTGTCAAGTCCGGTACGTTCGCGTAATCCTCTTTTCACGGCATCGTCAACGTTTTCATCACGTTTTACAAAGCCACCCGGGAGTGCAAAATATCCTGTATTGTGATACTCCAAAATGAGGATTTTAAGTTGTACCCCATTGAAGCCGAAAATGACAGAGTCATAGGCCAGATGAGGTATAAATTCCTCAACAGAAGGTAATTGCTTGTCGTTTATTTGCCCCAAAGGATGATTTTTATTCAAAAGAAGGTTAAAATTACATATAAACAAAGTATTATTGTAACAAATTGAGACATTAATAGTATCAACATGAAAAAATCACCCTTTTACCTGCTACTGGCTATGGTTTGTTTTGCGTCAGTAACCTATGCCCAGAACAGTTCGGAAAAGCCAAGAACCATAGTAACTACCGATGGAGAAATAGATGATGTGGATTCCTTTATAAGGATGTTGCTCTATGCCAACGAGTTTAGGATTGAGGGTCTTGTTTACAGTAGTTCCATGTGGCATTACAAAGGGGACGGGAAGGGTACTACCTTTGTTTCCGAAATGGAAATGACTAAAGAAATGTACGGCGAAAGGACGGACCTCCGTTGGCCTGGGACGGAGTGGATGGACGGGCTAATGGATGCCTATGAAGAAGTGTATCCAAATTTGGTGCTACATGCCGAAGGATACCCAACAGCAGATTATCTACGAAGTGTAATCAGAGTTGGGAATATCGATTTTGAGGGCAAGATGGAAAAGGATACCGAGGGTTCTGACTTTATAAAAACAAAGCTCCTGGATGATGACATGAGCCCATTGTACCTACAAGTATGGGGTGGCACAAATACAATTGCAAGGGCGCTGAAATCCATAGAAGAGGAATTCAAGAACACCGCAAACTGGAAGGAGGTTCAAACTAAGGTCAGTGCCAAAGTCATTCTATTTACTATCATGGACCAAGATGCAACGTATAAAAATTATATTGAAAAGTCATGGCCAGATGTGAAGGTATACTATAATTCTCAACAGTTTTGGGCTTTGGCCTACAACTGGCAGGAAACGATACCCAAGCCCTATCAGTCCTATTTACAGGGCAGTTTTATGGGAGAACATATTATTAATGACCATGGTCCATTGACCAAAATGTATTACAGTTATGGTGATGGTAAAAGACAGGGAGGGGATGATGAGCATATTCATGGCGATCCAACAAAACTGGAAAATGCACAATGGGGTTCTTTTGAAAAATATGATTTTATTTCCGAAGGCGACTCTCCTGCATACCTTCATTTAATAGATGTAGGGTTGAACAATTTGGAACATCCGGATTATGGGGGCTGGGGCGGTAGGTTAAAACAATCGGATACCAATGCCAGCCGATGGGAGGATGGCGATGCAGTGGCAGAGTACAACTACTTTACCCAAAAAGTAGATAATACCTTTCCACAGATACGATGGGTAGAAGACCTACAATTGGATTTTGCGGCGCGGGCCGATTGGTGCGTAAAACCATATGATGAAGCCAACCATGCACCCGTGGTAAAGTTGGAACATGCAAACCTACTAAAGGTAAAGCCCAATGAAACCGTTCAACTGAGTGGCAATGCTACCGACCCTGATGGCGATGGGCTTACGTATTTCTGGTGGCAGTATAAGGAGGCGGGCAATTATGCGGGGAAAGTGATTATAGACAATGCGGATTCACCGAATGCTTCTGTTCAGATTCCGGAAGAAATGGGAAAGGGTGAGACCATCCATATTATTTTGGAAGCTAGGGATGACCAATTTCCTTATTTGACCCGCTATCAACTAGTTGTATTGGAAGGGGAATAATATGAGTATGATTTTTTGTTCAGCGATAAAGTTGGAGAATTCAAGTGTTTTAATACCAAAACATGAATTTTATCCGTTATATCTGCATTACGTCCCAGTTTATTGTTATTAACAACCAAATCTAGACTAATGTCATTTGTGCATCGATTCAAAATCTTTTCAGGTTATATCATTTTTTCATTTACCTTATTCACTATTATTTCGAGCACTACAACTAAGAACGAAAGAGGTGCAGAGCGTTCCAATTCTGAAAATATTGCTGATAATGAAATCAAATCTCCAAAAGAAAAAAAGGATGCGGCACTGTTACAGGAACTGGAAATTGCTTTAAAAAAGTATTTTGAGAAAGCAGTTGTTTCTAGAGAAATCGTAGGTGCCGGCGTAAGTATAGTTAAGGAGGGAAATATTATAATTTCTGAAGGTTACGGTAAAAGAAATAGTACTGAAAATGCTGGTGTTGATGGCGAAACCGTGTTCCGTCTAGGGTCGCTTTCCAAGGGATTCGCAGGAGTCTTGGCTGCTACATTGGAATATGAAAATAAACTAAAATGGAACGATAGAGTCATAGATTATCTTCCCGAATTTAAGCTGGGCGACAGTATCAACACAAATAAAATCACCCTTTCACATATTTTGTCCCATACCACCGGAGCACCATACCATAGTTTTACCAATTTGGTGGAGGCAGATTTAACTTTAAGAAAAATTGCCGCTCGTTTTAATGAAGTATCTCCTATTAGCGAGCCAGGTTCACAATACAGTTACCAAAATGCACTGTTTGCCCTTTCCGGAGAAATTGTACAACAAGCTACAAGTCAAGATTTAGCCACTAGTCTACAAAATCGATTTTTTAAACCGCTGGGCATGTGTTCCACTTTTACGGATTATGAGACGCTCTCGGAAAGGGAGAATATCGCTTTGCCACATTCCAAGCGAAGAAATGGATGGCGAACACTAAAGCTTTCGGACAGTTATTTTAATGCCATAGCCGCCGGCGGAATAAATGCCAATGCCCATGATATGGGTAAATGGATGCGTTTTTTATTGGGACACAATCCAGAGGTTTTTCAACAATCCACTTTCATTAAAGCTTTTGAACCGTTTATTGAAATACCGGGGAGAATAAAATACTATCACAAGTGGCCTGGCCACACGAAGTCCTCTTATGGTTTTGGATGGCGGATACATGAGTACATAGATGAAACTACCGGAACTGAAAAAACCATGTGGCACCATGGCGGTAGTGTAAATAGTTATAGAAATGAAATTGCGCTCTATCCCGACGATGATTTGGGAATCTGTGTACTTTTAAACAGTAACTCCAGATTGGCAAGGAACGTTATCCCGGACCTACACCGAATTATAGAGGACATTTATGGGTACCCATCCGATAAAATTGCCCAAAACAGCCCAAAGAATAACGCTTATCCTACTAAGGGCTGATTTCAAATAGCTTCCAAAAGTTCCATTTGGTTACCTATCGAAATTTGTATTTTTAAATACCTAATTTTGAGATTGTAACTTCTAGACATTAGGGGTTATGAATTGTCTTTTAATTCAGCTTTTTAAATGCCCGATAAACTATTTACCGATTTTCCCGAGGTTTCGGCTAAAGCCTGGAAGCAGCAGATTCAGTTTGATTTAAAAGGAGCCGATTATAACGAAACTTTGGTTTGGGAATCCCCGGAAGGCATTAAAGTAAAACCATTTTACCATCAGGAGGATATCGCAGATTTAGAGTTTCAATCCGTGAATAACAAAAACTGGAGAATAGGTCAGATTATTTATGCAGGAAATGCTACAATGGCAAATTCCAAAGCCTTGGACTTTTTGCGAAAAGGCGCTGAATGTATTTTATTTATTATTCCTACGGATGATGTTAAGATAGAAGAACTATTAAAGGATATAGTGATTGACGATGTTGCTATCTATTTTGAACTTCAATTTTTATCGGTCGATTTTATAAAATCGATTAAATCGCTTGCCGGTCATTCCGCAAACATTTATTTGAATACAGATATCGTTGGGAATCTTGCTAGGACGGGAAATTGGTTTGAAAGTCTGGAAAAGGACCATGATACCCTTGACGGTATTGTTCATTTAAATCTTCCAAATACTTTTCAAGTCGATATTTCGCTCTATCAGAATGCCGGTGCCAACATCACCCAACAGTTGGCCTACGGATTGGCGCATGCCAACGAATACCTCAACCACTTTCAATCTAAATTAGATAAAAAGGAAGGATTCCCAATGACCTTTAAAGTGGCCGTTGGAGGAAATTACTTTTTCGAAATTGCAAAACTCAGGGCATTGCGGTTGTTATGGGCCGCATTGGCATCGGAATATGGATTTGAAACAGATTGTCACCTAATTGCACTTCCCTCCAAAAGGAACAAAACATTGTATGATTACAATACGAATATGCTACGTACTACCACGGAATGTATGTCGGCTATTTTGGGTGGAGCTGATGTTGTTTTCAATCAGCCGTACGATGCCATTTACCACAAAAACAATGAATTTGGGGATAGGATTGCCATAAATCAATTAGTACTGCTGAAGGAAGAAAGTCATTTTGATAAAATAGGGAATCCGGCAGATGGTGCCTATTATATAGAGACCCTTACCCATCAATTGGCGGAAAAGGGCTTGGAGCTTTTTAAAAATTTAGAAAGGGAAGGCGGGTTCTTGAAGCAGTTAAAAAGCCACACCATCCAAAAGAAAATAAAGGAAAGCGCTGGGAAAGAACAAGATAAATTTGATTCCAAAACCAACATTTTGGTTGGGACGAACAAATTTACGAATGCTACTGACAGGATGAAAGATAATTTGGAACTCTACCCTTTTGTAAAGACCAATAGTAGAAAAACACTTATAGAACCTATTTTAGAAAAGCGATTGGCGGAAGCACTGGAACAAAAAAGGTTGAAGGATGAGTAGAAAGGACTTTCAACATATCAGTTTAAAGGGTGATAAAGTCAATTCGGGTGCAGTCAAGAACCATCAATCACAGAATCGGCCAAATCAAAATTCTCCGGCTGGGTCGAGCGCAGTCGAGACCTACCTGACCGGTGAAGGCATTCCCCTAAAACTCACCTATTCCGAAAAGGACATTGTAGATGCGGAACACCTTAATTTTGCAGCTGGTATGCCCCCTTATTTGCGTGGTCCATATTCTACGATGTATGTGAGACGTCCATGGACCATAAGGCAATATGCAGGTTTTTCTACGGCCAAGGAGAGTAATGCTTTTTACCGAAGAAATTTAAAGGGGGGTCAAAAAGGGTTGTCAGTAGCCTTTGATTTGCCTACGCATAGAGGTTATGATAGTGATCATGAAAGGGTAGTGGGGGACGTTGGCAAAGCAGGCGTAGCTATAGATTCCGTTGCCGATATGAAAATTCTGTTCGATGGAATTCCACTGGATGAAATGTCGGTTTCCATGACCATGAACGGTGCGGTTTTGCCCATAATGGCCTTTTATATCGTGGCGGCGGAGGAGCAAGGCGTTCCTTTGAACAAATTATCGGGAACTATTCAGAATGATATTTTAAAGGAGTTCATGGTGCGGAATACGTATATCTATCCGCCAAAACCTTCCATGCAGCTAGTTTCGGACATTTTTGAGTACACCAGTAGATTCATGCCCAGATTTAATAGTATTAGTATTTCCGGTTATCACATGCACGAGGCTGGTGCAACTGCCGATATTGAACTGGCATATACCTTGGCGGACGGATTGGAATATATTAGAACCGGACTCAAAGCCGGACTAAAAATTGACGAGTTTGCACCAAGGTTATCCTTTTTCTGGGGTATCGGGATGAACCATTTTATGGAAATCGCCAAGATGCGGGCGGCAAGAATGCTCTGGGCAAAGGTGGTAAAGCAATTCAATCCTCAAAATTCAAAATCACTAATGCTTCGCACCCATTGTCAGACCAGTGGATGGAGCCTTACGGAACAAGATCCCTTTAACAATGTTGCAAGAACTACTATAGAGGCTGCAGCTGCGGTCTTCGGCGGAACACAAAGTTTACATACCAATGCGTTGGATGAAGCGATTGCCCTACCTACGGATTTTTCAGCCAGGATTGCCCGCGAAACCCAGATATTCCTTCAAGAAGAAACCAAGATTACTAAAACGGTCGACCCTTGGGCGGGAAGTTATTATGTGGAACACCTAACGAAAGAATTGGCAAAAAAAGCGTGGCAATTGATGGAAGAAGTTGAGGAATTGGGCGGAATGACCAAAGCCATTGAAGCAGGTATCCCAAAAATGCGGATAGAGGAAGCCGCGGCTCGCAAACAAGCGCGTATCGATAGTGTTCAAGATGTAATTGTGGGAGTAAACAAATACCGATTGCAATCAGAAGACGAGTTATCTATTTTAGAAGTGGACAATCAGGAAGTCCGAAGACAACAATTAAATCGGCTTGATGCTATTAAGAAAAATCGAAACCAAGAAAATGTGGACGAGTCTTTGAACAGGTTGACGCTTGCGGCAAAGGCAAGAATGAATTCGGGAACATCTGAAGATAATTTGTTAGCTTTAGCGGTAAATGCGGCAAGGCAAAGAGCTACATTGGGGGAAATAAGTGATGCATTGGAGGCGGCCTTTGGGCGTCATAAAGCGGAAATAAAATCATTTACCGGGGTGTATTCCAAAGAAATAAAATATAATGATAGTTTTAAGAAAGCGCAGGCACTTGCTGATAAATTTGCCGAACAGGATGGCCGTAGACCGCGTATTATGGTGGCCAAAATGGGACAGGATGGTCATGATCGTGGGGCAAAAGTAGTGGCTACAGGTTATGCTGATCTTGGTTTTGATGTGGATATTGGACCCTTGTTCCAAACCCCAAAGGAAGCTGCAAAACAGGCGGTGGAGAATGATGTACACATTCTTGGAGTTTCTTCCCTGGCCGCCGGACATAAAACTTTGGTGCCGCAAGTAATCGATGAACTAAAGCGGTATGGGCGTGAAGATATCATGGTAATCGTTGGAGGTGTTATTCCAAAACAGGACTATCAATTTTTGTTGGATGCTGGTGCAACTGCTATTTACGGTCCGGGAACCAAAATCAGTGACGCCGCCATTGAGGTACTTGAAAAACTTCTGGAATAACCGCTCTTGAAATCAATATAAATAAAAGAGCCGCTAAACTAGCGGCTCTTTATGGTATTCTGGTTATTATAAAGTTATGCCGTAGCTGCAGCTACCTCCTTTTTTCTATTTTTCATCCAAAAATAAAGAATGGTAAATAACACAATTAATATTACAGGAAACATAATCATGGTGCCAATGGTCGCTTGACCTGCCACCAAATCCAATTCGTCACCGGTCAACCCTTGGTCCGCGGCCATTTTTTGATCAGCATCGATCCATCCACCAATTATAGGTTGGAAAATCGAAGAGGACAACATTCCTACTCCACCTACAATAGATAGTCCCAAGGCACCACTTTTAGGGATTTTGTCAGCAACAAATCCAAGCATGTTTGGCCAAAAATAAGCGATACCCAACGCAAAGAAAATTGCGGCCACATAGGCCATTGTTCCTGTTTGCGAGCTAAATAGATAAAGGCCTATCGTAGCTAGAACCGCTGAACCTAAAAGAACACCGGTTTGATCGAATTGTTTTACCATATCACCACCGAAAAATCTAGCCACCGCCATTATTCCAGAAGTCAGGGCCAATATAAGCATGGGGTGGGCTCCACTTTTAGATAAAATCAACCCTACCCATTGGTTAGGACCAAACTCGGTAATAGCTGTTAAAGACATGCAAATAATAATGAATATGAATAATGGGGATAGCATTGCCTTCAGATTGCCGGAAAGCGTGGCGGCTTCTTCCACCTTGGCTTTAGGCCATGTTTGTCCATAGAACAAAAATGCATAAATAACCGCAGGTACCAATAGCAACCAAACCTGATCTCGTCCTAAAATGCCTAAGTTGGTCATTAGTGCAGAAAGCAAACTTCCAATGGCAATTCCTCCCGGAAACCACATGTGAAACCGGTTCATCATCTTGCTCATACGTGTACCTTTGTAGGCATCTGCAATCATGGGATTACAGGCTGCTTCTGTACATCCGTTACCCAAACCTATCAAGAGATTGGCAATTAATAATACCATGTAACTACCGGAAAAAATCAGAAGTAAGATACCAATACTGTGAGCAAAAAAGGCAAACTGCATAATGGCTTTGCCCCCAACCTTATGATAAATAAGACCACCTATGACCATAGAAATCGGGAAACCAAAAAACCACATGGACGTAATCAATCCTGCTTGGCTCGCAGTCAATTCTAGTTCGGTTTTTAATTGATCTAAAATACCTGCCGCAATAGCGAAGGAAAAAGCGGTGGTAATCAATGCAAAACAGCTACCGTAAAATAGCCTATTGGCGTTTACATTTGGATTTGTTGAAGAACTTTCCATAAATAATTGGTTTAAATATTTATTGTTTTGGTTAACGCGCTAATCTACTAAAAATGGAATAATTTTCGTTCTTTTTTAAGAAAATCCTACATGACCGCACGTTAAATTGCTGAATTATAACATTTAATCGTTATTTAAACGGTGCAAATATTATTTAATCAAGTGGTTGGGAAGGTCTTCCACCCGTTCACAGCACAATTGGTCCAGAACTTGTTTAAACTGCTTTTTTAGTATGGAAACCGTATGTTCGCCACCTTTATTTCCCAATGCCGCTGCACCGTAGGTAAATGCCCTGCCCATAAAGGTAAATTTTGCCCCACTCGCAATTGCGCGTGCAATGTCCGGGCCAGACCGTAGACCACTGTCCATCATTATTTCAATCTTGTCCTTGTACTGGGCAACTATTTCTTCCAAGGAATGAATTGTAGATTGGGCAGCATCCAATTGTCTACCCCCGTGGTTGGAAACAATAATACCATCAAATCCCAACCTAATGGCATCAGCAGTATCCTCCAAGGAAGCAACACCTTTTAGCACTAATTTACCTTTCCATTTGTCGCGTATCGGTTTTATCAATTCCTCGTTTAATCTGCCTGAGAATGTCTTGTCCATGAACTGTCCCAGTTGTTTCAGGTTCAGCCCTTCCGGGGTATAGGGTTTGAGGTTTTCAAAAGTCGGCTGGCCATATTTCAATGTGTTATAGGCCCATGTGGGTTTTCCGAGGATTTGAAGTATGTTTTTCATGGACATTTTTGGTGGCAAAGCCAGGCCGTTACGGATATCCCGTGGTCTGTAGCCAAAAGTCGGAACATCGCATAGTAGCACCAATACAGGGCATTCTGCAGCTGATGCACGGTCTAACAAATCGTTACGGATGGCATCCTCGACAGGATTGTACAACTGAAACCAAGCCTTACCTTCCGTAAGTTCACTTGCCCTTTCAATATTCATGGTAGCTACAGTACTCAGTATAAAGGGAATGTTGTGTGCATGGGCCGATTTTGCAAGGATTTCGGGGGAATTGGGCCAAATTAATCCACGCAGACCTACAGGGGCAATCCCGAAGGGCGCATCGAATTCCATTCCCAATACTTTGGTCTTAATGGAACTTTTTCCATAATTATTAAGATACCGTGGTTGTAACTGCACCTCCCTAATTTCGGAAGTATTCCGTGCAAGGCTCACATCCTCATTACAGCCACCGTCCAAATATTCGAAGGCAAAGGCCGGAACCCTTTTCTTGGCCAATGTTCTTAAATCATCTACGGAAGGGTAATCAGAATTTATGTAAGAACCCATTAATCGATATCAATTAGAAGCTTTTAAATATACAATATATGGGTTTACGAAATGAATAATTTCGGAAAAGTCCCTTATCTTCATTCCCAAAGACTAATCCAATCCTATTATGAAAGTATGCTCTTTACTATTTGTTTTTCTTTTATTATCCTGCAATGGTAAGCTAGATAAAAGTATACAGAATGATGAAGCTGTAGAAATAGTTTCCGTGATTCCCGAAGATTACAATCCCGAAGCCAATCTTGAAAAAATGAACATTACATTGAGAGATCAAGGAACTCCGGTTGCCAATTACGTCCACGGTGTTCAGGCAGGGAATTTGATTTTTTTGGCCGGTAAAGGTCCAAAACAAGCCAACGGGGAAAATATAGGGGGGAAATTAGGTAAGGACCTTACCTTAGAAGAAGGATATGGGGCAGCTAGAGAAGTTGGAATAAATCAGTTATCCGTATTAAAAGAAATGTTGGGAAATCTTAACCGGGTAAGACGAATAGTAAAAGTACACGGAATGGTGAATGCAGTATCGGATTTTAAAGACCATTCTAAAGTAATCAATGGGTATTCCGATCTCATGGTCGAGGTTTTTGGTGAAAATGGCAAACATGCCCGTGCCGCCGTTGGTATGGGTTCCCTGCCCGGAAATATGGCGGTTGAAGTGGAAATGATTGTTGAGGTTTGGGAGTAGTTAGTTTTACTTAAATGAAAATTAATTCTATTTTTGCAATCCTTTAATCAATGGCCTCGTAGTTCAATGGATAGTCCCGATAGCTATCGGGAGAAGTTTCCTTAATTTTCTTACTGCCCTATGTGTTTTGTCTATGTAATCCAATCTAAAATGGACGGAAGTTTCTATATCGGGAAAACATCGGATTTGGATGAAAGATTAAGTTGGCATAATGATATTGAAAGGAACGTTGGTATGACCAAACGGAAGATACCCTGGAAATATTTCTTGGTACTGGAAGTAGAGGACATGAAAATAGCAGGTAAGATTGAGAACCATATAAAAAGGATGAAAAGCAGGGCTTATATCGTCAATCTAAAAAAATACCCAGAGCTAGGAAAGAGACTAATTGAAAAGTATTCTTAAATTTGCCCTTCTTATAGATTATGGCCTCGTAGTTCAATGGATAGAATAGAAGTTTCCTAAACTTTAGATGCAAGTTCGATTCTTGCCGAGGCTACTTTTTAGTGTTCAAAGCTGTTCAGAGCAATTCAAAATTAATTGATTTACGTTTTCTTGGGTTAAGACGATATCTTTTTAAACTATCTATTAGAGTTCACAAATCGTCAATATTTTTTCTCAAATGTTTTCGTATTTTGTAATTGTTTATTTTAAATATGTTAAATAAACGATTTATAGGTGATTTGACTTTATTCCTTAAATCGAGTTTAATTTATAAACTTTTGTTAGGAATATCAACTAACATCTTAAAGAAGTGCATCGGGGATTATTTCAATATTATTAGGAACTAAGGACCGAATTATAGTCACATAACATCTCAGGCCATATAATCTACATTTCTTGGGCTGAAAAAAAGGGAAGCCCATACCTTAAATATTAAAACAGTAAAATTCTCTTTGCTTATCAGTTCTCGGATGATTGTTTTTATAAGGAATATGCTGTTGGTAACATTGCCTTATTTTGTTAAGGATAAACACTTAACAGAAATATTAACTTTTTTTGACCCTGTATGTGATTCTACGATTTGTAACCACGGTTCCAACACGTATGTCCAGGACAGCTTGATTTGAAGTAACCGCTTCACAGGATGAAGTTGAATTCGATAAGATAACCCGATAAACGTAACCGTTTTTATCCAATTCCGGATTTATGACCGTAACTGTGGCCGTATTTGAGCCAGTATATTCAGCTCCGTCGGAAATTGTATTAAAACTGACGCCTCCGTTAGTACTAACCTCCCATACATAAGAATCCGTATTATTCCCCACTACAGAAAAAACGGCATTGTTTCCAACTATACTAGTATTATCCATGGGCTGAGTAGCAATACTTAGTGAATAAAGAGAGATTGTTTGCTCAACATCCGTTTGGTTACCGGCAGCATCAGAAATCCGATACGTTCTGGTAATAATTTCAGGATCCGATCCGCCGTTAGTTACATCACTAACAAAAGTGACCGATGGGCTTGGGTCACAATTATCGGCTTCATCGATAACGTCATTCACGTCAGGAGAGGGAACATCGGCCGGACAATAGACCGTAACAGGTGCCGGATTACTCGCCGTTGGTGCAACGTCATCAATGGTAATTGTTGTAACCGCTGTAATATTGAGAGTGGCATCTCCTGGCATCCCACCATATTCCACCACATAACCTTGAGGTTGGTAATTACCGTTTGCAGCTCCGGTATTTGATAAATCGTTCCAGGAGCCGTTAGGATTTACATTGGGATGCGTTATATGTGCATAGTCTTCATCACCTTGATTGTTAGGTTCTGCCGTATTCCAAAATGCAAAATTCGGTGAACTTCCTGCTGCATCTCCGTTCCAGAAAGTAGTGCCCGCTTCTGGTCCGGTTACCCACTGCCACACGCCTTCCGTAGCGGCGTCACTACCTCCTATCCAACCGGTTCCCGCAGCCTGTGAACCTGAGAAATCAGCTTCTTGTTGTGTGGTGAGTGTTGCAAGATACCCTTGAAGACCATAATAAGTCCTTGCGTTAGCAGCAGAATTTGCGTTAGTCCATGTAATTCCCAAACTTGGTATGTATTCGTAATAGTGGCCCGTAGAAGGTAAAAAGTTTGCTGAACCCACTGTAATTGAAAACTGCCTGATACCTGAAGGACTTACGGCACTACTTGAATAGTTAATATTCGCAATTGCTGCTTCGAACTCAGTATAAAGCGCAGGACCGGTCAGGGTCAGTTTGCCTTCGACCACGTCCCAGGAAGCTGAAATATTCGGATGTGTTCCCGTCAATGTCAGGAGGTCTTCCCCATTCACATAGCCGGTTGAAATCTGTATAAACACTGAACTGGTAGACGTATCGTCCGAATCTGTTATACTAATGGATTCAATAATTGGGACGGAGGAGCCTGGGCAATATATCTGATTCCCCATAGCGGTAACCACCGGGGGATCGCTGGAAGTAGAATCGTCCGTATCGTCGCGGTAGTCTACATCCCCACCTGTATTCACATCATTGTCCCAATCCGGCAAAACGTATGACCCTCCAGCCGTATTCAAAGGATTATCGATATTACCCCCCGGATCCCCATACCCATTGGTAGCATCGGTGGCATTATCCAAACCATCCCCGTCACTATCCGTTCCTGTCAACACAAACCAAGTTTCCGCGTCATCGGTCAACCCATCATCGTCACTATCCGTATCCATAAAATCTGGAATACCGTCACCGTCCGTGTCAGGTGTGATTAACCCTCCCGACTCATAAGCATTGTCTAGTCCATCGCCATCACTATCCACGTTCGAAGGCCCTGTATATCCTAAAGTGGATTGTGCCTCGATATTGTCCGGGATACCGTCATTATCACTATCTAAATCTAAATGATTATATACTCCGTCACCATCCGTATCAAGACTGTAACAGCTAGACCCACCATTGTAGCTAGCCCCATACACACGTGCTCCCTGGTTATAGGCTTCTATTCGAATATATCTCATATTGGTAGTCGTCGTAAATGACACCTGCCTAATGGATCCTGGTAGCGTATTATTGGCATCCGCCAAAAATCCATTGTTATTGCCAGCGGCGTTGGAGCGTTGTACTTGCATATCGGAATCACTAACGGCTGGGTCTGCACCTAAGTAGACAACCACTTGTGTTCCTATGGGAAGATTAATTGGAAATCGTAACAAGAGTACTGAACTTCCGCCTGGACAGGTAGTCGGATTTTGTGCATACGTGCTACCCGGAACACCCTGTGCGTTGGAAGTATTAGTGAAATATTGGATGTTACTTGCCGTCATCACCTCGCCACCAGAAACTCCGCCACACTCGTTAATATCCAGAATTCCATCGTTATCATCATCCACATCCGTTGTATCATAGACCCCGTCCGAGTCGGTATCAGTGGTATCTATAATGGTACCGGAACAATTTGAATATAAGATGGAAAACGGAATATTTTGTTTGCAATCGAAGGTCCCTGATACTGCACAGTTAAAGTTTCACCACCACCATTTTCGAAAAATAAGACTTCAATCTCATGTAATCCTGAGGTCAAGGTTAGAGTTCCCGATCTCTCCTGAGATGCCATGATTACCATCATTGTCCACGACCTGGGCTCCGTCAATATATAACTTCGAACCGTCATCGGAGCTTGTATAGAACGTATAAGAACCTGCTGCTGCTATTTGAATATAACCTGTATACCTAATAGAAAAGGAATCGGTATCGCCCGGGTCTTCCTGATTTTGAAGTGCATCGACATCAAAGCTTGTAAACACGCCAGTACCCAAAGCTCCTGAGGTCGGAATATTATCCACGGTGGCCCCACTGGGTACCAAATCATAAAATTCAAAATCAATTTCCCCGGAACAATAGGGCAAAGTACCTTGAACCATAACATTGTCAATATAATAAAATTCATTATTTGCGGTGTTGTAAAAACGAATTCGAATTTCCAGCGTAGATCCTGTAGTAGGAAGATTTACGGAATAGGAAGATTGTAGAAGATCGGAAGGAGAAGAATCTCCTGAGGCATTTTCAAACTGTGTCCATGTTGCTGCCCCGTCTATTCGGTATTCCCCAATGAAATAATCAGTTCCCTGTTCGAATTGACTGGTATCTGCCTGGGTCGCAACATTTAGATTGAAACTGACGGACTCAAATCCGAAAATATTGATGGCATTCGTCTGCCAGACTCCCTCAGCTCCCAGATTGGTGGCTTCCAGTCTACCCCCCTGTACCCAAACTTTTCCTGTAATCGTGGTTGTCCAGTTCTGAGGAGCAAAACCACCACCCGCACCATTTTCAGTACCGTTCGGATAACTATTGAAATTCTCGCTCCAAATTGTTGTTTGGGTATATCCAAAACCTGAAACTAATAAAACCAATAGAAGTAGTTTATTTCGGATTTTATAACCGTATAGAAGTATAGTACAATTGGATAAAGCCATGGTTTGGTGAAGGATAGAATATTTTTTACTCTTGAATTACCTTACTTACGCAAAATTATCATACTTGTATTAAATAGAAATTAAATGTTGTGAAGTAGCAGTTATCCTATGTGAAAAGGCATTTTATCTATATTTTAATAGTTTGGAAGATAATTTTTGGGATTAAAACTAAGCGTAACGAGCGAATTAAATTTCAAATAGTATCGTTTGTACCGGTTTCATTACGTTTGTAATGAAGGGATATAAATCACCAAAAAAATTGCCAATCGTCAATACTATAATGAGAAAAAAACTCTAACCCATAAAAATTAAGTGTTAGGAAATAAAGTTACATTTTTGTCGCGGCTGTCCCTTAAATTTCGGATGATGCCATTGGGACCATTAAACCGCGCTTAGTTTTCATCTGGCGGCAAACGTAATATGTATCCCTTGCTGTGCACGTTTTCAATTTTAATATCCCCGTCCTGTTCCAAGTATTTTCGGAGTCTGGTAATAAAAACATTTAGACTCTTTTTATTAAAATAATCGTTCTTCCCCCAAAGTTTTATGAGAATATCCTTGTGTGGGCACAGTTGATTTTTTTTATCCACCAGATATTTGAGCAGTTCACTTTCCTTGATGGTTAGATTAATCTTTTGATCTCCAAAGGATAGTTCTTGGTTCAAGGCATTAAAATCATATTTTCCAATTTTATAAACATCAACTACAGGCGTTTTACTTGTACTGTTTTTAAGTGTAGATAAAAGGCGCTCTATCCTTATGACCAACTCTTCCTCGTCAATAGGTTTTTTTAAGTAATCTACGGCACCTAGATAAAATCCTTTAAGCACATCTACTTTTAAAGACTTAGCCGTTAGGAAGATAAAAGGCAGGTAGGTGTGTTTTTCGCTTATATTTTTCGCTAACGTAAATCCGTCCATATGGGGCATCATTATATCCAAGACGGCGAGGTCATAAACGGATTTGTCCAATTCTTCAAGTGCTGCTCTACCATCCTTAAGCCATGTAATATCCATGTCCTTCATTTGTAAATATTCGGACAATAAATAGCCTAAGGCATCATCATCTTCTACTAGCAGTATGCTGTATTTCTGTTTCATCATTTGCGTATCGGTATGATCAAGGTAATTTTAGTACCCTTATGCTCTTCACTTTCTATTTGTATTTTACCCTTATGTTTTTCCATAACTTTTTTCACATAACTCAGCCCCAATCCATACCCTTTTACCTTGTGCAAATCTCCATCCATAACACGATAATATTTCCGAAATATCTTTTGCTTGTCCCCTTTGGAAAGCCCTTTTCCGTTATCGGTAATCAAAATATGTAAATTATCTTTGGATACATATGCTTTAAGATCGATTAAAGGATCATCAGAATATTTTTTTGCATTGTCCAGTATATTGTTGATTGCGTTTTCCAAATGAAAAATAGCCGCTTTTATGGGATACGCTTCGCCTTCTAATTCGAAACTGAAATGGCCATTTTCAATGGAAATCAATGTCTGAAACTCTCTGCAAATGGACGCCAAATAGGGTTTGAAATCCACTTTTTCCAAATGAATAACACTCTTGCCGGACTCTAGGCTTCCCAGTTCCAACACTTTGTCTATGTGGCCCGACAAACGTTTTACCTGTTGCCCTATAATATCCAAAACAGGTTTTTGTTTCTCACTGGATGTTTCCGCCAATATTTTAGTTGCCAGGCCAATGGAAAAAACAGGGGTCTTTAATTCATGGGTAAGGTTATTAATAAATTCATTGGTGGTAGTGATGATGTTACTCTGCCAGTAATAAGTTCTTAATACCCAAATTATAGTTGCACAGATACCTAGCAAAAATAGAAGGCTGGGTAGGGTAAGGCCATTTAGTTTTGATAAAAAATAGCCGTATAAATTCTTGAACCTAAGCTCTAGCACTACCGGCTTGCCCAACAATTCGGGGAAATAACCTTCTAGCTCTATGGGATAGGATTCTACTTTATCCCTTTTATCGAATGCTATAGGTGAACTAAGGAAATAAATACTGTCCTTGGAATATAGGTTGAACGAAAAATCGGAATCCAATCCGTTGTTGACCAATTGGCTTCCAATATAATCGTTAAGAAAGTGACGGGATGCATCCTGCAAGGAATCAATTTCTACGGTAAAAAAAGTGGTGTCTCTTTCCAAAGCGCTACCTACCAGATAGGTAAGCTTATTTTCAGGTTCCAAACCCGCTTTGATAACCTTGGTTACCCTTTCCATATTGGCATTGAACTGTACTTTGGCCAAGTTTAGACCTATCCTAAGATATTGGTATTGTACAATGGCCAATCCCACTACGGATATCAAAAATAAAAGTATATATATGTTTCGCTTCTTCAAAATCCTTACGAATTAACTAAATGCAAAGTTTAATCAATAGATTTTAATCTTTCATTAAGTGGATTAACCTTTCATTAATCTATGTTACCCATAGGTTAAACCATTGGTGTCGGTAATTGAACTACTTTGGTCACCGTAAATAAGCTAATGTTGAGTTAAGTTAGTCTTTTTCATGATAATTTTTTTGGCCAACTCCCAACATCAGGGAGTTGGCTTTTTTCAAAACCATCCAAAATTCTTTAGAATGCTAAAAAAACTACTTTTTTACACCGTAATAGTATTATTCTTTTCCTTTTTCAAGGTACAGGCACAGGGCTGTGTTGCCATTAGACATTTCTCATCATGTGTTGGCAGTAGTTTGGAAAATAACCTTTTAGGAACGGGCGATGTACAGATCGGGACCAATTATAGGTACTTCAGGTCATTTCGTCACTTTAGGGGAACCGAAGAAGAACCCGACCGCGTGTCCAACGATACAGAAGTAGTAAATAATGCACATGCGTGGGATTTCTTTCTAACCTATGGAATAAACGAGAGGCTTTATACAAGCATCACCATACCAACGGTCATAAATACGCGCTCCTCACTATATGAACATGGAAGAGAGGAGAGAAACATTACGTATTCCAGAGGACTTGCGGATATACGCGTGGGTCTTGGCTATTGGCTTTTTGATTTGGAAAAATCTCCCAATGGGAATATTGCCTTAGGTCTGGGCGTTAAACTCCCCACGGGTAATTATAATGCTTCGGATATTTTTTATAACGTTGGTCCTGACGGTGGACCCCAGACCAGACCGGTGGATCAATCCATTCAACCCGGAGATGGTGGTTTTGGTATAACTTTTGACTTTCAAGTGTATCAAAAAATCAGTACCGACTTATTTGGATACGCAAGCGGATTTTACTTGGTAAACCCAAGGGAGACCAACGGCACAAGGACCTTTAGGGAAACGTTAAGCCCTATTTTGCAGAACGAGGCCATTATGGCGGTACCTGATCAGTTTGCCTTGCGAGGTGGGTTGAGCTACAGCTTTTCGCCAGTGGTTTCCAGTTCCTTAGGGGTTAGATATGAAGGTGTTCCCGTAAAAGACCTTGTTGGTGGAAATGAAGGGTTTAGAAGGCCGGGGAACGTACTATCAGTAGATCCCGGAATTAGTTACATGAAAAGTAATTTTACATTAACCTTGAATGTTCCTATTGCGGTTCATAGAAATCGCCCCCAAAGTGTTACGGACAAGCAGACCGAAATGCTAACCGGAGAACCAAGAAACGGAGATGCGGCCTTTGCCGATTATGCCATTAACTTGGGTGTTTCCTATCGCTTCGCGAATAATAAAATCAAGCTGTCACCAGAGTTACAGGATACCTTTAATTAATTAGAATGCTATAATTAAAAGTTTTAAAATGACTTTGAAGAAAGTTATGAGTTACAAGTTGAGCGTTATGGGTTTGGTTGGTTAGGGAAAGTATTTTTAAGATAACTTACCGCCAAACCGTAACTGTTTATTGAGCAACTCTCTCTGCCCAAATCTCATACATAGGTTCCCCTTTGCTGTTTTTGCCGGTGTGATGCCAATCATCTCCCTTTATTTCATAATTGAATTGCAAATTTGCACCAACGCGGGAATCATCCCGTGAAAAATATTCTATTTTTTCTGTGTATACTCCGTCTTGGGCGGAATAGGAACCACCGCCGGTCCCAGAAAAATGCATGGTCTCCGTTTGGTAGGCAATCCATTGGAAGCGATTATCCATCAAGAATTTTAAGGTCTTTCTAGGATTTTCTTCCCCACGCCTTTCCTGACCGGTATCCGGGCCTCGGGTCGCAAACAGCCAAGCGCCGTCCAAGTCCTGTTCAAGGGATTCTACCTTTGCAAAGGTGAGTTCAGGTTCGGTTTTCAAGATAAGCTTATCGCTTTCTAAAGTAAATGGGATGGAAAGTTTCTTAACACCGTCATTTTCATATGCAGAGTTAAACTCCAAGTCTACATTTAGTACACTATCGTTCACCGTGTAGAAACCTCCTAAGGTTTTTATGAACTTCGGTGGCGTCTGTTCGTATACGGAATGTATAAAATAATCCGGGCTGATTTTTAGTTCATGCCTAACGTTATCAGCATCGGAAATATAAACGCCTTGTGGTATTTGTGCGCTTATTTTACCCAAGCCAATAATGCAAAACATTAAAAATAGGGAAGCAACTAGTTTTTGTATCGTCATAAGTAAAAGTTTAAAAATTAAATATAATTATTAAAACCTTATAAGTGAATCTGTTATAAGAAAAAATCGATGCTAAATCCAACTGGTTGTATTTTATCGTAAATTGAGATAAGGAAACTTGTTTTATCATTTTTTTTGTTTTCTTTTGCGCTCCCAAAATGAGGATTTTATCTTTATTTTTGGTTCAGGTATGTGCTGAACATCATGTTAATTGTTTTTATGTTCGGGCTATTGGGAACTAGGAAGTCAATCCCTGTAGTAGTCTATCAGATAGGTCGCCGAATTTTAAGGTTTACTTCCGTAAGCGTTACTTCCATTGTGAAAAGTCAACACGATTACTTTTTTATACCTACCACTGAACAGGAATTTTTAATTTGATTTTATGGGGCATTACGTTTTCTTAACGTATTAGTTTTTTTGAATACCTTAATTTTAACCAAATTGAAACTTTACACTAGTTCGTTTACATGAATACAAAATATATAGATCTCATAGATCAGACCTATTTCTTTCCACAGGAAGAGTTTAGTTTACAGGAAGATAACCTCTTATTTCACGGGATTCCGTTGAATGATTTGGTAGCAGAATATGGTAGCCCATTAAAGTTTACCTATTTGCCCAAAATCTCGGAAAATATTAAAAGAGCAAAAAATTGGTTTGCCAATGCAATAGAAAAGAGGAACTACAAAGGGAAATATCACTATTGTTATTGCACTAAAAGTTCACATTTTCAGCATGTGATGCATGAGGCGTTAAAGAACGATATCCATATGGAAACCTCCTCGGCCTTTGATATTAACATCATTGAAAAACTTAAGGCTGATGGTAAAATTAAGGATGATGCCTACATCATCTGTAATGGGTTTAAACGCAGCCAGTACATAGAGAATATTGCTAGGCTTATCAACGGCGGCCATACCAACTGTATTCCTATTATTGACAATTATGAGGAAATAGACCTGCTTTCGGAAAGCATCGATGATACGTTTAAAATAGGAATCCGAATAGCATCGGAAGAGGAACCAAAATTTGAGTTCTATACTTCAAGATTGGGAATCGGCTATAAGAATATCGTTCCTTTTTATGAGAACCAGATCAAGGATAACGATAAGGTAGAACTTAAAATGCTGCACTTTTTCATCAATACCGGTATTAGAGACAATGCGTACTACTGGAACGAGTTGGTGAAATGTTTAAAGGTATATGTTCGATTAAAAAAAATGTGCCCGTCTTTGGATAGTTTGAACATTGGTGGCGGTTTCCCCATTAAGAACTCGTTGGCTTTTGAGTACGATTATCAGTACATGATCGATGAGATTTTGAACCAGATCAATATTTTCTGTTCCGAAGCAGAAGTGCCCGTACCAAACATTTTTACGGAATTTGGTAGTTTTACCGTAGGTGAAAGTGGAGGGGCCATCTATGAAATTCTGTACCAGAAGCAACAGAACGACCGTGAAAAATGGAACATGATAGATTCTTCCTTTATCACAACATTGCCGGATACTTGGGCAATAAACAAGCGGTTTATCATGTTGCCCATAAATAGGTGGAATGATGAGTATGAGCGTGTGCTTTTAGGCGGTCTTACGTGTGATAGTGATGATTACTACAATAGTGAACAGAACATGAACGCCATTTACCTGCCAAAGTATAAAAGGGACAAGCCATTGTATATAGGATTCTTTAATACAGGGGCTTACCAAGAGACGATTGGAGGTTATGGCGGATTGCAGCACTGTCTGATTCCACAGCCAAAGCATATTTTAATAGATAAGGATGCCAATGGGAAGATAACCACCAAGCTCTTTAATCCGCAGCAGAAAGCAGAGGATTTATTAAAGATTTTGGGATATGGCGATATCCAATTAGCAACGGAAAAACAAAAGAAGAAAAAAATTGAAATAGAAGGATAACTTTTTTGTCCGGTAATTAGGTTTTAAGGATTTAACTAGATTTGAATATAATTTAAACATCAATAAATACGATAATGAGTACATCAAAGAATTACGCGGGTATTCCCGATAAATTCGCACAATTGGAAACCGCTAAGATCATTTTGATCCCTGTACCCTATGAAGGAACGACCACATGGGGAAAAGGAACTGAAAATGGCCCGAAGGCATTTTTGGAAGCATCGGAAAATATGGAAACCTATGACATAGAAACGGATTCCGAGGTGTATGAACAGGGAATTTATTTAGCGGATGCCATTACCGAAAATAGTTCTCCAGAGGCCATGGTGAAAAGTGTACACAAAATCACCAAAGACTATATAAAGAGAAATAAGTTTGTGACGTTGGTTGGTGGCGAACACTCGTTATCCATTGGAACTATCCGTGCCTTCAACGAGTGCTTTGATAACTTGACCGTTTTACATATTGATGCACACGCAGATTTGCGTGACGCATACAATGGCACAAAATATAACCACGCGTGTGCCGTATACGAGGCAAGCCAGACCACCAATTTGGTACAAGTAGGTATCAGGTCAATGGATGCTATTGAGAAAACCATAATGGATGAGGAAAAAACCTTTTTTGCCCATGACATGGTCAATGATGAATATTGGATGGATAAAGTGATAGAGGCATTAACCGACAATGTTTTTATTACTTTTGATGTGGATGCGCTGGATTCCTCTATTATGCCTTCTACAGGTACTCCGGAACCGGGCGGTCTGTTTTGGTATGAAACCTTGGAGTTTCTAAAACAGGTTTTTGAGGAAAAGAATGTTGTCGGTTTTGATTTGGTGGAACTTTGTCCCAATCCATCCGATAAATCTTCGGATTACCTAGCAGCTAAATTATATTACAAAATGCTGAGCTATAAATTTATGGGGCAGGACGTAGATGAAGATTATGACAACACCTATGATATAGAATATAAGGGAGGTACAAATAGTTCAAAATTCGAGGATGACGAAGACTAAAGGAGCAATATCCAATTTTATTGAGAAATATTATTTACATTTTAATGCGGCCGCCCTCGTAGATGCCGCAAAGGGCTATGAGCAACAATTGAACAATGGGGCTAAAATGCTGGTTTCCCTGGCAGGTGCGATGTCCACGGCAGAATTGGGCAAAATTTTTGCGGAAATGATTCGTCAGGATAAAGTTCAGATTGTTTCCTGTACCGGGGCCAACTTGGAAGAGGATATCATGAATTTGGTAGCCCATTCGCACTACAAAAGGGTTCCCAATTATCGTGATTTGACCCCAAAAGAGGAATGGGATTTGTTGGAGAAGGGATTAAACCGTGTTACGGATACCTGCATACCTGAGGAAGAAGCCTTCCGAAGAATTCAGAAACACATTGTTAAAATTTGGAAGGATGCCGAGGCCAAGGGAGAGCGCTACCTACCACATGAGTACATGTACAAATTGTTGCTTTCCGGAGTTTTGGAAGAATACTATGAAATAGACCTAAAAGATTCTTGGATGTACGCTGCGGCGGAGAAAAACCTACCTATTATTTGTCCCGGCTGGGAAGATAGTACTATGGGCAATATCTTTGCTTCATATGTATTAAAAGGCGAATTGAAGGCCAGCACCATGAAATCCGGTATTGAGTACATGACCTTTCTAGCGGATTGGTATACTGACAATTCGGAGAACGGTATCGGGTTTTTTCAAATAGGCGGCGGTATTGCCGGAGATTTTCCAATTTGTGTGGTACCCATGTTGTATCAGGATATGGAGCGTACGGACACCCCTTTTTGGAGCTATTTTTGCCAGATAAGCGATAGTACAACAAGCTACGGTTCCTATTCCGGTGCCGTACCAAACGAAAAGATTACCTGGGGGAAATTGGATATCGATACCCCAAAATTTATAATAGAAAGTGATGCGACCATTGTTGCGCCCTTAATTTTTGCTTACCTTTTGGACCTATAAATATGGACAAGAACGCACATTTAAAAAGAGTAATAGTAGATTTTAAAAAACTTACCCCGGAGGTTTTGAAACTTTTGGTGGAGCGCTATCCAGATGGGTATGATGATCGGAACATCATTACCTTCAAGAACGCACAGGGAGAAAGGATAGAGGCTGTTGAGGTTTTAACGCAGGATACCAAGTATTTGGTAAAGATCAGTGCCAAATTGGAGTACACCATGGAAAACTACGATGAGGACGACTACGAGGATTTTGAGGATGATGATCCGGATGCAGTAGTAGAGCCGGATCCGGAGGATATGGTGGACGGGGATGAGGACTAGTCTTTTGGTCCCACATCCATTTCAAACTCATTTCACTTCTATGCTTATTGGTTACGATCGCTACCACTGGTGCCGACCGTTACTTTCTGTTGTCTAAAGTAGCCATGAAAAAATCCATCTAAAATGAAAATAGAGGAAATAGAGAATATAGAACTGGAATACCTTAATTTGTCGGACTATAAGGAGCTAAAGGCGGCCATGGTATCTTCCTATCTGAATATGCACGATGCTTTTTGGACGGAAAAGGAAATCGATAGATTGATCAAGAAGTTTCCCGAGGGTCAGGTAGTCATTAAGATCAATGGAAAACTGGCGGGCTGTGCCCTCTCCATTATCGTGGATTATGCAAAATTCGAGACCAGTCATACCTATAAGAAGGTAACCGGCAACTATACCTTTAATACCCATACCGATGACGGTGATGTGCTCTACGGGATAGATATTTTTATCGTCCCTGATTTTAGGGGCATGCGTTTGGGCAGGAGGTTGTATGATTATCGTAAGGAACTGTGTGAGAAACTCAATCTAAGGAGTATCGTCTTTGGTGGTAGGATGCCCAATTTCCACAAATACGCCACCGAACTTACGCCAAAGCAGTACATTGAAAAGGTACGCCATAAGGAAATTGAGGATCCCGTATTAAACTTTCAGATCAGTAATGATTTTCACCCCTCCAAGGTTATGAAGGGGTATTTGGAAGGGGACAAGGATTCCAATGATTTTGCCATTCTGATGGAATGGGATAACATCTACTATCAAAAGCCTTCGGAAGAGGTGTCCGTAAACAAGACCATCGTCCGTTTAGGGTTGATCCAATGGCAGATGCGTCCGTATAAGGATATTGACGAACTCTTACAACAGGCGGAATATTTCATCGATGCCGTATCGGGCTATCGGTCGGATTTTGCCCTGTTTCCAGAGTTTTTCAATGCACCGTTAATGGCGGGCACCAATCACATGAATACGCCTGATGCCATACGGGAACTGGCCAAACATACCGATGTACTGGTACAGAAATTCTCCGAGTTTTCCATAACCTATAACATCAATATTATTACGGGTAGTATGCCGGAAGTTATTGATGGTAGACTATACAACGTGGGCTATCTATGCCGTAGGGACGGTACCATGGAACGCTATGAAAAATTGCACGTTACCCCGGACGAGGTAAAGGTATGGGGCATGCAGGGCGGTACCAAATTGCAAGCCTTTGATACCGACTGTGGAAAGATAGGGGTTTTGATCTGTTATGATGTGGAGTTCCCGGAGCTTCCGCGTTTATTGGCCGAGGAAGGGGTGGACATTCTCTTTGTGCCGTTCCTTACCGATACGCAAAACGGTTATTCCCGAGTACGTAACTGTGCACAGGCGAGAGCGATTGAGAATGAGTGTTATGTAGCTATTGCCGGTAGTGTAGGAAACTTGCCAAACGTACAGAATATGGATATCCAGTTTGCCCAGTCCATGGTGTTCACGCCTTGTGATTTTTCGTTCCCCACGAACGGAATAAAAGCTGAAGCAACTCCGAATACCGAAATGATATTGATTGCCGATGTGGATATCGATTTGCTTCGGGAACTAAACCAATTCGGCGCCGTACGAAACCTAAAAGATAGGCGTACCGATATTTTTGAACTTAGAAAAAGATAAAACAATTGGATTTAAAGATTATAGGAAGCGAAGAGTGGTGTATTTTTAAGGAGCTTGGTGTCCCGGCCATAAAAGCGCGGGTAGATTCCGGGGCCAAGACATCGTCCATCCAAGCCACTAACCTAAAAATATTCAATAAAGGAGCCCAGGAATGGGTGAAGTTTGAGGTGAACCCCTTACAGGAAAACCGAAGCATTGCCATTAACTGTGAGGCCCGTTTAATAGACCGCAGAATGGTAAAGAGCTCCAGCGGAATTTCCGAGGAGCGACTGGTAGTACGTACGCCCGTCACCATTGGAGATAATACCTTTGATATTGAACTGACTTTAGCGAATAGGGACACCATGGAGTTCCGGATGCTTCTAGGACGTGAGGCATTAACGGACCGCTATATCGTGAACCCGGCGATAAACTATCAGATAAAGGATTTTTCCGAGGAGGAGATTAGTGAAAAATACAAGCCTTACTACAAGGAAAAAACGGGATTGAAAATCGGTTTGCTGGCCAGTAATCCCAATTTGTACAGTAACAAGCGCCTTATGGAAGCGGCAGAGGCCCGTGGGCATGAAATCGTATTCCTGAATGTGGAACAGGCTTATATGAAGTTGGACGCCCATTCCCCGGAAATTCGCTATCGTGGGGGTAATATTTTAAGGGATTTTGATGCCGTTATTCCACGTATAAAACCGGCGGTTACCTTTTACGGCTGTGCGGTCATCCGTCAATTCAATAATTTAGGGGTGTATTGTCAAAACTCGGCAGAATCCATTACCCAATCCCGGGATAAATTGTTTGCCTCACAGTTGTTTTCAAAGTACGATATTCATATTCCCATAACCGGTTTTGCTAAGTCGCCCATGGACACCAAGGATCTTATCAAAATGGTTAACGGTGCGCCCTTGATCATTAAATTATTGGAAAGTACCCAAGGAAAAGGCGTAGTCTTGGCCGAGACCAATAAGGCGGCGGAAAGTGTGATCAATGCCTTTAAAAGTGTGAACACCAACATCTTGGTTCAAGAGTTTATCAAAGAGGCCAACGGCCAGGATATCCGTTGTTTTGTGATAAACGGGAAGGTAGTGGCGAGTATGCAGCGCCAGGCGGAAAAAGGCGAATTCAGGGCCAATATCCATCAAGGGGGAAAGGCCTCCATGATCAAGATTACCCAAGAGGAGAAGAAATTGGCATTAAAGGCGTCCAAAGCCTTGAACTTGGCGGTCGCCGGGGTGGATATCATCCGTTCCAATAAAGGGCCATTGTTATTGGAGGTAAATTCCTCTCCCGGTCTGGAAGGCATCGAAAATGCCACCGGTAAGGACATCGCCAATGAAATGATCAAGGCGATTGAGCGAAAATTAAAGTTTAGTTAAGCCTAGGATTGCTCGTAAATACTCCTCTATGTTTCTTGATGACCCCAAAACATGTTCTGGTTGACGAAATACTTTTTTGAATGTTCGAACACGCTGCTGGCAACTAAACAGTGTTGGCAAAAAACAGTCACCAAAAATCCGTAATCGATAAAATCAAGAGTGCGAAATTAGGATTGTAATATTTCTATTGCCTAAAGGAATAGTATTCGCTTAAGGGATTTGTTTTTTTAATACATTCAGTCTTAACAAAATGATTCTTATGTAGTTAAGTTTTGTTTTCAAATGATTTTGAGGGTGCCTCAAGGGAGGTTTGCCACTTAAAATCCAGCTAAAAGAATTAGTAACAAAAAAAACTGTATCCTATGAAACCTTTTCAAAGACCATCTCATCAAAGCGAATGCCAACACCTATTTTTTCCAAGACCCGTTTACCGTTCCGCACAGGATGTTATACCCAAGGAAAATTGCTACCTTTTTGGTATACAGGAGCCACAGAACACGTTTAGACGACAACCTGTTTAGCGTTTAAAGTAAACCAAATGAGCATAAGGCCATCTACTAAGATGGTAGCATAAAATTAAAATGCATTCTAAGTCCCTTCTTTTGGAGGGACTTTTTGTTGAAGTAGGTTCAGTCCTGGTGAGACCTCATAGCGCAAAACCCTTAAAACCAAAACTTTATTTGCAACAATCAATTATTTGTAGGATTTTTAAGGCACTTCCCCTAAAAGAGAAATAGGTGTACTAGAACACATGTAGAAATGTTAGATGTCATTTCCGATAACTGATTTATAAATTGAATGAAATTACGTAAATATATTAAATATTTGACTCGAAATTTGGATAGGGCTAATCCGTTAATTTTACTCTTTACGACTCTATTTTTTCTTTATTTTCCTTTTATTATCCTGGACTTAATAGTTGGTGCAAGTCGTTTAAAACCTTGGCAATTTGGATTATTCTATGTGCCGACTCTTCTTATAGTTTATTATATATTTAAAAAGTCTATTTCAGGTATTAAATCATTTTTAATTATATTATTCTTCTCATTTCTGGCATATCCGACAACTTCATATTACCTGTACAAATACAATAGCAATAATTATAAAATTTCGAATGAATTTTTAGAAATAGAAAAGGACTTTGCTAAGGAAATTATGTCAAACAAATTGACTATTCAAGATCTCCAACTAATTAACTCAACTTTGAAAGTTACCAGCAAATATAATCCTGTTGAAATACATTTGCCAGATACAATTAAGTTTGAGTACAAAGACATCTTTAAAATAAATGGGAGAAAAACCCAAGTGAGAATTTCGAAATTTGATACAATTCAAACTACGATAACCTATCGTGATGAATTCATTCCATCCAAGTATAGCGCAAACCGAAATTTGATATATGCAATAAATTCAGAAATCGAATATCTAGAAAGTCTAACGAAAATGTTAGGGAAAAGTGCAGACTCAATACTGTTTTCAGAGTTTTGGATAGAAGCCATAGTAGGATTTTCAGCTGGACATATTAGTCCAGCTAGAAATTTCACTAAAGTCTTAAATGCAATGCAGTTGGTTTCTCTACTTTTTCTAAGTACAATTTTAATTAACTCTGTAAGTGGTGAACTAGTAATGAAAAGGAAAGGAAATAAAAAAGGTAAAAAGAAATAATCTATTTAATGCAACTCCATCTAACAATACCTATAATCCTATTGCGGCGGATTTCCTAGGCGTAAATCCTTAACTTTATAAAAGACTTGGGACTTGGCGGAAAAATTCAGACGGATTTTCCCGCAACGAATCTTAGCCAAGACCGTTGTGTGTAATTAAAACCAACCAATATGAAAAATGCAAAATTACGTTCTTCAATAATAGTCCTACTATTCTGGATTCTTATTGGATGCGAAAATGATAGAAAAACAGAAGTGGTGACAAAAACTTCCGACTCAGAACTGACAACTCTTATAACAAAACAAGTTGATAGTCTTTATTCAGTTTATGAAAGATTTGATTACGATTGGATTGACTTTTACGCCGACAATTATACAGCTATTTATCCTGATTCACCTATTAAACATTTGACTAAAGATTCCTTAAAAGCACAATGGGAACAGATTTACGCCAAATATGATGTAAAACTCATTCATCGAGGAAGGCCAACAATTGTGCCATCGGAAGATATGGCTATCTCTTATAATACTTTCAACGAAATCTTTATCAATAAAGAAAGTTCAGATACCATTAAAAATGTCGGAACCTATATTATAAATTGGAAAAGACAATCAGATAATTCTTGGAAAATAGTATTTGAAACTTTACAAAATCATTAAACTGCACACAATGTATAACCGTAATTATGGCGGATTCGACTACGTCCGAATCCACTCGGAATTGCTAACGCCAGTTCTAAATCGAAAATTAACGCGTATTAAACCGTAACTGGCGGTTATACGAGACCTTAGCAATAATTTGAACCTGAACCTTGTAGCATCCACTCATTATTATCAAAAGCCAACTAAATGAAAGATTTTAAGAAATTAAAAAATATTATTTTATCAGTTTCATTCGTTGGATTGCTATTATCGTGTGCTGACAGGAGCCAAACGGTCGAAAACCAAGAGGATTTATTATGGAACCTGGAAGAAGAATATATAAAAGCTCATAAAGATGCTGACCATTCTAAAATTTTATCAATGTGGGACGAAAATTTTCTTGGCTGGCCAAGTCGTATGGAGAACTCTGCAAGAAAGAATTCTGGGTCAGAATACTTGGAGAAATACTTTTCGAAACCAATGCCAACAGACACAAAATTCCGAATAGAAAAACAGGGAATTCATATTGAAAACAATGTTGCAATTCTTCATTATCGTCTTTTTCTTTTTAAAGGCAGTACCAGATTAACACACACGTGGATAAAACGAGCAGACAAATGGTATATACTTGGGGGAATGGATTGGAATGAATAAAATGTATTATAAAACTATTGCAAACAACGTATAAATTAATTGCTAGTTCTAGCCTACTTACAAAAATAAAATACCTATCCTTTTAATCATTTCAGTAAAACAAACTAGCGCATTATTTTAAAGATTTCGTAGAAAGAAAAAGAATGAAAGTAAAAAATTTGTTAGTAGGGCTGACCTTAGTTTTCCTTTTTGGATGTAAACAAGAGGAAAAGAAGAAGGAAAGCGATGCCGTCACCGTTACAAATAAGCAGGAGGATTCAAACGGACCCAAAGAAGGTCATGAAGCTATAAAAAATTGGGCTAGTGCGGTAAATGAAAAGGATGTCACTAAAATTGAGGCTACTTACGCGCCAAACGCTATTAAAGTTATTTCTGCCGACAGTATACTGGAAGGTGCGCCACAAATCGCGGAATTTTACAGTAAGCAAGAGGAGACAATAACATCAGTTAAATCATTGTTTAAGACCGAAGCAAACAAAAACCTGAACATCTCTTATGAATTGGTCCAAACCGAAACCAGTATTTCGGAAAAATTTATACAGCTAGTCATTTGGAGGATAGAGAGTGTAGAAAAGTTACGGGAATTTGAGTTTACAGCTAAAAATGATGGAGCCACACCAGACTTTGATAAAGAAATAGCTGTAAGAAGAGCTTTATGGACTAAGCTTTGTAATGAGCATGACGCAGAAAAACTGGTCACAGCGCTGTATAGTAAAAATGCGCTTTATTTTAATCACAAACCACTGGTAAAAGGCACTGAGAGTCTGATCAAGGAATACGGGTATATGAACAACCCGGATTATCACCTTACATTAGACCCCTTGAGAATGGAGACGGTATCTGACAATGTTGTTATTGAAATTGGGCAGTGTAGTGGAAGTTATAAGGGGAAGTATATCCTAATTTGGAAAAAAGAGGATGACAGCGTTTGGCGCATATTTTTTGATTCCAATGTTTAACATACCCTATGATTTTTACATAAAAAAAGGGGCCCAAGAGCCAAAAGTCTATCGTTTAAACGGCTATTTTAAGACGAGTAAGGGCACATCCAAATCAGTAATCATCCTTTTACGTACTCCGGGATTAAAAATACGCTTAAAAAATCCGTGTTCCCTATGCACAAGTGCAAGCATATGGATGGACTGTTCCTTTATGAAACGTGACAACCCGGTTTTGACATCTTCATCCTGAACCACATGCGAATGGACATTTATCCCCTTCATAAATTTTCTAATAGTTTCCAAAAATCGTTCTTTTTCTTCCAGTTCCTCTGCTCCTTCAGAAATGTGGACTACTTCTAAATTTGCATCATATGTTTCAAGGATATGGAGCAAAACGTCCAATTGTATACTATTTTCGGTCCAGTCATCATCCAATGCCAGACCAATATTCCCAACTGTAGTAAATTTATAGTTATCCGGGATAAGAAGCACAGGACAAGATACACTTCTACTTATTTTTTCATCAACATTCCCCAAAAACAATTTTTCGGTCAACGTTTGGTCTTGTGTTCCCATGATGACCAAATCTGCTTCTTCTTTTTCAATTAAGTCATGAAGCACCATTTCTTGGGGACCTATAGCCACCTTGTTCTCATAAGAAAGTTGAGATAGTCCTTCAATCTTTTGTGTAAATTCTTCTAGCTGTTGTCCCATCAACTTCTGCTGCGTTACCAAATTGGGTACGTTTGTCGCTGCGACAGCGGACATTTGAGAAATGGCACTTGGTGCATAAATTACATTGTGGGCGTAACAAAAGATAATTTTAGCACTGTTCCCTTTGGCTATTTCCACGGCAAATTTTGCCACCGTTTCAGAAGCTTCCGTAAAATCCAAAGGAACTATAATACATTTCATTTTTGCTATTTTTTATTTTGTTGTTCTTTAATTGTTCCCTCATCAATATCAACCTTGTTGGTATCCACTTGCGTATTGCCCGTTGGATTAGTAGGATTGGATTGTTCTGTTTTTCTTTTAAATTTTTTCTTGTCTTTAATTATTCCCATGTCTGTTTTTTATTTCTTAGTTCAACCTTAAATTAAGGAATAGCGGAGGAAAACCCAGTTAAGGGTCTGCTAAACCTCTGTTAATGGTTCCCCAAGATGGGGCATCTGTTTTTTAAGAATATTTTGTGTTGCCACTGCCAATGTTTCTCGGCATCCTTGGTGAGTATAAAAAGGGATGTCGATTCAGATGTATAATCATCTATAGATAGTAATAGCATACTGCTTGAAAAGAATCAACTACAAGTTTATTATAACTAGCAATTGATAGGTATCAGACTGGCTTAACACCAATTTTCTTTGAAGTCTTTTTGACCGTTTTTGGGCAAAAAAGGCAAAAAAACGTCAATTTATTTGGATTTCTGGTTCAAAATCATAGGTTTCTGGTAGAAATGATAGAAAATTAATGTATGCGTCAATTAAAGATTACAAAGCAGATTACTACCAGGGATACCAAATCTTTGGAAAAATATTTTCAGGAAATATCAAAGATCGATATGATTACCGCTGATGAGGAGGTTGAACTGGCCAGAAGAATACGAGAGGGAGATGAGGCGGCACTGAACAAATTGGTAAATGCCAATCTGCGTTTTGTGGTATCTGCGGCCAAACAATACCAGGGTAGGGGTCTTCGTCTTTCCGATCTGATCAATGAAGGAAACATTGGACTGGTAAAAGCTGCCAAGCGTTTTGACGAAACAAGGGGGTTCAAATTCATTTCATATGCAGTTTGGTGGATTCGCCAATCTATTTTACAGGCCATATCACAGAAGTCCAGGACCATTAGGTTGCCCTTGAACAAAATTGGCACTATGGGCAAGATATACAAGGTGTATTCTACCTTGGAACAAACCCATGAGCGCCCACCCACTTCCGATGAGATTGCCGATGAACTGGACATGGGCGTAGCAAAGATAGAAAGCTCCATGAAGAATTCTAAGAAGCAATTATCCATGGACGCCCCTCTTCGTGCGGAAGAAAGTTCCAATTTGTACAATGTAATCAAGTCCAAGGATTCCACCAGTCCCGATCAGGAAGTAATGAAAGAATCGCTAACAACGGATATTGAGCAAGCCCTTAAAACACTACCGGATAGGGAACGCGATGTTGTTCGTCTCTATTTTGGCATTGGCGAAAGCAATCCGCTTAGCTTGATAGAAATAGGTGAGATTTTTGATATTACCCGGGAAAGGGTGAGACAGATTAAGGAAAAGGGAATACGATTGCTACGGAATAAATCCCGAAATAAAGTTTTAAGAACATACTTATAAAAATTAAAAGAAAATTATGCTGAAAATTGAAGTAAAAGAAGGAGAAAGTATTGATAGAGCCTTAAAACGCTACAAAAGAAAATATAGGAGGACCAAGGTCTTGGATAAGATAAAGGACAGAAAACACTACGTTAAGCAATCAACAGAGCGGCGGGAGACTTTGAAAAAAGCCGAGTATCGTCAAAAATATTTGGAAGAAAACGAGGAGTAAATCCTATTGGCTACAAGTACTTTGTAAATCCGATTTGGGAAATTGGTTCCACTTGGGATATTTTTCCATGTCCCATTATAACATAAACTTAACATCGATTTTTTGTATAAATGGCGCTCATTTTTTAAGTTGTGCCCCTAAAATGATTAAAATGAAGCTTGTATACGTCAAAAGAAAGACGAAAACCGAAAAACATTACGATACTAAAATGGGCATACTTACCGCAAGGGTAACCTATATCAAAAGATATTTTATGGGGCTTACCTGTTAGGACGATGCACAAATATCGGGAGACCTACCATGGTAAGGTCAAAAATTGTGATGATTGTGTGCTATATGTATGACACTTCATCAGCAACGTTTCTTCATCTATATAAAACAACCAAATAGTTTATGAAAGTACTAGTAATAGGCGCCGGAAACATGGGTCTCACCTATGCCGAAGGGATGTCCAAATCCAATTTGCTTAAAAGGAAAAATATAATGGTTCTGGACAGTTCCGAGGAGAAGTTAAAAGAGCTAGATCAAATCCTACATTTTGACGTATTCAAAGAGCTGGAAGACTGTGTTCCCTTGGCGGATATCATTTTTATCGCGGTAAAGCCGTACCATGCAGAGGAATTGCTCAATAAAATAAAACCACTGGTCAAATCCGAACAAATTTTAATTTCCATTATGGCCGGGACAACTATAGAAACCATGAGGGAGTTGACCGGTCTTACGAAAATAGTCCGTGCCATGCCAAACCTTCCGGCTAAAATTGGAAAAGGGTTAACATCCTTTGTCGCATCACCGGAAGTGTCTCGCATAGAACTTTTAACGGTAGAAGGCTTACTGGATACTACGGGTAAATCATTGTTGGTAAGCGATGAAAATTTTATAGATGCCTCTACGGGAATCTCCGGTAGCGGACCCGCCTATGTGTTCTATTTTATGCAAAGTATGATGGAAGCCGCATTACAAATGGGATTCTCCGAGAATGTATCCAAGCTATTGGTAAGCCAAACCTTTACGGGCGCCATAGATCTTTTTAATCAAAGCAATCTTTCCCCCAATTCATGGATGGAGAAAGTGGCGAGCAAAGGTGGAACCACCCGAGCGGCGTTGGATTCCATGGAGGATAACAATGTTGGGGAATTGATAAAACAAGCTGCTTTTGCCGCTTTTGATCGGGCAGTTGAACTAGGAAAGGAAAAAGAGTATGTATAAGGAACTTATCGTAGTCAAGGTCGGGACAAATGTCATGACCAATAAGGACAACAGAATTGTAAGACCGGTCCTCAGAGGGTTGGTAAAACAGATTGCTGAACTGTATGAACGCGGAATAGCCACTATTTTGGTCTCCTCCGGTTCCGTCATTGCAGGTAAGGAAGTATTGGGTGCTTCCAGTATTGAGGATAGGACGCAAAGACGTCAGGTATATTCCGCCATTGGGCAGCCAAGAATGATGCGTTTATACTATAATATTTTCCACGATTATGGGATGAAATGTGCTCAAGTACTGCCTACTAAAAGGGATTTTAGTCCAGGCGTACACCGTCAGAACATGGTCAACTGTTGTGAGGGGCTGTTAGCCGAAGGTGTAATTCCTATCGCTAATGAAGATGATGCCGTATCCGTTACCATGTCCATGTTTTCGGATAATGATGAACTGGCAAGTTTAATAGCCCAGTTGATGAATGCCGATAGGCTTATTATTTTGACGGATATCGATGGGCTTTACACGGGTCACCCCAACGCGGAGAACAGTGATCTTGTGCAACATGTAAAACCGGAAGATAACCTGGACAAATACATAAAGGATAGCAACAAAGGGGAAGCAGAGGGCCGCGGTGGAATGGGGTCCAAGTTGGACTACGCGCAACAGGCCGCGGCGCATAATATAGCAACGTATATAGCCAACGGAAAAAAGGAGAATACCATCATCGATATAATTGAAGGAAAAAATGTGGGCACAAAAGTGGCCATGGATAAAATTGAAGCTTAGCATGAAATTATTGACAACAGAGATAAAGAATAACGTACTAGGATGTATGGCGCGTATTTTAGATGAAAACCGTGCCCAATTACTGGACGCCAACAAGAAAGACCTTGATCTGTTTAACAAAGAGGACCAGGCGCTTTATGAAAGATTGGTGGTTGATCATTCCAAGATTGAGGAAATGATAAAGTCGGTTGTTGCCGTTCGTAGTCAAGAAGATCCTGTAAATAGGGAAATTTCCAATACGGAATTGGCCAATGGACTAAAAATAGTCAATAAGACCGCACCGTTTGGTACCATCATGATTATTTATGAATCCCGTCCGGATGTTACTATAGAAGCAGCCGTACTTGCATTTAAGGCCAACAATAAAATACTCTTAAAAGGAGGAAAGGAAGCACTGCATAGCAATACGGTTCTGGTAGATTTTTGGCATCAAGCATTACGGGAAAACGGATTGTCAAAAGAATATATCCAATTGTTGACCATGAACAGGCAAGCGACGCAAGAATTTCTAAGGAATCCCACGGAAAAGTTGGATTTGATCGTACCCAGAGGAGGGGAGCGATTAATAACTTTCGTTAAGGAACATGCCAATTGTGCCGTTCTGGTGAGTGGTAGAGGCAATAATTTTTTATACGTGGACGAAAACGCAGATTGGGAACAGAGTATCAAGGTTATTCTTAATGCGAAAACGGATAAAATTTCGGCCTGTAATGCCCTTGACAAAATATTGGTAAGCACAAACCTTGAAGATTATCAAAAGCGTATTAAGGACTTAGGGATTATCCTGAAAAGCAATGGGATATCAATTTTGGTGGATGACGAGGTAAAGGAAGTTTTGGAAGAAGAGCAGGTTATCCAAGAGGATTCGGTCTGGAAAGAAGAGTTTTTGGCTATGAAGTGTTGTATCGGCTCCGTAGATTCGGTAAATAGCGCGGTCAGTAAGATTAATATGCATTCCGGAGGACATTCCGCTACGATTATGACAACGAACCAAGAAACGGCAAAATTGTTCATGGAGCAAGTGGATTGTGCCGCGGTATATCAAAACGCATCTACCCGTTTCACGGATGGCGGTCAAATGGGAGTCGGTGCCGAGCTGGCCATTAGCACGGATAAATTGCACCATAGAGGCCCATTGGGGCTTAAGGAGTTGGTTACCAATAAGTACTACGTATTTGGGGATGGCCAAATTAGGGAATAATCCCTAAACAAAAACGAGTAAAGAACTACATTAAATTTCTTCTATGTACGATACTTTGGAAAAAAGAAGCGGTGCCACCTTGCACCACGGTGAAACACATAAACGGGTGTATTTGACGGAGACGGATAAAGCGAATTGGGATGCTTTGATACCTGAAATGAAAAACCTTGCCGCAGAAAAGAACTATGACAAGATTATTGGTCGGGTGCCGGAGAACGCAATAGAAAAATTCAAAGCTAATGGATATAAGGTTGAAGCAAAGATACCCAAGATGTTCAATGGGGAAACCACGGGCTATTTTTTGGCGGATTTTCTAAGCAAGGAACGGGAGCATTGCAATGAAAGGGAATTGAAAACTATAGAATCCGTAAAAACCATCGCAAAAGCAGCCAACAATTCGCAAAAAGACGGTCACTTTAGCTTGCCGGACAATTTGGTGGTGCGCAAATTAACGCGTAACGATTTGTTCACGATGGCAGATTTGCATCAAAAGGCCTTTAAATCCTATTCTTTTCCAATTCATAAAACGGATTACCTATCCGAGTTAGCTGCAAAAAACCATGAGTTTTATGGTCTTTTTGATGGTGAGGAATTGCAGGTTTCCGCAATTCTTAAAATCCATGAGGAAGAATCCAACGTAGAAATAGTCGATTTTGCCACACACCCCGATATCAAGGGTCAGAATTTATCCTATTATCTGGTCCAGGAAATTAAGAAGGAGCTTGCCCAAACCGGTTATAAGACAATTTATTCTTTAGTTAGGGCTACCTCGTATGGTCTAAACATCACTTTTAGCAAACATGATTTTGTGTTTGGTGGCACCTTATATAACAATACTTTCATAAGGGACACTATTGAAAGTATGAACGTTTGGTATTATAACGTGAAATCAGAAGAACAGTAATTGTTGGGGATACATTAAAACTTAAGAACTTAAATTCTCCAACATTGTTTTTGTGGTTTCCTCCAAATCAAATTCGGCTTTCCAGTTCCAGTCCTTCTGGGCGTTGGTGTCATCTATACTACTGGGCCATGAATCCGCTATATTTTGGCGAAAATCGGGTGCATAGCTAATAGCAAATCCGGGAATATGGTTTTGGATACTTTTTGTCATGTCTTTGGGTGTAAAGCTCATTCCGGAAAGGTTATAGGATGAACGGACTTTAATATGCTTGGCATCGGTATACATTAACTCCAAGGTAGCTCTAATGGCATCGTCCATAAACATCATGGGCAATGCAGTGTCCTCTTTCAAAAAGCAGGTATAGGAACCGTTGGAAAGGGCCTTGTGGTATATTTCCACGGCATAGTCCGTAGTACCACCACCTGGCATGGTTTTCCAGCTGATAAGACCCGGATAACGGATACTTCTCACATCCACCCCAAATTTAGTATGATAATATTCGCACCAGCGCTCTCCGGATTGTTTACTGATGCCGTAAACGGTACTGGGCTCCATAATGGTGTTTTGTGGGGTATCTTGTTTGGGCGTATTTGGTCCAAAAACGGCAATACTGGAAGGCCAAAAAATCTTATCAATTTTCTTTTCCTTGGCTAAGTTCAATACATTAAAAAGAGAATTCATGTTGAGGTTCCACGCTCGCATGGGGAATTTTTCCGCAGTGGCGCTCAACATGGCGGCCATTAGGTACACTTCGCTAATTTCATAATAAGCAATAACCTCTTCTAAGGCATCATAGTCGGTCGCGTCCAGAATTTCAAACGGACCGGACTCCATAATACTTTCACTCCCTTCCCTAATGTCACTGGCAATTACGTGGTTGCTCCCGTATTTTTCCCTAAGGGCGTAGGTGAGTTCCGTACCGATTTGTCCGCAAGCGCCAATAATCAAAATGTATTTCTCCATCAAAAAAAGAAGTTAAATGAATTCTTCCATAAAGATACCGTTTCCTAAAATTTGTACATTCGCCCTATGTCAAAAATCTTCACATTTCTGCTAGTATTGGCTTTCGTATCGGCTTGTAAAGATGCGCCGGTTGCCACTGCGGATGCTCAGGAGGAGGGCTGGACGTTGGATGCCAGTGCCTTACCTAAAAAAAGTCCTGTGAATGCTAAAGCCGCCGAAATATTAAATGGATGGAAGGAGTTTACCGTATTGGAGACCAGTTTTGATCGGTTGTATACAAGTGAATATAAGGAGGATTTAATTTTGGTAACCGAAGACTTGATCGAAAAACAAAAAGAGCTAGAGGCTTCGCAATATCCTGCCAAGTTTAATATTCCGCAGGTAAAGGGAAGACAGAAAGTATTAAAAACCTACATCCTAAAATTAAAAGGGGATTTAGAATATCGCCTGAATCCAGAAGACTCGTTAAAGGAAATGATACATGCTTACAATGCCTTAAGAGATCAATTTAATGTAGTCGTGAACAATACCTTGCCACAAGACCTGATTTTAAATGAGAAAAGCTAGTTTTTTAGTAGTGCTGTTGAGTATAACCCTCACGGCACAGAAACAAACAACAAAACAGATTAATGAAGTGTTGGATGCATGGCATAATGCGGCCGCGGATGCCAATTTTGAAGCATATTTTAATTTAATGACGAATGATGCGGTATTTATTGGTACCGATGCCATGGAAAACTGGAACTTAATGGAGTTTAAAGCCTATTCCAAGCCGCATTTTGATAAGGGAAAGGCATGGAGTTTCACAGCCGTTGACCGTAATGTATATGTGGACGAATCGGAAAATATCGCTTGGTTCGATGAACTTTTAGACACCCAAATGAAGCTTTGCCGTGGTTCCGGTGTGCTTAGAAAAGTGGATGGAAATTGGAAAATAGCGCACTATGTGCTATCTATTGCGGTGCCCAACGAGCACGTGTCGGAACTTATCGAAATAAAAAAGGATAAGGATAGTGCACTCTTGGAACAACTTAAAACTAAAAAAACGGGCAATTAATTAGCCCGTTTTCTTTTTAATTAGCCTTTGAAGCTTACTGTTTTGTTTCTGCCGGAGCCTCTTTTCTAGAAGTAAGTGCTTGTTTGCTTAGGCTTGCCAGATTAAAGTTAGGGTCCATTTTCAATGCCTCGTCTATCGTGGCAATGGCAGCGTCAATATTTTCTTTATCGGTATTAAATTGTACCAATCCTTTTAAGTGCATGAAAGCCGCTTTCAGGGACACTTCATAAGGTTGTTGGCGCTCGTAGAAGGCATACTTCATATCGTCTGTAGCATTGGCCAATCCATATTCTATATTGGTCAAGGCGCCTGTGTTATCCCCTGTTTGAATTTTTAAATCGGCCAACTCGTAAGCCAAATAAGGATTGGGTTGCCTTACATTCAAAACTTCAAACTGTTCCAAGGCCCTTTTTGGCTGATTTAATGCTTTTAAGGAAATAGCCTTTACCTGCACGGCAAGGTCGGAATCGGTATCCAATTTTTCAATACCTATGGTATTCAATGCCTGTAGGTGCTGATTATCATTGGCATAAATGTAGGCCAAAGTATCCCTTCTTTCTATTGAGGGAGACAATACGTTGAGGTGGGTAAGTGCGTTTATAACACCGTCAATATCCCCCTGTAACCGCATTTGGTCATAAAAAGCCTCGTAATGTTTTTGTAGTTCGGTTTTGGTTTGCGCTGTCCCATAAAAACAGGTTGTTGCAACTAGCGCAAAAAGTAATTTTTTCATCGTTTATTGATTTTTTGGTGCGCTAAACTATTAAAATATTCCATATAACCCTGTTAAGGAAAACTTTAAATACAAAAAAATGGAAAAGGTGCCGATTGGCACCTTTTCCATTTTCTAAACATTTTTATTTATACGAGTGAATATTCTGTCTCTTTATGAGTAAACGTATTCAAAAGTTGCGCATAGAATCCAATGCTTTTATCATCATGTTCTACACAGGATTTAAGAAACTTTTTAAGATTGTTGAACAGTAAATTGGTATGAAGAATAGGAAGATAGGTGTTGACCCTTTTTGGGTTGTAAGCCGTATCGTCCATAACAATATCCATTTCTATGCGATGTCTATGATAATCAATAGTAACATCCGTCGCATTGTAATACTTTTTTAGTAGTGAAATATGTAATTGCTCATATTTTTTAGATCTTGAAGCATTCCTACAACTTAGGGAGATAAGATTCTCTAATTCCATCAAAATTCTCCCCCTTAACTTAGACTTTTTCATGACATTTTGATTTTGTTTTACACTTAAAGGTATGCATTACATCGATAACTACTTAAAAATCAACAATATATTAACACGGAATATCCTGTATTTGTTGTGAAAATGTAAAAAGTTGTGGTGAACTACGAGTGGATGGAGGTTAAAAAAATATCATTTTTGGTAAGAAAAGGATTACTTGTGGTTATTTTTTTGTCAGTAATCTCTTCATTTATTTGATAATCAGGGGGTTTAATTCCTCTTTTTTCTGCTTCAGAAGTGTAATAGTCTTTCTTTAGGGGATGGTCTGGATAAACACCGTTCAGAACCGTATTCCAAAGATTATTTTCTATGACCTTATCTATTAGGTTGATACAATCATCTAGATGAATCAAGTTTACTGGAGTATTGCCACCTGTTAGATTTTCTCTTCCAGAAAGCATGGTCACCGGATGTCTATCCGGACCAATGAGCCCACCAAAACGGATAATGGTCGTCTTTAATTTTTCATCCTCTTGGAAAATTCTTTCACATTCAACAAGTTGCTTACCGGATTCGGTGGTAGGATTAGGCTCGGTTTCCTCATTGACTTCCCCATCAACATCACCATATACCGAGGTGCTACTAATGAAAATCACTTTTTCTACATGACTTTTCCTTATTTCATCATGGAGTAGTTCTATTTTTCTAACATAACTCTCCTTTGGACCTTTACCTCGTAATCCCGGCGGGACGTTGATGATGAGTATATGCAACATCTTTTAAAAAATTTGTAACAGGGCCGCTTATTTCATCTTCTGATAGCGAAATCAGATAGGGAGTAATCCCCAGCTGTTTGTAAAATTTCAATTTTATCTTTTGATGTTGTTGTGCCCTTTATCTTAAAATCTTTTGTCATTAAATGTTTGGCCAAAGGAAGACCCAACCAACCGCAACCGATTATGCCTATATTTTTAATCAAATCTTATTTTTTGAATGGTGAGTATGGCATCATTAAGAACAAAAGGCATCGGAATGTTATTCATCGGGTCTTGTGGTACGGAAAACAAAGGGTTTTCCAACAAATCGTTTGATGCCTCGTAAATGGTCAATTCCAATACCTCTTCCTTTGGAAATTCCAATAATAGTTCCGTGTATGCGTTGTCGCTAATATAATGTGTTACGAGCTTACCCCTTCGTCGATTTTCAAGATAATAGTCGGAAAGTTGCAAACCGTTTATTCTAGCTTTTTCCAAGCGGACATCATTACTAAAGACCTCCAATCTATTTACGTTCCGCTGTGGGGTAATACAAAGTTCCAACCTTCGGGTGTCTCCTATTGTACTATCCATGAGTACCTCCAATTTAGGTGGAGCTATTCCTTTGGCTTCCGTATTGGTAGTATAGGTAAAAGCGGAACCATATTTACTACTGATTGTATTTTCACCCAGTTTATCCTGAGCACTTTCTTTATTGATAACATATTGTGAAGTCCACTGAGACGGCACGTTTTCATAGGTGGCCCACTTGGCTTCTTGCGTATCCACATCCAGCACATAAAGTAGACTGGTAGGTTTTGGGCTATTTTCATCAAACCCGGAATCCATATGAGCAGAAACCATGAATCCTAGGAAAAGCAACAAGAATAACCATGCTAAAGCACCTTTGTTGCGATATCTTGTAAAAATTGGCAGCAGAAGAAAAAACAATAACGTGGTAAGTAGGGTAGTGGCGACCATCATCTTTAAACCCAATCCCACCGGGAACATTTTTATGAAAGGAGCAAAAATAAAGATGGCGGGAAGCCCCAGAAATACTAACAAAAACGCGTTGGGATTTTTTTGGTGAATAAGGATATAAAATGCAACCAATGCTCCAAAAACGGGAATAATAAAGAACGCGGCACCTTGTAAGTAATTTGCGACCAAGCCACAGATAATCAACCAAATGAAAATAGGTGCTATCAATAGATTTGTAGTTTTTACCACCCGAAATTTGTGGTATAGATAAAAGCAAATTGAAACCGAAAAAAGGGCAAAAGCGAATATGTAGGCATGACCGTTATACGTAAAACCATGCAGCATATCCTGATATTCCGGATAGACCCATTTTAGGAACGTCCAACTGTAATATCCAACAATCCCGTTTACAATTAGCGCAAGTAACAGCGGAACAAAACCTTTTAGAATATCCTTGACATTTAAAACACCTCTTTTGAAGCCAAGAAAGATAAGTATCATAAAACAGATGCAAGCTAGAACGAACATAGGCCAAATCCAGTCATATGGATAACTGACCATTTTGAAAATAGGAACGTTAAAATAGACGTAGTCACTGAGGCTTTTCATTTTACTCAAATCAGCCTCACTAAAATGGGTAAGCATCGGCATTAAGTAACTCCCTTGATGCATTAAGGTATTCCGGTCCAATCTATCGCTGGTATCCAAAGCAGTGTGATAATCAAAGTGGTCGTCAATAAAGGCAAAATTGAAACCCTCAATATCGGCATCTTCCCTAAAAACCGTCAGATCGGTATCATTAGGCAGCATTTTATAAATGCTATAGGCCAGAGAGTTGGCTACCGGATATTCCGGATTGGCTTTTATAAATTCCTTGATCAAATTAGCGTTTCCTCTGTTGGTTTCCATCAACATATAACTGGGGCCACCGCTTCCCCGTGCCTCAAAGTTAAGAACCAGACCTACATCCTTGGTCCATGCGTGGTCCTTTACAAAAAGGTCTGCACCATTAAGCCCAAGTTCCTCGGCATCGGTAATTAATATGATAATATCATTTTTTGGTTGCTTATGCCGTGCCAAAAAGGTGCGTACACCCTCTAGTATTGTGGCAACCCCACTTCCCGCATCACTTGCGCCAAAAGAGGAATGTGTACTGCTATCATAATGGGACAATAATAATAAGGCCTTTCCATCCTCGCGACCTTTAATACGTGCAAGAATATTGGTGGCTTTACTGTAATTAGCCCAATCTCCAGCTGTATGGCCCTCCTGTACCGTTGTTTGCAATCCAAGTTTCTCCAGTTCCGAGATGATATAATCACGGACTTTTGAATGGTTCTTAAACCCAACGGCATGCGGCGCTTTGGAAATCTGCGTAACATGAAGTAATGCCCTATCCGCGGAAAATGAACTCTCAGGAGCATCGGAGTCAGTTTGGTATTGAGGTAATAATGCCCTAAAACTCCAATAAACTGCTACAACAATCAGTAGGAGGGAGAGTACGGTGGTTGTTTTTTTCATAGTTGGTGGTTCTGGTCTAAAATTATGAAATATTAAGGGGTCTTTACCTTACATCGAGTTTTTTTAAGAAATCCGTTATTTTTTGCTATCTTTATTAATCAACCTTTAAATATAAAGTTATGGGAATCAAGAGTTTTCAGGGTATACGTAAGGATCGTAAAAAAAGAATTTGAAGCTCCAATTTTGGTTTCTGATTATATGACCACCAAGTTGATAACCTTTACACCGGAGCAGTCCATTTTAGAAGTCATGGAAAAATTTGCCAAACATCACATTTCCGGTGGACCGTTTTGGATGATAATGGATTTTTAGTAGGAATTATTTCCGAAGCGGATTGCATGAAGCAAATATCCGAGAGTCGTTATTTTAACCAACCTATCTTGGACAAAAGCGTCGAAAAGTTCATGACAAAAAGTGTAGAAACGATTCCACATGATATTTCAATTTTCGATGCTGCAGGAATTTTTGCTCAGCATAACAGAAGAAGATTGCCCGTAATGAAAAATGATATCTTGGTAGGTCAGATAAGCCGAAAGGACATTGTAGTTGCCGCGTTAAAATTAAGCGGTCATAATTGGAAATAAGGCCTAGATTCCTTAGTGGGCAATTAATAGTAAATAAAAAACGCTTCCCTTTTGGAAGCGTTTTTTATTTGAAAAGGAGTACTCTTTTTTGTTGCTAGGGGGCTTTTACTCCCGTTTTACAATCATATAAAAATCATTGTCCAAAGGCAGGTAGCCAAGGTCATAGACAAAATAGTAGGTAGTGCCTTTTTTGGTTGTATACAGGTTGGTGATAAAATCAAAGTCAAAACCTTTATCCAAGAGCCGTGTTCGGGTAGTTTTTGTCTTCCCGTCAGTAAGTTTAAAACTATCTAAAATCCGATAATTCTTGCGCAACCGGTTATTAATGTTGCGCATTAAATTCTTACTATCCTTGTTTACTTTATTATTGTATGCGTTGCGGCAATAATCGTTGCAGAATTTTTTATCTACTCTACCAATAATATCCGTTCCACATTCCAAACATTGTTTCTTCAAACTATTGTCTTTTGTAATTGAACTTTACCTCATTTCGGGAACCGTCTTCTTCCCCTATAACCACATAGATGTTCACCTCTTGGTCCGAGATGCGCTCAAATGTAAAATCGTCAAAGTAAAGACGGTCGTTTTCTACTTTCACTAGTTTAAAATCCACCGTGTCATTCTTCTCTTCCCAGCCTTTTAAGTCCCCGCCAAAGTGTTTTAGCTGTAACAAAAGAGTACCATCGGTTTCCAAAACATGACCCAATTCATAAAAATTGACCATGTTGTCCGCTACCAACTTAAAGGAAAACATCATGCTGCCACCAAGAGGTGGGCTCCAAATTTCTTCCGTAATACCACCAAATGCCTCTCCTTTCCAATGCCCTGTCATCCAGGCTACATTTGCCAAAGTAGCTTTTGGAGAGGTGGTATCTTCTGTAAATGGCAACGTATTTTGGGAATGTACGGCAGCTCCCACGAGGACAAATAGTAGTAAAAGTGGTTTCATTGGCTAAATATTTACAACAAGGTACAAATTATCCGATTACAAACGGATAATTCTAGTTTTCAAGATAACTACAGTGCATCGTATAATAATAGTTTGGGGTTTATGTTAGAAGATTTTACATAAGAAAATCAGACATGGTAAACTTGCAACTACCCTGGGTTAAGCTAAAAATTGAACAATTGGTTTTATCCATTACTTTACTGCCCTTTTGATTATGGACTCCTGAATAAGGTGGTTTTGGATATATGGTGCTTTTGTATTTTAATATGCTTTGCAATACTTCTTGAGATTTGTTTTAAGGAGCATGTGTAATCTGATTACTAATCATTTATTTTTTTGAACATAACTATAGGTCGCTCCATTGAGTCTCTTGAATATGTGATAGTAACTTTACTACTTTCCCTATCAAGAACAAGTTTGAACGCTCCAGGAACTTCGTCAATAAGAAAAGTCGAATCTCCAACAAAAATTAAATCATTTCTTTTCCCTCCAAAGAGAAACGGAGCGAATAATTTATTGTCTTCTTCTTCAATGGAAATTATAGGACCAGCTATTACATCTTTATATCTTCCTATTAATTCTTTAATAAGCGATTTAGGGAGTTCTTTTTCCATTATACCGTCCAATGGGATTTTCCATCCATGTGTTCGAATAATATTATCCCTTAATTTATCCAAAACCGGAATTCTAATACCATTTGGTCCGTTTCCAAAAAATACAATACCTTTTCCACTTTGCATAGTAGCGTAGACGTCACCTCCGACACCAGTATTTGCGCCATTATGAGAAAACCAGTCTTGATTACCAAAAGCGTATCCTCTTTCCCAACCCAAACTCCATCTTAGCATTGCCTTTGATATTACAATATCAGTGATTCTTTTCGCGACTTTTTTGGATATTACTTTTGAATCTTGTCCATTCAAAGCTTTTTGAATCTCAATTAAAATTTTTGATAAATCTGATGGCGTGGACCACAAACCTGAAGCAGACACCTGTGGTGTTATGGGAATACCTGTACCAATTACATTTCCATTATCATCATGGGCTTTAGCAATATTTGTTAGGAAACCACCTTCATTTGGTTGGAGCATAGTGGTGTTTTGCAATTTTAATGGATTAAATATATGTTCTTGAGCCAAATCTGATAATGACCTTCCTAAATGATCCTCTAAAGCCATCATGGCGATAGTATAACCTCCCCCACTATAACTCCAGTTGCTACCTGGTGTAAAGGTGATTTCAATTTCCTTGTTATAGTTTGGTAATTTGCCCTTAACGGATTCTAAAATAGTCGGTATGGTATCTCCTTCGTAAAAATCTGCGAAGCCATGTTGAGTGGTTCCGGCTGTATGGCTTAATAAATGTTCTAAAGTCACCGGTGTATCTTTAGTAAATGCATTCTTAGGAACTTTCCATCTTTTAAGATAATTATTTACTGGAACCTTTAAATCGATTAACCCTTTTTCTTCCAATATCGCAAAAAGCATTGCTGTTATGGGCTTAGCAATTGAAGCGGTTGAGAAGGCCGTATTAATATCTAGTGGTACGGAATCATATTTATGGCCCCACGTATCTGCCCAAACAATTTTATAATCTTCAAAAACAGCTACACTTAGGCCTTTGAGTCCATTTGTTAACATCAATTCTTGAATGGATAATGAATCACTATTTTCGGTAGGTATCTTAGATATTGCATTATATTTTTTTGCAGAATAATCTTTTTGATTGGAGTTTTCACAACTACAAAAAAGCAATAATATAAAGCAACAGATAAGTACTTTTTTCATACATCAAAGTCTTTGATTATTACGTTAAGGACTTTAAAAAATATGACTTGTTGCAAACGATAAACAAATTCTTATGAATTTGCTTTAGGCCATTTAATATTCTTAAATGTTTTTTATTGCACGACATCCGAAGTAGCAGCTGTTCGCGATTCAAAAAAATTAATCCAGTATTTTCAATTGATGTTTCATTAATAAATTTCTAAGTCCACTGGAAGTGAAAACGGCATTTTTCAACCTGTTACTATCCAGGTCAATATTGAAATTATAGGCCGTTGAAAAATCCGCCCCTTCTAAAACACTGTTCCGAAAAATAGCCCTGTCCAAGTCACAGTTATCAAATTTGGTATTAGTGAGATTTACATTGGTAAAATCGACCTCGACCATTTTACAATCTAAAAAATGCTTTTTCTTAAGGGAAAGCCCAATAAGGGAACTGAGATTTAGGATGGTATGCTTGAAGTTAATATCCATTAAAAAATCATTGGATTCCTCAAATTTTAGACCCATCATTTTGCAATGTTCAAATAGGACGTCATTGAATTGGGTGTTGACAATGGTCGCATTGCTTAGATTGCAATTAACAAACTTACATTCCATGAGGTTTTGATTGTCCAAGTATCCATTGGAAAAATCACAACCATCAAATACGCAATTTTGATATTCTGCTACCGGCAACCGTTTTACGGAATAGTCCAAACCCTTAAATGATTTATCCGAAATAAAATCTTTCATTCTCGCAAGCTAGGTCAAAATAAGTTACTTCTCTGACATTATGATAGCGGGAATTTCCAGCTCTTTGTAAAGTTGATTGAACTCCTTCATCTCGGTATTTATAATAGCATCATGTTCGGTTTTGAAAACCCTCCATTGCCCTAAAAGGTCTTGGAGACGTTGTTTTGCGCCAGCGGTTACTTTAGGTTCTGCAACATCAACGTAACCGTGCAAGTTCATTAGTTGTGCATTCAATTTATTGGTAAAATTGATTACATCTTGAAAAGTCTTTTGTTTTGGCTGGATCAAGTTCTCTTCCCATTTGGTAATTCGTTTGATTAAGGAATCTCCTTTTTTTAATAATGCTTCAGCTTGTTCATTATCCTTTAGTAAGTCTGCATATCGCTTTAATTGCGACTTAGCGGAGCGCATGACATTTACGGACTTATGTATTTCATCAACCGTACTTTCAATAGTACTCAGCACATTTTGTTGCTCTTCATAGTCTGCCTTGGTTCCTTGGACTTTAGGATTGGGCAAAATAGTGACCGTGGTTTCTGAACTACCATCTTCTATTGTTAGCTTTAAGGTATACGTGCCTGGCGCAATTCGGGAACCTTGGTCGCCCCCTAGTACAAAAACGTTGTCAACGGTTGGAAGGTTTTCTTTTCTAAAATCCCAGGTAAATCTGTTGTAGCCCTTTTTTGAAGGCAGTACTTGCGGCTTGGAAGGTCCTCCAGGCCATGACTTGAAATCCTTTGGTTTTTGGTTGGTGATGGTACGTATTACTTTCCCTTCTTTTAGCACTTCTAATTTAAGTTCTGTACTGTCCAGTTTTTGCTCTAAATAATAGTCTAAGGTAACCCCGCTTGGAGGGTTGGAACCTAGCCCGGGAACTGGTTTTTCACTGTAGCCACCATAAAATAAATAGGTGTCCTTTGGTTTAAACAAAGTTACTTTTCCTTTTGGGGCGGTAATATTCTGAACGGTGGCAAGGTCGTCCAATATCCAAAACGCACGCCCGGCAGTGGCTGCCACCAAATCATTGTCCTGTATGGTAAGGTCATTAATAGGAACAACGGGCATATTTAATTGGAACGATTGCCAATGCAGTCCATCGTCCAAAGAAATAAATAATCCGGTCTCCGTGCCTGCGTATAGCAATCCTTTTTGTTTTCTGTCTTCCCTAACCACCCTTGTAAAGTTATGTTCGCCAGTGATGCCGTTAACAATTTTTGCCCATGTAGCGCCGTAGTCGGTAGTTTTAAAAATATAAGAGTTGAGGTCCATGGATTTGTAACGCATCACCACAACATAGGCATTTGAAGGGTCATGCGGTGATACCTCAATACTATTGATAATTCCATCTTTGATACCTATAGGAGTAATATTCATCCAGTTTTGGCCACCATCCCTGGTTAGGTGAAGTAAACCGTCATCCGTACCTGCCCAAAGCACCCCTTGTTCATGTGGCGACTCTACCAAATAGGTGATGGTATTATAGTTTTCACCACCCGCGGCTTCGTTCGTGAAAGGGCCACCGCCAGCACCGTGTTTGTCTTTTTCGTTTTTCGTCAAGTCCGGGCTTACCGGTGTCCAGCTTTGACCCTCGTCGGTAGATTTAAAAACAACATTACCCGCATGGTAAATGGTGTTTCTGTCATGGGGCGATGTGATAATTGGAGCGTTCCAATTGTATCGGTATTTAGAATCCTTGGGAGCAATGCTTAGGCCCAATTCCGGATATTCCTTAATAGGTTTGGACTCTCGGGTGCTTGCGTCCCATTTATCGATGTTTCCTTGATACGTACCACCGTAAATAATTTCCGGATTATCAGGGTCAAAGGCTAGAAAGGCGCTTTCTCCTCCTGCTACAGCATGCCAATCCTTCCAGTCTATTCCTTGGTCGTTGGTACGAGAAGCGATGGCCACGGTAGAATTGTCCTGTTGTCCGCCATACACATTGTAGGGAACAAGGTTGTCAGTAATCACCCGGTAGAATTGGGCAGTATTTTGGTTTTCCTGTGAGCTCCAACTACGCCCTCCATTATTGGAAATATTGGAACCGCCATCATTGGAATTGATCATGACCTGATTGTTATCGGGATGTATCCACAAATGGTGATTGTCTCCATGGGGAGTGGGTAGGGAAGTGAACGATTTTCCTCCATCAATGGATTTGGTCACGGGGGCGTTTAACACATAAACCACATTTTCATCTTGGGTGTCTGCAAAAATCTCCATGTAATACCAGGAACGCGCAATATTGATTCGGTCTTTATTGACCTGCGTCCATTTTTTACCTGCATCATCGGAGCGGTACACGCCACCTTTTTCACCTTCGGCTTCAATCACGGCAAAAACGCGTTCCGGATTCGCCCTGGATACCGATATTCCTGATTTTCCGAGTTCTTTGGGTAATCCTTCTTTTAGTTGCTTCCAAGTATTTCCGCCATCGACCGATTTATAGATGCCCGAACTTTTTCCTCCAGATTCCATAATCCATGGATAGCGTCTATGCTCCCACATAGCAGCATATAAAATCAAAGGGTTGGTCATGTCCATGGATAAATCCGATGCGCCCGTAGTATTGTCAATGGAAAGCACATTTTCCCAGGTAGTTCCCCCGTCCATCGACCTATAAATACCACGTTGTGAACTTGGGCCATACTGTGCGCCTTGGGCAGCTACAAAGATGATATCTGGATTGGTAGGGTCAATAATAACATCTGAAATATGTCGGGTTTCATCCAGTCCAATGTGTTTCCATGTTTTACCGGCATCGGTTGATTTATAGACTCCATCTCCCATGGAGGTCATCACCCCGCGCGCAGCATGTTCACCCATTCCCACAATGACGATATTGGGATTGCTCTCGGAAACGGCAATAGAACCAACGGTGCTAGTCTTTAAAAATCCGTCAGAAATATTTTTCCAAGTGATGCCATCGTCCGTTGTCTTCCATACGCCACCGCCTACGGTGCCCATATAATAGGTCATCGGCTGGCCGATTACTCCAGTGGAAGCGACACTACGCCCCCCTCTGAACGGACCAATATTGCGCCATTTTAAACCTTGAAAAAGCGAATCCTCCAGCTTTATAGTGGGTTCGGTGGTTTTGTTTTTTTTGCGTTGCGCTTGCAAGGCTAATGGAGAGATTAAAAACAAAAGGAGAATAAAACGGAAGGTTTTCATGGTGTGGTCTGTTTTCGTAGTTGAAAAAGGGAAGATACTAAAAGTGAGTGTAACTAGGAGATAGGAAAATTGTATTTCATGATTCTAGCTATTGCCATGGAAAATTTACGATATTTTCAAAATGAAAACTTAAAAATGATAAATCGATTTAAATAAACTGGCTACTTCGTTTTTTGAATAAAACGGATTAAGTTAGTTGCTTTATGAAACGTAAGAAGTCCTTTTTAGATGAAGAAATCAATATCAAAAATCTTCAGGAATATTTTCCTTCCGGTGTTGTAAAGGAATACGATAAAGGACATGTCATTTGCTACATTCACAAAAAAGTCCGAACGTTTAGATGGCTATTGGATGGAAGTGTGAATTATTACGTTTCCTTGGAAAATCCTGATAACGATGTGCTGGTCTGCCAGAATTCAGAACCGTTTACCACTATTGGACTAAACGGCTTCAATATCCCAAAAAGGCACACTTTCAAAGCTACTATTGGGTCACATAAAGCTACCTTCTTTGAAATACCTTTCCCTGACTTAGAAACCTATTTGAGGAAGGGGCACCAGAATATTCTTTTGAAAAATATAGGGGCGAAACGCTATCACTTATTGGAAGCTGCCCTATTAAAACAAACAGAGTTATTGAATCCGGTCCGGTTTCAACCTTTCGTAGAAGACCGTAAGTTTTTTATTTCTCCTGCTGCTGAAAAGGAGGAAATAGTGTCCCTTATGAGACGTTCCCCATTTCTTGATTTTTTCGAAGAACAATATTTAATGGCCATGGCATCTTTTGCCGAGCGTAGGGAATACGAACCCGATGAGGTGTTATATGTCCAAGATGGTTCCAGCAATGGTCTGTTTATATTGATTCACGGTGAAGTCACCATAAAACGAATCGAGAATACCATTGAAATCAGGCAACGTTCGATTAAAAATTCAGGATTTATTTTTGGATGGTCTTGTTTGCTTAAAGAAAAGGATATCTGTTCTGCCATTACCAGTACAAAAACATCGGTCTATTTTATTCCTCAAAATGATTTAATGGGGTTTTTCAAAGAAGACGATGCTTTTGAAGGTCAATTTTTCCAACGGCTACTATGGCTCATGGGCAACCAACTTAATGCTGCTTTTGTTAGATATGTTGGTTTGTTGGGGAAACATAACCTGCAGGCCGTTTACCAGTTGATACGTAATAATAAATCAGGCTTATTGGTATCGACGCCTCTACACGCTGTGCCGCATCTTCTAAAAAGTAACCATACCAAAAATTTTGCCTACGATGCTTTACTTAAACTGGTACAGGATGGAACGGCTTTGGAACGGCATATTGCGTCGTTAAGTTTGGAATTGCTGGCAGAGGACCAAAAGGAATTTCGTTTCATTAACGGTTTACAGGAAATCTATGAGCACGTAGCGGAAAAGAACGATAAAAACCCCTTAGTAAACCGAAAGACCTGTGCGGAAATTACCACCAAGGTTTTCAACAATGTGCCTTATGTAATAGAGGGCTGGGATAATTTGCCGGAAAGCACAGGAAATATTTTTATCTACAACCATTTGGTCAATGATACGTTTTACACCCTGAACAATAATTTTCAGATAACCTTGGATTCTCATTTTTTAAGTGCGATGGTACTCTATAAAAAATATAAGGAACCGGGTATACGTACGGTACGAATAGGGAAAGGCCAAGAGTATGGACATCAGAATTATTACGATAATCTGGGGTACATTAATGTATACACGAAAGAATCTGAGCAGACCTCGGCAGTGCATAAAGAAGAGGCACGTAGCATTTTTTACAGGGAGGCGTCCAAACATTTAAGCGATAATTACAATCTGATTATTAGTCCGGAAGGAACCTCCTATAGAACGGAGGAATCCCCTGGGCCTTTTAAAATGGGAGCATTCAAATTGGCTATTAATTCCGATCCAGAACCCTATATAGTGCCTGTCGTCATGGTGAATTTTGACCATCGCATTGGAAAATCCCTCTATTATTGTGCTATAAATGAACCTTTTTTGCTTAGTGAAAAAGTGTCCTCCAAGCAAAACAAGGACCTTTACCAGTTTGTGAAGGAATATCAGGAACAGTATCAAATATATGTGCAGGAATCAATTGAAAGGGCTGAGGAGTTATTTCTATCCCCTTCCACTGCCGAGAATATGGAAGAACCTCCTGCCATGTGGTGCAACGAAATTAAACGGTTAAAAAGAAGGATTGCCAAACTGGAAACCCAAGAAAACCTAATCGCTTTTTATGGAAGCTCATCTGTTAGGTTATGGGTGCATATGCAGCGCGATTTAAGTCCGTTCCATGTGATAAACCTTGGTTTTGGCGGTTCAACCTTTGCATGGTGTATTCACTATTTTGATGAAATATTCCAGGAGGCCAAGCCTGAAAAAATTGTGCTTTATGCCGGTGAAAACGACTTGAGCGAAGGAAGAACACCCCAAGAAGTATTGGCTGATTGTCATGTACTGGTAGAAATGATAAGGAAGAAATACCCAAATGTAGAGCTGGCCTTAATCAGTTTAAAACCAAGTGTGGAGCGCGAAGCCTTAATTCCCTTGATTATAGAAACCAACTTACTGCTTTCAAAATACATCATATCTGAACTGAATGCGCAGTATATTAATGTCTTTGGACAAATGATTACATCTGATAACAGGCCTATTCCAGAACTGTATCTTTCAGATGGCCTGCACCTCAATAAACAAGGGTACGCAATTTGGAGTAATGCCATTAAAAAGGCCTTACAATCGGCGGATACATTGGAATTAGAAAGTCAAGAATAGGTTCTAGTCCTGTCCTCCCTTTCGTTGAGGTGACCTTGGTTCTGGCCATTCCATCATCTCACCAGTACGGGAATTTTTACCTAAAACCGATTTTTCACGAGATGTTTTTTCCGGGTCCTCGCAAGCCATATAGGTTAAAATAGCCGTTAGAATGGCATTGTTTCTAACATCGTCAAATACAATTTTATCGTAAGTATCCAAATTGGTATGCCAGGTATAGTTCCAATAGTCCCAACTCAATGAACTTAAAGAAAATGCCGGCGCGCCCGCTGCCACAAAAGAAGCATAATCAGAGCCACCACGACCAGGCGAACCTGGAAAGGTAGTTTCAATTTCGTTCTTATAAACTTCTGGCACAGCCTCCATCCATCGCCCTAAATAATCATAGGAATTCAGAAAACCTTGTCCTGATAAACGTACCACACGGCCCGTTCCATTATCCTGGTTGAAAACGGCCTGTACCCCTGCAACAATTCCTGGATGATCCTCTACAAAAGCCCTAGAGCCATTTAAACCTTGTTCCTCACTGCCCCAGTGCCCTATTAAAATGGTACGTTTCGGATTGGGATATACTTTCTTCAGGATACGGGCGGCTTCCAACATAGTGATAGTCCCGGTTCCGTTATCGGTTGCTCCTGTACCCCCGTCCCAAGAATCAAAATGCGCAGAGAGAATAACATATTCACCAGGAAATTCTGTTCCAGGAATGGTAGCAATCGTATTGAACGTGGGGACAACTCCCAAGTCTTTCGATTCGGCCACTATTTTTATCTCCGGATTGGCGCCGTGTTTCACCATTCGGTATAACATGCCATAATCTTCCAATGAAATATCTACTACCGGAATTTTCTCGGTGCCTGCGCTGAAGATTTTATTCGCCCCAAAACCTTCGGACCATCGGGATTGTGCAATACCTACGGCACCCGCCTTTTCAAAAGCGGCATTGATGTTTCTGCTGGTATATCCTGTATTCCTAATATTCTGATTCCAAACCGATTCTAAGGAATCCTTTTCTTTTTTCATCTTTTCAAACGAAGCCTCGGTGGCATATTCTTTCCAGTTTTCTTCGGGTCGGCCCGTGGGTTGTAGCATACTAACCATGACTATTTTACCCTTCACGTTGGGAAGCCAGTTTACAAACGATAAGGAATCCTTGAATTTAGGAAGTGCTATAAGTGCTGCTGTCACCCCTTTTTTATCGGTGCTTGGGTTCCAGGCCAATTGTGTGGCGCGCAGGGATGCTACTCTCGGAGCTACCATATCCACATGCGTAATTCCTCTTTGCCATCCTTTCCAAGTACCCCATTGTTGATTTTCGGCCTCAATTCCCCATTTTTTATAGGTGTTTACCGCCCAATCGTGGGCCGACTTCATTTCAGGAGTCCCAACGAGACGTGGTCCGTTCAAATCCATCAGTTCATATGCTAGTTCCTCTAATTGTGAATTTTCCGTACCCTCTTTTTCAAGAGCTGCGACAATTTCTTCTTGGGTCTGTGAAAAACCTACAGTTACATATATAAAGTAAATGGTGGTGAGTAGTACTTTTTTCATTTTAAAATATTCTTGATTAATGTATTCACTAAAATAGCGATTATAAAATGACGAAAGGCACTTAGCAATCCTTTGATTTCCGTAAAAATTCTACTAAATTTTTATTGATTAAATAATCCCATCCCGCTACGCCACTTTCCCTTTTAAATTCCGGGATGTCTTTTGGAAACGGTTTAAGAACATGACTTTCTAATTTAAGTGTAATCGCCTCCATTTTTTCGGTCAAGGAAAAGATGGATATGCTCTCACCGGGATATTCTTCAAAATTCCAGGTATAGGCAATTTTTTGATAGGGAATTACTTCGGTAATTTTCCAAATATGGGTGAAAGTTCGCTCTTCGCTTTTTACCTCAAATCTGGTCTCAAAACCTTTCTCAGGTTAAAAATCGGGAATATTTTCAAAATACCATTCCCGCATTTGGGTAGGTTTGGTCAAAGCTTCCCATACCGTATCCAAAGTGGCGTCCAAACTGATTTCAAGTTTTATGGGTTCGTAGCTATCCATTTAGTCCAACTTTTTATCCAAGACCAATATTGTGTTCAATAGTACATTGGCACCATTGGCTATATCCAAAGCCGATGTAAATTCTTTTGGGGAGTGGCTGATACCACCTTTGCTAGGCACGAATATCATTCCGGTGGGCGCGATAAGCGCCATATCCTGCGCATCATGGCCGGCACCGCTGGGCATATATTTATAAGTGAGACCCAATGTATTCGTAGTTTTTTCAATTTCTTTTTGGATTGATGTATTCATAATTGCTGGGTCAGCGGTAGTGTCCAAGGGAGAGATTGAAATTTCTACACCGGATTCCGCACTTATGTCAGCTGCTCTTTTTTGAATCGCATCGAACACTTTTTTAATGACTTCGGATGACAAATCCCGAATCTCTAAGCTGGTAATCACTTTCCCCGGAATGACATTGGGTGCACCGGGCTCTGCCGAAATTCGACCTACGGTGGCTACCTGTGCGCCCTCAAAACTATTGGCCACTTCATTTACGGCAATAATAAACTTTGACGCTGCCAAAAGTGCATCTTTTCTAGCGTTCATGGGGGTGGTGCCCGCATGGTTAGCAAAGCCGTTGAATTCTACAGTCCACCATTTTAGACCTACAATACCTTCAACGATGCCAATATCAAGATTTTCCTTTTCCAATGTCCCGCCTTGTTCTATGTGCAGTTCCAGAAACGCTGCGATGTCTCCTTTCTTACGGGCTACTTCAGCTATTTTTGTAGTATCGCCCCCTAAGCGCATAATCCCTTCACCCATAGTAAAACCCGTTGAATTTTTAACGGACAGTGCGGATTTTCCCAAATGACCGGCAATGGCGCGACTCCCCATTACGCCTCCTTCTTCATTGGAAAAAATGATGACTTCCAAGGGATGCTTTGTAGCAATGTCATTCTCGTTTAAAGTTTGTATCACTTCCAAAGCGGCCATAGAACCTACACAGCCATCATAATTACCACCGTTTGGAACCCTGTCAATATGGGAACCGAATGAGATGGGCGCTGCATTTTTATCCGTTCCGAATCGCTTGGCGACAACATTTCCGGCATAGTCGATATAGGTGGCAACACCCATTCCTTTCAGTTGTGAAATCACCCATTCTTGGGCTTCCACATCGGCATCACTAAAAGCAACACGTTCGGTTTCACCGTTTTCTTGAATACCGAATTGTGCCAGTTCTTTTATTCGATTTTCAAGGCGGTCCTCATTGACTTTAACTTGTGCCTTTAGAATCGATGTAGTGGAAAGAAGGAGGAGAAATAGAAGTGTTGTATAGTGTTTCATCGTTTTAAGTTAGTTGTAATTCGTTACGATTAAAAATGCAATTTTCCATGGGTCGTTCCCCCCGTAAAATGGCCAGCGTGTTCTCTACGGTCATGGTGCACATTTTGGTATAGGTGGTACTGGTAAGGCTTCCTACATGTGCGGTCACCAGAACATTGTCCAATAGTAATAACGGATCATTTTCTTTAGGGGGTTCTTCGACCAGCACATCGGCGGCAAAGCCAGCTATCGTTTTTTGATTAAGGGAATTATAGAGTGCATTTTGGTCGATAATTCCCCCTCTCGCCGTATTAATTAATAAAGCCGACGGCTTCATTTTTTTAAAGGCTTCTTTATCGATTAAATTTTCGGTTTTTGGGGTCAAGGGAAGATGTAAACTAACAATATCCGAGGTTGAAAGTATTTCTTCAAATGGTAAAAAAGGGTAGGGGACTGCTTCTTCGTGGGCACTCCAATACACCACCTTCATTCCCAAGGCCGTGGCAATGTTGGCCACTTTTTTTCCAATATTCCCCATACCGATGATGCCCAATATTTTGCCATGGGTTTCATCACCTACGTAGTTTGACCGATCTGCCCATTTACTTTCTTTGGTCATGCGTATTGCATTGTATAGATTTCTTTGGAGCATCAATAAAACGGCTATAGTATGTTCTGCAATGGTATCGGCATTTGAATTTGGAGCGTTCACTACTTTTATCCCTCTTTTTGTCGCTTCGGATACATCAATATTATCCAAACCAACCCCACAACGGGAAATAACTTTCAAATCCGGAAGCTGGTCCATTAAAGCGGCTCGTACCTGACCTTTCCCACGGGTAATAATGGCATCAATCCGTGTTTCGGAAATATGTTTTTCTAGGGTAATCTCATCAAAACCAGTGTGAATGGTGATATCATCGGCTTTCTCCAATAAGATCATCGCTTCATCGGCCACCGTTTCAAGAAGAAGGATGTTTTTACTCATCGGATTTGTGGTAAAGCGTGGCATCTTTGGATTTGTATCCTCTAAAATCATTTCTGCCGGAAACATAAATTCCCTCTTTGTACAAATCATCCTCGAATATTCTTGGGTCTATTTTGTCCTTCATTTTTGGGTCCGAAGAAAGCTCTACCAAATTTCCGGATGGATCCCGAACGAACATTTGAATAGCGCCATCCGGCAGTTGCCGTACTTTGCCCCAAGGTCGAATATCGATAATATCCAGTTCCTTCATCCGAAAGAAAATAGCATTGATATCATCAACCTGAACACAAATATGTCCACGGAAGGAATAGGAATCTTCCCATTCCGTTAAGTGCAATTGTTGCTCCTCGTTGAACTTGAAAAATGCCGTTGGATAATCAAAAAGGAATGCTGGAATGGCCTCCAGACCAAGCTCCTCCTCATAAAATTTACAGGCTTCCTCCAGATTACTTACCACTAGGGCAACGTGATTTATTTTTACTGCTCTTGCCATAATCTACTGTTTAAATTCTTTAACAAAATCCCAATTAGGTGTCAATCCCAATCCGGGTTTATCGGGGGCGGTCAACATTCCTTCAGCGTCCACGGTGATGTTTTCTTCCACCAAATCGTACATCATCGGGTTTCCTCCCAATGAAAATTCGATAACGTTAGCCGATGGTGATGCGAAAGCGACTGAAAGTCCGGCCATAAAGGAGAAGGCCGATCCCCAGCAATGTGGAGCCAATTCTAACTGATAGGTATGCGCCAGTTGTGATACCCGCATAGCTTCCGTAATGCCGCCAATAATGGCGCAATCGGGTTGTAATACATCCAAGGCACGTTCTGTAATCAAGTCCCGCACATCAAAAGCGGTGTATTCACTTTCACCGGCGGCAATCGGAATAAAGGTATTGGCACGCACCTCTGCCGTACCTATCTTGTTATCGGGGTTTATGGGTTCTTCAAACCAATACACATTACAATCTTCTACCCCTTTGGTGAATTGTTTGGCTTCTGGAACGCTAAAGGTGCCATGGGCATCGGTCATTAATTTAATGTGGTCGGGTAGCGCTTCCCGTGCCGCTTTTACCCTTTTGATGCTTTCGGAAACGGTTTGATCCATAATACCCACCCGCATTTTCACCCCTGAAAAACCTTTTGAAGTGTAGCCCAGCAATTGCTCGCCAATGGCATCGGCCTTGGCCCATCCACCACTAGCGTAGCCCGGCATTTTATCGCGACAGCTACCGCCTAAGAGTTCAACTACGGGAGCTCCCAGGCTTTTTCCTTTAATATCCCAAAGGGCAGTATCAATACCGCTCATTGCGGAAATGGTAAGCCCCCTTCGCCCCAAAATAGGAAACTTACGACCTCTGGATAGCGAATAATGGTCCCGAGTGCCATTGTATACATGTTCCCAGATGCGGGAAATATGACGCGCATCTTTGCCGATCAATTGGGGTTTCAGTTCATTTTCAATACAACTTACAATAGAAGCACATGAACCGGAAGAACCTACCGCTGCTTTTGCCTCTCCAAAACCTTGCAATCCGGAATCCGTAGTGACGACCACTAGGGTCATATCAAAATTGGTCAGCAACCCATAATCCGAGAAATGCTGTTTTTCCTTTGGGATAGGACACCGTAACCAAAAGGCTTCTACATTGGCAATTTTCATGGGAGAAGTTTTTTTAAGGTGTCCATTGATTTTTTTGTAAGCATGGTATAAAATTCATCGGTGATCGCAGAACTACCGTGATCTTCCAAGAATTTCTTTTGTTCTGCCGTTAGTTCTTTCGGGTCTGTTTCAATGGAATTTGGGTACGGATTCGCAGGCGTACGGTCTAACGGAGCACAAAATTCAACCGAAAGCACCTCGTCATATCCTATTTCATTCAAGGTTTTAATGATTTTTGGCCAGTTAAGATGTCCCATTCCGGGAGCCATCCGGTTATTGTCTGCCACATGAAAGTTTACGAGTCGGTTACCCACTTTCTTCATGGTGGCGAACATGTCCGTTTCTTCCAAATTCATATGAAAGGTATCCAAACAGACCCCACAATTGGGGCCTACGGCTTCGGCCAAAGCCAAGGCCTGCTCACCACGGTTGATAAAATAAGTTTCAAAACGATTGATGGGTTCAATACCGATTTTGAGACCATGGTCTTCGGTATATTTATAAATTTCTTGAATGCCCTCTATTGCCCATTGCCATTCTTCTTCAGGCCTAGCATCGGGTACGATTTTACCAACGGTTGCAGGCACCAGGGAAATTACGGATCCGCCCAGTTCATATACCATTTTGGCAACGTCCTTAACATATTGGACTGACATTTTACGTTGTGCCGGGTCCTTGGCCAAAAGGTTACGTTCTTCCAGCATTAAGGTAACGGAACCCCAACATTCAATACCGTAAATATCCAACAGCAACTTTGCTTTATCTATTTCATAACTTTCCGGGGCACCTTGTATTTCCAAATGGGTATAGTTCAATTTATGTATTCTGTCCAAGGTGTGCTCCAAGGATTCCGCGCGCATCCAATTATGTATGGCTAATTTCATTTCTAGTACGTGGTTTTAACTTATGGATAGTAAGATAATTGAAATAAACGGAAATTCCCTTTATTCGATTGGCGAGAGGCAATGAATTTTTTTATCCAACAAATCCATTGGCGTTATGCGAACCATCACAAAAGGGTTTGTTGCCGGATGCACCACAGCGACAAAAAGCGGTAGTACCCTCATGTTCTTTTTCAGAACCGGAGGTGTCCTTTAAAAGAAGATTTCCCGCCACCAATAACGGGCCATTTTTGGAGACGGTCACTTGTACCTTTGTATTAGTAACTTCTGGTTTTTCCTCCCCTTTCATATAATAGGTCAAGGCTCCGGACGGGCACTTTTTTATCTGTGATTTTAAGGCTGTGGTAGTGGCGTTTTCCGGGGTGATCCAAGGTTTTTCGTTAGGTTTGTACACCTCGGGCAAGGCTTTTATACATTCTTTGGCGTGGATACATTTTGCGGGTTTCCAAACTACGGTCAACTCTCCATTGGAATATTCCTTTGTAATCTCTTTTTTCATGACCATTTATTCAATATTGATGCCCTTCATTACCAATCTTTTCCATTCCGGATGTCTTTTAAGGTAAAGTGCCACAAACGGGCATAGCGGTACCAAGGTTAGTCCCTTTTCCTCTATATCCTCCAAAACCTTTAAGACTAAAGCGGAGCCGATTCCTTTTCCTTCTAGCGCTTGCTGGACCTCGGTATGGGTAAGATAAATTTTATCCTTTGCCTTTATATATTCTATGCGTGCTAAAGAACCTTCTACTTTGGCCTCGTATTGTTTGGCGGATGGATTGTCTACGACCATTAAATCTTTACTCATAATCCTAATTTAAAATGCAGTATTAAGATAGCGAAAAGATGTATACAAAGGGAACTATAGGCATCTATATACAATGTGGGCGAGTAAAATAAAATAAAAAAAATACAAATGGACAGCACCGATTATTTAATAGAGGATTTAAAAAGGATTAGTTTTCCTTTACCAAGGAGAAGTATTAGCACCTATCAAGAATTTACCACAATAATGATTTAAAAAATATTGGGTCAAATAAAACAGAATTTGGATTAATACGTTATTTAAAAAGGATGTAATTTTAAATAAAGAATCACGACTTAAAAACAAGGGTGTTTGATACTAAAAAACTATAATTACAGTATGACACTATAGATTTTAAGTATCGAAACATATAACGAAATTGTTATATATTATAGTAATATTGTAGGTTGGTTGCAATATTGCATTATATAAACAATACAACCAACAAAAAGTAACTTAATCGTAAGACAATGACAATAAAGTCTAGTATTCATATCAAGAGACGTGATGATAAAATTATTATCAGTGTCAAAAATTTAGGGGTTGCGTCTAAACAAGATGGTAGGTCCAGTACTATTTTTTGTCCTGCATTGAAAGTTCTTGGTTATTCTCCAAAGAACAAAGGGGAGGCTTTTAGTGATTTTCAAAAAAACCTAACATTGTTCTTTAACATCCATATTACCAACAATACTTTGGACGAAGCGTTAAAAAGTTTCGAATGGGAAAAGAAACCACTTCAAGTACCCTCTTTTGACGTAGAAAGTAATCCAGCTTTGAAATTAAAGGATTTCGAACTAGAACTTCCCTTAGCAGCATAAGTAGATGAAGATCCCGTGTAAGGTAGTAGAAAAAATTATACTAGATATTCCGGGATCTAAAAAAGAAACCTCTTTTTCAACAAGTATTGATACTGTTTTTATTGTTAATCATGTCGTGATCGTTATTCCTAATCAAGGTGTCGATTATGAACATTTGGTCGATATACTAGAATATCAATTGGGCATGGGATTTTGGATGATTGATTATATTTTAGGGCAAAACGGTATTGTACCTTAATAATGCTTTACCTTATAAATTAAATATTCCCCACACTCCAAAGGGTTATCTTCTTTCCTAACCAATGTCCAATAACTAGGAAAGTTTTCATCTTCTACAAACTCCGTAATCTTTTTAAGATTCCCGAACGTACCTAAAGGAACACCGTCTTTAAGAAACACGAAGTATTTTTTGTTTTTCTGTTGTTCTTTATATGTAACCATGGAATAAACAGAAATAACTATGCAATTCAAGTTATTACCACAACTTTTCAATTACCTCGAAGATGAAGCCATTGGGATAGCTTATTATGAAAACATCGGCATCTATATACAATTAAAATAATAAAAATTATAAAGTGATACTTTTTCAAATAATTAATAATCAATAGAATAAAAGTTTTTAAACGACTACAAATGATTACAAACGAAAGTAATTATTTTGCAACCGAATAACTTCTGAAGTCGGTTTTATGTTTGCAGTGTCGAAAGAATAATCATTGTAATTCACAAGATATTTTAAGACAAAATCAAAAGATACTGAAACGAGTTCAGTATAAAGCATTAACTGTTTAACGATAAAACAAATTAGTATGAACGCACTTAAAAACAAAGTACAGTTGATTGGAAACTTGGGTCAGGACCCAGAAATTGTAAACCTTGAAGGAGGTACAAAATTGGCTAAATTTTCATTGGCCACCACCGATAGCTATAAAAATGCCAAAGGTGAAAAAGTTGAGGATACCCAATGGCACAATGTGGTGGCATGGGGAAAGACCGCGGAAATTGTAGAGAACTATTTGACCAAAGGAAAGCAGGTTGCCGTTGAGGGAAAATTAACGCACCGTTCCTATGAGACCAAGGAGGGCGAGAAACGTTACATCACCGAGGTACGTTGTAATGAATTATTGATGCTAGGCAAATAGGCTGCCATTAAAACTATACGGCCCCGTATCCTTGAAAAGGATGCGGGGCTTTTATTTAAGAAGCTCTTTTATCGATTACTTTAATAGGTTTTCTGCCCAATTTGGAGGACTGGAGGGTTAATACTTCTTCCAAAGCGGTAAACTCAATTTTAGGGGAGATACGAAGTTTGGACCTAAAATGATTTTTAATATCCGTCGTGAGCTGTTCCGATATATTTTCGGCGGCAATTTTAATTTTTATCTCATCTGTACCAATTTCGTTGTGATAGATTTCAATTATATGCTGTTGAACTTCTGGAAAATCATTCAGCAAATTGTCCATTGCGGGAGGATATAGGGTGGTGCCTTTGTATTTTATCATTTGCTTTTTCCTTCCCAAAACGGGTCCAAGTCGCAACGTGTTTCTTCCACATTTACAAGGCAGTCTATGCGCAACCACTACATCTCCCGTCCTAAACCGAAGCAGGGGCATTGCTTCTATTCCCAAGGTTGTTATCGTAAGCTCACCAGGATAACCTTCGGGTACTTCATTTCCCTTATCGTCCAAAATTTCTGCAATGATCAATTCTGGATGCAGATGTCCACCCTGTTGCTCGGAACACTCCGTAAATGCCGTACTCATTTCGGTTGACGCATAGGTGGAAAATAATTCGATATCCCAAAGCGAGGTTATTTTTTTACCCAAAGTATTCAATTCCATATCCTGACCTCGTAGCGCCTCCCCAATACAAACGGCCGCCTTGATACTGGAATTTTTATAATCGATGTTGTGCGCTTCCGCATATTCAATCAATTTTAATAAAAACGAGGGTACGGCGATTAAATAACTGGGTTTAAACTTTAGGATGGTGTCCCATTGCAATTCGGGAATTCCTGCGCCCACGCGAATAATTCCAGCCCCTAACTTACGGGCACCTAAAAAATAGGCTAGTCCGGCCATAAACCTTCTATCCAAGGTAGTCGTCAATTGCAAAATATCCTCCTTACCTATTCCTGCACAGGCAAAGGATATGGCTTCGTTATATCCCAATCGCTCCAAGTCGGATTCTGTTAGACCAATGGTTACTGGGTCACCCAACGTCCCAGAGGTAGTCACAAAATCGATAATATCCGTTTTCGGAACACAAAAAAAATCATCGTTGCATTGTTGTAAATCTTCTTTACTGGTTGTAGGAATCTGGGTTAAATCTTCCAAGATCTTTATCTTGGACGAATCTATGTTTTCTGCCTTAAACAGCTTTTTGTAAAAAGGGGAGTTAGTTGCCATGTAGGTAACAAGTTCCTGTAGTTTTTCTTCTTGAAGCTTTTGTATGGCTTCCGCCGAGGCTTTTTCAATTTCGGGAATCATATTACCTTTTATTAATTTTGCGAATATAACGTTCTACATTTTCCCGATCAGGAACCGTGGTAATTTCTTTTTTCTGGGCTTCTAAAAAATAGGGTAGTGCAGCTGCTTCATAACCCTTTTGGTAATTGTAAATCCCGGCCAAATAATAACCTTCCCAAAAATTGGGATTTAAAGCGATCAGCGCATCCATTTTTTTTCTATCGATAGCTTTTTCCTCTGAAATAGCAGATTCAATTTCATCTCTTTCTATCCGATATCGTTCGTAATTTTTATAAGTTTCCGTCTTGTAAAAATGGGTCTTTGGCGATATTTAAATTGCTTTCGGCAATCATTTCCGATGCCTTATTTTGATTATTTTCCTTAAAAATTTCATTTAAATCATAGGCCACAAATTCGCCCATCTGATACGGATTGCTTGAGACCCAAACTAAAAGGTCCTCAGGTTGAAAAACGATTCCGTGATGTGCCAATAGCTGGTTCAATGCTTTTTCATTTCCATAGCCGATAGTTGCATCATCCAATCCCTCTCTGTCCCGCAAAATTTCCACTACAGCTTTTGGATCAACTTTTGGTGTTTCTTCCAACAGTTCTTCCATTCTTTCATAACGATATTGCGAATGACTTTCAATAATATGCTTCTGATTCTTTTTATCATCGGCGTACGCAGCACTTTGAAAGTGGTTGGCACATATGAGTTGGTTGGAGTTTTCCACTTCATAAACCCCGAAATTGTTCGGTGATACTTCAATAATGGCGGCTTTCTTGTCCTTTGCACTTCCTACAAAAATGGATTCGGAAACAAATACTTCCCGCTTCTTTGCTATTTCTATGGCCTCCTCAATAGTAGAAGCATATTGTAGAATCTCTCGTGTTACCAATGAAACCGGGGTTTTGGCTATTAACGGGAATTGCGATTTTCCCGCATTAATAGTTACCGTAAGACCTTGATTATTCATTCCGGAAACGACACCTATCATGCCACCCCAAGTGACGGACATAAAACGGTGCCCTTCATCCGGATTCACAAAGGCTATAATCTTGTTTTTGGCGAACGCATCCCCGGCATAAAAATCGAAATTACGACCGATCAATAGTTTGCCATTCTCTGTTTGGTTACCCCAAGCGGCGAAGGACGAGCAGCCTACAAGGGCCAAATCCTGAAGTGCATGGCCAATATCATGTGCCCCGTGAAAATACATGACCCGTTGATAGGGCTTGGCGACATAATCATAATCTGGGGAGGCATACTGGGAAATACCATAGAGTTCCGTCTTAAATTGTTCGTCTATGTTCAGATACATTTTCCGGTTGAACCATGCCAGGAACTTGCGTAACAGATTTTGATAGCCTTTGGACGGTACCAATTCATCAATTTTTTTGATAAAAATATCCTCCTGTTCGTTAAAAAGTTCTTGGGTAAGCATTCCTGTCTTTAATCCTAGTTCCAACGGATTACCGTCCACATACAATTCCCAAAGTCCCTGTTTGTTTTTTCTGAGAAAATTGTCGGCCACCACAAATGTGGAGTCGTTCAACGCCTCGCGCTCAGGAATATTAGTTTTATATTGGGCGATAGCCGGTTTTTCCTTCAAGGATTTGGATACCCCACAGGATTGAACCAAGGTTATAAGTCCTATAAGAATTAACGTTTTAAGTTGTATTTGTCTAATTTTCTTGATCACCTTTAGCTGGTTAAAAACACCTTCCTCTCCCATAGTCACCTCCTTTATAGGAGGGAGGTTAATTTCATAAGTTTTTATGTGTTCGTTTTACGGCTAGTTCATCTTTATAATCCAGCCATTTTTGCCCCCAGTGCTTGCGCGTGAAATTATCAAAATTTCGCATAATGACCACATTGTAAAGCATGTTCGCAAATCGCTTTGGGCGTCCTTGGCAATGCTCTCAAGGTCATTGAAAATCCACCGTCCAAATATTTAATGTAGTGCCAGTAACCACTGGGCATAAAAAGCGCATCCCCGTGTTCCATTTCCGCAGTTAGTCCTTCTGCGTGTTGCAATGCTGGATATTTTTCAAAATCGGGATTATCCATATCTATAGATTCCAAATTGTGAATGGAATATGGCACGCGATACAAGTATTTTGTTTGTTCCGGAGAAAAAAGGGTAACGTGTTTATGTCCTGCAAAATGAAAATGCATACTGTCCGGTAAATCGATATCATAATGCATAAAAACCTTGGATTCGTCCGCCTCCAAAAAATAACGCAGGAAGTTTTTTAAAGAACTTTAGGCCTATATCCGGGTACTCAAAATCATTTAGCAACTCCGGCATCTTTTTTAAGATTTCGTAAAAAAATATCCTAAGGTCAGTGGGTTTGGTTTTTAGGATTTCAATGTATTCCGCCAATTTCATTTCCTTCACCGGTGCATAAACACTTTGTTTGTCCTTTGCCGGTTCGTTGTTGTATAAGGGTACTATTTGGTCTCCTGCCTTACCCTGAATATAATCCAAAGTCCATTTTTTGTGGGCTGGCCAACCTTTGGTCAATCCTTTTATAAGTACCGGTTTTTGCGGTTTATAATAGTGACGGATAAAATCCTCTTTGGAAATTTGTTCCAAGACAGGCACCGGAGATGTCTTAAAAGTTCCCATTTGTAATTTTTAGATTCAAGATAAAGTGAAAAAGCCAGCTCATTGTTTCCATTTAAATAATTTCAGGCTTTTTATCCCTTTCCGTTATTTTATCAATTAAATAGTTACCTCCCAAAATTTCCGAACAGGTAACGACACCACTTATGGTAACACCCAAAATGCCGTGCATGTTCAAACTCTGGCCTGTAAAATAAAGGTTTTCAATCTTTGTCCTTGGCGATATAAATGATTTTAAGGGGTCGTTTACATCCTTCACATAACCATACATAGATCCTTTGTTGCAACCAATATAATCGCGATAGGAGAGTGGAGTTGAGGTATATATAGATTGAATGCAATCCCTAAGATTTGGAAATTTTTTCTCCAATTCTACCAAGAAAACCTCAGTCTTTTTTTCTTTGAAATCGGCATAGCTTTCACCGCGTTCGTTTTTATCCGCAACGGTATTGAATGTGTCTTCCCAGCGACTAACTTCATCATAATGCATGTAGGTAATGGCCGTTAACTGTTCTCCCCATTCATCCTGGTTTTTCCTTACCCCCATGGAGACCATATACGTTTCCGGCCAACTTTCCTGGGTATACCTATGTCCTTGCCACACCCTCTTATAATCCTTAAAATGATAATAATTCTTGTTGAGATATTTAAAGGTTTTTGGTTTTAATACGATATGAATGCTGAACGCGGAAATGGTGCTTTCCATTTGTTGGATACGCTTGCTATAGGGCTTTCTAAAATGGCCTTCCCCAATCATCCTTAACGTATGCTTTGGTTCTATGTTGGAAATAAAGAGGTCTCCCGATACTACTTGACCACTTTTTGTTTTTACCGAGGATATCACCTTGTCCTCACAGTGAATATCCACCACTTCTTGATGTTTATACGCATCCCCGCCATGTTCCTTTAATCTGCGAATCAGAAGTTTAGTGATTTGGCTGCCGCCGTCGGCGCAGCGATAGGCACTTTCTATATAGGAATTAATAGAAAGGGCATGGACATAAAGTGGTGTTTTTTCCGGGTCCCCGGCATACAATAAATTGGACCCTGCGAGAACTGCCCTTAGCTTTTCGTTTGTGGTGATACTGTCTATGTATTCCTTTGCGGACTGTTGAAAAATTTCGGCATCGTTGCCATAGGGCTTCCCTTCTTCAAGATTATAAAGTGGAAACTTATGGCATATTTCCCTTGAGTTTTTCGCAATACGCTCTTATGTTTTGCTCTTCAGAGGGAAACTTCTTTGAAAGTACTTCTATAAAATTGTCATAACCTTGGGCATGTGGATATGCTACAGAATCATTATCAAACGTTATGATGTCAAATCCCCCTTCATCCAACTTTTTAAAATGGAGTCCGTCCAGAATGTCCAAATAGTCAAAATAGCGATACAGGTTCTGACCTTCCGAGAGTCCCCCTATATAATGCACACCGGTGTCAAAAATGGTGCGCTCGCGCACAAAAGTCTGAAGGTTTCCTCCAAACTGATTGTTTTTTTCCAAAACACACACACTACGTCCCTCCTTGGCGAGGATATTGGCGGCCACCAATCCTCCCATTCCGCTACCTATGATTACAACGTCGTAATGTGTTTTCAACTAAGAATGCTGTTTTATGAGTATGATAAAATTATCATTTTGAATAGTACTGGAAAAATTAAGGGTCAAAACTTGCGGTAAATCAACTTCCAGACCCGATTTTAATAGGATTAAGGTAGTGATTTCATTGCTGATATAGCTTTTCAACTCCATTACCGGAATATTTTTGGTACTTAAAATTAGGGTTTTTGCCCCTTTTGAAAATATAGCTGTTTCGTCATCAACAACACTAATTTTGCTGTACTGTTGGGTAAGAAAGTTGTTCTTTAGAATAGCCCTTGCATAGGAGTCCTCCAAATAGGTGTAGATTTTACGGTCAATGGAATCTAATGCTATGAGTAAATCCAATTGTCCGTTATCCTCGGAAATATGGGCGATGCTTTCTTTTTCGTCCAGTACATTAAGAATCGATTTATAAAGTGATGCATTCTTTTTCAGGTCTTCCTTTACTCGTTTGTAGGTTGCATCCCCCTTGTACCTATAGTGTTCAAGAATTGTTTTATGCCAATACGTTTCGGTCTCAATGTCATTTCGTAAACGCCTGAATTCTTTTCTGAAATAGGTACCTACACCTTTTCCACGTTGCGTGTAATTCTCACCAAGAATAGTGCTATCAGGAGTAATTCTAGGCAAAATTTCCAAGGTTATTCGCCCGTCACGAATAACGAAACTCCCTTTTGGTAGGACTTCGGAATTTCCATGAATCAGCACCGGCAGAATATCCAAACCATACTGTTCGGCCAAGTAAAAGGCGCCTTTGTGAAACCGATTTATTTTATTGGAAGTTGATCGTGTACCTTCCGGAAACGCCACTAAGGAAAATCCTTGCGCTACTTTTTCCCTAAGGTATTCTTCCCCGTTCTCAATCCCCCCGGAAACCGGATACGCTCCGGCCAATTTTGCGGCACTTCCAAATATGGGCGAGTTGTAGACCCAATCGTTGACCAGGAAAATGGTTTTTGGTTTCAGCATGCCCAAACATAAAATATCCAGAAAGGAGGTGTGGTTGGCAATCAGCATTGCAGGTTTTTCAAAAGTCTCTTTGTGAGGGTTTCGGACTTCTTTTCTCACAAAGGGATTCGTATACAACACGGATTTCATCAATTTTGAAATCGCTTTATGAAAGGTCAAATTCTCTCCATGTACACTTTTTGGCCTAAGCTTCATGACCACCCAAGCATAAACGGAAAAGAGAAAACCACTGAGACCAAAATAAAAGAAGGACAACGTAGAATGCACAAAATAGCGCAGTGAAATAGGTCTCTTTGCAGTATTGCCTATAAAAAGCCTAAAAAGCAATGGTTGTAGTGTAAAAGCAACAAATCCGGCAGTAAAAATACCTATCAACGAAACCTTGGAAATTGTATAAAGCACAGGATGCTTGGCAAAAATCATCACTCCCACTCCCGCAATAGTAGTAATCACAGAGAGGATTATGGAAGTCCTGTGCGATGCGATGATTTTTTCTCCAGTCCTATATTCATGCAAAAGGCCATTGGTAATAAAAATGCTGTAATCTACCCCCAGTCCAAAAATGAAGCTACAAATGATAATATTAAAAATGTTGAACTCCATTTTAAAAAGCCCCATAAGACCAACGGTCAGAAACCAGGTCAAGAAAATGGGTATAGCCGTAACCAAGGTTAATGATAGACTTCGGTAGAATACCAAAAGGATAAGTAAAACTACCAGTAAGGAATACACAAGTAATTTATTGAAATCATTTTTTAGCGTGCCAAGAAAGGATTCGTTTACCTGTTTTCTGTTGATAAGGAGTGTATTTGGAGTATCCTTGAATCTGTATTCCACAACAGTTAAATTGTTCTCTTCCAACTTTAATAAGGAAGTAATGGTGGTTCCATTTTCGTCCGTAGTAATGTAATCTTTTGTTGAAAGCGCGGGAATTTGCTCAAAATCTGAAATACTTAAGGAATTGAAATCGGTCTGCAACCACTCGTAAAATGGCGTGAAGGTTCCTTTCTTAAAACCGAGTTCAGTTCCGTATTCGGTCACGTTTTGTTGAAGGCTATCAACGGTTTGTTGTTTCCAAAACGCATTCCAAAAGTGTATTTTCTCCTCTTGTGATTGTTTTGAGCGTACCAAACTTCCCACGGAAGTGAAATTTACGAGTATATCTTCCTTCTTTAATTCAATTAGTTCCTGATGAATAGCATCGTTTCTTTGCAACACTAGTTCCGGGTTTTCTCCGTAGGTTGATAAATAATACGATGTGGATTCTATGTCGGTTAGCTTTTCAAGCTTTTCCCTTGCCGCTATCAACGCCTCGGATTCATAGTTCAATTTGCCAATATCCTGATTGAAAACAACATGGTTATACGTAAAACAACTAATCACACAGACTAAAATCAGTAGACCCAGGGCCCAGTTATTTTTATGAAGTTCAATCTCCGCTAAACGGTCCAGAATCGTTCGTTTATGTGCGTTTACTTTTTTGTGCCGATACACTTGGGGAATAAACAACAGGGCAAACGTAGAAGAACCGGTGACACTTACCGCGGCGAAAATGCCAAGATCCTGTAATGCTTGAGAATCTAAGAACAGCAAACATAAAAAGGCGGATGCCGTGGTAAGACTGCTCATTAAAATCGCCGGAGCTACTTCATCATAAAGTTTGGCAATTGGACTTCCGTTTCTGATATGGGTAAGAATATGCAAAGCATAATCCAAGGTCACACCCAATAATATAGCTCCTATGCCCAATGATATAGCCGAAATATGGGGCCGTATCAGCGATAAAAGCGCCATGGCCAAAAGCGCCCCGAAAATAGTAGGGGCAAATAAAATAAGGGGAAGGGTGAGCTTTTTATAAAAGAGTATGAGCAAGATAATCAATAGCGTCATGGCAATGCTCACCGTAAATTGGATATCATTTTTTACTTGACCGGCATTGGCCACGGCCACCATGGCCGCACCAAAAAAGCTGGTTTGTATTTTGCCTTGGAAAGATTCATTAAGGTTTTTTTCAATTGCATAAAGTCCGTCTGAAAGTGGTTTGTTTTCAACAGTTGCACTAGAAGGAAAAGTGGGTGTTATGAACAGCAGAATATTTGTCTCTTCTTTGTTCACCAAAAAACCGTTCTTTAGTTTGAAATCTTCTGCGATTCCTAATTTTTGCAATCTTTTAAGAGCGATGAAAGAAAGCCCTAAAGGATCCTTTAGAATACTCTTCTTGGAAACAATCCCAGAAGGTGAAATTAATGTTCTGTAGTTCTGACCCATCTGGGCCTGTACACTATCCTTTTTTAACTTTTGATCAATAATTTTATAGTCTTCTGGCTCTAAAAAGAGGGGTAGATGGTCATAGACAAAATCAAAGGTTTTAAGGATTTCAGTGTCGTCTACTCTTCCCTGGATATCTTTGATGTAGGAGGGATAGTTTTTCTGGATGCTATCCACAAAATCTGATGCATACTGCGTAAGTTCATCAACGGAGGCGTTTTTGGATTTTTCAATATTTACAATAATCTTATCCGTAAAGGAGATGGATTTTAGGACCTTCTGGACACGTTCCGTTTCCTCATTGGCAGGAATCAAAGCAGTAATATCATCCTCAAAACGAACATTGAAAGCAAGTAGTGAAAGCCCAGCAACTAGCAATAGTAGTAACAGTACGCTTACGCCCTTACGCTTAGTCAATTAGCTGGTATATTTTAAAGAAAAAATCACCCATTGTTTACGGCCATTTTCCGCTTCCCGAAAAAAGTAAGGGTAAGATAGCCTATTCCCCCGAAAATTAAGGCACCTGAAACGGCCAATAAAAAACTGCCTATTACGTAGGTTTTAAGGTTGGTGAGAAAATCAAAATCAGAAGTCATGTTCTCCAACGAAAAAGAGAGTTGTTCCCCCAATACCCAATTTCCTATGTGAAGGCTAAAGAAAATTATAAAGGGGATAAAAGGCGGCAAACTTATATTGGAAAAGGCGAATGCTATGGGTTTGTTGAGTTTAAACAAAAAGGACAAAAACAGCACAAGTAATGTGTGTAGCCCCCAAAATGGACTCAATCCTATGAAAATACCCAATGCAATGGAAAGTGCTTTTTTTGATGGGGAATCGTTACTTCCCAAGACATCTTCCATAAGGAATTTTTTAATCCCTTTCTGTTTTATTCTACGATAAAAATCCCGTGGTTTAATGTAAAAAATAGCGACTAGAACAAACCAGGTATTCAATATGCTGATACGGGTAAAATCCGGCACAGTCCTAAAGTGGGAGACCCTTTCCTTATCATCATAAATAATCTTGACAGGGACATTTTTAACCAAAGTCCCGCTCCAAGCTGCCTTAACTATAACCTCTATCTCAAACTCGAATTTTGGAGTGAGCAGCTTTAACTTTTCGATTTCTCTTAACGGATATAAGCGATAGCCACATTGGGTGTCCGCAAGCCAATTTCCGGTTTCAAACCAGAACCAAAAATTGGAAAATTTATTTCCAAAGCTACTTTTACCTGGCACATCCGACTGTTCCATATTTCGTGCACCAATGTAAAGTACATTTTTGGTAGCCTCTTCTTCTAAGGCATCAAGAAAAACTACCATATCCTCTGGAAAGTGCTGACCATCGGAATCTATGGTTATGGCGAAATCATAAGTATTCTGGAGGGCGGTTTTGAAACCGATTTTTAAGGCATTACCCTTGCCCTTATTCTCAGGCAAATGAACCTGTAAAATTTTTGGATACCCTTCTAAAACCATGGGAGTATCATCTGTGGCACCGTCGTTTACGACTATTATGTTAGAAGTGTGCTCTAAAACCCCATTTAATACCTTGGGAAGTGTTTTAGAATTGTTGTAGGTTGGGACAATAACACAACAGCGCAATTTTTGCATTCTATCCTGTATAGATTCTCTTGTTTGCGCCACGTATATTGCTAACTAAAATTGTTCGTCTAAACCACAAATATAAACATTAGGTCATGCTTAAAAGGACAACCTCTCTTCATCCGTAAATAGGGATGAATCCGCTACGTAAGATTTGATACTTGCTTTAAGTTTCGCATCTTTTGTTTTTCCATAGTGTGCAACAATGAAGCTTTTGTCCTCTTCAATATTTTTGTTGTACTTCACAATCTTTGGAGCATGTTCTTGGACGGTTAGCCTCAAGTATCGTATTTCAATATCCGCTGGAGCAGTTTTGACCGCAGTTTCAAGAAATTGAACACCCTCTTGAAAATACATTTTTTTGTCCTTAATGGTTTTGGCATTCTTTGCCTTCAAGGATAATATAGCACCCTTATAAGCCCTCAATTTGGGATTATCGGTTAAAGAAACGCCGGAGAGTTGGTCGTATAAATTATTCGCTATTTCAACATCGCTGCTCGCTTTTGGATACATTTCACGTAGTTCGGAAATATCAATCCCTACTAACAAAATGCTAAGAAGTAAGATTAAAATGGATTTCATTTAGCTACGTTTTTGAAAGTAGCGTTCAATTTTAGTGCCAAGGTATCCTCAAAATGCACACTATTTTTAACCTTTGTTTCACCATCAACCTCTGTAAGTTCTAGATTAAAGTCTATGGTATCATTTTTTTCCGGATTTATTACGGCCATGAATTTCACGTTTGATGCGACCGTTAGTAATAACGATTTATCCAAAGCTTTTTCGGTAAGTTCTTTTACCATCTGAATAACACAAACTCCTGGTAAAACGGGATGACCGGGAAAGTGCCCGTCAAAAATCACATGGTTCTTGTTCAGCTTTAAGGTTGCCGAAACTTCAGCAGCTTCATGATTGAATGCCGTTATTTCATATAATCCATCTATCAACATAGTCAAAGTTTAAATTTATAGGCTGCGCCAATCTGAAAAACACCGTTTAAATTGCTGCCGTCCTCTTCGTATAAGTCATCCGCTCCAAAAAAGTCCACACTCACAGTACCTTGTTTATAGCGCGCTTCCAAAATTAGTCCGAAATTAAATTCATATCCAATTCCACCAAAAACGACCACGTCAAAAGGTGATATTTCCCCGTCTCCATCACCATTAAAAAGATTGACAAAATTGTTTTTGAGATTTACATCCAATCCTGCCCCTAAAACGAAATGAAATCCTTTGTTGGGGCCAACATAAAATTTATTGGCCGCCGCTAAAGACAGATAGCTTATCTCTACATCTCCATAATCGGGGGAATTGGAGCTTCCACCCTGTGATGAATAGAAAATTTCTGGCTGTAAGGCGTAATAATCGGAAAATGGAATATCTATAATTCCGCCAACATATAACCCCGTTTTGCTATCCAGGCGGGTTTTGCTAATATTTGAACTATTAAGACCTAGCTTGATCCCGGGTCTTGCCTGAGCCAGCCCATTCCATGACAACAATAAAGCTAAGGCGAATAAAACTATAACATTCCGCTTCATTTATATGGCCGTTAATTCAATCTTAAGATTGATGTTTTTATGGATAATCTTAATCTGATTTGCAAGGTCACCATTAATTTCGGAAAACTCAAAGACAACTTTTTCTTTTTGATTTCCAACTCGCGAAATGGTTGTTAATCGCGAATTATTGAAAGTGTAAAAGTAGGATTTCTTATCTAGCTGAACTTTTTTTATTTCTTCATCTATGGTTGTATAGGTTTCCTCCGGGGAGAGGTTTTCTTTGATCAAAGCTCCAAAATCTTTCTTGAGTATGTTGATCAGCAATTGCTTGTCCAGCTGCTTTATAATTCTATTTACCTTAAAATCATTGCCCTCAAAGGAAAAATCAAAAATGGTGTTTCCCATTTCTGTGGTAAAAACAACACGATGATTTTTGGTCATCAATTTTTTTTATGACCAAAATCCCACCAAAATGATTTGAAAAAGCATCGATGCTAGTCTTATAGATATAGTCTTTAGAACTATCTGAAAAGTAGGGATTAATTATCGTCTCCTGATTAGTAGCTATTTTGGAATACCCCATTTTCTTGGGATAGGAAGTACATCCTAGTAAGACTAAAACTAAACTACTGAGCAAAAACCGCATCTGGGATGGATTGGTTCTCGATTCTATTGATGAAAACAATTTGCGTGTAGTCGTCGCTTGGTTCTATCATCTTTACTTCCAAGACCTCCCCTTGGGGTGAAAAGGTGATGTGAAATGCTTTTATAAACTCGGAAAACTGGGTGTCCTTTGGTGAAAAATGAACCAAATAGTCGTTTTTATCCTTAAAATAGGCAATATCAAATTGTTCAGAAATAAACATGTTGCCACTAATACTTGCTGCTATTAGTTGACTCAATTGTTTGAATACCTTGTTGGAGCCCAAATCCATGTTCCTTTTATTTCCTGCATCATCAATAAAGAGCTTGTCGTCCTTAAAAAGAATGGAATAGGCAAAAGGGGAGGTGTATTCCCATTTTATATTATCCGGAGCTTTAAAAGCCAATTTTCCTTTGGACTCAATATCGTTTGAAAGAAAATCCAAGTGTTTGTATTGCACAAAGTCACTGCTTATCGTTTTGGTAGAAGCTGATTTTTCCTTTACCGTATTTCGTAGGGATGCCGCTTCTTCCATACTCATTTTTACCTGAGCAAGAAGACTACCGGTAACAAAGAAAAGAAACACTGTAAGTTTATGCATAAGCCTTTAGCTGCAACAGTTGGTCTACAGTGACCGACTGTAATTTTTTCTCCTTCAAAAATAACAATAACCGTTCCAAAACAAGTATAGTTTTCTCGCTGGTATCATGTAACAGTACAACATCACCGTTTGAAATCTTGGAGGTGATGCGATGAAGGACCATTTTTGCAGTTCTTGGGGTGGTATCCAATGAACGTACGTTCCACCCAATGGAATTGAGATTTAATTTTTTGATCGCTTTTTCAATGCTTGGATTGGTCACGCCAAAAGCTGGTCGGTAGAGGTTCATTCTTAATCCAGTGCTTTCAAAGACGAGCTTATTGGTTTCCTGTAGTTCCCCCACCACTTTCTCCGAACCAAAAAACCCAAAAGACTTGGAGTGGGAATAGGTGTGGTTGCCAACGGTATGCCCATCGGAAATAATTTTCTTAAAAATTTCCGGATGTTCTTCTATATTTTTCCCGATACAAAAGAAAGTTGCCTTAGCGTTATGTTGTTTCAATAAATCCAAAACCTTTGGGGTGAACTCTGGATTGGGTCCGTCATCAAAAGTTAGCGACACAATTGGTGATGCACTATTCTTGTTGGAATGTAGGGAAGGGTAGTGGTAATTCCATTGGATCAGAAACGAACCACAAAGCGTAACCGCAAACCATACAAAGACTAAAATTGGTATAAACCACCAAGAAATTGGAAAAAATAAGCTCAACAAAATCCATAAAATAAGGAAAGCGAGTGCAAGTGCATTTATGTTCTTGCGCCTTAGCATTTTTGGAGCAGGACTAGACTGTGGTTTTTACCTCTATATTGGTTGTAAATAAGAATTGTTTTTGGCGAAGCAACTTTTTTAGCATTCAATTTAAGGATTTCGGGTACGGTCTGGGTTTTTAGAATTTTGTTGGCAAGCCAGAACGCAAAACCGCTAGCGGTGTCAAACTCGCCAGACAGATGTTTGTAAACTAATTGGGGAGTTTCGGAAAGAAGTGTTTCACCCAGCTCGGTATAATAATCATCAAATTCCACATCTCCATTGTTGCCCATAATGACTGCGTCAATATCAGCTAGGTCAACATCAATAGCTTTTAAAAATGATATAATAGTCTCGGGAACCTGAGATTTGGATAAGGTATTGTATGTGCGAATTCCTACTAATTTGGAATAGGTAGTATCCTGTTTTTGGTTAGATAGTACAAAAAAGTGTGCACCTTCCGCCACAACACAACCCTTGGTGCCCGATTCTAAAACATTTTCCATGGCAGTTGGCTCTTCTTTGATATGGCCAATAAGACGGTGCGTATCTACATGGTGTTTTACCATTTCGTCTACGCCACCTACCAAAATATGATTGGCCTCGTCCATTTCCAGTTGTAGTTTGGCATCCCATAAACAGGATTCAAAGGAAACACTGGAATGTACATAGGTGAAATTATAGCCCTTACAACCCATGGCTAAGGCAATTTGCCCCGCTACCGTATTATGTGATGATTGAATAAAACGAGTTGGTGTCAAGTATTGCTCGTCATTGTCAATAATATCGCTCACAAACTTTTCGGAGTCGCCCAGACATCCAAGTCCGGTTCCAACGATTATGGCGTCTACGTTTTCCAACCCGGCCTCTTTTAAGGCAGTTTGGGAACTAACCGTACTCATTTTAATCCCCTTCGCCATCCTTCTTGCCGCGGCTGGAGGGATAAAGGCTTTATAATCCGGGTCTACGACTTTTAAGGTAGTATCGTTGTACGAAATAATTTCTTCCAAAAATTCCGATTCATCAAATGTTCGCTGCACCGAAACAGAACCTATACTATTGATGTAAACCGATTTTTTCATGCTTCTTTGGAAAATATCAAGGTAGAACAATTGCCTCCAAAACCAAAGGAGTTCGATAATACTGTGCTGATTTCTTTATGCTTTAATTCAGTTTGTGGTACCAAATTAAACTCCTTCATAGGAGTTTTAAAATTCAGGTTGGGGTACACCACATTATGTTGCAGCGCCAAAATGGAGTATATGGCTTCAACACCACCTGCAACTGCCAATGTATGACCGGTGAAGGCCTTTGTGGAACTAAAATCGGGTACGTTATCCCCAAACACACGAATAAGTGCCCTACCTTCGGATAAGTCGTTATTGGGTGTTGCCGTTCCATGGGCATTAATATAGTCGATATCTTCAGGTGAAATTCCAGCAACTTTAAACGCTTTTTCCATTGCCAAAACTGCCCCATCACCATTTTCGGATGATGCTGTTTGATGGTAAGCATCGTTGGAGTTTCCATATCCTTTTAAATACCCGAGGACCTTTCGATTTTTCTCTGAAACGATTTTATCCGATTCTAAAATTAGAAATGCTGCTGCTTCCCCTAGATTTAATCCTTTTCGGTTTTCATCAAAAGGAGTGTTGTGGGTATCGGACAGGATCATCAAAGTTTTAAAACCGTTGATGGTAAACTTGGAAAGGCAGTCCGAACCGCCTACGATAACACGGTCCAGTTCTCCCGATTTTATCATCCTTGCACCCATTATCATAGCATTCGCTGCAGAAGAACATGCGGTGCTAATGGTAGTGACAAAACTTTTGTGCAGACCTATGGCGTCTGCAATTTTTTGGGTTGAGTCCCCCGCATGAAGCGCATTGATGTGATTCCAGTGCGTATCGTTTTCAAAATATTCGTAGAAATATTGTTCTGCCTTGTCCATACCGCCCACGGTAGTTCCGGAAATTAATCCAGTCCTGTAGTCGTTAACATCTGAAATCCCAGCATTGGCCAAAGCTTCTTTTGCTGCCAGAATTCCTAAAAGGGGAGTACGGGAATACATGTTTTTGGGAAGCTGTAGTTGAGCTTCCAGTTCGTCATTGGTAACGGGAACCTCACCTACCATAATTTCGTCCGCATGCACGGTATTTATTTGGGTAATCTGCGAGATGCCTATGCGATTGGAAATTAAGGATGCGAAATTTTCATCAACATTGTTTCCAATAGCCGAAATTAACCCCATTCCAGTAATCGCAACTCCTTGACTCATGTATTTATTTAACTAAGGGTATCGCCTATTTCTAATATAAGGAACTTTTAGAGGTATGTGATGACTTAAGCCTTGTTAGCCCTAATATAGGCGGCCATAGAATCAATGGATTCAAAGATTTTCCTACCTTCTTTTGGATCTGCCAATTTTATCCCGTAGTCCTTGTCCAACATCACTATAAGTTCCAAAGCATCTATGGAATCCAGTCCAAGACCATCACCAAAAAGCGGGTCGTTGTCGGCAATCTCATCTACGGATACATCCTCCAAGTTCAGTTGCTCAATAATCTTTTCTTTTAGTTCTAGTTTTAAATCGCTCATTAGGTCTGATATAATCGGTTTATTTCGGCAATAGAATGCACAAAAGTACCCTTCTTTGCCACAACATACAAAAATGCCTCATATTTTCCGTTGTCCAAGTCTACCCATCCACAAAGGGCTTTTTCGGCTTTTTCTGCCTTAATCAATTCCGTTGCGTATGAATGCATAATGGTAGGGGAAAATTCCTCAAATATAAAAAAACTATTCTCGGAAAAAAGCTGGTGTTTAATGCTGATTTCCCCCAGACAAATATTAGGCAAAGTATATACAAAAACAGACGGACTTGGATAATATTGTGTTGCGTCTTGAATGGATTGTTGATGCTTTCGATCGGTATCCAAACTTGATGCCCGGTTCGAAAATAAAAGGGCAATATTCTTTTCCGCTTCGTTTTTAAGAAGGGCGTTCGCTGCAAGAAATGCCAATTTGCTAAGATTATCCATTTTAAAGAATTTGGAATAATCAACAGCTAGTTTTTTATAGGCCAATTTGATAACGCTATTAAAATCGGTCTCGGAACTTTCAAAAATAGGCATGCCGTTTACCGAGATAACTCCGTTTTGGATATGACAAAAATCCTGTATGTAATATGGGTTTTCCAAATGGATTATTTCTTTTTGCATACAAACAAAGTATGGAATTCGCCAAGACTGATATCCTCCTTAACTTCCATTCCTGCATCGTTGACCAAACCAATCAGCTCCGTTGCTTTATACATTTTACTGTTACCGTTTGCCAAGGCGGTAAAATATAATGAAGTTGCTTCTAGCGTAAATTTAGCATTACCGAATTTTTGACGGTCCGTGTAGGTTTCAATAATAATTAGTTCGGTACTTTCGTCCATTGCATTTACGGCAGTTGATAGGATTTTTAGGATTTCTTCCTTTGAGAAACAGTCCAAGAACTGACTCATCCAAATCGTATCGGCGCCTGTGGGAATTATTGGATTTTCAGATAGCCAGTCTATTTCTGTTCCGCTTACCCTGTCCCCAAAACCCTTGGCAGCTGTGTTTTCCAACGCCTTTTTCAACTGTCCGGGCAGGTCGAATATTCGAATATTGATATCGGCATTATAAGTGCAACACTGAATGGCAAATTTTCCCGTATTCCCCCCTATGTCGAATAAAAGCTTTGGTTTGCTCCTGAATACAATCTCCAGAGCTTCCTCAAAAATTCCATCCGAATAAAAGTGATCAAAGTCGAACCAAGATTTTTGTATTTGTGGGGGTAATTTGGATAGGCCTTCGTAGATGGTCTTCCAATCACCAAATTCTTTTAAACCGGAAGGTTTCCCTTCTTTAATGGCATCGTTCAGGTGAAAAAGACCCTGATAGCAAACATCATTGGTGAAATTAATGTTTACCTCTGTCATGGGATTGTAACTCAAAAAATAGCCGATTTTGGTCAACTCATATCGGCCATTGTCATCCTTGCTAACAATATCCGCGCTTTCAGCAATCTCCAACAAAACGCTAAGCCCATATTCGCTAATGGACAATGCTTCTGAAATTTCTGGAAGGGTGACACCTCCTTTCGCATTGTTCGCAAAAATATAGTCGAACGCTCCCAATTTTTTTAGGGAAACGGTGGTTTGAAATACAAAGGGCGCAAAAGCTATTTTCTGCGCTTCCTGCAACGCGTCTATAGCCTTTATGTTCTTTTTTGACATCTACTTTTTCTTAAACAAATTTTAAAGGGCGAATTTAAGACGATTCTATTAAACTTTTTGAAAAATCACTGCCGTATTACATCCACCAAACCCCGAAGCAGTCTTTAAAAAGGTATCGCTATTTTTCATGGTTGTTTTTTTGATGACGTTCAACGGCATGGAAACACCGAGTTTTTGAAACCCTTTAGATGCGAATAGTGTATTCTGATGTAAGGAATGCATCCCGATTATAGTTTCCAATAATCCCGATGCGCCAAGGGTGTGCCCAAAATACCCTTTTAGACTGTTTAACGGAGTGGAATCAAGACCTGCCCTATTGAACGCAATGGCTTCCATTTCATCATTAAAAAGGGTTGCCGTACCATGTGCGGAAATGTAGTCAATATCGCTAGGAACCAATTCAGCCTGGTTCATGGCAGAATTTATGCTTCTAAATAAGCCTTCTCCAGTTCTTGATGGGCCAGAAATGTGATTGGCATCGTTACAAGAGGCTTCCCCAACTATTTTTACAGACTCCGATGTTAGGTTTTTTTTGTCCTTTGTTACTAAAGCACTAACGGCTACTTCCCCAATATTAATACCCGATCTTGTTTTGCAATACGGTCGGCAAGGCTCATCGCTTAGGGCTTGGAAGGCATTAAATCCTGAAAGTATAAATTGTGTAACCAAATCTCCACCTACAACAAAAACATGGTCATAAGTTCCCTGTAAAATGAGTCTTTTAGCCACTGCGACTGCTAAGACTCCTGAAACGCATGCATTGGAAAGAACGATGGCCTCATTTTTTAATCCGAAAAATGACTTTATCTTTTTACCTAGTGTCCCCAAATACGCCCTTTCTTTTGGGAAAGGATTTTTTTCCTCCAAAACATCAATATTTCCTTTGGTTGTGGAAATCAGTAGTCCCACCCTTTCCGTTAATGAAACCCCGGATTTGGAAATCGTTTCCGCTAGCGAAACCAATAGCATTTGCTCTAAACGGGTATGTTTTTCCTTTGGTTCTAATTGTTGGTATTTCTTTCCCAGTGCTTTCTGGTCCATTATGGATGTATAAAAGGGATTGGGAAGAATACTCGTATCGGTCACCAAATTGAGACCGGAAATTTCATTTTTAATATTTTCTATGGCCGATGCACTATCAAATCCAAAAGATGAAACAATATTATTATGTGATAAAAAAACCTCACTCATCCAACAGTCCAACTTTTTTCTTCCAGTTTATAAAGAACTCTGGAATTACCAAAGAAAGTTCGCCGTGGAGCTCAACAAAGACTTGTATGGTTTGTCCTGTGCACACTACTTTTCCTTCAGGATTTAGAATTTCATAGTTAAAGATCATTTTGGCTGCCGGGGTATCCACGTAGGTGGTCTTTATTTTGGCAACATCCCCGTATTTTAACGGCAGTTTATGCTCACAAGTTGATTTAACTATTGGGGTAGAAAAATTATGTTTTTTTTGGTCCAAATAGGATATGCCATGGTGCCGCCCAAAGGCTTCCCTGCCATCCTCAAAATATTGGATATAATTACCATGCCATACGATTCCCAAAGGGTCGGTCTCGGTAAACCGAACCCGGACTTCACTAGTGAAACTAATCTCTTTAGACTGAATTTTTTCTATCATTATAGAATATGGCAATTAGTGTTGTGGCAAGGAAAAACAAAAATAGTAACGAAATTTCTGGAACTATTTCTAATAACCCCACGTTCCGCAAAAATACATCATAAAAGGCATTTAGACCCCAATTCATTGGAGATAGATTGGAAATGACCTGCATAAAATTGGGCATGGCGAAAACGGGTACCCAAACCCCGCCAATAGCGGCCAATATTACCACAAAGGTTGCACCAAAAGGTGCCGATTGCTCCTGGGACTTGGCAATGGTTCCTAATAATAGACCGAGCCCTACAGCAGCCAGTCCTGCAAAAAACGCAACCACAAATAAAAGCGGCAATCTTCCTGAAACTTCCAACCGCGGCAAACCAAGTATCGGAAAAAGATAAACTCCTACCAACAACATTAACGCAAACTGAAGTAATGAAACCACTAAAAAGACAATCGCTTTACCACCCAATACTATGGCATAGGGCACGGGCTGGGTGCGTAGGCGAATAAAAGTGCCTTGATTCTTCTCATTGACCATGTTGATGGACAAGGGGAGAATGATGAAAAAGATGGCGAACAAGGTCCACGCTGGAATGTTATGTTGGGTAGAATTGGGGATCGTCGCTTGTTTCTCGGTGTTGGGGATGATTTCCGTAAAGGTTATAAAACTTTCGGTATCAAAAAGGGTTTCGGATTCATCTTCGCCCAATTCTTCTTGAAAAGCCTTATAGATAGATTGACTTTCAATTTGGGAAATCATTCTGTCAATATTGTTCCGAACCGAGCTTTTAAAGGATTGCTGGGTGACCGGATCAAAATAAAGCCGAATTTCTTTTTTTTCTACGTTTTCAGCGGTTTGTAAAGTGTCCTCTTCAACCCCAAACTTTGCAAGGATACCTTTTACGTTTTGGTTTATTTTTAAGCTTAAATCATTCGAAAGGTTTTTTGGCAAGACAATGGCCAATTGATAATCCCCTTTTTGAACCAATTCCTGCGCATCGTTTTCATCGCTCTGATGAATAACTTCAAAGAGTTTGGATGCGCCTAAGTTGTCCATGACCTGCTTGGAAACTTCACCTTGGTCCAAGTCCACCAATAAAATTGGAATCTTATTCTCTTGAATAGTTTTAAATGTATTATCCTGTATTATTGTAATAGTAATAACGAGCAGCAAGGGCATTAAAAAAAGAACCGCCAAACCTCCTATATCTCTGGTCAATAGTAAAAACTCCTTGTATGCGGATTGCCACAGTTTATGCATAGTCGCGTAGTGCTTTTCCCGTCAATGCTAAAAAAACATCCTCCAAATGTTGGGCATTTTCCTGGCGTGAAATCAATTCTTTTGGGGTTCCTAGCCCTATCAACTTTCCGTGGTCTATAATTCCCACGCGGGTACAAAAATGTTCCGCCTCGTTCAGGTGGTGAGAGGTATACACTATGGTAGTGCCCTCCTTATTAAGTTTTTTTAAATAATCTATGATTACGGTTTTGGATTGTACGTCCACACCGACAGTAGGCTCATCCAAAAACAAAACTTTTGGATGGTGCAAAATACCTGCGATGAGGTTGACCCTTCTTTTCATGCCCCCAGAAAAGGATTTTATCTTCTTTTCTGAAAAGGCATCCAACCCTAAAATTTTCAAGTTTTCAATGATTTTTTCTTGAAGCTCTTTACCCTCTAGACCGTACATGCTACCAAAATAGGTGAGATTTTCCACTGCGGTCAATGTAGGGTATAAGGCATATTCTTGGGGTACGATTCCTATAAGTTGTTGTAGTTCTTTTTTATTATCAACATAGTTGAGTCCGGCAATGCTAAATGAACCGGAAGATGGTTTCAAAAGGGAACTAAGTATAGAAATCAGGGTAGTTTTACCGGCACCATTTGGTCCCAACAGTCCGAAAATTTCACCTGCCACCATTTCCAAATCCAAATTGGAAACGGAATAATGTTCCGCATTCTTGTACTTTTTGGATAGTTGGTTGATTTGAATCATATGACGTTAGGTCTTCACAAAGGAGAAACCTTTTTTTTGAATGATTGGGTGAATTTTGACCTCAATTATACGGGTTTTTGTTGGATAGATTCAATTAAATATAAATTTAAGTGTTGTAGGGCAATTTTTAAATTAGTAGATGGTGTTAAACGGAAACTGTCAAATTTTAATAGAACCTAGAAAGGGACTATTTTTGGTAAAGTACCGAGAAGTCAATTCTGTTTTACTTGTCAAACTAAAAAACGACTGACTTATCATTGGGTTGGCTTTCTTTTTGATGTTCATTGGTATCCCGTTACTATAAATTCACTATTTGTATAGGAAAAATATTATATTTTGGGAAGAAAAACACTTAATTTCGGCGCTAGTTTTCAGGTTTAACAATTTAACCAGAGATTTTTTTGGTCTGGTTAAAACCTTTTTTTAAAAGCTTCGTAAGTAGTATAAATTATTTTCGTCCAAATAAAAGTTCTACTTTAGGAATCTTGGAATTTTGCCATAGGATTGTGTTTAAATGAAATTAAATCAAAAAGATACTGCTTTATTGGTTTTTTCCCTTTCTGCGGAGAAGGAAATAGAAAGAAAACACATTTTTAATAAGAATTTCAGAAAGGAAAACACTGCTTTTTTCAACATTCTAATTGGCCAAACTAGAAGTCTAGCCGAACAAAGTGGTGTTGATGTTTTTTGGGTCGATGAACACCACCAAACTGGGGCTGATTTTTCCACACGTTTAACCAACGCCTTTCAAAAGCTATTTGATGCAGGCTACAAAAATGTAGTGTCGATTGGTAATGATTGTCCTGACCTTACCGTTAAACTTCTAAAGGAGGCAATACAAAAATTACATACTAAAAAATTAATTGTAGGACCATCTGGTGATGGAGGTGTTTATCTATTGGGAATAAATCGGGATGTATTTGATGAAAAAACATTTTCGGACCTGCCTTGGCAGACATCAGCCCTACAAAAAAGTCTAAAGAATTACTTCGATTCTCAAAAAATCGAGTTCAATGTTCTAGATGAACTTACCGACATAGATACTGCTAGGGACTCACGTTATTATGCCAAAAATAGTTCTGGAACGGTTTTAAGTCGTTACCTAAAAGCTATTACTGCTTCCATCAAGAATGTCTTTATTATTTTAAACGATTTTCTGCCATCCTCTGATCGGTATTCATATATAGGTCTTCGCGCACCACCAGTAGTCTAATTACTTCACTACATTTTTCTGCAGTTATCGTTTCCAAAACGCGCTGCCTATTCAAGTAATTTAACTAAAGAGAACCTATGAAATCAATACTGATTGCTGTATTGCAATTATTTGTGTTAACCCTGTTCGGACAACAAAAGACCTATAACTCAAGAATTGTAGATGCCAGTAACCAAGCCATTCCTTACGCTGCTGTTTATGAGGAAGGAACGCAAAATTATACTACTACCGATGAAAACGGATTCTTCAGTCTTACGACGGATTCGGAGAATTTTACGCTCCAAATTTCCTCTATCGGTTTTAATACATTGAATTTTGAAGTTGTCGATGGGGCTATACCTAGCCAACTTACGTTATCCGCTTCGGAGGAGCAATTGGATGAGGTAGTGGTCACCGCATTAGGGATAGAAAGGGCAAGACAGGCCTTGGTGTCCTCGGTATCTACGGTAAATTCTGAAAAGCTCACTACAGTTCCGCAGACCAATCTAGTTAATAGCTTAGCCGGTCAAGTGGCAGGCGTGCAAATTACCAACGGGTCTAGTGGAGTTGGCTCTTCCTCAAGAATTGTAATTCGAGGAGAGAATTCACTAAGTGGTAGCAACCAACCCTTATTTGTTGTAGATGGTGTACCCATCAGCAATGAACAGATTACCAGTGATTTGGTAAATAATGGCGCGTTACAGGAAGTGGATTACGGCAATGGAAGTTCAGAGTTTAGTCCAGACGATGTGGAATCCATTTCTATTTTAAAAGGAGCCGGTTCCGCGGCGCTGTACGGTACACGGGCAGCCAATGGTGTGGTACTGATTACTACCAAAAGAGGCAGTAGGGCCAAAGGTTTTGGTGTTAGCATCAATAGCAATTTTACCGTTGAAACACTGCTCACCTTGCCTGATTATCAAAATGTTTATGGATTGGGTTCCAATGGAAACTATGAATTTCAGAACGGTGTAGGCGGAGGAATAGGTGACGGTGGTATCAGCAGCTATGGTCCACGTTTGGATGCAGGCCTTTTGATTCCGCAATTCGATAGTCCATCGGTAGATATAAACGGTAATCCTGTGCGTGGAGGCGATGTTATTGCCCGTACCTTTCCAGATGGTTCATATACCCCGATAACACCCACCCCATGGGTATCCAGACCTGACAATGTGCGGGATTTTTTTAACACAGGGATTACCTATCAGAATAATATTGCCATCAGCAACACGGGAGAAACGGGCAGTGCACGACTCTCGTATAGCAATCTTCGCAATGAAGGAATCCTCCCAAACACAGACCTTAAACGCGACGGAATTGCTCTTAGCCTAGACCAAATTCTAAGTGAGAATTTAAGGGTGAATACTTTTGTGAACTACATCAATACCCGTAGTGGCAACCGCCCCAATTTGGGTTATGGTTACGAGAATGTACTGTATGGTTTCAACTGGACGGGCCGCCAGACGAATATTGCCGCACTTAGGGATTATTGGCAGGCCGGACAAACAGGGAGGCAACATTTTGATATCAACTATTTATGGTTGACCAACCCGTACTTAACCCTTTATGAAAACACGAATAGTTTCAATAAGAACCGTGTTTTGGGCAATGTCTCCGCTACTTATGATTTTTCAGAAAATCTTTCCCTTAAAGTTAGAACAGGCCTAGACACCTATAATGATAACAGGGAGTTTAGAAGGGCCGTAAGTACAAATGCAAATCCGTTCGGATCTTATCGGGAGGACAACGTTCGTTTTACCGAAATGAATACGGATGTACTTCTTTCGTATAATGATAAAATCAATGAAAATTGGGACTACGCGCTTTCCGCAGGCGCGAACAGACTTGACCAAAAAATACATTATGCCTACTCGGAAGCTTCGCAATTAGCGTTGCCTGAAATCTATACCTTGGCAAATTCAAGGGCGCCATTATTGGGTAATAGTGAAAATTTCAACAAGCGAATCAATAGTGTCTACGGTACGGCGAATTTCGCCTATCAAAATGAATTATATGTTGATTTGACCTACCGTAACGATTGGAGCAGCACCTTGCCAGAGGAGAACAATTCATTTGGATATTATTCTGCCGGTTTAAGCTACATCGCTTCCAAAAGCTTGGATCTCCCCGATGCCATTTCATTCTTAAAATTTAGACTGAGTGCGGCATCCGTAGGTAATGATACCGATCCATTTCAAAATACACAGACTTTTCAGTTTAATGGAAATTACGGTTCAAACTTTAGGGTAACCAATGAAACGGTATTGAAAAACACCAACCTTAGACCGGAACGATTGGATGCCTATGAGGCGGGAATTGAGTCTTGGTTTTTAAACGGTAGGCTTCAGTTTGAAGGTTCGGTCTACCAGAATGTAAGTAAGGACCAAATCATTTCGCGACCAGTTTCCGGTTCCAGTGGTTTTGCCAGTTTTAACGAAAATGGGGGTAAAATTAGGACGCGCGGATTAGAATTAATGTTGAGTGCATCACCAGTAAAAACTGCAGATTTTACTTGGAACACATCGTTGAACTTTAGCACTTTTAGGAGTGTGGTCACCGAGCTTCCAGAAGGTGTAGACCAATTTGTTACGGCCACAGCCAATGTATTCGCTGGTAGTGGTGGTTCCAATACGGTTTTCTACATTGCCCGAGAAGATGGTCGGGTAGGCGATATGTACGGTACCGGTTTTGTGCAGATAGATGGCAAAGACCTTTATGATGCCAATGGCCTGCCCGTTCAAGATGGTACCCTACGAAAACTGGGCAACTACAATCCTGATTTTTCACTGGGCTTCAACAACAGCTTTTCCTATAAAAACTTCGATTTCACCATTTTGTTCGACTGGCGCCAAGGAGGTACCATCGTATCAAGGATAAAGGCCTTGGGAAGCACTTCAGGGGTTTTAAAAGAAACGTTGTTGGGTCGTGAAGGTGGTTCCGATAGTACAACCTTTGTGGACGGAAACGGTGTTGTGGGTGATGGAGTGGTAAATGTGGGTACTGCAGAAAACCCGCAATATGAGCCCAATACTACCGCAGTGGCGGCCAGTACCTTTAACAATGCTTTTTATGATAGGGGTAATGAGGCCAGTGCGCTTTACGATGCTTCCTACGTAAAATTGAGACAGTTAAGTATTTACTATACGTTTCCATCAGAATTGGCAAAATCGATTGGGGTAGAAAACCTTAAGGTGGGCCTCATTGGAAGCAACCTCCTGTTGTTTACCGAAAACCCGCATTTTGATCCGGAACTCAATGCCTTACAAGAACGTAATATCGTGTATGGTGTCGATGATTTTTCGTATCCATCCACCCGTAGTTTTGGAGTTAGCCTAAAGACAAATTTTTAAGAAATAGCGATGAAAAATATACAACTGATTTTAATCTTCTTAGTCGTGCTCTTCACTTCGAATTGTACGAACGACTTTGATTCCATAAACGATAACCCGAACGCACCGCAAGAAGTTAGTCCCGAGTTTCTCTTGACCAACGTAATTGCCGCCGAAACCAATGAAAATACGTATAATCAGGGGTTGAGGCTCAACAATTACTTGGCACAATTTAATGCGGATGTTGAGTTTGAACGAATCGACCGATACGAACTCGGCGGTAACAGTGGCTATTGGAACTTGATATACGGGTTGCTCACGGATCTTGAATCTATGAAAACCCTTCCGGGATACAATGATGCTTATGATGGTGTCGCCGAAATTATGAGAAGCTATCTTTTTTCACAACTTACGGATATGTGGGGCGATGTTCCCTACAGCGAGGCGGTCAAGTTTGGTGAGTTGAACTTTACCCCGGTATACGACACCCAAGAAAGTATCTATACAGACCCCGAAAACGGAATTTTGGCAAAACTGGAAGCTGCCGCAGCCCAACTTCAAAATACCAGTGAGAGTATTCGTGGCGATATTATGTTCGGAAATGATCTGGAAAAATGGGTGCGTTTTGCGAATTCACTTCAGGTACGTTACCGAATGCGCATCAGTAAACGGGTAACCAACTTTAGCAAACTGCAACAGCTGGCAGATGGTAATATGCTCATGCAATCCAATGCCGATAATGCGGTTGTACCCTACTTGAGCGCTGCGCCCAATCAATTTCCTTTGTTCAGTGCCTCCACGGGAATTTATCAGGGATTGAAAATGAGTGCCACCGTGGAAACTGTTCTTAAAGACTGGAATGACCCAAGGATTGCGGTATTCTTTAATCCCACTCCAGAGAGTGTGCTCGCGGGCGACCCAGAATTTAAGGGCTTGCCCAATGGCTTAAGTACTCAGACTATTAGTGAAAGAGGTATTAGTCTTAACGACCTTTCAATCATGTCTGATAGGTTTAGGGCCGTGGCCGATGGTGTCGATGCCCAACTTATGCTGTATTCAGAGGTTCAATTTGCTTTGGCAGAAGCCGTGGGAAGAGGTTATATTACGGGTGATGCGGAGACCTATTACCAAAATGGGATTCAAGCACATTTTGAATATTATGAGGCATCCGTTCCAGCGGATTATTTTTCTCGCGCAACGATAGCCTTAACTGGAAGCCAGGATGAAAACCTTGAAAAAATATTGACGCAAAAGTGGCTGAGCCTTTTCATGGTGGGCCATGAGGCTTGGTTCAACATAAGGCGCACCGGAATTCCGGTATTGACACCGGGCCCGGATAATTTTAATAATGATCAATATCCATCACGCTATCTGTATCCAGAATCCGAACAAGCGGCCAATAAAGAAAATTACGATGCGGCAGTTTCACGCTTAGGCGGGGATAATATCAATATAAAGAGTTGGTGGGAAATGTAATTTAAAGATATGACCCTGTAACAATCAGGGTCATATTTCATTTGATGATAATCCATGTTGAAAATGAAAAATTTAGGTTTGGCAATCATGTTAGCAGCAACACTTTTAAGTTGTGGCTCGGAGGCCAAAAAAAATGACGAAGGACTGAAAACTGCAGATTGGGAGACCATCACAGCGGATACCAAAGGCAAAACGGTCAATTTTATGATGTGGCAGGGGAGTCCGGTCATCAATAAATACATCAACAACTATGTGATTCCCACGGTCAAGGAAAAATACGATATCAACTTGCAAATTAGTGGCGGTCAAGGTCCTGAAATCGTGCAGTTGGCCATGGGCGAAAGACAGGCCGGTATTGAAAAAGGACAAGTGGATATGGTGTGGATCAATGGGGAAACCTTTTTTCAACTTAAAAAAATCAATGCACTCTGGGGACCGTTTGTGTCGCAGCTGCCCAATAGTGAATATGTCAACTTCGACGACCCGTTTATTAGTATCGATTTTCAGCAACCCGTAAACGGAATGGAAGCCCCATGGAGTATGGGGCAATTTGCCATGGTCTATGAATCGTCTAAAGTGGATACGCCACCCGCGTCTTTGACCGAACTGGAAGACTATATAAAAAAATATCCGGGCACGTTCACCATCTCCAATGATTTTACGGGCATGACCTTAATGAAAAGTTTTCTGGCAGAACTGGGCGGGAGCCCCACCAGTCTTGATGGTGATTTTGATTCGGAAAAGTATGAGCAACTCAGTGGCAAACTCTGGGACTGGATAAACACCAATAAAAAATACTTTTGGAAAGAAGGAACTACCTTTCCCAAGGAGCAAAGCATCATGAGCCAACTTTTTGCCAATGGCGAACTCTACATCTCATATGGCTTTAGTGAAGGTGGTATTGAAGAACGTGTTACCAGTGGACTTTACCCAACGACCACCAAGGGATATCCTTGGAAAAACGGCACGATAAAGAATGCCAATTATCTCGGTATTTTAAGCAATGCTACTGAAAAAGCAGCCGCCATGCAGGTCATCAATTTTATGATGTCACCAGAGGCACAATTTGAAAAATCGAATGCCGATGGTATGGATTCCAATCCTGTTTTGGATATAGCGAAATTGCCTGCCGAGTGGCAAGAGAAATTCAACAATGCTCCAGGCAGGGAGTATGGTATAAAACTGGAAGAACTTCAGGATTTTGCCATTGCAGAACCCGCACCCGAATATATGATACGTTTATACGAAGATTTTAGAACAAAAGTGATTGAAGAATAAAACCGAAAAACTGGGCCTTGTCTTTTTTATCCTCATCGGGGTGGTACCCTTTGCGGCAGCTTTTGTCTATGCCATTCTATACAGTTTTGGTATAATCGGCGTGGTCAATGATGGGTTTACATTGCAGTTTTGGGAAGCAGTCTTTTCTTCGGGAGAGTTTTTTAAATCCTTTGGGTATAGCGCGGCCATCGCATTGGTTGCACTTCTGATTTCTGTGGGCGGTGCCTTGTGGATCACACTTAAGTTCAGGCATGAGTTGGAACAAAAATTCCTTTCTTTTGTCACCTATTTACCACTCGCCATCCCAGGTGTGGTCGCTGCCTTTTTTACGCTTCAGCTGTTCTCAAAAGGTGGATTTTTCTCTCGCATCAGTTATAATTTGGGATGGATAGATAGCGCAACCGAGTTTCCCGATTTGGTCAACGACGCCTATGCGATAGGAATTGTGCTGGCATTTGCCACCATGGTTTTGCCCTTTTTTGTCCTACTTTTTATGAACGTTTACAAAAACGAGCGCATCGCAGAACTTTCCATTCTTGCACAGGCGCTTGGCGCGAAAAAAAATCAAGTGGTTCGTAAAGTGTTCTTGCCCATCATGCTTCAAAAAACATGGGTGCTCATCGTGCTCTATTTTATTTTTTTATTGGGTGCATATGAAATACCGTTGATTCTAGGGCAAGAGTCCCCGCAGATGCTCTCGGTTTTGATCATACGAGAAATCAAGCAATATGATTTGACAAAAATATCCGAAGGATATGTGGTCGCGGTAATCTACACGGCAGTGGTCGCTCTTGCAGCGGTTGCATTGTTTCTACCTAAAAAACATGGAAACTATGAGACATAGCTGGAAGCGCTTCATATTGAGCCTGTTTGTCATTTTGGTATTATTTCCATTTGTGTATATGGTGTTGCTATCGTTCATTAGCGGCTGGCGATTCCCGGATTTGGTCCCTGAATACATCGGGCTGCGCAACTGGGAAACCATTTTGGGCTCCGAAGTTGGTTTGCTCAGTAGCTTTTTTAGTTCGGTATTGATATCCCTTTCCGTGGCGATTGTTTCAACCTTGACGGGGTTTCTTATTAGTCGCACAGTATATTACCATCCGCGCAAGCGCATCTTGAACCTGCTCACCTATTTTCCATACATACTGGCGCCGGTGGTTTTTGCCGCCTGTCTCAGTTATTTTTTCTTGAAACTTGGACTTTTTGGCAACATAACAGGAGTCATCGTGGCACAGTTTTTAATTGCTTTTCCTTATGCACTTCTTTTTTTCAGTAGTTTTTGGAACAAAAAAATACGTAGCTACGAGGATTTGGTATCCACTTTGGGGGGAAGCCCTATTCAAAAATTTACAAAAGTGATTTTGCCGTTGGCAAAGAGCATGTTGTTGATTTGCTTTTTTCAGACCTTTCTGATTTCATGGTTTGAATATGGCCTCACCTCGATTATCGGCGTAGGAAAAGTACAGACGCTCACTATAAAAGTGTTTCTTTTTATTAAGGAATCCAATTATTATTACGGAGCTTTGGCCTGTTGTTTATTGATTTTTCCACCAGTGGTGCTATTATATTTTAACAAACGTTACGTGTTTAAAAATCCCATTTGATGTTTCTGGAAGTTCGCCATCTTACCAAGAGTTTTAAAAAGGAGCAGGTCGTAAAAAACCTGAACCTTGTATTGGATGCGCAGCATACGTTAAGTATTCTGGGGAAATCCGGCTGTGGCAAGACCACCATGCTCAAAATGATTGCTGGACTTGTACAACCGGACGAAGGCGAAATTATTCTTGCGGAGAAGAATGTCACTGCGAAAAAACCGGAACAGCGTAACATTGTTTATTTGTATCAGGAAGATTTGCTTTTTCCGCACCTCAATGCCTTTGAAAATATCGCTTTTGGTTTACGGCTAAAGAAAATACCGGAAGCCAAAATCACAGGAACAGGTGGACAAAATGATTGAAAGTTTGGAGCTTGGGGGTCAGGCTACAAAAATGCCAAACCAACTCTCTGGCGGTCAACGTCAGCGGGTTTCCTTTGGGCGGGCGATTATCACCAACCCGTCGTTCTGTTACTGCTGATGAACCCTTTGGCAGTCTAGATGCTGGTACCCGAAAACGCATGCAAAGCTTGTTTAAAAATTTGACCGAAACCTATAAAATCACTTCGCTTTTTGTGACACACGATTTAAAGGAAGCTGTCCTGATGGGTGATAAGATAGGATTCATGAAAGCTGGAAACCTTAAGGTCTATGAAGACCGCTACGCCTTTATCAATGATACGAGCACTGGTGTACAGGATGAAATTAATTTTTGGGAAAACCTAAAATAAAATGATATGACTAAGAATGTTTGGATAGATACGGATCTCTCTGTGGGGATGAAAAGATACCACCGCGAGGGTTATAGCGATGTGGATGATGGATATGCCATTTTGCAACTTTTTTATGCGGAGCATATCAAAATCCATGGAATAAGTGCGGTTTTTGGCAATACCAAAATTGATGATGCCTACCGACTTTGCAACAAAATGGCTTCAGAATTTGCTCCTTATGACATTCCTGTTTTTAGGGGTGCCGGTGAGAAAATCGCGCTGGAAAAAGTAGAGACCAATGATGCCGTAGAAGCTTTGGCAAAGGCCTTAAAGAAAGAATCCTTGAGCATTATGGCTATAGGACCGGCGACCAATGTGGGAATCCTTTTACTACTCTATCCAGAACTAAAATCACGTATAAAAGAAGTGGTGCTGGTCGCTGGAAGACGCACGCCAACCTCCTATTTTGAGATAGGAAAACCTGTTGTCAGACATGCACCTGACCTTAATTTTGACCTGGACAACGACGCCTTTAGAATTCTATTTGAGCATGGGGTAAAAGTGGTGCTTTGTCCATTTGAAATCTCCAATAAGGTTTGGCTCACGGCCAAAGACCTTTCCACGTTAAAAAATGGTAAACCAGCAAACGATTGGCTTTCTAAGGAATCCCAACCATGGTTACAACAATGGTTGGACATGGGTGAGACCGGGTTTAATCCCTTTGATGTTTTGGCGAGCCATTACTTGATGGCCCCGGAAGATTTGATTATGGAAGAACTGAATGCGCATCTTGAAATTCACCCCAATGACATGTTGCTGGATTCCCCTGAAAATAATTTTAAACAGTATCTCATTTGTGATAAAAGTGCTGGATTTCCCGTGACGTATTGTTATGATGTCATAGATGATTACCATCAAAAATTGATGGACAGCCTTTTATAAAAATTAAAAACGAATACCCTTGAAAGACGTACAACAGCTAACAACAGAAAAAGCAGCACTGGAAAGCTACCTGAAAGGTCAAGGCTGGTTGCAGCTGCACGAAAACATTACCGCAGTTGAAATACCCGGAGCGGGAAATATGAACTTTACCTTGCGCATCAAAACCAGAGAGCGCAGTTTTATCATAAAACAAAGCAGGGAATATGTGGAGAAATATCCACAGGTGGCCGCACCGGCAGAACGTGCCCTGAGAGAGGCCGAGTTTTATAAATTCGTTTCAAATCACCCCGTTTTAAAGAAACAGATGCCCGAACTCAATGGGGTTGACACAAGTAACCATGTTTTAAATCTGGAAGATTTAGGAAACGGTGTCGATTATTCCTTTTTGTATGAAAAAGGAAAATGCATTGATGAAGCGGCACTTGAAAAAATCATCACGTTTGTTGCAACACTGCACAACACAATAAACACAAATACAACGGAAGAAACATTGCCGAATAGGGAAATGCGTAAGCTCAACCACGAGCATATTTTTATCTACCCTTATCTAAAGGAAAATGGTTTAAATCTTGACGATATTCTACCCGGTCTTCTGGAAGTTGGGGATACTTTTAAAGCTGACCAATCCTTAAAAAACAAAGTACAAGAATTGGGCGAGCGATATTTGGCTGACGGCAAAACCTTATTGCACGGCGATTATTTTCCGGGGAGTTGGTTAAAAACTGCTGACGGTATTAAAATCATAGACCCTGAATTCTGTTTTTTTGGCGATGCCGAATTTGAAATGGGCGTTACCCTAGCACATTTAAAAATGGCCGCACAACCAGAGGAGTTGGTGAAAAAAGCGCTTCAAACCTATACAAATCTAGCACCGTTGGATGTTGACCTTTGCCATCAATTCATGGCAATTGAGATGCTTCGTCGCATTCTGGGGCTGGCACAATTACCCTTGAGCCTTGACCTTGAAGAACGTAAAACCCTGTTGGAGGAAGCAAGGGATATTTTGGTTTAACCTAATAAAAATACTATGAAAACGCAGGAAGAATTTGAGGATTACTATAACATTTATTGGGTGTTTACCCAGTTGTGCAATGATAAGTGCGACCACTGTTATAACAACAGCGGGCCACAGGGAAAGCGTATTTCAGAGGAGGACTGCATGGCCATTATAGAAAACCTACCAAATCGTTTGCAGCATCTTATCCTCAGTGGTGGTGAACCGCTGGCAGATAAAAAACTGCTGTATGCTATTTTGGAGCGATTACAGGAAAAATATGGTGATGCACTGCACATTACGTTACAGTTCAATGGGGATTTGCTTACACCAAAAGTCCTTGATGAACTTATAGAAAAAGGTGTAAACCAATTCTCGATTGCCAGTATAGACCGCTACCATAAAAAGCAAGGGACCAGAAAGGAAGAGCTTTCACAACTTTTTGAAAGCCGGGGTATAAACCTTATGAAGCGGGAAGAAAACTTGGATAAAGAAGGTCGGGATACCCTAAAACAACGCAACCTCATCTACGGATTTTTTGGAGCTACCGAAGATATGTGGCTAGGTGGTAATTGGGCCCGAGGTCGCGCTTTGAAAAAAGGAATTTGGCTAAAGGACGGTACCCATAATTTTTGCAACATCCACTCTGGCGGACGCGGATTTCTGGGAAGAAATGGCGAAAATATCATTCAGGAAATAAGCATTCAACTTTGGGCAATTAACCCATGCTGTCCCGGTACGGTGAGTGCCATGGGAGATGCCCGTACCGAAAAGGTAACCGATGTCCTCACCCGAATGTCCAAACATGAAGTGATGCGAAAAATCAATGAGGGAGATGCCTACGGCATGGGAGAAAGTATCGGGATTGATGCCAAGGAGGGGCTAAAAAAATCTATTGAACTAGGAAATGTCTGTTTGTGGTGCGATGAATTTTTTACCAAGCATTACGATATGAAAACACAGCAGGCAAAAGCATCAGTCAAATAATAACTAAGCAAACTACAGTCAATAGCGCTCTGTTTGCTCCGTTATGTGTTTTGTGGATTAAACATCTAGGATTACGTGTCTGAAAAATACCTATTTTCACCAATTTGGAAATAGCATCTAATAGTTTGGAAAGACCGACCTTGAACTTAATAAAACGCTTCTTGCCCTACCTGATTATTTCAGGATTGGTTTTATTCGTTTTTAAAATCCATATGTCCAGCGAGGTGGATAGCATGCTGAACGAAAAAAATTCGATTATCTCCAATGGTTTTCTCACCTCACAAATTACTTACCACAAGGAATTTGCGCCATTTGCCCGCAGACCTTTGACGACTTGGTTGGTTGAAAAGTCTTCGGAATGGTTAGGTATTAGTTTGGGCAAGGCCTTTGCATGGGTAAATTTCTCTTTACTTTTTCTAAGTGGGCTATTACTTTTCCGGCTCTCAAATCTGATGGGTTCTGGATTTTTAAAGGGAATTTTGAACGTTGATTATTTACTTTCTTTCATTCTCCGTTTTATTTGCCTTTTTTCCACCTATTTTTAGCTATGACGAACCTTTGCAGTACTGTTTCATTTTTGCAGGTTTGGCCAGTTACGTGAAGAGACAATGGATGGGTTATGTTTTGTGGTTTACGGCCGCAATGATTGCTAGGGAGAACACCGCACTTCTAATCGTGGGCCTGGCACTTTCCGCTCAATCTCATTTTCCAAGCTTTCGTAAGATGCTACGGGCATCAAACCTACGGAGCTTTACAGTAATAGGTTTGCCTATATTGCTGTACTTGATATTCTTCGTATTTTTTATTGAAACTTACGACCTTTGGAAAGGAACCCGGCATGAATTTTCGGTTCGGTTTTTGGCCTTTCGGGATAATTTTCAAGATATAAGAAGCTCAATTGAAACAGTAGCTTCAATATTATTAACGTTAGGGACTTTTAGCTATTTCCTAATAAATTCCAACAGCAGACATAGCGCTTCTGAGACCGAAAAAAGATTTATAAAAGCCTTTATCCTAACTTGTGTTCTAAACACAATTATTGTTCTAATAGCGGCATTTGCTCGGGAGGCAAGATTGTTCTCTCTTCCCTTGGTATTCTTGTGGCCATTAATGGCGCAGTATTGTTCAAGTGAAATTAAACTAATCCTAAATTTTAAAATCTATCGCAAATGCTTTGCAAAATGGAAATACGGTGTTTCATTCATTATTATAGGTTGGTCAACTATTTTATTTCCTTTAGGATATATATGCCGAGTTTTCCTTCGGGTGACAATTATTTTAATGAATATCTATTTCTTTCCTTGGAATTCATGTGTTTACACTATCTGCTGCGACACTATGTCAATCGAAATCCGAGTGCATACACACCTATTTCATTTGATTTCAATAAATATTTTGCCGGATTGAAATTTTAGGTATAGTGATAGATTGATCATATAGGTTTTGTGGTCTAATTTCAGAACATGGATATTAGGAACACAAGTTCTTTGTGGTTTTCAGTAACGTAAATAAATCATAAGGTCTTGAATATTTTAGAAACAGTAAATCAAATATTGAAAAATCTTATTGAAATCCCGAAAAACTGAATTCATAGGTGAGATAGAATGAAAATTGGCTAAGTCTACTAAAAGGTTCCCTTTCTTAAACTCAGAAAACCATCAAGAATTATATAATAACCTGTTTAACTTTTTTGTTTACCTTGTGGTTTCCTCCTAGGCTATCACATATTTAAATGAATTCGGAAGAAAATTTGCATGAAGATTTTCAAAAAAAACCGATGCGTAAAACGTTGGTCGATAAGCTGACGAAAGAAATCGACGAAAATCTCAACAATGATCAATTCGGAGTCGATGCGCTTGCTCAAGCTATAGGCATGAGTCGATCCAGTCTACACCGAAAATTGCAAAAGCAACTAGGTATTTCAACAAGTCAATTTATTAGAGAATACCGTCTTAAAAGAGCCTTGGAGATCCTAAGAAAAGAAGAGGTTACCGCTTCCGAGACCGCATATCGGGTTGGGTTTAGTAGTCCCACTTATTTCAACACCTGTTTCCATAAATTTTATGGCTTTACTCCCGGAGAAGTTAAACTAAAAAACAATGATAAAATTGAACAACTTACCAGTGGAGAAAATGTCAACATCGTTGAAAGTGTTACTAACAGAAAGTTGGTTTGGGCGGCATTTTTGGTTCCCGCATTTCTGATTGTAATCTTCTTTTATTTTAGTTCAACTGCCGAGGAAAAGAAAAAATCGAAAATAACCGAATCAATAATCGCAAATAAATCAATTGTTGTACTGCCATTTAAAAACTGGACAGGAAACCCCGATTTGGAGTATATTTCAGATGGTATGACCGATGCCGTTATCTCAAGACTCACAAAAATCGATGCCATTGAAAAAGTGATTCCGTTCACTTCCGCCCTACCGTACAAAAAAACTGAAAAATCTATACAGGATATTGCAAAAGAGCTGGGGGTCTCCACCCTTTTGCAGGGAAATCTTCAAATTTCAGGTAATCAAATTAAAATCAACTTACAATTGATCCATGGCCGTTCTAATGTCCATCTTTGGTCCGAGGAGTACACAAAAGAATGGAAAAGCGATGAGATTTTTGAACTGCAAACCGAAGTCGTAGAAGGGATTGTTTCTAATATGAAGGCAAATATTGCTAAAGATGAACTAGCCGATATCAGAAAGAAACCTACAAAAAGCAAGCAGGCCTATTCCTATTACTTACAAGGAGAGTTTCAAAGACAAAAAGGAAACGAACTATCGTATTCAAATGCTATCAATCTTTATGAAGAGGCAATTGCAGCAGATCCGAATTTTGTGGAACCTTATATTGACAAGGCTAATGTTTGGCATATGGGCGGTTCGGTTTGGGGTTTTTATGATGAGCAAATAGCTTGGAGCAATGCAAAGTCTTTATTGGAACAAGCGCTAAAAATTGAACCAAACAATCAACGAATTGAGGAAGAACTGAATACTGGAAGGTTTTTTTATGACTGGAATTTTGAACTTGTAGAGAAGTTTTATCAAAAAACAGTAAACAATTCCATACCTAAAAGGCCATCCGTTATTTCGCTTGACTACCCCGTTAAAACTGGAAGACCGGAAGAAACCCTGAAGGCAATCGAATATTATACCATAAATGATCCTTCAAATGTGTTTTATCCTTTTTTTAAAGCGGAGGCCATGTTCTATTTAGGTTCTTCTGATGAGGCTAATGAAATATTAACTCAAACCGACCCCCTATATAACGATAACTGGTTTTATTTACGAGAATCCACGAAACTATATTTTTACCTTGGAGAATATGAAAAATCAAAAATTCAACTGGAAAAAATAGCAACTCAATTTCCAGACAACCCACCAATTCTAATGTGGTTAAACGCTCTATATGCCCAAATGGATGGAGATTCTAATTTAGCCAATACCTATTTGGCGGAATTGCAAAAGGAATATAAGAAAGGCTCTTCGGGTAGCCCAGCGTGGTTTATGGCCCTTTATTATACCCATATTGGGGATTACGAAAAAACTTTCGATTGGCTTCAAAAGTCCTATGATAGGCACGAGGTTGAAATGACCTGGCTGCGGGAAGAGCCATTATTGGTGCCTGTAAGAAAGGATCCACGCTACATGAAACTGTACGATAAAGTGGGGTTTTCCAGTATTGGATTGCCCACAAAAACTTCTCCTAAAAACTAACCTTCCCGCTACCCTATTCAACATCAGTTAAAGGTTCTGCACCATAATTTAAACTGCTGAATTAAAACTTAAAGAACTTACAACGTGCCTGTTATGTTGCGCATATATGTTCTTTCCATCTTTGTGTCAAGCAGTTATAAATCAACTAAATATAATATTATGAAAGTAAAATTGATTTTTGGATTAGTAGTGACTTTAGGCGTTCTGATAGTAGGATGTAAGCAAGAGGAAAAAAAAGAGGAGACCAAAGAAGTTCATATTGACTTGATTAATGATGAATTTCCTGAAGCAAAAAGGGAGGTAATGGAAACTTATGAGACAATTGCTCAAATCCTCAAACAAGGTGATATGGATAAACTCATTGCGTTGCATGCCTACAGTCCAAAGTTTACCGAATTTAAAAATGGAGAACTACGCAATGATGGTAAGGCAAATGAATCCTACGAGCGAAGGGTTTTTAGCACAGTAACCGAGGTGGTTAAATTCGATTCAAACGACTTAAAAATTGCCGTTTATGGAGATGTTGCCAATGTGACTTTTCACTCTGATTTTCATTTTAAGTTTGGAGAAGACCTCGTCATTGTAAATGACCAAATTACCCTGCTATTCGTTAAGACAGAGAATGGTTGGAAAATAGTTCACGAACACCACTCCCCATTGAAAAACCAAAAAAACTAAAAATGTTTTGTAAAAAGTACAATTCCTAACCAAAAACAAAAATCATGAACAAAATATTTATCATTATATACGGTATCATTGCCTACCTTATCTTTCTCGTCGCCTTTCTATACGCCATAGGTTTTGTGGGCAATTTTGGGGTTCCCAAATCCATAGATTCCGGGATAGAAACTTCTTTTGGAAATTCCTTGGTCATCAATCTTGGTTTAATGAGCCTTTTCGCCCTTCAGCATAGTGTTATGGCTAGGCCGGCCTTCAAGGAATGGTTTACCAAATATATCAACCCAGCTATGGAACGCAGTACGTATGTTTTGTTATCCAGCCTTTCATTGCTCCTGTTGTATTGGAAATGGCAACCGATGCCCACCATTGTTTGGGAGATTCAGGGTATAATAGCAAACATTTTAATGATTCTATTCTTTTCGGGCTGGTCAATTGTATTCCTTTCTACCCTAATGATCAGCCATTTTGAACTTTTTGGACTTGCACAGATTTATCAAAATTTTAAAGACCAATCGCTGACCATTCCTAGATTCCAGGTCAACTGGTTTTATAAACTGGTAAGGCACCCAATAATGTTAGGCTTCGTCATCGCCTTTTGGGCGGCCCCTACCATGACCTTGGGCCGTCTTTTATTTGCTGTTGTAACTACGTCGTACATTTTAATTGCCGTAAAGTATCTAGAAGAAAAAGATTTGAAAAGAATCATAGGAAAAGACTATGAAGACTATCAAAAGAAAGTACCTATGATTTTTCCGTTTACCAAATTCAAAAAATGATAAAGAAGGAAAGTTACAATAGCTGGGCTCTTTGGTCCTTTAACTAGAGTGTCTTGCTTTAAACATCATAAAGTATCATCGGTGACTTCCGTATGATTAACTAAATTCAACACAAAATGAAACATATAAATCGCAAGAGGTTTTTATGGACAAAGTTGCTTATGGGAATTGCATAGGTACTATGTGCCCAGAATGCATCCATGAAGGGCTGGACTTGCAACAAAAAAGCGACCTTTAGAAAAGGTCGCTTTTTTAATTGTAAAATCCCGAACTATTACATTCCAGGAAGTACCACAGTGTCCACAACATGGATAACACCGTTGGACTGGTTTACGTCCGCAATGGTCACCGTTGAAAGATTTCCAGAAGAGTCCTTGAGCTCTAGTATTTTACCGTCCATCATTGCCATTAGTTTGTCTCCGTTTACCGTAGTGAACGCTGCTTTTCCCTTTCCTTTCTTGATAGCTTTCATGATATCCTTGGCACTGTATTTTCCCGAAAGGACATGATAAGTAAGTACTCCCTGTAATTTCGTCTTGTTTTCCGGTTTCAAAAGGGTTTCTACGGTACCCGTTGGAAGTTTTTCAAAAGCCGAATTTGTAGGGGCGAATACGGTAAAAGGTCCATCTCCTTGTAAGGTACTAACCAAATCTGCGGCCTTAACAGCGGCGACCAGAGTGGTATGGTCCTTCGAATTAACGGCGTTGGAGACAATATCCTTGGAAGGGTACATGGCTGCACCACCAACCATTTTGGTATCCTTTTCCATTTTTGCCTTGTCCTTCATCATCTTTTGCTGAGCAAAGCAAGAAGTTGTCGTTGCCATAAAAACAGTTAGAACTGCCATACTTAAAATCTTTGATACTTTCATCTTTTAATTTTTATGTTATATGGACATTTACGTAACTGGATTGCCACAAGTTTGAATTTTGGAGATTCTTTTCAATTCACTTATATGATTTTGTTTTGCTAAAGAGAAAAGTTGACATATACCGACAACCGTTCTTTGGCATCAACATTACCACCAAACAGATTTTGGGAAAGGGGTATTGCCACATTGGCCCCAAAAATGAACCTATTTGTGGTACATTCCGCACCAAATGTCCCGTTCAAAATTCGACCATCGGTATCGGCCAACGTTTCCCCAAATTGTTCAATGTTATCGTAAATATCTCCTGAAACCCCTAAAAAAGGCATTATTGAAAATCGCATAAACGGAATGCGATAATAGGTGTTTCCCGCGTAGCTAAACTGGTTTCCGAATCGGTAGTTATTTTTGTTCTCACCTTTCAGGTAATACGTAAACAGGGCATTGAAACCTATTTTCTCTCCACCATAATTGTACCCCAAAGAGAAAATCCCATCAAAACTTCCCGTTCCTACTTGAAAGCCTGGATTTACCCTATCTGTCAAGCGTTCCTCGAACTCCCCTGTTGGCAGTTTTGCGCCAATCCCAATCTGAATGGAGTGTTTGGAGAGTGGCCGGGTGACAGGATAGGGAACGGCCTCCTTATCCTCTTTTTTGTAAAACTGCCATTTATACCATCCAATGATGCTCGCATCCCCGATTCCGTCCAAGGCCTCCTCGGTAGAACGGTTGTCAAAGTCCTTTTTAGGTCTTGGTACGGTAAACTAGCAGTAGCATAGAAATTTTTAAATATGGGAACCTGTCCCCACAGTTGATAGGTGTTCAAATATTCATTGCTGCTAGGGGAATCGCTAAAAATACCGTCCTTGGATTCAAAACTTTGGTGTATATATCTAAGCCCTATAAAATTACTGTTAGAAAGGGTTCCAAATCCAAAACTGCCACTACCGGTAGCACATCCGCACAGGTCACAGAAAGGCTTCATTACCGCTTCGTGTCCTGACGAAGCGCAGGGCGTTCGTTCGAAGGCAAAAAGTCTACAGGAAGCAAAAATCAGTAAAATTGAAAGTAAGTAAGGTCTAAAATTCTGCAAAGCGTTGGTCGTTTAAAAATTCGTTATCAGTAAGTGTTTTTAGGAAGGCTATTAATTGGCCCTTTTCTTGACCGGTAAGGGAGATGCCGAAACTTCCGTCGGTTCTTTTGAGACTATCATCCACATTACCATTGTCAACCATTCCACTATCATAAAAATCGAGCACTGCCTCCAAAGTGGCAAATCTACCATCATGCATGTAGGGAAAGCTTTTTTCCACATTGCGTAGGCTAGGGACCTTAAACTTGTAAAGATCGGACGGGTTCTCCAACACGTTGAACCTGCCCTTGTCGTCCAATTTTGGATTGATTGGCAAACCTGTATTGCGGTAACTTTGGTCCGTAAATAAATCGGTGGCGTGGCAAGAGACGCACTTGTCCTGAAAGACACTTTGACCTTGAAGTTCAATTTCTGTTAACTCGACGCCATCCTTATTTCTGACGTACTTATCGTACTTTGAGTTGGAAGATACCATCATGAGCATAAACTGTGAAAGTGCTTTAAGGATGTTCTCGCTGCTGATTTTACCGTCTTCAAAGGAACGAGCGAATTGCTGTTGGTAATATGGTTCCGCTTTTAATTTTTCGGTTATTCCAGATAACGTTTCGCCCATTTCCAATTCGCTGGTAATCGGTATGATAGGTTGCAGGTCTAGATGTGAGGCGGCACCGTCCCACATAAATTCCGAAAAATAGGCAAGGTTCTGCAGGGGCTGCGAGTTGCGAAACCCGATTCCACCGTTCACGCCATGGCTCAACGTATGGCCGTGGTGCGTAAAGGCAAAGGCCTGTTCATGGCAAAAGGCACATGGAATGGCGTTGTTGGCCGAAAGCTTTCCATCGTAGAACAATTTCTTGCCCAGTTCAAAACCCGCTTCGGTGAGAGGATTGTTGTCTAAATTATACTGGATTTCCGGGAAATTCTCTGGAAGTTCTATTTGTAGTTCAATAGGCACATACACATTTTCTGGGTCTTCTTTATCACAGTTCCAAAAAAAGGGTAGGCAAACAAAAATGAAAAAGATTCTTTTGTCCATAACATTCAAATTAAATTATACCGTAGGCCATTGCCTACGGTATAATAGTTCCATTTCTAGTTGTTATGTACATGGTGTACCGTGAACATGCCCATGATATTATCTGCAATAACCGGTGTAGTGGCCTCATCGGTATGAACCTGGTCGTAGCCTTCAGAAAACTTGACCGAGGTCTGCCCGTCAAAGACTTTGGCAATATCGGCCTTAATGTGTACTTCCGGATTGGCCGCTTCACGCACCAATACCGTGTTGGGTAAGTCCAGGCTCACCTCTCGGTAATTGTCAAGACTGGTACCTACACTTCCCATGTGAACATTCAAAGCCACGTCGGTTACACTTGCATCCGAATATACACCGTCGAGGCGTACAAAGCGAAAGCCGGTCGCCCAGGACCACAGCATCTCCTCGTCTTGGGCCTGTTGTAAAAAATCGCCTTGGCCTTCTGCACCCTTGTTATAGCGCACTTGGTCTATACCAACGCCGAAAGATATTGTGGTATAGTCCGCGGCGGGCACATCGTCCAGGGTAAGCCATATCTCCCCAGCATTGTTCGCATCGGCCTCGTCTACGATAAAAACATTTTCGTCCACAGGATACATGAAGGTAGTGCCTTCTGAATCGGTCAGGTGAATGTTGCTGACAATGTATTTGAGCGTTTCCAGTTTATAAGATTCATTGTCAGATTTGTTATAGGTTGTTCCAAATATAAAATCTTGGTCGCCCACACCGTTATCGAATTTTACAACCAGGTTTCCAGTCTTTGCATCAAGTGATTCCATGGTGTCGTCATCGTTAGAACATGAGATTACTATAGCGCATAGCAGTATTGCCATGAAAAATTTAATAAATTTCATTTATAGATTTTTAAGCACAAAAGTTGGGCATATAAAATGCTGTCACTTAAGTGGCGTAATTATTGAATTTTTATAATTATTAGTCGGCGGAATGCCGAAACAGTGAAGAAATTAAGAATAATTGGGGGGTCTGTCCCTTTCTTTATCGATAAGTAGCTTGTAGTTATCTGAATAGTTAAAATTATCCGAATAGGATATTTGAGGAGTAACATTATTGAAAATCATGTCCCGAATCTCAACAAAAAAAACGGGGGTAAAACCACGTTCTATCACAAGTCCTTTTTCCTTGGATTCTTTTTTTTGGGATTGCTTGCTCAGTTGTTGCGCAAGATAACATTTTCCGTCGCAATTTAATTTAGGCCGTTCTTTGTTGATACATAGAACTTCCCTGATGTAGTCATTGTTCACGCAGTAATCCACCCAAACCGAGACCACCATGGCCGGTTGGGCATGGAAAGCGTAATTAAAAGAAGTATGGCAATTAAACGGTTCAACCTTTGTTTTTTGCAAATTTATACAGTTGTCCTTAGACTACCTACAAATCTTAGGGTTATTGGTAAATTTTAACTTATTGAGGATTTATAACTTTTTTCCAGCCCTAAAAAACAGCGGATTTACAAACTAATTTCCCTGTAAAAATCTTTATCAAGAATATGCTATTATAGGTCTCATTTAATAGTTTCTTTAGTTGACCTTTACAAAACGTAAACAGAGAATAAATGAAAAATCCTATTAAAAATCTCGAAAAGACAAAGGTGTGGGTGATATAGCATGGAGATTGGTTAAGTCTGTTAAAATGTTGATTTTAATATACTAGTGCACTTCATAGGACCTGGTGTTCTTTGCCGGTCTTTTCCTTTTGAATTCATAAACAAAGCAATCGGTTCCATCAAATTGCCTTTCTTCGATAAATTTAAATCCAAGCCGTTCGTAGAACTTATGGGCCTTGGTATTCGACTTTAGAGGGTCGATTAGAATTCCGTTCACCGAAGGATTTTCAAAACATCTTCGAATAGCAAGTTTCATCATTTTAGTTCCATATCCTTGATTAAGATTTTTTTCTTCACCTATCCAGATGTCAATCGCTCTTCTGTTCCTTTCAACATTTCCCCAATAATTTGTTTCCTCCAAATACGGGTCGATTATTAAAATAAACCCAATTGGCTCCCCGTTCAACTCCGCTATTAATTGCTCCCGCCATTCGGGATTTCTACTCAGCTCGACCTCCCAATCCAACCCATCATCAGGATCACAATCAATTACATGCTGTTTTGTGTCCCAATATTTCAGCAATTCAAGGTCCTTCATTGAAGCTGGTCGCAATTCTATCACGTTTGTAATTTTTAACCCTTGCACGCAAGTGCATACGGTGGTTATTCAGGTACTCTTTATACAAGTAGCAAAAGTGAGGAAGGTACCAAATATACTTCTGAAAATCAAGGTGCCGTAATTGGAATTAATAACGGATAAAAAATACCCTGCATAACTAAGGTATCGTTTTAAGAAACTAATAAGCAGGAAATTTCAAAGATGTCCTGATTTTAGAGTATTGTTGGTTTAAAAGGTATAACTTCTAGTTATTAGCACCGTCATTCTCGGCCTCCGAAATATGGAGTTGTCCAACAGCAACACCTGATTTCCTGCCTTCTAAATTATCGAAGTCATAGTGTATACCTCCGAACACTCTCGAATCTCCGGCCTCGATAAATTGTTGTTCAAGGTTTTCCCTTTCTGAAGGAAAAAGATAACCCAGCACGGTTCCGGCGGCGGCGGAAAATGAGGAATGTCCCGAAGTATAAGAGGGAAAATTTGGAATGCCCGTTGAGACCCTGATTTTTGGGTCGATTTGTGACGGTCTGGGAAAGTAATATTTGTATTTGGAGTACCAACATAGGATACCGCTATCCATTACCGCCCTGTTCATCAAGGAAAATGCCCTTGCGGTTCTTACTTCACTCCATTTCTTTTGAATGATTAGCTCCTCGGCTATTCGGTTCCAGTGACCGGGAGGCGTAGAGGTGCCACCTCCATCTGCCCAAAAATCGGATATACGCCATTGTTCGCGAGACCTTTTATCGGAAATCTTTCTAACGTTGGCTATATCGGCATTAAATTCTGGACTGCCAACCTCTGGCGGCGGCGGCAAAGCAGCGAAAACGGCTGTGGAATCCATCCATGTTTTTACCCTTCCAAATAATGGTAGCATGGGGCTTCTCAACGGCAGCTCGATACATTTCCAAGGATCGGGAACCGTATTATCGTTAATTTCAAAAAAGGTTATGTAGGTGGCTTCAGGATCCGCGGAAAGGTTCATCCTATCCGTACTAGCGGACTCCATTACCTTTGACGCGACAAAGGCACCCAAATCATTTCCTGCCATAACATCGCTTTGCGTACCTGTACCGCCCCAGTAGACCGTATTTTTGTGTTCTTTGGCCATGGTATCGATAAAATCGGTTTCAGCAGGAAACAAGGCCTTTATTACGGAAGCGGACACACTCGCTATCACTGCCTGTTCTGAAGGATAGCTGGGCAATGGTGTCACATCAAAATAAGAATCTACCTCACTGTTTGTCATGCTCGGCGCAGGTCTGTTTATTTCATATTTTAGTTTCCAAGCAGCGATCAGCGCATCATGCTGGGCAACGCTCAACAAGGCGTAAGCCCTGGAGGCAAAAGGGGGATTGGCAAATGGGCGCATCGGGTCAGGTGTGGCACCTACCGCAGGGGCGACATTGTACTTACTGACCAAATCCCTTAAAATCTGGTTCCATCGGATGACCCCACCTGCGCCCCAATAGATTATTTTCCGTTCCTGTTCACCTGTTCTTTCCTTTGTAAAAGCTATGAGACTTGCCAGTTCTGCTTGATAAACTTCTGAATCGGTACTTTCCGGAGCGGGCAGTTCAGATTGACTGAGGTAATCAATACCCATGACGTTGTTCCAATTTCCAGCACCATCATCTTGGGAAACCGGGATTGTGGGTTCAAGTACTGCAAAGTCGGGTATATCCTCGGAACAGGAAAAAAGTATGGCCAGTGATATAAGGGAAAGAATTTTTTTAGAATTGGGTTTCATCACTACAGTAGTTTTTACAGTTAATCAATGGTTGGTGGTGTGGCAACTGAAAAGTTGTAAATTAAGGAGACGCTAAAACGGTTGGATTTGCCTATGTTAGTTCCGGATAGGGTAAAACCCCCGCCAAAGGCAACGCCGAAATTCTCAAACTTCGGAATAGGATGGTACAAAGTAAAACCTATTCGCGTAAAATCGATATCGTTGCTCGGAAACGGTACTCCTGGGCCAATATTGGTGCCGTTTCTGGAATTTTGATGTTGTAACCAGGCATCCGCATATAATCTTTTAAAACTGCCTCCCAATCTTAAGATGTAGTCCCACGCATCTGGAACACTGACTTCCAACCCGCGATCAATATCAACATTACCCCTTTTTATATAACCGGTTTGTGCAGCAACGAAAATGCCCTTCGGAAAACGGTATTGTACAATCATACGCCCATCCACTTGCGTGGACTGGTTGCCGATGGATACAGGGGAGTCCGCTATGTAATCTGAGAGGGGCGCAATAATTCCCCCGGCCGCCATAAGGGACAAGTCGGAATTATTCTCGAAATTTAACTCTAAGAACTTTGCTTTAACAAAAAAGCTGACATCCTGAAAATCCTTCTGATTGGAAAAAAAACCTTGAGTGGCTTTAGTAGAGATGTAGGGTGCGGATAGGATAACATCCAAGTAGTCGGTAACACCCCCGGCAACAAAAACTCCTAAGGAATTTGTTTTAATGGTACCTAGATTTGGATTTTTGGTTTTAGTATCCCCCACAAAATAGCTGTCATAAGATTCGTTACTGTAACTGAGCGCGGTGACAAGATTTCCTTTGCCCCTCATGAAGCCATCCAATAAACCTTGGGCAGTCAAATTGGTGGCAGAGAATAAAATCAATAAGACGGTTTGGTAAATGAACTTTAAGATATTAGGTCTTGGCATAATTGGATTCGCTAGTGTATGATTAGAGCAATTTCAATTTGTTGTTTGACATACTAGATCCATTTTGGCTCTAACTATTTACATGTCAACTGATTCAACGCATGCGCAAAAATATTAGTTTTAACAATGCACAAACATTAATGAAAGGGTAAATAGATTAATGAAAGATTAATTGAGTTAAATGAACTATATCTAGAAATGGACATTTCCTTTCTTCATCACGTTATTAACTTGAAGCATTACTACTAGTCGTAATAAAGAGGGTTTTGATAGTTGGAAAAAATCGTTTTGTTGAATTTTATAATGTCGTTATCATTGGTTAAGCAAAATTATGGGTAGGTTAATGAATTAGCACGAATCCCTTACCCTTAAAACGGTCCGTATTATAGACTGGAGAAGACATGTTTTCTTAAACCGCCTTACGCAATGTTTTAAAAAACACTTCCTCCCGATCGGCTATTGCTTCCAATTGGATGGCCACGTCCTCATAGCCATTACTTTCAGAATTTCGGTTCTTGTAAATACGGGATGCATCTACAGCGAAATCCCTCCAGGCGTCCCCAATGGAAGTCATTTCCTTTGAAAGCTCCATGAGTTTATCATTCTGTAAAACTTGACTGGCTTCTTGTAGAAATGCCGCATAAATATATCGGAACCCACCGCCACCAGTTCCTATTTCTTCCTGCATACGCACTATTTGCCCTAAATAATGGTTGGCCTTTTTAGTACCTAGCTTTTTAGGCCATTTTCGAATGTTTTTCGCTACCCAACGCATTGCTTTTACTCCAACTATAGGTACCGGGGCGACCATATCCCTGCTGGTCTGCTTGATGCCCTTAACAATCGCCTTTTTCAATTCCAGTTTTTCCGGAAAGGAAATGGGATAATACATGTGCCCTTTTGGTGCAAACGCGCCCTTGGCAAAACGAACTTTCTCCAGTTCTTTTTCGGATAAACTGGTTACCTCCTCCATTACAGGGTCACTAATGAGATATCTGTCATTTTCCTTTCCGTAGACCACCATGTTATGGGCATTAAAATGGAATCGGTATTCATCAGGAAAATATAATAAGTGGTATACTCCCACCTGTAATCCAACGGGATTATTATTGGCCAAATTTTTGTCTAGGCTAGCTTTTGCGGATGCTGGATTTTTGAACTTTTCCTTTTTCATTTTTACACCCACCCGCTTGGCAAACTTGTTAAAAATGTTGCCAGGTAAAGATCTGTAGGTAAACACAGGGGCATGGTTTACTTTTAAAAAAGGTAAATAACTAAACAATAATCCGGAACCAATTCCAAAAACCATTGGTTCGCTTATTTCGAAACCCCTATGTCGCATAAGGTTGGAAACGACTCCGTTTTCACAATGGGCGGATTGGTTGTGGGTAAAATCTATTTTTAAGTTAGTCGACATCAATATGTTTTAATTCGCTTAAACTGATTTCAAAGACATCTGCATATTTCTTCAAGGTCTTTTCGTTTAACTTTTTGAAAATAGATGGCTTAAAATGACGTTTCACGCGCCACTGCCACATTCCCACATAACTTGCCAAGACCGGAACATCCATTTTGTGAAGTTCCATATAATATTCAATGGGGCTAGTCTCGTTTTTTAGAACCTTTTCTTTGGCAGCTGCAACACGTTCCTCAATGTCTTTTATTGCATTGTCCAGCGCAATGGTCTTAGGGTCCCAGCCGCTGCTCAAGGTTGTGGTATATTCCCCTTTTTCATTGGTTGCATAGACCATCTCCTTAAAATTGGCCGATTCTAGGTTGCTTTTATCCTGCGGAACTTCGTCTTTTCTCATGTCCTATACTTCTTGAATAAGGCAATTCAAGGTACAATCTACGATTAAATCGTCATTTCTAAAAGAGGAAGAACTAATGGTACAGATGCTTAGGCCCTCCGTATCGTATCTGGATACCAATGTTGCTTTGGTAACTAGGATGTCACCAACTTTAGGCAGTTTATGGATAACGACTTTTTTTATGGCACTAATATACCCTATGACAGAGTTACTGGTGCCTTCCAAATCGTCATCATGAAAGTAACTCTGTCCAACGATAGCGGAACAGGTCTGCGCCGCATTTTCTATTAAACCTGGCTCTGTTAAAAAATTATTCTGAATAAAAATGCAGTCCTTGGTAATCTGAAAATTAGTGATGACCGAAGTGTCATCAATATGAGGCATACTGCTTACAAGAAGCATAGGGGGTCTGTGGGGCAAGAACTTGGTTATATCGATATCGCGCCGATTTTTACCCATGATTAAGCCAATACTGTTTTTATTTCGCTTTGTGCAATCAGTCTGTTTTCACAAAAAATAGTTGCCTCTACCAAAGTGACGCCCATGATATCGTGGAGAATATTTACAGTTGTTCTTAGTTCTTGGCCAACTTTGGGCATTTCCAATATTTCCGCTTTCTTAATCGCGCCGATGTATCCAACGGGAGCTGATTCATTTTTTAAATAGTAGGTGTATCCCTTATGCATTGCTACTGTCTGGGCCATATTTTCAATTAATCCGGGAGCGTTGAAGAAACCGTTACTGGTAAAAATATTATCATTTGTTATTGTAAGCCCCGAAATTATTTGATTTTCAGTAAAATCATAAAGTTTGTCCACCATCACAAAAGGAAATTTTTGAGGGATTAGGTCTAAGATAAAATCCTGATCCAATATAGGTGGTTTTGACAAAGGCATTAGTAAACGGTTAAATAAGCGTAGGTGTATGAGAATCGCGCACTTTCAGGTACATGTAAAAGAATCCTTTCACCTTTTTTAAGCTTTCCGGAAGCAACCAGTTCTTCCAACATTACATAGATAGATGCCGCGCCTACATTACCAATGTATTCCAAATTTAGGAACCACTTTTCCCAAGGCATAGGAACTCCCTGCGCTTCCATTTCTTTATACAGCCCTTCTTTAAAGTAATATGAGGAGATATGCGGTAAGTAATAATCTACATCATCTGGTCCAATTTGATGCTTTTCATAAGCCTGCTTTAGACTATCTACACCTTTTATTAAAATATTTTCTCCCAGTAAACGGGTATCCTGTTTCATTGCAAATAGGGCAGTAGGGCCCCACTCTTCAGCTGGAAATTCGCTCCAAGGCTTCAGGTTTCCATCCGCTTTCTTTTCTGCACCGGCATACATACAGGCTTCCATTTCAAAAGCATAGGAATAACCTTCCATCCATTCTATTTTAAGGGAAACTCCTCCTTCTCTGGGCTTTTCTTCCAAAAGAACTGCTCCTGCGCCATCAGAAAGCATCCACCTTAAAAATTCTTTATTAAAGGATAACATTGGATTTTCCTCCAATTCCTTAAGCTGCTCCACCTCATTTTCAAAAACCTCCGCTTTCATCCACGACGAAGTTCGTTCAGACCCGGTGCAAACCGCGTTGTCTACCTGACCGGTCATTACGGACATATAACCATATTTTAATGCGTTCATACCTGAACAGCATGCCCCGGACGGAGAATTTATTTCCATGTTCCCGTTCTTGAGGTACCCGTGAACCATGGCAGCGTGTGAAGGTAAAATCTGGTCTGGACTGGAAGTTCCGCAAGAGAGTAATTGAATATCTTTTGATTTAAAATCTGCATCGCAAAGCAGTTCTACGACTTCTTTGGTCAGCTGAGCATTATTATGGGTTACATTGCCATTTTCATCTATGGCATAGTAGCGTTCCTTAATGCGGTTGTTACGTAAAACAATCCTCCGCGCCTTTGAGGTTTTACCGTTGATGACACCCAACTTCTCCTCCATTTCCTCATTACTTACAGGGTTGTTGGGTAAAAACTTGGCTATTTTAGTAATAAATACGTCCTTCATCAATTCTCCTTTAAACCTACTGAAGAATAGTAGGCTTTATCCTTCTTTCTTCTTTTAGAGCTAGGCAAATAAGTCAGCAAAAATACGATAAAAACTATAGGGGCTATGACCCAAATGGCAAATAACAAATAATATTTGAAGAAACCAATCCATTTTAAACGCTCTGGCGTTCCTGGGGGCCCTTTCTTTATAATATGGTTGGCCCACTTTGAAAACAGCACGTTACCTCGTTTGTCCGTCATCACTAGAAACGGATTGATTTTTACTCCTTCCAAAGCAATGATTTCATTTTGCAAGTTGGAGTAGTTTTCGGAAAGAACCGCATTTTTAATTGGGTTTCCAAAGCGTTCCGAGGAGGCAATGTCGCTATCTGAAACCCCAGGTTTAGGAAAAATACCTAGGTAGCGGTCTTTTTTTCCGGAAAACATCCAATGCGAAATTGTGATGACGCTAATATGGTTGATGTGCCTATCTACCAGAGCAATATGACCCACTAAGTTCGCCCCAACATTTTTCAACATCCGTTTCATTTTTTCCTGTGCTTGAATCCACATATTTCTACATGCAAGTACGGTTACCACGGGCGTATCCTTAAGTAATTTTGGCGCGTAGGTGGACTTTAAAAAGGAATTTATAGGTATGGACGGTGTCAAAAACCAAACCTGATATCCTAGGATGACCAAATCATATTTTTTATTCAGTACTTCCTCTTTTGGAGCGTTAAATTTATTGGGTATTTGCAAAAACGATTCTGGAAAGCTATCATAAAATTTTTCCTGTTTCCATGGGAATTCATAAACAGGTTCTGGAATAATTTCAAAATAGGTAATATTGATTTTCTCGCCCTTTATTTTTTTAGCGGTATTTTCCAGTATGGACAAAAGTTGTCCGGTCTGGGAATAGTAGACAATCAGTACTTCCTTCATTTTTTTAGTCCGTCTTTCCAAAAATCAAAATAATTGAACCATTGTAAAGGATATTTTTTTAATATCCACTCTACGCTTTGGGTATATTCCTTTAATAGGGCTTGTGGGTCTCTGGCCTTGGCAACTGCCTGTCTCGCGTAAAGGTTGTACTCACGTTTTGGACCTTTCATCACATATACGAACAGCACTGGGACTTTTAAACGGGAAGCCAATAAATAAGGTCCCAAAGGAAAATCCGCATTGGATTCAATGAATTGTTCTGTCAATTTTTTAGACCCGGGAAGATAACGATCTCCTGTGAAAACTACCAAACCACCTTGGTCCAAAGCGTTATGTATTTCAAAAATGTGGGACATATCATCTTGGACCACTATGAATTTCATAGTCGATTCTGCGACCATACCATCTAGATATTCCTTTATATCGGCATGCTCGGCGTGGGTGGTGACCATATATATTTTGGAAATGGAATATCGGTCTTGTAAAAAATAATGAGAAATTTCAAAATTTCCCACATGTGCGCTAATTAAAATTCCCCCTTTATTCTGTTTTAAAAGATGGTCTATATGTTCAATGCCATCATGCTCATAGGTAAATTTATCCTTGAATTTGGTTGATATAGCCACCCTGTCCGTAAGTACTTTTCCTAGAGTATAGTAACTTTTGTAGATGCTGATGATGCTTTTGGATTTAGAGTATCCGAGCCTTCTTTTAAAATAATAGTATATGGCTTTGGAACTTTTGAAGGAAAACAGAAAATAGTATAAAACTACGAACCGGAGTATAAAATAGGCAGTTCCAATCCCAAAAGTGCTTAAGAAGAAAATATAGAGTTTATATCCTAAAAGCGTTCCTTTAGATTTTCCTTCCCACTCGGTCGCCATTTAGTATAGATGCTAAGAACGGATTAGTCCAATTTATTTTGAATGAGGTTGTAAAAGTCGTTTAACGTAACCACGTTTACGAAATCTTCACCAACTAGCTTTACCCCAAAATTACTTTCAACGGCAACAACAAGATCCACAAAATCCAGACTATCCAGTCCTATGGTATCTTTTAAATTAGCTCCTGGTTCCAAAACTTCTTCCTCGACTTCAAAATCTTCGATTAAAAAGTCGTTTATTTTTTCAACTATTAGTTCCTTGGTCATCATCTCTGGCTAGCAATTTTTCACAATAAGGGCGGAATTTGTCCCGCCAAATCCAAATGAATTGGACAAAAATACATCAAATTTTTTATCTACCCTTTTTTGGGCAATGTTAAGTTTTATGGAGTCTTCGTCCGGATTTTCTAAGTTTATATTTGGGGCAATAAAGTCATTTTTCATCATTAAAACGGAATAAACCACCTCACTTGCGCCTGCCATCCAGCATTCATGTCCTGTCATGGATTTGGTGGAGCTTACAAAAGGTGCGCTTTTTTCAAAAGTATTGAAAATTGCCTTTGCCTCGTTTGCATCTCCTACAGGAGTGGAGGTGGCATGTGCATTTACATATGCTATGGCGGAAGCATCCAGCTCGGCATCCAAAAGCGCCTTTTTCATCGCCCTCGATGGCCCATCTACGTTTGGAGTGGAGATATGGTCACCATTGGATGAAAACCCATAACCAATGACTTCTGCCAAAATTGGAGCGCCACGTTTTACCGCGGATTCATAACTCTCTAAAATAACGGTTGCGGCACCACCGCTGGGAATAAGTCCATCCCTTTCCTTGTCAAACGGTCTAGAGGCTTTGGTAGGTTCGTCCTGTCTCATTCCAAAAACTCCTAGGCCATCAAAACTGGCCATGCTTATATGATTAATTTCTTGTGCGCCACCGGTTATGATACAATCTTGAAGACCACTTTTAATCAAATGATAGGCAATGCCAATAGAGTGAGAACCACTGGCACAGGCGGCACTCAAAGTGAAATTGACACCGGTTAGCTTAAAGATTGTGGAGAGGTTCATGGTGACCGTAGAATTCATTGCCTTAAAAATAGCTCCGGAACCTACTAGTGTGGTGTCCTTCTTCTCCTTAATTGTTTCTATGGACTCCACTACCGATAATGCCGTGCTATCATTACCGTAAATTACACCGACTTCATTCTGTTCAAAAAAATTTTCGTCCATATGGGCATTTTGCATCGCTTCCAATGTGGCCATATAGGCATACCTACTTTCTTCGCCCAAACTAAGTCGCTGTCTTCTGGATAAGTAGGATTTCAAATCAGGGTCTTCCACAAAACCAGTCAAGCCGGATCTAAATCCAAATTCCGTGCGTACCGGATCATAGATTATTCCAGACTTCCCATGATAAAGCGAGTCTTTTACGGCCTCCAGATTCTTACCAATGCAAGAATAAATCCCCATTCCCGTAATAACAACTCTCTTCATCGTCAACTTTTAGCTTAAGAATAAATTCCCCCATTGATGTTAATGACCTCACCAGTAATATAAGATGATTTTCTTGAAGCGATGAAAGAAACGAGATCGGCTACTTCTTCCGCTTTTCCAAATCTATTTAAGGGAATCATTTTCTTAAGTTCGCTTTCATCCAATTCACTGGTCATATCGGTATCTACAAATCCTGGGGCAATTGCATTTACAGTAACGTTTCTTTGCGCAACTTCTTGTGCTAATGCCTTAGTAGCGCCAATAACAGCACTTTTTGCGGCAGAATAATTGGTCTGCCCGGGTGTACCCTTCAATCCAGAAACGGATACTAGATTAATGATTCTACCATATCGGTTCACCAATAATTTCTGAATCAGGGTATTGGTGACGTTGAAAAATCCGTTTAGACTTGTATTGATTACCGAGGACCAATCCTCTTTGGGCATCCACATGAAAAGACCATCTTTTGTAATTCCAGCGTTATTTATGATTACTTCAATAACAGCGTTTTTATTGTTCTCATGCCAATCGTCTAGGGCGGTTTTTACGGCATCAGCATCTGCCACATCAAATGGGAGCAGTTCTCCCTTACCTCCGGCATCAACGACCATAGAAAGCGTTTCCTTTGCCGCAGCCTCATTGGAATTATAATTAATGATCAATGGGTAATCCAGATCCTTCGCAAGGGTGACGCAAATTGCGCGCCCTATGCCCCTGGAACCACCTGTTACTAAAGCATATTTTATTTTTTCCTCTTTCATTAATTTCCTTCCTGCGCTAGCATCTAGTTTTTGACAAAAGGCTCAGCGTTTTGATACCATTTGTTTCCTAAAATTTGACCTTTGGTATTAAAAAATGCCCATCCTTTTTTAGATTTCAACCGTGCATATTCACCTAAAAATCCTTTGTCGTTGTTACCTGCCAAAAAGGCCAAGCCAGCAGTTATATCATAATCCATAGGAATGACCATATTGCCTGTAGTATCAATAAAGCCCCAATCCTTTTCCTTTACTGGCGCCAATCCATTTTCAGAGAAAACTTCTGCGTCCTTGTACTGAAAGTCTATAACCGTTTCCCCTTTTGTGTTTATAAATCCCCATGACTTATCATTGGCTACTGGTGCCAAGCCATTTGAAAATGCCCTTGCTTTATCATAAGTAGGCGGAATTACCCATTCCCCTTTTGAGTTTACAAAGCCCATCATTTTATCCTTTCTAGCATAAGTGAGACCGGAATCCCCATGAAAATTCCAAACTTTGTCCGCACCATCAATAACGTTGAAAGTTCCACCATGGATTATTCCAAAATCCGCTCCCTTTTTTCCATAAACTCCAGATGCATTATGGGTGTTCCCAATCTCCTCATATTCTATGGGAATAAATACTTCGCCCTTGTCATTAATCATGCCCCATAATTCTCCGTTCCTTACTTTCGCATAACCATCTCGGAAAGTCTTTATTTCATCATAGGACGGCTCCAAAATAATTTTGCCACTTGTATCTATAAGCCCAATTTTATCATTCTGGCGAATAAGCGCAACGCCCTCTTCAAAATCATAGTATTTGTCCGAATTAGGTACTTCCAATTTATTGCCGTTTTTGTCTATGTACATCCATTGTTTGTCTTTCTCAACAAGCGCATAACCGGAATTGTAATATTTTACATTGTCAAATTGAGGTTCCAACGCCCATTTTCCAGAGGTGTCTATATACCCCCACATTTTATCTTTTTCAACGGCCGCCATACCTTCAGAAAAGCTTTTCGCCTTATCAAATTGAGGTTCTATAACATATTCTCCAGAGGTATTAATATACCCAAACTGGCCGTTCTCCCGCACCAAGGCTAGCTCTTGGGCAAAGGAAAACGTGAAACAAGTGGCTAGCAGTAAGGTAAAAATTGTTCTCATGATTTTTTGTTTTGATGATTAATAATATAGTTCTTAATTGCATTTACATACGGGTACATGACCTCGTCTTCTTTAAATGGGGGAACTATGTTACGAACTGCATCGTACATTTTTTTTGTCTTGGAGGAAACTTTGTTTTTCACTCCTAAATATTCTATCGCCTGCACAACGGTAATCATTTCAATAGCTACCACTTCAAAGGCGTTTTCAATTACTTTTTTGGTAATCAGGGCGGCATTGGTACCCATACTCACAATATCCTGATTGTCATTATTGTTTGGAATGCTATGCACGTACATAGGATTGGACAGCATCTGATTCTCTGCTGTGGTAGAGGTTGCTGTAAACTGAACACCCTGCATGCCAAAATTTAACCCTAAGGTACCTAAATTAACGAAGGGAGGCAAGATGTCGTTCAATTTGGAATTCAATAAATAATTCAATTGTCGCTCAGCGAGCATACTCATCTTTGTAACCACTATTTTTAGCTTATCCATCTCCAACGAAACATAATCTCCGTGGAAGTTTCCACCGTGATAAACATGTTGTTTTTCAACATTTACAATTGGATTGTCATTGGCGGAATTTACCTCCTCGATCAATATGCGCTCAACTTCATTTAATGTATCTAAAATTGGGCCGAGAATCTGGGGTACACAGCGTATGGAGTAGTATTCCTGAACTTTTTCTTCAAAAACGGAAACACTATTGTTATCCGTATACAAGTGATGTTCCCTTTTTCTAGTCAACTCACTATCTTGCAGGTGACTTCGCATAGATCGAGCGATTTCGCGTTGGCCAAGGTGTTTTTTTGTCTGGTTAAGATCAAAAGATAGGTGATCGTCGTACGCTTGTACAATTTCATTAATGGCCGATGAGCAACAAATTACCCACTCCAATAATCTTCTGGTGTAAATAGTATTTACGATGCCGATACCGGTCATTACAGAAGTACCGTTGATAAGGCCCAATCCTTCGCGAAGCTCAACTTTTATAGGTTGTATTCCTTCCTGTTCAAATACCTCTTTTGTAGGTTTCCTTTCGCCCTTGTAAAATACTTCACCTTCTCCTATTAACACCAGTGCCAAATGTGCTAATTGCACTAAATCTCCACTAGCACCAACACCACCATGTTCATATATTAAAGGAATGATGTCCCGGTTTATGAGTTCTGCCATCACGGTAATTACGGAACTGTGAACTCCAGAATTTCCTAGACTCAAGGTATTTAGGCGTGCTAACATTGCAGCCTTCACATATTTTGGCGCAATAGGTTGTCCCGTTCCTGAAGCGTGGCTTCTAATAAGATTATACTGTAGCTGTAGGGTCTCGGAATCTTTGATTTTATACTGCGCCATGGGTCCAAAACCGGTGTTTACCCCATAGATTACTTTGTTTTTGGAAAACTCCTTTAAAAAATCGAAGCTCTTTTGAACAGTGTCCATTAACTCTTTGGTGAGTGTAATGTCTTTATCCGTCAAAAATTACATCGTAAAAATCCGATATTCCTAACTTCCCCCTAATTTCTGGCATGTATGGTTGATTCTGTCCGGTATTAATAATACCTTAGTACGTAAAAATAAGCATCTTGATGCGCAAAAATAAAATATTTAGCGAATTAGGATAATGAAATTGTAGGAAATAAGCGATATGAAAAAAGAAAAGGTGGATGTATTGATAATTGGAGCTGGCCCCTCTGGTGCTGTTGCAGCTTCCTATCTACACAATAACGGTGTTTCCATAAAGGTTGTTGAGAAAAATAAGTTTCCCCGTTTCGTTATTGGTGAGAGCTTAATTCCTAGATGCATGGACCATTTTGAAGCCGTAGGTCTTATGGACTGTTTAAAAGAAAAAGGTTTCGAGGTGAAAACGGGAGCTCGGTTCATGCAAGGTTCTAAAATTTGTGAGTTCGATTTTAGTAAAAAGCACACAAAAGGATGGGATTGGACTTGGCAAGTACCACGTGCCGATTTTGACAAGACCCTTACCGATGAATTAACCAGAAGGGGAGTGGACATCGATTTTGAGAAGGAGGTAACGGCCGTGGATTTTTCTAATGGAAACTCCACCACCACGATTTTGGACAACGATGGTAATGCCTCTCAGATTGAAGCGAATTATATCATCGATTCCAGTGGTTTTGGAAGGGTTTTGCCCCGATTGTTAGGCTTGGACAAACCCTCTGAAATTCCTAAACATTCCTCCATTTTTACACATGTGAAAGACATTAGAAGACCCGAAGGCTGGGAGGGACATCGCATCACGTTTGATATCGTAAGCTTGGAAACCTGGCTTTGGGTCATTCCTTTTTCAAACGGATATACCAGTATAGGTTATGTAGGTCCAACAGCGTATTTGGAATCTTTTGAGGGGAACAATACAGAAAAGCTACAGGAAATGATGAAGCTTTCCAATCACTACTATAGTCGATTTGAATCCCTTCCGTACGAATTTGAACCAAGAATGATTAAGAACATTGCCAAATCTGTCACCCAATTGTATGGAGAAGGTTATGTATTAACGGGGAATAGTGCCGAATTTTTGGATCCCGGTTTTTTCCTCCGGAGTTACGTTTGCCACGGAATCCGCACATCTGGCAGCCAAAATGATTGCTAAGGAATTAAATGGTGAAAAGGTAGATTGGGAAACGGACTATGCCCAGTACATGCTGGATGGTGTTCATGTTTTTTCAACCTACGTTAAGGAGTGGTATACTGGTAATCTTCAAAAAATCTTTTTTAGCGATTCTGAAAATCCGGTCATCAAATCTCAGATTTGTGCGGTACTGGCGGGCTATGTTTGGGACAAGACCAATCCGTTCGTAAAGAACCATCACCGTTTGGTAAAAACCGTTGCGCATATAACGGACATGGAAAAAGAAAACGCCAATACCTAAGTACTGGCGTTAATCTAGTTTTTATGTCATACAGTTTTCTTTAATGGGTTTGCTTATTTCAACACTTCTTAAAATGTATGTGTTGTTTCTAGAATCATGCTCACCCCATAATAGAATATTTTCGTAGATAAATATTGTTTCTGATTTTCTTCAGTTCTCCTGCTATGTTTTTCGCAAGTTTGGCATAGCACTCGGAAATTCTATACCCTGAGTTGTAATCATAACCCATTGCGCCATTCCCTTGCACATCTTTGTAGCTTCCCTCAAATAGAACGAATTGCCTTTTTTGTGTTTTTGGGTGCATCGTCCGTTTTAAAAATGATCTTGACCAAGTAACATTAATCTACCGATTGTGCCTAACATCCCTACATTATAACCAGGAGTAAATTTTAGATCCGGAGGATGAATGTTTCATTGTGTTTTCCGCGGGGTCTTCCGTGACTTTTAATTCGCCATCATCGAACCTCTTATTGAAAGATTCAATGAATTTTGGATGGTACCGCCTAATATTCCATTTTTACTTAGAATTTGAAATGAATTTTCTGCAATCATTTTATAGGCGCTTATTGTTTTACCATTATTATCAATAAGTCCTGTGTTGGAAAGGTCCATGCACCTTTTTTCAAAATAGGATTTATCAATCAGGGCGATCATAAAATCACTCTTTTTTGAAGCGTTCCCCATCACCTGCTTCCTTTTCTTCTCTTTTGTCCATTTTGTCCTTGAGAAAATCCTCCTCGTTGTCAAATTTGGGAATCTGTACATCAGTGTAGTCAAAAACCAAGCTATAGGTATCTATTCCTTTTAAATTCTTAAAATCCCCGTTCTGTATTTTAAGCTTTTGAGCAGTTACACCTGAAAGGGTCAAGACTGCTAGCACTATTAAAAATTCTTTTTTCATTGTTTTGTTTTTAATTTTTGAATGGCATTCTTCGCAATTCTGTCAATTAATGGTTTTGATGACTGTATGTTAACGTTTTTATCCCATATTTATTTTTCAATCATCAATTGAGGCAAATACCATCTGTTTGAATTTCCAAGAAGTATCATCTTTAACCGGACCTTGTGTCTGTTTCATGATTATTCCAATTATATTCTCATTTGGGTCAGCAAAATACTGGGTGTTAAAATAACCACCCCAATCAAACGTGCCATCACTTCCTTCTCCTCCTGCCGCTTCACCCTTCTTGTTTACCACTTCAAAAGCCAAGCCGTAACCTTTGTTACCATCCCAAATAGTCCCAATTTGATTGCTCAGTATACTATTTACGGTTGTTCTGCTTAGTAATCTAACGCCATTAAGCTCACCGCCGTTGAGATACATCTGCAGGAACGTGGCATAATCCTTAGCAGTACTGGATAGGCCGGCACCCCCGGAAAAGAAGGTTTTGGCTCCTTTAATAGGATAATCCGTATCATAAAACGTTACGGGATATTTTACCCATGCCCCATTGTCTTTTTTCTGCACGGTAACCAATCGATCTTCCTTCGCTTTTGGAAGGTAAAACCAAGTATCGTTCATTTCCAACGGTTCAAAAATTCGGGTCCTCAAAAATTCATCAAAAGGTTTGCCGGATATTACTTCAAGAAAATAACCTAAAACATCCAACCCTTCGCTATAGGTCCATTTTTCTCCTGGTTCATGGTGTAAGGGAAGTTTAGCAAGTTTTAAAACACTTTCCCCAATCGTGATTTTCTCTGTAGTGAAAAGGTCGGTAATTCCAGCCTTGGCATATATTTTTCTAAAACGTTCGTCACCGTCAATCACTCCGTAGCCCAATCCGGATGTATGTGTGAGGAGGTCCCTTATGGTAATCTGGTTTTCCGCTGGTTTGGTGGTAAACGTTGAATCCTGCTCATTGAATGTATCCAGTAACTGTGCATCGGCAAATTCCGGAATATATTTTGAAATGGGATCATCCAGTTTAAACCTGCCTTCTTCCCATAACATCATAACCCCGGTAGCAGTAATGGCCTTTGTCTGTGACGCTATTCTGAAAATGGCATCTTTTTCCAATTTTTTGCCAGATTTGGAATTTGCCGTTCCATAGGCATTATGAAAGACGATTTTTCCGTTTCGTGCTATAAGTGCTACGGCCCCGGGTAAATTGCCTTCCGAGATTTGCGCTTTTAGCATAGCGTCAATTTTTGCCAACCTTTCGGGAGACATTCCCTGTGCCGTAGGATTATCCTCTACCAGTGGAGGAGAGTTTGTTGTCGTTTTTGTTTGTGAAAAAATAGAGAGCGATAGGAGTAATGCTATACCAAGAAGAAGCTGTTTCATTGTAAATAGTAGTTGATAATAGGGATAAATGTAGCAAAGTTTTCTTTATTTAATCTGTATAATGTGCCCACTTATTTTGGATGTATTATATTAGATGCGGTCCTTTTGTGTGATATTCGTAATATTTGATTGCAAATTATGAATAATAGCTCGTAAAAAACTGACAAACAGGACTTAGCATTTAAGACTAAAATTAATCAACCGACTAATCGAACTATTTTATGGATTTCCTTTCAATATTCTCTTTTCTAGGTTTTACCCTATTGGTTGCAATTATTGCTTGGTACGCCACAAGAAGCACTGATGAAAAATCATCTGACGGTTATTTTTTAGGAGGTAGAAGTCTTACTGCAGGCGTTATCGCCGGATCGCTATTATTAACCAACCTTTCTACCGAGCAAATAGTTGGATTAAACGGTAGTGCTTATAAAGATGGACTTTCCGTAATGGCATGGGAAACTCTTGCAGCGATTGCCATGGTGGTTACTGCCATATTCTTGCTGCCACGATATTTGAAAGGTGGGCTTACCACCGTACCACAGTTTTTGGCAACCCGGTTTGATGTTGCCACGAAAACCATTACTTCAGCGTTGTTTCTTACGGGATATGTTGTTGTTTTACTTCCGGTAATTTTATATTCCGGCTCCGTAGCCATTAGTGGAATGTTCGATGTTCCGGGAATGTTCAACATTTCCGAATCGGCAGCACTGGTCTACTGCATATGGGGGATAGGGATTATAGGTTCCATTTATGCCGTATTCGGAGGTTTAAAAGCGGTGGCTGTTTCCGATAGTATTAATGCCATCGGTTTGATTATCGGAGGGATTATGATCCCCATTTTCGGACTAATGGCCATTGGAGATGGAAGCGTTACCAACGGAATGGATGTTTTAATGAGTACTAATCCTGAGCGTTTTGATTCTACTGGAGAACCTGGACAAGAGGTTCCTTTCGCAACCATTTTCACGGGGATGATGTTGGTACAGCTTTTTTATTGGGGCACCAATCAGCAAATTATTCAACGAGCTTTAGGTGCAAAAAACTTGGCCGAAGGCCAAAAAGGCTTATTGCTAGCATCCTTTCTAAAAATCCTGGGACCGTTAATCTTGGTGTTGCCCGGGATGATTGCCTACCATTATTTTGATGGAGGATTGGCGTCCAGCGACTTGGCTTATCCAGAATTGGTACGAGCGGTCCTGCCTAAGGCAATGGTAGGGTTTTTTGCTGCTGTTTTATTCGGGGCAATTTTAAGTTCTTTCAATAGTGTTTTAAACAGTTCAGTAACCTTATTCGGAATAGATATCTACAAACAACATATAAATCAAGATGCGTCCGAATCCACAGTTGTAAAATATGGTAAAATATTTGGTATATGTTTGGCACTGGCCGCAATGTTCATAGCACCATTAATAGCCAATGCAGGAAGCCTTTTTAACTATTTGCAAGAAATCAATGGTATTTATAGTATTCCCATATTTACCATAATTGTAATCGGTTATTTGACAAAGAGAGTTCCTGCTATTGCAGCGAAAATTGGTATTTTTTCCGGCTCTGTATTATATATCATAAGTCAGTTCTGGCTTGGCCCAAACCTAAAGGAAAGTGCCGTGGAAGCAGCTAAAGCTTCAGGGATTACGGACTCTGGTGAGCTTGTTTTAATTGAGGCGGATGCCTATCCTCATTACCTTCATATCATGGCGATTCTGTTTTTATTGAATTGCATCATCATGCTGATTATTGGAAAGATATATCCAAGAAAGGAGCCTTACATATTGGAGTATACGAAGCAAGTGGATATTTCCCCTTACAAATATGTAAATCAAGTAGGGATAATCGTAGTGGTTATTGTAACTGGAATTTACATCTACTTTGCGAAGTAATAATTATGCAAACTTTGGTTTCTCAGGCTGTTTAAAATTGAATGTTCAAACCAATCTGTCCAGGACCGAAGTTGAGGTTCCAGCTTAACCTTTTTTCTTGGGCGTTGTATTTCTGGTCGTATTTACGGTCCAAATAGCGGTCTATGGATTCCACCGTTGCGACACTGATCGCGAGTGCAAAAACAAAATCACTTAACCAATGTTGTCCGTCCCAAACTCTGGAAATACCAGGAATGGCACCAACGGTATAAATTCCGGCCTTAACCCACGGACTTTTAAATTGCTTTGCTATGGCATAGGCATTTGTAAATGCCAATAGTGCGTGACCTGAAGGGAATGAATGGAAATTCCTGCTAGAATTGAACGGGTCGAATGTATCCTTACCCAATCCAGCAACTGGTCTTGCCCTGCCCACTGCCGATTTTAAAAGTTGTTGTAACAACCCGGCAGAGGTGGCAGAAGATATCAACAACACTCCTGTACGACGTAGTTTTTCGTTTTTTGTAATCAACCCAGCAAGATATACCCCGGAAGTTGCCAAATAGTTGTTTTCTGGACTTCCATAAAATGTGCCGTAATCTCGAATCCATTTGGGGACACTCTCCCTGTTGTTTCTTATAAAGCGTGAAGTATTGTCATCCGCCAAGTAAACCAGTCCGGTTCCGCCAACTACACCTCCAAACTGTGCCCATTGTTTTCCTTTCCAATGAAATGGTCGGGCGTAGGAATACCCAACTCCTGTAAATACGTTCCCAATGTCGTAGGTGAACATTTCCCATCTTGTGTCGGGATTTTTAATAGGGATACTGTCCTGTGCCAGTACAAATTTTAAAGGGATAAGGAGAAGAAGTAGGACTAAAAATTTTTTCATCATGTAAAGTTAAAGTTACATAAACGTAAATATAATCCGTTAAAGAGAAAAAATAACCCATTTCATATGCGCTCTAAGAATACATTCAAAAGAACACATCTTGCGCAACTCTAAACGTATTTGCATGAGCTTCCACAATCACTTTTATTTCAGGAGAATAACCGCCTCCCATGCTACATTGCACCGGAATTTGGTTCTTAAAACAAGTTTTCAATACAAACTCGTCACGCATTTTACAACCTTTTAGAGTTAAACCAAGAGTACCCAATTTATCCGATGCAATAACATCCACGCCGCAGAGGTAGAAGATAAAATCAGGTTGAACACTATCCAATAGTTTAGGAAGGTTTTCTTTAAGAATGGAAAGATAGGCTTTATCATCGGTGCCTTTTTCCAATGGAATGTCCAAATCCGATTTCTCTTTTTTGAATGGATAGTTTGTGGCACCATGCATGGAGAAGGTGAAAACGGATGCATCGTTCTGAAATATCTCTGCCGTTCCATTTCCTTGATGCACATCCAAATCAATAATTAATATTTTTTTGGCCAGACCCTTTGCTTGCAGATAGCGCGCGCCAATGGCTTGATCGTTCAGCATGCAAAATGCCTCGCCATGATCGCTGTACGCATGATGGGTTCCCCCTGCAATGTTCATAGCGATGCCATGTTCAATTGCATAATCGCATGCTTTCATGGTGCCGTCGGCAATAATGCGTTCCCGTTCTACCAAATCTTCAGAAAGTGGAAACCCGATTTTCCGTGCGGCTTTGGCCGAAATTTTCATGTTCAACAGGTCATAGAAATAGTCGGGTTCATGAACGGCAACGATGTATTTATCATTTGGAATTCCAGGCTCAAAAAAATTTTCTTCTTTACAAGTTCCTTCATGCAGCAATTGCTGGGGGAGTAATTCATATTTCATCATAGGAAACCGATGGCCTTCCGGTAAGGGATGCTTGTAAATAGGATGAAAGGCTATTTTGAGCATGTAACCTATCTATTTATGAAGTTTTAGCTGAATTCGCTTTCGGGGCACATCTACCTGTAACACTTTTACGATTACCTGTTGATGCAGATGAACATGCGCGTTTATATCCTTTACAAAAGAATCGGACAGGTTGGAAACGTGAATCAGTCCGCTTTCTTTTATTCCGATATCTACGAAACAACCAAAATTGGTGATGTTATTTACAATACCGGGCAACAATTGGCCTTCATGTAAATCGGTTATGGATTTTATGTTCTGATCAAACGTAAATACTTTGGCCTTTTCCCTACGGTCCAATCCCGGTTTTTCCAGTTCAGAAAGGATATCCTGTAACGTTGGAAGGCCGATAGAGTTGGTACAGTAGTTTTTAAGGTCAATTTCTTTTAGCAAGGTTTTATTGCCAATAAGTTGGGGAACAGCTGTCTTTTTATCCTTTGCCATTTGTTCCACGATTTCATAACTTTCTGGGTGTACGGCAGAATCGTCCAAAGGATTTTGGGCATTCTTTATTCGTAAAAAGGCAGCTCCTTGTTCAAAGGCTTTACCTCCTAAACGGGGAACATCCAGTATCTCTTTTCGACTTTGGAAGGCTCCTTTTTCTTTTCGGTGTAAAACGATATTCTCTGCCAACTTGGGGCCAATTCCAGATACATAACTCAACAACGGTATGCTTGCCGTATTAATGTTCACACCCACGGAGTTCACACAACTTTCTACCACCATGTCCAAAGAATATTTCAATTTGTTCTGGTCTACGTCATGTTGATATTGACCCACGCCAATCGATTTTGGGTCTATTTTTACCAGTTCTGCCAAGGGATCGGCCAAACGTCTGCCAATAGAGACAGCACCTCGCACGGTAACATCATAATTTGGAAATTCTTCCCTAGCAATTTTGGAAGCCGAATAAATTGATGCCCCTGCCTCGCTTACTACGAAAACCTCTACCGGATTTTGGAACATAACCTTTTTAACGATTCGTTCCGTTTCCCTGGATGCCGTTCCGTTTCCAATGGCAATGGCTTCAATTTTATATGCATTGGCCAACGAACTTAATTTTTTTATGGCACCGCTAACATCATTTTGGGGGGCGTGCGGGTAGATGGTTTCATTATGCAATAAATTACCCTGAGCGTCCAAACAGACCACTTTACAACCGGTTCTGAAACCTGGGTCTATCGCCAAAATTCGTTTTTCGCCCAGCGGTGCACCTAATAGCAGTTGTCTTAAATTGTTAGAAAATACATTGATGGCCTCATCGTCTGCCTTTTCTTTGGCCGCTTTCAACAGTTCATTAGATAAGGAGGGAAATAAAAGTCTTTTATAGGCGTCTGTAATGGCCAGTCTAATTTGGTCTGCACATTCATTTGTGGATTTTACAATCCTATTTTCAATGCGATGCAATAAACGTTCCTCTTCCAGCTCAATTTTTACCCGAATGAATTTCTCCGACTCAGCCCTTAGAATGGCCAATAAACGGTGCGACGGACATTTGTTCAGCGGCTCGCTCCAATCAAAGTAGTCCCTATACTTCTGAGCTTTTTCTTCATCCTTTTGTGCTGAAATTACTTTAGTGGAAATTAGTGCAAAACGGGCTAACTGAGTCCTAATCTGATTACGGATATCGGTTCGTTCATTGATCCATTCCGAAATGATGTTTCGTGCTCCTTCCAAGGCCTCATCTTCATTCTGTATTTCATCCGAAAGATATTTTGAAGCCATATATTCAATGTCATCGGACCTTTGTGCCATAATAATTTTGGCCAAGGGCTCCAAACCCTGTTTGCGGGCCACCTCCGCTTTGGTCTTTTTACTTTTTTTGAAAGGAAGGTATAAATCCTCTAGCTGGACGAGGTCTTCGGCGTTTTTAAATTTCAGTTTAAGTTCAGGAGTTAAGGCATCTTGTTCCTCAACTGATTTGATAATAGCTTTTTTACGTTTCTCAAGTGCTTCAAACTGTTCTTTAAATTGAACAATTGCACCCACTTGTACCTCATCTAAATTCCCTGTGCGCTCCTTGCGATATCTTGAAATAAAGGGAATGGTACAGTCCTCGTTCAGAAGTTCAATGGTGTTCTGAATTCCTTTTTCCGAAAGTTGGGTGTTTTTTAATATGTAAGAAACAAGATTCATAAATGGTAAACCTCAAAAAAAGTGAAGAATTTGTTAGTTCTGGACTGCGCTCGAACCGACAAATTGCTTTAAATTAAAAATTGGATTTAACTAATAGTCACCCCATTGCCAACCCCATCTTCATCAGGATTCACAAAAACCAATTTGCCTTCGGCATTTTCGGTCATTAAGATCATACCTTCACTTTCCACACCACGCAGTGCTCTTGGAGCCAAATTAACAAGAACAGTTACCTTTTTTCCAATGATATCTTCTGGTGAAAAGCTTTCCGATATGCCAGAAACTATGGTGCGTACATCCAGACCGGTGTCTACTTTAAGAACCAATAATTTTTTGGCTTTTGGCATTTTTTCCGCTTCGATAATGGTGCCTATGCGCATATCCAATTTGGAGAAATCATCAAATGTAATCGTATCTTTTTGGGGCATCAGTTTTTTATTTTCGTTTTCGTTAGATTTTTTGGTGGCTTCAAGTTTGTCCAATTGCGCTTGGATTTCGGCATCTTCTATTTTACGGAACAATAATTCCGCTTGGCTAATTTGATGACCAGCTGGGAGAAGTATTTCTTTCTGGGAAACGTCTGTCCAATGGTTTTCGATGCCATTCGCCGAGGTTGAATCACTTGAACTTACTTTTAAGATGTTTTTTAATTTATAGGAAGTAAAGGGTAAAAAAGGTTCGCTCAATACTGCTAGTCCCGCTGCGATCTGAAGTGCGACAAACATTATCGTTTTTACGCGCTCTTCGTCCTCCTTAATAACTTTCCAAGGTTCTGCATCAGCAAGATATTTGTTTCCCAAACGTGCCAAATTCATCAATTCTTGACCGGCTTCCCTAAAGCGATAGCGTTCCAAGGAGCTGGAGATGATTTCGGGATATTTTTTAAGTTGGTCCAAAGTCTCGGAATCCACTGATGTTAAATCACTTGGGCTTGGGATAACTCCATCATAATATTTGTTGGTCAATACCACAACCCGATTGATGAAATTTCCAAAAATGGCTACTAATTCGTTGTTGTTTCTAGCCTGGAAATCCTTCCAAGTAAAATCGTTATCCTTGGTTTCCGGAGCATTGGCCGTTAAGGTGTAACGCAAAGAGTCTTGCATATCGGGAAAATCGATGAGATACTCATGCAGCCAAACTGCCCAATTTTTGGAGGTGGATAGTTTGTTTCCTTCTAAATTCAGGAACTCGTTCGCAGGAACATTATCAGGAAGGATAAAACTCCCTTCGGCTTTTAACATAGACGGGAATACGATGCAATGAAAAACAATATTGTCCTTTCCTATAAAATGAACCAGTTTGGTGTCTTTAGACTTCCAATACGGTTCCCAATCTTTTCCTTCACGTGCGGCCCATTCCTTTGTAGATGAAATATACCCGATTGGCGCATCGAACCAAACATATAATACCTTTCCTTCCCCACCTTCCACAGGTACGGGAATACCCCAATCCAAATCCCTGGTTACGGCGCGGGGTTCTAGACCGCCGTCTATCCAAGATTTACATTGGCCGTAAACGTTGGGTTTCCAGTCGTCTTTATGTCCCTTTAAAATCCATTCCGTTAAAAAATCCTCGTATCTATTCAACGGCAAGAACCAGTGTTTGGTTTCCTTGGTGGTGGGTACGGTTCCGGTGATGGTGGATTTTGGGTTAATAAGGTCCGTAGCGTTTAAACTGGATCCACAATTTTCACATTGATCTCCGTACGCTTCCTCGTGACCACATTTTGGACAGGTTCCGATTACAAAACGGTCCGCCAAAAATTGTTGTGCTTCCTCATCATACAATTGTGCCGTAGTCTCCTCAATAAAATCGTCTTTTCCGTATAGGTTTAGAAAGAAATCGGACGCTGTTTCATGATGTACCGGAGCAGAGGTCCTGGAATAATTATCGAACGTAATGCCAAAGTCCAAAAAAGACTGCTTTATGATTCCGTGGTATTTATCAATAACATCTTTTGGGGAAATCCCCTCTTTTTTAGCCTTCATTGGAATGGCCACACCATGTTCATCGCTACCACAAACAAAAACTACATCTTTTCCAATCATACGCAAGTAGCGCACGTAAATATCAGCTGGCACGTAAACGCCTGCCAAATGGCCTATATGTATAGGGCCATTAGTATATGGTAGCGCTGCCGTTATGGTATATCTGCTAGGTGTATTTTTAGAGGTGGACATGTATTCTGATTAGGCCACAAAAATAAAGATTTTTATACCTATGAAAAGACTGATGTCCTAAAAATAAAAACCTTCGGTATATCTTAGAGATACTACCGAAGGCCAAGTTGCATAGTGGGGAAACAGATTAAGCTACCATAACTGACTTGCTCATTTTCTGATTCTGTACACTTATTCTATAAATGTACTTGCCAGTTGATAGGTGCTTGGGCATGCGCTCTCGTATATTGATTTCTGTGGAGCCCTCTAGCATCATCTCGTTAAAGACGGTTCCCACGTTTTGTCCAAGAATATTGAACAATTGAATATCTACTTGGGCCGTAAAAGGCATTTCTAGATAAATGTGAGGTGTACTATCCGTAGGATAGAACGGTTTGTGGACTATAGCATTCAGTAAATTTGGGTCAAATGGCGCTGGATCCATTCCTTCTTCCCCTTCTGGCGGCGTTGGTGGGGTGACATCTCCATCACTGTAAACTATGTCCGGAAAGTCAACGCCACTACAGTTAAATCCTAGATTTACGGGGGCATAAGGATGATTCAGCAAATGTTGTTCCACTAAAGGGATATCTACGCATAACCATTCCGCAAGAACGGTTGCGTACAAGTCTCTAAAATCCATGGTGTATTCCAGGTTTCCGCGACCGTCAGGGTTATCCAGCGTTGGGTGATCTCCAACGAAGGCACTGCCATTAAGTCCAGAACCAAAGAATAATGTTGGCGATGCTTTACCGTGATCGGTACCGTTAGAACCATTTTCAAAGATCCTACGTCCAAATTCGGAAAAAGTCATGCTCAAAACTTGGGTATCCTGTTGTGTACAGGCCAAGTCTTCATAAAAACTGTTGATGCCTATGGAAAGGTTGGACATTAGTCTTTCGTGCGCTAAAGGTTGATTGCCATGTGTATCAAAACCACCCATGGAAATCATGTACACCTTTGTGCCTAAGTTGCCCTTTATCAGTTTGGAAATAACGGACAATTGTCTGGCAAATCCATTGTCCTGATACTCTACACCGCATCCTAAGGCTTCGCCACGTTCGTAAGCTTCATGGATCAATCCGGAATATTCGTAAGTAGTATTGGCAACTCCTCTTAAGAATTTTAATTGATCACCGTACATACAATCATTGAAAAGCGAATCGTCCAAGCCATATACTACACCGGACTCAGCAATTTCTTCCAATTGATTAATATTTGAGGTGACAAAGGCATAATTGGTCTCTTCCCCTTGGAATACAAGATTACCGAACTGACCAATTTGTATGGCTGCTGGTGCTGCAGGTGGATTCACCAAGTAATCAGGATAGATATTTTCAAAATGTCTACCCATCCAACCTGTATTAAGACCGCTAAAACCTGTCGTGGTTAAATCTGTATTCGCAAAAATATCGGAACCTGTAAAATGGGAAAGGCTTTGCCCTTCATAACCAACTCCATGAACGGCCTTAAATTGACCATTGCCCCACATGGGCTCTAGCGCGCTCATATACGAAGGAACTCCAAATTCATCCGTAAGTTTTAACACCTTACTTTCAGGGATGTATATATTGGGTCTTGCATTGGCGTAACTATCGTATTGTTCAATGGGGATAACGGTGCTTAAACCATCGTTACCTCCGGAGAGACGAATCAATATTAAAATGTTATCGGTCTCGGCTGCCGCGATACCCGCAGAAAGTGGGGATGGAGCGGAAGCAGTAAGCATGTTCGCTCCTAGCATCATGGATCCTGAACCGGCGATGCCCAGAGCCTGTAAAAAGGAACGTCTGCTCCAGTATTGATGTTCATGATCATGGCCCTCGTGTTGTAGGCCTTTATGAGGGGAATTGTGATTTATATCGCACATAGTAGTAGGTGTTATTTTAGTTGAAACTCAGGTTGTCTTGCCAAGTATTGAAGTAGTAAATAGACTTGAAACGGAGCTGCAGGCCAAGTGGCCAAAGTCCATGATTCTTGATTTCCGCCTTCATAATACACATCCTCCACGTCACTTCTGAAAATGGCATATGCTTTTTGGTACTCCCCATCGTCCAATAGGCCTTTGGGCAGGATGAAATCGATAATTAGTCGGGATACTTCATCAGGGTTGTTACTTGTTAGTCCAACACCTCCGGTGATGGATAATCCAAGATCCCTGAACTGCTCATTATTGGATTGATAAAAAGCTTCGAGCATACTTTCTATGGTCAACCACCGGCCAATGATGAAATTCGTATTTATCCAACTCCTATCTCGTTGCCAACCGGCAACATCAACCGGGTCAAATAACCTTTGGCTCAGCATACCTGCATAGTTAACCATTTCTGCTACGGTGGTATCTGTATAGGTAAAACCGGATTCCTTTAAGGTATTGAAATAAAAATCGAATGGACTCTTTATAATTACCCCAATTGCCTCATCATCAAAAAAATGTTCACTTTTGAACAATTGTCTTAGAACAGGGGCAATTTCAAAATCGTTGGCCAAGAAAGTTGCGGACATGCCATCTATTATCGTCTGAGCATTATTGGCTTCGTCCCTGGAATCTGGATGAACGAAGAACTCGTACAACTTGCGACATATAAATTCGGCAATCTCGTTAGGTCTTTGTTGAAAAAGGATATTGATAACATCATCGTACCCCCAATTACCCGTTTGTCCTAAAATAGTTTTGGTGCCTGCGTCATGCCTATCTGCCCTAAACATAACCGGTGTACAACCAACCTCGCCACGTTCTACATATCCAGTAAGTGCGCGTGCGGTTTCAATAACATCTTCTTCCGTGTAGCCGTTTCCTTCACCTAATGTAAAAAGCTCGTACAGTTCCCGTGCATAGTTTTCATTTGGATTGTTTCCATTATTAAAAACTCCATCCAAATAATAGAGCATGGCATCGGTTAGACCAATTTCGCTCGTAAAGGTCCTAAAGTTTCCAATTGCGTTCCTTTGTAAACAGTTGATGTAGTAATACAGGAAAGAGTTACAATCATAAACATCCAACTCGGTTACAAAATGGTTGCTCCAAAAGAAACTTAAGCGGTCCCGTAAATTGTTGTTCAACAAACCGTTTGCGTAGGCTAGTTGAAATTCACTTTGCTGCTGGTTTCTTAGTTGTCTGCGCGCATCGTCGTCTGCGGGGTAGTTGGCATTGGTCCAATCCGCCCATGTGGGAGGAGCAAGCGGTGGCATATTGATCGCTTGGTCTACCAAGAAATCCACAAGCGTACCTGCGTTTTGACCAACTGCCTGATTTATAGTTTCAACGGATGCACTAAATCCTAACCTTCTGTACAAATGCGAAGCTCTGAGTTGATCTAATGGAGCATTATAGGGCGCAAGAGTAGAAGTATTACAATTAATGAAATATTCCATAGTCTTAAAAGGGCGTTAGTATGTTACGTTCATAGAGTTGGGGCTTCTATTTAACGTCTCGAAATTTGGGTTAGTATACTAATCCAAGTATTTTCGTTAACTGACGCTCGAAAGTAAGGTCAAAATATTTAAAAAGCCGTTCACTTACGTATATTTTCGATGAACTACACTTTTTTACAGCAATTTTATGGGAAAGCATAATGAATTTGGAAAGGAAGGAGAGCAAATAGCGGTTGATTTCTTGATTAAGAATGGCTACAAAATCAAGTATAGAAACTTTAGGTATTTAAAAGCGGAAATCGATATAATTGCGCAAAAGGGAGATGTGTTGGCCGTTGTTGAGGTACGTTCCAGAAGCTCGGATTTTTTGGAAAATATCGCCGAGACCATTACGCCAAAAAAGATAAAGCTTATGGTCACGGCGGCGGACCATTATGTCATAGAAGGTAATTTGGATGTTGAGGTACGTTTTGATATCATTACTATTTTGAAGAACAAGAGTAAGTTTGAGTTGGAGCATCTTGAAAATGCGTTCTACCATTTTTAGTAGTCTACTAAATTAATAGAATAAATTTTTAATACAATTTGTTTTATTTATAACAACGTGTTATATTTGCGAACAACCAATTAGAATAATGAAAACAATCTCATCCATTGTAGAACAGTACATTAAGAAAAAACCCTTTTTACAAAGTGCTTTGGCGCAAGGAATCATCAATCTAACTTCCCTTTCGCGTATCGTTAAGCCGGAAATTGAAGAAGAACTTGGCAAGGACATCAGGAACGGAGCAATAGTAATGGCGCTAAAACGCCTTTCCGATGATTTAGAGTTCAGGGCTACGCACAAGATTATCAAAGTTTTAAAGAATATCGGTGAAATAACGGTACGTTCCTCCCTTACAGATTATACCTTTTTGGCATCAGATGATATTCTGGTAAAACAGGCAAAATTGTTGAAGGAAATCAACGACAATCAGGATGTGTTTTATACCTCTTCCCGGGGCGTAAATGAAATCAACATAGTAATAAGCAATGTTATGGATAAAACCGTGGAGGAATTATTCAAAGAAGAACGTTGCACACAAAAAGCGGAAGACCTTTCCTCTATTACGGTGAAATTACCAGCGGAAAATGTATCCGTTCCTGGTATCTATTACTTTATTTTTCAAAGATTGGCTTGGGAGGGTATAGTGCTTTACGAGGTTATTTCTACTACCAACGAGTTTACCATATTAGTAAATGATGATCAAGTGGATATCGCATTTAAGACCATCAAAGATTTAAAAATGCTCTAAGTTGGCTTTTACTTTCTAAGAAATTCCACCAACTCTTTGTCGCTTTCCGGTTTGGAAATAAACCGTTTTTCTGCATCCAGGATAAAATAGGTAGGGGTCTTGTTAATGGCAAAAATATTGGCATAGTCGCTTTCCCATTTACCCAATGCAAGAGCATGTTCAAAACTTGGTAATTTGGAGGCTTCTTTTTTCCAGTTTGCTTCATCATCTTCCAAACCAACAGCCAAAACCTTCACATTAGGATAATCCTTAAGCTCTTTATGAAGTACTGGAACTTCTTTAAGACAGTGAGAGCACGTACTGCTCCAGAAAATTAACACATAGTTTTTTGCATCTTTTAAATCTGATAATTTATGTTGGGTGCCATCTTCCTGCCAAGTAATTTCAGGAGCGGTTGCACCCAAACGCAATCTAGAGGTTGCTTCTATCTCATCTATCATATCCATATTACCATTCTCCAAAGCCAAATCTTTCAAGTAAGATTCATAAATGGAATCGGCAACAGCATTTAGCTTGTTGTTTTGTGCTGTGCCCCACAATTTTTTAAAGACGGATAGTTTATAGGCTTGGGAAGTCGCGCTTAATTCTTTGTTGGCCACTATTATGTTCTGCTTTATTTCATTTTCCATTTCCAATTGAGTGTTAATAGCAGGGGAAATGGCGGAGAATACATAGTTGGTAATTTTATCCGCTATAAAACCTGATGCCTGCAATGCTGTATTTCCAACATCTAAATGTTCAAAATAAGTCGCTTTTTTACGTTTTAGATAGGTTTCAATAGGCTCGTATTTTTCTGGGATATAGGGCTTATTGGCGGTAATGAATTGATGTGCTATGGATTCTGGAGCCATAGCCTGAAACTTATTTTGGGTCTCCTCAAGGCCTTTGGATAGCTCCATGAACTCATTTTTAGATGTGTTTCCGGATTGATAAAAATTCAATAAATCAGTCTCAACTTCACTTATTTCATTGAAGTAATTGGAGTATAAAATATTTTCCTTGGATTGGATAAAGGAAACACCTTCCTCTAAATTAAAATTGAATTCGATATCCTCCTTTTTATTATAAATAACATCAATATAGAACTCATCCTGTGGAACTGCATAGACCAAGCGATATATACCCGGTTGGGCGGTGATTGGTAGTTCCAGTTTAAAATATCCGTCTTTAACCGCAGTATCGGCAACATAGTTCTGGCCTGTTGGCGATTGTTCATAGGCAATCAACCATTTAAAATCTTTTGCAGGTGAAAAATTGCCAGAAATACTATGTTGGCCAAAAGCTATGGAAGTAAATAGTAAAATAAATGTAATCTGCATTTTTTTCATAATGCAAAGAAATCAAAAATTAAACCAAAGTTGAAGAGAATGTTCTTTATGATTTACTCTTCCTCAGAGCCATATGGCCCATAGACTGCATCCCTAAAACTTTTGTGCAACCCTATTTGATCGTAAGGAAACAATTGAACGAACATTACTGCTGTCAACTCATTTTTTGGATCTACCCAAAATAATGTAGATGCTGCCCCGTCCCAAAAGAATTCGCCCACTTCACCCATATTTTCCTCGGGTGACGCAGGAGGTGCGACCCTAACGGCAAAATCGATTCCAAAACCAACCTGTCCTTTGCTAGGAAGAAAGGAGCGTTCCGTAACACTATCCGCCAATTGATTGGTAGCCATAAGCTCAACGGTTTCGGGTTTTAGTACGGTGATGCTATCAAAAGTTCCTTTGTGCAATAACATACGGGCAAATTTCATATAGTTGTCCAGGGTAGAGGTAAGCCCGGAACCACCTCGAGTCAAAGGCCAATGTTCGGTATAATTGTCATAAGTGATAGAATCCCGTACTAGTTCTCCTTCCCCTGTTCTAATGTACAATGCCGCAAAGTCTTTACGATCCTCTTCCGGAATAAAATATCTGGTTTTGTTCAATCCCAACTTATCCAACACATGGGTACGAACGTACTCTCCATAGGGCTTGCCCGAAATGCGTTCCACCATAAATGCTTGTACATCTACACTAGGGCCGTATTCCCATTGTTCCCCAGGGTGAAATTCCAATGGCATGGAACCGATCTTCTCCGCCATTTCCGTCAACGTATTTTCACGACGCATAGGCACTACTTCGGCCAGCAATTGTCCTAAATAAGTTGAATCCGCTCCCCGTTTGAATCCTGCAGTATGGCGGGTTATATCTCTAATGGTAATTTCTCTATTGGCGTCTTCCAGAATTGGTTTGCCATTGGCATCCTTCCCAATATATACTTTCATATTTGCGAATTCAGGCGCGTACTTGGAGAGCGGGTCATCCAATTCAAATTTTCCTTCCTCGTATAAAGTCATTAACGCTGCGCCAGTAACCGGTTTGGTCATTGAGTAAATCTGCACTATGGTGTTACGGTCCATTTTTTTGTTCGCTTCGCGGTCCGCAAAACCAAAGGCATTGAAATATACTTCCTGGTCTTTCTCAAAAATCAGGGCAGATACCCCCGCCACATTACCAGAGTTTACAAAGCCCTGCAATACAGAATCTAGCCTTGCCTTGGCTTGTTCTGTTACAATTTTTGATTCTTCAACTGGATTTTCTTTTGACTCGTTTTTACAGGAGCTAATAAGTAAAAGACAAACAAGGATAAAGGATATTTTTTTCATGTTGAGTTTTTTGGTCTAATTGAACTTGGTTTAAAGATATTGAAATTGCAACTATATTGAAAAAGGGTCTTGGTTTTATTCTAAACATACCTGAGTTAAAACTCACCGATCAACTATTCACCATCCGAACCAATTTCATACGACTATGAATACCTATTTTGGTATAAATGCGGTGGGTATGGTCTTTTACGGTTTGAAGGCTTATAAATAAAGTATCCGCAATCTGTTGGTTGGTTTTTCCCAAGCAGATTTGTTCGATGATTTCCTGTTCACGCGGTGTAATCTGATATTTTTCGAATAGGGCCGTTTTTTTATCGGCATTCAGTTCGTCCGCCCCGATGGGTTCGAATAGGATATCTGACCGCTGTCGCAGAAACCAAAGTGCTATCAACGGTGAAAGAAAATAGATGAGGATTAGAAAGGGCAGGACCCATCTGGGCACTACATTCAGAACGAGCGAACTTGCGCGAATCAAAAGTCCTGTAAAGAGCAAAAAGGCGAACTGTAGGATTACGTTGCTTTTTTTTCTACCCATTGGTTTTGAACGGGGGAATACAATAACAGTAAAAAAGAGGAAGTATAAAATTTCGATTGCCATAAGTAAGGCCAAGGGAAAAATAGAGCTTCTCTTCAATGGCCAATTGTATTCGTCTATGCCAAAGTATCCAAAGAGTAGTGCGCCTATGACCAAACCAACAACCAGATGTATATAATATGTTCTTTTATTCGGAGGTTGTTCTATTATGGCATAGGCCATTCTAATCAACATAATCATCGCGATGATTAAAAAGGGGAGGCCCAAAATGGGCATGAAGCCCCTTACAATGCGTTCGACTTCATCAGGTGTCTCCATTGAAGCTAAAAGGGCCTGCATACCGATTTGTCCCCAAAAGGCATAAATGGCGAAGACGAGAAAAGCGATGAGATAATAAAAATAGAAGCGGTTAAATATCGATTTATAGCTATTGACCAACTCATAACCGATTAACACACAAAAGACCGCAATCGCAAAACATAAAACAAACGCTACAATGAATAGAAGGCTCAGCATGGTCTAAAAGTATATAAATACGTCTAATGCTACCCACTACCTTGGTAGTGTTTTTTGAATTCACTACTAAAGTTGGAAGTATAAATGATTGGTCTCCACTACATTTATAAAAATTAAAATGAAAACCTATGGAAACTAGCGGAGAGAAAAAAATGCCTATTGCAACAACTTCTGGAAGTTATGCCTACGGATGGCAACAGTTCAAAAAGTATTTTCTATATTTTTTGGTGATTACTTTGATTGTAGCTATTGCCGACATACCCTTTTCAAAGGCGCGAGATTGGGAAGAGTGGGAGTATAGCTCGGTAACCTATGCCCTGCAGCTCTTAGGCATGGCCTACGCCATTTTTTTCTTACCGGTTATCAAATATGGCGGAGACATTCTTATACTTCGGGGCATTCGCAACGAGGAACTGGAGTTGGGCGAGTTGGTCATCGGCTTCAAAAAAAACTACATCAATATCGTCTTGGCCCATTTAATTACTACCGCCGTAATCATTATCGGATTTCTCTTTTTGATCATTCCCGGTGTAATTCTGGCCTGTAGGTTGGTCTTTGTTTCCTATTTGGTCATGGACAAGAACATGGAGCCTGTAGCCGCTATCGAAAAAAGTTGGGCGATGACCAGGGGGCACGGTTGGCGTATTTTTGCTATGGGTCTGCTGGCCCTACCCATATTCATTGCTGGTCTTCTGATTTGTGGTGTTGGAATATTGGTCTCCATAGCCTGGGTTCATTCGGCATTTGCCTCTTTATACTATGCTATTGAGCAACAAGAGGAAGCGTTTATGACAGACAGAGTCTAGTAAGGTAAGATTAGTGCCTGTTAAAATTGGACAAAATTGATTTTTTGTTTATGATACACGAACCCTAGCTAGAAACAGCGGAGTTAAGTTCGGTCTTAAAAACGCCCAGTGCTTCCAAAGCTTTGTCTACGGAGTCTATCTTTTCAAAAACCAAAAGCAACCGTAGTCCGTTTCGGGTATTTTTTTCCTTCATCTTACAATGTTGCGGATGGCTCTGTACGAACTGAAGTACTTTAGTAAACGTTGGACTTTGATAAAAATCCGACTGTTGGTCCGCTATAAAATAACCGATTAACTTACCTTTTTTCATCACTATTTTTTCGAGCCCTATATTGCTCGCTATCCATTTTATGCGTACGGAGTTCAACAAATCCTCGGCATTGGTGGGTAGTTCGCCAAACCGATCTATTAATTGCGCTTCAAACTTTTGGAGTTCCTCTTCGTTTTTAACCTGGTTCAAATCGGTATAAAGCGTTAATCGTTCTGTAATATTATTGATGTAATCGTCCGGGAAGAGCAGTTCAAAATCAGAATCTATCTGGGTTTCTTTTACAAAAATCTTGTCAATCTTACCTTCCACCTCTTCATAAAGTTCCTTGAACTCATTTTCCTTAAGTTCCTCAATAGCCTCTGCTAATATCTTTTGATAGGTCTCAAAACCTATTTCATTGATAAAGCCGCTTTGCTCACCGCCTAGAAGGTCACCTGCGCCTCGTATTTCCAAATCCTTCATAGCAATGTTAAATCCACTGCCAAGCTCCGTAAATTGCTCCAGGGCCTCAATCCGTTTTCGCGCATCGGTTGTCATCACATCGTATGGCGGTGTAATGAAATAACAAAAGGCTTTTTTGTTACCGCGTCCAACGCGACCGCGCATCTGATGTAGGTCACTAAGTCCAAAGTTATTGGCATTATTTATAAAAATGGTATTTGCATTGGTTACGTCCAGGCCACTTTCAACAATAGTGGTGGAAACCAAAACGTCAAACTCCCCATTAATGAAACTCAACATCAAGGTTTCCAATCGCTTGCCCTCCATTTGGCCATGGCCAATACCCACTTTGGCATCCGGCACCAAACGCTGGATCATACCGGCTACCTCTTTTATGTTTTCTATACGGTTGTGGATAAAGAATACCTGCCCGCCACGCTCGACTTCATATCTGACCGCATCCCGTATCGTTTCCTCATTAAATCGAATCACCCTACTTTCAATAGGATACCTGTTAGGTGGTGGAGTGGTAATTACAGAGAGGTCTCTTGCCGCCATAAGGCTAAATTGCAGCGTTCTGGGAATTGGTGTTGCGGTCAACGTCAATACATCTACGTTCTCTTTTATAGCCTTTAACTTGTCTTTTACGGCAACGCCAAATTTTTGTTCCTCGTCAACGATCAACAAGCCCAAATCCTTGAATTTTACATTCTTGTTGACCAATTGATGTGTGCCAATAATGACATCAACTTGACCAGCTTCCAGTTTCTCCAACGTCTCCCGTCGTTCCTTTGCTGTCCTAAATCGATTTAAATAGTCCACATTTACGGGCATATCCTTCAAACGTTCCGTAAACGTCCGATGGTGTTGAAAAGCTAAAATAGTGGTAGGTACCAAAACGGCTACCTGTTTACCATTGTCCACTGCCTTAAAAGCGGCACGTATGGCCACTTCGGTTTTTCCAAAACCAACATCCCCACAAATGAGACGATCCATCGGACGCTCGCTCTCCATGTCTTTCTTTATATCTTCTGTAGCCGTGGACTGGTCCGGAGTGTCTTCATAGATAAAAGATGCCTCCAATTCATTTTGTAAATAGCTATCGGGGTCGTATTGAAATCCTTTTTCTAAGCGCCTTTTCGCATATATCTTAATAAGGTCAAAAGCTATTTTCTTTACTCTGGATTTGGTCTTCTCCTTGACTTTTTTCCAAGCCCCTGAACCTAGTTTGTAGATTTTGGGAGTGGCGCCGTCCTTACCATTAAATTTGGATATTTTGTGTAGGGAATGAATGCTAACGTAAAGTATATCCCGTTCGCCATACATGAGTTTAATAGCCTCCTGTTTTCTACCCTCAACATCAATTTTTTGTAATCCGCCAAACTTTCCTATACCATGGTCTATATGGGTGACATAATCCCCAATCTCTAGTTTATTCAGCTCTTTTAGGGTGATAGCCTGTTTCTTGGCATAACCGTTTTTAAGATGAAATTTATGATAACGTTCAAATATCTGATGATCAGTATAACAGACGATTTTAAGGTCGTCATCAATAAACCCTTGGTGCAGAGGAAAGACAATGGTCTTATAATGTACTTGTTTCCCAACTTCCTCAAAAATGTCATGAAACCTTTTGGCCTGTTGTTCCGAAGCACAAAAAATATAATTGGAATAGCCTTTAGCGTGATTTTCGTTGAGGTTTTCTATCAATAAATCAAACTTTTTATTGAAGGATGGTTGCGGTTTTGTGTTGAATTGAATTGTCCTGCCATCATCCAACTGTGTGTCCAGACCTCCGGAACTGATGACTCTAAAATCCTGCAACTGCTCCTTAAATTGTCTGGAATCCAAGAACAATTCCTCGGGGAGCGCATGCTTAATGTCCTTGGAGAGCTTTTCAAAGGCTTCTTTTGCCTTTTCAAAAAAATCGTCCAAGCGTCCCAATAGCATGTCCGTATTTTTTGTAAAAACTACGGTTTCTGGTGAAATGTAGGATAGGAAACTTTCCCGTTTTTCTTGGAGAAATTTGTCCGCTACATTGGGAATAATACTTATTTTTTTGACCTTTTCAGTGGAGAGTTGTGTTTCCACATCAAACGTGCGGATACTTTCCACTTCATCCCCAAAAAATTCGATGCGGTACGGTTCATCATGTGAAAATGAAAATACATCCACAATACCTCCCCGTACCGAGAACTCTCCGGGTTCCGTAACAAAATCAACACGTTTAAATTTGTATTCGAACAATACCTCGTTCAGAAAATCGAGCGAAATGGTATCCTCCAGTTTTATTTTAAGCGTATTCTTGTCCAGTTCCTTTCGCGTCACTACTTTTTCAAAAAGTGCATCGGCGTAGCTAACGATTACGGCCGGTTTTTTCCTAGAATTAATGCGGTTCAATACTTCGGCCCTCAGTAAAACGTTGGCATTGTCCGTTTCCTCTATTTGATAAGGCCTACGGTAGCTTCCAGGATAGAAAAGGACATCTTGCTCGCCAATTAACCGTTCCAAGTCGTTGAGGTAATATGCGGCTTCTTCCTTATCGTTAAAAATCAATAGAAATGGTAGGTTACACTCCTTAAAAACATCGGTCAAGACAAAAGAAAGTGATGATCCCGCAAGTCCTTTCAGGTAAGTCGTATTTGGAACGGAATTTTCAGGATTGGCAATAGTATTCCTCAGTTTTTCCGTTTTGGAAGACTGTGCAAATAGTTGTTGAATAGTAGAATGCGTCAACCGCTATAAATTTGAAGTGCAAAGATAAGGATAGATGCCAAATTGATTGCGTCCAAAGTTGTCTAATTTGCATCAATGATTGCCCCATAAACGCCCCATCTTTAACCTAAATACAAAAAGTTATATCAATGGATTTGGAATTAAAGGGTAAAGTAGCGCTGGTGACCGGTTCAACCAAAGGAATTGGCAGGGCCATTGCAATAACTTTATTGCGCGAAGGAGCAGAAGTGATTATTAACGGCCGCTCTACGGAGTCTGTTGAGAACGCACTTAGCGAAATAGAAACGGAGGTTGCAAATGCAAAAGTATCCGGAGTGGCCTGTGATTTCTCAAAACAAGATGAAATTAAAAATCTAATAACCGCCTGTGGTGAAATTGATATTCTGATAAATAACGTAGGAATTTTTGAACCCAAAGAGTTTTTGGAAATTCCCGATGGGGATTGGCAGCGTTTTTTTGATATCAATGTGATGAGCGGGGTACGAATGGCAAGGGCCTTTTTACCCCATATGTTAAAACAGGACTGGGGCCGTATCATTTTTATATCCAGCGAAAGCGGAATAAATATTCCCGTTGAGATGGTGCACTATGGCATGACTAAAACGGCTCAATTGGCCGTATCTCGAGGAATAGCGGAAACTACAAAAGGAACCGGAGTAACGGTAAATTCTGTGCTTCCTGGGCCGACACTTTCAGAAGGTGTTAAGGAGTTTGCCGGTATTGGCGGAGACCAATCAAAGGATGAAATTGAAAAGAAGTTTTTTAATACAGAGCGACCAACCTCATTGATTCAACGGTTTGCCAGCCCGCAGGAGGTTGCCAATATGGTAGCTTATGTCGCAAGTCCACTGTCATCGGCAACAAACGGTGCTGCGCTTAAAGTAGACGGGGGAGTTGTTAAAACAGCGTTTTAATATGGAGGATAATGAATTTGATGTTTTTATAATAGGAAGCGGTATTGCTGGGCAAACCGTAGCAAAGGCGTGTGCCAAGGCAGGTAAGAAAGTAGCCATTGCAGACAAACGAGAGTTTGGGGGCACTTGTGCCAACCGGGGTTGCGACCCTAAAAAAGTATTTTTAGGAGCAACAGAAGTTGTTGAGAACACAGAAAACCTAAAACAAAAAGGAATTGTAAAATCCGTATCGATAAATTGGAAAAAGCTTCAAAAATTTAAGAAAGAGTTTACTTCATCCGTTCCCAAAAAAACCGAGAAAAGGTTGAGCGATTTGGGAATAACCCTATTCCATCAATCCCCAAAATTCATTGACGAACAAACGCTGTCCGTTGAAGGTAAAAATTTGATTGCCAAAACTATTGTTATTGCCACGGGCTATGAACCAAGAAAACTATCTTTTTCGGGGCATAAGTACCTTCAAACGAGTGCCGATTTTTTAATGTTGAAGAAACTGCCCAAGCGTATCACATTTCTTGGAGCCGGTTACGTGGGAATGGAATTTGCACATATTGCCGCAAGGGCGGGGGCAGAGGTTACAGTAATCGATTCGGGCGAGCGTCCTTTGAAGCCTTTTGACGCGGATTTGGTGGAAGAGCTTACCAAATATTCCAAAAAACTGGGAATCGATTTTATTTTTGGTGCAAAGACCACTTCCGTAAAAAAATTAAGGAAAATTTTTAAACTAAAGTATGAAAAGGACGGTGCAAAAAAATCTTTCAAATCAAGGGCAATATTCAATACCGCTGGGCGTATTCCGGCTATATCGGAGCTTGACTTGGAAAAAGGTAACGTTTCCTTTAATGCGCATGGTATTGAAACCAATAGCTATTTACAAAGCAAGACGAATCCCAATGTTTATTCCTGTGGCGATGTTTCTGCTAATGGGTTGCCGCTAACACCACTTTCCGGTCGTGAGGGTTATATTGTTTCCAAAAATATCCTAAACGGGAAAACCAAAAAATATGATGTTCCGGTCATTCCATCGGTAGTATTTACGCTACCCAATATGGCTTCGGTAGGGTATTCCGTAGAGGAAGCCAAAAGCAGGTATAAGAATATTGTCGTGAAACACGCATCGGCCCCGTACTGGTTCAATGCAAAAAGAATCAATGCACCTGTATACAGCCATAAAATTATTTTGAACGAACGGACACAAGAAATTGTTGGTGCCCATTTATTAGGGCCGGAAGCAGGTGAAACTATTAATATATTTACAATGGCTATAAATGCTAAAATGACTGCCGACCAATTGCAATCCACCATTTTTACGTATCCTTCGTGGGCCAATGATGTTAAAAGTATGGTCTAGTTGCCGTTAAGTCTTTGCTTCAGTTTAATAAAAGGATTGGTGTCCCTATTTTTATATCCATGCACCATAATGGCCACTAGCAAAACGAGGCTCCCGATTAGTGCACAGTAGGCAATTAGTTCAAAAGAGTCTTTGTGGCGTATGTAAATTGCAAAAAGTGCCCAGACCCCAACTCCGGCAAATTCTCGCATGTTTCGTTTCCAAATCATTAGTAAATTTAGAAGCATTGCTATTCCAATCATTAAGATTGTCCAGCCGCTCTCAGTTAAAGGGGTTCCATCCCAACCTAATTTGGTCAAATACGCAGAAATATTGGCAATGGTCGCCACTGCTATCCACCCACTGTAGATGCAAATTGGCCACCATACGAAAGCTATGGTGGCAAACGGAGCATCCCAACGTTCCATATCGGTGTTTAGGATTATTTTTATGAGAGAGAACAGAATTCCGAACATTATTATAACAGAAAGATCGGTATAGTCATAAACAAATGCGAAAACCCAAGCGGCGTTAAGCAGATTCGCCGTAAGGAACCAATATCCTGTTTGTTGAATGAATACACTCTTTTTATCACTAAAAAAAGCGCGCCGAACTTGAAATATAGCATAGGCGAACAACCCAATAAATATGATTCCCCAAATGGCAAAAGCATAGGGCGCAGGGGTAAAAAGGTTATCATATTTCGCACTCAATTCACCAATTGTAGTATCGTTTAATCGTAGCGCCTGCGAAGCGTAGTTAACCGCAATAACAAAAACGACCGAAAGTAGATTAAGGATTGCAAACTTTTTCATAACGCTGAATTTATGGTAAATGTATGTGCTTATGACTTTACTGCTTGTCCCAATCCTCACAAATAAGGACTATTTTAAAATCGCCTTTTTCGTTTAGTCTCTTTCAACGGAACTTGGAGTACACTATCACCCAAAAGGGCATAAGCTTCACAATCTGGGGTAGGCTCCATGGTAAAGTTCCCCGTAAATTCACCAAAGGCCGGCAATATCATTTGATTTTTGGTTTTGAAAAAACAGCGTAGACGCACGGATTGTCTGCCGATACCATGCAGCCTAATAGCGGGGTGAACATGCCCAGAAAAGTTAAATAATTCTTCCTGCTCTTCTGGATGGTGGGTGAGTAGAAAGTTGTCCCAAACCAATTCCTTTACTACTTGCACGCCCAAATCCTCATATTTTAAGGGCGAAATAATATCATGGTTGCCACTGACTAAAATTATTTTTATTTGTAGGGTTCTAACCCATTCCTCAAAGTAGTTCCATTCCTTGTTTACCGAAGAGTGGAACAGATCGCCCAAAAAGATGATAACGTTTGGCTTAAAATATTCCATAGCCTCGTTCATTATCAGGAAATTCTGAGCCACCGCCTTATGGGGAACCGCAGCTCCAAATTTTCTAAAGTGGGATATCTTTCCCAAGTGTACATCACTTATAATTAGCACGGAGCGTTCCTGCCAAAAAAGTGCTCCAGAATAGTGCATGACAAAGGTTTTTTCCAGAATTTGGACAGATTGGGTCATGAATCAAAAATACCTATTTCTTCATCAACAATGCCGCCATGCGTTTGATGCGGTCCTCCAGTTTTTCACTGGATAATTTTTCCCGACTTAATCGGTCCGTTATTAAAGGAAAGGCAAATGGCGTGGCTTTCTCGCATTGTTTCCATACTATTTCTTGTGTAGCTATACGCTCCATGGAAAGTCGCAAACGTCCTTCTTCTAACTGGTGTTGAAATGTTTCCGTAAAGGCTTGTTGGAAGAGCAGATTTTCCGGCTCATAGTCTCGGAAGACTTCAAATAGTAATTGTGAGTTGCTCTGTAAATGCTTCATTTTGATGCCTTTGTTGGGATAACCCGTAAAGACCATGCCACTAATTATAGCTACATCACGAAATTTTCGCCGCGCCATTTCCGTGGCGTTTAGACTTTTTTGAAGGTCGTCCAAAAGATATTCCGAAGTGAAAAGGTTGTTATCCAAGACCTGTTGTATATCTATTTGCTTATCCGACAATAATTCAAAACCATAGTCATTAAAGGCAAGTGAAAATGTAATGGGGGATAGTAGGCTTATGCGATAGCCCAATAAACTTCCCATTGCCTCATGAACAAACCTACCTTCAAAAGGATAGAAAAGATGATGGTAGCCGTCCCTTGTTTTAAAAGTCTCTATTAAAAATTCATCGGGTCCGGGAACGATACTTTCGCGCCGTTGCCGTTCAAACAGATGCGCCAAGGATTTTATTTCTACAGATTGATTTTTTACCGCGCCATTGGCAGTGTACATTTCCTCCCGAAGTAATTTTGACATTTGTGCGGAAAGCGTCAACCGACTTCCCATCCAACTGGAAACCTTATTTGTTTTCTTGGTTGAATTTTTCACATGTACTTGCATGTCCTTTATCCGAATAAATTCCAAATTCCGACCGGCAAACGTAAAAACATCGCCACGGTTGAGCTTGGAAATAAAGTATTCTTCAATTGAACCAATATATCCTCCTTTTTGATAGCGCACGGTAAGATTAACATCGCCTACAATTGTACCGATTTGAAACCGATGCCTCATCGCGACACCTTTGTTATTTACCATAAACTTACCATCATCGTCAACTTCTACTTTCTTGTATTCATCATAGGTTTGAAGGCTCTGACTACCCATCACGATGAAGTTCAACAGCCATTGCCATTGGGCTTCTGACAAGGTCTGGTAACAAAAAGTATGGCGTACCTCCTCATATATCTGGTTAGGATAAAATCCGTTTGAGATAGCCAACGTTGTTAGGTATTGTAAGAGGACATCAAAGCTGTTTAGATATGGAATACGGTCTTCCACGGCATTTTGCTTTACCGCTTCCTGTAAGGCGGATGCCTCAATCAACTCAATAGCGTGGGTGGGAAGAAAATAGATTACGCTTTCCTTTCCTGGCCGATGACCGCTTCGCCCGGCCCTTTGTAAAAAACGAGCAACGCCTTTTGGACCTCCAATTTGAACTACTGTCTCTACAGGTGCAAAATCTACTCCCAAATCTAAACTAGAAGTGCATACCACTGCCTTTAATTCTTCATTTCGGATGGCATTTTCCACCCAAATGCGGGTATCCTTGTTGATGCTGCCGTGGTGCATGGCAATTTCACCTGCAAATTCGGGATGTTTTTCAAGGATTTTTTGAAACCAAATCTCACACTGGCTACGGGTATTTGTGAAAAGCAAAGTGGTCTTGCTATTCTTTATAATTGGAATCACATATTCTAGCAGATGAAGTCCTAAATGCCCACGCCAGGGAAACGTCTCCATTTTTTCCGGAATGATGCTTTTTACCGTTATTTTCTTTTTGATGTTTGCCTTGATCAAGACCGAGTTTTCCAAGGCTTTTGTTTCTGGCCCCAATAATACCTCACGTGCCTGTTCCAAATTACCAATGGTAGCCGAGATGCCCCAAATTCGGAGTTTTTTAGAAACAGTCTTTAAGCGGGAGAGGGCAAGTTCCATCTGAACCCCACGTTTGGTGCCTAAAAGCTCATGCCATTCGTCTACTACAATGGCGGAACAATTCTTAAATATTTTGTCGTATCCTTTGGTGGCCAAAAGTAGTTGTAGGCTCTCTGGGGTGGTAATCAACAAATCCGGCATCTGCTTTTTTTGTAAAGCCCTTTCCTTGGTCGTGGTGTCGCCCGTTCTAATCCCGACAGTCATTTGGGTACCTAAATCTGCAGTGACGCGTTCTGCCGATTGTCTAATTTCTTGGGACAGCGCACGTAATGGGGTAATCCAAACCGCTTTAAGACCTTTTTTATGGTTGTTTTTATAATCTGGGTTTTGTTTGATGTAATTCAGGACAATTGGAAACCAGAGTGCATACGTTTTTCCACTGCCCGTGGGAGCGTTCAGCAATCCATTTTTACCCTGCAAGAACGCCTTCCATGTACTTTTTTGAAATGCAAAAGGTTTCCATTGTTGGTCTTGGAACCAGTCTTCCGCAATAGTATAAAGTTCTTCTCTGGTCATAAATTGCGAGTGAAGTCAGCGAAGCTTACGAAGCGTGGCAATCTGTTTATTGTTTGCATTAATATTTACCTTATTCTTTCCCTCTCAACAAAAAATTTACATCATACCAATTTAGTCCAAGGTTGTCCCAATTCGGATTTGCGGTATTTATGTGTTTCTCTTTCTTTCTTCGACTTCCGGCTTTCAAATGTTTTTCTCTTAAAAAAGCATCCTTGACATCATCGAATTCTTCCCAATACACCAAAATATCACAATTATATCTTTTTGTAAATGCATTCGGATAAATGCGATGTTTATGTTCATTTATTCTCCTTTGAATATCATTGGTCGCTCCTACATATAGCACAGTTTTGTTTTTGTTGGTTGTTATGTACGTGTAGCCTTTCATGTCTAATTTAAAGTACGTCTAGTTTGGCAAAAGTCAAGAAGTAATTTATTCATATTTCAGTTTTGATTAAAAAGATTCCTTCGCATTACTCGCCTTTGGCAAGTTAACTCGGAATAAGTGCTTTCAGGGTGTCCAATGAGTCCGCCTCATGAATGGTTTTGTCTTTTCTCCATCTTAGTATTCTGGGAAATCTTGTGGCTACCCCACTCTTATGTCGTTTGGACAAGGCGATTCCTTCAAAGGCGATTTCAAAAACGTGTTGGGGTGTTACACTCCGAACCGGACCAAAACGTTCCAAGGTATTTTTTTTAATCCAAGCATCAACTTTTCTAAATTCTGCATCCGTGAGTCCGGAATATGCCTTGGCAAAAGTGACCAGCTCTTTTTCCCCGTTCTCGTTTTCTTCCCACAATCCAAAAGTATAATCCGTAAACAGATTGCTTCTTCGTCCATGACCTCGCATGGCATAGGTAAGGACAGCATCAATAGTCAATGGGTCTACTTTCCATTTCCACCAATCGCCCTTTTTTCTTCCTACCAGATAAGGGGAATCTTTTCGCTTTAACATTAATCCCTCGCTGTGTTTCTCTCGAGCCAGTTCCCGCTCTTCCACTACTTCTTTCCATGTGCTAAAGCTCATGGTTTCCGATATGTGTAGTGGCTTCTTGTCGTCACTCCAAGTGACAATCGAAAACATGTGCTCCAACAACCTCCTTCGCTCTAAAAATGTCTCTATTCCTAATATCCTTCCCTTCCCACTCCAGAAGGTCGTATGCCTTTAGGATAACCGGGACTTTCTTTAATAAGGCTTTTGAAACTGTTTTCCTTCCTATTCTTGTTTGCAGATCATTGAAGGTTCCTATTTCACCATTTGGAAATGGAAGTATTTCCCCGTCAATAACCGTCCCGTTGGGAATCGTCCCGACGAAGTCGTGAAATTCCGGATATTTATCCGTGACGAGCTCTTCACCACGGCTCCAAACGAAGATTTCATCGTTTCTGATAATGACCTGGGAACGTATACCGTCCCACTTATGCTCAAAAGACCAGTTGTTCACATCTCCCAAATCTTTCGGCTCACCTTCAATCGCATAGGCCAAGTAAAAAGGATACGGCTTGGACAGATAGTCGCTTTCGTTCTCCTCTAAAATCAGTTCTTGGAACGATATCTGATCGGGATTCCAGTTCCCCATTAATTTATATGCCAAAATATCTTCATCGATTTCGGTTGCGTTGGCAAGTGCCCTGGTCATTAATTTCTGACTTACGCCAATCCTAAAACCACCGGTAATCAGTTTTGTAAACACAAATCGCTCATAATAATCCAAAACGCCCCAATTCTTGTAGAGGTAGTTTTTCTTTTCTTCATCGGACTTCTTCTTCAACGAAATCATTTCTTCCAGAAACTGGGTCAGACTCTTTTCGGTGGACTTTTTTGACGATGGAATGACTAAAGCAATGGTTTCTGCCAAATCGCCTACAATGTGATAACTTTCTTCAAAGAGCCATAAAGGGATGTTGGCCAATTCTGATGCCCATTCCCGCAACAATGTCGTATTTACAGGTCTTGGTGGTCTACGGTGGGAGAGAATAGCAATGGTCCAAACCTTATCCTTGTTATCCGCTGCTTTAAAATAATCGGTTAGTGCCTGAACCTTTACGTTAGTTTTGTTGGTACTATCCAAAGCCTTAATTAGCGCCGCAAATTTTCTCATGCTTCTACCTCCTCCTTATTTGCGTTCGCTTCAATTTCTTCTTCGCCGTATTGTGTTTCTTCGGTACGGGCATCATAACCTTGCTCCCTTAAATAGCGAGAAAAAATTTCCGTATAGCCATGGGTGCATATAATCTTTTCTGCTCCAGTAGCTTCAATGCTATCCAGTAGCCCCTGCCAATCACAGTGGTCACTAAGTACAAAGCCTTTGTCAATGGCGCGCCGTCTTCTTGCTCCCCTGAAAGTCATCCATCCACTGGCGGATGCGGTTACATAGGGCACCATTTTTCTTATCCAGGTTGAACCATGGGCACTTGGTGGCGCAAGCACGATGTTGCCCAGAAGTTCTTCTTTTTTGGTTTCTCGGGTTATTAAGGTCGTTTCTGGAAAATCGACCAAAGGCCGCAAGACCTGTGTCATATTTTCAATGGCGCCATGTGTATATATTTTGCCGATATCTGTATTGAGATACTTTAAAAGACGTTGTGCCTTACCCAGACTGTAACCAAATAGAATTGAAGTTTTTCTTTCCGCCCTATTTTCTGCCCACCATTGATTGATATCGGCTAAAACCTCCCTTTGAGGTATCCATTTAAAGGCGGGTAGGCCAAAAGTACATTCCGTTATAAATGTGTTGCATTTTATGGGTTCAAAAGGTGTGGATATGCCATCATCTTCTGTTTTATAATCACCTGTAAATACCCAGACTTCTCCTTTATGTTCCACTCGAATTTGAGAAGACCCAATAATGTGTCCGGCAGGATGCAAACTAAATTTTACGTTGTTGATGATGAAGGTCTCGCCCCATTCCTTTCCGGTAACAATTATTTCCTCTAGTCTGTGGGATATAATGGGTACATTTCTATGGTGCGTTATGTATTGTTTATGGCCCCAGCGACTATGATCCGCATGTCCATGGGAAATAATAGCTTTGTCCACCGGTTTCCACGGATCTAAGTATACCTTGGCGGCACTGCAATAAATTCCTTTATCCGTAAATTCTAAAAGTGGGTTATTCATAGCTCTGTGAATTTACAAATTTGAACTCAAAACAAAGTTGGCAAGTATATAAACTATGACCTCTAAAAAAATTATATTTGTCCCATAATAATAAAGATTTTATGTCATTTACAGATTTATACGGTAACAGCGAGCACAGAAGAAATTTAGCACACTTTGCTGCAATGGCTACATTGGCAGCGTCTGATGGAGTCATAGACGAACAGGAAAAAGAGTTGTTGGACAGGTTTGCACGAAAGTTGGATATCTCGGCGGATGAATATAAGGAGGTAATGAAGCCCACTAATAAATATCCTATTGAGCCTCCTATAAATTCAGAAAAAAGATTGGAGCGCTTATATGATCTTTTTAGGATGATTTTTGCAGATCATATGATTGATGATGAAGAAATGACATTGTTGAGAAAGTATGCCATTGGACTTGGATTCTCTTCTGAAAGTGCCGATAAAATCATAAAGCGTTCCGTGGAAATTTTCAGCGGAAAGATAGATTTTGACGATTACATTTATTTATTGAAGCACTAAGGAAATTAAAAAAGGAGCTGAAAAGCTCTTTTTTTAATGGTACTTGTCCAAAAACTCTTGAAGTTTTTCGACCATTTTTCGGCTTCCGCAAAAGAAAGGTACGCGTTGGTGTAGTTCCGTTGGAACGATGTCCAAAATTCGGTTTTTGCCACCAACTGCCAATCCATCCGCTTGTTCCGCTATAAATGCCATAGGATTGCATTCGTAAAGCAACCGTAATTTTCCACTTTCCGTAACACTGCTTTTAGGATACATGTAGATTCCACCTTTGATCATATTTCTGTGGAAATCCGATACTAAAGAACCTATATATCTGGAAGTGTATGGTCTGTCACCTTCTTCTTGCTGACAATATTTGATATAATCCTTAACGCCTTGTAAAAAATGAACGTAATTACCTTCATTAACGGAATAGATTTTTCCTGTTTCTGGAAATTTCATACTGGGGTGGGAAAGATAAAAAGTTCCCAAAGCAGGATTTAAAGTAAAACCATTTACCCCATTTCCTGTAGTGTAAACCAACATCGTGGATGTGCCATAGACGACATAACCTGCAGCAATCTGCTTGTGTCCCGGTTGTAAAAAATCTTCCAAAGTAACGGGTGTTCCAACCGGTGTAATTCTTCTATAAATAGAGAAAATGGTTCCTACCGATACATTTACATCAATGTTGGAAGACCCATCCAAAGGGTCTATCAAAACAACATATTTGTTCTGATGTTTTTCGTCATTACTATTTATGGAGATGAAATCATCCTCTTCCTCAGATGCGATTCCGCAGACAATTTCCCTATTTTTTAGAGTTTGGATAAATTTTTCGTTGGCAAGTACGTCTAATTTTTGTTGGTCTTCACCTTGAATATTGGTATCCCCTGCGGCCCCCAATACATCTACTAGTCCCGCTTTGTTTACTTCATGATTTACGACTTTTGCGGCCAGACGAATGGCATTTATTAATTTGGAAAGTTCCCCAGAGGAGTATTTAAAGGAATCTTGATTTTCTATAATGAATTCTCCAAGAGTTTGATTTCTTTTTCTTGTCATGGAAGGAGGTTGATTTTGACCACAAATATCGGGTATTTTGTGAAACTCTACGTGTTTTGTCCCTCTTTCATTTTTAAAATATATAACTTTGTGTTATAATTGTAACAATTATGGAATACACTATACGGGAAGCAACCCAAGAAGATATGGCACAAGTGTGGACACTTGTTAAGGAATTGGCCGACTTTGAAAAAGAACCCAATGCGGTTGAAGTCACCGTTGAGGATTTAGTCCAGGATGGATTCTCAGAACCCAAAAAATTTCATTGTTTTGTGGCCGAATCTTTAGGGAGTATCGTTGGAATGGCATTGGTCTATCCCCGTTATTCCACTTGGAAGGGCCCAGTTATTCATTTGGAAGATCTTATCGTAACCGAGAAAATGCGTGGTACTGGGCTTGGTACCGCTCTTCTTAATGAAGTGGTTAAATATGGAAATAGTATGGGTGTAAAACGTATCAGTTGGGAAGTGTTGGATTGGAACGAGCCAGCAATCAAATTTTATGAAAGTAAAGGAGCCAACGTAATGCGAGATTGGGATGTAGTGCAATTAAACCAGCAAGGAATACAGAAGTTTTTAAAAAACCTAGAGGCTTAGCTAATTATTTTAAAATTTAATCAGATTACTTTTTATGAGGGTATTTAAGTTCGGAGGCGCATCAGTAAAAGATGCGGATGGAATTAAAAACGTGGTTAAGGTACTGGAGCAGGTTGGTCACGATAATACCATTTTGGTAATTTCCGCAATGGGTAAAACAACTAACGCAATGGAAGCAATTGTGGATGCCTACTTTAAAAACAAGAGTGATATTGCTCTGGAGATAGATGCCATTGTGGATTACCACAATGAAATTTTAAAGGAACTATTTCCAAATCCCCAACATAAGATTTACAAGGATATTAAGATCTTAGTGGATGAAGTAAAAGGGTTTTTAGCCTGGAACAAATCTCCAAAATATAATTTTGTTTACGATCAGGTCGTGGGTTATGGGGAATTGATTTCCACTACTATTGTAAGTGCCTATTTGGAGGAAATTGGTATAAAGAACAATTGGTTGGATGTTAGGAAATTTATCAAAACGGATAATAACTATAGGGATACTTCTATTTCTTGGGAAAAAACTCAAGAAAATATCTCACAGATCGATAGGAAAGTGCTCAATATTACCCAAGGATTTTTGGGCAGTGACGAAAATAATTTTACTACTACCCTTGGAAGGGAAGGCTCGGATTATACCGCCGCTATTTTGGCCTATTGCCTAAATGCGGATTCCGTTACCATCTGGAAAGATGTTCCAGGAGTACTTAATGCAGATCCAAGGTATTTTAAGGAGACCCAATTGTTGAATAACATTTCATATCGCGAAGCCATAGAACTTGCTTTTTATGGAGCATCTGTAATTCATCCAAAGACGTTGCAGCCCCTTCAGAGAAAGGAAATACCACTGCATGTAAAGTCCTTTTTGAATCCTTTGGAGAATGGCACTACTGTTGGAAAGGGAGTGGGGATAGAGCCAGAAGTACCCTGTTTCATTGTAAAGAAGAATCAGGTGTTAATGAAACTTTCTTCCTTGGATTTCTCCTTTATAGTGGAAGATAGTATCAGTGAACTTTTCAAATTATTCCATGAGCATAAAATGAAAGTGGATTTAATTCAGAATTCTGCCATTAGTTTTTCGGTGTGTGTGGATAATAAGTTTGGGGGCCTACAACAATTATTGGATCAACTTAAAAGTAAATTTAAAGTTGTACACCATGAAGGGGTTTCGTTGTACACTATTCGGCACTTTGATGCAAAAGCTTTGGCATCCCTTCAAAATGGACATGAAATCCTATTGGAACAACGGGGAAAAGAGACGGTTCAGCTGGTTGTGAAGTAGTTGGGGCATGGTTCTTCCCAAATGTTAAAATAACCTGCTCCACTAGGGTTTTTCCTATATTTACGGCACTTTTAATTTTCATTGTTTATGGGTTTAGTGACCGCAAAAGAAGTGGCAAAGGCTATTAATTTATCCAAATATGGCTATGTAGGCACTTTTTTTGGTTGGCTATTGATGAAAGTTACTAGACTCTCCAGTATCAATAAATTTTATGATTCCATCGCACATCTGGATTGTGAGGAATATGCCAGTGCTATTTTAGAACATTTTGAAATAGACTACGACATACCGCCAGATGATTTTAAAAGGCTACCAAAAGACGGCGCTTTTATCACCATAAGCAATCACCCTTTAGGCGCTATAGATGGTATACTTTTGATGAAATTGATGCTGCCAAATCGCCCGGATTTCAAGATAATGGCCAATTTCCTGCTCCAGCGTATGGTTCCTTTGGCACCCTATATTCTCCCAGTAAACCCTTTTGAGGAGCATAAAGATGCCGGAAGCAGTATAGCAGGCTTTAAAAAAGCTTTGTTACATGTTAGGGAAGGTAGGCCCTTAGGTATTTTCCCAGCGGGAGAAGTATCCACGCATAAGGAGGGTAAACTTATTGTGGACAAACCATGGGAAGAGGCCGTGCTTAAACTTATTCGAAAAGCGGAGGTGCCCGTGGTTCCAATTTATTTTCACGCCAGGAACAGTAAATTATTTTACAGACTTGCCAAATGGGCCGATGTTTTTAGGACGGCAATGATACCATCCCAAGTATATTCCCAAAGTAATAGGCCTATCAAAATACGGATTGGTCAACCTATTTCCGTACAGCTACAGCAAGAACAGGCTAGCTTGGAAGAGTATACGGCTTTGTTACGAAGAAAGACATATATCCTTTCCAACGCTTATGAAAAGGAACGATTGATAGATCAGATTCCTACCACTTTAAAAATTCCGAAACCCCCCAAGAAGATAGCAACCGCCATGCGAAAAGAGGTAATGCAGGGAGAAATTGAAAAGCTTCGGGAAAAAGATTGCCGCCTATTGCAAAGTAAGAATTACGAAGTATTTCTTGCAAAGGAAAAGGACATGCCGTTTATTTTAAAAGAAATTGGAAGACAGCGAGAGGTTACTTTCAGGGCAATAGGGGAGGGTACTAATAAAGCCATCGATTTGGATGTGTTCGATTCCTACTATTACCATCTTTTTCTTTGGGACGATGACGAGAAGTGTATCGTAGGTGCTTACCGGATGGGAATGGGCTCGGAAATATTTCCACAACGGGGTATAGATGGGTTTTACCTTCAGGACCTTTTTCGCGTGGAACCGGAACTTTATGGAATGATGCGCAACTCTATAGAAATGGGTCGAGCTTATATCGTGAAAGAGTATCAGCAAAAACCAATGCCTCTATTTCTGTTGTGGAAAGGGATTGTACATACCACTTTAAGGCATCCGGAGCATAAGTATTTAATTGGTGGGGTAAGTATTAGTAATCAGTTTTCCAACTTCTCCAAATCCCTTATGATCGAGTTCATGAAATCCAATTATTGGGACCCTTATGTTGCGCAGTACATTCGGCCTAAAAAAGAATTTAAGGTAAAACTCAATGATGCGGATAAAGAATTCGTCTTTGATGAGACTCAAGCGGATTTGAATAAGTTTGACCGATTAATTGATGAAGTTGAACCTGGGAACTTACGTCTTCCCGTCCTTATCAAAAAGTACATAAAACAAAATGCCAAAGTAGTGGCTTTTAATGTTGACCCGCTGTTTAACAATTCCGTTGACGGATTGATGTACATCAAAATTGCCGATTTACCGGAAAGTACCGTAAAACCAGTAATGGAGGAGTTTCAGGCTGAACTGGAGCGAAAATTGGCCGAGGCACAGGCGCAGTTAAAGGAGCAAGAATCTTAATCGACACCTACGGTGCCACTTCTCCTTTCGAACAGGAGATTGTCTTTCCAAATTCCATAAAGTTTCCCAACCCGTTCCCGTTTTCCAATAAATCGAAAACCTGCATTTTCATGTAGTTTGATGCTTCTTTCGTTTTCAGGAAATATACCGGATTGTAAAGTCCAAAACCCTTCTTCTTCGCTTTCAGATATCAGTCTTTCCATCAGTAGTTTTCCCAGACCCAGACCTCGGCTGTTTTGGCCTACGTATACACTTACTTCTGCAACCCCACCATAAACACACCTGCTTGAAACTGGGGAAAGCGCTGCCCACCCAAGTATTTTTCCTTTGCTTTCTGCCACGAACCGGCAGATCTTTAGATGGGCCTTATCCCATGCGTCGTAGGTAGGTATATTTATTTCAAATGTGGCAAAACCTGTGGCTATACCTTCCGCATATATTTTGGAAACAGCATCCCAATCCTGGGATTGCATGAGCCTGATTTCAATATCCGACATCAATCAAAATACATAGTTAACAGCAACCGCTTCCGGGAGCGCAGCTAGCCACTTCATCGGCTACTGTGGCTACAGGCACACCACAAGTCTCCTTTGCTTTGCAATCAGTCTTTTCTACACCAAGATGAAAAACAAGATTTTCTCCAGCTACTTGATATGCATTCACAAAAAGCTGGGCAGTGTGAAAGTTGGGATTGCTGTATTCAAACTTAACCTCCACATCTTTTTCCATTGGTTTTAGTTTGTCAACCTTGTTAAGAATGGAAAATGCTTTGTATGCGGACATATAATCGCGTTTTCCTTTTTCTCTTGGACTTTCCCAAAGTTGGATAATGGTTTCTTTCCAAAAGTCTGTTCCTGCACCACAGTCTACAGAATCAATAGTTACATTTTTCACTTCCGTTATGTGGTAATTTGCTGCTACCAATTCACCGGGCTTGTATTCAAACAAGAGGTTTTTATTGGGATTTTCCTTTAATAGGGATAGAAATTCATGTGTTTTCATGGATATTGTTTTAAATTAACAACAATTGGTTTTTGTGGTATTGAAAAAAGAATTCAGAAGGTCTTGAATAGTGGACCATTTTTTAAGGTTGATGCAATAGCATACTTTTTTGCCCTCTATTTCACCGTTTATAAGATCAATACTTTTAAGCTCCTTTAAATGCTGGGAAATTGTGGGTTGCGCTAACCCTATTTCATCAACAATGTCATTACAGATACAGGCATCCTGTTTGCTAATGTATTGTAGAATGGCTATCCGTGCAGGATTGGACAATACCTTGAAAATAGTGGCAAGTTCATTTTGCTTCGCGTTAAAGATTTGTGTTTTGGTGATTCCCATTTCATATTTATATATTGCAATATTACGATAATAAAATTGATAAAAAAAAGCCAGATCATAAAAATCTGACTTTTTATTTTTATAGGCTTTTGAACCAGTCTTGGAAATATTCCCCTACTAGTGGAGTCGGAACCATTTTTTCATTGGCGGCGTTTATTACACTCATCACTATGAGTACTAACGCCAATATCCATGTAAAACAACCTACGACTGGAATAAAAGATAACACAAAAAATATTAAATAAATTCCAAGGGTTTGGCGGATATAGTAGCTTCCCAATTCTGTTTTGTTGCTACTGTTCATTATTATGGCAACAATCCATCCAATAAAAGTTATGTGTGCTAAAATTGCAACCGTTTTTCCGCTGTCCGGATTCTTGGGATCAAAAGTGTTCTTTACGTCTTCTTTGAAGTCTTTTGCAGCTTCTTCCGCTTTATCACCAAAATCTTTGGCTTCCTTTTTTCCTTTATCAAAGGTGTCTTCTGCCTTGTCCCCTAAATTTTCGGCTTTCTTTTTGGCGTTTTCCATTGCATCGTTTGCATCGTCTCCTAAATCCTTATTTTCTTCTGACATATTTGTTCTATTTGGTGGTTAAACTAAAAACTAAATGTAGCAAATATTTTGATAGTTATAAAAATGCTTTATCAACAGGTTCCCAGAGTTCTAGCTTATTACCGTCCGGGTCCAAAATCCATCCGAATTTCCCATAGGAATATTCTTCGATTTCACCTACTACAGTTACCCCTTCCTCTTTTAATGCTTCCAAAAGTTGGACTAAATTTTCCACTCTAAAGTTCATCATAAAGGATGAGTTGCTAGGTTCAAAATACTTGGTGTCGTCCTTCATGGGGCTCCATTGCGTTGAGCAGTCGTTTCCTTCCTTGTCCTTCCACCAAAACGTACAGCCATACTGATCCGTGTTTAGCCCTAAATGGGTTGCATACCAATCCTTAATTTTATCCGGGTCTTTTGTTTTAAAAAAGAAGCCGCCTAATCCTGTTACCCTGTTTTTCATAATCTATTGATTTTTGATTTGTAAGTTTCTACGGTTTTCTACTTTTTTCATACCTGTTAATCCAATCTGCAACTGTCATTTTGGTACTCAATTCTCCAATCAATTCATATGGGATGTCATCCAAATATTTGAATCGGATACAACTTTTACCCATATCCAGTTTGCGTTTGCAATGTTTGGGGTATGCTGTCACGAACCAAGTTAATAGATTCTTATCCGCGTAAATTCCTGAATGGTATAGGGCTATAAAATTCTTTTGCGACGCGATATTCATGAAAGGTAAGGGGAGTTTAGTATCACAATGATAACCATCCGGATAAATGGAATGCGGAACTACATACCCGATCATTCCATAGCTCATTTGTTCCTTAAATCCAGCCGGAAGGCTTTCAAGAATACTATCCCTGATCTTTTGAATTGCTTTTTGTCGCTCCGCCGGAAGTTCGGCTATGTATTCTTCAGGTGAATTTGCTTTGGATGTCATAATTTGATAGTGTTTTGAATAGCCAGCTTTACGAGTTTATTCTTTTGACTGAAGGATTAGGGCAGAAATCAAGGACATAATAAACCCGATGATAAAAACGGTCATTCCCATTATTAAAAAAGTTACGATAGGGGAAGTGAACATTTCCTTTTCCGTGTTCATCTCCGCTAATTTCACCTCAAATTCTTCCTGGGGGAGGGTCGTTCGCATTTCTTCAACGGCATGCGCATAGTAGTCGTCCATAAATGAGGGATTAAGGATTTCTACATAAATCACGTCCAAAATGCCAAATGCCAATGCGGTAATAAGACTGATCAATACGCCAATGGTCAAGGCTTTTTTAAAACTGACTCTCCCTTCGTTTTCTTGATTGCGATAATGTCTAATGCCAAAATAGACGAAGCTTAAGGATAAAATCATACCCGCATAGCCAATAACTTCCTGCAGATTATAGCTAAAGCCGTCTAATAGGAACCAACTTATTAAGAAAAGTAGGCAAATGGTAATCGCCCCGTAAAACCCAAATTTTAGTACTGTTTTTTTCATTGTATCTGTTTTGTGTTCAGGTCAAAACTAGTTTACAAGGCGAGATTTGGAGTCATACTAAAGTACTAAAATGACGGTACTTTGGTATTTAAAGGATTTATTCGGTTATAAGATTTAGTTTTTTTGCTCTTTTTACCGCCTGTGTACGCCTTTTAGCATCCAGTTTCATCAAAAGGTTGGACACATGGGTTTTAACGGTGCTTTCGGAAACAAAGAGTTTTTCACCAATTTCCTTATTGGAAAGTCCGTTGGAGATTTCCAATAAAACTTCATATTCCCTTTGACTAATGCCCAGTTCTTTTATTTTATCAGAGTCAATAGGGAGTGTAAGGGGATTTTCTTTACGGACGTTTTTTTTGTTCAGATAAAAACCCAAGGCTAGAAACACCAAAGCAATAACTGCAATTATATATTCAGTATAACCATTTCCTGAAATTAAGGTGTATTTGCTCAGTTGAAAAAGAGCAAGCAACGATACAATTAGAGCAGAAAAGACAAATACGGTCTTCTTCATGCCATAAATTTAGCAAAACTTGGCTTTAATCTTGTTTACAACGGTCTGCGCCAATTTAATTTTGCTTTCTATAGTCCATCCGGCAACATGTGGGGTTAACAAAACATTTTCCGCATCAATTAAATATTGAAATGCATCAGGTAGGTTTTTATCTGTGAACATATCCTCAAAGGAACTTTTTTCATATTCCAAAACATCCAGGCCGGCACCCAATATTTTTTCGGATTTGAGCGCTTCCACTAAATCCGGAGTTTTAATACATTTCCCTCTTGCAGTATTCAAAATCCAAAAAGGCTTGTGAAATTTGTTTATGAATTCGGTATTCACCATACCTATGGTCTTCTCGGTTTGTGGTACATGAAGGCTAAGAACATCCGTTCTTTGGTGCAGTTCCATAATCCCTACCTGCCGTGCGTTTTCATCTTCAACACCACCTTCAATATCAAAACAAATAACTTCGTCCACATCAAAACCCTTTAGTTTTTTGGAGAACGCTTTCCCCATATTTCCATAGCCCACGATACCAACGACCTTGCCTTCCAATTCCAGCCCACGATTTCCTTCCCGGTCCCATTTACCGCTGCGTACTTCCTTGTCAGCCTGGTTTAGCTTGTTAAAGAGCGATAGTAGCATGCCCAACGTATGCTCTCCAACAGCATTTCGGTTTCCTTCTGGGGCGGCGGCCAAGAAAATACCCAATGCCCTTGCGTGTCTCACATCTATATTTTCCAATCCTGCGCCAAGTCTACCAATAAATTTTAAGTTAGTGGCTTTGTCCAAAAGTTCCGCATCAATTGAAAATCTACTGCGAATTATAAGTCCGTCGTATTCATGAATCTTTTTTTCAATTTCAGCCTTGGAAGAACTATAATCTTCATCGTTTTGAAAACCGAGTTCGTTAAACTGTTCTATAATTAGGGGATGATTGGTGTCTACGTGTAAAACTTTCATTCTTCTTTCCATAAATTTTGTAACCATTCTTGTGCTTTTTTTAGTTCCGGCACATAGGAACAACCTTGAAAGTGGGAGCGTTCTTCATTAACAACATACGTAATTTTACTACCCGCTTCTTTGGTTTTTTTGACCCATTCGGACGTTTTAGTAGCGCTAAAAAGCTCGTCTTTTCCCCCATGTATTACATATAGGGGTGTATTCAATTTTTTGTTTATCGGATATGAACTTGCCATAGGAATTGCTGCCGAAAAAAGTTCTGGATAATGCTCGGCGAAATACCAACTTCCGTTTCCACCATTGCTATAACCGGTTACCGCAATATTTTTTGGGTCAACACTCCAATATTTAATGGCGTAAGCAACCAAATTTTTGATTTTGTCCACATTGTTTTGGGTGTCCCAAAGTTGATTTTGACTTTCAGGCGCAATAATTATGGTTTCATCATCATCCAACCCTGGCAAAGCAAGACATTCAAAAAAAGTTTTATAAGTGTCGCCACCTCCTGCCCAATGAAGGGCAATAATCAATCGGTATTTCTTATCTATTGTATCCGGAAAATTAAGCATTACCTCATATTTGTTTCCAAAATCATTAGATAATACTTTGTTCTGGATACCCGGTTTTTGTTTAATTTTTATAAAGGATTTTTCGGATGGACTCAGTTTTTGGGCAAACCCTACTTGAAATAGAAGACAAAAAGTAACCAAAGATATTTGGGCTAATCGACTCATATCTTATGATAATCCTTTTGGGTGAGCTCATGTTCCACGGTTCCGGTATGCGAAATGTTTAATTTTTCGAAAAGTAATAGATGAACCTCTTCATCGTTTTTTGTTGATGGACAATGTTCCACTCCTTTAGGAACTACTATGATTTCACCTTCGTTCACAACTTCCGTCCTATCCCGAAATTTCATATACAACGTTCCTTTCAAGACTTGAAAAAGTTCATCTTCGTTCTCATGGGCATGCCAAACAAACTCACCTTTTACCTTTGCCAAAAGTACTTGCATGTCATTTACAATGGCAATCTGATGTGGATGCCATTTCTTGGTAAAGAGGCCGTGTTTTTCTTTAAGGTTGATGGGTTTCATGATGCTTTAATTTTTTACTATTCCAAACGGAAGATTATGGCTTGATACGGCTTTAGTTCCAAACTCGTTTCAGTCTTTGAAATACCATTAAAATTATTTATTAAGGTGCTTGAAAGCTTAAGTTCCTTGCCTAAATCCAATATGGAATTTGCATCCGAAAAATTAAGCACTACAAGCATTTTTTCTTCCTCCAAAGTTCGCGTATAAGCATAAATGGTAGGATGATCTTTTGCAATAAGTGCGTAGTCCCCGTATACCAAAATATCATTATCCTTTCTTAGCCTCGTCATTTTTTTGAAATGATTTAATACGGAATTCGGATTTTTATTTTCTGATGCAACATTGATTTCAGTATAATTGTCGTTTACCGGTAACCATGGAGTTCCAGTGGTGAAATCTGCATTTTTGGTAGTGTCCCACTGCATAGGTGTACGTCCGTTGTCCCTGGAACCAAATTTTAGGTTTTTCAAATATTGTTCTACATCACCTCCCTGATTGACCACTTTTTTATATCCATTAATGGCTGCTATATCCTGATATTGCTCAATACTATCAAATTCTATATTGGTCATTCCAAGTTCATCACCATAATAGCAATATGGTGTGCCTCGCATACTTAGAATAAAAGTATTTAACAATTTAGCAGAATTCATACGATGCTCTGGGCTATCGTTGCCATATCTACTTACCAAACGTGCTTGGTCATGGTTTGCAAGAAAAATAGAGAGCCAGCCTTTCTCAGAGAATTCTTTGTCCCAGCGACTGAAAACTGCCTTTAGCGTATCAAGCTCATATCCATCTGGTTTTGCAATGTCAACACCTTCAAAGGCATAGGCCATATTCAATTCATTTCGGTCTGCGTCCACCAAATCGTGTGCATCCTTAAAGTTCCTTCCTGCGCCCTCGGAAACCGACATTACATTGTACTTGCTAAATATTTCTTTGCTCATTTCCTTCAAATAATCATGTAACCCGTCCTGCATGGCATAATATTGAATGAAGTTTTTCTCAAGGTCATCATCTATTTCAGGGAATGTGGTGTCCTTGGCTGCAAATTGAAATGCATCCAAACGGAAACCGTTAACTCCTTTTTCTGCCCAGAATTTCATGATATCATATACTTCCTGTCGCACTTTTGGATTTTCCCAGTTTAAATCTGGTTGCTTTACGGAAAAATAATGAAGGTAATAGGCGTCGGTGATTGAATCATATTTCCAAGCATCCCCATTTTCATCAAACAAACTATACCTGTGATTTGGTTTGCCTTTTTCAGCTGGCCACCAATGATAATAATCGCGATACGGATTATCTCTAGAACTTCTGGACTGCTTAAACCATTCGTGCTCGTCACTACTATGGTTTACCACAACGTCCATAATCAGCTTAATACCCCTTTCGTGCATTCCCTTCAACATTAAATCGAAGTCCTCCATAGTTCCAAAGTCCTCCATGATGTTCCGGTAGTCACTAACATCATAGCCATTGTCGTCATTGGGAGAACTATAAATAGGATTTAACCATACTGCGGTTACTCCTAAACTTTTAATATAATCCAGTTTTTCAATAATCCCTCTTAAATCGCCAACACCATCACCATTCGAATCCTTAAAACTTCTTGGATAAATCTGGTAAATAATAGCCTCTTTCCACCATTCGTTGTTAGTATCATCTATGTGATTTTCGGATATTTTACTTTCTTTACAGCTAATAGATGTGAGTGCAAGAATTAAAGAGAACGCTAGAAATTTCATGGGTTGAGATTAAGAAAGTTACGTTTAATTGAATTCAATAATAAGATAACAAAAGATTAAAACAAATGGCGTCCGCATCAAATGCTAAATTCCCAAAACCATTTTGGCAATCATAAAGTATATAAGAATTCCAAAAATATCATTACTTGTCGTAATAAAGGGACCCGTAGCAATTGCGGGATCAATGCCTCTTTTATGGAGAAATAATGGTGTAAACGTACCTATAAAACCTGCTACGACTATAACAGCTATCAATGAAATAGAAATGGCAAGTGCGGTTAAAAAATCACCTTTCCAAAGCCAGGTAAATAATAGCAAAAGTATAGCCAGAATAGTACCGTTCAAGAGGGCTAACAGCATTTCCTTGATCAACCGGTTCCCAATACTCCCCTTAATATCATCATTGGCAAGTCCTTGCACGATTATAGCGCTGGATTGTACTCCCACATTACCTGCCATAGCCGCTATCAGCGGAGTAAATAAAAATAGAATCGTATACTTCCTGAACATTTCCTCAAAACCTCCCATTATTACGGCTGCTGCCGCTCCCCCAAAAAGGCCCAGAATTAGCCAAGGTAACCGCGCACGGGTCAATTGCCAAATACTATCATCCGCTTCAACACCTTGGGAGATACCTGCTGCCATTTGGTAATCCTTGTCGGCTTCCTCACGAATTACATCTACAATATCATCAATTGTAATACGGCCCACCAGTCGTCCAATTTCATCAACCACAGGAATGGCTTCCAAGTCATATTTGCTCATGATTTTGGCTACTTCTTCTGGTTTCTCGTTAACGTTCACCGAATCTACATTGGCAATGAAAACATCCTTGATGTGCGTTTTTGTGGACGCCGTTAGTAAATCTTTGAGGGACAGTCGTCCTTTTAATTTCTCTTCCTCGTCCACCACATAAATGGAATGGACACGGGTTACATTTTCTGCCTGGGCACGCATTTCCTTGACACAAGTTAATACGGTCCAGTTTTCGTTTACTTTTACCAGCTCTTTGGCCATAAGACCGCCGGCAGAATTTTCGGAATATCGCAACAGGTCTACAATGTCCTTAGCATGTTCCCTATCCTCTATTTCCGAGATTACTTCCTGAATAATTTCCTTGGGAAGTTCCGCAATAATATCCGCAGCATCATCCGTGTCCAATTCCTCTAGCTCGCCGGCAATTTCTTTGGAGGAAAGGTTGCCCAAAATAGCCTCTCGCACATCCTCGTCCAACTCTGTAAGTACGTCCGAAGTTTTGTCACTGTCCAGCAACTTAATAAGGTAGGTAGCTTCGTCCTCATTTAGTTCATTGATAATCTCTGCGACATCAGCATAATGGACATCCTCCAATAGCTCATGTAACTTCGAGTCCTTTTGATGCTCGATGTGCGATTCGATCTCCGCTACAAGTTCTTCTGTGAGTTTAAACGGTGTCATTTGCTATCTTCTTGGTCAATGCTATAAAGTCCGTTACGGACAGTTGTTCTGGGCGTTGATCAAAGATAACATCTTCTTTTAGATTATCTGAAAGTACCATGGTTTTTAAGCTGTTGCGCATGGTCTTTCTTCTTTGGTTGAAAGCGGTTTTTACAACACGATAAAAGAGTTTTTCGTCGCAACCCAAATCAAAATTCGATTTTCTTGTTAGTCTTAATACCCCGGATTGCACTTTTGGGGGTGGGTCAAAAACCTGTGGATGAACCGTAAAAAGATACTCTGCATTGTAAAATGCCTGGACCAAAACCGATAGGATTCCATAAGTTTTGTTGCCCTCCTTGGCACAAATGCGTTGGGCGACCTCCTTTTGGAACATGCCGGAAAATTCTGGGACTTGGTTTCGTAGTTCCAGCATTTTAAAGACAATTTGAGTAGAAATGTTGTAGGGGAAATTACCCGTAATCCCAAACTGTTCCTTACCGAACAATGATTGAAGGTCGTATTGAAGAAAGTCCGCTTCAATGACCTTAAAAGCACTATTTTCATTCAGTACTTTTGGATGTTCCAAAGGAAAGCTGTGGTTGAGGTAAATGATGGAATCCGCATCCAAATCCATGGCAACCAGGTTTATCTGGCGCAATAGTAAATACTTTGTTAGGACTCCTGTTCCGGGACCTACCTCAATTACATTTTTATAGTTGTCGAGGGTTAGGGTTTCCGCAATTTTTTGTGCTATTTCCTCATCTTTTAAAAAGTGCTGCCCTAGGTATTTCTTTGCCTTAACAGGTCCTTTTTCTTTCGTTTTGTTATGTGTATGATCATCCTTGCGTTTTTTCCACTTCTTACCCATATCCTATTGTTTGGCCTATTTTAACTTTTGGCGATGTACACCCAAGCTTTTTTTCCGGATTCCAAGATAATTTCTTTTCGTTCATACCCTTCACCCTCATACGCGTCAGCTTTAACAAGTTCATCTGGCGTAAGGGCAAATACCCTTCCCATTATTTTATCCTGGTTATCTTTTGTATGGTCCAAGGTAGGGTATAGGTCCGCGACTTTGAAATCAGAAATGCGATATCCGGAAAGGCTATCGCTCAATCCACCCAGCAATCTTGAAAACACTCCAAGTTGAACCTCTTTTTCCAACAAGGTTCCGTACGCAAATAGATGGTGGGTCGCGGTGGGTTTTTGAACATGGTATTCGTCCAGAATTTCCAGTTCTGTTCTAAAGGAGACCATTTTCCCTGCAAAAAGCCGCTGTGCATCGTCACGTAATCGTGGCGCATCCTCTTGGTAATACCTTTCCAAAGTAGCTTTATCCTTTACGGTATACTGCACGGAATAAGTAATGCCGCCCATATCTTCCTCCACCAAAACCCTTGTCATTTTAGCACTCAAAAACTTTCCGGTTCCCAAAACTTCCGGTATGTGTTGTGTTTGCATCCAGTTGACCCATTCATCTTGCGATGTGGCTTCAATATTTGTGGTTACATTGTAGATATACATTTTATAAGTAATCGGTTTTCTGTAGTTAGTTGGTCAGTTTATGGCATCACCACGTAGCATTCTAAAATTTTTACGTGCTTGGGGAAAGTAATAGCTATCCTGATAATTATAAATGATTTTCTCATAGTACCCTTTCGCTTTTTCGGGGGCATCAAATATTTTTCTATAGAGTTCGCCCAAGGCAAAATAGGCATCATCAGCTAAGATCCCATTCCCGTAAAATGCTACAATTTTTTCATAATTTAGACTGGCTTCCTCATATTTTTTTTGCGTTTCATACAATTGGGCCTGCTTTAATAAGGCTTCGTCCTCAATTTTTTCCCCCTTGTGGTTTTGAAGTATGTCCTCCAATGCGGAAAGTGCCTCCGTAGTTTTATTTTGATAGGCCAAAAAATCGGCCCGTGCATACTTTTTCAATGCGGTTTGGGTAGAATCTTCCAAGGAGTTATCCGATATCAATAAACTCAATTGCATCGCATCATTCGCAATAAGCTGTGAGGTAGAACCTCTCAATACCTTTAGCTGGGTAAGTGCCCAATCAAAATCGCCTTTATAGAAACTCGTTTGCGCAACTTTAAAACGGGCATTTTGTCCCAGGACATCGTTTTTAAGTTTCTTTTGTATCTGTGTAAAGTAGATTAGCGCTTCGTTAAACTTTTTATTGTAAACCAAAATATCGCCAAGCGCCAACTTTATGTATGCGGTACCTCTTTCGTTTAGTGGTAGGGCCAAACTGTTTTTTAGCAGCTCTTCAGCTGGTTCCGGGGTATCTCTTCTAAAGGCTAGAAAGTTGGCATAGGAAACCTGTAATTGCAATGTTCTTGCCTCATAGCCATGTATGTTTACCAGTTCCTCATACTTTTTTTGAATTGCGTCCAGTTGTTTTTCGTTCGCATCCAACAAGTCAATATCTATCAAGTTAAGTTGAGCGTTCAATTTTGTGATAGCATCGGTTGTCTCTTGGGCAATGTATTCAAAAATATCCTTGGCAACGGCTGTTTCATCTTCTTCTAACGCCAGCTCTCCTAAGTTTTCCAGACGTTGGGTAGCATTGCCTTCGGTTCTTTTGAAAATTGCCTTTTCCTGTCTAAATGCACTGCTGAATTGTCCTTGTTGGACAAATAACCAGCTTAAGAGCTCGTTCCAAATTAGCTCCGGATTCTTTTGGGCGTTTTCCAAAAGAATTTGTTTTAGCAAAAGATTGTTTTTGTTCTCCGGGTCGCGGGTAACAAAATCGTCTATACTTCTTAGAATATTGGATTTAGAAGTTTTGCCATTGCTGATAAGGTTTAAGTAGGAAACGTACATGCGCTCCACATCTCCCTGTTCACCGTAAATGCGGGCGAGTTGGTAATTGTAGTCCAACGCCGGATTTAATTCCATAGCAGTCTGATATGCCACTATTGCCCGGTCCAATAAACTATATTTTTGAAATTGAAATCCTAGGGCATATCCAAAATTCGGATTTTCTTCTACGACGGATATGGCTTCGTTATAATAACTATCCGCTTCTTCCGGCTTTTCCTGTAATGTGTAGTTATAACCCATCTCAATCAACAGTGTTGGGTGGGAACTCGGAAGGTTTAACTGGTCCAATAGGAATTTTTCAGCAGCCGCATAACGTTCCAATTGCTGGTAACATGCAATAAGCCCTTGAACGTAATCCGTTCTTCTGGGGTTTAACTCCACCAGTTTTTCATAAAAAACTACAGCTTTCTCAAAATCCCCATCGGAAAAGTATTGCTTTGCAAGAAAGTCTTCTTGTGCACATAGGGTGAGTGAAAATAAAAGAAGTGCGATGCAGTAAAAAAATCTCATAAAGGAAATTTATCAAATTTACGCAAGCCAAGGAAAAGAATCTGTTAAGTGTTCGCTAATTCGCTATAAAGCATGCCCATAGGTATACGCTCATTGCTTGTTAGAGAGAACATTGTCAAGTATACAATTTTTTCATCCAACTATAATTTCTTACTGTAAAATGGCATTTTTAAATAGTAGTTTTAAAGTATAAATAGAAGCAGCGGTATAATTACATTGATATGGAAAAAAGATTTCTGGCCAATAAAACAAAACGTTTTTATTTTAACAATGGAATTGAGGATACCAGTTATGTGGCCATTCACGGGGACGAATTGGAGGTTGATCCGGCACAGGACAACACCAATAACCCTAGTAGGGATGCTATTTACAGGAGCAGACAAGGCACCATCCCATCCAATACGCAGCTATTGGATAAGCGTAGCTTGGAACTTTATTTTCTGGATATTGGCCAGGGGGATGCATCTTTCATAGTGACCCCAGATAATGTAAAAATTCTGGTGGATGGCGGTCTGAAGGATAGGGCATTGGGATTTTTGATATGGAAATACCGTTTGGACCAAGCCCCAAATACTGTAGTTATAGACTATCTTTTTTTGAGTCACGCGGATAATGATCATGTAGTCGGATTGATTCCGCTGTTGAATCACCCTAAAATTGAGGTCAGGCATATTTATCACAATGGTATTGGCTTATTTGAGGACGGATATAATACCGATTTAGGAACTGTCCAGAATAATAAATTAGTGACTTTACACAGTTCGGTGCAGGATTTACAGGGTGAAAACTTAAAGACCAACTTTGGAAAATGGATTCAGGCTGTCAAAGATAGTGGTGCAACCTACCAAAGGTTGGATGCGAGTACAGGCTTTTTGCCCGTTGGAGATGCCAGTGTGCAGCTAGAAATCTTAGGCCCAATTTTGGAACCGGACCAAACATTTAAATGGTTTGGCGGTAAGTCCCATACCATAAACGGGCATTCCTTGGTTTTTAGGTTGGATTATCAACATGTGCGAACCTTTTTCTCAGGGGATTTGAACGTAGAAGGTAGCGAGCACTTTCTCGCTGTTCCCAGTAACAATCTAAGGGCCAACGCTCATATTTTTAAAGCACCGCACCACGGTAGCCATGAGTTTTCGCAAGAGCTACTCCATGCTGTTCATCCTATGGTAACCATTGTCTCTTCAGGCGAAACCCCAGATCATGGGCATCCTAGGGCTATATTTTTAGGAGGATTAGGTCTGTCAGGCAGGGGACGTTCCCCTTTGATTTTTTCTACGGAGCTTTCGGCATTGTTTGTGGATGCAGGGGATTCAGAAGCTGTAAATCATGCCGATTCCGAAGTAACAACCTTGGAAGACCTGGATTTCTCCAACTCTGCCGCCAACAGGGAAGCCAGGCAACGTTTTAAAAAAATACTACCAGGAATAATAAATGTTAGAACTGATGGTGAGAAAATCTATTCTTTTAGGCGGGTACAAATGGGATACCAATGGGAATCCTATGAGTTTAAGTATAATGATTTGTAGGTTTTAGAAATCAACCAATTATATCAAAACCACAATAGGGAACCAATACTTCAGGGATTTTAATACCATCTGGAGTTTGGCAATTTTCCAGAATACCGGCAAGTACGCGTGGTAACGCCAAAGCACTTCCGTTTAACGTATGTGCCAATTGGCTCTTTCCATTTTCATCCTTATACCTAAGCTTCAGTCGGTTTGCTTGGTAGGTTTCAAAATTGGATACGGAACTTATTTCCAGCCAACGGTCCTGAGCGGTGGAAAACACTTCAAAATCATAGGTTAGGGCAGAAGTAAACCCCAAGTCTCCTCCGCACAGGCGTAAAATTCTGTAGGGCAACTTCAGTTCACGCAAAATAGTTTTCACATGTTCAACCATGCCATCCAAAGCATTATAGGAGTTGGATGGATGCTCCACTCTAACTATTTCAACCTTGTCAAATTGATGAAGCCTGTTAAGTCCTCTTACGTGGGCACCATAACTTCCAGCCTCTCGTCTAAAACATGGGGTGTAACCAGTATACTGAATAGGAAAATCACTTTCAGATAGGATTACATCCCTAAAAATATTGGTTATAGGTACCTCCGCGGTGGGAATAAGATATAGGTCATCCGCAGTAAGATGGTACATCTGTCCTTCCTTATCCGGTAACTGTCCGGTGCCAAAACCTGATGCTTCGTTCACCAAATGAGGTACTTGAATTTCGGTATATCCTGCTTCGGTATTTTTGTCCAGAAAATACGCAATCAAGGCACGTTGTAAACGGGCTCCTTTTCCTTTATACACCGGAAAACCGGCACCAGCAATCTTTACACCGAGTTCAAAATCAATAATATCATATTTCTTGGCCAATTCCCAATGTGGCAATGCTGCTGTGTCCAAAGTTGGGATTGTACCTTCCTTAAAAACCTCTTCGTTGTCATGTTCCGAGTTTCCGGCAGGTACGGATTCGTGCGGTACGTTGGGAATCTGGTAAAGGAGTGCTTGAAGCTTATCCGCGGCATCGTTAAGGTCTTCTCCTAGTTGTTTGGATTCTTCTTTTAGCGATGACGTTTTTTCTTTTAGAACATTGGCTTCCTGGGCTTTTCCGGCCTTGTATAACATTCCAATTTCCTTGGAGAATGAATTTGATTCAGCCAATACGGAATCCAATTGCGTTTGGACGGCCCGTCTCTTTTCATCCAATTCAAGTACGTTTTCGAGTAAAGTACCGCTATCGATGTTTCGCTTTTTAAGCAACGCTATCATCTCCTCCTTGTGTTCCCTAATAGACTGTAATTGCAACATTATCCCTGTAATTTGGATGCAAATTTAAGCTAATCTTAGATTTAATTTGGATACTTTTAAAAGCTAAACACGGATTATAATGGTTTTTGAACACTTTGCATTGAATGTTTTGGATATAGATGCCGTAGTCAATTGGTACTGTAATCATTTAGGACTTACCATTGCCAGCCAACAAAAAGAAGCGCCATTCATGACGTTTCTTAAGGATAGTTCCGGTAGTGTCATCATTGAATTCTACTCTCGGGAAGATGCGTTGATTCAGGATTTTAAGGAAAGGCATCCACTCACTTTTCATGTTGCTTTTGTATCTGAAAATGCCCAGCGGGATAAAGAACGACTAATGAAGGCCGGGGCAAGTTTTTTTGAGGAGGTCTTTAAAGATGACGGTAGCCATTTAGTGATGTTACGTGATCCATGGGGTTTACCACTGCAATTATGCCAACGTAGTCAAAAATTCTAGTTTTTAGGATTGGTTTTATCTTCAAAATTGGAAGGCAAAATCCATTCATGATGTGCAAACGGTTTCCACGGAGTGTTGGCCAAATCGGTTTTTGAATTAATGAATGGGGCATAGGGCCTACCATTTATACTTATTGTGGAGTTAGCAAATAGATTTAAACTAATTAATTTGATTTAATACAATTAAGTTTCACAACAGTATTTTGAAAACAGTCCGCCGTGAGCGGCCTAGGGGATAATTTTTCAAAGGAGATGAGAACATTAATACCATCTTTCTGGAATTCTTGATCTATCTCTTGTTGAAAAGTATAGGTTTTACCATCTTTAACCGTAGTTATATAGCCATTTATTGTAGCGCAACTTGGTGCGTAAAAAAGTTTTGCTTCAATAAGATTGTCGCAAGGTTCATCTTTACTGCAAGCAATAATGCAATTGAAGATGATGATTAAACCCAAAAGAATCTTTTTCATGAAGTAAACTTTAAATTCTTGTGATATGTATTTTTTGGGGGAATAATTGCTAATACAGTTTTTATTTTTTTTGTAAATAAGAGCCCCAAATTACAGTTAAGATGTGTTTCTTGGAAAAAGGTTGCTTCCAAATTTCTATTCCTCAAAATTGGAAGGCAAAATCCATCCATGATGTGCAAACGGTTTCCACGGCGTGTTGGCCAAATCGGTTTTTGGATCAATGAATGGGGCATATGGCCTACCATTTATACTAATAGTGGAGTTGACTAGATAAACTGATATTTTATCACCTTTTTTTTCAAATTCCCTCTTTAAAAATTGAGCAAACTGCCAAGAAAAATCAGGATAGGAAAAGACCTTTCTTTTCTGTGTTATTGTTAAGTAATCTTCAGGTTTAATGAAGGTGGTCTTTCCATCGGTTAGGTTAACTACTTTAAAGTTGCCTCTTCCTACACGGCTGCGCAGCATCATGCGCCAGCTCATACGGTGTCCTTCCTCCGTCCAGAGTACATCATCAGCGATAAAATGATGCCTAAGGGGCAATGCAAGTTGCAGTACAAAATAAAAACAGAATCCTATTTGAAAGATTAGTTTGTAATTGGGTACTTCAATTTTTGTATTCGTAAAGGGCTGCTTCTTTTTAAAGAATAGCTTTCTAATGGTTTCAGGCTCAAAAAAGAAAACGGAAAATGCCAAAGAGAGGTACGGAAAAATACCTATCTGAAAGACGATGGAGTTAAACAGATGAAAGAAAATGGATAGTATAAAAGCAATCTTTCTAGTTGGTTTCCAAAGTAAGGCAGGAATTATAAGTAAATCGAATAAAATACCTACCATGCCTATTATCTTATGGGTCCAAGGCTGTTGTAGTACATCGCCAATCAGAAAATAGTCCGCTTTAGGCTGCATCAAAATTTTTATCATGCCAAAATCCAACCAATCCCCATACATTTTTGCAACGGATGCATAAACGTAGACAATGAACAGCTGTAGCACGATTATCCATTTTACGTAGGAGAACATGGAATCTTTTTGAATCGATGGATTTCGTTTCACGTCTAAAGAGCAATAGGTGTTTGCCGGAAAGAAGCACATCAATAGGGAAATCAATATCAATAAATAATAGTGATTGTTATATGCGGTTTTTTGCATCAGGTACACCATCGTCCATAGAAGGGTAAAGCTTATGCAGCTTAATCTGTAACGATAGCCTATGGCGATACAGATACCCAACAGCCCCATAACCGAAAAGTATAGGTACATTCCTTGCCCAGCAAATGCATTCAGCCACTCAAAGTCTATAAATGGGAAGGTGTATTGGGGTGTTATGAGCTGTCTTTTAATCCATCCGGTAGCGATTGCCCCAAAGGATTCCAAAGCGATGAGTATCCCGAAAAAAATACGGAAAATAATCAGTGGGCTGTTTTCTACTCTTCGAAAAAAAACCGAGTTCCACATCTTATCCGGAGATGATTTCAAGGGAATTTTTCTTATCCTTTGCGAGTTGATTCTTTAGGGCATCCAGGGATTCAAATTTACGCTCGTCCCTAAGTCTGTGAATCAAATTTACCTGAATCTTTTTATCGTACAGGTCTTTGTTAAAATTAAAAAAATTGATTTCGATGGATTTTTCAGTCCCGTTCACCGTAGGATTAAAACCTATGTTCATCATGCCATGAACCACTACGTTATCGATGGTGCTCTTGACAATGTAGGCACCATTTTTAGGGATAAGCTTGTAGGATTCGGCTATAGATAAATTTGCAGTGGGAAAGTTCAATTGTCTGCCTATCCCCTTTCCTTTTTTAACGGTTCCTGTCAGCATGTATGAATATCCCAGATAGGCATTTGCCGTTTCAACATCACCTTGCTCCAAAGCTTTTCTGATTTTTGTGGAACTTATGGATACATCATCAATTTCTTGTGCCGGAATTTCCTCTACAGAAAAATCGAACGTATTGCCAAAAGCGACTAAATCAGAAATATTTGCATTACGGTTTCTACCGAACCTGTGGTCATAGCCAATGATAATTTTTTTCGATTTTAGCTTGTTTACCAATAAATCCCGTACGAATTCGGTTGCCGATAGACGCGAGAATTCTTTTGTAAACGGATGTATTAAAAGGATATCAAGCCCCATATGCTCTAAAATCGCTGCTTTTTCGTCTACCGTGTTTAACAATTTAATATCGGCGTCTTTCTGTAGCACCATCCTGGGATGGGGGAAAAAAGTAAGTACTGCAGAACTTAGGTCGGAATTTTTGGCATGATTTATGACCTTTTCCAGTATTTTTCGGTGACCGATGTGAACCCCGTCAAAAGTACCAATGGTAATGGCGATGGGCTTTTGTTCGTTGTATTTTGTAATGCTGTGGACTGTAATCACCTACGATAGAAAATAAAAAGACTTATATTTGATTTAGAGATAAAAGCCCCTTAATGGTTGCAAAATTACGCCTAGTTTTTTCAATTACCATACTATTTCTGTCCTTTTACGGGGCTGCTCAAAACTCTTATTGGAAAGATAAGGATTTAAACGGTGCCAATAAAAAGGATCAGTTGGAGCGTTTCAACCTTAAGAACGGAAAAGCATTTTCCTTGGATGAGAAGCTTTTTAAGCTTGATTTTGAGAAGCAAGTCCTGAACAACAAAGCACAGCGAATTGTCTACTTCCCAAACGAGGATGGTGCTCTTGTGGCGTATAAGGTTGAGGAGGTGCAACTATTTTCCGAACAATTGGCAGAAAAGTATCCGAATATAAAATCTTATAAAGGAGTTGGGGTTACCAATAAAAATGAAAGAATCCGCTTTAGTGTTTCTCACAAAGGAATTCAAAGTATGATTACCACCCCGAATCAAAAAGGTGCCCTGTTCATGCAAAAGGGGAAAGGGGAAACCTATCTACTTTATAGAGGTGGAGACCATACCTCAAAAGATACCGGTTTTATTTGTAGGACAAATGCAAAAATACAGGAACTGGAATCATCCCTCACCGCTAGGCTTGTTGATGATCAGGCCTTACGTAAATTCAGGATTGCGATAGCAGCCTCGGGTGAGTATACAACATATCACGGCGGTACGAAGGCAGATGCATTGGCAGCCATAAATGCTACATTAACAAGGGTGAACGGAATTTTTGAAAGAGATTTAGGAGTAACTTTAGAACTCGTAGCCAACACTGATGAGGTAATTTACTTAGATCCGGAAACCGATCCATTTACCGGAAGTCTAAGTTCCCAAGCGCAAAATACCTTTACGAGTGTTATTGGCGAACCAAATTATGATATAGGACATCTCTTTAATCAAAGGGATAATACCCTAGACGGGAATTCTGGTTTTATTGGTGCTGTTTGTCGTGATAATAGAAAAGGTAGTGGGTACACCACTTTTTCTACTCCAGAAGGGGATGCCTTTGATATTGATTTAGTAGCTCATGAAATTGGGCATCAGTTTGGCGCCAACCATACGTTTTCGCACCTTTCGGAAGGAACTTTGGTTCAGGTAGAGCCGGCAAGTGGCACAACGATTATGGGCTATGCGGGTATTACCGGGATAAACAACGTGCAATCAAATAGCGATGATTATTTTCACTATGTTAGCATCGTCCAAATTCGTGATTATTTACAAACTGTTTCCTGTGGAGAAGTAGTCGATTTGACCAATACACCACCTATTTTAGTTCCGGTTGAGGATTATGTCATTCCCAAAGGAACTGCCTTTGTTCTTATAGGAAATGCTAACGATACTGATTTGGCGGATGTACTTTCATATACTTGGGAGCAAATAGATGATGGAGTAGTTACCCGGGCAAGTTTCGGGCCAACAAATCCATCCGGTGCTATGTTCAGGTCTTTGCCTCCAACAGTTTCCCCACAGCGGTACTTTCCTAGATTGAGTCGCATACTCTCCGGCGATTTAACCCAAACAAATCCTGGTTTAGGTGAGGCTTGGGAAACGGTGGCGACTGCTGAACGAAATTTAAACTTCTCTTTAACGGTAAGGGATAACGCGTTGAACGGTGGGCAAGTGGTTTCAGATGAAGTTTCGGTTTCCGTTATTAATGGTGCAGGCCCTTTTCAGGTTACCTCACAAAATATAACCACTTCTCTTGTAGCAGGTGAAGTGCTAAACATTACTTGGGATGTTGCCGATACCAATTTAGCTCCGATTTCCGCTGCAACCGTGGATATTTTCCTCTCTATTGACGGAGGTCTTACTTATCCAATAGTACTCAATGAAAATGTGCCTAATAACGGTAGTCATTCGGTGGTCGTTCCAGGAGTTTCAACTTCCGCCGCCCGAATAATGGTAAAAGCCTCCGACAATATCTTTTTTGCCATAAATGCAGCAGACTTTACAATCTCGGAGTCTGAAATAGTATTGAATTTTTCAGAACTAGAGTATGATGTCTGTAAGCCTGATGATTTGGATATTTTGTTTGCCTATGAGACCTATTTGGGATTTGCAGAAGAAAGTTCATTTAGTGTCACGTCACTTCCGCCGGGACTGAATGCAACTTTTACGCCAAACACTGCAACAGATGACGCTACACCTGTTAGTCTTTCTCTAACCGGGATATCAACCTTACCCGTTGGAGTTTATCCGCTGGAAGTCACAGCGACTTCCGCATCGGTCACTAAGCAAGTTACGGTGCAACTGAACGTTTATGATACCAATTTTAGTCCTGTTCTACTTACCGCTCCGTCAGATGGATTGGTAGATGCCTCCAAGGACCTGTTGTTGGAGTGGGAGGATGATATACAAAATACCGCATACGATGTGGAGATTGCCACCGATGCCGCGTTTACCAATATCATCGAATCGGTCACTGTTCCAGAAAATTCATATCCCCCTTCGAACCTTGAAAACGATACAGAATATTTTTGGCGTGTTAAACCTAAAAATAGTTGCGCGGAAGGTGTTTTTAGCGAACCCAACAGTTTTAGGACAATCCAATTTAATTGTAAAACCGTAGATGCTTTTGGTTTGCCGTTGGCCATTTCATCCAGTGGTACACCAACGATAACTTCAAAGATTGCTTTTTACGAAGATTTACCGTTGGCCGATTTAAATGTGACCTTGGATATTGAGCATACTTTTTTGGCGGATTTGGTCATTAGTCTTACTTCCCCGCAAGGAACTACCGTTGTCCTCACTTCCAATTCCTGTGGCGATGCACAAAATATAAATGCCATTTTTGATGACGATGCAATGCCATTCAATTGTGCAGGAAGTCCAGCTATTAATGGGATGGTAAAGCCTTTGGGCTCTTTAAGTTCATTCAACGGGGAATCAATATTAGGGGAATGGATTTTGGAAATACAGGACAACGCCGCATCAGATGGAGGGCGATTAAACTTATTTTCTCTTGAAGTTTGTGTTGAGGGTGACTTTAGGCCAGATGATGATCAGGACGGCATTTTTGACGATGGCGATGACCTTTGTTTGGGTACCCCACCAGGCCAAGAAGTGGATGCATCCGGTTGTCCTATTTATCGATTTCCCAATGAAAATTTTAGTATCAGTCTGGAAAGTGAATCCTGTAGAGGAAATGATGACGGTCAAATTCAGATTTCGCCAAAAACAATTTTAGATTACGAAGTTACTATTTCCGGAGTTGATGTAAATGTAACCCAAACTTTTACTGATACCTATGTTTTGACCGGTCTCAGTGCCGGGACTTATTCGGTCTGTTTAAACGGAACGGACGGTATAATTGTCTATGAAGAATACTGTTTTGATGTTGTCATCTCCGAACCGGAGATACTGGGTGTTAATTTTAGGACTTCCTTGGACGGGACGCAGTTAACTGTGAATTTGGAAGGTTCGGATTCGTATAACGTGGAATTTAATGGGGAATTGCTACGAACTGAAGCGACAGAGGTGGTGCTGGACTTGCTGAATGGTGTAAATTTTGTAAAGGTATCCACTAAACTATCCTGTCAAGGCATTGTGGAAGAACAATTTGTTTTGGCAACGGAACCTGTTGTATTTCCTAATCCAGTTATAGATGTTGCCCAAGTGTTCTTTGGGAATGTTCAAAATGAGGTTGTAATCCGAATTTTTGGTGCGGACGGTAGATTTATTAGTGGCGAAACCAGAACAGTAAATAGTTCTCAAATGGAATTGGACATGACCTTGCTGGCAACGGGTCTATATTACGTTCAATTTGAAGGTTCTAGTACTAAAGGAACGGTAAAGATTATAAAGAAATGACACGGTATATATTCATAATCATATGTGTTTTTATGACCCTCTGCGGTTGCAAAAAAAATAGGGCTCCTAAACCTCCAGAGGCGGTGCAACTTATTTTCCCGGAACGGAATTCCGAATGTACTACAGGACAAAGTCTGGGAGCAACCACCACTCAGGTAACATTTAGATGGCAATTGGCAGATAATACGGATACGTATGAATTGCGCGTTACAAACACCAATACGGGAACTACCCAAACCATAAGTACCTCTAGTAATTCTGCTAGACTGCCCATAGCAAAAGGAGAGCAATTTTCTTGGTTGGTACGTTCCAAAAATTCAGATGTTGCACAGACCGTATCCAGTGAAGTTTGGAGTTTTTATAACCAAGGTTCAAGGACAACTTTTGCCCCGTTTCCAGCAGAAATTAGTTCACCAAGAATGTCCGAGAATGTTTTCAAGGATGTAAATAATGAGGTCGAACTTTCATGGAACGCATCGGATTTGGATAATGATATCACCAATTTTGAAATTTATTTTTCCGTGGAGACTCCACCAGAAAATTTAGCAGGTACATTATCCAGTAGTGCAAGTTCTTTAAAAGTGAGTGTAGCTTCAAATACCGTTTACTATTGGAATGTAGTCACCAAAGATGCCGAAGGAAACACTTCCCAATCCGGAATTTATAGTTTTAAGGTTTTATAGAGGGTCATAAATTTGCTAGTCTAAGTACCGTTAAACTGGTTCATTGTCCGAGACACTCCTGCCAACACGAAGGATTTTATCACCTCTCTGGACTTTTCTAAACGCTCCTCCATTATGGACAACTCTTCTTCGTTCCACTTACCTAGAACATATTCTACCTGTCTTCCTTTGCCAAAATTGGACCCTACACCAAAACGGAACCTATTGTAGTTTGTAGTGTTAAGGTATTCTTGGGTATCCTTAAGTCCGTTATGCCCACCGTCACTTCCTTTGGTCTTTATTCGAATGGTTCCATAAGGCAGGTTGATGTCGTCCGTAATTACCAATATATTTTCTAAAGGTATTTTCTCTTTTTCCATCCAGTACTTAATGGCCTTGCCACTTCTGTTCATGTAGGTGGATGGTTTTAAGCAAAGAACGCTTCTACCTTTAATTTTAAAAGTGCCTATATCGCATAGCTTATCCGTTTCAAATGCAAACTCTTCCTTTTTGGCTGTCGCATCTAGGATCTTAAAACCGATGTTATGTCGGGTTTCGGTATATTCATCCCCAATATTTCCTAGTCCAACGATTAAAAATTTTTTCATGGAATCCTCTGTTTCTAATATGGATTTGTTTGATGAAAAAAGCGATTTCAGGAATTCAAACATTACGGTCAAGTTAATCAAAGCCTAAAATTACAAAAGCATCCCGAATCCCAATACTAACCGGGACGGGATGCTTTGATATCAAATTCCTTGGAATGTACTATTCCTTGCTTTCGTCGCTTTCGGAAGCTTCTGGAGCATCACCTCCTTCAGATGCACTTTCAGCTGCACCTTCCTCACCTTCTACTTCTTCGTCATCTTCAACAACAATCGCCGCACGTTGTGTTTTAACTTGTACAACAACCAATGTCTCCGGGTGTAGGATTGTAAAATCATCGCTTAATAAAGACTCAACGGTGATATTATCGCCAATCTTTAATTTGGAGATATCAACATCAAAGAAATCGGGCAATTTGTCTGGTAATGCTTTGATGGCCAATTTTCTTTTTCTGAACAAAAGACGCCCACCGTTTCTAACACCAGGAGCGTTTCCTTGTAAACGAACGGGGATGTTCATAGTAACCTCCTTATCATCAAAAAGTTGATAAAAATCGATATGCAAAATTCTATCCGTCACGGGATGAAATTGGATATCCTGCATAATTGCCCTCAACTTTCCTTCTCCCAAGTCAACCTTTACGGTATGGGCGGCGGCGGTGTACACCAAATCTCTGAACGCTAGTTCATCTGCTGAAAAGTGCAATGGTTTTTCCCCTCCGTATACCACGCAAGGAACCTTTCCAGCATTACGTAGGGCCTTCGTTGCCTTTTTGCCCACGCTTTCTCTTTCTGATCCTTTAATTGTAATTGACTTCATTATATATATTAAAAATTAATAATTCTAAATTTGATAATTCCCTCCGGTTACATTAAGAATTTTGAGGAAATAGAGTTGTTGTTATGAACTTTGTGCATTACATCCGCGAATAGATTGGCACAGCTCAATACCCTTACTTTATCACTTTTTATTTCTATCGGAATGGAATCCGTAATAATCAATTCCGTTAAATGGGAATTTTCTATTTTCTGATAAGCGTCTCCGGATAACAGACCGTGCGTGGTAATAGCTCTTACACTCACTGCACCTCGCTCCTTCATTAGATCGGCTGCTTTCGTCAATGTTCCAGCCGTATCCACCATATCATCTACCAACACTACATTTTTTCCCTGAACGTCGCCGATTAATTCCATATGTGAAATAATATTGGCCTTTGCTCTTTGTTTATAACAGACCACTACATCACTTTCCAATGCTTTTGAATAGGCATAGGCCCTTTTGGAACCACCCATGTCAGGTGATGCGATGGTTAGGTTTTCCAATCCTAAACTTTTTAGATAGGGCAGAAATAGGGTAGAAGCAAATAGATGATCAACTGGTTTTTCAAAGAATCCCTGTATCTGGTCTGCATGCAAGTCCATGGTAATGATTCTGGTTGCACCCGCAGTCTCTAGCATTTTAGCAACTAGTTTCGCGGCGATAGGAACCCTTGGTTTGTCCTTTCGGTCCTGTCTGGCCCAACCGAAATAGGGCATTACCGCTGTAATATGCCTCGCAGATGCTCTTTTTGCGGCGTCAATCATCAATAACATCTCCATTAGGTTTTCTGGACCAGGATGGGTGGAACCGATGATGAATATTCTTGTGCCTCGTATTGATTCCTCAAAAGAGGGCTGAAATTCCCCATCACTGTATCGTGAAAAAAGTATCTTTCCCAACTCCATTCCGTAGGCATCCGCGATTTTCTTCCCCAAAGTCATGCTTTGAGTGCACGCAAAAATTTTAGGTTCGGGAACTTGATACGGCATAATTAAGATTGTTGTCTCCTTGGCTACTTACGAAACTCGGAAGTCCCTGTTTTCTAAGGAGGTGCAAATTTAGAAATTAATTTTAGTTGCTAAAGGATAAATGTTTCTTTTTTTATCGGTAAAAAGAAAATAATTTCTAATTTTGCATTCCTATTTTGTAATGCTCGAGTGGCGGAACTGGTAGACGCGCTGGATTCAAAATCCAGTTCTTCGGAGTGTGGGTTCGATTCCCACCTCGAGTACTTAAAGGGAAAGCCGA
>CAWKFV010000023.1:0-524194 GCA_963848865.1 uncultured Flavobacteriaceae bacterium | reverse complement strand
ATTCTTAGCTGCAATTTGGATAGTTTTTCCAGTTGATGGATTTCTACCTTCTCTTGCATTTCTTCTAGATACGGACCAAGATCCGAAACCTACCAAGGAAACTCTGTCTCCTTTCTTTAGGGACTTTTCAACATTTCCCAAGAAAGACTCCAATGACTTTTTGGCCGCTGCTTTTGTGATGCCTGCGTCTGCTGCCATTGCATCGATCAATTCTGTTTTGTTCATAATGTGATTAAATTAATTGTTGTTAAAATAATTTTAAACCTAGAACAAATTTATATGGATTTGCGACGAACACAAGTAAAACAAGGGGAAATCCCTTATTTTGTTGATAACTCGGGAGGTTTGTTGATAAAGTAGGGCTTTTTCTACGTTTCTCGCAAGCCAATGTAGACGGGGGTTTATGACATATACGCATTTTTGGACAAGTTTAGGCCGTTCAATACATCTCTTATATGCATCCTTCTCTTTCCTTGCAGCTGTATTTCTATCAACTTGACAAAGCCATCTTTTGCGGCTACTTTCATTTCTTTCTTGTCGAAAGTTATTTCTCCCGGTTTCCTTTTGTGCTCGGTAGATTCAATTTCAACAGTATATATTTTTGTTTGTATTTCTTCCTCTCCGTCATACAAGGTGGTCCACGCGGCAGGATAGGGAGATAGTCCCCTTATAAGATTGTAAATATCACTTGTGGAACGTTCCCAATTTATCTCGCAAGTTTCCCGATGAATTTTGTACGCCAGTTTTAAATCCTTGCGATTAGTTTGAACCGTCGTGTCCATATTGCCACTTCCTATTCTTTCAATGGTCTTGAGTACGGTGCCCGCCCCTAAGGCCATGAGCCTGTCATGTAGACTGCCGGCATTTTCATCTGGATGTATTAAAATTTCCTCTTGCAATATGATGGCACCGGTATCAATTTTCTCATCAATAAAGAAGGTGGTGACACCACTTTTGTCCTCGCCGTTGATTAAGGCCCAATTTATAGGGGCAGCGCCTCTGTATTCGGGTAACAGCGATGCATGGAGGTTAAACGTGCCATATTTTGGCATTTGCCAGACTACTTTAGGAAGCATTCTAAAAGCGACCACTATCTGTAAGTTCGCTTTTAAGGACCTAAGTTCCTCCAAGAACGTATCGCTTTTAAGGTTGGTAGGCTGTAAAACCTTCAATCCTTTGCTTTCCGAGTATTTCTTAACTGCGGATTCGCTTAATTTTCTACCTCTTCCTGCAGGGCGGTCAGGAGCTGTTATCACTCCTACGACATTGCTGCCACCTGTAATTATTGCATCCAAAATACCCACCGCGAAGTCCGGGGTTCCCATAAAAACTATTCTAAGTTCTTCCATTTCAAATTAGTTGATATCTATTTTTGAAGTCTATTTTAATTTCATCCTCTTCCAAAAGCTCCTGCAAAGCGATAAGAATATCATTCTGTTCTACATTTATTTGCTCGCATATTTTTCTGGAAGTAAGACCTTCATTTTCAAGCAATTTCTTAATCCGCTTTTTTAATATAGGTAATTGCGAGTTTTCAGACTGTTCGTTTTTAATACAAACATCACATTTGCCGCAGTTTCCGGTTATCCTCTCATCAAAATAGAGTAATAACTGTTTATTTCGGCAAACCCTGCTGTTATTTACATAATCCAGCATTTGCTTTACCTTCTGTTCCTTCAACTGGTTTTGTTCCTTTATACGATATGCAAACCTATTAATTGTCCGGTCATCTTCCCTCGGCACCAAAAGGGTAAGCTCCAAATCACTATGTGAGGCTTTATAATCAATAATTTCATCTTCAAACAATTGTTGTAATCCCTTTAAAACCTGTGTTTCGGATGTATTGGATTTGTTTGCCACCAGCACAGTATTTACTTTGGTGTCAAAATCAAAGATACCTCCATAGGTTCTCAAAATATTCTTTACCAAAGGCTCCAAAAATTTATTTATTTCCAAATAATCGAAAAGAACATCCTTAGAGCAAATAAATCGAACAGTAGATTTTCTTGAAAACGATTCCGACAACGCGATTACAGAATTTCTATCCAAAAGTTGTAAAGCATTGTAGGTGAGCATAGTATTCAATTGATAGGTTGCACAAAAGAAATTGAAATTTAACTGAAAATTGTGTCCATCCCCCTCACCATAGGCTATTTGAAAATAGCTATTTATTTTACGATACACTTTTTTTACGAAGGCTACGTCTGGAAGAATACTCAGGAATTGTTTTTTTACTTGTTCCTCATCATTAGTATTGGTCAACAAAATGGCTTCCGCCGACTTGCCGTTTCTTCCTGCCCGCCCTGCTTCTTGATAATAATTTTCAATACAATCCGGAATTTGATAATGGATGACCAAGCCAACATCGGGTTTGTCTATCCCCATTCCAAAGGCATTTGTAGCCACCATTATCTTTACTTTGTTCTGTAGCCAATCGTCTAAATTATTTCGTTTGGCCTTTTCTAAGATACCACCGTGGTAAAAAGCTGAGCTTATACTGTGGTCGCTTAGGTAACGTGCTAGTTCCTCCGCAAGCTTTCTGGTCCTCACATATACTATTCCGCTGGATTCTAATTTATTGCAGTAGCGTCTAAGTTGATATTTTTTGTCTTCCGAAAGTTGAACCTTAAAAGAGATATTATTTCTGGAGAACGAGTCCTTTACTATTAGAGGTCCTTCCAGTTCTAATAGTTCACAAATATCTTTTGACACGCTCGCGGTTGCGGTCGCGGTTAGTGCCATAAGTGGAACTTCAGGTTGTAATTCCCTGAGTATGGCACATTGTAAATACGCCGGTCTAAAATCATGTCCCCATTGTGAAATACAGTGCGCTTCATCCACCACCAAAAGGTTTACGTTCATCTGCCGTATTCTGTCTTGGACTATTTCTTGATCCAATCTTTCGGGCGATAGGTATAGAAATTTGTAATTGCCGTAGATGCAATTGTCCAAAAGATTGCTGACATCTTTCTGACTGATTTTACCTGTTAGGCCTATCGCCTTTATCCCCAAGTTTTTTAACGTATCCACTTGATTTTGAATCAAAGCGATCAACGGGGATACCACAATACAGATGCCGTTATTGACCATTGCAGGGACCTGAAAACATACTGACTTTCCACCACCCGTTGGTAACAGCGCCAACACATCCTTTTCTTCTAACGCGGCATTAATAATAATTTCCTGGGAGCCCCTAAAAGAAGGGTAGCCCCAAATCTTCTTAAGCACATCGATGGGTGATTTATTCACTATGCTGTCCTGTATGATTTAAAACGAATGTCAACCGTTCGCTTAATGTGCCAAAAGGTACTTCTATAATATCATAGCCTAAGGCGAGATACGTTTTTTCCAAGGCTCTGTGAATTTCTAAAGCTTCTTTAAAACTTTCCAGCCTCTCGTTGTCCTGAACATAAATTTCCTCCCAAGGCGGAAAAATAAAAACGGTATCATAGATGTGGCATTTGCAAACGTCAATGTACTTTTTAGTATAAGATTGATTGAAATAGTCCATGTAGGCCAGAACATCGGGTAATCCACGATCAAAGAATACAATTTCCTCTTTTAGTTCCGAAGCTTTCAAAAAATGATCTAATCGAGCAGAAAGTAATTGCTTGTTAAACAATTGTGGGTCTTTGACAAACGCCAAGGGATTACTGATAAACGACTTCGAATCCTCCTTTTTTTTGGCATCCAAGGTCATGGCACGTACTATCTCATGAAAACAGTAAAATCCTGATGTTTCCAATAGATTGACCACAGATGTCTTACCTGTTCCCGGCCCTCCGGTAATTACCACTCTTTTAACGTTCAATAGCTAGTTTTTGCATCACAAAAGTAAAGAAACCATAGGTATAATAAAACTTCTGCATTAGCCTTATCTTTGCATAAAATTTAGTTTATGTCAGAGGAAAAATCCGAAGATTTCTATAATCGTTTAAAATCGCAATTGGAGGAAACCACCAGTTGGCCGTCCGATTACCTATATAAATTCATTGTACTTACTGATAAGGATAAAATAGCGAGAATACATCAGGTTTTTGATAATACCGGAGCTGTCATCGATTTGAAGAAATCGAAAAACGGAAAGTACACTAGCGTTTCCATTACCGTAAACCTTGAAAACCCGGATGAGGTTATTAAAAAATATAAAGAGGTTGGTGGAATAGAAGGGGTAATCTCATTGTAAAATAGCTTTTGAGCTATAATTTTATTATTTTGCACACGTTATAAGAATACTTCTTCATACAAAGTAAGCAGTTAAAACTTCCAATTTGAATTTAGTAGAACAATTAGAATACAATACAGAGCGTCCACATCTCATAATTCCTGAGTATGGTAGGCATTTTCAGAAAATGGTGGACTATGCAGTATCTATAGAAGATCCTGAGGAACGGAATAAGGTGGCAAATTCCATCATAAGTGTAATGGGAAATTTACAGCCCCATTTAAGGGATGTGCCAGATTTTCAGCATAAACTATGGGATCAGTTGTTTATCATGTCCGATTTTAAATTGGACGTTGATTCCCCGTTCCCAATTACTTCCAAAGAAATATTGCAGCAGCGTCCAGAACCCTTGGAATACCCGCAGAATCATCCCAAATATCGATTTTATGGTAACAACATAAAGAGAATGATAGATGTTGCCGTAAAATGGGAAAAGGGGGATAAGCGGTCCGGTCTGGAATACGCCATTGCCAATCACATGAAAAAATGCTACCTGAACTGGAACAAGGATGTAGTTGATGACAAAGCTATTTTTAAGCACCTTTATGAGTTAAGTGATGGTCAGATTGATCTTGCGGCCGAAGGTGAAAATCTAACCGATAGCGGTCAATTCCTAAAAAATAGGGTTGCCAAGTCCTCAAGGTCCAGTTCCAATAAGAAAAATCAAAGAAATAATAACCGCGGTAAAAAACGCTATTAAATTTCCACTTCTCTAGATGGGAACATTCAAAATTGAAGGGGGTCATCAACTGCATGGTGAGATAACTCCTCAAGGCGCTAAAAATGAAGCCTTACAGATTCTATGTGCAGTTCTTTTGACTTCAGAAAAAGTTATTATCCATAATATTCCTGATATTATTGATGTTAACAAACTTATTTCCCTCTTGGAGGATTTGGGTGTTAAGATTCAGAAGAAAGGAAAAGGCTCCTACACATTTAAAGCGGATGATATAAATCTTGATTATCTACAATCCAATCAGTTTAAGGAAGATGGGAGAGGTCTAAGAGGATCAATAATGTTGGTAGGACCTTTGCTGGCGCGTTTCGGGAAGGGCTATATACCAAAGCCAGGGGGAGATAAGATTGGTAGAAGACGATTGGATACCCATTTTGAAGGATTCATAAAACTAGGGGCAAAATTCAGATACAACCGGGAAGAATATTTTTATGGTGTTGAAGCCAAGAAACTCAAGGGTACCTATATGCTTCTTGATGAGGCTTCGGTTACGGGTACTGCTAACATAGTAATGGCCGCAGTGCTGGCAGAGGGCCAGACCACTATTTACAACGCCGCTTGCGAACCTTATTTACAACAGCTTTGTAAAATGCTTAACAGGATGGGCGCCAAGATTTCTGGGGTCGGTTCTAATTTACTTATAATAGATGGCGTAAAGGAGTTAGGTGGTACTGATCATACCATGCTTCCTGATATGATCGAAATAGGAAGTTGGATCGGTCTTGCCGCAATGACACGTAGTGAACTTACCATAAAAAATGTGAGCTGGGACGATTTAGGTCAAATCCCGACCGTTTTCAGAAAACTGGGAATCACATTGGAGCGTAAGGGGGATGATATACATATTCCAGAGCATAAGAACGGATACGAAATACAGAATTATATTGATGGATCTATCCTCACTATCTCGGATGCTCCTTGGCCTGGTCTTACGCCGGATTTATTGAGTATCATACTTGTAATATCCACACAGGCTAGAGGAGAAGTGGTAATTCATCAAAAAATGTTCGAAAGCCGTTTGTTCTTCGTGGATAAACTATTGGATATGGGGGCGAAAATAATACTTTGCGATCCGCACAGGGCAGCTGTTATGGGGCATGATTTTAAGTCGACCTTAAAAGCCACTACCATGACCTCACCTGATATTCGGGCAGGAGTTTCGTTACTTATTGCCGCATTGTCGGCAAAAGGAACTTCTACCATTCATAATATTGAACAGATTGACCGTGGTTACGAGAATATTGATGAACGGTTGCGAGCTATCGGTGCTAAAATAGTCAGGGTTTAGAAATGGTTCCAAGCGGTCATTACGAATAAGATAGTCCAAAGCGTGGTTCTAATCCAGTTTCAAAATATTAATTTTTCGATGGATTTGGCTATTTCAGATGCTTTTCCAATCGCATTGTGTAAGGGTACAAATTGCAAAAAGGTAGAACTCCACAGTACCAATACTATTATCATACTTCCAATCTCATAAATTCCTTGATAAGTGATTAATTGATAAGTTGTTACAACTAATTGACCTAACATTAATGGAATTACAACGAATGCAATTCTTTTCTTATACTTTTTATGCCATTTGACAAGATTTTCCCCAGTGTAAAAAGCGAAACTAGGATAAATTAGTAGTTGCACCATCCAAATAAGTACCATAAGACCAAAGTCAAGCAATAAACGGACAGCCTCCAACATCTATTTCTCTACAATCGTACCATCCGGATATTTGGCAAATCTACCTTTGTCAGCTTCATGAACATTATCGGGATAAGGCCATGGCCAACCTCCAAATTGCGTTGTCCTATATTCATCCATTACTTTTTGAATTTCCTCATTGGTATTCATTACAAAAGGACCATACTTCGCCACTGGTTCGTTCATTGGTTTACCTTGTAGAATTAAAAAGTGTGCCACCGAATTCCCCGTTTCAATAGTGATATCTTTGGAGGAATCTAATTCAATTCCATGATTTTCTATCAATAACATTGTCATGGATTTTTATGGCCTCACCCTCATAAAAATAGAGGGTTCTGTTGAGGTCTGCAGAGGCCTTAGGTAAAACATAGGAAGTGTTGGCCTCGATTTTAATGTTCCAAATTGCAACTTCGTTCAAAGCATCTGCTGCCCAAGAATCTGGAGCAGGTTCAGGTGCTTCTGTATTTAGATACTTTCCGGCAATCACCTTAATACTGGCATTATCTGTTTTAATTACGGGAATATCCTCATGCCACAAGCATTTTAAAATGAGGGTCTACAAATTTAGAAGCCTTGGGAAGGTTCAACCAGATCTGGAAAAGTTCCAACGTATTTTCCTTATCGGTATAAAGTAAAGGGAAACATTTCTGAATGTTGAACTCCCCGACCAGCCGTCATCCATTGAACATCTCCAAGACCAAATCTGCCCGCCGCTCCCAATGAATCCGAGTGATCACAAAATCCCTTATTGACAACAGTAACGGTTTCAAATCCACAATGTGGATGTGCAGGAAAACCAGGAATAGTATGTCCATGATACATTCTCCAATTGTTGCTGCCATCAAAATCATTACCCAAGAGGTCTTCCTTTTAAAAGTGATTCATCTGGACCTAAATCACCATTTCCTTCTGGAAAATGATCTAAGTGATACACACAGAATAGAAAAGGGTCTTGGGTCTGCCATGGAAAACCAAGCTTAAAAATTTGTTTTATGGAATTGCTCATTTAAAAGTTTAAAAAATTACAATGATTAATGTGCGGCGGTGTTTATCTCAACCCAATTGTTTTCAGGATCTTGAATATAAATCTGCCTGACACCATCTGCCCGCAAGGTAACGCTGTTTTCAGCTCCCGCCCAATCCGAAAATGGTACATTCTTTTCTTTAAGATATGTAATTAATCCGTCCAAATCTTGTGTGGCAAGACATAAATGAACACTCTTACTATGTTTCATGGCAACGCTATCCTTACCAATTAGATGCAGTTGGGCGTTTCCGTTTAATTTAAACCATCTGAAACCACTTGTTGCAGAAGGGTGCGGTATTTCTTCCAGATTAAGAATGTTCTTGTAAAATGCTCCTGTTTTTTCCAAATCCTTTACGATAAACGAATAATGATCGTATTTAAAATCGAAGGATTGTGCGTTAACCCCAAATGTAAACATAAGGGTTAAGATGATAATAATTTTTTTCATCGACATATAATTAAACAGTTGCTTATTTTTTGAAGTTAATACCTTGTAATATTATTCTCCGTTAATTGGGGGAGGACCATCGATCATTGGCTCATATACTTCACTTCCTTTTCGAGTATTAAACTCCTCTTTTACTTCGTCAACAAGTTTGGGATTCTCGAATAAATCCAGCATGGTCATACCCATTGCCTTGGCGGCATATACCATTCCTTTATGTCCTATGGACATTCCGCCACAGGCAACTACCGCCCATGAGTGCCAAGGTGTATCTTTTGGAGCAACTGTAACCCCAAGGTTGATATTTGGAACGTTCCAGCTTACATCACCAACATCCGTTGAACCACCACCGGGATTTTCCTCGGTCTCTTTTAAAGGATATACTTTACTATCCATTCCAACCTCTGGTTTTCCAGTCGCTTTTTGAATGGCTTTTCCAAAGGCTGTTTCCTCTTCTGTGTACGTAATCGGACCCAAAAGCTCTAAATTTTTCTGCATAATTTCTCCCCCTGATCGGTTCACCAAAGTTTCATAGATACCCGAAACCAATGAAATTTTATAATCCACATCTGCCATAATTGCTGCACCTTCAGCCATTTCTTTTACCCGTTCATAAGTTGGGAGCATTATTTTGCGTTTTGGATCACGAACACGAACCCAAAGTTTCGCATAATCCGGTACTACGTTTACTACCTGTCCACCATCCTGTATGTGATAATGGATTCTGGAAGTGGGTAAGATATGTTCCCGATAATAGTTGATCCCTGTGGTGTAAAGCTCCAAGGCATCGGAAGCACTTCGGCCGTTCCAAGGGTCAGCGGAAGCGTGGGCTGTCTGGCCATAAAATTCAACAATAAAATCTATAAGGGAAAGGCCGCTTTGCACATCGGCTTCTATACCGGCAGATGGGTGCCAACTTACATTTACGTCCACATCGTCCCAAAGCCCCGCTTTCACCATCCAGACCTTGGCAAAATATTTTTCCTCGGCAGGAGTCCCCAAAAACTTTACCGTACCCTTAATTTTTCCTGCATCCATAAGTTCCTTAATGGCAATTGCAGCGCCAAGACTGGCAGTGCCGAACATATTATGACCACAACCATGGCCGGCAGCACCTTCTTCATAAGGCTCTTTTGCAGGGGTAGCTTTTTGGGATATACCTGGCAGGGCATCAAATTCCCCTAAAATGCTTATCACAGGTTTCCCAGAACCATAAGTTGCGGTAAAAGCTGTTGGTATATCAGCAACTCCTCGGGTAACTTTCAATCCATTCTTTTCAGCATAGTCAGCAAGAATTTTAGATGAACCACTTTCGTTAAAAGCTGTTTCCGCCAAAGCCCAAATAGAATCGCTTATTTTTATTAGTTGTTCCTTATGCTCCTCAACGGAAGCAATAATCGCTTTTTTGTTGCTATTCATTTTTTGAGCGGAAACAGCAGTCAGCAATAACAAAAAAGGTAAGAGTAGTAATTTTTTCATCATTATAATAAGGAATTAGGATGGTTATATCTCATAGAAGCTCTCTACCATAGTAGAACTTGGAACAAGAATTGTATAGAAAGTAAATATAATATTTTCTTGCGGGAGGTGAAAGCGTATTAAATCAATGACTGACTATACTTATTACTACCGTTAAAAGTTGTAAAGTATTGATTTTTATATAAATAGGGTTCTTGGATATAATAGAATACGTCATTTGTCGTTATTAATAAAATGTTTTGACCAAACAACCAACAAAAACATATATCATGAAAAATAGTTACTACATCTTATTCTCTTTAATATCTATTCTAGTATTGGACTCTTGTGCATCTACGAATACATTGACTATGAGCGCAGCTGAGCCTGCAAGAATTACTATTCCTTCTGATGTAATGAAGATAGGAATTATCAATAGGAGTATTCCTTCTGAAGGGAATAAAGCAATAGACCAAATAGACAAAATTTTATCACTAGAAGGACTTAAATTGGATAAAGAAGGAGCTGAATCCGCAGTGGCTGGCATACATGATGAGTTGACTCGTTTTGTGCGCTATGATGAAGTTGTAATTCTTGACGAGGTAGAGGTTCAAAGAAAAGGTCTTGGAGTTCTTCCGGCCGCTTTAAGTTGGGAAAATGTGAATCAGATTTGTGAAGAGAACGATGTGGATTTGCTTATATCCCTTGAAATGTACGATACGAATACCAAGGCAGATGTGAACGTTGCAATGGTAACCTTGCCCAATAGCCTAGGAATTAAGACCAAAGTTCCACAAACTAGGGTTTCATTGAACACTCAAATACTTAATGGATGGCGAGTCTATTACCCTCAAACCAAGGATATTTTGGATGAAACTACTTCAAGTGTTTATGTAAATTCAGTAGGACAAGGAATTAATCCAGTGAAAGCGATGGAAGCTGTTATTGGAAGAAAGGAAGCCGTATTACAGAATAGTACGTATATAGGAAATCTTTATGGCCTTGATACAAGGGCTAAAAGCAGAAGGGTAATACGAGATTATTTCGTATCAGGTACCGATAATTTTAAAATTGGAAGTAGAAGAGCCCAAACCGGGGATTGGCAAGGTGCGGCACAATTATGGGAACAAGAGCTAACCAATCCAAATCCTAAGATTGCAGGAAGGGCTTGTTACAACATGGCCATTATTAACGAAATTAATGGAAACCTAGATGAAGCCATTAACTGGGCCTCAAAATCATATTCCGATTATGGCAACTCAATTGCGTTACGTTACGTGAACATATTGAGAAATAGAGTGGCGGACAGACAACTATTGGAAAGCCAACAATTGACCAAAATGGAATTTTCGGATTAATTGGATTTTCTAAACCGATTATCCAACAGCCTCTTTATATACTTTTAAACACCTTTCCCTGGCCATTTTATGGTCAACCATTTTATCGGGATAGGTTAGTTCTTGGAGTTCTGGAACCCATTGGTTAATATACTCTTTTTGTTTGTCGAATTTATCCACCTGTGTCATTGGGTTAAAAATGCGAAAATAGGGAGCCGCGTCAACACCGCTTCCTGCCGCCCACTGCCAATTCCCAACGTTGGAACTCATTTCATAATCCAGTAATTTCTCTGCAAAATAAGCCTCGCCCCAGCGCCAATCTATCAAGAGGTGCTTGCATAGAAAACTGGCAACGAGCATACGCACCCTATTGTGCATATAACCGGTTTGGTTAAGTTCTCTCATTCCAGCATCCACAAGCGCATATCCCGTTTGTCCGTTTTTCCATTTTTCAAACTCATCTTCATTATTTCTCCATTCTATGCGGTCATATTTTGGTCTGAAGGCCTCATTAACCGTATGAGGAAAGTGCCAAAGAATTTGCATAAAAAACTCACGCCATATCAATTCGCTCCAAAAAACCTCGTTTTCTTCTGCAATGGCTTTTTTCATCATTTTACGGACGGAAACCGTTCCAAAACGTAAATGAGGACCTAATCTTGACGTCCCGTTCTCAATTGCAGGATAATTTCTAGTGTCTTCATAATTATCAATCAGGGTAGGTGTAACGGTATAATCTGGAACCTTTGTGGAAGATCTTTCAAAACCAATATCACTCAATGTCAAATTAGGAAGTCTTGAGTGCTCTATTAACTTATCCAAAAATTTGGTTGTATAATGAATTACCAAGTCATTCTCATTATCAAAAATAGACTTCCATTTATTTTTATAGGGAGTATAGACTACATAGGGGTCACCATCATCCTTAATAACTTCGAATTTTTCAAAAATGACCTGATCTTTAAATGCCTTAAAATCAATATCATTTTTGGATAAAAGTTTTGCTATTTCTTCATCCCGGTCTTTCGCATAAGGCTCATAGTCATTATTGGTAAACACACATTTAATATCATATTCTTCAATCAAATTTTTGAACACCTCATCAGGAGTTCCGTTGAACATCGCTAACGAACTATCATGTTCCTCTTGGAGTTGATTACGCATATCCTGAAGGGTATCAAAAATAAAAGACACCCGTGCATCATCCTTAGGAAGTTTCTCTAGTATTTGGGTATCAAAAATGAATATGGGAAGAACCGGGAAATCGCCCTTTAAGGCATTAAGAAAACCAACGTTATCATCTAATCTTAAATCTCTTCTAAACCAAAAAACAGAAATTTTCTTTTTACTCATTTAATTTACGTTTAATGTAGAAAGTCCGCCATCAACACCAATTATTTGCCCTGTCATCCAAGAACTTTTATCACTTAATAAAAATACGGCGATATTCGCAATATCATCCGTGTCACCAAAACGTTTCATAGGATGTCTATCCCCCATGGCTTCCCTTTTCTTGTCATTATTCAATAATCTCCCAGCTAGCGGCGTATCCACAAGAGAAGGTGCAATAACATTGACCCTTGTTTTTGGGGCATACTCCGCTGCCATGGATTTTGCAAAACCTTCAATTGCACCTTTGGCCGCGGCCACACTGGTATGGAATGGCATCCCTGTACCTACTGCAACGGTACTAAAGAAAACCATGCTGGAAGCATCGGACATTTTCCCAATGATTGTCTTGACTATTTTGACCAAGTTGAAGAAATTAATTTGCATGTCCTCCTCGAAGGTTTCCAAACTCATCATTTTGAAAGGTTTGAGATTGATGGTTCCAGGGCAATAAACAAATCCATCCAATTTCTCGGGGAGTTTTGAAATATCCAATTCATCCGAAGTGACGTCAAATCGAAAATATTTGATGTTTTCATGGTCCAAAGATTCATTGGTCCTTGAATAGACGAATAGGTTATGATTTTCTTGTAATTGTTTAACAATGGTTAGGCCTATACCATGTGACCCACCAATTAGTAGTATATTTTTCATTTATTAATTTACTTTATATAGATTTAAAAACAAGTGTTTTGGCACTATTTGGCAGTTCCCCAAAAAGCGCTATTAGTTTTTTTTCGCGGTAACTGAATATTTTTTTCAACTGGCCTTTTACCAAAATTGGATGGGCAAGTTGTCCCAAAATTCCGAAAGGGATTTTATAATCTATAATATCCTCCATCTCAACACCTCCGTCAACCTCTTTTATGAAGTGTTTGTGGTGCCATAAAGCATAAGGGCCAAAACGTTGTTCGTCTACGAAATATTCACCTTCTTTTACGTGAGTAATCTCAGTAACCCATTTAGTGGTATATCCGGTAAATGGCGATACTTTATACTGAATTATTTGTCCTGGAAACATTGGCCTATCACCGCCGGACAAAATATGAAAACCCATTTGATTCGGGGTTATAACTTTAAGATTCGCTGGATCGGATAAAAAATCCCAAGCTTCTTTTTTTGAAATTGGAAAAGATTGTTTGGAATGCAGTTGATAGAGCTTCATGAAAGGACTTTCCCCAAAGATATATGCAATTTAGTTTAAGTAAAAATATAAATAGTTAAACAAAATTAAAAATATGTGCTCCATCCCACTATGTATGAAGTTTGATTCTACTTTAACTGTTTTGTGAGCTTGGCTTTTATTAAAATTAAAGAATTGAATTAATTGAAAACGCTTTCTAATGAAACAGTTGCAGTACGAACTTGGTGTTTATTTAATATTTCGTTAACAATTCCAAGATGGGTTTATAATTAGTTTTGTCTGAACTATAAAATCAACTTAAACATGAACAAAGTAGTACTTTTTCTTTTGGCCATTGTGGCTTCGCTTTCTTTGGAAGCACAGATCAACACTCCGGCACCTAGTCCGGCTTCAAAATTGATACAAACCGTTGGATTAACGGAAGTAGTAGTGGATTATTCCCGTCCTTCTATGCGGGGCAGAAAAGTCTTTGGAGACCTAGTTCCTTATGGAAAATTATGGAGAACTGGGGCAAACGCTTATACTAAAGTAAGTTTTGATACGGATGTAACCATAGCTGGACAAGAAGTTAAGACAGGTACTTATTCCGTGTTTACAAAACCTGGTGAAAAAAATTGGGAAGTTTTCTTTTACACTGATACTGAAGGCGGAGGAACTCCTAGTGACTGGGACGAGAGTAAAGTGGTTGCAAAAGCAACCGTTCCCGTTTATCCCATGCCAGAAGGAATGCCAATTGAAACTTTCACGATTACCATTGATGATATAACCAGTACTGGAGCAAATTTAGGAATCATGTGGGAAATGGTTTATGTAGCCATTCCTTTTGGAGTACCTGCGGATGAGACCGTTATGAGTAGTATTGAAAGTGCTTTAGGTGGCCCAACGGCTAACGATTATTATGCTGCTGCTGTTTATTACTCCAGTGAGGGTAAAGACATCAACAAAGCAAAGGAATGGATGGCCAAGGCAATGGAAATGACAGAAAAACCGGCCTTCTGGCAATTAAGGCAACAGTCTCTGATTCTTGCTAAGGCAGGTGACAAAAAAGGAGCTATTGAAACCGCTAAAAAATCATTGGCCAGCGCTAAAGAGGCAGGTAACGATGACTACGTTAAAATGAATACGGATTCCCTTAAAGAATGGGGAGCTATGTAAAAGAGAAGCATCAATTATCAATTGTAAAAAATCCATACACTTCAAAAGCGTATGGATTTTTATTATAATAAATTCTAACGATGCATTTTTCAAACTAGATTTATCCCGTTCCCAATTTCTAATTGATATACATCCGCAACAATGTCGGTCTGTTTTTTATAGTTGCCAATGAGTTGGGCAACAGCTTTTTCAACCACATCTGTTCTTATGAGATTGATAGTACATCCACCGAATCCACCGCCCATCATTCTAGAGCCCATTACACCGTCTATTTTCATTACAAGGCTGACGAGGCAATCCAGTTCTTTTGTGGTTATTTCAAACTCCTTGGACATGGCCCAATGACCTTCCAATAAAATTTTCCCAACCAATTTCACATCACCCTTCTCCAGGGCAGTAATCATTCTCAATACGCGCTCATTTTCCTCAATGATATAATGGGCACGTTTATAGTCCATATTAGAAACTTGATGTCTTACTTCTTCCAGATCACTTAATGAAACGTCCCTTAGCGAATTTGTATTTCTTTTGGTTAACGCCACCTTAGAGACAACAGCTTCACAAGAAGCTCTTCTTTTATTGTATTCGGAATCCACCGCTAGATTATGTTTTATATTTGAATTGATGAGTACCCAACTAAATCCCTTTATATTCATGGGAACGTACTTATGACTTAGATCTTTACAATCCAAGAAAAGCGCATTTGATTTCTTTCCGAACAAGACGGCATACTGGTCCATTAAACCACAATTAAGCCCAATTTTATGCTCCGCTTGTTGGGCAATCAAAGCAATTTCCTCCCTAGAGATTTCCTTATCTATCACTTTTGATAGTGCATAGATAAAACCGCAGCAAAGCGCAGCAGAGGAGGAGAGACCGTAACCGATGGGAATATCTCCTCCAAAAACACAATCAAAACCTTTTAAAGGATATTTTCTTTCTGCCAATAGTTCCAGTATTGCCTTGAAATAATTACCCCAAAACGCCTCAAATCCATCGGTTTTGCCCTTTAAATTAAATCTGATTTTCTCTGGAGAACTTAAAAAAGTTTCGATATTAATATAATTACCATCATTTAGTCCCACTGAAAAATAGATAGCCTTCTCGATAGCGGCTGGTAGTACGTAGCCCAAATTATAATCCGTATGCTCGCCAATAACATTAATCCTTCCCGGTGCTTTAACAGTTATAAAAGGATTAGAATAGTTTTGGTTATAGTAGGTGGTTACTTGTGATTTAATCATATCAATACCTTATAAGTTGAAATAGATATTCATAGAAGTATACTATGGATTGTTATTTAAATGACGTAAACTAAAGATTTAATTCGAAGCTAATGGCCTATTGAGCATTCGATCAAAAGCTTCAAAAATAAAAGCTATCACAATCACTAAAGCGCAGCCGATGAAATTCAGCCATAAATAACCCAATTTCTCCTCACCGGAAGGATAAATGTGTATAAGGTTGTAATAGATTACACAAACGATAATTTGGGTGAGCAAAGCCGCAAAAAATACGGCGTTTCCTTTAATGAACTTAAAGAAAAAGGCTAATAAAAAGATACCGAGCACATTACCATAAAAAATACTACCAATGATGTTCACCAGCTGTATAAGGTTATCAAATAGGCTAGCTATACAGGCAATAATTATGGCCAAAACACCCCATAATAGCGTAAATCCTTTTGAAGCGCGTACATAATGTTTTTCCGTGAAAACACCCTTTTTGTTTCTTTTATATAAATCCAAAGCGGATATAGTACCCAAGGCATTGAGTTCCGATGCGGTCGAGGACATGGCAGCTGACAGTATTACCGCTAACAACAAGCCGACCAATCCTTTGGGTAAATTGTTCAAAATAAAATGAATGAAAACATAATCCTTGTCATTGGTTTCTACAACATCGTCCGCCTGGGTTATCAAAGCTTTGGCTGCAACTCTATTCGTACTGTCCTTTTGGTTAATCCTAAAGATATTTTTCTTTGCTTCCTCCACGGCAGCGTACTCTTTTAGTTCCAATGCTGCGGAAAAATCATTTTGGGCAATTCTTTTTTCTGCTTCAAGCGCAACTTGCCCTTCCTGCAATAATTTATAATCTTCGGCATATTCAGATTCCATGACCGCATTAGTGGCGGCTGGATTAAAATTTAAAGGCGAAGGATTATATTGATAAAAGACAAAAACCATTACCCCTACAAGGAGTATAAAAAACTGCATAGGAATTTTAAAAATACCGTTAAAGACAAGCCCTAATTGACTTTCTCTGATTGATTTCCCTGTCAAGTAACGCTGAACTTGACTCTGGTCCGTGCCAAAATAGGCAAGTGCCAAAAACAATCCGCCGGTAATTCCACTCCAAAACGTATATCGGCTGGAGGTATCCATACTAAAGTCAAGAATATTCAATTTATTGCTTGCCCCGGCAATTTTCATCGCCTTGCTAAAAGTAATATCGGAAGGTAGGTAGCCCAGTATAAAGAAGAAGGTGATGAACATTCCTGTCATAATAATGAACATCTGTTGTTTTTGGGTAACGCTAACGGCTTTAGTACCCCCGGAAACCGTATAAATGATTACCAAGGTTCCAATAATAATATTCAATGTCCTTAAATCCCACCCTAGCACCGCAGATAGAATAATAGAAGGGGCAAAAATGGTGATTCCGGCGGCAAGACCTCTTTGTATGAGAAATAGAATGGCAGTCAAAGATCTTGTCTTAAGGTCAAACCTTCCTTCAAGAAATTCGTACGCTGTATAGACTTTCATTCTATGATAAAGGGGTACAAATACCAAACAAATAATTATCATGGCTATGGGAAGTCCAAAATAGAACTGAACGAACCCCATTCCATCATGAAAAGCCTGTCCCGGAGTAGATAAGAAAGTGATGGCACTTGCCTGAGTCGCCATAACGGACAAACCAATTGTCCACCATTGTGCCTCGTTTCCTCCACGTACGTAGTCATTCACGTTTTTGCTTCCACGTGTTTTCCAAACACCATAGGAGACTATAAAAAGTAAAGTTCCACAAAGTATGGTCCAGTCTAACCCCCCCATTTTACGTGTATGATATCATTATATAAAAGAAAATAAGAACATATAAAAGATTAAGGAAGAGGACAATTGAGTATTCCTTTTTCCATGAAGCATTGCCATCCTTTTCCTGATTCATCCTTTTAGTTTCTCTTTTGATTCAACTTTTTCCTTTCCAATAGAAATCATATTTGATAGCAATTTGTAGGCGCCTGGAACGCCAGCTGGGAGCTCCCTGAAAAGACTCAAACCGGTATAAATATAGTTACCTTTTCCGTAAGGTGCTACAAGTAAACTTCCTTTTGTGGAACTTTCACCCTCGTCTTTCATTTCCAATATGGGGGTGAACTCCTTTCCCCATTTGTCCGGGAAATATAGGCCTCTTTCTTGAACCCACCCCTCAAAATCGGTTGAAGTTATCTTATTTGGAAAATTGACCAAGGAATGATCTTTGGCAACAATGGTTACCTCTGAATTTTCATCGGTTACCCTATCACGTGATATCTCGAGCTCATAAGGAGCGATATTCTCAAATTGGCTGGCCCATCTTCCAGCGGTGTTGTACTGCACAATAACATTTCCACCTTGCTTTACATAATCCAAAATAAATTTTTGTTTAAAACTAAGTTCATCTACAACGTTGTATGCCCTAATTCCCAAAACCACCGCATCATAGTCTTTCAAGGAATTTTCCGTAATGTTGGCAGGGTCTATAACATGAACCGTATAGCCAATTTGTTCCAAGCTTGTAGGTACATCATCTCCAGCACCAACTATATAGCCTATATGCTGTCCAACTTTCTGGATATCCAGTCGAACTACTTTTGCTTCCGATGGCAACAAGACGGTTTGGGACGGAATATGGTCATAATTGATCGTAACTAATTCCTTACTGATTTCTTTATCACCTATTTTCAGCATAGGGGAAATATAACTCTCATTTTCACCTGATGGAGGACTCAACGTAAAATAAATGGTCTGCTCATCGCCACTCTGTGCTATATTGAATGTTTTGGTCTCCGCATCCACGCTCCATTCCTTACCGAAGGATAATTGAACAACACCCGATACGTTGTCCTTGTGTGCTTTTATGGTAATAGGTATCTCTTTTGGAGTTTCGTCAGAAAAAATGATAACCTTATCCTTGAAAGCGGCGGTTGCTTCGGGAACGATTTCGAAAGGTTCATACAGCTCACCTTTATCCGGCTTTGCAAACTTGTAAACTACATTCCGCGAAAAGGGTATGGTTGACCCTTCAAAATTTAGATGAAAAGTAGCCTTAATTGCCCTTGGTGTTTCTGGCAAACCAATCAATTCATCATTTTTTACCGTATACGTCCCCAGAGTTCCTTTTTCCATTAGCCAGTACGGACTTGTATAAGCTGTATTTTCAGGAATTGCCAATGTTACTTCCTTGGTAACGTCTTCATTATTAAGTAAATCTATTTTTTCGTTCAATACCTCTTTTCCATCTATTAAAATGGATTCTAGAACGACCTTATTTTCAGCACGGTTTAATGCCTCTACATTTATTGTGATGGATTCTCCCGGATTGGCATAATCAGTTTTTGAAGCGGCCTCTAGATAAATTCCTGAAATGGATAGAATAATCGATTTTAATTCTTCAGATTTTATATTCTTCCAGTGTTCATCCTCAGTTTCCTGAAGTAGTTGGTAAGCCTTTAAAAGCTCCGGCAGATGCTTTGAAGGATTTTTGAAATTAAAATCGGCTTCCACTTTATATAGTATGTCTCCAACCGCTTTTCCACCTTTAACTCTGGACCACGTTGTATTTATACCATCGAACAAATTGGTCTTGTCCGTTGGCAAATCTCCTTTTAAGAGTTCTATATATTCTTGTTCCGAACCTCTGCTGGACAACCTTCCAAAACCTTGGGATAAATGTTGGCTGCTAGCCAAGGATGCAATTTCATTATTGGAAGTGCCCAAAATAGGGTAGTAAGTACCTACATCAAAATTCAGCATTTGTGATTTATCGGCATTTTCAAATTTTTCCTGACTCCCGTAAAACCACCAAGAGGTATTGAAAAAAATTCGTTTTGGCTGCCAAGTACCAAAGTGTTCCAATTGATTAGGGTAGGCACTAGGGTCATTAGCCAAATCGAATGCCTCCAAACTTAACATAGCGGATGATGTATGATGTCCATGGGTAGATCCAGGGCTTCTATGGTCGAACCTATTAACAATAACATCCGGTTTAAATTTTCGGATTGTTCGGACGACATCACCAAGAATTAATTCTTTATTCCAGATTGCCAAGGTCTCTTTTGGATGTTTGGAGTAACCAAAATCATTGGCACGCGTAAAAAACTGTTCCCCACCATCCACTCGTCTGGCGGCTAACAACTCCTCGGTACGTAATACGCCAAGCAATTCCCTTAACTCCGGACCAATAAGGTTTTGACCACCGTCTCCACGGGTTAAGGACAAATATCCCGTCCTTGCTTTTACATTGTTGGATAGATAGGAAATGAGCCGTGTATTTTCATCATCCGGGTGTGCCGCAACGTACAATGCAGTACCTAGGAAATTGAGTTTTTGAAGCGAATGATAAATTTCTGTGGATGAATGTTTTTTTGGAGCTTGTCCCGTAACAAAAACAGGTGCAATTAGGCTACATATAAATAGCAGCAATAAATGGCGCATGGTGTCGGTTTTAGTATAATTCCAAATATAACAAGATTAACACCGGAGGATTGTATTTTACGACTTCTTTAACAAACTGCTAGTCCTCCGCTTCTGAGATAAAATCATCATTTTTATACGTGGCGATAAGGATGACACCTTTCTGTAGTATCAGGTTGTTCGGATACGTCAATATTTCACCATTATTTCGTCTTAGGTGCATATGAAATGCTCGAATATCCTCGATTAGATACACATCGTTTTCTGGATTTTCTGGTGTCAGGATATCCTTATCTAAAATCCGTATGGTATTTCCAATTTTGAATGGAAAGGAGAAAAATATAATTACTCCTGCCGTTATATTGCTCAAAATGGACCATTGCGCAAAAAGAGCCACGCCGATAACAGCAAAAACAGAGGAAACAAGAATTCCCAAGTCTTTATAATTCACGCCCCATATGAAGGTGAGCGCTGCCAATGCAATCAATGTTAAAGCGATTGAAATGTATTTGATGATGAGTTTTGTCCTAACGGGGTTGATTTCCCTTAATTTACCGACCTTTTTTACGATTTTGGTGAAAATAAATTTCAAAACCAAAATCAAAATCAATGTGATAAGGCTATATATAAAATCTGCCTTATGGTTGGTAATAAATTCTTCCATTTGCTACAATCCTAAACTATCGCGCAAATATAAATCCTTATTATGATTCTGCTGCCAATACGGGGTTTTAATGCTATTAATTTTTGTGGCTGTAGAAGTAAGTATTTGTGCGTCTTGTCCAAATCCGCCTTTATAGGAATCGCTCCAACTTTCTATGGTATGCGGAAAATAATCGGTAAAATTAATTCTTAGGGTTCGCTCCAATTCCGGATAGGTGATTTCATAGGTGCTTATCCCATTCTCCGTTGAAAGCGATGCCATTGCATCATATGCCTTAAACTGCTTATGTGTTAATCTAATGTATTCAAAAGACGGAACTATTTCTATTTTTCCTGTTGGCAACTGCGTTGGCTGAATCCTTATTTTGTTCCAGATTTCATCTTCCAAGGGAGTTTTTGCCAAATGGAAATCCTGGTCGGCTTCTGTTCCAAAGTAGGAGTGCGACATAATTTCAAAATCATCCCTGTTATTTAGCTGTGCATAAACATGTCCGCACCACTCCTGGCTGGAAAAAGAAACTTTCATAGCATGTTGGTTATCATGAACAGGATAAAAACTGCTGGTCATTATAGAGTAGGGATAAATACCGGTAAGATAATTTTTGGTAGTGTTCAATTTAAGAACGGGAACATTACTAGGGTCGCTTTGGTCAGCTTTTACCTGTAACTCGCTTAAAAAGGGCTCCGTTACATAAATTAATACGGCATTACCTTCCCTAAGTTCACCATATCTGGCCTGTTCCAGTTTATAGGACGTAATTTCCGCATTACCAGCATACCAGTAGTCTTTAAATTCTGATGAAAGTTCTTTCTTAGGCCATGAATTAGATTCGCTTTGATCGTTTAGGGCCATATTTTGTTTTTCTTCGACCACATTTTGCTTACATGATTCCACAACTGTGAAAACAACAGCTAGAAAAACAACAGATAGTTCTAATTTGAGCCAGTTTTTAAACATAACATAAAGTTTTTTCAAAATTACTTAAAATGAACTACCCAACCATATCCATTAACGTTTTGTAAACCAATTGGGTAGGTAGTCCAACCACGTTAGGGTAGGAGCCTTTTATTTCCTCAATTCCTATTAGTCCTATCCATTCTTGAATGCCATAGGCTCCTGCTTTGTCAAAAGGTTTGTACGCTTCTACATAATGACGGATTTCAGCCTCAGATAAAGTGCTGAAATTTACTTCGGTAATTTGATTCTTTACAATCTGATCACTGGAAGTTGTAAAACAGACTGATGTAATTACCTCATGCCAATCATTTGATAATTTACGTAACATGGTGATGGCTTCCTCATAATTTTGTGCTTTTGCCAATGATTCCCCATTATGCCAAACTACGGTGTCGGATGTAATTAGGATTTCATTTTTCAATAGTTGTTGTTTAAAGGCCGATGCCTTCAAAATGGCTAAATAATCTGAAATAGCTTTGCCTTTTAGGTTCTCTGGATAAACCTCTTCAACAGGCTTTAATCTAACCTCATAATCAAGTCCCATTTCAGTAAGCAACTGTTGACGTCTAGGAGATCCGGAAGCCAATATGATTTTATGATTTTTAAGTTTCTCCTTTAACATCTTTAGGCATTAGTAGCACTAAAATTATCCATCCAATCCCCACGGACTTTCAGCACTTGCTCAATAATGTCCCTAGCGCAGCCGTTTCCACCATTGATATGTGAAATGTAATGGCATACCGCCTTTACCTCTGGAACCGCATTTTGGGGGCAGCAGGCCAAACCTACCATTTTCATGGGTAGAATGTCGGGAATGTCATCCCCCATATAAACTACTTGTTCAGGAGTTATGCTATAAATATCCAAATACTCTTCCAAAGGCTCGTTTTTAAGGTGTGCGCCCAAGTAGATGTCCGTTACCCCTAAGGCACGCAGTCTATTTCTAACGCCTTCATTAGTTCCTCCAGAAATGATACAGATTTTATAGCCTTTGTTTAAGGCTACCTTCATGGCGTACCCATCCTTAACATTCATTTTGCGTAGCATCTCGCCGTCGGTAGTTATTAATAAAGTGCCATCCGTAAGTACGCCGTCCACATCAAATACAAACGTGGTAATTTTCTTCAAATATTCCTTATAACTTTTTTCCATAAGATGCCTTTATTGAATTGGTCATGATTTTATATACCTCCCTGTGTTCTTTATTTTTTAAAAGGGACAATTGGGTGTGTATGGTACCCATGTCATTTCTTCTAGCCGGTCCTGTTTGCGCTTCAGTGGGAGAAATGTTGTTTATTTTGTTGGAGGTTTCCTTTATCAAAGGTTTTAAGAGGTCAAAGGATAAATTGTTCGTTTCACAAATTTCCTGTCCTATTTGGTATATGTAGTTGGTAAAGTTGTTTACAAATACCGCGGATAAATGCAGCAACCTACGCTGTTCCGATGAAATTGGCACCACATTTTCAGAAATGGTTTTACCTAATTTTTCCAACAAGCTCAAATCGGTTTGGTTTTCGGCTTCAATACAAATTGGAATGGATTTGAAATCAATTTTCACACCTTCGGTAAAGGTTTGCAGGGGATAGAACACTCCTTTTCTTTTGGTCTTTAACTCAGAAATGGAAACACTTCCGGAGGTATGGACCACAAGAGAATCGCTCTCCTTTAAATAAGAAGATACTTCACCAATAAAATCATCTCTAACAGCAATAATGATTACTTCTGAAGAAATTACATCCTTAAAATTGGAGGTTGTTGCCGTTCTGTTTTCAAAGTATTGGAGTTTGGATTTATTCCGACCTATAACCTGACTTACCTTAACTTTTTTAGATGTCTGAAATGCATCAAAAAGATGTTTTGCCACATTCCCTGTTCCTAAGATAACCACTGAAACCATTGCCCAAAAATACAAAGAAAATTAGGTAATGGAATAGCCAAAAATTAACAAACCTATTTAACCTTTTAACTTGATATTACGGCTAAAAAATGGTAAAAAGGCTGTATTTTTGCAAGCTGAAAACCAATGCTTTTCACATGACGGATTTGTTAAAGAAAATATTCTTCTCCACACGCTTAATGGCTGTCCTTTTTATTGTTTTTGCAACCGCAATGGCCTTTGGGACTTTTATAGAAAGTTGGTACAGCACAGAGACCGCAAGAATATGGATTTATAATGCCTGGTGGTTTGAAGCGATAATGGTGTTTTTTGTCATAAATTTTATCGGTAATATCTCCAGGTACCGATTATTAAGATTAGAAAAGTGGCCCGTTTTAACCTTGCACTTATCTTGGATACTGATTATCATCGGGGCATTTGTTACCAGATATATAAGTTTTGAAGGAATGATGCCTATCCGAGAGGGCAGAACCGAGAATGTGTTCTATTCCGATAAAACCTTCTTTACCGCACATGTAGATGGAAAGATTGAAGGCGAACCTAGGCGAAAAATCCTTGAGGATAATTTAATTGTAACTCCTGAAGCCATTAAATCCAACCTTCCCTGGAAATCTGATTTTAACGGACAACCGTTTACAATTTCTTATGTAGATTTTATAGAAGGGGCAAAAGAAGGCCTTATTCCGGATTCCCAAGGGAATTCTTATCTAAAAATAGTAGAGGCGGGAGATGGTCAACGCCATGAACATTACTTGGAGAACGGCAAAGTGGCAAGCATACATAACGTCCTTTTTGCTTTGAACAATACTACTGATGGAGCTATCAATATTTTCACCTCGGACTCGCTTTACCAAATACAGTCTCCTTTTGATGGCAGCTTTATGAGGATGGCCGATCAGTTTCAGGGATCTATCGCCAAAGACAGTCTTCAAAAACTTCAATTAAGGTCATTGTACAATACCGCAAATATGCAGTTTGTAATTCCGGATTCGCTTGTGCAAGGTTCGTATGGGATTGTTGAAATACCGGAGAAGGAAAAAACGGAAGTTGATTTCGACGCTTTGGTCATGTCCGTTACTTCTAACGGAGAAACTAAGGAAGTCAAAGTTTTAGGAGGAAAGGGAGGCACGGACTTTACTGACAAATTTAGCGTTGGAGGCTTGGATTTTTCGCTCCGTTATGGGTCTAAAGTTTATGAATTGCCATTTGCCATGAAACTAAATGATTTTATAGCTGAAAAATATCCCGGAACGGAGAAAGGTTATGCTTCTTTTATGAGCAAAGTTACTGTTGAAGATGAACGCCCTTTTGATTATGATATTTACATGAACCATGTGCTTGACCATAAAGGATATCGTTTTTTTCAGTCCAGCTTTGATCAAGATGAAAAAGGCACGACCTTGTCCGTTAACCATGATTTTTGGGGAACATGGATAACTTATATTGGTTATTTTTTATTGTATATAGGGCTAATGGGCATTATGTTTTTTGGTAAAACAAGATTCCAGGATTTGGCGAACTCGTTGAACAAGCTTAGTAAGAATAAAAAGAAGGCAGTTACTACTTTAGCATTGTTGATTGGATTTATAGCCCCATCAATGGGTCAGGAACACACCGTTGGTGATGGTCATGACCACCAATCCCTCCCAACAAAAGTACAGTTGGATTCTTTATTGGAAACGACCATCGTTTCTAAAGAACATGCGGATAAATTCGGGAAACTGGTCATTCAGGACGAAGGTGGTCGGATGAAGCCTATTAATACCTTTTCTTCAGAATTGTTGCGTAAACTCAGTTTGAAGGACACCTATATGGGTTATGACTCGGACCAAGTTTTCCTTTCCATGATGATGAATCCTGCTTTGTGGTATAATACAGAGTTCATAGCATTGGACAAAAAGACGCAAAATGACAGTATTCGTAAGATAGTAGGAGTGCCAAAAGGCCAGGAATATGTAAAGGCGACCGACTTTTTTGATGAAAAAGGAAATTATAAGCTGGAACCCTATTTGCGTGAAGCTACAGCTACGAATATTCCGAACAAGTTTCAGCAAGATTTTAAGGACGCCAATATTAGGCTCGGTCTTTTGGATCAAGCTTTAGGGCAACAGATTGTAAAAATATTTCCATTGTTGAACGATGAGAATAACAAATGGATTTCAGCCGTAGAATATAGGGGAGGTCAATATCAAGTGGGCGATTCGCTTTATGCCAATTTTATTAAAAATGCCATGCCTTATTATTTGATGACCTTGAACAAGGCGCAACAAAGTGGAGATTACACCGAAGCGGACAAACTTTTGGCCGCGTTTAAACAGAATCAGGTAAACCATGGTAGCGAAGTACTACCCTCCGACAAGAAAATAAACACAGAAGTCATTTACAATAAGCTGGATATTTTCAACAGACTTTATCAATATTATGCTTTAGTTGGTCTTTTAATGTTTTTTGTATTGATTTTCCAAATTTTCAAAAACCGCGAAATATGGAGAGTAGGCATTTACTTTTTTAAAGGTGTAATTATTCTTTTTTTCTTATGGCATACGGCCGGGCTGGTTCTCAGATGGTATATTTCAGGTCATGCCCCTTGGACCGATGCCTATGAGAGCATTTTATACGTTTCTTGGGCCACCATGGGAATTGGTTTGGCCTTAGGCCGAAAGAATGACATGACCATAGCAGCGTCAGCCTTTGTTACATCAATGCTACTTTGGATTGCCCATCAAAGCTGGGTGGATCCATCCATAGCCAATTTGGTACCCGTATTGGATAGCTATTGGTTAATGATTCATGTAGCCGTAATAGTTGCCAGTTATGGTCCTTTGACCGTTGGTATGATTTTAGGCGTAGTAAGTCTGGTATTGATACTCCTCACAACAAAGAAGAATAAGAATAAAATGGCTATCAATTTGAAGGAGTTGACCATAATTAATGAATTGGCATTGACTACTGGTCTGATAATGTTGACTATCGGTAATTTTTTGGGTGGGCAATGGGCCAATGAAAGTTGGGGCCGTTATTGGGGTTGGGACCCAAAGGAAACTTGGGCCTTGATTTCTATAATGGTTTACGCCTTTGTTATCCACACAAGATTGGTACCTGGACTTAGAGGTAAATGGACGTTTAATTTCCTCAGTATTGTTGCTTTTGGAAGTATTATGATGACCTATTTTGGCGTGAATTTTTACTTAGTTGGGCTTCACAGTTATGCTAGTGGGGCACAGGTTATAACACCTTCCTTTATTTATTATACGGTCGCCGGAGTATTGGCCCTAGGTGGATTAAGTTATTGGAGATACAAGATTAACTATTCCAAAACTGCCTAATCCATTAGGAGTCTCATCAATTCTTCTGCAGCTACTTTGCCCTTTTCTTTTAGAAAATTCCTTGGTGTATTATCGCCAAGTTCAAAAACTATGGCTGGCATGCCATGGTTAACATAGAAGTAGTTTCGGGAGACCATGGTGGGGTTAATTCTATCCGAAGGTTTAATATTCGTTTCTTTTTGTGGTAAACGATTGCTGATACCATCAATCCAATCGAAAACTATTTTTCCTTTTTGACCTATGACCGTGCTGTCAATAGGGTAGTAGATATCATCCCAAGTGGAATGAAAATCTGCTCCAAAAACAAACTCATACCCCTCTGCACTTTTTTTATTCAAAAAATCCCGAACGCTTTTTGTTTCCGGCTGATTAAAACTTTCCCAATCCCTATTTAAATCTATACCACCCATATTGTGTCGCCAATGTCCATTATCAACCCCATCTGGATTCATTAAAGGGACTACAAAAACATCAAACTTTTGTCTAAATGCAATGGCATCAGCGCTATTGCCAACTAATGTTTCTATAAAGGATTTCATCGCCAAAAAGCCGGTTACCTCGGGAGGGTGTTGCCTGGAAATTATCATTAGGGCCTTTTTAGTGGTGGAATCTCCTTTGATTTCCATTAGGTGCATGGGTCGGTTTTCCGTACTCCTTCCAATTTCATAATTAGAAATATAAGGTTTAACAGAGAGGGAATCAATCCAATTTTTAACACGTTTGGAAGGATACAGTTCTTGGGCCGATACCCAAATAGGTTTCCTTCCGATTTCCAATTTTATTTCTACAAATTCAGGCGCGGCGTTAATACCAAAATTTCCTTGTCCAGGATTAATGACAGTAAATTGTGTGCTATCCAATGGTTTAAAATTTACTCCATCGGCACTTATTTTTGGATAGTACCTGCTTCTGGAATCTTGGTATGAAAGTTTAACCGTAATTCCTCTCGGATTCTCCGTCCATAATTTAAACGCATACCACGGACTCACATTAATAGGGGTGTTCTCTGCTGTAATCCAAACCGTGTAATAATCATTTCCATCATCCGCAACCCCGTTTAGGCGAGCGCCATCAAAATCATTTGTAAAAAATGTGCTGTTCTCAAATGTCCAAATTCCTTTCCATTGTTTTTGGACAGGTTTATTTGTTGTTGGAACCACAGAACTTGGAGCTTGGCCTTGATATCCAGTTGGTGTAGGCTCCTTATCATTCTCTATAGACTTTGTGGTATTCTTACAGGAAATAAATAGTGTTAGAACAACTATTGAAGTTAAAAGTCGTTTTGCAATGTGGTGCCGATTAATACGAATCATGGATTGATTTATTGAAACATTTCCTAAGGTATTATTTTTTTTTGCATATTTGCTACATCATGAAGCTCTAGAAATATATGTTTTTTATAAATGTCAGTGCCGCTAGGCCATTTTTGTAACCGATTTACTTCATCGGTTAGTTTGACATTTGCACACTTTTTTACAACATAAATTTCTTTATAATGAGTTCATATATAAAATCAATACAAAAATTTTTAAGGTATTTCTGGATTGCCGTTACCGGACAAGAATCAGAATTTACATCAGGAAGTATCAAAAAAGCAATTTTTATGCTTTCCATCCCAATGATTTTGGAGATGCTTATGGAGTCTATTTTTGCTTTGGTAGATATAGCCTATGTTTCACAAGTTAGCGTAAACGCAGTGGCTACTATCGGACTTACGGAATCGGTAATTACTTTACTCTACGCTGTTGCCATCGGACTAAGTATGGCGGCAACCGCCGTGGTAGCCCGTAGGGTAGGGGAAAAGGACCTTCAGGGAGCTAAGGAAGCTGCGGTCCAAGCCATAGGCTTGGGGGTTATCGTATCAATTTTAGTAGGAGTTCCGGGATTTGTCTATGCCAAGGAAATTCTATCACTTATGGGTGCGGAACCCGATTTAATTGCCGAAGGTTACGGTTACACAAAATTATTATTGGGTGGTAACCTAACGATTATGCTGCTATTTTTAATAAATGCTATTTTTCGTGGAGCGGGCGATGCGTCAGTAGCCATGTGGACACTTGTACTTTCCAACGGTCTAAATATAATTCTTGATCCCATATTCATTTTTGGATGGGGCCCGGTACCGGAATATGGAGTGATGGGAGCGGCAATCGCAACCAACATTGGAAGGGGTACTGCTGTACTATTTCAATTGGGAATTTTATTTTTTGGATGGAGCAAGATTAAATTGGCGATCAAGGATTTGGTATTAAATGTAAAAGTGATTTTGAATTTAATACGGGTTTCCATTGGTGGGATCGCACAATTTTTAATTGGTACTTCAAGTTGGGTCTTTCTAATGCGTATAATGTCCGAGTTTGGGAGTGAGGTTTTGGCGGGTTATACGATTGCCATTCGCGTGATGCTCTTTACCCTAATGCCATCTTGGGGAATGAGCAATGCCGCAGCTACTTTGGTAGGCCAGAACCTTGGAGCGGATAAGCCCGAAAGGGCAGAAACATCAGTTTGGAAGACCGGGAAGTATAACGCTTATTTTATGGGAACCGTTTCATTGGTTTATTTATTCTTTGCGAAAGAGATAGTGGGTTGGTTTAACGATACTCCAGCCGTGGTCGAAAATGGAGGTCTGTGTTTACAGATTATTGCAGCGGGTTATATCTTTTATGCCTACGGTATGGTTGTAACCCAAGCTTTTAATGGTTCTGGGGATACAGGTACACCAACACGTATCAATTTAATCGCATTTTGGCTTTTTCAGTTACCGTTTGCCTATATAGCTTCTTTTTATTTTAATCTTGGAGCGCTTGGGGTGTTTTTGGCCATTACTTTGGCCGAAGTATTATTGGCGATTATTTCAATTGCCCTGTTCCGGAAAGGAAAATGGAAGGCCTTTAAGGTTTAAGGTAATTCCGTACCTTTAATTTTTATTTTTAGGAAATCATACTATGAAGAAAATAGGACTAAATACTATATGTACCCATGTAGGGGAGCTTGTGGATGAACAGCATAAAGGAGCTATTTCGCCACTGTATATGAGTACTTCGTATGCCTTTGATGACGTTGCTATCAAGAGATATCCACGTTATTTCAATACACCCAATCAAGAAGGACTTTGTAAAAAGATTGCAGCATTGGAACATGCCGAAGCAGCATTGATTTTTGGTAGTGGAATGGCAGCGGTAAGCACGGCATTAATGGCATTTTTACGAGCGGGAGACCATGTGGTTTTGCAACAGACGTTGTATGGTGGTACCTATAATCTTGTTACAGAAGAATTTAGTAAATACGGTATTACTTACTCGTTTACAGAGGGCTGGGAAATAGAGAATTTTGAAGCTAAAATCAATAACAATACCAAGGTCATATATATTGAGACTCCTTCCAATCCGTTACTCACCATAACCGACTTACAAGGTATATCTCAATTGGCCAAAAAACACGGATTAGTTTCGATGATCGATAATACGTTTGCTAGCCCTGTAAATCAGAACCCGATTGATTTTGGTATTGATGTTGTCATACATAGTGCTACGAAGTATATGGGCGGACATTCGGATATATGCGCCGGTGCAGTTGCATCCTCTAAAGAGCACATGGAGCGTATCTTTCATTTGGCAAAGAATTTTGGAGGAAGCTTAAGTGATTATACGGTTTGGCTTTTGGAGCGTAGTATAAAAACAATGGGAATACGGGTTAAGGCACAAAATGCGAATGCGATGGCCATGGCAGAGTTTTTAAACGACCACAAGGGTATAGACGCCGTGTATTATCCTGGTTTGATTTCACACAATAGTCATCTGTTGGCAAAGGAACAAATGAACGGTTTTGGCGGAATGCTATCTTTTGAATTAAAACCTTTTCTGGATCCAATGCTGTTCCAAAAATCCCTCAAACTTATCAAGTCTTCCATGAGTCTTGCCGGAGTGGAAAGTACAGTATTGTCACCGGTAAAAACCTCACACTCCTTGATGAGTCCCGAAGTAAGGGCAAAGCAAGGCATAGTAGATGGTTTGATTCGTTTTTCCGTTGGTATAGAGGAACTAGAGGATTTAAAGGAAGACATAGAAAACGCATTGAAAATTGTGAACAGTAGCGTGTCCGTTTCCTCCAATGCGTAAGTTTTGGAATAGATTTATCGACTTAGCCTAAGTTATAAACCAACTTTCAATTTAATGAAATTAGATATTTTAGTTTTTGGATCACATCCTGATGACGCCGAACTTGGAGCAGGTGGTACTATTGCAAAAGAAGTAGCCCTTGGAAAAAAAGTAGGGATAATAGATTTAACTCGAGGTGAGTTGGGCACTCGGGGATCAGCTGAAATAAGGGACAAAGAGGCAAGAGCCTCAGCAAAGATACTTGGGGTTGCGGTAAGGGAAAATCTAAAATTTCGTGATGGTTTTTTTGTTAACAACGAAGCGCATCAGATGGAGATCATTAAAGTACTTCGAAAGTATAGGCCTGAAGTTGTTTTGTGTAATGCTATAGATGATAGGCATATTGATCATGCCAGAGGCAGTGAACTCGTTAGCAATGCGTGTTTTTTAAGCGGGCTAATAAAAATTGAAACAAAGTTTGATGATGAAAATCAGGACGCATGGCGTCCAAAATTGGTTTATCATTATATCCAATGGAAAAATATTAAACCTGATTTTGTTGTAGATATTAGTGGTTATATTTCAAAGAAAACAGAGGCTATTAGCGCATATGCTTCTCAATTCCATGACCCTAAGAGCAATGAGCCTGACACGCCTATCAGCAGTAAGACATTTCTAGACAGTGTGCATTATAGGGCAAGAGATTTGGGTAGGTTGATAGGAACGGATTATGCGGAAGGATTTACTGCGGAGCGACCATTGGCAGTAGAATCACTGGATAACCTTATTTAAGCAGTTTTTTTGTATTCCTTTTTTGCTTTGGGGATTGTAAAATAAAAGCTAGAACCTTTACTTGGAGCGCTATTAACCCAAATTTTCCCATTGTTTTTTTCTACCATTTCTTTACATAGCGAAAGTCCAAGCCCAGTTCCTTTTTCATCGTTGGTACCATATGAGGTGTGTGATGAATTTTTACAAAATATTTTTGTCATGGTCTCTTCATTCATCCCTATGCCGTTGTCCCTAACATAGATTTCCCATTGATTAATTTTTTCGACCGCCCCAATGGTTACCGTTCCTTTTTTCGGGGTAAATTTAATGGCATTGCTCAGTAGGTTTCTAATAACTATATCCATTTGGTTAGAATCTGCCCAAGCCATGGTGTTCAGTTCTAAGCGATTAAGTAATTTGATAGATTTATTTGAAGCAGTCTCCGAAAGAAGTGCAATATTTTCTTCTACAATCGTTTCTATTGCGGTTACACTTGGTTTCGTAACTGATCCATTCATCTGGGTCTGCCCCCAAGAAAGTAGATTATTTAATGTGAAGGAAATATGATCAATATCGGATTTTAACTTTGGCACAAAACTTAAGAACTCATCTCTGGTCATTTCTCCTTCCTTAAACATTTTTATTAGTCCCTGAAAAGCTCCTATCGGACCACGGAGATCATGTCCAATAATAGAGAAAAGTTTGTCTTTTGTATGATTTACATTCTTTAAGTGTTCTTCTTTTTTCTCTAAATCCGCTGTTTTAGAAACCAATTCTTTATTTAGTTCCGATTGGATTTTTACGTTTCTACGTATCAGTAACATTATTCCCAAGAAAATCATTAGAATGAATAACACTATATAAACATATATTTTTTGCTTAGCCAACTTTTCCTCATTCTCTAAAATCAACTGCTGCTTCTGCTGGTCATATTCTATTTTGGTCTTTAACATGGTTAGACCCTTTTCATTTTCATTCTTGTTCAAATAGTCCGTTATTAATGTATACTGTTCATGATATTTTAAAGAAGTTTCAAAATCACCTTTTTCCTTATAAAAAGTATATAGTATTTTAGAAGATTCTTGGATTCCTATTTTGTCATCAATCTTTTTTGATAGCTGATAGGCTTTTAAAGCATGAATTTCGGGTATACTATCGCTTTTAAGGCCAATCAACGCTTTGGACATACCATTCAGCAAAGTAATTTCTCCCCGCTCATCATGAATATCATTATAAAGTAAATTACTTTGGTCATACCAGTACATTGCCCAATTAAACTTATTCTGCTCTAAATATATGTCCCCCTTTATTTGGTAGGCATATGCAAGCCACTCAATAATTTTATTTTCCTCGAAGATCTTGATTGAATTATTTACATTGAACATGGCAAGATCTAACTCTCCCATATCGGAATAGGCCGAAGCCATATTGGTCATGGTTTCCGCCATATATAAAGGATTCCCTATTTCTTCGTTTATCGCCTTTACTTTTTTGTAAAACGCCATGGCCTGATCATAATCTTTCAGTGAAAAGTATAGGCTAGCAACATTTTCGTTAGTTATAGAGAGTATTGTCTTATCATTCGCTTTCTCAGCCAATTCTATTGTTTCCAAATACTCCATTAGCGCTTTGGAATAATCTCCCATGTATTCATATTCTCGTGCTAGGTCATCCTTAGTTTGTAAAAGCAATCTGGAATCACCAATTTGTTCGGCCAATTGTATTGCCAAGACAAATTTTTCAGCAGCTAATTCATGCTTTCCTTTGTCCGAGTAATAGATTCCTAGCGTAGAGAATGCAGAAGCCTTACCTCCGGAAAATTCAGATGCAATACTTATATCCAAAGCTTCTTTTGTAAGAAGAAATAGACTGTCTAAATTGTAATAGCGTTGTTTATTTGCTAGGGATAATAATGTATTAATATGAAGCGTGTCGTTTTTGTTAAAGTCGTGTTGTTGCCTTTGATATAAAACTTCTTTTAAAAGGCTATCGCGAACACTCAGTTGAGCCGTTGCTATTGTGGAAACCAAAAGAAATAGAAGAAATATAGCATCCCTTTTTTTTTCCAACAGAAAATTTATAATATGACCGATAAAGTTCACAACCTTAATATTGCTTAACTTGAATAAGCTCGAAAATTATGATAAATAAGCTTTAGCTGATAAATATTGTTGTGAAATGATGATTTTTGTGTGTTTTGGTCCTCTTAATTTGTATTTCGTCGAGTTAATTTTCTCATCCGTGAAAAAAATTACGTATTTTGATAATATTGAAGCTAATGTGTTTTGATAGCGATTGCTATGCCTTTGGTTTACTTTTCGGTAGTAAAACCAAAAATTCACTGCCTTTATTAGGGATACTTTTAACCTCTATTGAACCGTTATTTTTTGCTATCATCTCCTTACACAAACCTAGACCAAGACCGGTACCTTTTTCTCCATTAGTGCCATAACTGGAATAGTGTTCGGAAGTATTGAATATTTTATGTAGTATTTCCTCGCTCATACCTATTCCGGAATCTTTTACGGAAATAATCAAATTGTTCAAGTTTTCTTTTGCACTAATACTTATTTTTCCATTTTCAGGAGTAAACTTGATGGCGTTGCTAATTAAATTTCTGAATACCACGTTAAAATGGTTAGGGTCCATGAATACGGTCATGTCTTCCGTTAAATAATTCTCTAAGGAAATAGACTTTTTAGAAAGTCTCTTGCGAAACAGATTTTTCATGGACGCTATTTCACTTTTCACCATAATTGCTTCAGGGTTCAATTTGGATCCCTTCATTTGTGAGGTACCCCAATAAAGCAGATTATCTAAAGTAAAATGAATATGTTCAATGTCATTTTTGAGTTTTGGCCCAAACTTTTTAAAATAAGCAGCACCATTCGGGCTTTCCAAAGCTAAATCCATCAATTCCTTCAGCGAAACTATTGGGCCTCTCAGATCATGACCAACAATGGAAAATAGTTTGTCCTGATTTGAATTGATTTGCTTCATTCTTTTTTGATTTTCCGATAGGATTATAGTCTTTTCAGCAAGGGCTTTGTTAAGTTGTTTTTCCTTTCGGTTGAATTTTATCATAAGTCCAACTACAATCAATAAGAATATAAGTCCCAAAGTTGCCCATTGCACGTATTTTTTTTGAGTGTTTATTTTATCTTGATTCTCTTGGTCTATAGCCAGTTTTGCCTGCTCAAATTCCATTTTGCTATTGAGCATGGCAATATCACGCTGTTTTGCATTCTTGGAGATGGAATCGGCATAAACGCCTTCTAGCTCTAAGTAAGACAGGGCTATATCTGTTAATCCCTTTTTTTTATTGATTTCATATAAAGCCCGGTAACATTTTTCCAATCCTGTTTTAAGCTGAAAAGATTTAAAAAGTTCAAGACTTTTTTGAACATGTAATTCGGCGGAATCAATATTTCCAAGGCCTAGATATGCAGCCCCAATCCCATGGTTAACATCCGCCCGCCCTTTGACATCTTCTAATGAATCATGTATTTTCTGTGCCTTTTTGTAAAACTCAAGCGATTTTTCGTATTCTTTGTTACCTAAGTATAATTCGCCCTTTGTTATGAAAGCAAATGCTAGCCATTCAGGAACTTCATGTTTTACAAATATGTCTATACTTTTATCCAAAAACTCTAAGGATTTTTTCATATCCTTTTTCTTCATGTAAAGAAATCCAAGGTTGCTAAAAACACGCCCATTCGTAATTTTATTTTTTAGTAGAGAAAGTTCCTTTAGGGTATTATCGTAGTAATTTATTGCTTCCTCATAATCTTCCAGAAGCGAGAACAAGGTGCCAAGATTCATATTCATCTCCGCAGCTTCTAGCTTGTAATTATACTTTTCTGCTATTTCCAAGGATTTTAAAAATGAAGAATAAGCTTCGGGATAGTTTCCTAGAATAAAGTTCGCTTGTCCCATTTGATTCAGAACCTTATGCTTTAGCCTAGCAAATTTGTTATTAGGAATTGAAGCCATTAGGGTGGAGCATTCCACTACAGTCCTTTCCGGGTCACCATTAAAAAGATAATATTGTGCCAAGTTAAAAGTTGACTCTAAGACGCCTTTTTCATATGCTAACTCCTGGCTAAGTTGGTGTGCTTCTTGAGAGAGTAGCAATAAGCTATCCTTGTTGTAGTAGCGTATTTGCCAACCAAGTTTGTTCAATAAATCAATATAACCGATATCGTTTGGGTTAAATTCAGGTCTATGCTGTAACCCTTTTATTTTTAGCTTTAGATGGGTTATACTATCCAATTGGGAATACAAACTATTAGTTGTAGCTAAAAAGAATAATTGCAATAGAAATAGCTTTCTAAAAGAACTTAATTTTGATAGTAGGTACAAGGGAACAAGTTTAGTTACTTCTTTATGCCTTCTAATGTAATCAAAAAACACTTTATCTATGGTCCGAATTAATTCTTTCAAATTAAGTTTATTATTTGCTAAGAACCTTTAAAAAAATTACCTTTGCCATCGCTTCTAAAATGGTGGTTGTAGCTCAGCTGGTTAGAGCATCGGTTTGTGGTACCGAGGGTCGCCGGTTCGAACCCGGTCTTCCACCCATAGTTGTTAAAATGAATGGTCCCGAATAACTTTCGGGACCTTTTTTCTTCTATAAACTTGAAAATCTTAAACAAAAAACCCTCCGTAGGAGAAGGGTTTTTTATCTATTATATATTTTGATAATTTATTTAGAAGCCTTATCCACAATAATTCTGTCAGTTTTGTTGGCAATTTCCCATGCCGTTTGAAATATTAGTCGGGTTCTATTCTGCAAAAGGTCATAGTTTATTTTATCCGGAGTATCACTAGGTCTATGATAGTCATCATGGGTTCCGTTAAAATAAAATATTATCGGGATATTGTTTTTAGCAAAATTATAGTGGTCACTTCTGTAGTAGAACCTATTTGGGTCATTCTCATCATTGTAGGTGTAATCCAATTCTAAATTACCATACTGTTTATTTACTTTTTCGGAAAGCTCGTGCAATTCCGTACTTAATTTATCCGAACCTATTAAATAGATGTAATTGCGGTCACCTTCTCGTTTAGGGTCTATTCTACCGATCATATCAATATTTAAGTTGGCTACGGTTTGTTCCAAAGGAAAAATAGGATCAACATCTGTATAGTACTGTGATCCCAAAAGCCCTTTTTCCTCGCCCGTGACATGGAGAAAAACTATGGAACGTTTTGGTCCGTTCCCTGCTTCTTGTGCTTTTTTGAAGGCTTCGGCAATTTCAAGCAATGCAACGGTGCCTGATCCATCATCGTCGGCACCATTATTGATTTCCCCATTCGCTGAAATTCCAATATGGTCTAGATGGGAGGATATAATAATATATTCGTTAGGTAGCTCAGAACCCTTTATTACGGCAGCAACGTTTTCTGATTCTACCATGTCATTTGAGCTTTGAAAATCCAAATTGATTCTTGCATCCAAGGATTTTGGCGCACTATCGCTGTCAATGTTGGGGAAAATTGATTTAGCTACAACATCATCAATGAAAATACTGGAAAAATCGCCAGCCTTTTCGTTTTTCAATTCCATACGCCCACTATTATTGGTTTTCATGTAATCGAATCTTCTTTTAAATCGATTAAAATTCTCATTGTCATAGTATAAAATTCCCTTTGCTCCCTTATCTACTGCTAGTTGAATGCGCTTACTTAACGATTCGGACATATTGCTCCAAATGGAAGCTTCGTCCGTACCGGAAATTTTGTAGGTACCATCCAAATTTTTTGGTTCGCCGGATTTGACAAGAACCAGTTTCCCGTTTAGGTCCAGCCCTTGGTAGTCAGAATAGCCCTCTTCCTCTATGCCATAACCTACATAGAGAATTTCATCAAAGCTAGAACTGGCTGAATTGAAGGTGAGCACATGCTCACCAATTAAAAAATCGCTGTCGTTTACAGCAAGTTTCCCAACGGGCAGCTTGCTTATTTCCAAAGGTACATGTTGAAAATAATCTCCATCTTCCTTTGCTGCGGGTATACCTAAATTTTCATATTCGGACTTCAAATAGGCAATAGCTTTCTTTTGACCAGGCTCACCCGTTTCTCTTCCTTCAAATTCATCTGAGGCATATATGTACAAATGGTCTTTTAATTCACTTTCGGTAATAGTTTCAGCATAGGTCGCTGAAGAAATCTCAGAAGCTTTTTCCTGAACATCTTGGGTAGTAACTGTTTTTTGTGAAGAATTACATGCCCATGCTAGGGCAATAAAAATAAATAACGTTTTTTTCATTTTATTTAATCATCAAAATTTTCCAAAAATAATCAAAAGAAACCTAGTTCAAACATCAACAAGAAGAATCCGCTACAATCTTCCATTCCCCATTTATCCTTTTGAAAATAATGAGGAAAGTGCCATTGGCATTTCCCATATCACGAAAGAGGTGATATTCTCCCATAACCCAGTAAGCATTCGGGTTAATTTGTGTTATGTCTGCTATGGTAAATTCTAATTTGCCCGAATGGGCTTTTGTAGGATACCTGACTTTATAGTTATCCAACGTCTTCTGCCATCCCTTGTTCAATTTCGCACCACTGTAGAATTTTAGTGAATCCGATTTCCAATAACCGTCCATGAAACCATCAATATCATTGTTGGACCAAGCTTGTTGTTGTTTCATCAGAATTGATTTAATTTCCTTTTTGTCTTGAACTTCATCTGTATAGGGTTTACACGAAAACAAAAAAATCAAAGACATTGTAAATAAGAGGATTTTCATCGTTTTTTAGTTTCTTGAGACAAGTTACAAAAGGGAGCGGTAAGATATTGAGTAAGGGGTAAGAGGTTCATGGATTGTACATTTTAGTTAATGGCGCCAAGGACCTAAGTCATATAATCCATGTAGAGGAAATATTAAAAGCCTAACAACATAAATTAAGTGTAAAGTTCACATTTTTATAAAAACACCTGCTACTTAAAACTGATTTATTTTGTAATTTTCAAAACTATAATAAACAGTACATATGAAACTCTACAGAACAACTAACAACGCCATCCTTGTTTATGAGGATAAAAACTATACAATTCCAGTTAAGGATTGGGATTCCTTTATTAATAGAAGTAATCTTTTTCAAAAACTTTTGGACGAGATTAAAAGTCTTAGTCCGGATGATATAAACTTGGATAGCCTGCAGCTAGAAAAAATCACCTCAAATCAAGAAATTTGGGCTTCAGGCGTAACCTATATGCGTAGCAAAAAAGCAAGGGTTCTGGAGAGCGAGAAAGCCGGTGGAGGAACTTTCTATGATAAGGTATATGATGCGGATAGGCCGGAACTTTTTTTTAAGGCGACTCCGGCAAGGACCGTTGGCCAAGGTGAGGCGGTTCGTATACGCAAAGATTCTACTTGGAATGTTCCGGAGCCAGAATTAACGCTTTTTATGTCTTCCGAAGGTTCTATTGAGGGATATACAATTGGGAACGATATGAGTTCAAGAAGTATAGAGGGGGAAAATCCTTTGTACTTGCCTCAAGCAAAAACCTATGATGCTTGTGCCGCGATTGGGCCATGCTTGTTTGTATCTGATAAACCCATTTCGCCCGATTCCAAAATCCGCCTGGAAATACTTCGGAATGATAAGACCGTTTTTGATGACACCATTGCCATTGACCAAATGAAACGCACCCATAAAGATTTGGTTTCCTATCTTTTTAAGGAATGTTCTTTTCCAAAAGGAGTGTTTCTTATGACGGGTACTGGAATAGTGCCTCCGGATGATTTCACACTCCAGTCAAAAGATGAGATTAGAATATCAATTGATGGAATAGGTACTCTTGTGAATCCCGTAGCATAGACTACGTTTTATAGGTACTTAGAATTTGTTGGTAATCAACGGTAATTTGATGAATATTAAATAGAAAAAAATACATCTAATGTCCGTAATAGATTTAGCTCAATACCATAACGTAGTTTCCAAGTTGTTCAAAATACCTTCTACAAAAGAGGAATGGGAACCTTATCGCTTATCAAAAGAACAGGTTCAACATTTTCACGAGTATGGGTATTTGAGTGGTATACGTATGTTGGATGATACCCAGATTGAGCAACTAAGAAAGGAATTGGACGAAATCATTGACCCGCAACACCCCGCACATCACTTATTTTATGAATTTCATAGTAACGAATCATCTGATTCCGATTCTATTTTATTTCATTCTTTAGGACATTGGAGAATAACGGAAGGTTTCCATGATGTGTTGTGGAATCCAGCTTTTATAATGGCGGCACATCAATTATTGGATAACAAACCGGTTAGGTTTTGGCACGATCAACTTTTCTACAAGCCCGCCAAACATGGTGGGGTAGTAGCATGGCATCAAGATTACTCGTATTGGACAAGAACCATTGCGATGCAACATCTGACCTGTTGGACCGGTTTGGATGATGCTACTACCGAGAATGGGTGTCTGCACTATATTCCAAAAAGCCATAAATGGGGACTTTTGAACGCTCCGGAGTTAGCGGGAAATATGAATGGAATAATAGATTATTTAACCGAAGACCAAAAGAACGATTTTAACCCTATTCCTATAGAATTAAAAAAAGGGTTTGCAACTTTTCACCACCCATTAATGGTCCACGGGTCTTATGAGAATAAATCCGATAAACCCAGAAGAGCATTTGTGCTCAATGTCTTTGCCGATGGCACAATTAGTAATACCGACGAGGAGCTTTTGAAGGGAGTCCCTATGATACCTAAAGGGGAGAAGATGGAAGGAAAATTTTTCCCATTACTTTATAACTAATTACTGAAGTAAACCAGTAGTAATCTTATCCGCCGACTTCTTTTTGCGTAATCGAATTTTTTTCTGAATCCATTCTGGATAAGCACTAGAATCATCTTCAGCCTCCAGTACTAATAATTCTTGGTTAGGTCTAGGCTCTTTTAATTCATCGGGGTGGCACCCTAAAATTCTCGAAGCGGTATCCACTCCGGAATGACTAGCTCCTGCAACTCCGTGCGAAAGGATACTTGCGCCACATAAATATAGATTTTCTATTTCGCTGTTGGCCTTAAATGCGAATGGACCAATATGTTTCAGGCTCTTTTCGGTTCCGTAAACATTGCCTTTGGTTGTATTGATGTAATATTCGTTTGTGATAGGTGTCCCAAGTTCTTGGTTAACAATATGATTGGATACTTCTGGAAGAACTTTTTCAACTCCATGGATCATTTTTTGGGTTAGTTTTTCCTTGAATTTCAGATATGCCTCGGAGCGCTGATTATCTTCGTTTTGGTATTTCTCGAACGCTTTATAATCTATAAAGGTTATAGCTTCTATACAGTGGTGTTTCCCATCAAAACTGGAAGGGTCTTTTAAAGTGGTACAGCTAATGAACATTCCTTCAAAAGCCTCACCTTCTAAAATATCTTCTGTCATTGCTTGGTCGTAATATTCATCCGCATCCTTATCGGGCATCATCCAAATATTACCGGAATCCAAACCTGCGGCCTTTACATCCATATCCACAGTTAGAAATAGCATTAATGATGTACATGAATAAATGGTCTTATCCAGTTTTTTCTTCAATTTTGGACTAAGATTTTCCCTTCCTATCAAATCATTATAGGTAATTCCTACATCTGCATTGGAAATAATGTTTTTAGCGTATAATTTCTCCCCATTTTGAAGTGCTACGCCAACAGCTTTTTTATTTCCTTCGCCCTCCAAGATTATTTTAGTTACGGACGTGCTCGTTCTAATTTCTCCACCATATTTCTTAATAGTATTCGTCATGGCTTTTACCAAAGCGCCACCACCACCCATAGGATAATATCCTCCTTTGAAATAGTGATACATTAAGGCTGCATGCAATATAAAGGCTGCCTTACGAGGTTGTACTCCGTGGTCCCCACATTGGATATTCAAAATGTTTTTCAGCAGCGGGTCTTTAATATGCCAATCGATAACACGCTTTAGACTAAAAAGCCCATACTTTCCAAAATGTCTTGTGCGATAGGGCAGTGTTAGTTTTTGCCAAAAACCTTTAATGTAGGGGATAGAATAAAGTTCTTCGCTAGCCAAGCGAATAAGTTTTAAATATTTTTGAATTCTTTTTTTCTCTTTTGGAAATCGTTCTATCAGTCTTTCTTCCAGTTCCTGGGGGTTATCCGGGTAATCAAATCGATGATTACCGATATGGACATGTTCGTATGCGTTTTGGTTCATACGGAAAAACACCAAATCATTAGCAATTTCCAGTCCCTTATAAAGATTACTGGTAGCCTCATCTTCGCCAAGAAGTCCTATATAATGTACGCCAGGAGTAAACCTATGTCCATTCAAATAAAAACTATGGCACCAACCTCCGGGAACATCATGCTGCTCTAAAACCAAAACCTTTTGTCCGGCACGGGATAAGCAAATTGCAGCAGCCAATCCACCCGCACCAGAACCAATAACAATGGTATCCCAGTGTTGCAAAAGTTTACCACTTTTATTGGGGTTTTTCAATACTATTGGTTTAACGCTTTGTTGATAGCCTCTTCTACCAAAGGCTCCATAACCATGTATCCTTCTACGGTTGGATGTACTTCGTCTTCAGCATACTTTTTTGGTAATCCATTTCTATCGTCTACCATTTTTGAGAAATAATCCAAGTAAATATGATTTTCAGTCTCAGCGTAAGACTTTATCATTTTATTCAATGCCACTATCTTTTCAGCGGGTTCCATTCCCGGTTTCCAAGGATAATCATAAGCTGGAAGGGTAGAGGATAGAATTACTTTTATTCCATTCGCCTTTGCCAACTCTGCCATACTTTTAATATTATTCTGCTATCATTTCCAATGTTGAAGGTCCTGTGTTTCCCGCAATATCATTTGTTCCTGCAAGTAGTACAACTACTGCCGGATTTAAATCTATAACATCTTGTCTAAACCTTAATAACATCTGGGGTGTTGTCTGACCGCTGATTCCACGGTTTATGTAGGGTTTGCCCTCAAAAAAATCCGGTCTGGAATTTAGCCAACCTATGGTTATGGAGTTACCCATAAAAACAACTCTATTTTCATTGGAAGCCGGAGCTTCTAACTTGCTATTGGCTTCTTGAAACTGTTTCAAATTGGCCCAATCTTGAGCCAAACTTTTATCCATACCCAATAAGGACATAATAATTCCCATACAAATTGTTATTTTCTTCTTCATAGTCATATTTAATTAGCTTAATTTAATTTTTTCTTCTTTAGTTAAAGGCAATTCCTTTAGTATGGTGTCCTTATTCGGTTTTTGCACAAAAAGATATGCCAACAAACAAACGGCTATGACCAAAGGAAGTGCGTTTCCGGAATTATAGTAAGCGAATAAAGCAAAAAACGCTGGTGCCTCTATTAAAAAATACTTTAAGTGAGAAGCGGTCTGAAACTTTTTAAGTTTGGCTTCCAAAGAATCGGTTGCGGATATGGCGGAAATCTTTTTTTTGAATAAAAACTTACTTCCAAAATAACCTAGCAACGCCACTACTGGTACCGCATATAAGCTGACATCCGAACCATCGGTAGAAGTGTTAAATCCTTTTCCTTGCGTAATTGCAATAGCAGTAAAAATTGCGAGTCCTGCAACTAATGACAAGTGCATAAAGGAAAGGGTCTTTAAAAATGTTTTGATTTCCATTTGGTGTAATTAATTTTCTAAGATAGTATTTTTTAAATTTTCGCCTGTTGTTTGAATCAAGAATAGTTTTAAAGGAAAACTGATTAGATTTTCATTTTGATAACTTTGCCTCAATTATGCAAAAAGTAATTTTATATATATTTCTTTTGTCCGTATTTGGCAAAAGCTTTGCGCAAATACAGGAGGATAAAGTTTTACATTTTGTGGGCGGAAACTTGTATGGCCTTGTTGGTGCGGGGGTAGCGAGTGAACTTTCAAAAGGGGATAGGGCATGGACCTTTGTTGGAGCGGTTGGTGGTAGTTTACTTGTTGGAATTGCCAAGGAGAGCATTGATGAAAATCAATACGGTGGTTGGGACAATGCCGATTTACTGGCTACCGTTCTAGGTGGTATTACGGTGGGAGCAACCATTGATATTTTCAAACAAAGAAAAAAGAGAAAGCGAGAACAGCTGTTCAAGGATGCCGTGGGTTATAAGACAAACATCAGTGCTGAAATAAAACTGGAACAACAAAAAATTACATCTTTATATGTATTGGGCATCTCGGAATCTGTTTTAAATAGACCTTAGCGCCTAGTATTTGGCACTTTTCCCATTGGCTAGAGTTCTTGCGATAAAATCACGGATATCGTCATTAGCAGTCTTCAAGTCTTCCCTCCTCAAATACATCATATGTCCGGAACGATATCCTTTAAAACTGAACCTGTCCTTCATTCTACCACTGGGGTCCACCTGCCACATCAAATATTTTGCATTAAAGTAAGTCGTGGCTCCATCGTAGTATCCAGATTGCACCATAACGTTTAAATATGGATTTTGGGCCATTGCTTGCCTTAAGTTTTCACGTGTATTTTCATCGGAATTGTCCCATGGATGCACGGGGCCGAACATATTATATTTAATATCCGTCTTGAACTTAAGTTCTTCTTGTAGATAGTAATTTATGGCAGGGGTAAAACTGTGCAACCATGAGGTGAGTTCAGAATTGTAATCTGGCTGCATACCCATTAATTGCTTGTCCATGCCCATGTATCTTGAGTCCAATCTACCAACGGTGTAGCCTCCTTTTTCCTTTAAAAGGTTTTTCCAGAAAAAGGAAGTCGGTACGGATAGGTTCTGATCCAAGATATCCTTTTTTGAGAGACCTGAGTAATAAGCCATTTTTTCGGCTGCTGCATTCCTTTCCGAATCGGAGATAAATCCACCTTTGGCAAGTGCAGGAATTAGGGTGTTAATAGTGTAATCCTCTGATTCTGGTAGTATTTCCAACAAATCTTTCCCTTGTAACCCAGAAGAAAGGGCTTTATGATGCCAAGCCGCAGCCGTGTAGTATGGTAGATTGATGGCCTCTGCTACCGGTCCTTCATTACGTATAATTTTGTAATCGGCTGGCGAAACCAAGATGACCCCGTTTAGGTACATCCACTGTTGGTTCTGTAGTTCCAATGAAAGTCCCATCACCCTTGGTCCTCCATAACTTTCCCCAATTAGGTATTTTGGAGAACGCCACCTATTGTTTCTAGTTACAAAAGTATTCAACCACTCCGCTAAATATTTGATATCCGCATTGATACCAAAGAATTTAGAGCGATCTACTTCTTTTCCGGATTCAGGTATCGTTCTAGAATATCCAGTATTTGCAGGATTTACATATACTATATCTGTAACATCCAGAACCGAAAATGGATTTTCACTTACTCCGTACGGTTGTACCGGGTAGCCTTCATCATCAATCTTCAAAACTCTTGGTCCAGTATATGCCAAATGCATCCAAACAGAGCCGGAACCTGGACCACCATTAAAAGAAATTAATAAAGGTCTGGCGGCCCTGTCTTTTACATTATTTCGGGTATAATAGGTATAATGTAGCGCGGCTATCGGTTTTCCCATTTCATCCCATACGGGTTGCGTTCCCGTTTGAGCGGTATAGTCAAGTGAGCTGCCATTAATCGTTACACTATGTTGGGTTGTAACAACCGTATCTACCGGAAGTTTACGTTCTTGAGCAAAAAGGCAAAAAGGAATAAAGAGAGAAGGAAATAATAAGTCTTTTCATGGCGTCAGTTTTAAATCGATAGTAACGAAAATAATGCTAATAGGTCAAACTAAATAATAAATCTAATGATAGATACAAGTGATTTGAAAACGTAGCTATAAACTTTAAGATATTGTTCAATTAATAATTTTAAATTTTAAACAAAAATTAAGAAGATTTGCTCAAAATCGCTTTATATTAAAGTAACAAGATAAAAAAGAAAAAAATAGCTATGAAAAATTTAAAAACATTTACAGTTTTAGTTTCAGCAACCTTAATACTAAGTTGCGGTGAAACTAAAAAAGAAGCAAAAGATGCTTTGGATACAGCTGAAGCGCAGACCGAAGAAGTAATTGATGATGTAATGGAAATGCCTACAATTGTTAGCGTAGCTGCAGGTGACGAAAGATTCAACACCTTCGTAAATGCCGTAGATTCTGCAGGATTGGTAGAAACCTTAAATAGCGATGGACCGTTCACCGTTTTTGCACCTACGGATGAAGCATTTGAAACATTACCGAACGGGACTTTGGAAAACTTAGTGAAAACTGAGAATAAGAGGCAATTGGGTAACATTTTGACTTATCACGTCGTACCGGGTTCTTATAATGCTGCTTCTGTCATTGAAGCAATCCAGTCGAATGATGGAAGGTTTGAAGTAGTAACGGTAAACGGTGATAAAATAGTTCTTTCTTTACGGGACGGTAATGTCTTGCTTACCGATGCCAATGGAGGAACCGCAACTGTGCTTGTTACGGACGTAATGGCCTCTAACGGAATTATCCATGCAATAGATGGTGTGGTTATGCCAAAATCCTAAAATTTATAAATTGAAATTATGGAAACCATTACCAATAGTCGGTAGTGGTTTTCTTATTTTAAAAATTAACAAACAAAGAATATGAAAACTTTAGAAAGAAGAACTTTTAATCAACTCATGTCAAAAGGATTATTGGGAGCCGGGCTGACAGCTAATTTTGGCTTGGCGAATGCTATGGGCAATTTTAATCCGGCCAAAAAGCTTGGGGTTGCCTTGGTGGGACTTGGGAGTTATAGTACCAATCAGTTAGCACCTTCCCTAATGGATACTGAACATTGTTATTTAGCCGGAATAGTAACGGGTACCAAGGAAAAGGAAGCAGTTTGGCAAGAGAAATACGGTATTCCCAAAAAGAATATTTACAACTACGAAAATTTTGATAGTATAGCCGAAAATCCCGATATCGATATTATTTACGTCGTTTTGCCTAACAGTATGCATGCAGATTTCAGTATACGGGCAGCAAAAGCTGGAAAGCACGTTATTTGTGAAAAGCCTATGGCTGTTAGCGTTGAAGAATGTCAGGCTATAATAGATGCCTGCGAGAAGGAAAATGTAAAGTTGAGTGTCGGTTACAGAATGCAGAGTAGTCCCTACACAGATGAAGTGAAGAAATATGTGAAGGAAAAAACCTTTGGGGAAGTGCTTTTTGTTTCCTCGGAGGCAGGATATCTTTCAAAAGGCAATCCTGACCAATGGCGATTGGACAAATCTTTATCGGGAGGAGGAGCTTTAATGAACATGGGGGTATACTCCATACAGACCTCTATTTATGGAACCGGTTTCAATCCGGTTTCCGTAAGTGCGCAAGAATTCAGCACAAGACCGGAATATTTTAAGGATACGGATGAGACCATTACCGCACAGTTTGAGTTTCCCAATGGTGCCGTTGGCCATATGTTTACTTCGCACAATGTTGGAGGGAACAGATTAAAATCGCATTGTAGCAACGGATGGTTTGAATTGGACCCGGCACATAGTTACGGTCCCATAAGTGGCACTACATCCAATGGCAATGTTATCAGTTTTCCCCATAAAAGACAACAGGCTCGTCAAATGGATGATTTTGCAAGTCATATTTTAACCGGTTCTGTAAATAAGGCACCTGGTACTATGGGAAAACGGGATATGATTATTGTGGAAGCCATTTACAAATCCATTAAGGAAGGGGGCAAAAAACAGAGTTTGGATTTGGGAGATATGGGTATTGTAAGCCAATGAGACGTGTTAGGCCCTTGTTTTCAGGTGTTCCCCCGTTTAGTTAACTTTTAGTTCAAATTAGCTTTTTATTAAAGTAACAGTTTGTTTACGTACTAACGTTTTCTTAAAACTAAGAAAATGTATTGCTAATTTACAGTATACGTTAACGAAAGGTCCTCGTGATAATTTTGAAGAAATTAATAACCTTTAAACTATTACGAGAATGAAAAAAATTAAAAAATTGCTCTTCTGCGCAGGTGTCATCGCATTTTCCTCATGTGAAAAATTGGATGATTTTGTAGGAGACGGCGATGGTGACGGTGGAAATGAAGAAACCGGTACAATCTTCGAAAACAAATCAAATTTGGAGCCTTTAGTGGCACTTACTCCACAGTTCAATTTTGTAAAGGCTTACTCCCTTTTGAGCTCATCAGATGTTCTTGCAGATGGCTTTAGGTTAGTTGGTGCTCAAGATGGTGCCGGACTACTCAAAGACCCAGCAAGTGATGGTTACATTTATATGACCAACGCAGAGGATGATTATGCCGTAGCTAGATTGATGCTTGATAAAAACTTGGTCCCTAAAAGTGGTGAGTGGGTTTTAAATTCCGGTGTTGCCGATTTTGCTAGACAATGTTCGGCTACCATGTGGGAAACTGAAATACATGGAGGTACTCAAGACTTGTTTTTGTCCGCCTCTGAAAGCTTTAATTACGATGTAAAAGGTTTAGATCCTTATGCGGTAAATCCAGATCCAACAGCCGATTACGGGTTGGACGCTTTAGGAGAGTTTGCTTGGGAAAATGCAGTACCACTCCCAAGGGCTGCCTATTCTGGCAAAACGGTTATTATTGGAGGTGACGATGACTCCAGTGGTTCCGAGGGTCAGGTGACTTTATACTATTCAGAAAATGGAGATCAAAATCTTAACGATGGTAAAATCTACGTTTTAAAATTTAAGCAGATTTCGGATGGAAATGGTGGGGTTGTTGACTGTTCCGATGGAACTATCTACAATGAGTCCAACTTGGATTTTGGGGTGGCTTATGATGTTGAGTTCGTGGAGATTGAAAATGGTGCAGCTCTTACCAAAAATGAAATGGAAGATGCCTGCGTTGCAGTGGGAGCTTCCGGTTTCATGAGGGTAGAGGATGTGGACTATCAAAAAGGCTCTGACGCGAATGGAAGAAATGTATTCTTTGCTGTTACAGGTAGAGGGCCGGGAGAAGGAACGTATAATGATTGGGGTACCGTTTACAAATTGGAGTTGGATGAAGAATCCCCTTTGACTGGAAAATTGACACAAATCATCAGTGGAAATACGGACACCAATAATATGGACGGAAATGTAGCCGAACTGCAAAGCCCTGATAATATTTGTGTCACAGAAAACTTTGTCTACACTCAAGAGGACCCAAATTCTTTCGATCGTGGTCACGCCGCCTATATTTATCAATCTGACTTAAATGGTGGTAATACAAAAGTTGTATTGGAACTAGTGGTACGTCAAGATTTGGATCCGACAGGAAGTACTGGTTTCAGTGGCGAATTTGGTTCTTTGGAAGACATCTCTGACAAGGTTGGAATTGACGGAACTTTCCTTTTAAATCTTCAGCCTCACTACTGGGAAAGTGAAACGTTTCAAAATGTAGATGGTCATGATATGAGAACTCGTCCAGATGCAATCGCATCAGGAGCGCGAGAAGATGATCAAGGAGGTCAAATTGTAATTTTAAAAGGATTACCTAGATAAGCTTGCAAATATTATAAGGTCTCCGCTCTTTAGGGTGGAGACCTTTTCATATTATGATTTATACGCAACTCCAATGAATAAGTACCTTTTCCTATTTTATTTTTCTGCTTTAATGTTTACGAGCTGTAAAGATGCACCTAATGAAACTGCGGCATTAGTTGAGACTCATTTGGTAGATTGGCGACCGGCTCAAGCATACTATCTTGAGAATATGTCCATGGCAATATCCTATCTAAATGAGTTGGATAGCCTGCCAATGACCGGACTGAAAACAAAAGAGGTATTTGCAAAAGCAAGAACGGCTTTCAAAAAAGCGGAACCTTATGGGTCGTATCTCAACCCACAAGTGGGACACAGGGCCAATGGACCGGCTTTGCCGATAGTTACTGAAGATACTCAAAAAGTATTATTGCCATTTGGACTTCAAAAGATTGAGGAAAGTATTTATGAAGGAGGGGAGAACGAAAATCGCTATTATGAGGAAATAGCTTTAACAAGATCACTACTGTCTAATTTAGAGCGTAATATTCGTGAGCGGGAATTAACACCCCAGCGTTTTTTTATTGCCACTCACCAACAATTATTGCGCATTATTAGTCTATCCATTTCTGGTTTTGATACTCCTGTAAGTCAGTTAGGGCTCCAAGAAACCATAACGTCCTTACAAAGTTTAAAAGATGTGTATGGTTTAAGTATCAAAAAATTAATAGAAGAAACGGATGCGGATTTAGATTCTACTTTTATAAATAATATTGATAAGGCTATACTGTTTGTTTCTAAGAATACTGATTTTGAATCATTTGATAGATTTACCTTCATTCGAGATTTTATGAATCCCATTACAAGAAACTGGGTAGAGATTCGTAAAGCAAGTGGGTTATGGGATGGTACGGACAATCAACCTTTCAACTTTGACGCACCCACTTTTTTTGAGGAGGATTCGTTTAATCCTAAATTCTTCGCCCCCGTAACGAATAAGAATGTCAATGAAAAACAGATTGCGCTGGGAGAAAAGTTGTTCTTTGACCCTAAACTTTCTAACAATGGAAAGATGGCCTGCGTTAGCTGTCACAATCCTGAAAAGGCTTGGGCGGATGGGCTAGAAGTAAATCTGGATAAAGACGGTAACCCGTTGCAACGTAATACTCCCACTTTATTGAATGCGGGATTTCAACAAAGTTTCTTTTGGGACGGACGCTCTCCTAATATTATGGCACAAATATCTTCGGTATTTACAAACGAGAAGGAATTTGATACCTCCATTCATCAGTTTTCCAGTGAAATAGCTACCGATTCAACTTATGTAAAACTTTTCAATGAGGCCTATGGATCCCTATCTGGTCGCAACACAGAAATTATAAGGGCATTGTCCGCCTATATCGCAACGTTGAACGCTTTCAATTCCAAGTTCGACAGAAACATTAGGGGACAAGAAAATACATTTACCGAAAAAGAAAAATTAGGTTTTAATCTGTACATGGGTAAGGCTTTATGTGCTACTTGCCATTTTATTCCATTAACAAACGGCACGGTTCCACCATTTTTTGCAGAACATGAAAGGGAAGTTATTGGTGTTCCAGAAACATCTGCAAATCTAAAGCTGGATGATGACCTGGGATATTATTGGAAAAATAATGAAAATGTTGAAGTGCACCGTGGAATGTTCAAAACACCTACTGTTCGTAATGCAGAACTAACGGCCCCGTATATGCATAATGGAGTTTACCAGACCTTAGAAGAGGTAATGGATTTTTATAATAAAGGCGGTGGTGGAGGAATGGGCTTCGATTTAGAATACCAAACATTACCCTTTGATGAGTTGTCATTGGACAACGAAGAAATTGAAGCGTTGATTGCATTTGTGAAAACACTTTCGGACACCGATGTGAAATATGAAAAAAAGAAGGAACAATTGCTCGGAGCTTTATAATGTATACTATTAAAAAATAAACATTAACTAACCCCAAGGTAATTGTGGATTCACAATGATGGAAAAAATACAATTAGTCTCAGGAATATAAAAGAAGAACTTTAGAAAATGAAAAAATCAAAATACTCAGGGTTTACTTTCACGATATTATTAATGATTACCTGCTGTTCATTTATATTCTCATGTAGGAAAATTGACAATATTACATATGAGGAACTCAAGGACGATTTAGCCAAAACGGAACAGGAACAGAAAGACAATTCCATAATTGTGCCGTCTTTTACCCTATATGACCTTTTATCTCAAGAGGAATCAACGTCTTTAATGTTGCAGGCGTTGGCTAAAGCCGGTCTTGAAGATGAATTGAAAGGTGATGGCCCTTTAACACTTTTTGTTCCATCCAACGCAGCCGTAGATGAGCTTTTTAATCAATTGGGTGCCGACTACAATAGTTTTGATGATTTTGATAGTTTAGTAGAACTACAGGTGCTAACCAGTATATTGTCCTATCATATAGTTGAAGCCAACATGGAATCCTCCAGTATGGAAGCTGGTGAGATACCAACCCTATATGGCGGTAACACCATCGAAATAAAAATAACCAACGATTCTTTTGTTATAGGTGATGCTACCCCAGTTGATGCAAAGCCACTTTTGATCGACAATAAAGCAACGAACGGAACAATTCATGTCATCGATAAAATATTGTTGCCGAAAGATGTGATTGCATTCTTGGGAAACCCAAATTTTACAGATACTTCCGATAAAACCATTAAGGAACTTTTGGAGGAGAACGAGGATTTTGAATTTTTGAAAGAGGCATTAATTCTGACCGGCCTTTTAGAGACCTTGAACGAAGAAGGTCCTTTTACCGTATTTGCACCTACCAATGAAACACTTTTGATATTTTTGGGTTATTTAGGTGATGAATTTTCTAGCTTGGATGATTTTACCGGCGAAGAGGAAATAGATTTGCTTAGGGAAATACTGTTGTACCATGTTTTAGGACAACGATTATCCACCAATGATTTTGTACTAGGAAGCATCACCACTTTATCGGGTGACAATGAACTACGTCTGGTGAGCAAAGATGATCGAGATGGTGAATTTTCTTTGGCAGATGGTCTAGAAATGCATGCTAATTTTGGAATTACGGACATCCAAGCTAAGAACGGAATTGTGCATACCATTGATCGTATTTTGATTCCAGAATCTATTGTCACGAAGTTTGAGAATGAGATTATTTCGGTTTTCGAAAATGCAATGTTGAATATTGGAGAATTGAACATGGCTTTGGATATCCTAAAACTTTTGCAGGATGAATTGGATGTCAAATCCCTGATGAACAAGGAATTCACATTCTTTCTACCATCCGACGAGGCATTTAGAGATTTGTTCAACAAATTAGGAGTAGAAAACTTACAGACTTTAAACAACGATGAAGACCAGGAATTATTGGTTAGAATCCTGAGTTACCATTTAGTAGAAAGCGGCAAGTACACCACGGATCAATTAGCGAGTAATATGACATTAAATACCCAACAAGGAGAAGAATTGACCGTTGAAATAGAATCCGAAATTTATATTTTGGATAAAACAGGTGTACCAGCAAAAATTATTTATAAAGATCAAGAGGTTTTAAATGGAATAATCCATGTGGTGGATAAAGTATTGTTGCCATCGGAAATACTCAATCAACTTTAAGGTACCGTTAGAATTTTTCAAAAACTCCCAAACCAAACAAAGCAAAATCATATTTAACTGGATCCATAGGGTCCAGTTTTCTTAGGTTTTTATCCAGCTCGGCCAGGGCTTTGGCATCGTTCTGTTTTCGTCTTAGTAATTTTAATTTTCGGGCCACATTTCCGGAATGTACATCTAATGGGCATGACAGAATTGCTGGACTTATATTTTTCCAAAGTCCAAAATCTACATTGGTGTTTGCATCCCTTACCATCCACCTTAAAAACATGTTAATGCGTTTAGCAGCCGAACCTTTTAAAGGGTCGGATACATGTTTGGTAGTTCTAGATTCAAATGGAAGTTCAAAAAACACTTCTTTAAATTTTGAAATTGCAGGCTGTAAAGAGGATTGTTGTTGATGGGCGGTAAAAACTCCTTCTAAACCATTGTGATTAAGGTATATGTTCCTTAAGCTACCAAGGAAATAGGAAAGGTCTATATAGTTAAAGGTTCTATGTACAAAGTTTTCGAACCGATTTAATTCTTCATCAGAATGATTCATTACAAAATCAAACGGATTGTGGTCCATTAAGTCCATCAACCTGTTCGCATTGTTGATGATACTTTTTCTATTTCCCCATGCAATTGTTGCCGTGAGAAAAGCACTGATTTCAATATCTTCTTTTTTAGTGAACAAATGCGGTATCTGTAGCGGATCAGAATCCAAAAACTGAGGATTGTTGTACTCAACTACCTTGGCATCCAAAAATTCTTTTAAATCAGCCTTAGTCATTCCAAAGGAATATTGAGCATTTTTAGAAGAATCAGTGGCCCGATCAGGATAAGATTATAACAGGCATGAAAAGCAATTGACCAAATTAGACCAAACTTTACCCTTACGTAACCCAATAAACTCCCCACTATTATTTGTGGAGCGACCAAAAACGGAGAAAGCAAAAATATGGTTGTGGTAGCTTCAAAATTTGTGATATGGTAAAACCCGAAAACAAGCGTAAATACATAAAATACAATGGAAAAATAAGTTTTATCCCGGAACCATATCATTGGTCCTCTAAAAATAAGCTCCTCAAGCATTGGTGCCGCTATAACTGCGGCAAAAAAGAGGACTATTAAAGGATATCTTTCGAAGAAATCATCAATAGCATGTTTTCCTAAATCAATTCCAAAAACAGTTTCCAAACTGCCTATCAGTAATCCTAAAACTACATTGATTACTACGGAAAGAACCACCAATTTAAAAACAAATAGGAAACGATATTTCAGGTCCTTGTTTTCATCTTCCAGATAAACGGGACGCTTTAGGAAATCCAACAGTTCTTTAATCATGTAGTTGACTTTAGGGAAGAAGCAATTACTTCTTTGTCAATAATCTTGCCATCCACCATGGTTAATTTACGATCGGCCATTTCAGCCAAATCTTCATTATGGGTAACGATAACAAATGTCTGTCCAAAAGTTTCCCTAAGTTCAAAAAATAGATTGTGTAGTTTATCCGCACTTTCAGAATCCAAATTACCGCTAGGCTCATCCGCAAAGATTATGGAAGGATTGTTTATTAAGGCCCGGGCTACCGCTACTCGTTGTTGCTCACCACCGGAAAGCTCGGAGGGTTTATGATCATGACGTTCCGATAACCCTAGAAAATTCAATAGTTCCATAGCCCTTTCTTCAGCAGCTGATTTAGGCGTTTTTTTAATAAACGCAGGTAGGCACACGTTCTCCAAGGCCGTGAATTCTGGCAATAACTGATGGAATTGAAAAATAAATCCGATATGTTCATTTCTAAATCGTGCTAATTTTTTATCGGAAAGCTGAGTGATTTCGGTTCCATTTATAATCAAACTACTGTCATTTTTATTTGATTGTGTGTCCAAGGTTCCAAGAATCTGTAAAAGGGTAGTTTTCCCTGCGCCAGAAGCCCCAACAATGGAAACGATTTCTCCGTTCTTTATATGCAGATCAACTCCCTTCAGAACTTCAAGTTGTCCGTAAAACTTATGGATATTAGAGGCTTTTATCATAGATTGATTATTGAAAGTGAAATTAGGAAACGGTGTGGACATGGCAAAATGTAGGTTGTCCGTAAACGTGTTTATCATATATTAAACTGCTATGATTACAACAATTTCAAATATGGGGCCTTGTTTGTTAAAGCGTCGTATATTTAACGTTCATTTTAGATTTAGGTTAGTAAGAAGTAAGAATTATTATCTAAATTTGTTTAATAAAAATTTTGTTTACTTAAACATAATATATGTCCCCATATAGGAATTTAGAGGAGTATAATTTAGAGATTACAGATGAAGTTAGAAGTCGGTATTCTTCTATTATTGATGAAATAGGAGAGGATGTAACGCGTGAAGGCCTGTTAAAGACTCCGGAACGTGCCGCAAAAGCCATGTTGTTCTTAACACAAGGTTACAAACAGGATGCCGTTGAGATACTTAAAGGGGCCATGTTCAAGGAAGAATATGACGATATGGTCATTATAAAGGATATAGAACTGTATTCCCTATGCGAACATCATATGTTACCTTTCTTTGGAAAGGCTCACATTGCCTATATCCCGAACGGACATATAGTAGGACTGAGTAAAATCCCTAGGGTAGTGGATGTTTTTGCCAGAAGATTGCAGGTACAGGAACGTCTTACTCACGATATCTTGGAATGCATTAACAATACTTTGAAGCCTAAAGGTGTCGCCGTGGTTATAGAGGCCTCCCACATGTGTATGATGATGCGTGGCGTTCAGAAGCAAAATTCGGTCACTACCACTTCAGGCTTCAGGGGGCAATTTGAAAAAATTGAAACACGTAACGAATTTTTGAAACTGATCAGCTCAGACCTTTCTTAAAATTCGGTGAGGCTTTTCGCTTTTTACCATCAATAGTTTTGGCATCTTTATTGTATAATTGATAAGTATTATTAATTTTAGGATATGTCAAAAACAAGGGATAAAAAGTACAAACATCTTTTCTTAGGGCTTCTTTTTGATGCGATAGGAATGCTGTCCTTTGCAATTCCTTTTATCGGCGACTTTTCGGATATTATTTGGGCGCCTTTATCAGGGTGGTTAATGACAAGATTGTACAAAGGAAAAGTTGGTCAAGTGGCGGGGGCAGTCACTTTTATAGAAGAAATTTTGCCTGGATTGGATGTCATCCCAACCTTTACCATTATGTGGTTTTACACGTACGTCTTTAAAAGCTCTAAAAAAGGGAAGACTATCGAGGTATAGAAAATATCAAAGAAAAATAATAAATAAAAAAACAGCCCATGTCTTAATTTCTAAGATTATGGGCTGTTTTATTATATAAGTTTACTCCACTGTTACGTTGAAGGTTTGTGCAATATCGGTTTCTCCTCCTGCATCTGCCAAAGTACCATCATTTGGTTTTTTTGGTTCATGGCGTAAGGTAATTTGAAGGGTTCCTGTTCCTGCATCACCTGTGGTCAACTCAAACATGATACCTACCGGATTACCATTTCCATCCTGGTCGGAATAGGTGATTTCCGAAATAGACCCCGAAAATCCAAATAAAAATTGATGTTCATCACTTTCTTCATCTACTTCTTCTGTGATATCCTCTGCCGGAGTTTCTGTTTCGTTCAACAGTTCTATAGTGCCAGTATAGGTTGTGTTTGCCGCCAAATTACCTGAGATATTTATGACCGGCGCATTGGGACCATCGCCATCCAAATCTTGGGACTGTAGAGTCACAGTAGTTCCACCGGCAACGGATAATTCTACGTTCATAGTAGTTATAATCTCCTCTTCATTGACAATTTCTGGGTTGTCATCATCATTGGAACACGACATTAGACCGAAGGTCATTACACCAACAGCGACGATTGATTTGATAGATTTGTTTTTAAGAATTTCTCGAATTGTTTTCATTTGAATAAAATTTAAATTAGTAATTATAAATTAATCGTAGGTTAACATTCCTTCCCGTGTCTTCCACAAAATATCGTAGGCGATTAAGATAATCCCTATAAGATGTATTAAGTAAATTGGTGACACTAAGTCCAACGGTTAGGTCTTTCTTATTTTTAATACTAAATGATGCTTCTGTATTTAATGCCAAAAGATGATATGCATTTGGGGGTGTATTTATATCCAAAACAACCTCCTCTAGTTGTTGCGGAGAAAATACGGTGATATTGGGAGGGAATCTTTTTTGCTCAAAAACATACTGACTTTCCAAGCTAATTGTAAAATCCTTCCATTTTTCATTGGAATAAGCAATGCTGTTGTTCAAATTAGCTGCAGGAATATTGATTAGGGGTATATCCGTCTCAGTATCCGTTCCACGTACCCAAGAAAATTTGTGGTCCGTACGTATTTTAGAAATCCAATTGTTGTAGATAGATACATCCAAACCTACTAAATTGGCGTTTGTTTGTCTATAGGACCATACAGGGAAAGCCCCTCTTATCGTAAATTCAACACCACTAGGTTCAAGAAGTATAAAATCCTTAATACTATTTATAAACGGGGATAAAGAATAACCCCATTGGAGAGAACTTTTTTCTAAAGATGCGGATACTTTTGAGGATTTTTCGCTCTGTATACGCAAATCTCCTAATTCAATTCTCGCCGCTGAATGGTGTAATCCATCACTAAAAAGTTCTGAAGGATTCGGTGCTCGTTGCGAATAGGCATAATTGAACCTAAGAAGATTTTCTTCATCAATATTATGTTTTACCCCTATGGTTCCGGATATATTATGAAAATCCAAAACCGGATTAGTGAGAAGTTGTGTTCCTAAATCTTCAATTATGATGTCGTTAAAATCCTCATCGTATCCACGCTCTTCCCATCTCGAGGTCCTATAGAACTTTTTGGAATCAATTCGGTTGAAATCATAACGAAGACCTGCATCTACGACCCAAGAATCCCCAATTTGGTAATCGCCAATCCCAAAAGCTCCAAAATCATATTTGTCATAATCGGGAATAAGTCTTCTGACTCCGGTTGCCGGGTTGGCAAAATTGGACTGAAATCGTCCCAATAGACCTATTTTAAGCCCTAAAGCTTGTTTGGAATCTATTTTAACATCCGTAGAGAAGCTATGCGTGGTCAATTGAAGATCCAACGATGCTTTATCTGCATCGTCACCCACCCTAATATCATACTCAAACCTTCGGTTTCGTTGAAAATCATATTGTACGTTCCATTTGCCAAAACCTTCAAACCTTCTGTAATAGTTTAATTTGCCCAAGTGGTGAGAAACTTCTTGGTTTGGTCTGTTTATAGTATAGGTGAAATCATTAATAATATTAGGCTGTTGGCTATTTATCGACTCAATAAGGTCGTCAATATTTCCAATATGTGACGCTCTTAGTATGCCGATATCCGATTGGAAAAAAGAATAGTATCCTTCCCAACCCTGAATAAAGTCTCTCTTTCCAACATTTAAGGAAATTCCTTTTTCCCGTATTCCCGTATTGGATAAAACATAATTTGGCGACTCTAAGTCTCCCAACATTTTAAATGAGCCTTGTCCCTTAATATAAAGTCCAGAAGCATAGGATTTTGTCAAAGAAGTGGTAATGTTTCCACCCCTACCGTTCGAAAATAGGTTCAACTGTGTTTTCCCAAATAACGTATCTTTCCTAATTATAGTTGCAGGCTCCAGAACGATTACCCCACCAATGGCATCACCACCGTATTCCAAAGCAGCGGCACCCTTAATAACGCTTATTTTCTGATTTGCGTTAATATCAACATTTGGCGCATGCTCGTCTCCCCATTCCATATCCTGCATACGAACGTTATTGTTCAAAATCAGAATTCTACTACCGTTCAGACCCTGAATCACAGGTTTTACGATATTACCTCCGGTGTTTAGTGTGGACACCCCCGGAATAGCCTTAAGGGCATCTCCCAAACTACCACCACTTCCTCTCTCTAATTGTTTGATTGTTAGGTTTTCTTCCTGTCCTGAATTAGTTTTTTGAGCAACGCTACTCACTACCTTGACCTCGTCCAATTCTTCTAGGTGATGTTCCAAACGAATTTCTTGAAAAGAATCGCCCGCAATTGTAACCGTAACAAATTTAGTAGTGCAAGATGGGTGTGAGACCTCCAGTTCTATTACCCCATCACAAAGATTCCTAAAACTGAATTTTCCACTATTACTGGAAACCGTTCGCATCTCCTTACCGGTAATACTTATGGTTGCTCCAGACAAAGAACTATTGTCATGAAAATCCACAACCTCCCCAACAAGGATAGAATTACAATCTTGTGCAGATGTAAGAAGTGCAAAAAGCACGATAATTACGAATAAACAATGCTTCATTTAGTAAATTTTACGCTGAATGGTATCGATATACTACTATATCGATAAGTTTTTGGTACTAGGATGTAGTTATCTCCTGAAAGGTGGAGGAGGTCTGCCAAAAAAACTAGAGCGTAAATGTAGAGGGGACAATTTTGGTGAAGTCTTTACGGATATTTTTCTTTCTAGAAGAATCTGAAAGGAAATTATCAAAGCGAAAGTTGACGCTAGTAAAAAAACTTCATCATTATTCTGCAAAGAAAAATGACATATTTTACAGTTTTCAATTTTATCAACCGAGTTTTCCTGGTGTGTATAAACATGAAAAGAAGTTACCTTAAGCAACATCAAGGCGAAAAGGAAAATAGCAGAAAAATATGTAAACACTGTTTTCTTCACTTCACAAATGTAATGAAAGATTGAAATTATTATGTTAATATAAACTTAACTATCAGTTTTAAAAAGAAAGCTAAGCCCCATTCTACTTAACATCTTTTTTTCAAATTCCCAGAAAAATTTGAATTGGCCGAATAGCCATCCGTAAATTACGAGTAAAACCTGATAAAAAGGAAAAATCAGTAAAATGCGAAGTATCCAATAAAGTGTACCTCCCCACCAGGCAGTTGAAAAATTTTCCCTGGCAAGACCTATAAGCGACAAAAAGGGTTTTGCCACATAAACGGAAGACGAACCTGTAATGGCAAATACTATAAAAATCAGCACCAATTGAAAATTACTGGTAATGCCCCAACGCTCCTTTAACCTATCCATATACAATCAAATGATGTACAAAGATAAACCCTAAATACGAGGTACAAAAGGTCCTAAACGTTGGTTGTATTTTCTTTGGAAGTAAATAAAGTAGTTGTATAATTTATAATTCACTTCATAACCATAATCTATATCAGGTTGATAATCAATTTGCATTTGATATAAATTTGGGTTATAAGTACCCGGCAACATGGCTCTTTGGTTCCAATTGATTACTAAGAGCTGGTTTCTATTTTCAAGAAAATTCTGCGAATAATAGCCCTCAGGTCTAGCAATGGAGTTTAACCAAGTGTAAAAACCGGGTTCGATAATAATAATTTGATACTCCGCTTCTTCGTTCGCAATTTCGATAGTGTCGCCCTCAGTTGCGGCAAATGCCTGTTTTTCCTCATCCGAAATGGACAATGCTTCTTTTGAGCTTCCGCAATTTGCGAACAGTACTATTCCAAGTACTATACCAAAAAAAAGCGTAATTTTTTTTGTAAACTGGTTCTTTTTCATGGACTTAAGATACAAAAAAAGCCATTTGCTAGTAACAAATGGCTTACGTTAAAATAAGTTAACAGGACTATTTTCCAAATAAACCTCCCAAAAGACCTCCTAAGCCTCCTTTTTTCTTATTACTTCCCATGACCATTCCTGCAACATCGTCCAAGATACTACCATCCCCATCCGCATCCAACAATGTGGTAATTAGGCTCTGGTTCTCCTGTGGTTGCCCACCAAGCATACTTCCTAATAAGGCATTCATTCCGGTTGAATCGTTAACATTGCTTTGTCTGGTTTGTTTACCAATAAAGCCCATAACGATTGGTGCGGCAATTTTTAATATTTCTGCAATAGAACCGGTATCCAGTCCGGATTTTTGGCTCAAGGCATTTTCAACCTGAGGTTGTTTTCCTCCAAAAACGTGCCCTAAAATTCCAGCCCCATCCTGCATAACAGATTCATCTACCCCGCCACCAAAAAGACCTCCGAGATTATCCAAGATACTTCCATCATGTTTTCCAGAAAGTGCGCTCATTAGTCCTTGCGCACCTTGTGGGCTAGAGACGTTTTTTTTCATTGCTCCTAAAAGTAGGGGCATAGCCATGCTCAAAACATCGGCAGTTTTACTTTCTGGCTGGCCGGTCTGTCCTGCAACACCACTTATTAACTGTTTACCAGTTGGGCTATTCAATAAATCTAATAATCCTGACATAATTTGGTTGATTTAAAATTCATGACGTAATGTACAAAAAACACCTTATTAAGACCTAATCACAAATCTATTTTAATATTGATATGATTTGCTCCGCAAGTTCTTGACCAATACGGTATTGCGCCTCTCTGGTTGCGGCTCCGATATGTGGCGTCAAGGAAATATTGGGATGCATTAAAATTCTTATCTCCGGATGAGGTTCAGATTCAAAAACATCAAGTCCTGCAAAAGATATTTTACCATTATCAATGGCATCGATTAGCGCAACTTCGTCCATGGTGCCTCCTCTCGCTGCGTTTATAATACCAACGCCATTTTTCATCAAATCAAATTCATTTTTACCTATTACGTAGCCCTTTTGTGCGGGAACGTGAAGGGTGATGAAATCCGCCTGCTGTAATAGTTCTTTCATCGTGCTGCTGTCCATATTAAAATGAACGGACTGCCCATCAAAAAACGATAGGGAAATAGAGCAGTTGTGTACAGAAGTATCATGGTAAATAACTTTCATTCCTATGCCCAGGGCTATTCTTGCCGTGGCTTGACCGATTTTACCAAACCCGATAATTCCCAACGTTTTACCTCTAAGTTCGCTTCCAGAGGAATAGGATTTCTTAAGTTTCTTAAAGTTTGTATCTCCCTCCAGTGGCATATTTCTATTGGAATCGTATAAAAATCGAACTGCACCGTACAGATGCGCAAAAACCAATTCCGCTACCGATTCAGAAGATGCACTGGGAGTATTTATAACATGAAGTCCTTTTTTCTTGGCATAATTAACATCAATATTGTCCATACCCACACCACCACGACCTATTAATTTTAAGGTTGGACAGTTGTCAATAATATCCTTTCCAACATTTGTAGCGCTACGCACAAGTAGCCCTGTAATCTTGTTCTCATTGATAAAATTAATCAGCTGTTCTTGGGCAACCTTCGTGATGATGACCTCAAAACCATTTTTTTTAAGGACATCTACTCCCGATTGCGAAATGCCATCGTTTGCTAAAATTTTCATGAGTTGTTGGTTGTTGGTTGATAGTTCTTAATAACCGACAACTATCAACTATTAACTAAATTATCCTTTGCGCTCCATTTCGCTCATAACGTCAACTAGAACACCGACGCTTTCTAACGGAAGGGCATTGTACATACTAGCGCGATACCCTCCAACGGACCGATGACCGTTTAATCCATTGATGCCAGCCTCTTTTAACATATCGTCAAAAGTCTGCTTCAGTCCTTCTTCGGTCAAATTAAAAGTGGCGTTCATTAACGAACGATCGTCCTTATTCGCATAACCCTCAAAAACAGGGTTTAGATCTATTTCGGAATAAAGCAATCTTGCCTTCTTTTCGTTTTCTTCTTCAATAGCGGCTATCCCACCTAGCTTCTTAAGCCATTCCAATGTTAACATGGAAGTGTATACGGGAAATACAGCTGGTGTATTAAACATGCTATCCTTGCTGATATGCACTTGATAATCTAGCATGGATGGAATTTTTCTTGAAACTTTACCAAGAATACTCTCTTTTACAACAACCAATGTAGTACCCGCAGGTCCCATATTTTTTTGTGCTCCTGCATAAATTAAATCGAACTGGGAGAAATCCAATACCCTAGAAAAAATATCGGAACTCATATCACATATTAGAGGTACATCGGTTTTTGGGAATTTCTTGAATTGCGTACCAAAAATGGTGTTGTTAGATGTTAGGTGTAAATAATCCAGACCCGAAGGAACTGAATATCCTTTTGGGATGTAATTAAAATTTTCATCTTTTGAAGACCCTACTTCCACCACCTCACCAAACAATCTAGCTTCCTTAATAGCCTTGTCGCTCCAAGTTCCTGTGTTTAAGTATCCAGCCTTGGTTTCCAAAAGGTTATAGGCCACCATTAAAAATTCCAAACTTGCCCCACCTTGTAAAAATAAAGCTTGATAGCCTTTTCCTTCCAAGCCTAGAAGCTCTAAAGCCAATGTTCTAGCTCTTTCCATGATTTCTACGAAATCCTTGCTCCGGTGGGATATTTCAATTAGCGAAAGACCGGAACCATTAAGATCCATTACTGCTTCGGAGGCTTTTAAAAGTACTTCCTTAGGTAAAATACAGGGTCCTGCACTAAAATTATGTTTCTTCATTTTTAAGGTAAATTAAGTTGGACTGACATTTTTATAATTAGGCTTGTAAAGGTCAGAATTTCATTGATAAAATCAACCTATGATTTCATTTAATTCTTTGATGTTCTTAACAGGAATTCAACAGTATCAATTCCATCCGCATAGTCATAAAGTTTCGGTTTTTGTGTTTCACCAAATGGAACCTCGCTTTCAGAGATACCGGAACTAACTACACATTGGATTTGTTCCTGGTCTTCTCTCAACCTTTGTTTTAAGGATGATAAGGAATCATAACGTTCATAGAATACAGAGGCAATGGGGGAGGAGTAGCTAGAATCTTCTTTTAGCATTAAAAAGCCATTGTCCAAAATTTTAAATTCGCTCATCAAATATACTGCTTTATTGTAGTCGTAATTATTAGCGTATTTAGCAAGGTTTATGATGTCCTTATACCCGTAAATGGCTGGAAAGAATGATTCAAAGTTATAATCCTTTGGAACAAAAAGTTTAGAAACACTTCGACATCCTAAACCGTAATATCTGAAAATATCCTCACCTAAAGACTCTAATTGGGGAGTAGTCTCTTTCCCGGTTAAAATAGCAACTGAATTTCTGTTTTTACGAATAATATTCGGTTTTTTACCAAAATAATATTCAAAATAACGAGCTGTATTATTACTTCCTGTGGCGATTACGGCATCAAAATTTTCAAGTCGGTCTTCGGTGAAATTTATTTTATCAGAAAGGGATGACTCAATATGTAACAAATAATCCGTCAGCAATGGCAGTAATAATTTATCATTACTGGAAAGTTTCACCAACGCCTTATTTCCGGTAATCAATACGCTTAAAAGGTCATGAAACCCAACAAGAGGAATGTTGCCAGCCATGATTAGGGCTACAGCCTTGCGTTCATTCTTTTCTATTTGATAATCGGAAAGCCAATTTTTCAGGTTTTCTTCGGTAAGAGTATCCGCCCATTGTTGAAAGGAATGCAGGATATTTTCTACCGTAAACCAGCCATTATAATGATGTGCATTACCTACAACACTTTGAAATTTTTCTATCCAAATTTCGTTAGATGGTTGAGGAGCGGATTGTTTGATATGAATATCACAAAATTCCCCTAGGAATTCTCCAAGTTTAACAAAAGCTTGAACGTTACGATTATGTTGGGTCATTATATTTGTAAAAGGAAGCATTAGGAATTACCTTTGTGCAAAAATAAGCATGCCGGAACGTTTTAGGCATAAAGTAGGAAAAAGAAAATTATGGCGATTATAATTACAGATGAATGTATCAATTGCGGGGCTTGTGAACCAGAATGCCCAAATACAGCAATTTACGAGGGTGCGGATGAATGGCGTTACAGCGATGGAACCTCTTTGAAAGGAGATGTTGTACTGCCTAGTGGAAAAGCCGTTGATGCGGATGAAGTGCAGGAACCTATTAGTGATGAGGTCTATTATATTTCCCCGGATAAATGTACGGAGTGTATGGGCTTTCATGAAGAACCACAGTGTGCCGCTGTTTGCCCGGTAGACTGTTGTGTACCGGACGAGGACCACGTGGAATCTGAAGAGGTCTTGCTGGCAAAGCAGCGTTTTATGCATCCGGATGAATAAAATTAAACCGCTAAGCTTTTAGATAACAGATTTACCCGAACGTAGTTCGGGTTTTTTGTTTATTTCTTTTCTTTAAAACTATTCTGAAAAACTATCTTTGCATCCTTAAAATATTAGTCCCTCCTCTGGAATCTAATATGTAATAGCTAAAAAATGAAAGCAGGTATCGTAGGATTACCAAATGTTGGGAAATCGACCCTTTTTAATTGTTTGTCCAATGCGAAAGCACAAAGTGCAAACTTTCCATTCTGTACCATCGAACCCAACATTGGTGTCGTAAACGTTCCGGACGGACGTTTGGAAAAATTGGAGGAGTTGGTGAACCCGGAAAGGGTAGTGCCGGCAACCGTGGAGATTGTGGATATCGCCGGATTAGTTAAAGGAGCCAGTAAAGGGGAAGGTTTGGGTAATCAATTTTTAGGAAACATTCGCGAGACCGATGCTATTTTACATGTGCTTCGTTGTTTTGATAATGATAACATTGTTCATGTTGATGGCAATGTAAATCCTATCCGGGATAAGGAAACCATTGATATGGAACTCCAGTTAAAAGACCTGGAAACGGTCGAAAAGAAACTGGATAAAGTGAAAAGGGCAGCAAAAACAGGTAACAAAGAAGCACAAAAGGAAGAAGCGGTATTATTGGCGATTAAGAACGGACTTGAAGCAGGTATATCAATCCGAGCTATTGAACTATCAAAAGAGGATAGGGAGGAATATGTTAAACCATTACAGTTCATTACAGATAAACCTGTTATGTATGTTTGCAATGTGGACGAGGAAGCTGCCGTAAGCGGAAATGACTATGTAACTAAAGTGAAAGAAGCAGTTGCTGACGAAAATGCAGAAGTTGTCGTGCTTGCCGTAGGAACAGAAGCTGATATCACCGAATTGGAGACTTATGAAGAGCGACAAATGTTTTTGGAGGACTTAGGGCTGGACGAACCCGGTTCGGCTAAACTAATCAGGGGAGCATACAAACTACTAAATCTAGAAACCTATTTTACGGCTGGGGTAAAGGAAGTACGCGCCTGGACCATTCCTATCGGAGCTACTGCTCCACAAGCTGCCGGGGTAATTCATACAGATTTTGAAAAAGGATTTATCCGTGCAGAAGTCATTGCATACGATGATTACGTAAATTATGGTAGCGAAAACAAAGTAAAGGAAGCCGGAAAAATGAGGGTTGAAGGTAAGGAATATGTGGTAAAGGATGGTGACGTTATGCACTTCAGATTCAACGTCTAGGGCTCATAAATTTTTAGCCGGTCCCTAAGTATCCTTAATTCATTCTCTAATCTGTTCATTTTTTGAATCATATGGTTAATCGCATCTATGCCTTCTAGGTTGATGCCCAGTTCATTCTGTAATCGGTTGATGCGCTCAATTTCCAGTAAATCCTCGTTCTGTACATAAACATTGTTTTCAATTTCCTTTGTCTCGATGAAACCAAATTCCTGAAGGGTATAAATAAAATCTACGGGAATCTGGGTATGCTCACAATAGTGATGTACAAGTATATAGTTTTCCTTTTGCATAATTATCGTTTCGCTTTAAGTTGCTGAAAAAGTTGTTTTTCGCTTTCAGTTAAATTCTTGGGCATTTCAACCTTGTATGTAATGAAAAGGTCTCCGTATGTGTCTTTCTGTTTGTAGACCGGCATCCCTTTTCCTTTTAACTTTACTTTAGTGTCGTTTTGGGTTTCAGGTTTCACCTTTAATTTCACCTTTCCCGTTAAGGTTTCAACTTCAATTTTGCCTCCCAAAATGGCATCATATAAGGTGATGGTTTGATTTTTATACAGGTCGTTACCAACGCGCTGGAAATTGGTATAGTTATTAATTGCAAAAGTCAGGTAAAGATCGCCTTTAGGACCGCCATTAAAACCTTCACCTCCATAACCGCTTATCTTTATCGTTTGCCCGTCCTCTACGCCGGCAGGTATCGTAATCCTAATTTTTTTATTCCCTAAATCCAAAGTTTGTTTCTGGTCTACTAGAATATCCTTAAGATTAAGCTGTAGACTGGCGTTCAAATCCTGACCTTTAAACTGTGCCGATTGTCTGCTGCCACCTCCAAATCCGCCACCTCCGAACATTGATTCGAAAAAATCCGAGTAATCCTCGTTTCCATAGTTTCCAGAAGCACTATAACTGGTTCTAGTTCTGCCGGATGAGCTTCTTTGATTTCTTTTCGCTTCCTCAAAAGCATCCGCATGTTCCCAGTCTTTTCCATATTGATCATACTTTTTGCGTTTCTCTGGATCGCTCAGAACTTCGTTAGCTTCGTTTACTTGTTGAAACTTTTGTTGGGCCTCTTTATCATTTGGGTTAAGGTCCGGGTGCAGTTTTCTGGCAAGTTTCCGATACGCTTTTTTAATATCGGCTTGACTTGCCTTTTTATCTATACCAAGAATTTTATAGTAATCTATGAATTCCATACGTTTTTAAAATCAACCTTAAAAGTAAAGAAAGATAGGGTTACTTCCTATGAAACGCCAAGTGGTTTCCGTGTTCTTAAAATAAGAAAATTGACGCAAATTGATTACGTGCTAAATTGAGCAAAACCAAACAACTGTCAACAAAAATGTTAAAGGCATTGTTAATTACTTTACTAGACAGGGGTTTTATCTTTTAAACAGTGGTACTATCTTTAGCAACACTTTCATAAATTTTTCTAAATGTCCCAAGACACTCAATATACCGAAGACAATATTCGCTCGCTCGATTGGAAAGAACATATCCGATTGCGCCCGGGAATGTACATTGGTAAATTGGGTGATGGTTCTTCTGCCGATGACGGTATCTACATTCTTTTAAAGGAAGTAATAGATAACTGTATCGATGAATTCGTAATGGGTTCCGGTAAGACCATAGAAATTGTCATAAAGGACAAAACAGTGAAGGTCCGTGATTATGGCCGTGGTATTCCGCTAGGAAAGGTGGTGGATGTGGTCTCCAAAATGAATACTGGAGGTAAATATGACAGTCGCGCATTTAAAAAATCCGTAGGACTTAACGGTGTAGGTACAAAGGCGGTAAATGCGCTTTCCAGTTTTTTTGAAGTGCAGTCCTCAAGGGAAAATCAAGTAAAAACCGCGCAATTCAGCTGTGGGAATTTAGAAAATGAGGAAGGTCCTATAGAGACCACCAAAAGGAAAGGAACCAAAGTCACTTTTACCCCAGATGAAGCTATTTTCAAGAATTTTAAATATCGTAATGAATATGTAGAGCGAATGCTCAAAAACTACGTGTATTTAAATCCTGGACTGACCATAATCTTTAATGGGGAAAAATTCCATTCCGAAAATGGCCTGAAAGATTTACTGGAGGATAATAACAACATGGATGACATGTTGTATCCCGTTATTCATCTAAAAGGAGATGATATTGAAATTGCGATTACCCATAGTAAAACCCAGTATAGTGAGGAATATCATTCATTCGTAAACGGGCAACATACTACGCAAGGGGGTACGCATCAATCCGCTTTTCGAGAGGCTTTGGTAAAAACTATTAGAGATTATTATGGTAAAAATTATGATGCTTCGGATATTAGAAAATCGATAATCTCTGCAATTGCCATAAAGGTGATGGAACCGGTATTCGAAAGCCAGACCAAGACCAAATTGGGTTCTACGGATATGGGTGGCGATTTCCCTACGGTCAGGACCTACATTAATGACTTTGTTGGGAAATATTTAGACAACTATCTACATAAAAACCCAGATACAGCTGATAAGTTGCAGCGTAAGATCGTGATGGCCGAAAAGGAGCGCAAAGAGCTGTCAGGAATACGAAAACTTGCACGCGACCGTGCAAAGAAGGCCAATCTTCACAATAAAAAGCTCAGGGATTGCCGTGTTCATCTAGGCGACATGAAGAAAGAAAACAGATTGGATAGCACGTTGTTTATTACGGAGGGGGATTCGGCATCCGGCTCTATCACCAAGTCCAGAGACGTAAATACGCAGGCAGTTTTTAGCCTTCGGGGAAAACCGTTGAACTCCTATGGCATGTCCAAGAAAATAGTTTACGAAAACGAGGAGTTTAATCTGCTACAGGCAGCGTTGAACATAGAGGAGTCCATTGAGGATTTAAGGTATAATAATATAGTCATTGCGACGGATGCCGATGTGGATGGAATGCATATCCGATTGTTATTGATAACTTTCTTTCTTCAATTTTTCCCTGAATTGATAAAGGAAAACCACCTTTACATACTTCAAACTCCATTGTTTAGGGTAAGAAATAAAAAAGAAACCATATACTGCTATAGTGACGAGGAGCGGCAGCACGCCATAAATAAGTTATCGGGAAAACCTGAAATCACGCGTTTTAAGGGATTAGGGGAGATATCTCCGGATGAATTCAAGCATTTTATCGGAGATGATATACGTTTGGAACCGGTGATGTTGGATAAGGCGATGTCCATTGAAGAACTATTGAGTTTTTATATGGGGAAAAACACGCCTGATCGACAAGAGTTCATTATTGAGAATCTTAAAGTAGAAGTAGACTTAATAGAGGAAAAACAATTATAAACCAAGTAAATACGATTGCTTCTGAATGGAAGAAAATGACGAACTGAACGAGGAACAGAATGACGATTTATCTGCTGGTGAATTAACTAACGACAGTACTTCCGATGCTCTGACCAGGGTAAGTGGAATGTACAAGGATTGGTTTCTGGATTATGCTTCCTACGTAATCCTAGAACGTGCCGTGCCTGCAATAGAAGATGGGTTTAAGCCTGTGCAGCGGAGAATAATGCACTCCTTAAAGGAATTGGATGATGGTCGTTACAATAAAGTCGCGAATGTTGTGGGTCATACCATGCAGTATCACCCACATGGGGATGCCAGTATAGCGGATGCAATGGTCCAGATTGGTCAAAAAGACCTTTTGATCGATACGCAAGGGAACTGGGGAAATATTCTGACCGGAGATAGCGCAGCGGCTTCCAGATATATAGAAGCACGTCTTTCCAAATTTGCCTTGGAGGTAGTTTTTAGCCCCAAGATTACGGAGTGGCAATCATCCTACGATGGCAGGAAAAAAGAGCCGGTAAACCTACCGGTTAAATTTCCTTTATTATTGGCCCAAGGCGCGGAAGGTATTGCAGTGGGGCTTTCGACTAAAGTCTTACCCCATAATTTTATCGAGTTAATAGACGCCTCAATTAAGCACCTTAAAGGACAGCGATTTAAACTGTTTCCTGACTTTCCAACAGCGGGTATTATTGATGTTACAAATTATAATGATGGTTTGCGCGGAGGTAAAATAAGGGTACGTGCAAAAATATCTCAACAAGATAAAAGTACTCTGGTAATCAATGAAATACCTTACGGTACTAATACTTCTTCTTTAATAGATTCTATTCTAAAAGCGAACGATAAAGGAAAGATAAAAGTTAAGAAAATAGAAGATAATACCGCAGCGGATGTGGAAATATTGGTTCACTTGCCACCAGGAATTTCCCCGGATAAAACAATAGATGCTCTGTATGCCTTCACGGCATGTGAATCGTCTATTTCTCCCCTTGGGTGTATTATTGAAGATAACAAACCTCTTTTTATAGGGGTAACGGAAATGCTAAAACGTTCAACGGATGCCACCGTAGAGTTGTTGCGCCAAGAACTGGAGCTTCAACTTTCGGAATTGGAAGAACAATGGCATTTTGCTTCCTTAGAGCGTATTTTTATTGAAAACCGGATTTATCGCGATATTGAGGAAGAGGAGACTTGGGAAGGGGTTATTCAAGCCATAGATAAAGGGTTGAAGCCTTTTACAAAACATCTAAGACGCGCAGTTACAGAAGAGGATATTGTTCGCTTAACTGAAATTCGAATCAAAAGAATATCCAAATTTGATTTGGACAAGGCTCAACAACACTTGGAGTCCCTTGAGGAAAAAATAGCTCAAGTAAAGCATCATTTGGAACATCTTATTGACTTTGCAATCGATTATTTCAGCAACCTGAAAACCACATATGGGAATGGCCGCGAGCGGAAATCGGAGATTCGGATATTTGACGATATTGAGGCCACTAAGGTTGTTATCCGAAATACAAAGCTCTATGTAAATAGGGAAGAAGGATTTGTAGGGACCTCCTTGAAAAGGGATGAATATGTTACGGATTGTAGTGATATTGATGATATTATAGCCTTCACCTCGGATGGTAAAATGATGGTGACCAAGGTGGATTCCAAAACTTTTATCGGTAAGGGAATTCTTCATGTGGCGGTTTTCAAGAAAAAGGATGCGCGTACCACTTATAATATGATATACAAAGACGGGAAAGGTGGTGCCACTTACATAAAACGATTTAATGTGACCAGTATTACACGTGATAAAGTTTACGACCTAACCACGGGAAAGCCAAACTCCCAAGTACTTTACTTTTCCGCGAATCCTAATGGGGAGGCAGAAGTTGTTACGGTGAATTTACGGCAGGTAGGGAGCATCAAAAAACTGAAATGGGATATCGATTTTTCCGATGTTCTAATAAAAGGTAGGTCGTCCAAGGGTAATATTGTTACCAAGTACTCCGTTAAAAGAATAGAACTCAAAGAAAAAGGGCTTTCAACCTTAAAACCAAGGAAAATTTGGTTTGATGATGTGGTGAGACGACTTAATGTTGATGGTAGAGGAGAACTTATTGGAGAATTTAGGGCAGATGACCTTTTGCTCATCATCAATCAAAAAGGAGTTGCAAAAACAATTTTACCGGTTCTTACTTCTCATTTTGATGATGATATGATTGTTTTGGAAAAATGGAATCATAACAAACCTATATCCGCTATTTATTGGGAAGGGGAAAAGGAACGGTTTTACGTAAAACGGTTTTTAATTGAAACCGAACAAAAAGAGGAACTTTTTATTACCGAGCATCCTAAATCTTATTTGGAATTGGTGTCAACGGATTGGAGACCTGTTATAGAAATAGAATTCCCTAAACCAAGAGGGAAGGAGCCGAAGGAGAGTTTGAATGTTGATATTGAGGATTTTATTGCGGTAAAAGGCATTAAGGCCATGGGGAATCAATTGATTACAGAAAAGGTTAAAAACATCAATTTGCTAGATCCGTTACCCTACGAAGAACCGGCTGCCATGGAAGCCAATGATATGGAAGTGGTAGACGAGGAAAGTGTTGACTCAGGTGAATCTGAAACAAGCAAACCCAAAAAAGACGATGCTGGAGATGAACAAAAAACGCTATTCGATTAAGTAATAATGAGGAATTTCTTTAAAGATTTTAAAAGTTTTGCGGTAAAAGGCAATATGATAGATCTTGCTATTGGTATTATCATAGGCACCGCGTTCAATAATGTTGTAAATGCCCTAGTGTCTAAAATAATAATGCCTCCGCTTTCTCTCCTTACCGATGATGTTAATCTAAAAAATAAAAAATTAATTCTCAGGGAAGGAACAGACAAAATGGAGGAAGTGGCTATTGGCTACGGGGAAATGATAGAATCCCTCGTGGATTTTGTTATAATAGCTTTTGCCATTTTCATAATGATAAAATTTATTAATCGATTTAAGGAAAAATCAGAAGACCCTGAAAATAAAGAAGTTGAAACTCCAAAACAAATAGAATTGTTATCTAATTTGGAGAAGTTGATGACTGAACAGAATAAAATATTAATGAAAAGACAGGACAAGTAAATTGTTTAGCAAATTTGTTTGAATCTAAGGTTCTTAGCCGTGAAAGATTGAACAATTAAGTTTATGGTCGTATTAATGTCTATATTTAGCGGAAATTTGCATTAAAGGAATGGATTTAACAAACCCCCTAATTTACGGAGTACCCTGTTTTATAGCTTTTATTTTACTGGAAATAACCTATAGTCACACTCATGGTGATAAGGATTTATATGTGTGGAAGGATTTGATGGCTAGTGGCGCTATGGGTATTGGGTCTGCCATTTTGGGACCATTATTAAAGGTTACGGTACTCATTGTAGTTTTCAACTTCACTTATGAACTTTTTAACCCAATGGTTGACGGGGTACGTACCAATATCATGGGCTACAAGTCTTTTGGGTATGAATGGTATATTTTTCTGCTTTGTCAGTTGGCGGACGATTTTACCTATTATTGGTTTCATAGGGCAAATCATGAAATACGTTTATTGTGGGCCGCACATATTGTTCATCATTCCTCGGACCATTTTAATTTAGGTACAGCAATACGAAACGGTTGGTTTACTTTATTATACAAACCTTTCTTCTACATGTGGATGCCAGCAATTGGTTTTCCGGTAGAAGTAGTCATTTTTGCGTTGGCTATTGAATCATTCTGGCAATTTCAATTACATTCCAAATATGTTCCAAAAATGGGTTGGATAGAAAAAATATTCAATACACATACCATGCACCAAGTGCACCATTCCCAGAACGTGGAATATTTGGACAAGAATCATGGAGGATTTTTGAATATTTTCGATAAGATTTTCGGCACTTGGAAGGAATTAGACGATGATGTTGAAGTAAAATTTGGCGTAATCCACGCGCCACAATCCTATAACCCTATCGTTATACTTACCCATGAATTCAAGGATATTTGGGCGGATGTTAAAAAAGTGGACAAGCTATCCCATAAACTGATGTACATATTTGGCCCTCCAGGATGGAGCCATGATGGCAGCACTATGACGGTTAAACAGCAACAACGTTTGTTCAAAAAACAACAAGCTGAGAACCCGGAACTTGCCTTTAGCAGGCCGAACTAATTGATAGTTCTAAATATAGCTGGGAGTTTTTAAACTTCCCAGCCTTCTCGATAAGTGCGTCCTACAAATTGATTTGCTTCTTCAAGATTGGTAATTCTCATATTCTCACCGTCCCATAGTAATTTTTTACGCGCAAAAAATTCCATTTTTCCCTCGCTATTCTCCTTTTGAAGCATATAACTCCGAATAGCCAGATTGCCCATAAGAACAGTTTCCGTCATTGGTCCGGCATAATCGAATGAAGATGTCAAGGCTTGATGTTCGGGGCTATTAAAGCCTGCCTTACAAGCATCCACCCACTTGCGTTGATGGCCGTATTCAGGTTCTAGGTTTTCCTCGACTTCAGGTCCGAATTCTGTAGTACCATCGTTTAGGTAGAGTTTGGGCATAAGCGGAGAACTGTCATTGATGTTTGTAGAAATAATACCCTTCTCGCCAATAATCAACACGCCATTCTGACTATTGTTACCTCCAATATCATCGTTTGCCGGGATGATGTCAGGATGTGATGGTCTTATACCACCATCGCTCCAGGTCATTTCAATTTTAGATTTTGTCTTTTCGGTTTCATCAAAATGCAAAGTGATAAAAGATGAAGCTGGACAACCTTCTGGATGGTAATCCGGTGTCCACATTTGGGAAAATACGGAACCAACACTGCATTCGGCATCTGTTGGATATTTCAAATTTAGCGTTCTAAAAGGGATGTCTATCAAGTGGCAGCCGACATCACCAAGGGCTCCCGTACCGTAATCCCACCAGCCTCTCCAATTAAACGGGTGTAGGTTTGGGGTAAAGGCGCGCTTGGGAGCTGGCCCCAGCCATAAGTTCCAGTAAAGGTCCTCGGGTTTTTTGCTGGCATCGGGCTCCGGCATTTGTCCTCCTTGTGGCCATACCGGCCTATTTGTCCAAACTTGAACTTTTGAAACTGCTCCTATTTTATCCTCATCAATCCACTTTTGAACCATATTAAGCAGTGGGTTGGAACCTCCCTGATTCCCCATCTGACTTACGATTTTATTGGTTCTTGCCATTTCTGTTAACATTCTGGCCTCCCTTATATTATGGGTCATCGGTTTTTGAACGTAAACATGGATACCCCTTTCCATTGCCCATTTTGCTGCTGGACCATGAACATGGTCTGGAGTAGATATGGTAACCGCATCAATATTTTTTTGTTTGTCCAGCATTACCCTAAAATCATTATAAAGCTTAGCTTTTGGAAAGGCTTCAACTGATTGCGATGCCGAACCTGAAAAATCAACGTCACAAAGGGCGGAAACTTTTTCCCGACCGGATACGGATGCGTTCATGATATCACTACTTCCTTTTCCGCCTGCTCCAATAGCTGCAAGGTTTAGCCTATCACTTGGGGCAATAAAACCTTGCCCGCCCAATACATGGCGAGGTACAATAAAAATGGTAGAGGCTAGGGCAGTAGTCTTGACAAAAGATCTTCTGGAAACAGCTGAATTCTTTTTGGCTGCGTTTTTCATGATTGAATTTTTAAATTAGAACACACTATTAAAATAATCAATTGATTAGATAAGCAGTTCCGGTTTTAACAATTAATTTTTTGTTTGGGTTTTTAACCGCGCTTTTATACTCAAAAGTGTATGAGCTATCCGTGGTGCTAATTATTTTATATTGAATGGCCGCTTTACTGTTGATATCTTGAAGCACAAACTCACAATCATTGAACCATCTAACCGTGGCAGTATCAATTTTATCCTCGTAGTAGTCAATACTTAACGATTCATCCCTAACAAACCGACCTGATTTTATTGAGTCGCCAATTTCGTAATCAAACTTAAAACTGCCAGTTCTATATGATTTGCAGTCCCTTTCTGGTTGATAGCATGAGAAAAGTAGCATTGTGCAAAATAGACCAATTATGAACCTTATATACATCCCTGCAAAATAATCAAATTAGTATATATGGAATATGTTTTGAAAGGAAATATGAATGTACAAGCTACTTATTCTTCTGTGAAAGACTTAAAGCTTCCGTCCTTATAAAAAAGAACTATTCGTTCTATGGGCTTATTTGGAAATTGTTTCGATTTCTTTTCAAAAACACTTTTTTCCATGGAAACTGTTTCGCCAAAATTATCTGATGGATTATAAGGGAAACTACCTTTTCCATATAATAACCAATTAAGATTTACTTCAGGGAAGGCTTCATCAACTTTAATCACAAAGTCAAGACTAGGTTTGTTGCGGCCATTCAATAAATGGGAGAGACTAGAACGTTGTACATTAATTTTGTCAGCAAATGCTGCCGCTGACAGTTCGTAATGCTCAAGAATTTCACCTAGTCTTTTTATGATGGCTTCGTTGTTCATAATGGTTTACAAAGTTACATCTAATTAAGAATCGTTATTACAGTTTGACAAATAAAATAAGTTTATGTCACTATTTTATTTAAACTAAAAGTTCGAAAAAGATATTGTAATACATTGGTATATAATTTTTTAATTTAAAATTAAATCTATGTGTTAGATTATTGAATTTGACTAAAATAATTTATTACAAAAAGTGATAATAAATGTTTACAATTGTAAATTTTATCTGTAGTATTTTTGACAACTCTGTAAAATTGTTCGTATTGAAAGATGTTCTCTTTAATAAGGTTAAGGTAAAAGAGGTTGCTGGGCGTTATATTACAAATCAACATATTTCTGGTTTTATACCTGCATTGGACAGTCGTTTTTCGGTGGAGGTATTAGGTAAGTCGGTTCAAAGTGAACCAATAAAAAGCATCACTTTTGGTAAAGGCCCAATCCGCATTCTTATGTGGTCTCAAATGCATGGTAATGAATCTACCACTACAAAGGCAGTTATAGATCTTTTAAACTTCTTCCAAACTTCTAAGACAGAATCGGCTAAATATTTTGAAAGTTTTACCATTAAGATAATTCCAATTTTGAATCCTGATGGCGCCAAAGCTTATACAAGGGTAAATGCGAATCAAATTGATTTGAACAGGGATGCACAGAATCTTACCCAGCCAGAAAGTATTATACTTAAAGAATGCTTTGAGGAGTTTCAGCCGAATTATTGCTACAATCTGCATGATCAAAGAACAATTTACAATGTAGGCAGGACCAAAAAACCTGCATCAATTTCATTCCTGGCTCCAGCTTTTGATGAGAAAAGGAATCTTTCGGATTCCAGAGCAGTAAGTATGCAATTGATTGCAGGGATGAATAAAAAACTGCAGGAATTTATCCCAGGGATGGTAGGGCGCTATGATGATTCCTTTAATTCAAATTGTGTGGGGGACACTTTTCAAATGACCAATACACCTACTATCCTTTTTGAGGCAGGTCACTTTCCCGGCGATTATTCAAGGGAGGAAACGCGTAAGTATATTTTTATAGCGTTATTGGAATCATTAGATATTATTATTTCTAAACGTTTAAGACGATTTAGTGTTAAGGATTATAAAACCATACCCGAAAATGGAAAACTGTTTTATGATGTGCTCATCAAAAATGCCGGGATATTGGATAAATCCTTGGAAAACTTAGATTCGATTGGAGTTTTATATAAAGAAGTTTTAAATAATGGCAGCATCTCTTTTGAACCGGAAGTGGCCGATAAATTCTATGAAAGTAATGAGTATTTTGGGCATAAAGTGGTTAACTGTTTAGAACAAGAGGATTTAGAATGGTTATCAAATAAAGGGATTACAGAAATTGTAAAATAAATTTGTTGAACATTTAGGTACAAAGCACTCAAACCATTCCACATTTGTTAAATAAAATCAACTTTTACTGAATTTAATTTCATAATTAACTATTTTTGCCCAAAAATAACCAATCATGGGAAAAGTTAAATTAGACGAAATAGACCATCAGATTCTGGATATGTTAATTGATAACACCAGAACACCTTTTACCGACATAGCAAAAAAGTTATTAATTTCAGCAGGTACCGTACATGTACGCGTTAAAAAAATGGAAGAAGCCGGTATCATTAAAGGCTCCTCCCTAACTTTGGATTACGTGAAATTAGGCTATGCATTCATTGCTTACGTGGGGATATTCTTAGAGAAAACGCATCAGACCAAATTTGTTTTGGAAAGATTAAATCAGATTCCAAATGTAACGATAGCGCATATTACCACAGGCAAATTCAATATTTTTTGTAAGATAAGGGCAAAGGATACTACTCACGCAAAGAATATTATCTTCAAGATTGATGATATTGATGGTATTAGCAGAACGGAAACGATGATTTCTTTGGAAGAAAGTTTCAATGATAAGAAGCGTTTAATGCATACTATTTTTAACGAATTATAATATCAAAAAATTCTTCATTAGGGCCCAATCATTTAATGATTGGGCTTTTTAGTTTAAAACTGGATTTTAAAAAATTCCAACTATGAAAAAAAAGGATTTACAAGAAAATGAGTTTGGACATTTTTATGCTACTTACTTAAAGATGATTGATAGTAGTGAAGAACTATTGAATTGTCTTGAAGAGGAAAAGGAACAGTTTGTAAACTTTGCGGACAAATTAACTGCTGACCAGTTAGGTTATCGCTATGCAGAAGGAAAATGGACTGTTGCGGAAGTACTTATTCATATAATAGATACAGAACGTATATTTCAATATAGGGCTTTTCGATTTTCAAGAAATGATATGACCCCTTTACCAGGATTTGAACAGGACGATTACGTTTTGGAAAGTGATAGCGAAGTAAGAACCACTGAAAGTATTATAAGAGAATTTATTTTAGTCCGTGACGTGACCATTAATATGTTCAAATTAATGTCCGAAGAAAAGCTTACCCGTATAGGAACAGCAAGTGGAATGCCTTGGAGCGTGGGTGCACTAGGTTTTGTTATTAGTGGACATCAAAGACACCACGCAAAAATATTGATGGAAAGATACTTCCAAAAGCAGTAGTGTTAAGAAACCTAAGTCACTTATCCATTTTAAGTTCGCACTTAATTTCCTTATCACTCTTTAATCAAAAACAAAATTATAGGTCAGTGAAAAAATAGGGCTGTTCATTATAGTAAGTTCATAAGAACCCAATGGACTTCCAAAGAATATGTTGGCATTTTCATTGCCATTTCGCTGTGTATAATACAAGTTGTACTGATTCTTTCTTGCATATAAATTATACACGGTAAAAGTCCAATCACCCACCCAACGTCTATTCAATTTTTTACTATATTTTATTTTCCAGGAAAGATCAAGCCGATGATATGGCTTTAATCTATTATTGTTACGTTCAAGGTATATAGGAACTTCTATATCCTCTAGGCTAAAGTATCCATTGGCTATTGTGTATGGGCGCCCTGTTTGAGCTGTGAAATTAAAACTTAAGGTGTTGTATTTGTCCCCTTCTAAATTTACCGTGCCATTAAAAACATGTGGTCTATCAAAATCTGAAGGATACCATAAATTATTATTAACCCTATCCGCTAGCCTTACACTCTCTGTTTTTAAAAAACTTCTAGACCAAGTGTAATTTAACCATCCATTTACTTTTCCATTCGGTTTTTTTAAACTGAATTCCACCCCGTACGCTTTTCCCTTAGCCTGCACTACATCTCTTTCCAGATACTCTTCCAAAAAGAAATTAGCACCGGGCTTATAGGTAAGATTATTAACAGAATTTCTATAGTAGCCCTCAAGACCGAGTTCCAAATTGTTATTGTCCAAATTCTGATAAATACCAGCACTATACGTATCGCTTCTTTGTGGTTGTATATTAGGGTCCGAAATTTTCCATCTGGATGTAGGTAAAGGAGTTGTTGAATTATAAATATTTTGCAAATACTGATTCAATCGTGCATAACTAACCTTTAATGAAGTGTTTTCTGACAATTTTAAGTTTGCTCCCAATCTAGGTTCTAGCGCGTTATAAGTTTTGACCTTTTCTCCCTTATCAAATTCTGTAACACTGGTAATTTCCCCTGTATCATCATTAAAAGTGGCTTGGGTATAAGGTCCAACAAACGTAAAGTTCGTAAATCGTATTCCTCCCGAAAGGGTTAGAGGTTTTATTGGGTTCCAGTTAATGTTGGCATAAGGCGATAATTCATAGCTGTTCTCTTCATCTAAGGTAACAGGAAGCACGCTGTTTGCATTTCCAGGGTCTAATTTACCAGGCTTGATTTTATATTTATTGCCTTGTATTCCTACATAATAATCTAGTCCATTATTAACTTTTTTATAGTACTCAGAGAATATACTAAGAAAATTAATTTGGGATTCATATTCTATGACGTTGTTATTGTCACTTTCAGGAAATAATGTTTTTGGAGTGTAATTACTATTTAAAACGACAGTTCTTAAACTAGAATTATCATTAAATGAATGAGTCCAATTTAAAGTATTGTTCAGTGTTTTAAAATCATATTGATTGCTTTTGGCATTTACGTTTTCGATTTGGGCAATTAAATCCAATTGATAAAAATCTTTACTGTAAAAATTTGTAAAGGAAATCTGGTCTTTTTCGGTGGGAATGTAAAGTAGTTTAACGGTATGGTCATAAAATCGGGCTTTTGTTTTCTCCAATCGTTTTGAGACTATGGGTAGAAGGAAGTCGGTAAATCCTGCTCGGGTTCCTGCATAGAGCAAAAGTTTATCTTTTATGATGGGAGTTTCTAAAGATAACCTGCTTGAGACTAATCCAATACCCCCACTTAATTTAAGCTTATCAACATAGGGATTCTTAACTTTCACATCTAAAACGGAGGTCGTTCTTCCTCCATATCGTGCGGGAATGTTAGCGCGATAAAGGTCCACGGAAGAAATAGCCTCGGGTGTAAAAACAGAGAACAAACCAAATAAATGGGTAGGATTAAAAACTGGAGCATAATCGTATAATAAAAGATTTTGGTCTAGGGAACCTCCTCTAACCGAAAGTCCATTACTTATTTCACCCGCATTGTTGACACCGGGCAACAACGTCATGCCCCTTAACAGGTCGACTTCTCCGATTGCTGCCGGCATTTTCTTTAGTTCTATGGACGTCATCTTAACAGCTCCCATTTGGGGTGTTTCTAATTGGTCACTTACTCTTTTTGCGCTCAATATAACCTCTGAGAGTTGTTCCTGCTCTTCGTTTAGAATTAGTCTAAGCTTAACATCTTTATCAAGTATGATTTCCTTTTCTATCGTTTTAAATCCAATGAATGATATTTTCGCGTTATATGTCCCCTTAGCTAGTTGAATATTGAACTCGCCATTGTTATCCGTAACTCCGCCACAAGAACAGGGTGTTAAAATAATCTGCACATCTTCAATGGGCTTATTGGTAATATTTTCCAATATTTGAAAAGATAATGTGTGTTCCTGTGCTGAAATAATATGAGGAGCAGTTAAACAAAGAATAACTATAATAAACCAAGTTTGTAGCTGTGTCATTTTTCTACTATTAATCTATCCATCCTTCTGGTGCAATTGAGGTTCTATACCGGCTTTCTTCGCATGGCGCAAAAAGATAAGTAGGACCTGGGCCAGTAGGTGGAGGTTCTGGCTTAGGTATAATTGGATTGACTATTGGATTCTCTTCTATCATGGTACGATCTATAATCACCGTTTCCTTAAATGCAGATGATGCGGTGAACCTACCCAAAACATATTCGTTGGGTTCTTCAGGATTGTACATGTTTCCGACAAGTGCAGCAGGTAACGGGGCATTGAATCCACCATTATTATCAACAAGGTCCTTAATTGCTCTATAGTAATCATAAGCCTTTGGAGTAAGAGAAAATTGTTGTATTTCTACTAGTATTTTTGTTTTTCTGGTCAATAGAACATTGGCTACGGGTAGGGAAGATGTAGTGTTTCCATTGGATAACTTGTCAGAAAAAATAAAGATTTTGTTGCCATAGTCAATTTGCCAACAATCAGATTCACACCAGTATGTGTAGTAATCTATGGTAGTATCAGTAATACAATTATTATTCCTAAAAAATCCTTGGGTACAAATTTTACAGATTTCTGCTTTGTCATAGGTTTTAAAGCGCCAATAATAATAATTAACTTGGTTTTCGGGGTCATCAAAAGTAACCGATACTTCATGTCCCGGAACGTATTCTTCAAAATCTTCAACAAATTCTAATTGCCTATCATATCTAAAGCTAACATCCTTTACTGGTACAGACGGATTGATTGTTTCAATCTCTGAAATGTATTGTTTTCCGTTGGGTAAATTAACTTCTAAATACCATTGTTCACCTAGGTCTCCCTTGAAATTGGTATCAGGAATATATTGTGCATTTTCTTCAAACAGTTGTATTCTTTCTTCTGACTCAGAATTAATAAAAAACACGGTAGCACCAGTTACAAAAATATTTCGGTAATATCTGGCAACGTCAGATTCGGTTATATTAACGTAAGATGATCCTTCGGTTGTGCCAAGAAAACCTTCAATATAAATTACATCTTCAATATAATTATATTCTGGTGAAACTGGATTGGTGCAAGTCCACAAGGTAACGGATAGAAAAATAAGTATTGTACAGTTACTTAAATAGGCTTTAATGCGCATTATTATGCATTTTTTCAAATCTATTAATAAATACTATTAGTGATAGCATATATCTTTAGATTAAAATACTCAATTAAATATTAATTTGTTAAATCCTATTATTACTAAAAATAAGATTACTTCCAATAATCTTAAGTCTTTAACAGATACTGGGTTGCCCTAGGTGAAAGTTATGGTGCAAAAAGCATGAAAATTTTAATAGTGCAGAATTGTAGAAGTCCTCTATTCTTGCAAAAAAATATTCTAGTCATCGCATGATATTAAAAGGTTTATACTCTACCGTCTGAAATAGGGAAATGATAATATAGGGAAGAATGGTTGTGAATTTTTATTAATTCATTGGCCAATATTCAAACTAGGGACGGAGGACAACGGAATAATTTGTTCAGACAGGTAGGGAACCTGCAGAAAATTACAAGTTTTGATTTGTTGTTGTTTGGAATGATGAAATTGTAGGGTAAAAAACTTCTTATCAATCAAAGTCTATTTCGGACTCAAGTTCATCATCAAAATTCATTTCTAGTTCTGGTGTGAATTCATCACTTTCCATTACCTCTTCAGGAGTCTTTGTTTCAAGCTCCTTTTCTATATTTTCTTCAAAGTTGGCAATGAAGTTGGACAGGCTTTTACTTATTTTAACCAGGTACAAAGTGTCTTCTGTCCTAAGTTCTACCGCCTCAATAATTTCTCCACCACCATTCTTAAATGTTATGATGTCTTCATCCCCGTATCCGTATGGATAGTTGTCGATTAACATTTTAGCTAAATGGTGGTCTAGTTTCCGGTAATCTATTAAACGTCTGGTCATAAATCAAATTGGTTAGTTTGGTTGGTTATTCGCTTGGACCTAAACTAACTATAATTCCCTTTGATAGTTCCAAAGAGTTGTGAAACAGCCTTTTTTAGTATATGAAGTTTTTATTCCATGTAGTAAGCGAAAGCCTCATGGAATAGTTCATGGGGAATATGTACGTCCCTGACTGCCTCGCCTATTTCTTTAAGGAGTACAAAATTGATGTTACCATGGGAATTTTTCTTATCGAATATTAAAAGCTTCAATATTTTATTAATATCCTCATCAGTGAACACTACACCTTTATAATGTAGCAACAAGACTTTTTTAAGCTCCTCAAGTTCGGTAAGTGACAAACCGGTTAATTTATGGGAAAGATATCCTTCCGTTATCATACCTATTGCAATTGCTTCACCATGCAACAATGTCGATTTGTTTTCCGATTCTAAAAAATAGGATTCTATGGCATGACCTAAAGTATGGCCATAATTCAATATTTTTCTAAGATGCTGCTCCGTTGGGTCAATGAGGACCACTTCATTTTTAATCGCTACGGATTTTAAAATGTGGTCTTTCATTTCTGCCAATTCGGAAACTTTCGTTAGGCTATTCCAATAATGCTTGTCCTTAATCAAGCCATGCTTAAGCATCTCGGCAAATCCGCTTTCTACCTGTCGTTCTTCCAAAGTGTCAAGGAAATCCGGGATTACAAGCACCATTATGGGTTGGTTGATAACCCCAACCTGATTTTTTAAAGATCCCAGATCTACTCCCGTCTTTCCTCCAACTGATGCATCCACCATGGACAATAGGGTAGTGGGCACATTAATAAAAGCGATTCCTCTTTTAAAAGTTGAAGCTACAAATCCACCTAAATCCGTAAGCACACCGCCCCCAAGATTAATAAGGATGCTTTGTCTATCAGCACCAAGTTCTGAAAGTGCTTCCCAAACGCCAACACAAGTTTCAATGGTTTTATTGATTTCACCGGATTCAATCTCTATGATTTCAAAGGAATAATCCCCAGTGATTTGCGCCATAAATTGTGGAAGACAATACTCATGGGTGTTTTCATCTACCAGAATAAAAACCTTGGAATAATTAACGGCACTTAACTCTTCGTTTAAAGCTTTAAAAGCCTTCTCATTAAAATGAACGGCATATGAATCAGAAACTATGGACTCCATTTTTAACTTAATATTCTAGCACTATTTTATGGCTTTTAGAGCGCAAAATAAAGGTTATTTTAATCTAAAGAATATAAATTCTGTGTTTATATTTGATTGCTATTGAAAATACTATAAATGGAAGGAATTTTTGAGAATACGGCAACGGCATTTTCTTTGAAAACTGATTCGGAATTGGAAAGAGCATATTTTCTTTTCAAAATGATTGCCAATGAACCCCTTGTTAAAATTGGTACGGTAATGACCAATTTTGCTATCAAAACCCATTTACCGGTGGAAGGGCTGATTAGGGCAACCGTTTTTGACCACTTCTGTGGTGGGGTGAATGAAGAGGATTGCTTACCGGTAGTGGAAAGAATGTGGGAGAAAAAAGTGTGCTCTGTTCTTGATTATTCGGTTGAAGGAAAAGATGAAGAAGATCCGCTTGACAATGCCACCAAAATAATATTAAAAATTCTCGATTTCGTAAAGGAGAAGGAAGCAATTCCTTTTGCGGTTTTTAAGCCAAGTGGATTTGGGCGCTTTGCCTTGTATCAAAAAATAAGTGAAAAGAAAGAACTTTCGGAAAAGGAGCAAGCAGAATGGAAACGTGTCATTAATCGATTTGACCAAGTCTGTAAAAAGGCACATGACCTAGATGTTTCCCTATTAATCGACGGCGAAGAAAGTTGGATGCAAGATGCCGCCGACGATTTAGTAGAGGACATGATGCGGAAATACAACCAGAAAAAGGCCATCGTTTTCAATACATTGCAGACCTATCGTTGGGATAGGTTGCCCTACTTGAAAGAATTACACAAAAGAGCTCAAGAGGATGGTTTTATGATAGGCATTAAAGTGGTAAGGGGCGCTTATATGGAAAAAGAAAACGAAAGGGCCGAGGATAAGGGTTACCCAACGCCAATTTGTGAATCTAAAAAGGCCACGGATGAAAATTTTGATGCTACAGTTCGCTACATGATTCAAAATTTAGATACGATTTCCTTATTTTCCGGTACACATAACGAGGAAAGCTGTTATAAACTAATGCGGCTTATTGAGGATTATGGACTTGAAAAGAATAACCCTGGTATTTGGTTTGGTCAACTCTATGGAATGAGTGATCATATTTCTTTCAATTTAGCTGAACATGGTTATAATGTGGCAAAGTATCTTCCTTTTGGCCCAGTCCGGGACGTTATGCCGTACCTCATTCGTAGGGCGGAGGAAAATACGTCGGTTGCTGGACAGACAAGTAGGGAATTGTCCTTGTTGAAGAAGGAAAGGAAAAGAAGGAAGATTTAGTTTTTTTCAATAAAGGAAATGGATTCGAGAATGGCCTTTTCCTTACAATTTTTAAGTGATACAATCACTTCATCCTCGTCCAATAAGCCTTCTACCAAATATGTTTTACAGGGATTTGATTTCGTGTCGCTTTTTCCAAAATCGATATCCCCGTCAGTAAACAATTGTTTAATTTGGCTTGTGTCAATGGCCTTGGCAGCCATTAATTGTTTAACATCATCAGAATAATAAAAAGGCTTGGACCTAATATCCTTCAACGTTCTGCAATTTGGTAGGTAGCAAAAATATACCCCGGTTTCATCCGATTTTTTCTTTAGAAACATCGCCAAAAAAACAAGTCCTATGGACAATCCAAATAAATAGAACCCGAGCCGTTTTATAAATGCCATATTCAAAAGCCTTGTGCAAAGTTTAGTTCGGCAAAGCTAGGGGTTTGTCTAGCAATGTGAAAGAGGTATGATTAATTTCTAAAAAATAAGAAAATTGATATCGCTATATTGTAAGTCGAACCATTCACCAACGGATTTATTCGTGAGAATTCCGTGGTACATATAAAGGCCATTTCGGAGTCCTTTGTCAAAGCGAAGGGAATTCTCCAATCCGCCATCCTCACCAATTTTCAACAAATATGGGGTAAAGATATTGCTAATGGAAACACTTGCAGTTTTGGGATATCTGGATGGGATATTGGGTACGCCATAATGAACAACCCCATATTTTTCAATTGTAGGTTTATTATGGTCTGTTATTTCACTGGTTTCAAAACAGCCGCCGGTATCAATACTTACATCAATAATGACCGCTCCTTTTTTCATGCTTTCAACCATGGTACTAGTCACAACTACGGGAGATCGATCTTTGCCACGCGTTGCGCCAATTGCCACATCGCACCTTTTGAGGGATTTCAACAAATTTTTAGGTTGAATGGTAGATGTATAGATGGTCTGTCTTAGATTAGTTTGAATGTTTCTAAGCTTGGTGATGGAGTTATCAAAAACTTTGACATTCGCCCCAAGACCAATTGCCGATCTTGCCGCGAATTCCCCAACCGTTCCTGCGCCAATGATAACTACCTCCACAGGTGGGACGCCACTTATGTTGCCAAACATGAGTCCGTTCCCTTTATTGTTGTTGGCCATTAGTTCCGCCGCAATCAGCACTGATGAAATTCCGGCAATTTCACTTAAGGAACGCACCGCCGGATATTTTCCATCGTCATCCCTAATGTATTCAAATGCGATAGCCGTAATACGTTTCTTGGCCAGTTCTTCAAAATAGGTTTTGTCCTGGGTTTTTATTTGCAGGGCCGAGATAACGGTAGTCTGTGGATTAATAAGCCGAATTTCAGATAGGGTAGGTGGTTCTACTTTAAGAATTAAAGGGCAACCGAAAACTTTGTTTACATCCGTTGTTATTTCTCCTCCGGCGTTGGTATAGTCCAAATCCGAATATTGAGAGCCTTTCCCAGCACCGGATTCAATTAAAATCCTGTGCCCATTGGAAGTAATTGCATTTACGGCATCTGGTGTAAGACAAATTCTTTTTTCCTGATATTGGTTTTCCTTTGGAATCCCAATAAAAAGCTCTCCCTTCTGTTTTAATATTTCCAATGTTTCTTCCTGAGGAAGCAATTGCTGTTTACTAAAAGGTGAGCTTGGCTGATTCATATGGTATTGACTAAGACCGCTGATTACGGTGATAGTCTCAAATGTACAATTTTTAGGGAAAATATATTCAGGGTCAATTAAGGGTGAAAGAATGCTTAAAAAAGGATTGCTAAATGTGCAACCAATCCTGCAATTTGTGCTGAAATTGCTTCAACATGTCTTCAAGGTTTCCCGTGGATAATTTTTGATCTATTTCCTCGGAAATGGATTGTTTCTCCAATTCCTCGTTTTGCCTATCAATATTATTTTTTGGCTCGTCATCCGATAGTTCCGTTTTCTTCTTTAATTCCTGCAACTCAGCGTCCATTGCCTCTAAATCGATTCCATGGACATGCTTATCGTACAGCTTAATGCGAATAAAGTAAACGAAGGGAATTACCACCATGCATACCGGTAAAAGCCACAGAATATTTTCTTTATCTACGTATCTAGCATCAAAATTTACAACTTCAAAAATTTGAAAGGCATACATTGCAATAGGAATTAAAATTGCATGATACCACCAATGCTTACATGTGAAAAACCAGATGAAGAATAGATAAAGAGGAATTATTTTTCCTAGCAAGAACCAAACATAAGTGGCCACGTCTGCAAATTGGTTGCTCCCTATGTTAATCCCAAGGAAAGTAAAATTATCCTTTTCCCTAGGAAGATATTCATGAAGATTAAAAATAAAAGGCGAAATAACTATAAAGAAAACCATGATAGAATCTAACATGATTTTTCTCCTCGCTTTTACACTTTTTTCGCTACTATTTCGTCCCATTCATTTTCTTTATTAAGAAATGTGATATTAGGGTAACGAAAAAAAGGGCAATTTATTGATTGCCCTTAATTTTTTTTAATTTTTAAAAATTACATTTTTTCAGGAATTTTAACCTTAGTTCTGTCTACACCTTGCTCTTGTCCATTTCCATTTTGAGCAACCACAGGTGCTGCCATCGCAAATAAAAATACACCTAAAGCTAAAGATGCTAAAAATTTTCTTTTGTTTTTCATTTTCCAAGGGGGTTTTAGTTAGATAACTTGTTATTCTCTAGTGCAAACGTAAGAAAAAAAGGACAAATAAAATGTTATTAAACGTTAAAATTATACATTTTACCGTGAAAATCTTACGTTTTATCGAATTTTTGGTTTTTCATCGAAAAAATGCAATAAAAATTAGTGTAAGACGATGATCTCTTTCAAAGTTCTTACGAAAAATTATTAAAGAAGTTTATTGATTGTGGACTATAGAAGTTTGATACTTCGCTTGTCAGGACCTAAAATCTCAATTTGAAGGTTGGTGCGGTCGTCGGGTAATAGATTTTCAATTTTTTCGGGCCATTCCATAAAAATCCATGCATCAGTGCTAAAATAATCTTCTATTCCCATGTCCAATGCTTCGGACTCTTCATTCAACCTATAAAAATCAAAATGATAACCTAATAATTTCCCATCCTTATAATGATATTCATTTACTAGTCCAAAGGTCGGACTGCTCACATCATCGTTGCCACCCAATTCTTTTACAATAGCTTTTATTAAGGTAGTTTTGCCTGCTCCCATTGGGCCATGGAAGGCAATAGTTCTAGTATTAAAATTCTCGATAAGTTTGAGAGCTACCTGATGGATATTACTTTCTTTATATTCTAAAGTCATATAAAAAAATTATTTGGGCTCTAAAACTACAAAAGGGACTATCATTTCCTCTAAAGAAACTCCTCCATGTTGGTAGGTATTTCTGTAATAACTAACATAATGGTTGTAGTTATTAGGGTAGGCAAAGAAGAAATCATTCTTGGCAAAGATATAGGAGCTACTCATATTGATGCTGGGAAGGTAAATGGATTTTGGGTCTTTGGCAGCTAACACATCATTATTTTCATAAGTCAAACTTCTTCCAGTCTTATACCTAAGATTGGCACTTGTATCCCTGTCGCCAACTACCTTGGAAGGTGACTTTACGTTAATGGTTCCGTGGTCCGTAGTGATAATCAACCTCATTCCTAGACTTTGAGATTGTTGGATAATTTCAAGCAATGGGGAATTCTTAAACCAACTTTGGGTCAATGACCTGTAGGCTTTGTCATTGGATGCCAATTCCTTAATTACTTCCATTTCAGTTTTGGAATGGGAAAGCATATCCACGAAGTTATAAACGATGGCTGTAAGGTCATTGTCTTTTTGAGATCTGAAGTTTTGAGACAACTGTTTCCCTTGTTTTAGACTACTTATCTTATGGTATTCCCATTTGATATCCAACCCTAAACGTTTGAGCTGGGTTTCTAGGAATTTGTCCTCAAATAAATTTTTACCACCGTCGTCAGTATCGTTCTTCCACCAATCCGGGTATTTTTTTTCCATATCCAAAGGAGTAAGTCCAGAGAAAATGGCGTTTCGAGCATATTGGGTAGCTGTAGGCAATAAGCTGTAATATGATTTTTCCGTAGTCTTTTTATAGAAAGAATTGATGGTATCCTCAAAAGCATACCATTGATCGTAACGAAGATTATCTACAACTATTAAAAGCGTTTTTCCTTTCTTTATTTCTGGGACAACCCATTCCCTAAACAAGGTGTGGGACATAACTGGGGCCTCACTATCCGAAAACCAACTAGCATAATTTTTGTCCACAAATTTCCCAAACTGATTGTTGGCTTCCACTTTTTGGGATTCCAATATTTCAAACATTCCACTGTCTTCGATTTGCTCAAGCTGAAGTTCCCAATAAATTAGTTTTTTGTAAAGTTCCGCCCATTCTTCATATGAATTCACCATGGAAAGGTCCATCGCTATTTTTCTGAATTCCTGTTGGTAATTGCTTGTCGTCTTTTCCGAAACCAAGCGGGAATGGTCCAAGTTCTTTTTGAGCGATAATAAAATTTGATTCGGATTTACAGGTTTAATGAGGTAATCCGCAATCTTGGAACCTATGGCTTCTTCCATAATGAATTCCTCTTCGCTCTTTGTTATCATAACAACAGGAAGGGAAGAGTCGATAACCTTTATTTCACTAAGTGTCTCCAAACCAGATATGCCAGGCATATTTTCATCCAAAAAAACGATATCCACTCTGGTTTTTGCCAATTCTTCCAGCGCTTCCTGTCCACTTTGACAGGTAATTACTTCGTAATTTTTACTTTCCAAAAAGAGAATATGCGGCTTTAATAAATCAATTTCATCATCTACCCAGAGTATTATTATTTTGTTCATCTAACCGTTATATTTGCGATAAATTAAGTGATTTTGGTAAAACCCAACAAGCTGAAACTTTTCAACGATCCAATTTACGGATTTATTAATATTCCCGATTCCCTCATTTTTAACATTATTGCGCATCCTTATTTTCAAAGATTGAGAAGGATTTCCCAAATGGGACTCTCATATTTGGTATATCCCGGTGCCCATCACACACGATTTCATCATGCGCTGGGTAGTATGCACTTAATGCAAAAAGCAATTCAAGCGCTTCATTTTAAAGGAGTTGAAATCACTAAGGAAGATTCCGATGGTCTTCTGGGGGCGATTTTACTCCATGATATCGGTCATGGGCCATTTTCCCATGCGATGGAAAATAGTATTGTAGAGGGAATTAGCCATGAACACATTTCATTGCTTTTTATGCAAAAATTGAATGAAATGTTTAACGGAAGTTTAACGGGTGCCATTTCAATTTTTACTGGTACACATCCTAAAAAATTTTTGAATCAGTTAGTGTCCAGCCAGCTGGACATGGACCGTTTGGATTATTTAAAACGCGACAGTTTTTATACGGGGGTAGCTGAAGGGAACACCAATGCAGAGCGTTTAATTACGATGTTGAATGTGGTAGACGGGCAATTAGTAGTAGAGGAAAAAGGTATTTATTCGGTTGAAAAATTCTTGATGGCAAGGCGTTTTATGTATTGGCAAGTCTATTTGCATAAAACTGGAGTGGTTGCGGAGCAACTTTTAATTCGGATTTTGAAAAGGGCCCGATTTCTTTTAAGAAACAATACCGAGCTCAATGCTACACAACCATTTCTACATTTTCTAGAAAAGCAAATTGATATTGATCATTTTGATGGTGATACTTTGGAACTATTCTCAAAACTGGATGATATTGATATCATGTGCGCTTTAAAGGAATGGCAAAATCACAAAGATTTTATCCTTTCAGAACTGTGTAAAATGATTATCAACAGGAAACTACTTCACATAAAGATTAAAAAAGAACCAATATCCCAAGAAAAATTCGACGCCAGATTAAAAAAGGCCAAAACCAAATTGGGTTTGTCCATAGAAGAAACGTCCTATTTTGTTTTTAAAGGTCAATTAGAAAACAAAGCTTATGACCGTCACAAACAGAATATAAATATTCTAAGGAAGAGCGGTAAAATAGTTGACGTAGCAAAGCTATCGGACCACCTTAACCTGAATGCGTTATCCAAAACGGTAACCAAATATTATATCTGCTACCCTAAAGATGCTGTTTAACTATTTTTCTTACTTTTGTGCTCATGGTATTTACAGCAGGTCAAATTGCAGGTATTTTAGAGGGTGAAGTACATGGAAATCCAGAGATAGCCGTTCATAAACTTGCAAAAATTGAGGAGGGTGAAACAGGCTCGCTAACTTTTTTGGCCAATCCAAAATACACCTCTTACATCTATAAAACAAAGGCTTCCGTTACTATTGTAAACAAGGATTTTGTCCCTGAACATAGTTTAAGTACTACGCTGATAAAAGTGCAGGATGCTTACAAATCCTTTTCCAAACTACTGGAATATTATAATCAGGTGAAAAACAACAAAATAGGTATTGAAGAGCCCGTTTTTAAGGCCGAGTCGGCAACCTATGGTGAAGGACTTTATTTAGGCGCATTTTCCTACCTTGGCAACAATGTGACCATTGGTGATAATGTGAAGATTTATCCTAATGTTTATATAGGGGATAACGTGAAAATTGGTAATGGTGTCGTTATTTTTGCAGGGGCCAAAATATATTCGGAAAGTATCATTGGAAATAATTGTATGGTACATAGTGGGGTAATAATAGGTGCGGATGGATTTGGTTTTACACCAAACAATGATGGCGAGTTCAGTAAAGTTCCCCAAACTGGAAATGTAATTTTGGAGGACAATGTAGATGTTGGAGCAGGGACGACGATAGACAGAGCTACACTTGGCTCCACTATTTTAAGAAGAGGGGTAAAATTGGATAACCAAATACAGATAGCGCACAATGTAGAAATTGGGGAACATACGGTAATCGCCGCGCAGACGGGCATAGCAGGTTCTACCAAAATAGGTAAACATTGTATGATTGGGGGTCAAGTAGGCATTGTAGGCCATATCGTAATCGGTGATTACGTAAGGATCCAGGCCCAGTCCGGGATTGGACGCAATGTTAAGGATAAAGAGGTGTTGCAAGGTTCTCCAGCCTTAAATTATGGGGATTATAACAAATCATACGTACACTTTAAAAACCTACCTAAAATCATGAATAGAATCGACAACTTGGAAAAAAAGGATTGACGATGAAAACAACCGATAAAAAACAACAGACCATTGCCAAAGAGGTAAGCCTTACCGGGGTAGGCCTTCATACAGGTGAGAATGTCACCATTAAATTTCTTCCTGCACCGGAAAATCATGGTTATGCCTTTAAAAGAACGGACCTGGAAGGCGAGCCCATTATAGAGGCAGATGCCAACTTTGTAATTAATACGCAAAGAGGAACAAACTTGGAGAAGCATGGTGTGAAAATACAAACCTCGGAGCATGTCCTTGCCGCTTTGGTGGGGCTTGAAATTGACAATGTAATTATTGAATTGGACTCTCCTGAACCCCCAATTATGGATGGTTCTTCTAAATTTTTCGTTGAGGCATTGGAAAAGGCAGGTATCGTTGAACAAGAGGCGATGCGTGAGGAATATGTGGTAAAAGAGGTCATATCTTATAAGGACGAGGCAACCGGAAGTGAAATCACTATTATCCCATCAGAAGAATATCAAGTTACTACAATGGTAGATTTTGGAACCAAAGTATTGGGTACCCAAAATGCAACATTAGAAAAGCTTTCTGATTTTAAGTCCGAAATAGCGGATGCCCGTACATTTAGTTTTCTACATGAACTGGAGATGCTTTTGGAGAATGGCCTTATCAAAGGTGGCGACTTGAACAATGCCATAGTTTACGTGGATAAGGAAATCTCTGAGACCACAATGAAAAAACTGGAAAAAGTGTTCAACAAAAAGAAATTGTCCGTAAAACCGAACGGCATTTTGGATAATCTTACGCTACATCAACCCAATGAGGCGGCAAGGCACAAATTACTGGATGTTATTGGTGATTTGGCGCTAGCTGGAAGTAGAATTAGGGGTAAGGTTATTGCAAACAAGCCAGGTCACTTTGTAAATACACAATTTGCGAAGAAGCTTTCCAAAATCATAAAAACAGAAAAACGTAATAATATACCAAATATTGATTTTAATAAGCCTCCTTTGATGGATGTGGTAAAAATCATGGAGATGCTACCACATAGGCCACCATTCTTACTGGTAGATAAAATATTGGAGCTGTCGGATACGCATGTGATAGGTCTTAAGAACGTAACTATGAACGAACCGTTTTTTGTTGGACACTTTCCAGGAGCTCCGGTCATGCCAGGTGTTTTACAGTTGGAGGCCATGGCGCAAACGGGAGGTATTCTCGTGTTGACCACCGTTCCCGACCCTGAAAATTATCTCACCTATCTTTTGAAAATTGATAATGTCCGCTATAAGCAGCAAGTTGTTCCAGGGGATACACTTATTTTTAAGTTAGATTTAATGCAGCCCATACGTCGTGGTATTTGCCAAATGCATGCAAAGGCGTATGCGAATGGTAAACTCGCCTCCGAGGCTGAAATAATGGCCCAAATCATCAGGGTAAAAGACAATTAACAATGAATCAACCTCTTGCTTATATTCATCCTGGCGCTAAAATTTCCAAAAACGTAGTTGTAGAACCTTTTACAACAATTCATAACAACGTTACCATAGGTGACGGTACTTGGATAGGCTCTAACGTAACTATAATGGAGGGTGCTAGAATAGGTAAAAATTGTAATATTTTTCCGGGGGCAGTAATATCCGCTCCACCCCAAGACTTGAAATATAACGGAGAGGAAACTACCGCTCAAATTGGTAATAATACGACCATTAGAGAGTGTGCCACTATTCATAAAGGTACTTCAGATCGTATGAAAACGGTAATTGGCAAGAATTGCCTGATTATGGCGTACTGCCATGTTGCACACGACTGTTTGGTGGGAAACAACTGTATTTTTTCGAACAACTCAACGCTTGCCGGGCACGTAACTATAGGTGATAATGTAATTTTGGCCGGACTCGTTGCGGTACATCAATTCGTATCCATTGGTCAACATGCATTTGTAACGGGAGGGTCTTTGGTTAGAAAAGATGTTCCACCTTATGTAAAAGCGGCCAGGGAGCCATTGTCCTATGTTGGAATCAACTCGGTAGGTTTAAGGAGAAGAGGGTTCGTATCGGAAAAAATTAGGGAGATTCAGAACATTTACCGCATCCTTTATCAGAAAAATTATAACAATTCCCAAGCGGTCCAAATAATTGAAGCGGAAATGGAAGCAACTCCGGAAAGGGATGAAATCCTCCAATTCATTAGGGATTCACAAAGAGGTATCATGAAAGGATACTTTAGCAACAGTTAAATAGGTTTTGGGAATAACCAGAAACAAGTTCATAAAATTAAATAGTAAACATATAAAATGGCATCAACCTCTGACATTAGAAAAGGATTATGTATCCGGTATAATAATGATATTTACAAGATAATTGAGTTCCTACATGTTAAACCCGGTAAAGGTCCCGCTTTTGTGAGGACCAAATTAAAAAGTGTTACTTCAGGCAAGGTTTTGGACAACACTTTTTCAGCAGGCCACAAAATTGAGGATGTTCGTGTGGAAACACGTTCCTATCAATTTCTATATGCCGAGGGAGAAACCTATCATTTTATGAATACTGATGACTACAACCAAATCACACTTCAGGAAAGTGCCTTGGACGCACCTGGCCTATTGAAAGAAGGGGAAGTAGTAACTATTATGTTCAACACTGAGGACAGTATGCCCTTATCCGTGGATATGCCGGCGAGTGTTGTTTTGGAAATAACCTATACGGAACCAGGAGTAAAAGGTAATACGGCCACTAATGCGACTAAACCTGCAAAAGTAGAAACAGGGGCAGAAGTAAACGTTCCATTATTTATCAACGAAGGTGATAAAATAAAAGTGGATACGGCTACAGGTTCGTATATGGAACGGGTAAAAGACTAATATAGGTGAAGTTTCCCACTACGTTCACGCTAAAACAGATATCGGAGATAATAGACTCGGAGTTTATCGGCGATGCTAACTTTCCAGTTTATGGCATGAACGAAATTCATGTGGTGGAAGAAGGCGATATCGTATTTGTGGACCATCCCAAGTATTATGACAAGGCCTTGGCTTCTAAGGCGACTATTGTTCTAATAAATAAGAAGGTTGATTGTCCGGTCGGTAAGGCTTTATTGGTTTCCGATGACCCATTTAGGGATTTTAATAAATTATCCAATTATTTTAGACCCTTCGCAGCTTCTAACAAATCGATATCCAATTCAGCAAAAATAGGCAGCAATACCATTATACAACCTAATGTATTTATTGGAAATAATGTCAAAATTGGGGATAATTGCAGAATACATGCCAACGTTGCTATTTATGATAACTGTATCATAGGTAACAATGTGACTATACATGCCGGCAGTGTCTTAGGTGCGGATGCCTTCTATTATAAGAACAGGCCAGAAGGTTTTGACCAATTAATTTCTGGTGGAAGGGTAATTTTAGAGGATAATGTGGATATTGGTGCCTTGTGCACTATTGATAAAGGGGTGACCGGTGATACAACAATTGGCAAGGGTACAAAACTGGACAATCAGGTCCATGTAGGACATGATACCGTAATTGGCAAGAAGTGTTTGATTGCTTCCCAAACTGGAATAGCCGGATGTGTTATCATTGAAGATGAAGTCACCCTATGGGGCCAAGTAGGCACTAACAGTGGAATTACAATTGGAAAAAAGGCAGTGATAATGGGGCAAACAGGGGTAACAAAATCGGTGCAAGGAGGAAAAAGTTATTTCGGAACCCCAATTGAAGAATCAAGGGAAAAATTAAAACAATTGGCCTACATCAAGAAAATACCGGAGTTAATAGAAAAATTGAAAAATAAATAGCTAAAGATTACTTTAGTATTCTTAGTTAAACCTATATTTTTGTTCTTTTAAAATAAAAACCAACAGCAGATGAGCGTTTTAGTAAATAAGGATTCCAAAATAATTGTTCAAGGATTTACAGGTAGCGAGGGGACTTTTCATGCCGAACAAATGATAGAATACGGCACCAATATTGTTGGTGGCGTTACTCCCGGAAAAGGAGGACAGGAACATTTGGGAAAACCGGTTTTTAACACGGTGGAAGAAGCTGTTGACCAAGTTGGTGCGGATACTACCATTATTTTTGTTCCACCTGCTTTTGCGGCCGACGCAATTATGGAAGCTGCCAGTGCTGGTATAAAGGTGATTATTACCATTACCGAAGGAATTCCGGTTGCTGACATGGTAAAAGCATCCAATTATATCAAAGGCTATGATTGCAGGTTGATAGGTCCAAATTGTCCCGGAGTTATCACCCCAGGCGAGGCAAAGGTTGGAATTATGCCCGGTTTCGTGTTCAAAAAAGGAAACGTTGGTATAGTTTCAAAATCAGGAACGTTGACTTATGAGGCGGCCGATCAAGTGGTTCGTCAAGGTCTAGGAATTACCACTGCTATTGGTATTGGAGGTGATCCGATTATTGGGACAACCACCAAAGATGCAGTTGAACTATTAATAAACGACCCGGAGACCAAATGTGTTGTAATGATTGGGGAAATTGGCGGCCAGTTAGAAGCAGATGCAGCCAAGTGGTACAAGGAGAGCGGTAGTAAAAAACCAGTAGTTGGTTTTATTGCAGGTGAAACCGCTCCTGCAGGTAGAACCATGGGTCATGCCGGTGCCATTGTTGGAGGAAGTGATGATACAGCCCAGGCTAAGAAAAAAATTATGCGCGAGCATGGTATCCATGTTGTTGATTCTCCTGCGGAAATAGGAAAGAAAGTAAAAGAAGTGATGGGGTAATAACCCGTTAAAACTATTATAAATCCCGTTTTCGACGGGATTTTTTTTCGCCTATATATCAAACAAAACCTATATTTGATAAACCCGATATAAATCGATTATATTATGAAGCTTTTACAAGGAAAAAACGTCATCATTACTGGTGCTAGTAGAGGAATAGGGATGGGAATTGCGAAAGTATTTTCCGAACATGGAGCTAATATCGCATTTACCTATAGTTCTAGTGAAGCACCTGCTTTGGCATTGGAAAAAGAATTAAGTGCAACCGGTGTGAAGGCAAAAGCGTACAAGAGCAACGCGGCAAGTTTTGATGAGGCAGAAGTATTGGTGAATAAGGTTTTAGAAGATTTTGATGGGGTTATTGACGTATTGATAAATAATGCCGGCATTACAAAAGATAACCTTCTTATGCGAATGTCAGAAGCTGATTTTGACACTGTCATTGAAATCAATTTAAAATCTGTTTTCAACATGACCAAAGCAGTACAAAGGACAATGCTTAAGCAGAGAAAAGGTTCAATCATAAATATGAGTAGTGTAGTTGGTGTAAAAGGAAATGCTGGACAAACTAATTATGCCGCCTCAAAAGCAGGGATGATTGGATTCACAAAATCGGTAGCTTTGGAACTTGGATCTAGGAATATTAGGTGTAACGCAATTGCTCCCGGGTTTATAGAAACGGAAATGACCGAAAAATTAGATGAGAAAACGGTGCAAGGATGGCGAGATGGAATTCCGTTGAAACGAGGCGGTACCACTGAAGATATCGCGAATGCCTGCTTATTTTTTGCTTCGGATTTGTCAGCATATGTCACTGGACAGGTACTTAATGTAGATGGGGGAATGTTGACGTAATACTTCAACGCGCATTTCCGGTCGACCTTAAAAGGCATAATGCAAGAGAGGTCGATAACAATCATTGAAACGCATAATCATGCAAATACAAACGGTACTATTTATTATTCTGGCTGCAGTCACAGCCCTGTTGATAGTACTAATTCAATATTATTTCAAAAAAAAACGCAAAGGTAACATCACGTTACTTTTAGCTTTTTTACGCTTTTTGGGAATTTTCGGAGTCTTGTTGTTGCTAATTAACCCGAAGTTCACCAAGTCCATTTACACTTTGGAAAAAGCGAATTTGGCAATACTGGTAGACAACTCTTCATCCGTAAAGGAAAACGGCGATGCCATTAATACTATTTTAAATGAACTTAGGTCTTCACAAGAACTTGCGAATAGGTTTCAAATTAGCGGTTATAGCTTTGATTCGGAGCTTAAAAGTTTGGATACGGTTGATTTTAATGGAAGTCAAACCGATATAAGTAAATCGATAAACCTTTTAAAATCAACTTATTTAGGACGAAATACGGCTATTGTATTGCTGTCCGATGGAAACCAAACTATCGGGCAGGATTACGTTTTTTCAAATAATAAAGATGGTCCAAAAGTGTACTCCGTTACTGTTGGCGATACTACAAAATATGAGGATTTAAATGTTGGGCCAATAAATACGAACACTTATGCTTTTCTGAACAACAAATTTCCTTTGGAAACTTATGTTACCTACCAGGGAACCGGTAGCGTTTCTTCCGCTGTCACCATTTCTGTGGATGGTAAATCTGTTTTTAGGCAGTCCGTACAGTTATCGGAAGGAAATAATATCAAAAACTTGACTACCTTGATCAATGCCGATGCCATCGGCCTTAAAACCATACAGGTAGCTATTGAGCCACTTTCAACGGAAAGAAATATCGTTAACAACAAAAGGGAGACTTCCGTAGAAATAATAGATGAGAAAACCAATATTGCCTTAATATCGGAAATCCTGCATCCCGATATAGGTGCTTTGAAAAAGGCGATAGAAAGCAATGAGCAGCGTGTGGTAAATATCTTGAAGCCTTCGGCAGCCAATACGGTTTTGGACGAGGTAGATGTATTTCTACTTTATCAGCCCACTGACAATTTTAAAAATGTCATTCAATATATAAATCAAAAGGAATCCAATACAATTTTCGTTGCGGGGATCCATACTGATTTTAATTATCTTAATACTGCCCAGAGCCAGTTTCAATTAGAAGGTGGCTATCCGGAACAAGAAATCTTTGGCACCTTAAATAATGGCTTTACCAAGTTTGATATCACCGATTTTGACCTTACAGATTTCCCACCTTTATTGAGCGATGCAGGCCCTTTGACATTTGATATTACGGAGGAAATATTGTTAAACATGCAGATAAAGGGATTGGAAATAAATACACCATTATTATCGCTTTGGGAGAATAATTCAAGAAAAACTGGACTTCTATTGGGTGAAGGAATTTGGAAATGGAGGATTCAGAGTTATAGAAATAATGGGAATTTTTCCAATTTTGACGGGTTTATCGGAAAGCTAATGAGGTATATGGCAACAGATAAGGGGAAGGACAGATTAAACCTAGATTACACTAGTAGATATGAAGGAAGTAACACGGCATACATTTCCGCTACGTATTTCGACGAAGCTTATATATTTGACATTAATGCGGTTCTAGAAATATCCATTACCAACCAAGATACTGGAGATACGTTTAAATTTCCTATGGTATTGAAAAATGGATATTTTGAGGCGGATTTGACCAGTCTAGTGCCTGGAGAATATAGGTTCAAAGTTTCCGTAAAGGATACCGATTTTACAGAGTCGGGCAGTTTCGTCATATCGGATTTTGACATAGAAAAGCAATTTGTTTCCAGTGATTACAAGAAAATGTCCCAGCTTGCCGAAAACACTGGAGGAAAACATTATTTCCCATCTGAAGCGAAGGTGCTTCTCAGCGAACTAACTACAAAAGATGCCTTCCTTCCCACACAAAAAAGCACTGAAAATGTCGTATCTTTGATAGACTTCAGAATACTTTTGGCGGTAATTGCAATTGCTTTCGCCGCTGAATGGTTTCTTAGAAAATATATTGGATTAATTTAAAAAAACTACGAATGGACAAATTACCAAAGATTGCCCTACCGGCAATATTTATTTTAATAGTACTAGTAATTCTAATATCAAAATCAGCAGTAACTATTGGCTCGGGAGAAGCGGGTGTTTTGTATAAAACATTTGGAGGCGGTGTTGTTACGGACGAACCACCATTAGGTGAAGGCTTTCATATTGTTGCCCCATGGAACAAGGTATTTATCTATGAGGTGCGGCAACAAGAAGTGCTTGAGAAGATGAATGTATTATCAAGCAATGGTTTGGATATTAAACTTGAAGCTTCAGCATGGTTTGAACCCATCCGCAATGATTTGGGCAAACTACATCAAGAAAAAGGGGAGGATTATATCCAACGAGTTCTACTACCCACAATACGATCTGCGGCACGTTCAGTAGTTGGGCGCTATACCCCGGAGCAGTTGTATTCCAGCAAAAGAGATGCTATTCAGCAAGAGATTTATGATGAGACACAAAAAATAGTAAGTGGACAATATATACAATTAAACGAAATATTGGTAAGGGACGTTACCTTACCGCCCACTATCAAAGATGCCATCGAACGTAAGTTAAAGCAGGAGCAGGAGTCACTTGAGTATGAATTTCGTTTGGTGACCGCGAAAAAGGAAGCGGAGAAAGTAACTATTGAAGCGCAAGGTAAGGCAGATGCTAACCGTATTTTAAGTGCATCATTGAACGACCAAATTCTAAAGGATAAAGGTATTGATGCTACCTTAAAATTAGCGGAGTCCCCAAATTCTAAAGTGGTCATCGTAGGTGGTGGGGGCGAAGGTTTGCCATTGATTTTAGGGAATAACTAATATTTTCATGTTCGTTTGCATAGAAACCTTTTTGTTTATTTTATAACTATTCTTTTGAGAAATCGAAAATAGATTTTACTTTTACACCATTATGAAAAATAATTCTACACACCATCATTTCCATATACACGCTCAGGCGAGGTAGGAATGTATTGTAGTAGTACAACATATTTAAAAACCCGTTTGAGCAATCAAGCGGGTTTAATTTTTTAACCTATTTTGATTGCTTGGACACCATAATTACAAAATGAAAAAAATCAGGATTGCTATTCAGAAATCGGGTCGACTAAACGAAGATTCATTACAAATTTTAAAGGATTGTGGTATCTCAATAGATAATGGAAAAGACCAATTAAAGGCATCTTCCAGAAACTTTCCCATGGAAGTATTTTATCTAAGAAATGGCGATATTCCTCAATATCTGAGAGATGGTGTTGTGGACATTGCCATAATTGGGGAAAATGTATTAATAGAAAAAGGGGAGGATATTACTATTGCGGAAAAATTGGGATTTTCCAAGTGTAAAGTTTCTTTGGCGGTACCCAAATCAGTTAAATATAATTCGGTAAAGGATTTTGAAGGAAAACGTATTGCAACCTCCTATCCGAACACGGTACAAAATTATTTAGAAGAAAAAGGAGTAAATGCGGACCTGCACGTAATCACAGGTTCTGTGGAAATAGCTCCTAACATAGGTCTTGCAGATGCCATCTGCGATATCGTTTCCAGTGGTAGTACGCTATTCAAGAACAATTTGAAGGAAGTAGAGGTAATGCTAAACAGCGAGGCCGTTTTGGCCGTTTCTCCCCAGATTTCTGATGAACGACGGCAATTACTGGAAAAATTGCAATTCAGGATTCAGTCCGTTTTACGGGCCAGGGCCTCCAAATATGTGCTCCTTAATGCACCTAATGAAAAACTGGATGGAATTTTAAAACTATTGCCCGGCATGCGAAGTCCAACCGTTCTGCCTTTGGCGGAAGAAGGATGGAGTTCCGTTCATACGGTTATCAACAAGGATAAATTTTGGGAAGTAATCGATGAATTGAAAAAAGCAGGTGCGGAAGGAATACTTGTTTGCCCTATTGAGAAAATGGTTTTGTAAATGCTGTTGGCTTTTAGCCCTTTGCTTAAATTAATACTTATTTATTAGCCAAGGTCTAAAGGCTAAAGGCTTATTGCTATAAAAAGAAATGAACAAGATAAATAACCCAAATAGAGAAGACTGGAAAACGGTTCTCCAACGTCCTACTCAAACGGTAGCGGATATTGAAGGATTGGTCAATGGCATTTTTAGGGAAGTAGCTGAAGATGGGGACATTATACTTAAAAAATATACCCAGCAATTTGATAAAGTAAATTTAGGGGATTTGTTGGTTTCCGCTGCCGAAATAGAAGAGGCTAAAAATTCCGTTTCTGAGGAACTCAAGAACGCGATACAATTGGCAAAATCCAATATTGAAACCTTTCATAAAGCTCAAAAAACAGGACGGATTGAAGTAGAAACTGCTCCGGGGGTTATTTGTTGGCAGGAAAAACGGCCTATTCAAAAAGTGGGACTTTATATTCCCGGAGGAACGGCGCCCTTGTTTTCAACGATTCTTATGTTAGCCGTTCCGGCTGCTATTGCCGGTTGCACGGAAATTGTATTGTGTTCACCTCCGAATAAGGAAGGAAAATTGAATCCGGCTATTCTATACACAGCAAACTTATGTGGAGTAACTAAAATTATAAAGGTTGGTGGCATACAAGCCATTGCGGGAATGACCTTTGGTACCGAAAGTATTCCACAGGTCTATAAAATATTTGGTCCTGGCAATCAATATGTAACCGTGGCCAAACAAATTGCCACAAAACACGGAGTAGCCATCGATATGCCTGCGGGACCTTCGGAACTTTTAGTGGTTGCCGACGATACTGCCAATGCCGCTTTTGTGGCGTCAGATTTGTTAAGTCAGGCTGAACATGGGGTCGATAGTCAGGTAATTTTGGTGTCCACTTCCAAGCAGATGATTGATGACGTGGAGAAAGAAGTGGAAACGCAACTGGAGGAATTACCCCGAAAGGAAATTGCCCGAAAGGCTATTGACAATAGTAAATTGATTTATGTAGAAGATGACCAAACGGCCATCGACTTGATCAATGAATACGGTCCCGAACACTACATTGTCTGTGTTGCGAATGAAGGTTTCTATATCAAGCATGCTCAAAACGCGGGTTCAGTATTTATTGGAAATTATACCCCTGAAAGTGCTGGTGATTATGCTTCTGGTACCAACCATACCTTACCGACCAATGGTTATGCAAAGCAATATAGCGGAGTGAATTTGGATAGTTTTATGAAGAGCATGACCTTTCAGAAAATATCTTCCAAAGGAATTCAGAATATTGGTAATGCGGTAGAATTAATGGCTGAAGCGGAAGGATTACAGGCCCATAAAAATGCGGTAACCTTACGATTAAATAGTTTAAAGAATAAATAATGCTGTCTGGTCGAGCTTAGTCGAGACCTAATTGAAGTATAATGGAGTTCAACTTAGATAACATAACCAGGGAAAATGTTAAGGGCCTAAGTCCCTATTCCTCTGCGCGTGATGAATACGTATCCGACGGTTCTGCCATGGTATTTTTAGATGCCAATGAGAATCCGTTCGAGAATGGCGTCAATCGATATCCCGACCCTCAACAGCGAAGCTTAAAGTTCATTTTAGCGCAACAGAAAGGAATTAAGCAAGAAAATATTCTTTTGGGTAATGGAAGTGATGAAGTTTTGGATTTGTTGTTCAGAGCCTTCTGTGAACCTAAGATGGATAATATCATCACCTTGCCACCTACTTACGGAATGTATAAAGTGCTTTCTGGAATAAATACAATTGAAAATAGGGAGGTATTACTGACCGATGATTTTGAGCCCAATGTTCCGGAAATCTTAAAGCAAATCGATAGTAATTCCAAAATGCTTTTCATTTGTTCCCCTAATAATCCTTCTGGAAATAGTTTTTCGTCAAAGACTATTCAAAAACTACTTGCTAGTTTTCCGGGATTGGTGGTGATTGACGAAGCCTATATCGATTTTTCATCGGAAGAAAGTTGGGTGTCCAAATTATCGAAATTTCCGAATCTTATCGTTACCCAGACCTTATCTAAAGCGTACGGAATGGCGGGCATCCGTTTGGGAATCTGTATCGCTTCGGCGGCAATTATAGCGGTTTTGAATAAAATCAAACCTCCGTATAATGTCAATGAGTTGACGCAAGAAAGGGCGATTCAAAGGATATCCGACCAAAAGGCGGTTCAAAAAGAAGTTGTGAACATTCTAGAGGAACGGAATAAATTGTATGCAATTTTGAAACTGATTCCCTTCGTCTCCAAAATATTCCCAACTGACGCCAATTTTATTTTGGCCAAGGTTGATGATGCCAATCTTCGTTACAATCAATTACTGCAAAAGGGAATCGTGGTTAGAAACCGAACAACACAGCCGCTTTGTGAAAATACGTTGCGTTTCACCGTGGGAACTGCAGTAGAAAATGAAAAATTAATTACCGCTTTAAAAGCATTATTAGAATAGCATGGAAATGAAAAAGAAACGAGTTTTATTTATAGATCGAGACGGTACCATCATTAAAGAGACGGTTGATGAACAAATCGATGCTTTTGAAAAAATGATGTTCTATCCCAAGGCATTCACTTTTCTTGGTAAAATTGCTAAGGAACTGGATTATGAATTGGTGATGATTACGAACCAGGACGGATTGGGAACCGATGTGTTCCCTGAAGATACCTTCTGGCCCGTTCATAATTTTATCATGCAGTCTTTTGAAAATGAAGGGGTGGTATTTGATAAGGTGTTTTTAGATCGCACGTTTCCGCATGAAAATGCCGATACTAGAAAACCCGGAACTGGTTTGTTGACCGAATATTTTTCCGATGCGTACGATTTAGAAAATTCCTTTGTCATTGGTGACCGATTGACCGATATGGAATTAGCTAAAAACCTGGGAGCCAAAGGTATTTTCATCAATGACAATACCAATTTGGGAACTGGTGAAATCACCATTAAGCGTGAAGAATTAGATTCCTATATAGCACTGGAAAATAATGATTGGGAACAGATATATGAGTTCTTGAAATTAAAAGATAGAACTGCCGAAATCCACAGAAAAACTAATGAAACTGGTATTTTCATCAACTTAAACCTTGATGGAACCGGAAAAAGTGACATCAAAACCGGATTGGCATTTTTTGACCATATGCTGGACCAATTGGCCCGTCACGGACAAATGGATTTGACCATAAAGGTAGATGGAGATCTGGAAGTAGATGAACACCATACCATTGAAGATACTGGTATTGCTTTGGGTGAAGTTTTTCACAGCGCTTTAGGGAACAAGTTAGGAATCGAACGCTATGGTTTTTGCCTGCCGATGGATGATTGTTTGGCCCAATCTGCTATTGATTTTGGGGGACGTAATTGGTTGGTATGGGATGCGGACTTTAAGCGTGAAATGGTAGGTGATATGCCTACGGAAATGTTTCATCACTTCTTTAAATCGTTCACGGATGGTGCCAAGGCCAATTTGAATATTAAAGCAGAAGGTACCAACGAACACCATAAAATTGAAGCCATCTTTAAAGCCTTTGCCAAAAGTATTAAAATGGCCGTAAAGAGAGATGTAGAGAAAATGGTTTTGCCGAGCACGAAGGGAGTTCTATAAAATAGTATTTAGTATTGTGTACAGAGTAATTAGTCCTATAATTTGCTTTGTATTTAATACTGACTACACTATACTAGTTTAATGAAAATAGTGATTATAAATTACGGTGCAGGGAATATTCAGAGCATTAAGTTTGCCATTAAGCGGCTAGGTTATGAAGCGGTGTTGAGCCATGATGTAGCAGAAATCCAAAATGCCGATAAAGTCATTTTTCCAGGTGTAGGGGAGGCGAGTAGTGCTATGAAAAAATTGCGCTATAGTGGTCTCGATAAAATTATTCCTATGCTAAAACAACCGGTTTTGGGCATCTGTCTGGGAATGCAGTTGATGTGTAATTTCTCGGAAGAAGGCGATACTGCCGGACTCGGAATTTTTGATGTGGATGTGGTGAAATTTTTTTCCAGCGTTAAAGTGCCGCAAATTGGTTGGAATCAAATCACTGATTTAAAGTCGGACTTATTTAAAGGCATCAAGGAAAAGGAACATATTTATTTGGTCCATAGTTTTTATGCACCATTGTGCAAAGAAACCATAGCCGAATGTTTTTATGGAATTGAATATTCCGCCGCCTTACATGAAGATAATTTCTATGGGACCCAATTTCATCCGGAAAAGAGTAGTTCGGTTGGAGAAACTATCCTTGAGAATTTTTTGAGATTGTAATGGAACAAAATTATTTTATCTCGACCGATAAAAGTCTCTTGGATGTCCAAGCCATTCAAAATTTTATTTCCAATACCTATTGGGGAAAGGGGAGGTCTGTTGAAGATGTTCAAAAAACTATAGCAAACTCTTATTGTTTCGGTATGTATACTGATAAAAGAGAGCAAATTGGATTTGCCCGTATCGTAACCGATTATATTTATTTTGGATATTTCATGGATGTAATTGTTCTGGATAAGTTTCAAGGTCAGGGATTAGGAAAAATACTTGTGGAGTATATTTTAAGAGACCCGATAATAAAAAATTTGAAGACATTAGCCTTAAAGACCAAGGATGCCCACGAATTGTATGAGCGGTATGGATTTAATAAAATAGGAGATTCCCCCTTATGGATGTCCATAGATAAACAAATTTTAGAATAAAAGAATGCGTATAATTCCAGCAATAGATATCATCGATGGTAAATGTGTACGTCTCTCCAAGGGAGATTACGATACAAAAAAAATATACAATGAGCATCCATTAGAGGTTGCCAAAGAGTTTGAGGCGAATGGTATCCAACATTTACATTTGGTGGATTTGGATGGTGCGAAGTCCAAACACATTGTCAATCATAAGGTCTTGGAACAAATAGCGAAGAAAACCAGTTTACGAATCGATTTTGGCGGCGGATTAAAGACCGATGATGATTTAAGAATCGCTTTTGAAAGCGGAGCTTCCCAAATTACTGGGGGAAGTATTGCGATTAAGGATACAGAAACTTTTACCGGTTGGATAGAAAAACACGGTGCTGCCAAAATTATTTTAGGAGCCGATGCCATGGATGAAAAAGTGGCCGTATCGGGTTGGCAAGAGGAATCTAAAGAAGAATTGATTCCCTTTATTAAAACATATCAGCAACGAGGAATTCAATATGTCATCTGCACGGATATCAGTAAAGATGGTATGTTAGAAGGTCCCTCTTTTGAATTATATCAACGCATTCTTCAAGAGGTACAAGAATTAAAGTTAATCGCTTCGGGAGGAATTTCCACATTTGATGAGTTACCAAAATTGGCAGAATTGGGTTGTGAAGGAACCATTATCGGAAAGGCCATTTATGAGAATAGAATCAGTCTTAAACAATTGGAAACCTATATTTTAAGTCATGGATAAAGAAGCACGCCTGGTAGAAGAATTGGTCAAAAATGCCCTATACCGCATCGATGAAAACACACGAATGATCAAGCATAGTTTTTACGAGATTTCTGAGGAACAATTATGGGAAAAACCGAATACATCACTTAATAGCATTGCTAATCTATTATTGCATCTATGTGGTAACATTACCCAATACATTATTTCATCATTGGGAGAAAAAGAGGATATCCGAAATCGGGATTTGGAATTTTCAACTACGGGTGGTCTCACCAAATCAGAAGTACTAAAAAAATTGGAGGATACGGTGGATACTGCCAAACGTGTCATTTTCGATGCGACTCCCGAACAATTGATAAAAATAAGATCGGTTCAAGGATTTTCATTCTCTGGAGTGGGAATCATCATGCATGCCGTAGAGCATTATTCCTATCACACAGGCCAGATTGCATTTTGGGTAAAGCAGTTGAAAGAAAAGGACCTAGGTTTTTATGATGGGATAGATTTGAATACAAAAAATGAATAGAAGGTACTAAGTTAAAAGTACAAGGTTTGAGGTGATTTTTTATATTAAACAGTATGCAGGATTTAAAGACTAGAACTAAAAAGTTTGCAATTGACTGCTGGCGATTCTGTGCTAAGCTTCCCAAATCCCGGGAATATGATGCTTGGTCAAGACAACTTATAAAATGTTCAAGTTCCGTTGGTGCAAACTATCGTGCTTCTCAAAGAGCCAAGTCTCCTGCAGATTTTATTAATAAGCTTAAAATAGTTGAGGAAGAAGTCGATGAGTCTGGGTATTGGTTGGAATTATTTTTAGAAGTACTCCCTGAAAACGAACCTGAAATGCTTGTATTGAAAAAAGAAGCTTCTGAGTTGTTAGCTATTATCGTATCATCAATAAAAACAGCAAGAAAAAATAGACAATGAAAAATCAGTATATAATTTTAGGTTTGTACCTCAAATTTTTCACCTCGTACCTTTAACTTATGTTAGCAAAAAGAATCATACCCTGTTTGGATATTAAAGACGGCAGAACCGTGAAGGGTGTCAATTTCGTGGATTTACGTGATGCGGGAGACCCAGTAGAACTGGCTGAAATTTATAGTAAGGAAGGTGCGGATGAATTAGTTTTCCTGGACATTTCGGCAACCGAACAAAAACGGAAAACCTTAGCAGATTTAGTCTACCGTGTGGCGGAAAAGGTGAATATTCCATTTACCGTTGGTGGTGGAATATCTTCGGTGGAAGATGTCGATATTTTGCTTCAAAATGGGGCGGATAAAGTCTCTATTAATTCCTCGGCTGTTAAGAATCCGCAATTGATCAATGACTTGGTAGCTAAATTCGGTTCCCAATGTATAGTTGTGGCTATTGATGCCAAGCAGATTGATGGCGAGTGGATCGTACATTTAGTTGGTGGAAAAGTGCCTACAGGGCGTAAATTGTTCGAGTGGGCTAAAGAAGTGGAAGAACGGGGAGCAGGAGAAATTCTGTTTACCTCTATGGACCATGATGGTACCAAAGACGGATTTGCAAACGAGGCTTTGGCAAGATTATCAACGGAATTGAATATTCCCATTATTGCATCGGGCGGAGCTGGTAATAAACAACATTTCGCCGATACGTTTATCGCTGGAAAAGCGGATGCGGCTTTGGCTGCGAGTGTATTCCACTTTAAGGAAATTGGCATTCCAGAATTAAAGAAGGAATTATGGGAGCGTGGAATTCCGGTAAGAATTTAAATATTTTTGATGTTCGACAACTGACTGTTAACAGTTGACAATAAAAAGTAATAATTGCAGAAATGAAAAAAATAGGATTAATTGGTGGAATCACTTGGCAATCCACACAGTTGTATTATCAGTTGTTGAATACCCGAATAGCAGCGCTTTTGGGCGGACAAAGTTCTTGTAAATGTCTTATTGAATCGGTCAATTTTGCTGAGATTTCTACCAAACAAGCGGCCAGTGATTGGGATGCTTTGCACAAAGAGATGACCGATATTGCCGTTCGTTTAGAAAATGCTGGAGCAGAAATCATTCTTATCTGTGCCAATACCATGCATTTGAGCGTTCCAACAATGAAGAAAAGCATAACAGTTCCTATTTTGCATATTGCCGAAGTAGCGGGAAAGGCCGTTAAAGAAAAAGCTTGCGAGAAAGTTTTGTTATTGGGTACCAAATACACCATGGAACTTGATTTTTATAAGGATATCCTGCAACAGCATTTCGGAATAGAAGTATTGGTTCCCAATGAAGTTGACCGTGAAATAGTTCATAATACCATTTATACGGAACTATCAAAAGGAATCATAACCAATGAGTCCAAGCGGCTGTATATTGATATCATTAAAAAGGCTGAAAAAGAAGGAGCCCAAGGTGTAATTTTAGGCTGTACCGAAATACCTTTACTGATCCAACAAGAGGATTGCGATATTGTAGTTATTGATACCACGAAAGAACATGCTTATGCTGCCGTGGAGTTTGCTCTAAAATAGTTGACAGTTGTTGGTTGATAGTGAAAAGCTAAAAGTGAAAAATGACGTTTATCATCCTGAGTGTAGTCGAAGGGATTGGAATACGTGTTTTGAATGTTGTAAAAAACAAAAAGCTAATAGCCAAAGGCCAAAAGCTAGTGGCTAGTAGTAAAGAAATGAATTTAAAAGAAATACAAAACATATGGATTTTAAAACACCGGACTGGGAGAAAATGAACGACAGATTGATACCTGCTATTATTCAAGATGCACGTACTAAGAATGTTTTGATGTTAGGCTATATGAATGCCGAAGCTTTGGAGAAAACCATAGAGTCGGGTAAGGTTACTTTTTTTAGTCGCTCGAAACAACGCTTATGGACTAAAGGGGAGGAGAGTGGTAATTTCCTAAATCTGGTCGCTATTAAGAACGACTGTGATAACGATTCTCTTTTGATCACCGTTAATCCGGTTGGGCCGACTTGTCACAAGGGAACCGATACGTGCTGGGCCGAGGAAAACAATTCCAACTTCGGATTCTTTTCAGAATTGGAAGCCACCATTGAACAACGCAGAACATCGGCAACTGGAGAAAAATCCTATGTAGCTTCGCTTTTCGAAAAGGGTATTAATAAAATCGCCCAGAAAGTGGGGGAGGAAGCGGTTGAAACCGTTATCGAAGCGATGGATAATAACGATGAACTTTTTCTCTACGAAAGTGCCGATTTACTTTTTCACTACTTAATGTTATTGCAAGCCAAAGGATTTACGCTAAAAGATATTGAAGCAGAATTGATTAAGCGGAAGAAGTAAATAGTAATGAGTACAGCGTATTGAGTACTTAGATATGAGTAAATAGTACAAAGTAGGAGGTACGAATTATTTAGGAGTTTATATTTTTCTGACTACTGACTACTGACTACTGACTACTTACCACTCAATCTGCTGTAAACGTGTCATTATCCTTATCCTCGATCCAATTGTATTCAATTTCCCAGGCTACATTTCTGGCAAAATCGATACCGTGTCGGTCGGCTAGGAAGCCTAGTGCCATATCCATCCCAGCACTTACGCCAGAGGAAGTGTAGTAATTATCATCTACCTTCCAACGGGCTTTTTTGTCCCAGTCCACTTCAGTTCCATTGGTCATAACCCAAGAAAAGGCCCTCTTATTGGAAGTAGCCTTCCGATCATCCAGAAGTCCGGATTTTGCCAAGAGTGCGCTTCCGGTACAAACGGTTAAGACGTAATCACTGGATAGTGACACTTCTTTTATTTTATCAATAAGGGCTTCGTTTTTTACCTCTACCCGCGTACCCATACCACCGGGAATCAGAAAAGCAAATGGTTTTTCGGTGATACTGGAAAGTTTTTCCGTCATAATCGGTACCCGATGACGATTTGTGATGACCCCACCTTCTAACGAATAGAATTTTAAAATATAATGGTCTGTTAACCGGCCAAAAATCTCTGCTGGACCGAACACATCCAAGGTTTCATAGTTATCAAACAGTAAAAAGGCGATTTCTTTCTTTTCCATTGTGTTGGATGATTTGTTCTGTGCAAAAACACCCCAATTCATCAATAGCACAACAGCTAATATAAGTTTCAGAGCAAAATTTTTAAAGTATTGGTTGAGTGTCATGGAAGGGATGGTTCAGAGATTTAAACTTCCTCTAAGGTACTGTAAACGGCGTACTTATGAAATAAAGGCTACAGAATAAAGTGGGGTTAAATTTATGAGGTTAATAAAAATTACGTTCCATGATTATATAATCGATACCTGTTTTGCCAAATGAGGTTTTGGTGCGTTACATCCAAGATTTCTTGTAGTAGTCTGAAGTATTGATACGAGCATTGCACCAAATTTTAGAGTATTTTTTGCATGGCTATACTTTAGGCTTAAATGTTCCAAAATGCCATAAGATTCCGCAAGGGTCATGCAAGAAAAATTCATTTCCCCATTCGTTATAATGTATTTTGGATAACCTTACGTTTTTATATTTTTGGGTGAGTCCTAAACTTTCAACATATGCTAGCGTGTCCTCCAAGTTATCTACCTCAAAAAATATCATGGAATTGTCTATCCATTCTTTCCGGTAATAATCCTGTAAATAGAATCCGAATTCGCCCCTACTGAAATAGGACATGGTTTTGGAGGTCACAAACTCGGTAAAACCCAAATCCAAATAGAAGTTTCGGGATATGGTGTAGTTTTTTGAACCGATAAATGGTCTGATTGATTTCCCCGTTAGTTTCATGTCTGATGGCTTAGTAGTTCCTATTAAAATTGAATCAAGAATTTATTTGAAGTAAACATCAATAAGAATTTAAGGCGTAAATCGCTTAAAAAATTCATCGGTGTCTTTGATGTCATCTAAGCGCAACATCCAACAAACTTCTGAAAGGTCGGAAAAATCCAACCCGTCCGCTGCCACGGCCTCATTTAGGTAACGCCCGTCCTTACCGTTATATTCATTGGATGTATCTACCGCCAATTCCCAAACCGCTTTTAAGTCAGGATCTGTTATCTCTTCCTTCCACTGCGTATAGCCAGGTGTGCGAAACCCTGGAGTACCATTGCCAACCTCATTACCATCAGGTATTTTATTGTAGTCAGTTTGTTGTTTTGCAAATGCCAAGTATTCCGGTGAAGTAGTTTCTTCGTTCCAATTACTATGTTGCACAATGTGAATACGTTTTTTAGTTTCCAAATCCGGTAGCATTTCTTGAAGTTCTTTTATCAAATGGGCTGAAAAATCGGACTGGCCAGCCTCGGCAATCCAAATATCTCCTTCAGCTTCCAACGTAGCAGCCGCCTTTTTGGCCACTTCTTGTGCAGCGACTTCCACACGGTTATTGGCATCTGTCCAATTATTTCCAAAGGCCAGTTGAAACAAGGAATTTGGCGGAACATACAAGCCTTCCTGAATTCCATAGGTACCCGCAACCGCATGATACTTTACTTCCGAAAATAGGGGTTGGGACATAAGGGTGAGCAGTCCTGCTACGGAGTGAAGATCGTCCACATCGGTCTTACAATCAAAATGCATTAATAACAGGTCTTTTCCTATGTTAAAACGGGGCTTATCTCGGTATAAGGCTATTGCCTTTAGGTATTTTTTGCCTCCTGCCTCGGTCTGATCGGTTAAAAATCCGTTCAGCTCTGGGTGATTTTCATCTATGTAGGTGAGGATTCTCGTTCTATTGTCGCCAAAGGTAGCATCATCAAAATCTACATATTTGGTACGTACTTTGGTAATCTTACCGTCCTCTACGGTGATAAAATTATCCGTGACAATCGGTTTTTCGTGTAGAAATTGGATTCGGGTATCCGATTTGGAAACGGTTGCTTTTACCGTGCCATTTTCTTCTTTCTCAATATCCAAGACCTCATACGTCGGGTCAAAAACCGCATCCCATTTTAACAGTTCCTCATAGCCTTTATGGGAATAGGAAGATGTATACTCACCTTCTTGAGTCATAAGGCTATCGGCCAACAGAACTGGAATCTGGCTATAATCGCTTTTATCTAGCATGGTATAGTACGCCTGGACCACTTCAATGGGTTCTTTTTCCAAATTGGGGTTTTTGCAGGCAAAAAAGCTAAATGTTATAAAACAACTAAGTAGTATTTTACGCTTCATTTGGATATATTTAAACTTTATGGGAGACGTGTCCCTTTGACCTAAAAATAGCCTATCTATGCCAAATGGTCAATAATGGTGGCTTTTTTAGGATTACAAAAACAAATTAAGGATATTTAGGCAGACGGTACAATTTCCACCAAAATTTCATTTTCGGCTTTGTCATAATAGGTGCAGGTCATTTTTTCAAGATTTACCAGCCATTTTTCAATGCCTGTTTCAGCACAATGGTTACAAAATGTAAAATAATCCGTTTCTCCTTTTTGATGGATTTTTAAATAGTGATCAAATTTTTCCTTGTCGCTATGGTTTGCTATTTCCAATTCCTCATACTTCGGTTGGGACTTTGTTTGAAAATTATTTTTTCCGAAATACATAGTATGGCTATCCGTAACCCAGGTTTCAAAAGCGGTTACGCCAATTTCTTTGATTTCCTGAATATACTTTGGAAATTCTGCTCCGGATTTGACCTTGGTATGGGCCAATTCAATTTGCTCAACTGTAAACATTGCTTTTATATTTTATGGTTTAGATTACCAGCATCAGGTTAGGATATGATTTCCATTAAGAAAAGCTGTATGTAACCCGTTCTGTATTGTGATAAAAATGAGTAAAATTCACTTGAACTGACATTCATTTTATCAATTTAACTCAAAATGCACAATAGGTTGTATGTACCCATAGTTGGACTTCGTTTCCTGTCCGTTGTTTCTTCTGTATCTAATGCGTGGTCTGTGGGGATTATTTTTCAGCCAAGTCTTTGAGCTTGTTTAATGCTTTTGGCCAAGTTTCATTAAAATAATCAAGGTAGTCCTCTACAACATCTATTTCTATAGCTACCGTTGTGACCCCATTATTCTCATGAAAGGAATAATTTTCCACTCCGCCTGCCCAATTGTTAATTTCGTCACCTTCAACAATTTCTTTTTCCCCGTCTAAAATTCCGTAATGGCGGATGGAAACAAAACGGAATGGTATGTTTTCTGCCATTTCAGATACCATTCCACCGCGCTTACCATTTTCGTCCGTTCCAACAAAGTAGATTTTAGCTCCCTTTTCCCAGCTTCCTTCGTAACTAGAGGAGGGATTAAACTCGGAAGTCCATTGCTCGTATGTTTCCTTGTTTTTTAAGCCAAGCATAGTAGTGTAAACCCTTTCCGAGGGGGCGTTAAAGTCCTTTTTGCATTGCAGCTTTATCATAGTTGAACACCGTTCACTGATTTTTAGGAAATGTAGTGAAAAGAAGTAGATTTCTGAGAAATATTAACGTATCAAGTCAAAGCTATCTACCACTTCAGAGGTGATTTTAATGGTTAGCGTTACTATACTGCTAGGAGCATGGTTAGTATGCTTTGAAAAAAATAGGTATTGGTTTTACTGATAGCATTTACTTGATTTCCAATGACTTAAAATTTCCAAACCTAATGATAGACAATTATTCTTGTTTCAGCTTCAACAAAATAGTTTTTGCATTTTTATTTTCTGGATTCAACTCAATGGATTTTTTATACATTTCAATTGCTTCTGCATTTCTATTTGCTTTTAATAAAGCTTCACCATAACTATCATATGCATTACTTGCGGCGCTAAACACCACATCTACGAAAGCATGTTTGTAAGGGTTGTCCGGTGCGCAAACAATGTTTGGGCAGGATTGCCCAAGAGAAGAAGTTCAGCGTTACCTACTATCGCGGAGAATACGAACGTAACATCCAAAGGGTCGAAAGTCCATAGGGCAAGTACATGAAGGGCAAACGCCAGAGTACGGTGGAACCCGTCTTCGGCACCCTGACCCAGTTCATGGGCCTGAGGAAGATAAATACTATTGGTATTGAACAGGCGAACAACCCGCCCGAACGTACCGTTCGGTACGGGCGGGGGTGATGCACCTATCCGCGATCGCCTATAATCTGAAAAGTACCTGAAATTTGAACAAAAACGGGTAAAAAGTGGAGCAGGGATAATCCCTTTGGCAGTATGGACGAAAAATATCCTTGATCGTTTGTTCGGCGGCTTCACAAAGCACCTAAAATTGGCTTCTCAAATCTGACCTGACAAGAAAAAAGTCCCTTAAAGGGGCTTGTAATAATCAGTTTTTTGGCGATTGGGGGCTTGTGCAACGGTTACCGGTGTTGTAGCCAGTTTTTATTTATATTCGAGTGTTTTATATTTTATATTTATTCCGTATTTATTTTTCGCAAAGTCTTTATCTAATTCGATAAACCTATTTGTATCCATATTTTCAATTTTTCCAAGCACTCGGTCAGCACTTTTTTGGCTTTTTATTATGTATGCTTTATTATTGTAAACGATGTAAAATCCGATGGGTTTTTTGTAAATCCTTTTTTCATAAGCTTCTGAATAATATTTTTCGTCATTCTTTAGGCTTGTCAGACTATCGTTGTTAATCAGATAAAGATTTGAAAATTCTTTAAAATTATCAGCTACTTTCTTTCCATAAATATCGGTTGATTTTAAAATCAAAGTGTCCTTTGATAGCTTATACTTGATTTTCGTTGTAGCACCTATGTGTCCAACTATGCGAGTATAATTTAAAGTCGAATCGGAAACCAAAACAATTGATTTTTTAGGACTTGAAGACCAAACTTTTCTTTGGTCGCAAGAATCACAAAATTGAATATTCCGACTCAATGAATAGGGTTTTATTTTATAAGTCGGTTTGCACGATATCAAAAACAGAATTAAAGTCAGAAGAGGAAATATTATTTTGCAATTCATTTATTTTGATTTAATTCCTCAAACTTAATTCAGCCTTTTAGTTGGTCAAAGTCAAATTGAGTGAACTATATTTTTGGTCGAGTAAATGCGTTTTCTCAAATTGGCTACAACTACAGCGCTAAACGTAGTTCTGTGATTTCTACGGAAATATAGCAAAATCCTTTCAACAATGGAGCGGATAGCTGTCTTCCGCTGAGATTCGCTTCATTGTTCGCCAAGTAGTCCGCGCCAGCGGACGTACCCTTGTTGGATTTTGTGGTATTGGGAGTATAAATTACAGGGCCGGATTGCTTTTAGCGGCCGTTCGTGTCGGTTTTGGCTCGATGCCCTCCTGTGGTGAGGGTATTTTGGAAAGGGAACGGAGGTAATCCGGTTTAGCGCTGTAGTTCAGGTCGATTTGCTTTGGGACGTGTTGCAACGCAGTTGCGCGGACCAAAGTTCACCATAGGTGAATCGACCTGAACGGTTTGGCTATGCGCAGTGTCCCGCAGGGCATTGCGTATAGGTGTTGTTGTACCTCGTTTTTTTATTCATAATTCAGCCAATTCTTCCTTTTCAGCCTTTCTTTCTGAACTAATCTTTTTCTCCACAATAAATTGCTTAGTCACTTCACAACTGCAAAATTGAATTTTGATTTGTTTGTTCTATCAGTAATATCTTCTGGTCCATACCACTCAATATTCTGAATTTTACTTTTTATCGTTTGTGAGTCAAATGTTACTTCATCCCATTCATGACCAAACTCATTTCGAATTTTTCTTAGGCTATGAAGCAATTTATATTCATCTTCCATCAGCAAGCCTAATGAATTAGCTAGATTGATACGACTTGAAAAACTTCCAATAGGAGCGTTGAAGCCATCAATTAGTTCTTTTGAACTTTTTTCTTTTATCAGAAAAACCTCAATGATTTCTTTAAGTGAATTATCCAAGAACGATGCGGCAATTAGCGCTGCTCCTCTATCTGATTCTTTATTGAATAGGTTTAGAAACCTTGATAAGTCAACAATTTCTGGTTCTTTCGAATTCATAGTTAGTTTGTTGCAGGTTGGTTTAGTTCGGTATCCTTAAAGAATTTCAGAATCGTTTGGTCAAAATCATTTTTTGTAATGTCGGTGTATCTTTGAGTATTTAAGAACAATGAATTATTCTCAAATGCTTCTCGGATTCCATATAGAGAATTGTAAACAGCTAGATTATTAGCTTTCAATTCAAGGGTAGATGAAATAAGATTATCATAATCTCTACATTGATGAATGGCAAGAAATATATCTAGCGAGTCACGAAATCGTTTAGCGATATTTACACTCTTTGATTTTGTGAGTAAGCACCCCAATTCATTCATAAGATTTATTTTAATCGAATCTGTTAATTCATATTTCGAATAATGACCATCAAACAAGAAATTGGAATCGGGTAACATTATTGACTTCATTTTGAAATTTTCATCTTGGAACTCATCTTTAGGAACATCAAGTTCAATGTGGTCAATAAAAATTTCCGTTTCCCATGTTGTCTCACTTGGGTGCAGAATGTCTATGTTATAAATGAACTCAAAGTCACGGACTGGGATTTTTTTAAATAATTGAAAGTCGTGTTTAGCTGAAAGAATGAACCCTGCGTCAATGAATTTTGAAATTATCTCTTTTAATTCTTCCGGTTTATAGGCGTTTTCAAAGAGTATGTCCACGTCCTTCGTGCCGGGATGTCTAATTGCCGTGGAATTCAGCAAGTAAGGAGACCATCCACCCACAATGATATAATTGACCGCATTTTCATTTAAGATTTTTGCCGTATCAGTCAATAAAATTTTAGCTCCTTCTTGTATGTTATCTGATTTCATTTAAATGAGGTACAACGGAAAAATATAGATCATAAATGATCTATATATCTTTTATATGTGGAACTAAGATACTTCTTTTCCTTTAGTGCAAAACCTTTACTCTTAGCTAGTTGCTATGGGTTTTATCAACAATTTGGTAAGAAAGCGGCTAGCACCAAACCACAAAAAACTTCTCAATCTCGGTATCGCTTCTTTTCATCCAAACCATAGGTGCATTTTGTTTTAGGAGACGTAGGTTAATTTCCAATAACGTTTCAAAATGGGGTATCCATTCCACCCCGTCATGCGGTTTCAACACCCATTGGCTTTTATAGGGAATGTAGAACATTTGGTTTTTAAAAGCATCGGTCTGGAAGTCGGCCAACCGCAACCAATATCCTACAATACAATTGGGATTGAGCGGTCGCAGGTTTAACGGTTTGCTACCATAGGGTTCGAACAGTTGGGCCTTGTAGCAGGCTTGGTGGGTGATTTGGGCATGGTCGATACTTTTTTGAACCAAAGCATCAATTCCGTGTTGGGAATGCAGGAGGGGAAACTGTTCGTTCTTTATCTTCTCCATTTTGGTAAAGAACATGTCGCGCTTGTTAGGTCCCATGAGCTGGTGTATGGGTTCGGAAATATCGGGGTTGATGATGTAGAATTTATAGGTCAGTTCCACATGAACAAGCTCTTGGGTTTCCACATCTCGAAGGATAAAGTCAATTTCCCCTAGCGTCTGTTTTCCATTTCGGATGGGAAGATTATGCACAAGAACTTCATATTGGGAGCAATGTTCTAGGAGCTGTTTAAAGACAAACTCCATTTGGTGCCCCAAACGTATTTTTTGCGGAATTGGCGTAGGCGTGAAGTCCGTTAAATCCAGCTCAGGAAACTCAAACTGCTGCATGTTGAATTGGGAGTTGATCCAAAGGGGTGGCGTATTGAGGAAGCCGGTGAATTGGTAGATGGTTGTTTCTTTTTAAGTTGACAGTTGATGGCTTTTTGCTATTAGCTTTACCATTTATGTTGGAATTACTTTTGTATTTAAAGATACTAACATTTGATTATTCATCAGTAAAGTAATATCAATTGGTGTTCCTGTTCCTTCGACTGTGCTTGGAATATTGGCCGTTAGCTTTTTGTTTTTATAGAATACTATGTACGGCTAAGGATGAGATATTTTTTTTGGATACTGCAAACTGTTACTACTTGCTACATTCGAGTTCCATTCCCTTCGACTACGCTCAGGATGACATTGCATTAGTTTTTCACTTTTAGTTTTAATTTTCCACTAACCACTAACCACTAACCACTAACCACTAACCACTAACGTTAACATTTCCTAAATACCATTTGCATCCCATTGAAATGTCTTAATTTTATAGTATGGCTATGAATACAAGAAAAGGATTCCGGTTCGTGCCTTACGAGGCACCGGAGCAAACTCCTTTCGACAAACTTTTCGATATTTTTCAGGAACTCATTACCCACACTTCGGGCGATTTTGACGAGGCCATTGACTGGCTGCGTGAACTGGACAAGGAGTATGAGCTCACGGATGATAACTATACCATAGACGACTTTATTGAGGATTTAAAGGCTAAAGGGTATATCCAAGAGGAGTTTGAAGATGGAGGTGGAGAAATGGGCGAAGAAGGAGATGAGGGCGATGGAAAAGGAACCATATCCATTACGGCCAAAATGGAGCGCATTATTCGACAACGCGCATTGGACCAAATATTTGGAAAAATAAAACGAAGTGGGGCCGGAAACCATAAAACCGGTAAGTCCGGTCAAGGAGATGAGCATACGGGCGATTTCAGGGAATATAGATACGGTGATGGACTGGAGAACATTTCAATGACCGAAAGCCTTAAAAATGCCCAAGTGAATCACGGCATCGGCAGTTTCCAGTTGAGCGAAGAGGATTTGGTGGTGGAGGATACCCAGTATAAGGCGCAAATGAGCACTATACTTATGATCGATATCAGCCATAGTATGATTCTTTACGGGGAGGATAGGATTACGCCTGCCAAAAAAGTGGCTATGGCGCTTTCCGAGTTAATTACGACCCGTTATCCAAAAGATACCTTGGATATTTTGGTTTTTGGGAACGATGCCTGGCCAATTCCGATTAAGGATTTGCCCTATTTAAAAGTGGGGCCCTACCATACCAATACTGTGGCCGGTTTGCAATTGGCTATGGATATGTTGCGCAGGAAGCGGAATACGAACAAGCAGATATTTATGATTACCGATGGGAAACCCAGTTGCCTTCGAATGCCGGACGGTACCTATTATAAGAATAGTGTGGGGTTGGATGATTATATCGTGGAGAAGTGTTACAATATGGCACGCCAAGCACGTAAGCTGCACATCCCCATTACTACTTTTATGATTGCCCAAGATCCTTATCTGATGCAGTTTATTCGTCATTTTACGGAAGCGAACAAAGGCAAGGCCTTTTTCACGGGACTAAAAGGTTTGGGGGAAATGATTTTTGAGGACTATGAAGCGAATAGGAGGAAAAGGTTGAAATAGCTTCCGTCGTGATCAATCATTGTAATAAGACACTAATAAGGAAATCGAGAAGAGTTAATAGAAAGTCAAGATTTAAATACCAAAACGTTTCCTAAATGCAGATGAAAACACATTACATCTTAAACGACACCGAATTTGAAGAGCAGTTTAAAATCGGCGTTTTAAGTCCTAAATTGTTCAATCATGAAGCACATCTTAGACTTGCTTGGATACAAATTAGTAAGTACGGCATTGAAAGAGCACAAATTAATATTCAAAAGCAGTTGCTGGCTTATGTTGAAAAATTGGGTGCCCGTCCTAAATACAATACAACTTTAACTATAGCCGCGATAAAAGCGGTTTATCATTTTATGCTGAAATCCGAATCAGAGACGTTCAAGGATTATATTGAAGAGTTTCCCAGATTGAAACATAATTTTAAGGATTTGATGAATGCACATTATGGGATTGATATTTTTAGTTTAGAAAAGGCTAAAATTGAATTCCTAGAACCAGATTTATTACCATTTGACTAAAAAATATATGAAATTGAAGCATAGCGAAATCACCACATTAGGGGAACTAAAAAAATCGGGTTACAGATCCAAAAGCATTAAAGATGAATTGCGGGATAACCTTCGGGAAAAGATAAAGACCGGTGAGGAAACCTTTACGGGGGTATGGGGGTATGAAAACTCCGTCATCCCAGAACTGGAAAGGGCCATACTATCCCGTCATAACATTAATCTTTTAGGGCTTCGTGGACAGGCAAAAACACGTTTAGCCCGGTTGATGGTGAACCTATTGGATGAGTGGATTCCCATAGTGGAAGGTTCGGAAATCAACGACGACCCCTTAAAACCAATGTCCAGATATGCAATGGAACTAATTAAGGAAAAAGGCGAAAAGACCCCTATTTCTTGGATGCACAGGGACGAACGTTTTTATGAGAAATTGGCGACACCGGATGTAACGGTGGCGGATTTAATAGGGGATGTTGATCCTATAAAAGCGGCCAATCTAAAATTGAGTTATGCAGATGACCGAGTGATTCATTTCGGGATGATCCCAAGAGCAAATCGTTGCATATTCGTAATTAACGAGCTGCCCGATCTGCAAGCAAGGATACAGGTATCGCTGTTCAATATTTTGGAAGAGGGGGATATTCAGATTAGAGGATTTAAACTTCGGTTACCTCTGGACATTCAGTTCGTATTTACGGCTAATCCAGAAGATTATACGAATCGTGGAAGTATTGTGACACCGCTTAAAGATAGGATTGGGTCTCAGATACTGACGCATTATCCAGATGATATCGATACCGCACGTAAAATAACAGAGCAAGAATCCAAGTTGGATTCACGTCAAAAGGAGGCTGTATATGTCCCGGACATCGCCAAGGATTTATTGGAACAAATAAGTTTTGAGGCAAGAAATAGCGAATATGTGGATGCAAAAAGTGGGGTGAGTGCTAGAACCAGTATTACCGCCTTTGAAAATTTGTTAAGTACAGCAGAAAGAAGAGCGTTGCTCACGGGAGCAGATAAAACGATGGTTCGTTTGAGCGATTTCCTTGGTGTTATACCGTCCATTACCGGAAAGATTGAATTGGTATATGAGGGAGAGCAAGAGGGAGCGGATGGCGTCGCCGCAATATTGATAGATGATGCCGTGAAATCCTTGTTTCCGGAATACTTTCCCAAAATCAATAAGTTGGAAAAGAAAGGGGAGGAGACTCCCTATGACGAACTAATACATTGGTTCTTTCAAGGAGAGGGATTTGAACTACTGGACGATTTTACGGATGAAGAATATAAGCGGACTTTGGATAGCATTACGGAACTGAACCAGTTGATAAAAACGCACCAACCAGATTTTCCTAAAGAAGATGTTTATTTTCTCAAGGAATTGGTCTTATGGGGCTTAGTGGCCTATAAAAAGCTAAGTAAAAATAGGTTCTCGGAAGGGTATCAATTTAAAGATCTTTACGGGAGCTTCATCAGCGGTCTATAAAATAAAAGCCCTTCCGACCGGAAGGGCTTTTTTATGTCAATTCTTTAAAAAAAGCAACTATTATTTCCAGCTATCTACATGCTGGTTCATGTCGTCAAACAGGTAATTCCCAACCACTTCTTTTCTAAAACTAAAAGCCAATAACGTAAGGCCAATAAGCACTACGTGTAAGGCTATTATAAGAATGCCTAGTGGAATAAACGTGTTTGGTATCAGGTGATTTTCATATTCCCCATAGGACGTCACAATGAACAAATTATCGAATAGTTTGAACACATACACTATTAATATAACATAAAGGGAATACTCCAGATTCCGCATTGGAGGATCACTTAATTCATCTTCCCGTATCTTAAACCATAATACATAAAGAAATACAAAGTGAACGATAGTCAATATTGGGAAAATATAGTTGTCGATTTTAAAGAAATAAAACTTGTTCGTGTAAAGACCGTAAAAACTGAATATATCCAAAAATACAAGCACAACTATTGACAAAATCAACGTGCGTTTCCATGGTAAAATTCCTTTAATGAAATTCATATTAACAAAGTTTCTTGGTCATGGGGAACCATCTGTGGAGTTCTAAGAACGCACCCGGAATTGTATTATTTTAAAATTTTCGATGAACCGCAATTAATGTTGAGTAACCACTAAAACCAGTAGTTAAAATGACCTCCTACAGTATTTTTCTATCCTCTCCTTTTGGAGTATTAAAGATAATCATTTCGTTCTATGTCCTTTACAAAATGTATAACAGACCGCAAAAAAAGGGAGCCTAAACTCCCTTTACTATTTCGTATACTAATTTTAGGACAACCATTGTTTGGCTGCGGCCTTTCTGCTGAAAAAAACCAATGCAATTCCTATTGCCAAAATAATAATGGGAAATAGGATAGCTTGTGTGCCATAAAGCTCAATGTTGTTACTCATAAAAAGGTTATAGGACACCTGTGCAACTATTCCAATCAATGAGATTACGAATATAGGAACTGCCCATTTTTTCTTTAACAACAAAAAAATACAGCCTAAAGCACCACCCCAAACGGCTATAGCAAAAGCTCCAGTGACCCATGCCGGTTGTGATTCAAATGCAAGACGTTGTTCTTGGGTCATACTTTCCAACTCTTCAATGCCCATGTAGGCTTGTGCCAAATATTGGGCAACACCTATTAAATTCCAGAGTAGCGCCAATACGCTAACGATCCAAAACCACGTTGGTGGTTTTACGGTAGTTTTTGTATTCATAATTGATTGGTTTAGATTGTTTTACAGTGTAAAGTACAAAAAAATCAAGAATTCATGTGAATTTAGCAATTGCCCTTATTTTTACATAAAAAATCAATCCATGGCAAAAAAACAGTTTCATTATATAGTCCGCCTGCAGTACCTGGGTTTTCGCTATAGTGGATGGCAAATTCAACCCGGTCAGCGCACTGTGGAAGGTATGGTGATGAAAACGTTAAGATTTATTCTACCCGATTTAGATGTAAAGATTCTGACTTCCGGTAGAACGGACGCTAAAGTATCGGCTTTGGATGCTGTTTTTGAGTTATTCCTTTCGGCTAAACCATTACTGGAATTAGATAAGTTTATGGAAAGCTTTAATACCAACCTTCCACCCGATATACGGGTAACTGCTATTGAACCCATAACTTCCGATATAAATATTATACAGGATATAAAACGGAAAGAATACATCTATTTGTTCTCCTACGGTGTTAAAAATCATCCATTTTCCGCTCCGTTTATGGCGAATATTTTGGAAGAACTGAATATCGATTTCATGAAACAGGGTGCTAATTTATTTGAGGGAGAACATGACTTTTCATCCTACACCGCCGAATTGAAACCAAACACCACCGTCTTTCGCAGTATTGACAGTTGTTATATAGAGGAAAATACCATTCTAAAAGCCAACTTCTTTCCCAAGAATAGCTATATGCTTAGGGTTGTTGGGGGCGGATTTATGCGTTACCAGATTAGAATGATTATGGGAGCCCTTATAGAATTGGGAAAAGGAAAACTAAGCTTTAACCAGTTAATTGATTCTCTTGAACCTAATAATCCCATGTTGCTGAAAACTATTGCCCCCGGTTCTGGGCTTATCCTAAACGAAGTAAATTTCAACCAAACTTAGTTCTTGGTTTTAGTATCTTTCCAATAAATTTTTTATAAAATGGCCAAAAAACGGAAACTAGCACTGCCTAAATTAAAAAGAAAATCATCTCGGGTACAAGGTAAAATGGGTATGGCTCCGGGAACGGTCAGTTATTTGGGCAATAAGGAAAAAGCTCCAAGTGTAGTTTATACTACCGAGTATGATGCCGAGAATCTTAAAAATGAGCAACTTACCGATATTGATGCTATTTTAAAATCAAAGAATTCCCAAAAAACGTCTTGGATCAACTTAGTAGGTATCACCGACGAGCCCTTCATAGAAGAATTGGGAAAGGTTTTTGGTTTAAATCCCTTGTTGCTGGAGGATGCGATTAATACTGAACAACGCCCTAAAATAGACGAATACGAGGATTATATTTTTGGGGTATTTAGAATGCTATACTTGAGCCCCGAAGATGAAATTGTTGGAGAACATATTGCCATGGTACTTATGGAAAACTCCGTTTTGGTTTTTCAGGAAGTAAAGGAAGACGTATTTGATGGCGTGCGGAATAGAATCCGGTCCAAACTTGGAAGAATAAGGACTAGAGGAGCTGACTATTTGTTCTTTGCCCTTTTGGATGCCATTATAGATAATTATTTTTTAGTGTTGGAACAGATTAATCATAGGATAGAGGTATTGGAGGAAGAAGTATATACCAATCCTAAACCAATTGTAGCCCAAAATATTCAGCAGTTAAAAAAGGAAGTTTTAAAGGTACGCCGTTGGATTTTCCCAGTAAAGGAACTTATAAGCCGTTTAATTGATTCTGAGAGTCCGTTGATTAAACATGACACCAAACTTTTTTTAAGGGATGCACTAGATCACTCTTTGGAAATCAACGAAAGCTTGCAAATCTATCGGGAAATGAGTATGAGCCTCATGGAAATGTACATGAGTAATATGAGCAACAAGATGAACGAGGTGATGAAAGTACTCACCATCATGGCTTCCATTTTTATTCCCTTGACCTTCATCGCAGGAATCTACGGGATGAATTTTGATCATATGCCAGAACTCCATTGGAAATATGGGTACTACTATGTTTGGGGACTTATGATTACCTTATTTCTGGGGATGCTTATTTATTTTAAAAGAAAAGACTGGCTTTAATTATCCATTTTTGTTACATCGATACTAGTTTAGTTAATCGGAAAAGAACTGTTTTCCATACTATAAATCCAAAGCAGAAGGTGTTGTAATACCTTTAAAATCAATATTTTATTGAATTTTAGTTGATTTTTGGCAAATCAGTCAAGAATTAATTTATATGAATTCCTAAATCCGAAAGTATAGGTCTATATTGATACTGTTGACATAAACAATGTCATTAGTTTAAAATAGTTAGTGGTTTATTCAATAGTAATAAATGAGCTTAAATGAATAGATTTTATTTAGCGTAAACCTAACTAAAGTATTAACCTTTAAAAAAAGTATTATGAACATTAGAAACATAAAATTATCAGTAGCGAGTATTTGTCTCATAGCAGGAGCTGGAATGGCACAGGACAATCCCTCCGAAGGATTAGAAACCACCACTTCAAAGACATATAAAATAAATATGGGAGACACCATGGAAAAGCGTACAGTAGAAGTAAGCACCATGAGGTCAACTGAAGTAATGACAAAAGACGACCAAAAGGAAAATATTGACCAAGATCGGAATTTGGATTATAAACCGATGATTACCAAAACGGTGAAAATAGACAATGATAAAGATGATTCTTTTGATGAAAAGATAGTGTTTACTTATAGCTCTAATACCCCAGAAGATTTTGTACTGGTCTCCGAGGACGAGGAACTTATGGTCGCCATAGACAATGGTGAAGATTTAAAGATTGTAAAAGACATGTCTTTAAAGTCTAAAAATACGTCCGAAAATAAATCGACCTATATATTTACGGATAAAGATGGTAAAGACATCGAATTTTTGGTTGAAGAACATTCTACCATGTCGAATCAAAAATCCTAATATTTAGATAAAATTAATAGTTGTTGGAAAAGGCCTTTATAGGCCTTTCCTTTTTATATAAATCTGATATCTGTATTTTTTGTACATTGATATCATATGTTTTCCGATATCGATTGGATATATGTGTTGACGCTTGTGGTCGTCATTTATCTTGTATTAAATATCCTAGTATATTTTTTGCAGGATTTTTTACTATTTAAACCTGAAAAGCTTCCCAAGGATTTTCCGTTTTATTATGAAAATCAGGAAATTGAAGAGTATAATATCGAAACCAGGGATGGTGCAATTATCAACGGGTTACGGTTTAAGACCAAAAATCCAAAAGGAGTGGTTTTCTATCTTAAGGGAAATTCCAAAAGTATCAAAGGGTGGGGGAAGTTTGCGGTAGATTTTACCAGACACCAGTATGATGTGATTATGGTAGATTATCGGGGATTTGGTAAAAGTACGGGCAGGCGTACCCAAAAGGCCATCAAGAGGGACCTCCAAGTAGTCTATAATAAAATAAAGGATAACGTAGAGGAAAAATACATTATACTCTATGGGCGCTCGTTGGGGTCTGGATTTGCTACCAAACTGGCCTCCATGAACCATCCTAGAATGTTGATTTTGGATGCGCCCTACTACAGCCTAAGTAAAGTGGGAAAAAAATATATCCCCTTTATGCCATTATCCTTATTGATCAAGTTTCCCATGCCTACCTATAAATGGTTAAAATATGTGAAGTGTCCCATCCATATCATACATGGTACGGATGACCGATTGATACCTTATAAAACGAGTGTAAAACTTTCTAAAATCAAACCTAAACTCACCACATTGCACACCGTTATTGGCGGTGGTCATAAGGATTTGAATACGTTTGAAGCTTATCATAAAATGCTGTCTGATATTATAACTTCGCGTCCTAAACCTGTAAATTTGGAAGGCTCGAGTATTGACGTGAAGCACTCCTCAAAAAAATCAAATGCGTAGACTCAAAAAAATTAGTATTGTATTGGCCATTATTTACGTGCTGTTACTTACTGTCACTTACTTCTTTCAAGAAAAACTCATATTTATCCCTTCAAAAATGCCAGAAAATCATGTGTATGATTTTTGTCAACCTTTTGAGGAATTTTGGCTTACTGCTGAGGACGGCGCCAAACTAAATGCCGTTCACATAAAGAACAATTCAGAGAAAGGTGTAGTGCTCTATTTTCATGGAAACTCGGGGAACATCTCACATTTGACCCATGTTGCTAATCTGGTTACCCGATACAACTACGATGCTATTTTTGTGGACTATAGAACTTATGGTAAGAGTACCGGTGAAATGAGTGAAGCTGCCATAAAATCCGATGCACAATTGTTCTATGACTATGCCAAAAAACAGTATGCAGAGAATAAAATTGTGGTCTATGGTCGTTCTTTTGGAACCGGGGTGGCTTCCGGATTGGCCGCGGAAAACAATCCCTGTAAATTGGTTTTGGAATCTCCATTTTATAGTGCGGTAGAACTTGGAAAACATCGTTTTCCCATCTTTCCAATTAGTCTGTTGTCCAACTATCGTTTTCCCTCAAATGATTATGTGAAGCAGGTAAACTGTCCGGTTTACATTATCCATGGTACCGAAGATTCCGTAATACCATTTGAACAGGCCCAAGATTTGTTTAAGAAAATCCCTGATGGACAAGGTTCGTTTTACAAGGTTGAAGGTGGTGGACACAATTACCTACAGGATTTTAAGGAGTTCAATACCGCTATGAATCAGGCGCTAGAGTAAGAGTTGGGTTTCTTTATCGGCCATCTATCCGCCGTGTGTCCAATAAAGCTAGGAAGCACTTAGGAAGCCAATTCAGATACACTTCCAAATGGCATTGAAACACATGGCGGATGAGCGTTTGTTATCGTCATTTTTTCAGTCTATTTGTCAGCTATAGGTGACGATTGTCTCGCAGTCAATTGCCAACCTTTTTCAGACCTAATCCAAACATTTGTAAACCTCCTTGTTATCCATTCCTCTTGGTTAGCTGTCATATTTGCCGGCTGCTGTAACTCTTTGCCCATCACAATTGCAATATCTTGATTGAATGTTATTTTTTCTATAATTCTTTCAACAGTTGGGAATATATGCCCACTTTTCATAATTGCAACGATTTCTTTCGGAGTCACAATTTTTCCATTCGGGTTATTTACTACATAGTTCTTCGACCATATTTTTATTAATGAGGTTGTGTCTCCCTTATCAAGTAATTCGGTCCAATGCTTTTCTAATCTCCTGATTTCTATTTCATCATTTGATTGTCCAATTGCTAAGGTACTTACAATAAGGAATAGGAGCGAGGTGAGATTAAATGCTTTCATAAATTCAAATATTATAAGGTATAATAATAATTATTTCGACGTTTTTTTAGTGACACACAACGATGTAAGATATGAATCGGTTTTAATGCTATATATCCACAGATACTGAGAGTAGCTCAGTACAGGCAACGAAGTTCGGGGTTTTAAAAATAGGTCTCAAGAGATTCCTACTTTAGTTCTGCTAAAGTTTTAAACGAGTACAATGATTATTCGGATTAATTGCTTTTGGTCAGAAATGGGTGATACTAATCTTTGCTATTCTTTTCATCATAGTAATTGTTTAGGATAGAGTCCATTTGCTCTTTACCGGCAATAATTTTTTGGATTTTGTTCCATAGTTGTTCATTAATCAATTCCTTTAGGGGCTGGTCATTGACGTTTATTTTTCCAAAAACCTTTTGAATCTTTTTGTCCCAAACCTTATAATACTTCACCAAATCATCCGGATATACTATTTTCCGTTTGGTACCTTCGTTAATTCCCCTAAACGGCTGTGGAATGTTCAAGTATCCATAGTCATCCGTTAATTGCTCTCCTGCATGAATATCCCGTATGGCAATTTCAAAATCATAAGCCGTTGTCAGGCAGTTTGAATTAAAACTGTGGTTTACATAGCGTCCATTGTCCCAACACAGCACAAAATTTCCATTGTTATTCCTAAAAGTGTAGGTATCCAAAATGTTTTGATAAATAGGCTCCATTGATTGGAATTCCGTAGGACTAAACTCCCTGTCCAATTTATCCAACACCCAAGTGATTGTTCCCGCAGGGATAAAATTGGTCGCGACCACACCATAACCAATTTCACTACTAATAAATTTCAATTCTGTTTTTGGATGTATCATAGGTTTTTAAGTAAACGTAGCATATCGCTCAGATTAGTTTTAGTATTATTAATAAAAAAGATTGAAGGTCGGTAATTTGAAGATTATCTCAACTATTTCACAAATACTAAACGAAATATTTTGAGCCCAATTTTTTATTCTTGAAACACAAGTTCAAATTATACTAAATCCGTATTTAATTTTATAAATCAAGCAATGTGATTTCCATTCGAATTGATTCTATATGTTTGAATTAATCAAATAAATCCGAAGATAGATACCGGTCCCCCCGATCACAAACAATGGATACTATAACCCCACTTTCGAGTTGTGCCGCAAGTCGCAAGGCTACCGTAGCGGCACCACCACTACTCATTCCGGAAAAAATGCCTTCTTCCTTGGCAAGTTTAATGGCCATCGCTTTGGCTTCGGCCTCGCTTACTTCCATTATCGTGTCCACCTTTTTAGCATCAAAGATTTTAGGAAGGTATTCTTGGGGCCACTTGCGTATACCGGGAATCTTGGCGTTATCCGTAGGTTGAACCCCAACAATTTGGACGTTCGTATTTTGTTCCTTTAGATAGGTAGAAGTGCCCATGATGGTTCCTGTGGTACCCATAGAAGATACAAAATGTGTTATTTGACCATCCGTATCCTTCCAGATTTCCGGACCTGTAGTTTTATAATGGGCCTTCCAGTTATCATCGTTGGCAAATTGATTGACCATCACGTAACCTTCTTTATCTACCTTATTTTCCGCATAATCACGTGCTCCTTCAATCCCCACATCGGCAGGGGTCAAGGTTACTTTTGCACCATAGGCACGCATCGTTTGCACACGTTCTTTCGTTGAGTTTTCCGGCATCACCAATTCTATGTCCAATCCGTAGATACCTGCAATCATGGCCAGAGCAATACCCGTATTGCCACTGGTGGCTTCAATCAGCTTATCCGTAGTTTTTATTTTTCCAGATTTTAGTCCATTATCGATCATATTGAAAGCAGCCCTATCTTTTACACTACCACCAGGATTATGACCTTCCATTTTAAAAAGGAGTTTCACATTGGGATTGGTATTTAAAACCTTGGATTCTACCAACGGGGTATTACCGATTAAATCTAGAATACTATTCGACATCCGTAGCGGTTTTAATACGTATTTCCGGAGTGTGATACACGGTAGAGTGGGGAGGAACGGAGCTCGTTAACCAAGCATTTCCGCCGATTACACTGTTTGCGCCAATAACGGTTTCCCCACCCAAAATAGTAGCGTTGGCGTATATGGTTACATTATCCTCAATGGTGGGGTGTCGTTTTGTTTTCTGAAGCTGCTTTGAAACATAGAGTCCACCTAAAGTTACCCCTTGGTATATTTTCACATCGTTCTTAATAATCGCCGTTTCCCCAATCACCACTCCGGTACCATGGTCTATATGGAAGGATTTACCAATTTGCGCTCCTGGATTAATATCCACGCCTGTTTGTCGGTGTGCATATTCCGTCATCAGTCTTGGAACTAACGGAAAACCTATTTGATACAATTCATGCGCAAGCCTATAAATAGCAATAGCATAAAACCCTGGATAGGCCATGTAAACTTCTTCTATTGACAAGGAAGCTGGATCACAATTTACCGTGGCTTCCGCGTCCCAGTTTAGACTTTCAAGAATTTTGGGAAGTTTTTGAACATAGTTTTCCCAGATTTTTTTGCATGGTTTTTCACTATCCCAACAGGCGAGGTCAACTAGATTATCGAACTGTTTTTCCAGTACACTTAAGTTTTCCGAAACCGGAGTTTCAATATCAAAAAGTGTGTAGAAAAGTAAATTGGTGAACGTTTCCGTATCCCGCTTAAGACGGAACCTAAGATTGGGTTGTTTCTTGTGTTGGTTTATACTATCAATAATCGATTGATGATTCATACAAATTCAATTACGCGCTTAAAATTAACCAATAATTCCGGTAGACCTTTGGACAAATGGTTAACTTTAGCTTAAAATCACAACAGTTAAGTCGTATGTTAAATTCAGTAATTACCAAGGATACCTTTAAATTTCTGAATGATTTAAAAAAGAATAACAACAGGGAGTGGTTTACCGAAAATAAAAAGACATTCAAAATATATGAAACAGAAGCTAAGGCTTTCTTTAACGAACTTTTAGAGAAATTGAAATCTCATGACGAAATAGAGAAATTAAAGGTATTCCGTATTTACAGGGATGTACGATTCTCCAAAGATAAAACGCCGTATAAATTTAATTTCTCCGCTTCATACACTAGGGCAGGAGCGCAAAGGCGAGGCGGCTACTACGTTCACATACAACCAGAAGGAAGTTTTATAGCTACCGGATTTTGGGCTCCAGAGAAGGAAGACTTGTTTAGAATTCGTAAGGAATGGGAAATAGATGACTCGGATTTACGAGAAATAATAGACCAAAAAGCTTTCAAATCCGTTTGGGGAGAGTTGGCCGGGGATGAATTAAAAACCGCTCCAAAAGGTTTTGACAAGGAACATCCGAATATTGATTTAATACGAAAGAAACAGTTCATCTTTGTCAGGAATTTTACGGACAAAGAAGTAATGGCCCCAGATTTTTCGGATACTGTTAACGAATCTTTTAAGGTAATTCGCCCGTTTTTCGATTTAATGAGCAACATCCTCACAACCAATTTAAACGGGGAATCGCTCTTAGACTAGCTCTACTTTTTCAAAAAACTGGATTTGATCCTGAAGTCTTTTAATGACCATATTCATCATTCTTTTGTTCAATGCCGATGAGTTTGTAATATAGGTTTCATATTCCTCCAGGGAAAACTGACCGATAATCATTCCTTTTAACGAATTTCGGAATTTAATATCCTTTTGAATTGCGTTGGTAATATAATCCATTCGCTTTTCAAGCTTTAGCTCATAAAAAGCATTTTTCGTTTTCACGATATAGTTTTGGAAAGATGCCAATAGCAAATCATTCTGCAGTTTGATAATCGGACGTAGCGTTTCATTCTGAAACCGCTCCTCAGAGCTCATATTTGGCAATATTTTGGCGGAAGGAATAAGAGGGCGAATTTGAACCAACTTTTGGGACCTGTCGTTCATTATATGTCGTTTTTATAAAGATAAGGTTTAAGCATCCCATCGATATGGGCAAGAAAAATAGTTTTCAACGGGGTTATAAACAGAAATTTCAATTGGATAAAAAGAGTTTTGGAATATTGTCTATTTTTAGGAAAATAACAGACAGAATATGAAATTCGGAAAAGTTGAGCAACCGGAACTTATTGATTTTTCGCTCCCAAAAGACCATCCGGAAACAGAAGTGGTCTTAAACGGACTTAAGGACGAAAGCCCTTTGACTATTCATGTTGGCTGCGCCAAATGGAACAAACAAGACCTTAAAAATTTCTATCCTAGAGGCACAAAAGATGAGTTGGCCTATTATTCCACACAGTTTAATTGTATAGAACTCAATGCCACATTTTATCGCATATTTCCTGCGGAAACCTATCAAAAATGGAAAGAAAAAACGCCAGAAAATTTTATGTTCTTCCCAAAAATTGTTCAGAATGTTAGCCATTTAAGACGACTTAACGAACAGGCTTATCCAATTTTGGATGAGTATCTAGGTGTAACTTCTCAGTTGGGAGAGAAGCTAGGAACTATCTTCCTACAAATGCATAATAACTTTGCCCCAAAAGATTTTGACAGGGTGGTGCAATTTGTAGAAAAATGGCCAAAAGAGTTGCGATTGGCCATAGAATTTAGGCATACGGATTGGTTTAATGATGAAAAGGTTGCCCAAGAACTATATCATTTATTACAAGAAAATAATATTGCCAATATTTTGGTGGATACCGCCGGTAGGAGGGATATCATGCACATGCGGTTGACCAATGATGAGGCTTTTGTACGTTATGTAGGAGCAAATCACCCCAGCGATTATCGCAGATTAAATGATTGGGTAGATAGAATAGATGATTGGAAACAACAGGGATTAAAGAAAATTAATTTTTTCATCCATCAAAACATGGAATTGGAATCCCCTTTACTTTCCGCTCATTTTATAAAAAAGTTAAACGAGCGATTTAAGTTGGACTTAACGATACCTAAAACGCTTATAGACCCTCCGTCTTTATTTTAACCACCAAGAATTTCATTCTTTACAATAAATGTTGGCAATCAATTTTGAATTGGCAATTTTATGTTAATTAAATACGTTAGCAGGTAAAACTGTATAGAAAACAAACCAAAAGAACCCTCAATTTCGTAATTCATTATAATTTTACGTTATAAAATTCATGTACTATGAGATTTCATACTAGAAAGTTAGTGAAACCTGAAGACCTCAATTCCAACGGAACCTTGTTTGGGGGTAAAGTATTGGCCTGGATAGATGAAGAAGCCGCCCTATACACCATTATTCAGTTAGAAAACCCAAAAATAGTTACAAAATATATCTCGGAAATCAACTTCATGAGTGCCGCTGAGCAAGGTGATATTGTTGAAATTGGTATTGCCGTTGTAAAATTTGGCAAAACCTCCTTGACTTTAAATTGTGAAGTGCGAAATAAGATGAATCACGAGACCATTGTAACCGTGGACAATATTATCATGGTGAATTTGGGAGAAGATGGCAAACCTAAGCCACACGGAAAAACGAAAATTGAGTTCGTAAAAGATCGTTTGGCCGCCGCCGAGGAGGAAGCTTAACTCGATAACGGATATTTATAAACACGAACTTTGCGTCTGAATTTCAATACTTTGACTTTCAATAACTTGCGGGCCTAGTTTCTTAAATTTTATTAGGACATGGTTTTTGCCACGGCTTGGACTTCATCTAGTACGCGCAAAAGATTGCCACCCCAAAGTTTTTCTATATCCTCTTGGGAATAACCCCTTTTAACAAGCTCTTTGGTGACATTGAAAGTCTCCGAAGCGTCGGACCAGCCCTCAATTCCACCTCCGCCATCAAAATCTGAGCTAATGCCAACATGGTCAATTCCTATGAGTTTTACCATGTAGTCTATATGGTCCACAAAATCGGATACATTAACAGCCTCTGGAGCATCTGGATTGTTGGCCACCAAATCTTTCCCAATTTTCATCACTCTTGGATAGTTTTCTATGAACGCATCTTTTTGTTCGTCCGTTAAGCTTCCAAATTGGGAGCGTTCATACCATGCAATATCCTAGGGAATCCGCTACTTTTTCATAAATACGCTTCATATACGCTGACCTTGCCTCATCCTTTTCGGTGTTTAGATAAGAACTAAAGGCAACGGTCTGTACCACGCCACCATTTTCTTTCATCAATTTCAACTGCTCATCATCCAGGTTCCTACTATGTCCACATAATGCTCGTGCAGAGGAATGAGAAGCAATTATTGGTGCTTTTGAAAGGGCTATGATTTGCTTCATGGATTCTTTGGAAGGATGGGAAACATCTATCATTATCCCCAGTTTATTCATCTCATTTACAGCCTTTTTACCTAAATCGCTTAAACCATTATGTAACCATACGGAATCAGCTTCCCCGGTATTGGAATCACAAAATTGGCTGTGCCCATTATGGGACAAGGAAATATACCTGGCACCAAGTTCATGATACTTTTTAAAATCGGATAAATCCTCTCCAATAGGGTACGCATTTTCTACTCCTATCATGGCCACTTTTTTACCGGAGGCAATAATTCTACGCACATCATCGGAATTAAGTGCAAGCTCTATTTGTTCCGGAGCTATTTCTTCAGTAAGCCTATATATAGCTTCAAATTTAGCCATGGCATTTGCTTTGGCTTTTTCATAACCTTTTGCGGTAAGCGAATCCTGACCGGTATATACAATTAGCCAAGAAACATCCAAACCTCCTTCTTCCATTTTTGGAAGATTAACCTGGGTTTCCAGTCTTTGGGTATAGTTTATACTATCCGTAAAGTTCTTGACATCAATGTCATTATGAGTGTCTATTGTAATTACACTATCATGGATTATTCTTGCTAGTTGCTCCGGGGTTTTCATGGGCTTTTTCTCCTGCTCCTTACAAGAAAAGACCGATAGAATACAGAAAATACCGATAAAATACTTCATAAACTTATTTTTTACACCTACAAATTAAGGGTATTCACAACAAAAAAAGAAGGGTAGGGAACATTTAGTTGTCAGCCGTAGGCGAAAGAGGGATTTTTATGGGTATTTGAATATAATCAAACCGCCTTAAAAGGAATTTTACCCATGCCTATTAGCAATACCAAAGAATTATTAAGTCAACTATCACAATTAGAAGCGTCTCTTAAAACATTCTCCTTTGAGGAATTAAGTGCGAAAGAGGCGAACGCCTTGGATGCGTCTTTTAAACAATTTAGGAACTTGCTAGAGGATAAAATTTTTGACCCCTCCGCCAAAATACCTGCACGGAAAGTTGATGCTAAACCTTCAACATGGGAAGACGACAAGAGTAAGAATTGCGCCAATTTTATAGCTCATGTAAGCCATGAAATCCGTACCCCTTTGAATGGGATTATTGGGTTTGCAAATTTGCTGAGTGAAGAAAAAATGGAACCTGGACAGCGCAAGAAAGTAGAGGCCATTCAAACTACATCATATACTTTGATGGAAATTATAAACGAAGTTTTGGAATATTCCAAACTGACTTCTGGTGTCGATGATTTCAATTCGATAGATTTCAAATTTAGGGCAGTGGTGGAAAACGTAACGTTCCTATGCAATACCTTGATTTTAGACAAGAAAGTAGATTTGAATGTTACAATAGACCCAAAAATTCCGGAGATTTTGGTGGGAGATCCTTCCAAACTCTCGCAGATACTCTTGAACCTATTGGGCAACGCTATAAAATTTATAGAGAAAGGACATATCAAATTAGCGATTGGACTTAAAGAAAAGAAAGACAATAGCTTCATTTTAAAATTTGATGTTACCGATACAGGAATTGGTATTTCAAAAGCCCAACTGAATAACATCTTTGAAAGCTATAGGCAAGCGGATACCGCCACGTTTTCCAATTATGGTGGATCTGGCCTCGGATTAAGTATTGTTAAGGAAATTATTGAAAAGCAGGGTGGAAGTATTGATGTTAAAAGTGAGTTGGGGGTAGGCACAACTTTTGAATTTACCGTTCCATTTAAAAAAGGGAATCACCTGAATATTCCAAAGTCTGTAAACACAATAAATGTCCAAAAAGGAAAAGACCTATTGAAGGGAACGCGGATATTGGTTTTTGAGGATAATTTAATGAACCAACATTTGATCAGTGAACAGCTAAACAAATGGGGGTGCAAGGTTTTTGTTACCGATGATGCAAAAAAAGGCTTGGCGATGTTAAACGCACAAACTATTGATATCATCCTTATGGACCTAAAAATGCCTGGCATGTCCGGATTTGAAGTATCAAGATTAATAAGGGACAGCAAAAATAGTGCAATTCACAGTAAACCCATCATTGCCGTTAGTGCAGATTTTACCGCTCTGGACCAAGAGCGTTGCATGGATTCCGGAATTGATGACTTTATCTTAAAACCCTACACTTTGGACGAATTGCTACTCAAAATACTTAAGCAGAAAAAGGAAAAAGCGTTGACCCAAGATAGTAAGACTCTTTTAAAACAAAAGCCTATTGCCGTTAGAAAACCTGTAGAAATAAATCTTAAAAAGGTTTTTAATGATTGTTTTGGTGAGATAGAAATGTTAGCGGAGCTTATTAGATTGTTCAAACAGAACGTTTTTGAATTCATGGGCAGTGTTAAAATAAATCTGGCAAATAACGATTTAAGGGAAGTTTCACTTGCCGCCCACAAGCTAAAGGCAGGACTAGCAATGTTAGGAGCAAATCATTTAAGGGAATTAATCGTATCCATTGAAACAAGTTGTAAAAATGAAAATAAATTAGAAGTTCAGAAGCTTTATGACCAATTTTTGGATGCCTATCCTAATCATGAAATACTGATAGATCAACAATTAGCGGAATTACGGAAAAATACATGATGAGGAAAAGAGTTTTACTTGCCGATGATGATGAGCTACTTGCTTCCCTGCTGAATTTTAGATTGGAAAAAGGAGGATATGAAGTCCATCACTCCTCCAATGGGAAAGAAGTTAAGGAATACCTTTCCAAAGAAATGCCGGATATTATCGTTAGCGATATCATGATGCCCTATTTCTCGGGAATAGAACTTATAGATTTTGTGAGGAACCAATTATCCTCTAACACACCCATTATAATAATTTCCTCTGCCGGAAACGAAGAGAATGTTTTAAGTGCCTTTGATCTTGGCGCCAACGATTTTATATCCAAACCTGTTAACCCATCTGAACTATTGGTACGTGTAGAAAAAGAATTACTAAAAGTATAATCTAATTTGTCAAAAACCCCCGCGACATATAGAATAATCAATTTGATAAGCACTCCAAAAATCGATACCGATTTACTTTGGGGTCTTTCCGCCTTATTTGCTATAGTTGCGGTGATATATGGTGTGTTGGTATTCTATTTTAGAAACAAGATTTCTAAAAACTCAAAAAAGGTAAGGGAAAAGAAAAAGGAGTTTTCCCCAATGATCAGTGAGTTTTTATTTTACGATGAATCCGGTAAAAAGGAGGAAAAAATTAATTATATCGATTTAAAGATTCAAATACGGGAGCTTATTAAGGATCAGTTTGACAGAAAGGTACTAACCGAAGTACTGATGGACCTAAGAAAAGATGTTTCGGGCACTACGCGAGACGAACTTTTCCATATCTATCAGGATTTGGAATTGCACAAAGATGCGTATAAAAAGCTGAAAAGTTGGCGTTGGGAAGTGGTTTCCAAAGGAATATTTGAACTCACTCAAATGAATGTTGTAGCTTCTTACGGGCTAATCACCAATTTTATAAACGATAAACGTCCCACAATAAGAAAACAGGCGGAATTGGCAGCGGTTACGCTAAAAGAAGAAGGGATATCCTATTTTCTGGACAATACAAAATATAAGATTTCCGAATGGCAACAACTTAAGCTGTTGGATGTACTTAAAAATAAAGAAGATTTCCTACCCCCACCGTTTCGCTTATGGCTTACCTCCAAGAATAACTATGTTGTTCTTTTTGCACTTAGGCTCATAAAACACTACAATCAAAATGACGCTAGAACTTCATTGATTCAGTTGATAAAACACAAGAATAATCATATTAAAACAGAAGCCATTAGTTGTATCAGGGAATTTAATATTGTAGAAGCCTTACCTGTAATGAAAATGGTATTTAGACAGGCCAATGTAGGGGTTAAGATGTCCATTTTGGATGCCATTGCTCAAATAGGTAGTGTTTTGGATATCGATTTTTTAAAAACCGTCTACCAAAAGGAGTCTACCTTCATTGTTAAAAGTAAGGCAGTAAGCGCATTGAATACCATTTCCCCTGAATCCGTAATGCCTACAAAAGATGTAGAAACCGACGAGGAATTGGAATCTAATACCGCTATGGCGTATACACCCGAAAATAACTTTAAAAAAGATACAGATTCATCTGAACATCAAGAAAAAACAAAAGGACTAAATCTAAATGACATTGATGTCAATTTTGAAATCAAAGAGCCAATTTCCGATACCAAGCAAATAGCAAGTTTAGTCGTTGATAGTGAAGAAATTAATATCGATTTTATTCCAGTAGTTATAGCGGATGAAGCCGATAATAAAAGTAGTCTCTCTGAAAAGAATGATGATGATGAAAAATCATTGGAAACAATTCAGGTGGAATACGAGGAAGTAAAAATTGACAAACCAAAAACCTCTATAAATATTGATTTTCTTCCGTTAGTGGTAGCCCCGGACTCAAGTGCCGATACTGTTCCAAGAGACTTCAATGTCGTTTTTGAAAAAGTATTGGATATTCGGTTTGATGTCATTGGTATTGACAACATAGAAATGGTTGTTCTGGAAGAAAAAGCATCTCTGCATAATCCAATTGATAAAGGAATAGAAAATTTTCCTTGCCAAAAAGTGTTGCGGAAATAGATAATTCGATTGTTTCACAAATAGATATTGATTATGAAGAGGTTTCTATTGATGCCCCAGCACAAGAAGAGGAAATTGGAGAAATAGATTGGTCCAAAGCTTTTGAAACTGTGGATGAAACAATAGTAGTGGCTAATTCAGAATCAGAAAAAATAACAGCTTCGCTGGAGAAGGACGAAATGACATTGTCAATCCCTAGTGCCAAGTTTTACGAAGATGATGTCTTGGAAACAATGATTTTGCTTGAAAATATTTCTGAACTAGGAGATCACAGAGAAATACCCTATTTGAAGTATTTGTTGCAAAATGAGCGTTCCATAGAAGTTCAAGAAAGAATAAGGGAACTAATCAAACGTTTTGCATCTGAAAATAAGGGAATAGCTTACTTTAAGGTCACCCAATTAGAAGTTGGGGATAGTGTATTCAATGAGCTAATGGAAAAGAGCGATTTGGAATCCAAGTTAATCCTGTTGGAACAAATCATCGAAGTAGGGGATGAGAAAGAAATTCCGTTGTTAAATGCTATGATTGCGTCCGACGATAGATTTATAGGGAAAAAAGCAAAGTTAGGATTAAAAAAATTGATGAAGCGTTTGGCAATAGAAAATAGTCAAGAATCCCACCGGGAAGTGCACGATTCAAATGAGTACTCCAAGGATATCTTTGAGGTAGACTTTAAAATTCATAAATCAAAAGTCGCCAACAGTAACAATCATAAAATAGAAAAAAGCGATAACAACGGTAGTACATTGTTTGATCACATATGTTCCATGTCAACCAAATTATATAATAAATTTAATGGGTAGTGGATTTTTTGATATCGCCCTAGAATATATAAACATTGTTTTTCTGGTGTTTACAACAGTCTTGTTTACCATGTTTACTGCCATGGGATATCTGTCAACCAGAAATTCCATCCACTATAGAAACAAAAATAGTTTTGGGGACATGTCCAAACTTATGGCCTCTCCATTAGCTCCAAGTATTACCATTATCGCCCCGGCATATAACGAGGAAATGACGATTGTTGAAAATATACGATCCCTAATGTCCTTGCGCTATGTGAATTATGAGGTGATGGTGGTAAACGATGGCAGCAAAGACGATACGCTTCAGAAGATGATCGAAGCCTATGACCTGGTTAAAATAGAGCAAGAAATAGATCCTGAATGGAAGTCAAAACCTATCCGGGGAATCTATAAATCACCGCACAAGGCTTTTTCCAAACTTACGGTCATCGACAAGGAAAATGGAGGTAAATCCGATGCGCTGAACACAGGTATGGCCTTATCCACAAACCAGTATGTGGGTTGTATAGATGTTGATTGTCTTTTATTGCCAGATGCCTTATTGCATGTAGTAAAATCGTTTTTCCAACGTTCGGAGAAAAGGGTTATAGCCGTTGGGGGAGTCATACGTGTTGCAAATTCCTGTATTATTCAAGGCGGACAGTTGGAAGAGATTCGCTTGCCTACGAATTGGTTGGCACGGTTTCAACTTTTAGAATATACCCGGTCCTTTATTCTAGGGCGTATGGCCTGGGGAAGAATAGACAGTCTCTTGATTATTTCCGGTGCTTTTGGATTTTTTGATCGGGAAATAGCACTTGAAGTAGGTGGATACGATACCAATACCGTGGGCGAGGATATGGAAATTGTTTTTAAGATGCGAAGGTACATGCATGAACGCAAACTACCCTATACTGTAGAATATATACCCGATCCTTTGTGTTGGACAGAAGTTCCGGAGGATACAAAAATATTGGTAAATCAACGGGATCGCTGGGCAAGGGGAAATTTGGAAACCCTATTTAAACACAAGGATATGTTCTTTAATCCCAAATTTGGACGGTTGGGAATGTTAAGTTACCCCTATTGGTTTTTTTATGAGTGGTTGGCTCCTATATTGGAGTTTTTCGGTTTTTTCACCATCATATTATTTTATTGGCTTGGGATTTTAAACTGGGATTTCTTTATAGCCATAACCGCTACGGTCTACGTTTTTTCCATTATGTTTTCATTTTACGCCATACTGTGGGATGTCTATTCCTATAATGAATACAAAAAGACGAAGGATATACTCATTCTAATGTTCTGCGCAATTATTGAACCAGTAACATTTCATCCTTTGGTAGTCTGGTCGGCCATCAGGGGCAATTATAAAAAATTATTCAAGGTGAAATCCGGTTGGGGCTCCCAAGTCCGAAAAGGTTTTGCCAAGGCGAGTTAGCATGCACGAAATACAAAACATACAAGTGGACCCTAGGTCTAAAAAACTAAAGGATTTTATTCCTTTAGTCATCTCCTTCTTTTTGGGGCTTGTGGTATTGTCTCTTTATCAAAATACTTCCTTGTATTTTTCAGGGGTACTGGACAGTATTATTAACAAAAGCTTTTTCATTCTCTTGCTGCATCACTTGGGTTATGCTTCAGTATGCTCCATATTCATGGCCTTCTTGTTCAATCTTTTAGAGAATTGGAAACCCGGAAAGGGTTTCTTGGCCGTGAAAATCATAATTTTTGCATTGTTGCTATTGGAGGCTTTACTTGTGAGCTATTATGTCATAAACTTTGAAGTGCTTGGGGCGAATTTCTCGGAGCTGTACCATATGAATGGTTCAAAAACCTATGTTTATCAAGCCTTTGGAATAGTAATCCTTTGTGTTCTTGTCGCCCATTTTAGTTACAAATATATTTCCTCTTTTTATAAGCTGATCAGTAGAATGTACCCATTTACTATCATTCTGTTCAGCCTGTTTTTGGCCACCCTCTATTCCGAGAAAAAAGCTGTAAACGAGAATAAAACCCAACATTTACTGGAGCGGGTTGGAAAAAAAGTATTTACGAGTACTACTTATGAAGGTTCAAAAGAATACCCCTTATTAAGACAAACTGAAAGAGTGAGCGGCCTAAATGAATATTTCAATTTTAAAGGGACGAAACCGACCATAAAAATAATTATCGTAGATGGTTTGGGAAGCACTTTCATCAATGATGAAGGCATTTACTCTGGTTTTATGCCCAATTTATCTTCATTGAAAGATAAATCCCTTTACTGGCCTAACTTTTTGAGTAACACCGGAGAGAGCCATGCGGCTTTCCCCACTATAGTTGGATCATTACCTTTTGGAGAGAATGGATTTACACATATTGAAAATCCGTCACATAGAAACACGCTTTACAGTATTTTAAAAAGGAATGGCTACCATACATCGTTCACTTATGGTGGCAATAGCGCTTTAAATTCCTATGATAAGTTTTTAAAGGAGGAAGGTGTTAAAATAATTCTGGACAAAGGTGCATTTGGAAAAGACTTTATACTCCAGGAAAAAGATGCGGCGGGTATTTCCCTAGGTTACCCGGACAAGGAGATGTTCAAAAAATATCATGATGAACTGCCGCAAGACACCATACCCAGTTTGGATGTTTTGATAACACAGAGTACAAAGGAACCTTTTCTTATTCCAAAAATGGACTATTATACCAACAAAGTGGAAGCACTTCTTTCAAAAAACAATGTACAGGGAAGGGAAAGGCGCATTATCAACAGGAATAAACCGCTTTTCGCAAGCTTTTTATATTCGGATGAGGCTATTGCGGAATATCTAAAAGTTGAAAAAAGTTTTCCAAAACATGAAAATACCATTTACATCATAACCGGAAGCCATTATGCAACTTCACTTCCACAAGAAAATACCTTGTCAAGATATCGTGTTCCATTATTTATTTATAGCCCGTTATTGAAATCAAGTCGGACTTTAAACGAAATTGCTTCGCATGCGGATATTGTTCCTGAGTTACTCTCGCTATTGCACCAACAATATAAAATTGAAGTTCCCGAGGAAGTGGCTTGGTTGGGAGATGGTTTTAAATCGTCAACTACGTTACTTAAAAAGAAGCAGATTCCCTTATTAAGGAGCGCGGGTAATATTCAAGATTTTATTCAGGGTAACGTTTTTTTGACCGATGGCGAAGTATATACACTTGATAAAGATTTAAACCTTACGGAATGTGAGAATGAAGAGGATATTGATGAGATTGAAGAAAACTTCAAATATTTTAAAGGTGTCAACCTATACGTAACTACAGAGGATAAAATTATTCCAAGGTCATTCTCCTTAGTGACCATTGAGGAAGATGAGTTTACCAAAGAACAGAAAATCTGGATTCAGAGCGTATTTAATGGGAAGGATTTTGATGAAGCCTACCGCAAGGCAAGAAATTTGGCCATAGAGAAGGAGTGGGAAAGGGCTCTTTTGCTTTGTAAGTACATTTTGAGTGAAATCCCCCGTCATGTGGACAGCGAAATTTTAATGGGCAGGCTATATGCATGGCAGGAAAAATATGAAAAGTCCATTAGTATTTTGGAGAATGTAATTCAGGAATATCCGGAATATGAAGATGCCTACTGTGCGCTTTTGGATACGTACTACTGGTCCGATTCAGATGAAAACGTGTTTAGGATCCAAGAATTGGCTCAGGAGAACAACCTGACACAAAAAATGTTAACGGAAAAGATTGCGCGTTCCTTAAAAAACTGGAGGAACAGAAAAGTGAGGAATTGGAGCAGCAAGTAACAGGAAGTAAAAATTCTTTGGCCAAAACAACGCAGCATGAACGTTAGAACATTATTTTTCCTGCTTCTTTTTGGTTGTACTTCTATGCTCCATGCGCAGGAGCTGGCGTATTCCGGAAATCCGGATGCTTCTTTTTTTGCCGCACGGAATCTGGCATTTGCCGGGGAGCGGGAAGAAGCAAGGGATACCTTAAAACAAATTCTAAGTAAATATCCGGAGTATACCGATGTTCGATGCCTATTGGCCAAAACGTATAGCTGGGACAATGATTTTGATGAGGCCCGTCTTCAATTCAACAGGATTACTAGCGATGAACGCACTAATAAAGAAGTATGGATTGGAGCCATTAAAAATGAACAGTACGCAAAAAACTTTAACATCGCCGTTGGGCTATGTAATAAGGCGCTAATTTACTTAGAAGATGACGAAGAAATTATAGCGTTAAAAGCACAGATTTTGGAACAAATGGAAGCGCAACAACTGCTTCAAAATGTATTGAAAGAAACCAAAATTGAGGATAAAACTAACCAAGCTATAACGCTTTATACTCAAGGAGAAGTTTTTGATGAGCAACTGGATCCCATGTACTATGGTGCTTTGGAGTATAAAAAGGAAACCTCATGGGGCGTATTAATTCCCAGATTGAACTTTAACCGGCGCTTTACTATTGATGGTATCCAAGCCGAAGTCGATGCTTATCCTAAGTTTAATAAAACTTTGAGCGGTTATTTTAACTATGGTTTTTCCAGTTCCCAAATATTTCCGCGTCATAGAATAGGAGGAGAGGTCTTAAAGGAACTACCAAAAGCTATGGAAGCATCCTTAGGGTTTAGGCACTTGTCTTTTGATACGGACGAAGCTACTATCCTAACAGGTACTTTTGGAATTTATAGGGGTAAATATTATACCGTTTTAAGGCCCTATCTGATTCCCGATAGTAAAAAGGGGTTGGGCATATCGGGTAATCTCTTGGTAAGAAGATATCTAAAGGACGGCAATAATTTCCTTGGTATGAATTTGGTATATGGATTTGATACGGAACTCAATCAGTTTATCGTAGATGGCGAATTATTGGCAGAAACACTACTTTACTTAGAATCGCAGAGGTTCCGGTTGGAATATCAGTTTACCAATACCAAAGGAAATAATTTGTACAGGGCAAATGTGGGTGTAAACCGTCAGGAACTTGCCTTTAGCTCCGGAAATTTCTTTCTATCGGTCACCGCGGGACTGGCGTATTCTGTAAAATTCCGTTGAAACACCAATAAATCGGATAAACGGAAACGCTTAAAACCCTTGTAAACCACAGTCATTTGATACTATACACACGTAACCTCCAAATTTTTGGGATTTTACAACAAAAATAAAAGCATACACCACAATTAATTGTTGCGATATGGTCTTTTAGGTATTTTCACTACGTAAAATCATATGACCCAAATCATATTAAACCCCTAACAAATGCTTTACGACACCTACGGTGAGGAATATTTAGTATTTCTTCAAGATTTAAACGAAATTTTAAGCCTTAACGAACTAGCGGAACTTGACTACATGTAGTCAATACCAATTAAGAATCCTAACAAACCCACAACCATGGCACATCAAAATCAAGACAACACTTCTTATCAGAACTTCATTCAGGATTTGAACAATATTCTGATAGATTATAATATTAATAAATTGACGTATTCTTAGTGTTTTAGTGTTAATTATGAAAAAGCGCCTGCAAAAACATTGCAGGCGCTTTTTTAATACATGTAAGTTATACTAATATTTTATCCCAAATACGTCTTTAACAATTTACTTCTGGAGGCGTGACGCAATTTACGAATTGCCTTTTCTCGAATTTGACGAACACGTTCGCGCGTCAAATCAAAAGTCTGTCCAATTTCTGCCAAGGTCATGGATTGTTGATCTCCAATACCATAATAGAGTTTAACTACATCCGCTTCCCTTGGGGACAACGTTTCCAAAGCTCTGTTGATTTCAGTATTTAATGACTGTTGCAATAGGTGATTATCTGGTCTAGGCGATTCCCCGGAACGCAACACATCATATAGGTTGGAATCTTCTCCCTCACGAAGCGGTGCATCCATGGATACATGTCTTCCTGAGTTTTTTAAAGATTGCTTTACCTCGGTAACGGTCATTTCCAATTCCTTTGCTATTTCTTCTGCGGAAGGCGGACGCTCATGCGCTTGTTCTAAATAGGAGAAGGTCTTCTTGATTTTATTGATTGATCCAATTTTGTTCAATGGCAGTCGAACTACTCTGGATTGTTCCGCCAAAGCTTGTAAAATGGATTGCCTAATCCACCAAACGGCGTAAGAAATAAATTTGAAACCTCTTGTTTCATCAAACCGTTTTGCGGCCTTTACCAATCCTAAATTTCCTTCATTGATCAAATCCGGTAGTTTTAAACCTTGATTTTGATATTGTTTGGCTACAGATACAACGAACCTTAAGTTTGCGGTAGTCAATTTTTCCAGTGCAATTTGATCTCCTTCACGTATTCTCTGGGCCAATTCTACTTCTTCATTAGCAGTAATCAAATCAATCTTACTGATATCTTGCAAGTACTTGTCCAATGATTTTGATTCGCGATTGGTTACCTGCTTGATAATCTTTAGTTGCCTCATGTATGTGTATGTGTTAAATAATTAGAACTTGTACAAGGTTACATAATACATTTTTATTACGTCTTTTCCAAAAGGATGGCGATAATATTTTACATGAATTATTAGCTTTTAAGAAATAATTGGGTCTTAGCGGACCTTTTTTAACGACTTGTTCTATTTTTGGACCAATTGTAGCTTCATGAGTAAACGAGCACTTAAAACCTATTTGTCAGAATTATCCAAAAAGGATTTGGAGGTCCAAATAATGGATCTTTATATCCGTTTCCCAACTGTCAAGACCTACTATGACTTTGCTTTTAATCCAAAGGAAGAAAAAATGGTGCAGGAGGCAAAGTCGAAAATTTCCAACGAATATTTCCCACTAAAACGGAAGAGACCCAAAGCGAGACGTTCGGTCGCTCAAAAATACTTGAAACATTTTCAAAAACTGGGAATGGATCCCAGTATGGTTGCGGATGTGATGTGTTTTAACCTGGAAATTGCCCAGACTTTTTCTATGGATAGGAACGTACCAGACGCCTTCTTTAAAAGTATGGCCAATTCTTTTGCCGAAATGACGACATATGTTTCACAAAACGGACTATTAGCGGAATATAGGGAGCGTATTTTAAAAATTTATAAATTCACCCAGGAACAGCATTGGCTTTTTGAAGAGGAATTTTCAAGAGCCCTAGACATTATAGATTAGATGGCGATAGTAATCATACGACAAGACGGAAAAATAGACCTTTGGAAAAATGCGCTTTTAACAGCAGCGCCCCAACTTAAAGTGTATAGTTATTTGGAGGAACACCCGGTTGAGGATATTAAAATGGCCTTAATTTGGAAACATCCCAAAGGAAGTTTATCCAAATATCCAAATCTAGGGTGTATTGCGTCGGCAGGAGCGGGGGTAGACTACATCTTTGAAGATGATACTGTTCCTTCCGATGTGCCCATTACCCGAATCGTTGACCCTTATTTGGCGGGGGACATGTCCGAACATGTACTGGCTACAATTCTCGCCCATCTAAAAAACCTAAATGCCTATAAACTAGATCAAGTAAACGGTATATGGGAGCCCAAAGAATACAGACGTATTAAAGATGTTACGGTGGGTATCATGGGGCTTGGGGAGCTCGGTGCGCTTACCGCCACCGATTTGGTACGTGTTGGATTTACCGTACAGGGATGGTCCAGAAGCCAAAAAGATATCGATGGGGTTACCTCATTTTTCTGGGGAAGATGAGCTTGCTATCTTTCTCGACACTACGGATATTCTGGTTTGTCTTCTTCCATTAACCCCTGAAACAACCGGTATACTTAATCATAACGTATTCCGGAAACTTCCAAAGAACGCCTATATCATCAACGTTGCAAGAGGTGGACACTTGGTTGACGAGGATTTGCTGCAAGCCTTGGACAGTGGCCATCTCTCCGGGGCCTGTTTGGATGTATATCATCAAGAGCCATTGCCTACGAGCCATCCATTTTGGAAACATCCAAAAATTCATATGACACCGCACTATGCCAGTGTTTCCGATACCGCCTCCGTTTTGCCGCAAATACTGGAAAACTATGAGAGGCTAAGAAAAGATAAGCCGTTGTTAAATAAGGTGGATACTAAAAAGGGATATTGAAAGAAATAGATAAGGACCCTAAATTATGTTCGGGAATTACCGTGATGTCAAGGTGTTTCAAATTCTAACATTAACAACGTTTGTTAATAGCTTTTCTTTTAATTCCCCCTTTAGATTTCTATCATCTGTAAAAATCCGCTAATTTTGTAAGGTTTTTTGTTAAATAACCCAGTCAAACCATAGTCATCCCATTGAGAGTAACTAAGGACATCACGGAAAAGACGTTGTACGACTATCAGGAGGAAGACCTCAAGACCATCTTCAAGCACCTAGAGGAAAATCCGGACAACTCCAATTTATTGTACCAACTTCCCACCGGAGGCGGTAAGACCGTGGTTTTTTCCGAAATCGCCAGGCGATACATAGAAAAAACCAAGAAAAAGGTTGTTGTACTCACCCACCGTATCGAGTTGAGCTTTCAAACCTCCAAAATGCTCCATGGTTTTGGAGTGCATAATAAAATCATCAACAGTGATGTAAAAGAGTTGCAGGACCAGGATGATTTTATGTGTTTTGTGGCCATGGTGGAGACGTTGAACAATAGGTTACAGGAGGAAAAAGTTGAAATTAATAATATCGGGCTGGTTATTATTGATGAAGCGCACTACAATTCCTTCCGAAAATTGTTCAAATACTTTGAAAATGCCGTTATTCTTGGGGTAACGGCAACTCCGTTAAGTTCCAACATCAAACTGCCGATGAAGGACAATTACAAAAAACTGATCATTGGGGAATCCATAGCGTCATTAATAGAAAAGAAATTTCTGGCCAGGGCCAATATTTACAACTATGACGTAAGCTTACAGACCTTAAAACTGGGCATAAACGGAGATTATACGGTAAAATCCTCGGACGAGCTTTACGGTAACTATAACATGTTGGGCAAACTTCTAAATGCCTACACGGAAATTGCAAAGGGTACCAAGACCCTCATATTCAATAATGGAATCAACACCTCTAGGTACGTTTACGAAACGTTTAAAAAAGCAGGATATAATATCCGACATTTGGACAATAAGAATACCGCAGCCGAACGTAAAGAAATATTACAATGGTTTTCTGAGACACCTGACGCAATTCTGACTTCTGTAAGTATTTTGACTACAGGTTTTGACGAACCCTCCGTGGAGACCATTATTTTGAACAGGGCCACTCGTTCTCTTACGCTATATTTTCAAATGATTGGTCGTGGTTCACGGTATTTGCCTCATAAAGAAGAATTTACGGTGGTGGATATGGGTAATAACGTTGCCCGTTTTGGGATGTGGGAAGCAGCTATAGACTGGCAGGAAATATTTCATTTTCCCGATTTTTATCTGGAGAACATTAAGAACGATGAGGATATTGAACGGGAGTTTGTGTATGAAATGCCCCAGGAATTACGGGATGAATTCTCAAAATCCGAGAATATAGAATTTGATATTAAGGCCGAATATAAAAAGAGTTTTGCCAACGGTGAAAAATCCAAATTGGTGCTGGAAAAAAGTATCGAACAACATGCGCAAATCTGTGTTGAAAATGCCGAGGATGTATTTGACGCACGAATTCTAGCTAAAAAACTCAAAGAAGAAATAGCCTATCGTGTGCGCCAATATTCCTACTGTATAATGAACAACACCAAAAACTATAAGGAGTGGTTGGAGGAAGATTATGAACGAAAATTACGTTCCAAGATTTCCAAGAAGTTCGCGGCCCGTATGTAATATTTAAGCCGTTAGCCGTTAGCTGTTAGCTGTTAGTTGAAGGAAACTACTTAAAATTCTCCGCATTTGCATAAATTATGATTAAAACTTGAAGAATCGTACAACTGGTAAAAATCTAATTTCTGAGGGCCAAAAGCTAAAGGCAAACAAGCTTCTTGTCATCGGTTATCATTGGCCGGAACCGAATTCAACCGCGGCCGGGGTTCGGATGATGCAATTGTTGGAGGTATTTCTGGAAGATAGATATAAAATTACCTTTGCCAGTGCGGCCATAAAATCCGAACATTCAGCAGATTTGGAACGTTTGGGTATTCAAGCCCAAGAAATAGTGCTAAACAGTAGCACTTTTGATGATTTCATCACCAATTTACAACCCAACATAGTTCTTTTCGACCGCTTCCTGACCGAAGAGCAGTTCGGGTGGCGCGTAGCGGAGCATTGTCCACGCGCATTACGAATTCTGGATACCGAAGATTTACATTCGCTTCGTCACGTGCGGGAACAACTTTTTAGAAAAGGGATTCCTTTTTCGGTTGATGCTTGGTTGCAAGAGGACAAGACCAAAAGGGAAATCGCCAGTATCTACCGGTGTGATTTATCCCTTATCATTTCCAGCTATGAAATGGAATTGTTAACCGAGGTGATTAAAATTGATAAAAGCCTATTGCTACACCTTCCTTTTTTGGTGGATAAGATTGAAGATATAGAACAACTACCCACTTCTGAGGAGCGCAGCGATTTCATCTTTATCGGTGGCGGAAAACACAGCCCGAATATTGATGCTATAAAATGGTTAAAAACAGATATTTGGCCTAAAATCCGGGCTGAACTCCCCAAAGCAAAGCTTCATGTTTACGGAGCCTATCTCCCTCAGCAACTCCAAGAAATGCACAATGAAAAAGAAGGGTTCCATGTTTTGGGCAGGGCAGAAGATGTGGATAAGGTGATGCAATTCGCAAAGGTCTGTTTAGCACCTTTACGTTTTGGAGCTGGAATAAAAGGTAAGCTAATTTCCGCAATGCAAAATGGTACGCCAAGTGTTACCACGGCAATTGGAGCAGAAGGTATGCATGCCGATTTATCTTGGAACGGAACTATAGCTACCGAGGTTACCGACTTTTCAAAAGCAGCTTTATCACTGTACACGGATAAACCAGAATGGCAAAGGGCACAGGTAAATGGTATCGAAATCATCAATACACTTTATTCCAAACAGGACTTAACTTCCCTATTACGATCAAGCTTAGAACAGTTACAACAGCATCTTTCTGCTCACCGTTCACAAAACTTTATTGGGTCGCTACTACAACATCAAACAATGACTAGCACTAAGTACTTGAGCAAATGGATTGAGGCAAAAAATGGTAAATATGAGGGTTTCGTTATCGTTAAAGATATGAATCCGTTTTAATGGTTTATATCCACCGATACTGAAACAACTTCAGCACATGTAACGAAGTTCGGGGTTTCAGAAACGCATTTCAAGTGTATTACTTATAAGTTATAGATGATTTTTTAAAAGGCGAGCTTATTTTACGATAGGTCTAACTTTTTAGAACAAAAACTATTCTGAGTATCCTAAAGCATCATACCTCCAGAAGCCTCAATGCGCTGTCCATTGATCCATTTGGCGTCATCAGTACACATAAAAGCAACAATACCCCCAATATCGCTAGGTTCTCCCACACGACCCAATGCCGTATTCTGAGAAATTAATCCCCTTTTCTTCTCGTTGGTTTTGTTCTCTCCTCCACCAAAATCGGTCGCCACTGCTCCGGGTGCCACAACATTGGCTCTTATTTTACGGTCTCCCAATTCTTTTGCCAAATATTTGGTGAACGTTTCCACGGCACTTTTCATACTGCCATAGGCAGAGGAACCCGGCAACGAAAACCGGGCAAGCCCAGAGGATATATTGATAATTCCACCGCGGTCATTTAACAATGGAACCGCTTTTTGAGTTAGAAAATAAACCCCTTTGATGTGGATGTTCATCATTTCATCAAAATCGGTTTCCGTGGTCTCTAAAAAGGGTTTGTAAATTCCGGTACCCGCGTTATTTATCAAATAATCAAAATGGTTACTGGCATAGGTTGAAGTAAGGTATTCCGTAACATTTTTAAAAAAAGCATCGAATCCTTTTATATCGGTAGTATCCAATTGAAATGCAAACGCTTTTTGTCCAATTTTTTCTATTTCAGACACCGTTTTTTCGGCTTCGTCCTTATTACTGTGGTACGTTAGTAAAACGTCCAATCCTTTTTCAGCCAGACTTAGTGCCATGTTTTTTCCTAATCCCCGGCTACCCCCGGTTACCAAAGCAATTTTTCTCTTTTCCATAGTTTAATCGCTAATTTATTATGTTCGTGGGTCTCTTTTAAATAGTTCTATTAAATCGAAAATCAGGACACAAAATACCACCCAAATAAAACCCGCAATAAAGCCTCCCGCAATATCGGACGGAAAGTGCACCCCCAAATAAATACGGCTAATGCCTATACTCAAGATAAGAAATACCAACAATAGAATAAGCACAAATTTTAGTGCTCTATGTATTTTAAATTTGAACATTAGGAACACTAAGAAGCCATAAAAAGCCATGGCACTCATAGCATGACCACTCGGGTAGCTTAACGTTTCAACGGACACCAAATGTTCTATTCCAGGACGTGCACGATCAACAAAACGTTTGAGCATCATATTGGATATGGTTGCAAGACCAAGAACCAATGTGGCTTGTAAAACATACTTCCACCTTTTAAATACCAACAAGGATAGGGTTAAAAAAATCCCAAGGACAATTAGATATCCATGGAAATCGCCTACATCGGTCACAAATTTAAAATAGGTGGTGAGGGCAGGTGTTCTATATGAAATTATAGCATCGGTAATCGATTGATCATAATTTGCCAAAACCTCTGTTTTCAGGGTTTCGGTCAGTTCTATGAATACATTAATTCCGCCAATGACGATAATAAGGGCGATAACCACCGTTATGAAATAGGGTAATCCTTTATCGTATTGATGAAATTTATCTGCCAAAAATTTCCGTACAGATTTTATAAAGGCGAAAAGGGTCTTTTTCATGTGTTATGTTTTACACAGGGTAAACTTAGTTGTTATTGTTAAAATATACTGATACAAACCATGGGATAAATAACTCGTATGTCCAATTCACGTGCATTTCTACTATCTGCCGTTGCCGCTTTCTATTTGGTGAGGTGGTTAAGGAAACCGTATCTTTATCTTTCAATTCAATCGTAAAAAACATGAAATCACCCAACTGGAAAACTGCCATAAGATTCGAAGATATCACTTATAAAAAATGTGACGGTGTTGCCCGTATTGCTTTCAATAGGCCAGAAGTCAGAAATGCATTTAGACCACATACTACGAGCGAATTGATAAAGGCTTTTTATGATGCACAGGAAGACACTTCTATTGGGGTGGTACTGCTTTCTGCAGAAGGTCCATCATCCAAAGATAGTATTTGGTCCTTTTGTAGTGGTGGCGACCAGAAGGCTAGGGGACACCAAGGGTATGTTGGGCAGGATGGGCAGCACCGGCTAAATATTTTGGAGGTACAGCGTATGATCCGTTTCATGCCAAAGGTAGTAATTGCCGTGGTTCCCGGTTGGGCAGTTGGTGGCGGGCATAGTCTGCACGTGGTCTGCGACATGACGCTTGCCAGTAAGGAACACGCCATCTTTAAACAGACCGATGCCGATGTCACCAGCTTTGACGGAGGATATGGGTCGGCCTATTTGGCCAAAATGGTGGGCCAGAAAAAAGCTAGGGAGATTTTCTTTTTAGGACGTAACTATTCCGCCCAAGACGCTTTTGACATGGGTATGGTAAACGCCGTGGTTCCCCATGACGAGTTGGAAGCTACTGCTTTCCAATGGGCACAAGAAGTTTTGGAAAAATCCCCAACCTCTATAAAAATGCTTAAATTTGCTATGAACCTTACCGATGACGGCATGGTAGGACAGCAAGTCTTTGCAGGTGAAGCTACGCGCTTGGCCTACATGACCGAGGAAGCCAAGGAAGGACGAAATGCCTTTCTGGAAAAACGTAAGCCGGATTTTGGAAAAGATAAGTGGTTACCTTAAAAAGTGCTGCGTAGTTAGTATTGAGTAGTCAGTAGTCAGTAGTCAGTAGTCAGTAGTCAGTAGTCAGTAGTCAGTAGTCAGTAGTCAGTAGTCAGTAGTCAGTAGTCAGTAAAATGTATTTTCTATCTAATCAAAAGGAGTGAGTTTTGCTACCTTTTCTGGAGAAAAAAACTTGTCCGCCCGTGCCGTTCGGACGGGTATCGAGAAGTCATTTTGACGCAAAAGGTTCTCGATACCTTTGATTTTACATCGAATAGATGAAAAATCAAATATTCGAACTTACATTGTCTAGGTAGTAGTACAAAATACATCTAAGACTTTTTAAGGATGTTTAGATATTGAATTAACGCGGCTACACGTTGTAACTGGAGAGATTTTCAGATTATAAATGATTTTTTGGTTGCTGAGCGGAGCCGAAGTAAACTAAAAAGAGTCCGATCAGACGACCGAACTCTTTTACGAGAACACTATATGAAAATGAAAAAATTTACTTCGTTTTTATTACATAGTAAATGTAGGCCGAGTCCTCATGAAAATGAAACTATTGTTGTCAGGCAAGAAGCTTTTGTGGTGAAACTAGGGCAATTTGTGGTTTAGAAAGAAAAAGCTTACAAACCCACATATTTCAGTATCGGAGGAAGCGCTTGTTTTACTCCACAAACGGTTGAATGGCAATCCTGATTTTAATGAATTGCACTGATAACCTCCTTCAAAAATTTGTTTACATCAAAGTCCGGGTCTTCGGCAAGCCCGGTACGGACTACAACCAAATCCTTAGATGGAATAACAAACACATACTGACCTTGAAATCCATTTGCAGAATACAAATCTTTTGGAACATCAGGATATTTCCCTTCCGCATTTAGCCAGAAGTGTGCACCGTAAGTTCCATTAGAATGTTCCGTAGGCTTTGTAACATAATCCACCCAGTTATCGGCAAAAAGTCGCTCTCCGTTCCAAACTCCTTTGTTAAGGTAGAGTATTCCAAATTTTGCCCAATCCCTTGTGGTGGCCCAAGCATAGGATGAGCCTACAAAATTTCCCGTCAAATCGGTTTCTATAAGCATGGAATGCATCCCTATTTTATCGATAAGGGAGGTATACGGGAAATCCAGATATTCCTGGTGAGTATTAAATTGCTCTCTTAAAATTCCCGATAGTAGGTTGGAAGTTCCCGAGGAATAATTCCAGACTTCAGTGGGTTTGGCAATCACCTTATTTTGTCGTTGCCCCAATGTCATATCGGAGGAAAGGAAAAGCATCTTTGTAACATCGGAAATTTCAAAATAATTCTCGTCCCATGCCAAGCCGCTTTGCATACGTAGCAAATGATTAATGGTGATATCGGCTTTTTGGTTTTCCGCTTGGATATCATTCTTGAGCGGCCTGTAGGAATCCACATTTATTTTTCCTTTGTATTTCAATATTCCATAAAGTGTGGCGAGCACGCTTTTGGTCATGGACCAACCCAGCATGGGCGTATCTTTCGTAAATCCTTCCAAGTAACGCTCTCCTATAATATGGTTCTTATAGGCGACCAAAACCGTTCTGGTTTTTTGTTCCGCCGGTCGGGAAAACGCGTTGGTTATGGCCCTTTCCAATACTAGATAATCAATATTCCCAAACACGGTATCAACAACACCGGCATTCCCATATGGAAAGGGTAGGGAGTCCTTTTTTAAAACCCTATTCGGAACGATAGAAAAAGCATGTGCACTATATTCATCATTAGTGAGGACCCCTCCCACACCATGCTTATAGACCGTTTTCCGTTTCATTAATCCGTAGACCGAAGCTTCCGCAGAAGAATCATTTTGTATTAGTCTGGCGTCACCGAGTTTTACCAAGGGCATGTTGTTATCATAAGCCATAACTGAATCTGGCATTCTATGCGCCACAAAGACTTGGGAAGCCATGTTTTTACTTGCTACGCCTGAAATTAGGTTCAGTTTGGGATAATTGAGGTACACTGCCACTAGTATGGCTGCTAGCAGTATGAACAAGACTATTTTGATTTTTCTCAATAGGAATAGTTTTAGTGATTGTCGTAAATTTATCAAAAACGGGGAGTATGTCAAACATAGGATTAATTATTGAGGAACGAAGCAGGGATATTGGTGATTTTTTAGTGGGCAGGTTGATTCCTTTCCGTAAAAAGAGAATGATTGGTCCGTTCATATTCATCGATCACATGGGACCTACACAGCTCGGTCCGAAACGATATATGGATGTTGACCAGCACCCGCATATCGGGTTATCCACGCTTACGTTTATGCTAGAGGGCGAACTACTTCATGAAGATAGTATGGGAACTGCTCAAGTCATTAAACCGGGTTCCGTAAACTGGATGGTTTCGGGAAAGGGCGTGTCCCACACAGAACGAACTCCTAAGAACCTAAGAAACGGAAATACCTTTACGGCCCACGGGTACCAAATTTGGGTGGCACTTCCCAAGCATTTGGAAGACATAGAACCAGAATTTCATCATTTTGAAGCGGATTCCTTACCTCTATGGAATGATGGCGGGGCAGAATTTAAGCTTGTTGCGGGAGAGGGCTACGGTAAAAAGTCTCCAGTTCCCGTGCATTCCTCACTTTTCATGATTGAAATTAAGACGGACAAAGAATATCAACTAAACACAAAAGATAATTTAAATGGTGAAATAGGAGTTTGTGTGGTTGAAGGTTCCATAAAAGCCTGTAGCGAAAGCATTGAAAAAGGAAATATTTTAGTAAGCAAGGTGGAAGATACTTGTGATATCATACTAGCACCAAATACCCATGTATTTTTGTTTGGGGGTGAGCCTTATCCCGAAGAACGCCATATTTATTGGAATTTTGTTTCCCATGACAAGAATAAAATAGAACAAGCTAAAAAGTCATGGGCCGCCAAAACGTTTCCGATGATGGAAAATGACATTACTTACGTGCCTTTGCCAAACTCATAGTTTTTCCCATATTTTATCCGGTCCCAAAACAAAGGTGCCCAGGTGTTCAAAATTACATTCGTGAGGGGCTATAAGGGATAGAAATGTCCTTTCGTCTTTTGCCCTATAAAGATGGTATGTTTTGCCTACAATAGGTTCAAAATTAAACCTGGCGCTATACACCAAATCATTGTATTCATAGGCCTGCATCATACGGTTGTATTCTTTTTGAATGGCCTCGTACTTGGCTTTAAACTGATTATTAGCACTGACTATGTGTGAGTTTTTCCATGAAGTGATGTCTGGAGGAGTTATTTTTGGCGCAGCGACATTACTGGAATAGGGCAATAATTTTCCATGATATTCCTCCGTTTCTTCATTGAAAACGATATAATCTGGTTTTTTCTCTTTTTTCATAGCAAAGCAAATTTAAATAAAAGGGGCGATTTTGGTTTCAATTTTTCCAATGGTTTTAAAACTGGATAATATTCTTATCTTAGAAAATGTTTTGCATTAAAACCAAGGTTTGAAAAACGGACTTTTTATACTTGTAATCTTATTGGTTTGCAGTTGTAAAAGTAAAATCAAGGATGCAATTGTTTATGACTGGATACCAATGGAGGTAACAGCAACGGCCTATAACTCCGTTAACTGGCAAACGTCTTATGAACATCCTAAAATTACAGCATGGGGCGATTCCATTGAGCCAGGAGTAAAATGGATTGCTGTCTCCAGGGATTTGCTAAGAAAAGGATTGCGGCACAATACCATGGTCAAAATAGATACTTTTGAAGGGATTTATTTGGTAAAGGATAAAATGCATTACCGTTGGACCAATAGAATTGACATTTATATGGGCGAAAACATCAAAAAGGCAAGGGAATGGGGGAGGCGAAAAGTAAAAATAGAATATGCAGTTCCAAAAAAATCAGAAAATGAGGATTAGTATTTTACTAGTTAATTGTCTGTTTATTTTTACTTCCTGTAAAACTACTACTGCCATAGTAGATAGGCCCATAACCTTTAATGAGGAACGAGAAATACTAACGGTAGAATATCTGACCAACAGGTATGGTTTGGATACGGATTCGCCACAAATTATCCCCAAAATGATAGTATTGCACTGGACGGTCATTCCCACGTTTGAAAAATCATTTGAGGCCTTCAATACACCTACCCTACCGAATTGGCGACCTGACATTAAAAATGTTAGCGGACTTAACGTATCCTCGCAATTTATGGTGGACCGTGACGGTACCATTTATAGATTGATGCCGGAAACCACTATGGCAAGACACGTAATTGGTTTAAATCACTGTGCCATTGGAGTGGAAAACGTGGGCGGAACGGAGGACCTGCCATTGACAAAGGCTCAAGTAAAATCTAATATTTGGTTGGTGAAGTATTTGGCAGAAAAATATCCCATCGACTATTTAATTGGTCACTACGAATACCAACTTTTTGAAGGCCACCCATTGTGGCGGGAAAAAGATTCCGGCTACCGTACCCAAAAAACGGATCCCGGAGAGGATTTTATGGCTGCCGTTAGAAAAAAAACAAAAGATTTAAATTTTAAAGAATTACCCCAATAATGAAAATATCATGTAACTTTTTTTGCTTATTTTTTGGCCTTTTGATTACCCTAAACACTTTTTCACAAGAGGGTGAAATCACGTCAAAACTTTATGAAACCTATTCCAAATATAAAGAGCCTTCTCTAAATAAAAGGCGCATAAAACACAGCGATATACAATTGCTTTTGGAAAAACTAAACACTAATCCCAAGTTTAAGGTAACCAAGGTTGGCGAATCCATAGGAGGCAAGGCCTTGAATCTGGTAAGCATAGGTTCTGGACAAACAGACGTATTTTTATGGTCCCAAATGCACGGTGACGAACCAACCGCCACACAGGCTATTTTTGACATCCTGAATTTCCTAGACGGCGAAGATTTTTTGGAGGCCAAGGAGTCCATTCTGGATAGCCTCACTGTACATTTTCTTCCCATGCTGAACCCCGATGGGGCAGAACTTTTTCAACGTAGAAACTTATTAGGAGTAGATATCAATCGTGATGCCTTGCGTCTACAATCTCCAGAGAGTCAAACGCTAAAAAGGGTGAGAGATAGTTTGGAGGCGGATTTTGGGTTTAACCTACATGACCAAAGTACCTATTACAATGCGGAGCGAACTGAGAAACCCGCCACCATTTCGTATTTAGCTCCAGCCTATAATTATGAAAAGGATATTAATCAAGTGCGAGGAAATGCCATGAAAATTATTGTTTTCATGAACAATATCATACAGAAATATGCGCCCGGACAAGTAGGACGCTATAATGACGCTTTTGAACCACGAGCCTTTGGCGACAACATCCAAAAATGGGGAACGAGTACCATCCTGATAGAATCCGGAGGTTATCCAGAGGATATAGAAAAACAGGAAATAAGAAAACTGAACTATGTCTCCATACTCTCAGCCATTTATACCATAGCAAAAGGGAACTATTCCAGTATTGATATCTCGGAGTATGAAAAAATTCCAGAAAACGACCGCAAGCTTTTTGATCTTAAAATTGTTGGGGCAACCTATGAACTCATGGGAGCACCCTATATAATAGACCTTGGTATTAATCAAATAGAGGTAGATTATAAAAATCACAACGATTTTTGGTACAGTAGCCGAATTCTTGACCAAGGAGACCTTTCCACATATTACGGGTATGAAACACTGGATGCCGAGGGCTATAAAATCAAGGAAGCGAAAATATATCCTGAAACCCTTAATTCCCTAGAAAATTTAAAATCGTTTAAGTTAACAAATGCACTGCGTTCAGGTTATGGTTATGTAAGATTGAATTCAATTCCAGCAACATTAATAAACAGCCCTTCACCACTACATATTGTTGGAAAAAATTATGAGCTCTCTGAACTAAGATTGGAACCAGGCATTAATCCAACATTCTTTCTTGAAAAGGATGGAAAATTGGAATATGCCATAATCAATGGATTTTTAATCAATTTATCCCTAGAGGAGCCTCAAATGCTTAAAGATTTTGCTTCCCAAAAAGGAAATGCAATGATTTATCGCTAATATCCTGAAATCAATATCCAAATTGAATCGTGAAATGCGAACCATAAGTGAGCAACACTATTAGCATTGCTGTAAGCATACTTACTATGAATGTGAATAGCAGTAAAACCATACTCTTATAAATTTTGGACAAAGGTCCAATTGCGCTGTGTTGAATAATTTCGTTGATGACATCCATAATTTCTTTCTTTTAGTTTATACTTCTGCATAGTCTTTAGGATGTGTTCGTTGATAGTCTTGGGGTCGTTACTTATATAACAATTAAATAAGCAAAAACCCTACCATAAGAAAAGTTTATAATAGCTGTTATAAATGAAAAAAGGGAAGCATTTGCTTCCCTTTTTCTATATCTAAACGTCGTGTTTAAAGACTTGCGGTATCCAATAGCGCAAAGAACTTGTCCAAGTTTGGAAGGATTACGATTTTAGTCCTTCTGTTTTTGGCCATATTCTCTTTGGAATCGTTATCCACTAAAGGAAGGTAACTACTTCTACCGGCAGCTATCAATTGTGTTGGATCAACATCATATTTGTTTTGCAACTCACGAACAATGGAAGTCGCTCTTTTAACGCTCAAATCCCAATTGTCCGTAACCACTGGGGTACTTATAGTTCTGGAATCTGTATGGCCTTCTACCATAACTTCCATACTTGGCTCGGAATTGATAACCTCTGCCAATTTCTTCAAGATATTTTCAGCTTTATTGCTCACCTTGTAGCTAGCAGTGTTGAACAAAAGTTCATCTGAAATATTGATCATTACTACGGTTTTGTCAATACTCACTTCAACGTCTTCGTCATCATCGGAGATGGACTGCTTCAATTTATAAGAAACGGCCAAATTCATGGAATCCTGTAGTGTTTTAGCTTCGGCCAATTTTGCAGCATCCACTTTTTCCAATGTTTTGCGCATGTTAGCTTTGGTATTGTTACTCATAACGGCTACATCGTTGACGGTATATTGACTATCGTTTAGTTCTTGAAGCGAATTTATTTTAGAATTGTACTCTTCCACACGAGCTTCAATTTTAGCCATTTTTGTTTCCAATTCTTCTTTCTCAACTTGGGTTTTGGTCAACCTGCTTTGTGTTTGTGATAGGTTATCCTCTAACGCAACATATTTCTTTTTGGAAACACAAGAGGCCAAAAGTGCTACCGAAAGTATTGTAACTACTGATAATTTTTTCATTGTAATCGTTTTAATTAATATTAGTGTTATCGCTTTTATTTACGGACTAAATCGATAAACGGATGTTTACAACACTAGAAACTTTAGTATGGCAGGTACGCCTAATTGCGACAACAAAATGATAATCAGTAATTTATATTTTTAAAATAGGCATAAAAAAAAAGAAGCACATATGTGCTTCTTTTGTATTCTAAATAGTTTCTATCTACTCACAACCTCCAGTAAAACCTTTGGCATCAAACTTTGTTTGTACGGCTCCCTCTCTGGAACCTGACTTGACTTGAATGGCAAGATTGTTCTCCCCACTTCCATCACGTTTTGGACTACAGTACTCAAAAAGATAGAAGCTATTGGCACGTTCGGAAACGCGTTCGGAAATTTCATTGAACGTATCCTCCAACTCATCGGCGTTACCAGCAAAAACACTTGCAGTCTTTCCTATATCCATCAGCACCTGTGCGTCTATTTCCCCACCCAAACCAATACTGAAGAATGAAATGTTAGCATCGGCATCATTAACTTTTTTCAGGGCGGCATCCTCGGTAAAACGTGACGCTTGGTCGGTTCCATCTGTAAAAATAACTACCGACGCTGCTCCAATATTTCCTCCCGACGTAGTTTGCCTGATCAAGTCTGAAGCGATATCGGTTGACTTTATAACCGCACCATATAAATCCGTAGAAGGGTCCGTGCTGATATCGTCGGTAATTCCATCAATGGAATTGATTAATTCCTGTTTTGAGGAAGTCAATTCGTTTAACAGGTGTAGTTCGTTTTCACCATCGAACCAATAAATAGCCATTTTAAATGAATCTGTAGTGGTTGCCGGCATCACGTTGTTCACAAAACTTGTACTCGCAATTTTTAGCTCATTAAGGCTGCTGCTAAGTACACTGTTACTTAAATCCAACACCAATAAAGTATTGTTGTTAAAGATTTGTGAGTTCGGTGAAATACGGGCGAAAGATTCCGAAGTAGATATGGTATTAAAACAATCATCGTTCCTTCCCTGCTCATAAATGGTAAACTGATCGGCCGTTAACCCGGGTACAGGGTTACCGTCTGTGTCTGACACTTTAAAAAAAATGGAAACTTTTCCCGGTAATGTTGTAAACTGTTCTTGGATGGAAAGTACCAACTCACCCTCATCCAATCCTAGACAATCATCAACCGGTTTTCCCTTTCCAAGACCTTCTCCAAAATTGAGGTCAAGGTTTACATCGTCATCCGCATTTCCACAGGAAACGGCTAGCGAGACTAAAAAAAGAAAGCTAAATGTTTTAAGAAACATCTTCATAATCATATTGTATTTGAGTTCAACAAGCAGAACGTACAAAGTGAATTTAAATTATGGGCAATTTTCAACTATTATGTTAAAGAATGTTAAAGAAGTGGAAAATGCTCCGAAAATCAATGTGGAAATAGGTAATTTTCAGCGTAATTCGGGGTGATTCCTGAGGATAAGCACAGTGGTTAATGACACACGAATTAAAACGGATTTTTCTAGATTATTCCAAAAACAAGGAACTTAGGCTTCGTTCTGTTTTGGCCACCGTTGTAGCTCTGGATGGTTCTTCTTATCGTAGACCAGGTGTCCGCATGTTGATTCGAGAAGATGGGAAAATGACCGGAGCCGTTAGTGGAGGTTGCGTAGAAAAAGAGGTAGTGCGGCAGGCAGCAACCGTATTTTCCAGTGGTAATCCTAAAATGATGACCTACGATGGACGCTATCGCCTGGGTTGTGAGGGGATTCTGTACATTTTGATTGAACCTTTTGAACCAAGTGAGCAATTGGTTGAAGCATTCAAGCAAACTATCGTTTCTAGAAATCCATTTTCCTTAGTGTCCTATTTTAAAAAGGAATATGGAAATCATGAAGGATTGGGATCCGTTTTTAATCTGAATGGGAGTGATTTTGAGTTACAGAAAGAAAAAAAGACTTTAGAAACAAACAGAATTTTTGAGCAGACTATGAAACCTTGTTTTAAGCTGCTAATTATAGGTGGAGAGCACGATGCCGTGCGCTTGTCACAACTCGCTTTGAATATGGGTTGGGAGGTAACCGTAAGTGCCGTTCCCAGTGAAGGCAAAGTAATAGATGATTTTCCGGGTATTGATGAACTCTGGAATGTGGAACCTTTGGAGTTACCGGCACATAAGATAGATGCTGAGACCGCATTAATTTTGATGACTCACAGTTATGTCAAAGACTTGAAGTATCTGTTGGCATTAAAGGACACAAGGCCTGCATACTTTGGGCTGTTAGGTCCGATAAAAAGAAGGGAAAAGCTATTCGGGGAGTTTATGGAACTGTATCCTGATGTGGATGTAGATTTTTTTGAGCAAATTCATGGTCCCGCTGGAATTAATATAGGCGCGGAAACCCCAGAAGAAATAGCAATAGCCATTTTATCCGAAATTTTAGCTGTTGTCCGCAACCAGGAACCTATGCTACTTAAAGATAAACGAACAGGAATCCATAATTGAATAAAGAGGCGAACATAGCTATTTTGATTATGGCGGCGGGCGAATCCCGAAGGATGAAAGGCATTAAACAGTTGTTGCCTTGGAAGGATTCCAGTCTATTGGAACATGCTATAAAAACGGTACAAAACGTTCAAAAGAAAGGAATTTACGTGGTGCTGGGAGCCTATAAAAACGAGATTGAATCGGCAATTAATTTTACGCAAAAAGGAGTATCCATTATTGAAAATAGGGAATGGAAAAATGGCTTGGGAAATAGCATAGCCTGTGGGATACGGCACATCTTAAATGATGAATCGGGATTTGATGGTGTTTTAATATGTTTGGCAGACCAACCGTTATTGGATGCTGATTATTATAAAACATTGATAACGGAATTCAAATCAGAAAATGTTCCCATAGTTGCTTCAAAATATATTGAAAACATTGGTGTTCCTGCAATTTTTGATAGAACTATCGCTTCGGAATTAATTGCCTTAAAAGGAGACCACGGCGCCAAAGAAATACTTTCAAAATACCAAGAATCCATTTGCGTAGTAAATCCGGAAAATAAAATAAGAGATATAGATACCTATGAAGTTTATTCAGAATTTTATAAACAATACACTTAAAATCAGCATGAAAAACAACCTTTCTTACACATCAATTTTTTTAGTACTTATTTTATTACCCCTTTTATCAGTAGCCCAAGAAATGGGTTTTGAGGAATATAATCCAACATCTACTTTGGTGGTTCCAGGTAAGGAAATAAAGCAGGCTAAATTTCCGTTTGTGGATGTTCATAGTCATCAGAGGGATATGTCCGTATCCGCATTGACGGAACTGGTAAAAGATATGGATGCCTTAAACGAAGGTATTATGGTGAATCTTAGTGGCGGTTCCGGAGCAAGCCTTAAAGAGAAAATAGATAATATCAATAAAAGCTATCCCAATCGTTTTGCTGTATTTGCCAATGTGGATTTTGAGGGAGTTGGAAGCCCTGGATGGGGAGAGCAAGCCGCTGCCCAATTGGAAAAAGATGTTAAAAATGGAGCTAAAGGTCTTAAGATTTATAAGAGCTTGGGTTTACGCTATAATGATGTCAATGGCAAGCGTTTGGCCATAGATGACCCACGATTGGACCCCATTTGGGCAAAGTGCTCAGAGATGGGGGTTCCCGTGTTAATTCACGCTGCCGACCCAAAGTCTTTTTGGGACGATATGGATAGCGATAACGAGCGATGGCTGGAATTAAAAACACATCCAAGAAGAAAACGTTCAGCAACAGACCCTGCCCCTTGGGAACAAATTATCCAAGAGCAACATAATATGTTCAAAAAACATCCTAACACTAAATTTATAAATGCCCATATGGGATGGTATGCCAATAATCTGGAAAAACTTGGGAAACTTCTAGACGAAATGCCCAACATGTCAGTTGGTATAGCAGCGGTGATTGCCGAATTGGGAAGACAACCCCAAAATGCAAGGGCGTTCTTTATCAAATACCAAGATCGCGTATTATTTGGAAAGGATAGTTGGAAACCAGAGGAATTCCCTACCTATTTTAGGGTTTTGGAAAGTAATGATGAGTACTTTCCTTACTACAAAAAATATCATGCTTTTTGGGCCATGTACGGATTGAATCTTCCTGATGAAGTGTTACGAAAGCTTTATTACAAAAATGCGCTAAACCTTATTCCAGGACTGGACAAAAAACTGTTTGAATAATTTTTTATTTAGTACTATTCAAAATTTTTGAGGCGCTTTCGATTTTTTCAACATCCTGAAAAATTCCGCAGGAAATCTCCTTTTTCACCAAAGACTCGGTTTTCTTCTTTTTGGAAAGGAACGCTATTTCTTCGTTTAAAAAATCCATCGCTTTTTTTATTTAACAACGCGTGAGTGTTGAACTTGTTGCTTCGTAAAGGTAAAATATAAACAGATTAAAGTTTTTTTCTTTTTGATGTGATAATTTCATGTAATTGAATACCTATTGGTAAAACAGGACTAAATGGCGAAAGAAATCGCGTTTGCTGAATTGATACGAAAGCATCAAGGATTGTTGTTCAAGGTAACTTCCATATATACCGACAATAAAACAGACCAGGAGGATTTATTTCAAGAAGTCGTTTATCAATTATGGAAATCTTTTGACTCGTTTAGAAATGAATCAAAAATTTCTACTTGGATGTATAGGGTTGCCATGAACACCTCGATTACCCAATTAAAAAAGCGTAAACGTCGTCCTGACCAAGTGCCTATTTCAGAAGTTATATTAAATGCTAGTGAAAATAGGGATGACAGTTATGAAGAACGACTTCGAATGCTGTACAAACAAATTGAAGGACTAAACGCTCTTGAAAAAGGATTGATGCTTTTGCTATTGGAAAACAAGAGCTATAAGGAAATTGCCGAAATAACCGGACTCAGCGATTCTAATGTGGGAACCAGAATATCCCGAATCAAAAAGAAATTAAAAACAAACATGACAAATTTATAGGTTATGGAACTAGAAGAATTACAAACCGCTTGGGTACAAATGAGCCAGGAACTGGAAAATCAAAAAAAATTAACAAACGAAATTATATTAAAAATGACACAGGAAAAATATCAAAAGAAATTTAGTAAGCTTAGAAATTTAGAAACTGTAGGAGCCCTAATTTGCTATTTATGGGTAGTATATTTCCTCTTTAACTTTGGAAAATTAGATACTTGGTATCTGCAACTATGTGGCATACTAAGCATAGGATTTTTAATTGCCCTTCCCACTTTAGTTTTAAAATCCTTGAAAAGGATACAGGACCTTGATATTGTTAATGGTTCCTACAAGAAAAATTTGGTGATTTACACTAAAGAAAAAAACAAGCTTTTAAAAATACAGAAAACGGGAATATATCTAAGTTACTTGGTTTTGTTCATTTTGGTTCCGGTGTCCACTAAAATTATATCAAATAAGAATATATTCCTTACAGACCTTAAACCATTGCAAGGAGTTGCGCTTGTGGTAGCACTGGTTTTTACGTTTTTCTTTACGAGATGGGGCTATAGAAGCTACAAGAAAATTACGAATTCGGCCGAGGATATCTTAAGAGATTTAGAAGCTTAAGTTACTCTGTTAACTTCTTCTTTATATAATTTAGAATTAGCATCCAGTTCATTTTCAATAGGAGGGAAGCGGTAGGAACGTTATCATCGGCTATTGCGGAAATGATAGAATCATGTTGATTGTCGGATTTATTGTAGAACGTATCATCGGACATAAAAGCGCGCTCGTAAAAGAAAATACGGGTCCTCAATTCACTTAATATCTGTAGGGCCAGTTTATTGTCATAACCTTTGGTCAGTAAATGGTGAAAGTCCAAATCTGCCTGTATGCGCGAAAGCGCATCCTCCGCATTTTCAAAGACTTCTTGTTGCTTTTTAAGCTGGTCAATGGCACTTGCATCAAATTCCGAGTTTTCAATAGCCATAACCTCCAGGTTGGCAACCAGATTATAGAGATCTTCTGCCTCTTTAACATCCAAATCGGATATTATAAATCCCCTATTGGGCACGGCTTTGATGATATGGGCCTGCTGTAGTTGTGTTAATGCCTCACGTATTGGGGTAACACTTACATCCAACTTTCGTGACAATGCTGCCAGATTTATAGTTCTACCAATTTGCAATGACCCTTTTTTCATCTCCGTTAGGAGATGGTCCCTAACCTGATCTCTTAAATTTATTTTAGTAAACATCCTTAAAGATAATATATCGTATACGATTTAACTAAATTAAGGTCTTTTTATTGCTATAATACAATCACTCTAACAGAGTATTCTTCAAGTTAAGAATACAATAGCCCTCTGATTAATACTAAACAAAGGGTATTTGCGTTTATATGGCACACCCACAAAAAAACAAAAATGAAAACATTAACATCTACTCTTAGAAAATTAAGTTTAATTGGAATTCTTTCATTAGTTGCTTATAGCTGTAGTAAAGATCAGGGAATGATGAATCAAGAGAGTCTCTCTTCAACGGATTTGAAGACCATTTTGGAGTCTGACGATATCTCTTCCGTAGCGGATACGACGTTGTCAGAATTGTATATGAACAATAGTTCTACAGGAAAATCTGCAAATAACAATGATTGTTATAGCGCGGAGTATTCAGATACAGGCTTTACGGCCACGTTCAACAATTGTGTTCTTAATGGAACGGATAACGTAAACGGAACGGTAACAGTAGTATATAATCTGGAAAGTGAAACTGCTTCCTATACTGCTACATATACTAATTTCTATGTAGGCACCATTAAGGTAAATGGAACTAGGACTTATATTTTGAGCGGTAATTCCGATGAAAATACCATATCATTTTCCGTTACGAGTACAATGAGTTTAGAAATGGAAAACGGTGAGACGATATCCGAAAGTGGAACCAAAACATTTTCGGTATCTTTTGGTGACAGTCTAGCAACTAGTACTTTGACCATAGATGGTAATTGGACGTTAAATGTGAACGGCAATACATATAATGTTAATGTAACCGATACTTTGGAAGGAAACTTTAGCTGCGCCTATTTAACCACAGGAGTAATGACAGTGGACAAAAACGGATTGGTGGTAACAGTAAACTTTGGAGATGGTTCTTGCGATGACTTTGCCACTTTACTTTATCCAAATGGAGTAGAGGAGGAAATTTCTTTAAAAGACTAGCATAATTGTTGGTTGAGGAAAAACTTTAATAATAAACGGAAATGATTGATGAAGTCATTTCCGTTTTTTTTGATGAAACTATTGATTAGATAAAGTTTCTAGTTGCTGTCCATCGAACACGCTTACTTTCATTAAAAGAGGAAAGAAAAGCAAATTTTCTGGATGTTGTTGGTGATAGCTTCTTAAAATTTTTCATGATATTCGTTTTTTGATTGTGATGAATGATTGATGATTGCTGTTGTTAATGGGTGTGATTTCTCACTTCGGCCCATTGCACTCTTTTACTGTTCCTAAAGTTTGAAAAGAAAGAATGTCTTCTTGATTCTGTAGGTGTTTGTCTGATAAAAGTTCTCATGATGTTCGTTTTTTGATTGTGATGAATGATTGATGATTAATGATGTTAATGAGTGTGGTTTCTTACTTCCGCCCATTGTACTCTTTTGCTGTTCCTAAAGTTTGAAAAGAAAGAATGTCTTCTTGATTCTGTAGGTGTTTGTCTGATAAAATTTCTCATGATATTCGTTTTTTGATTGTGATGAATTGATTAATAAATTGTTCTTATTTTTTGCTTATATCTAATAGACGATGCAAGTATAATTTTGTTACAGTACTATGTAATAAAAGGTACTATTTTTAACATTATTTAAGAATTTTTAAATATTAATCATCTGTATATCAATTACTTAAATTTATGTTCTTAATTCTAAAATTTTAATTAGTTTTAAAATTTAAGTTCCAACAAGTATCTATTTAGATAGTACTTCATATAAATTGAGAAGAAATTAAATCCATCTTTTGTATCTTGTATCATGTGCAAGCCAAAAATTTCCTTCCTCATAATTAGCTTATTATTGCTTCAATCGGTTTCTTCCCAATACAAAAGAGCGGATTGGGAGGAGCGAGATAAGTGGATGCATTTAGAGCAATTATTCGATTACGCTGCATTGGAAAAGAATAATGTTGTTGCGGATATTGGTTGTCATGAAGGTTATCTTACTTTTCATTTGTCCGAAAGAGTGGGGGACAAGGGTACCGTTTTCGCCGTAGACGTTCGCGAAGATCGATTGTCTAAACTTGATGACAATCTTAATGAAGCGAAGATTAAAAACGTTAAGACAGTTTTGGGAGACTACGATGATCCAAAACTTCCTAGACAGGCTGTTGATGTAGCTTTTCTGGTTGATACATATCACGAAATAGCGAATTATAAGCAAATGTTGTTTCATATCAAGAATGCCTTAAAACCCAACGGGAAATTGTTGGTTTTGGAAAAATTGAAAGAACAGCATATTGGAAAATCTAGACAGGCACAAGCCAACGGGCATACCTTATCCATCAATTATGTTGAAAAAGAGTTGAAGAATGCAGGTTTCAAAATCGATAAAAAGAATACTGATTTTGGGACTTGGAACTATGAGCCTGAAAAGCAAATGTGGATCATTACTGCAAGTATAGGCGAAGAACACTAAATGATGCCTGACTTCTTTCAAAGAGAGTTGAAAAGAAATCCCAGCTCAAGCCGAGGAGCATTCCTTAATTAATACAGAATAGGTCCCTAGGTTTTGAGTGGATCAAAGTGTTTTTAAATATTCCAGTAGAGCGATTCTTTCACTGTCCGACAAAGAATCACCAAAAGTATGTCCCCCGTTGCCATATCCTTTTTGTGTCGTATCATAAGTATTCTTATCCTCTTGGCTTGTCTCCACTGTATAATTCCACCCAAGAAGTTCTTGGTCGTAATCAGTATTATCAAAGCTACGCGACCAATATGTAGGCCTGTTTTTGCTGTTTAGCACATCGGCCAAGGTAGGTACCGATCCATTATGGAAATAGGGTGCGGTAGCCCAGATTCCGTCCAGGGGCGGTGCAATATACCCTCCTTGCGGAACTATTTCCAACGGACTGGAATATGTCCCGAACCATCCATTATTGAACCAGTCCAAAAAATAAGCATTTTGAGCAGATGGTTCTGTATAATGATTGGAAAGCTCTGGGTCCGTCTGTATGCTTTCCAAGGCAACCAAAACATTCGGATAACTGTCCGTACCATTTTCAGTATAACTGCCGTGGCATTCCACACAATTGTTTTCAAAAAGGGTTTTGCCTTGATTAGCCAGGCTTTCATCAATACCGAAAGGGTATTTTGGTGGTTCCAAGCTATAGATATATGCTAGTGCATCTTCCATGCGTTGATCAACTTCTTCCGCCTTTTCACTATTCTGAATAGTCAATAAGCTGGCGCCAATGAACGACTTGCAAAAATCCAAACGGGACATCCCCGTATAGAACATGGCATTTTTTTTCTTTAGTAACCACCAGGCGGGAACATCCGTAGGTAACACTTCATCGGAGACAGCTATTAAAGGTTCCTCTTGCCATTCCAAACTATTTTTATCCCGATGTGCTATAAGCACTTCCGCTATTTTATCCGCCGGATTTACGCCCCTGCTTTTTGTAATAGTTTTTGGTCCGATCGCAGAAATACTTTTCGCAAATTCTCCGTAGACCTCTGCCTCTTGGCTGTCCGCACCATAAATAGAATTAATTGCGCTCGTTAGCAAGGGTAAGTTCGCAGCCCTGTTTTGCGTATAATCACCGTCATGCTGCCCTAAGCCGATAACATAGGTGTCATTTATAAACGAAGAGTGACAGTTTAAACAGTTTGGAGCAACCACTCGGACTCCGTTAAACCCTGTGACAGCAGTGTTATCATAGGAAATCACGGCGTTATCACCAGTCCTGTTTAACAAGTTTGAATTGTCCTCTCCAACGGCCAAAACCCAAGCGTTATAAGGTACTCCGGAGCTCATATAATCCCCATTCATTAAATACTCCTTCCCAAGATCGGCATCACCTGGTCGTTGGGAAGATTCAGGAATCTTTGTGATTTTGATGACAGCAGGGTTCGGATTATCGGTGCCGTCGGGTTCTTGTTCTTCTAATTCCTCCATTACTTCAAAAGGTTCGTCACTAGAACACGAAAACTGAAAGCAGCAAAACAAGCAACCAATAAATAATCCTTTAAAGATTGTAATCCTTTTCATTTTAAAATCCAAAAAAATAAAATGTAGTTAAAGGTATAAATACTTATTTCAATTAGAACTTTTAGGGACAATTAGGCAACATTTATCGATAAAAGGAAGGTCTTTAAATAGTATATTCAATCTTTAATTGGAAATCAAATTACATCTCTTATCTTTGTTCTCGTTAAAAGGGAGGCAGATTATCCTTGCTATGACCACGAAATTGACGTTTTTGTTACCATAAGTTACAATTCTCTTTTCCACGTAAGTCACTACGTATTTCTATTTCTACTTTAACAAAACTTAAAATCAATTTAATATTTCGAATGGCAAAATCGCAACAAACATTTAACAAAACTGAAAAAGAGAAGAAGCGTTTAAAGAAACGTGAGGAGAAAAGAAAAAAAATGCTTGCCCGTAAGGCAGAAGCTAAAGAGAATGGAACATCAGGCATTCCATTGGCATACGTTGACTTCAACGGTAATTTGGTAGATACGCCGCCAGATCCTTCCATGAAAGTGGAAATAGAGGCTGAGGATATTGTACTTGGTATTCCTAAGAAGGAAGAAGGGGATGTAGAAGAGTTTGATCCTGTAAGAAACGGTAAAGTATCCTTTTTTGATAGTTCCAAAGGTTTTGGATTTATCATAGATTCCGAAAACAATGAAAAATACTTTGTTCATGTTAGTGGTCTAATAGACGAAATTATAGAGAACGACAAGGTTTCCTATGAATTGGAAAAAGGCATGAAGGGCATGAATGCCGTTCGTGTTAAGAAAATTTAACCACTACTTTCCAATACGTAGATATGCCTGCAGCAAGCCGAAATACGGGGCTCATAATTTTGGCTTTTTTTGCCATCTACGTCATTTGGGGGTCCACTTATTTACTCAATAAAATTGCCGTCACGGAGCTACCGGCGTTTATGTTGGCGGGTATTCGTTTCGTAATTGCAGGCATACTTATCTTCATAATTGCCAAGGTTTTAGGGCTATCCCTAAAAATTTCAAAAAAGCAACTATTAAATACAATTATAGCCGGATTTCTATTTCTAACTTTTGGAAATGGGGTCGTAGTTTGGGCATTAAAGTATGTAGACAGTGGTTTTGCCGCCCTTGAAATTTCCGCACAGCCCTTAGTAGTTTTAATCTTGATGAGAGTGTTGCAGGGTAAAAAAATACAACCCATGTCTTTGGTAGGTGTAGCGTTCGGTATTTTAGGAATCTATCTTTTGGTAAGTCAAAAGCAAATAATAACCCAAGAAGGTGCACTGTTAGGAATGGTCCTTATTTTTGCCTGTATGCTCAGTTGGGCATACGGAAGCTTGTTTGTTGGCAAGGCTGATCTACCTCCAAATTATTTCGTAAATACCGGTTATCAAATGGTGACTGGAGGAATTCTTTTGTTATTACTCAGTCTGATTTTGGGTGAAAACTGGACATCTCCGGTAACTTGGAGTTCCCCGGTACAATTATCTATGGTATTGCTCATACTTTTTGGGAGCATTGTCGCATTCACAGCATTCAATTATTTATTACGGGTAGTTTCCCCTGAAAAAGTAGCAACATCTTCTTATGTTAATCCGATCATAGCCATGCTATTAGGATGGTACTTTTTGCATGAAACCATCACAGTACAATCCCTTGTTGCGGCAATCATATTGCTAACCGGCGTATATTTTATCAATACAAAGAAAAAGTTGACGCTGTTTTCCCGTTTTGCCTCAAAACAATAATCCCTCAACAAATCATAATACATCCGGATTTCTGTAATTTGGATAATATCGGACACCCCATTCCGAGCACTGTAGTACTTTCGATTCATTAGATAACCATAAAACCTTTCCAAAATGAAACGAAAAATTCGGATTTACTTAGGCATTACAATTCTCCTTATGGCATTTCAGTTGAGTGGTCAACAAAATGATTTTACCTCCCATATTTCAATCAGCACAGGTTTTTCTTTTGCCGGGCCGGTGGGCCCCATGTCAAAATACCTAATAGAACAAGGGTTTGATACACAAAACGTGGATAGCTGGTTATTTGGGCCAATAGATTATCCTGTAAAGACATCATCCGGAGGAAGCATATCCCTGAACTACGCATGGAATTTAAACGAAAGTAAGCGAGTAAATATTCAAGTAGGTTTTTCAGGCCTTGGAAGTGTTTCCGGCTACAGTAGCTCTAAAGGCTCTATTTATTTTGATTTTCAAAGTGTTTATGGCGCAGTTTTCTATTCTTACCAAATCATGCCGTGGGAATTAAAAATTGGCCCAAGTTTATTGCTAAATACGATAGGAAAAGATTCATATTCTCTTTCTAGCAAAACGCCTAAAGACACTAAAATTTCCTTAGGCCTTTTCGCTGGACTTGGGTTGCGACTTTGGGATGGTAGAAGAACCTATGGGTACTTAAACTGTGACTATATCTATTCTATACCCAATAGGTTCGGGCCGTATCAATCAAGTTCGTTATATAGTGAAGGGGAACTGCCGGAAAAGGGCATAAGCTTTAAACATGCAAACGCTAGCTTTAAATTTGGGATTCACCTTTAAAAGTCTAAGTCTATTGGGACAACTCCACCCACTCCTAATTCGTTCAAGTGAATAGGTCCTATCCTTACCCGAACTAGGCGTAATGTTGGAAAACCTATTGCAGCTGTCATTTTTCGGATTTGTCTAAACTTTCCTTCTTGGAGCACAATACTGATCCATGAAGTAGGGCGATGCCTTCCTATTCGCAACTTTTTATCTGGCGCATGTACCGCTGGAGCATTTGGAATAAGTTGAACCTTACATTTTTTTGTAATATATTTTTTCCCGTGAATCGCTATTTTAATACCCTTTTCCATAGCTTGGATGGCATCTGACGTAATTTCACCATCCAATTGTGCCCAATAGGCTTTTTCTATACCCGAACTGTTGATATAATCACTTAGTTTTCCATCTGTTGTCATCAAAAGTAATCCTTCGGATTTCTCATCCAATCTACCTACTGGCATTGTACCCACTGGAAAGTCGTATAGCTCTGTCAAAAACCGTTTTTTACGTATTTGTCGTTCTTCTCCAGAGCTCAATTGACTAAGAACTCCAACGGGTTTATAAACTTTATAATGTAGGTGTTGGCCTTTTTTAAGCATGTCCAAATATAAAGCAGTTAGGTTTCATAATGGGCTATCATAAAAGAGTTTACTTTAGTCTGGAGCTAATTCTCTATGGGGCCTTATCAAAACGGTTGACCAATAAAAAACTTTTCTCGGCGCTGTTACAATTCTTCGCTGCCACGTCTTACAAATTACCTATTTAAACTCTTGCATAAGTGAAAAGCTTGAACTTCAACGTGTAGACTGCTGATTTCAACCCAATCATTAGTAAAACCTTCTTGAAGGCCTTACCTTTGCAACCGTTAGCAAGTGAACCATGACAGAGACTATATTTGAAGTACAGGATAAAAAAACGGATAAAGAACTTTACAGCTACCAGCAAGGTGCCATTCAACAAATTTTTGAAAAGTTCGATAATGAAAGGGATGATTATCACTTACTCTATCAACTACCTACAGGTGGCGGTAAAACGGTAATATTTTCTGAAATCGTTCGTCAGTATCTAAAAAACCATTCCAAGAAAGTGCTGGTAATGACCCATAGGGTGGAGCTTTGCAACCAGACTTCAGATATGCTTACCAGTTTTGGAGTGATCAATAAAGTTGTTAACAGCAAGGCAAATCTTGATGACCAAGACCAATATGTATGCTTTGTGGCTATGGTAGAAACCTTGAACAATAGGTTGAATGATGACAAACTCGATATTTCAGATGTAGGCTTGGTCATAATCGATGAGGCCCACTATAACTCCTTCACCAAATTATTCAAGTTTTTTGAAAATTCGTTCATCCTTGGGGTTACGGCCACTCCGTTGAGTTCCAATAAGGACTTACCTATGAACGATAATTATGATGAGTTGATTACAGGCGAGTCTATTGAAAACCTTATCGAGAACGATTTCTTGGCTAGGGCAGAGGTTTTTCAATACGATATGGCACTTACATCATTGGAAGTGGGTTCCAATGGGGACTATACGGTAAAATCATCCGCCGACCTCTATACGAGTCCGGCCATGTTGAATAAATTGTTGGAGGCTTACTCCAAACACTCGGCGGGTAAAAAGACACTAATATTCAATAATGGCATAGAAACCTCTATTCAAGTATACCATACGTTTCAGGCTGCCGGACTTCCGGTTATGCATTTGGACAATACGGCCACCAAGAAGCAACGAAAACAAATCTTGAAGTGGTTTAAGGAAACCCCGAATGCAATCTTAACATCGGTAAGTATTTTAACTACTGGGTTTGACGAACCTACTATTGATAGTATTATCCTAAATAGGGCAACAAAATCATTGACCCTTTATTATCAAATGATTGGTAGGGGTTCTAGGGTATTGAACAATAAATCCAGTTTTACGGTCATAGATTTAGGAAACAATATTTACAGGTTTGGCCCATGGGGAGCGGATTTGGATTGGCAGGCCATATTCAAATCGCCCAATTTTTACATGGACCGAATTCGGGACGATGAGGATATTGAGGGTGATTTTATACGGGATTTATCGGAAGAGGTCCGCGCTGAGTTTTCTAAATCCGAAGTCACCTATTTTGATATAAAGGAAACCTACGACCAAGCAACATTCGCAGGGGAATCTTCCAAAGTTGTCCTAGAACGTTCCATTGAACAGCACGCCCATATCTGTATCGAAAATAGCGAAGATGTTTATGACGCGCTCGCATTGGCCAAATTACTTAAGGAAGATATCGATAATAGAATTTTGGTCTATGGCAAATGCATTAGTAAAAGTACCCACAACTTTTTAAGCTGGCTTAAACTGGATTATCAGAAAAAACTAAACGCTTATCTACGGGAAAATTTCGATAGCGTTTTTGAAGATATTCATGGGCATCCGCCAGAGGAGTAAATCAATACTTTCCAGATAAACTTATAAGAATCATTCTTTTCCTATTTTTACTTCATGGAAAAGAAATCACCTAAGATTGCCATTGTTGGTGCGGGTATAAGTGGTCTAATTGCTGCAATTGCGCTTGAAACAAAAGGCTATTCCCCAACGATTTATGAAGCAACAGAAAGTATTGGAGGTCGCGTAAAAACGGACATTGTAGAAGGCTACCAAATGGACCACGGATTTCAGGTTTTACTGAATGCCTATCCCATGGCTCAAAAATATTTGGATTTTGGACAGCTTGACTTGCAACAATTTCTACCCGGCGCACAAGTATTCCACCAAGGAGAAAGCGCTATTATTGGAGACCCGCTTCGCAGTTTAAGTCTTTTATTTCCTACGATTACCTCCAATATTGGAACCTTGGGAGATAAGTTAAAGGTCTTAAAGTTAAACATGGTGCTTAAGAAAAAAACGCTTGAGGCCATTTTTGAGGAGCCGGAAACTTCAACACTCGATTATTTAATATCTTTTGGTTTCTCCGAGGCAATGATTACCAAGTTTTTCCGACCCTTCTTTTCTGGTATTTTTTTGGAACCTAAACTGGCCACTTCATCCAGAATGTTTCAATTTGTTTATAAGATGTTCGGATCGGGATTGGCAGTTTTGCCTAAGGAAGGAATTGGAGCCATACCTTCACAATTACAGCAGAAATTAAAGAACACCAAAATCATCTTTAATTCTCCGGTCGAAAAATGTACCGACGAGAAAATCACCCTCACCGATGGCAAAACAATATTTTTCGATTACACCATAATTGCTACCGATGCCTCTCCGCTGATACCTAATTTAAGAAAACAGCAACTAGATTGGTATGCCTCGGACACCCTATATTTCACAACGAAGACCAGGAAAATCAACAAACCTTTGATTGGTTTAATTTCGAATGAAGAGGCCTTGATCAATAATATTTTTTATCACACCTCATTGGAAACAGCCCAGAAAGGAAGTGAGGAGCTACTCTCAGTAACGGTGGTAAAGAAACATGAGCTTACCGAATATCAGCTTATTCAGCGTGTCAAAGAAGATTTAGAAAAATTCTGTGGAATTACCACCGCGCGTTACCTAAAACATTACCCAATTAAAAAGGCGCTGCCACAATTGGAAGATATAAGATACAGCTTAATGCCTTCGGAAACCCGACTTACAGAACGTACATTTTTGGCCGGCGATTACCTATTGAATGGATCCCTTAACGCTGCCATGATTTCTGGGGAAATGGCGGCAAAAGGCGTTATGGAGGCTATTGAAAAAACATAGTTTTAAATTATTGATGGATTTACACTTCATTTCAATTATAATATTTGCAAAAAATTGGTTCTTCATTTTTCACTTATGTTAAAGCCGTAATCGTTAATTAAAAACCAATCATGTACGCACCCATTGAAGCCCATATCAGAAAATATGTTACCGTCTCAGATTCGGAAATTACCATTTTTAAAAACTATTTAACGGAATTAAAAGTAGGGGCACGGAAATTTTTAGTCAAACCCGGTACGCCATTAAAACATTGCTTTTTTGTAAATGAAGGTTGCTTAAAAGCTTATTATCAGGATAGTAAAGGGGATAAACATGTTATTCAATTCGCCATTGAAAACTGGTGGGTAAGTGATTTTGAAGCTTTTTATTTAAATGAGCCTACAAAACTTACCATAGAATCCATTGAGGATGCTACCCTATTGGCTATCAATCAAGAAAATCTTGAAATTCTCCTAACCGAAGCACCCGTCTTTGAACGATACTTTAGGATTTTGCTAACAAATGCCTTTATCGCACAGCGGAAGCGGGTACTATCTTCCTTGGAGAAAAATACTAAAGAACGTTATTTGGAATTTTGCGAAGCGTACCCCAATATTGAAAATAGGGTTCAAAACTATCATATCGCCAATTACTTAGGTGTGTCCGCGGAGAGTCTAAGCCGTATCCGCGGAAAATTAAAGGACTAGATTTCAAAAATTGATATAGGTCAATTTAAATGTCCCGTTCAACTTTTATTTTTATACAGTACCATGATAGTGTGGTACTAAGATTCAATAAAATTTAATTACATGAACATAACATTGGAACAGGCTCAAAAAGCCGTTGAAGCAGCAAAATCAAAAGCAAAAGAAATAGATACAAAGATGAATATTTGCATTGTAGATGCGGGCGCAAACCAAGTAGCCTTTGTACGTATGGATGGTGCTTGGTTGGGGAGTGCGGATATCGCATTGAAAAAGGCCAAAACAGCACGCTTCTTCGATATGCCGACGGGAGATATTGGAGGGCTTTCACAACCAGGTGGTTCATTGTTCAACATTGAGCACTCAAATGGTGGCTTGATTACTTTCCCGGGAGGGGTTCCAATAAAAGATGCCAAAGGAACCATCATCGGAGCAATAGGTGTAAGCGGTAGTAGTGTTGAAAATGACCATACCGTAGCCGTGGCAGGAGCAGAATGGCTATAATTTCATTTACTAAACATTAACCATTAACTGGGTACTATGCAAATTCGCAAGGTACCCAGTTTTCTTTAATACCAACATTTTAAGCAGAAGGGTCAAGAAATATGCTTTGATTTACTGAATTTTGTAGAAGGATCATGTTGCGCAAAGATTGTAAAATAACTTGCCAAAACTTATAATGATGTCCTAAAGGCAATGATTAATAAAATAGGATATCGACTCTAATAACATTAAAATATAACACATATGAATTTTTCAAGAAAAGCAAGAGCAAAATGGGAAGGAAGCGGTAAAGACGGTAAAGGTTATCTGACCACCGGCAGTACGGTTTTAGACAAAACCCAATATTCCTTTAATACAAGATTTGAAAACGGTAAAGGAACAAATCCAGAAGAGTTGATCGGTGCTGCGCATGCTGGATGTTTTGCCATGCAATTAAGCTTTCTTTTAGGAGAAGACGATTTTACTCCAAATAGCTTAGATGTTGATGCCAAAGTTGATTTTAAGGATGGGGAGATTGTGAAGGTTACATTGGACTTAAAAGGTGATGTGCCAAAAATAAGTGCCGATAAATTCAAGGAAATAGCCACTAAGGCCAAAGAAGTTTGTCCCGTGTCTAAATTGTTGGATACGGAAATCGTATTGAACGCCAGTCTGGCGTAGTATCGAAATCTTCTATAAAGAAAAAGCAGCCAGAACGGCTGCTTTTTTTATCAATTAAATTAAATTAATTTATTCTATATGGTCCCTGTTTCGTTCCAAATCTTCATTTCCCGAACCACCTTGACTATACAATTGATTTTCTTCGTCCTTGATGGTTTTATGTGTTTTGTTTTTCGGTAAATTTCTTCCCGACACATCCAAACCAGAGCCTACAAAATCCACATCTCTTTCCCTTTTGTTTAATTGCTTATCATCACCTTGATCGGTTCGGATATTTTTGTTTTTTTCACCTAATGCGTTCAAATCTTCTTTTGTAATATCTGAATTGTAATCTTTCTTTTTCGTATCGCTCATATGCTGTATTTATTATTTCTTTCCTTTTCTAATGTACAAGTTTTCGAGTCCATAAATTACCCTAAATCCTAGTTATAGGTGCTGTATCAATAAAGAATCGAAACTAATTGAACTAAATAGGTTTCGAGCTAATAATTACCCCAAACAGGGTAAGGTCTATTCCTCTTTTCACCTAACTTACTTAAAATGAAAAAGATATCAATTATGGAAAATATATTAGTAGCTGGTGCCAATGGTACTACAGGAAAAAAAGTGGTTAACCTTTTAAGGCAATCTCAATATTTTAATCCCGTTGCAATGGTTCGTAAAGAGGAACAACTGGCACAATTTAAGAAGAAAGGAATAGATACCGTTTTAGGGGATTTGGAGGAAGACCTTACGCATACGGTAAAGAATATTGACAAAGTAATTTTTGCCGCAGGATCGGGTGGGAAAAAAGTGGTTGCCGTTGATCAAGAGGGCGCCAAAAGTTTAATAGATGCTTCCAAAAAAGCAAACGTAAAGCGGTTTGTGATGTTAAGTTCCATGGGAGCAGATAATCCGGAAGCCGCTGAGGATTTGAAAGCGTATCTAAAGGCAAAACATAATGCGGATGAATACCTAAAACAGAGCGATTTGAAGTATATGATTGTTAGGCCTGGTTCATTAACTAACGAAAAAGGCACTGGCAAGATTAGCTTAAAAAAACATTTTGAACAACAAGGTTCTATTACCCGCAATGATGTTGCCCAAACTTTGGTTCATGCTTTGCATGAAAAAGCCGGCACTAATGAAACATTTGAAATTCTAGAAGGGGATACGCTCATTGGAAAAGCTTTGGATTCCGTTTCCTAATGATTCATTTTGAAACTGAAAAATATAAATCTAATAAAAAAATACACTATTAAATGGCACATAAAATAAACATTCAAGAAATAGGATTCATAACACATAATGTACTTCAGATTCAGACGGATAGGCCTGCTGAATATGATTTCACCCCAGGTCAGGCTTGCGAAATGTCAATTGACCAACCTAAATGGAAAGAGGAGAAAAGACCCTTTACTTTTACCAGTTTACCTGATGATGGATTTCTTCAATTTACTATAAAAGTATATCCGGGACATGATGGGGTTACAGATCAATTACAAACTCTAGAACAGGGAGATTCCCTTTTGATAAGTGATTCATGGGGCGCAATTTCATACCAAGGCCCAGGGGTTTTCTTGGCCGGTGGGGCAGGGGTAACGCCGTTTATAGCTATTATCAAAAATTTGGCACGAGAAGGGAACCTTGATGGTAATAAACTAATTTTTGGTAATAAGCGCGAACGCGATATTATCCTTCGGTCCGAATTTGAAAAATGGCTGGGAAAAGATTTCATCAATATCCTTTCTGATGAACGCAATAGTAAATACACCTATGGAGTAATAGATAAGCTGTATATAAAAGATCAGGTTGGGGATTTGGATAAGAAATTTTACGTGTGTGGACCACCTCCTATGATGGATAGCGTCTACAATGCATTATTGGATTTAGAAGTGCCCAAGAAGAATATCATCACGGAAGATTTCAATTGATTTTTTGTCAGAAGAACAATGGATTTATGATTTCTAAAAAATCAAAGTCCGTACTATATAAAAGCTGAAACACATAGATGTTTTAAGCTTTTTTGTTTTGGAAGGATTAAAAACCATCTGAATTTATAGTACAATAATTGAGAAATTTAAATACTTATAATTTTTTAAGATAGCTTCAGTATCTTCGTAACAAACTTAAAACCATGAAGAAAAAGATATCATTATTTACTATGACATTTGCTCTGGTATTGGCATTCACTATGTTTTCCTGTAAGGAAACTAAAAAGGAGGAAACTGCTGATGCTAAGGAGCAAATCCCTATGGATAGTACAGATTTAGCCCTTTTGGAACTCAATTTGCCAGAAGGTTTTGAAATAAAAGTATTCGCTAGGGGAGTAGATGGTGCACGCTCCATGGCTATGGGTGATAACGGAACCTTATTCGTTGGAACTCGCAATGAGAATACCGTGTACGCGATACAAGATACCGATGGGGATTTTGTAGCGGACAAGGTAATGGTGTTGGATACAATGGCCGTTCCAAATGGTGTTGCCATGCGCAATGGAGATCTTTATGTTGCCCAAGTTGGTAGTTTATGGAAATATCCTGCAGTAGAGGATAATTTAAACAGGACCCCTAAAAAAGAATTGGTCTATGATGACTATCCCAAGGAATTCCACCATGGATGGAAATACATCGCTTTTGGACCGGATGATAAACTTTACATTCCGGTTGGGGCTCCTTGTAATATTTGTAACCGTACCGATGAAGATGAGCGATTTGCGACAATAACCCGAATGGACCCGGATGGTAGTAATCGTGAAATTTATGCCAAGGGTGTTCGGAATACGGTTGGTTTTACCTGGCATCCAGAATCCGGTGACCTATGGTTTACAGATAATGGCCGCGATATGTTGGGGGATGATATTCCCCCTTGTGAACTAAATCATGTTACTGAAGCCGGACAACATTTTGGATATCCGTTCTGTCATGGGGGAGTGGTCAAGGACCCAGAATTTGGTGATGAACGTCCTTGTTCTGATTTCGTAGCGCCGGCGGTTCAATTTGGAGCCCATACAGCTCCTTTGGCCGTGAAATTTTATACAGGTACTATGTTCCCAAAAGAATATCAGGGCAAAGCTTTTGTAGCGCAGCACGGTTCTTGGAACAGAAGTAAAAAAGTAGGCTACCGCATCATGATGGTAGATGTAGAAAATGGGGAAGCAACCAATAGCCAACCGTTCATTGATGGGTGGTTGAACGATGAGACGCAAGAGGCATCCGGTAGACCAGTAGATATTCTTTGGTTACAAGATGGTTCCATGTTGATTTCGGATGATTACGGGGATGCTATTTACAGGGTATCTTATGCTGATACCGCTGTGGCCAGCAATTAAGTAAGGTAACTTTCAAATAATTATAAAGCGGCTTTTTAAGGCTGCTTTTTTATTCTGCTTATCCAAAGTGAAATGCATAGCTTATATTTGATTCTGCGGAATTTTTTACAATCCATCAAGTTGAATCCATGAATCATACAAACACACGACGGAAATTTTTAAAACAAACGGGGCTTGCCAGTGCGGCTAGTATGTTACCCTTATCCCTATTTTCCAGTGAACCCAAGTTTAAAATGGGATTGCAGCTATTTACCATTCGTGATGCAATGGCCAAAGATCCTGTAGAAAGTCTAAAATATGCCCGAAGCTTGGGATACGAAGACGGGGAGATTTATGGCTACGATGGTGACAATGACCTGTATTATGGCATGAAATCCAAAGCGTTTAAAACGGTTTTAGAAGATTTGGATTTCACCATTTCTAGTGGACATTATGATTTTTCGAGTCGATTTAATCTCCCCGATGAGGAACTTTTAAGATATGTGGATCAATGTATTGAAGGTTCTAAAACTATTGGGAGCGAATATATCACATGGCCGTGGTTGGCACCGGAATATCGCACATTAGAAAATTTTAAAATTCTGGCCGATAAATTAAATACTATTGGTGAGCGAGTTACCAAAGCTAGATTGGGTTTTGCCTACCATAATCACGATTTTGAATTTACCGACCATAATGGTCAAATTGGATACGATATTATCTTAGCGGATACGGACCCTGAACTAGTTAAGTTGCAAATGGACATGTATTGGGTAGAGCATTCCTCTCAAAAAAGTCCGGCAGAATTGATTGCCGAAAATCCTGGTCGCTACGTCATGTGGCATATCAAGGACATGGATAAAATTACGCGGGATTATTCGGAGATGGGGAATGGTTCCATCGATTATGTGACTATGCTTTCCAATTTAGACAAAGACGCACTGCAATACTATTATATTGAACAAGGCGGCAATTTTTCTGAAAACTCAATGCAAAGTATAACCGATAGTGCTACTTATTTCAAAAAACATCTTCAGCAATACCTCTAATCCATTATTTTTCCTAATATAGTTTCGTTCAATCTTGAAATCATAAATCAGGATATATTGCAAATTTCTGTCCCTAAATATTAATTTCCATCCCTACCCTATAAAAGCTACTATTTATAAAATCAGCCATGAAATGTTAAAGTAATTAGGAAACCCTCAACAAGTTTAACGCAAATTTAGTACGCACACCCAAAGTGTTAAAATCTAGAACTATTGGTGATACGTAAATATGTTAAAATAAACACTTTTGATTATGAAACGTAAAAATTTTAGAGTGCTAGCATTAATGGTATTTGCAACTATTTTATTGACATCTTGTAAGGATCAAGCAAAAATTGATGCGGATAAAAAGGCCATGGAAGATAAGATAGCAATGGAAAAAGCCGACTTGGAAGCGGAAGCAGCCATGAAAAGGGAAGAGGCCAAAAGGAAAGAATTGATGGCCACTAGTATTGCCGCAGTAGCCGGTAAAAACGATGAACTATCTACATTAGTATCTGCAGTTAAGGCTGCAGAACTGGACAACATGTTGTCCGAACCTGGTAGTTATACCGTTTTTGCCCCTACTAATAATGCCTTTGAAAAATTGCCGAAAAATTTATCCATAGCGGAATTGGCAAAACCTGAAAATAAAGCGTTGTTGACCAATGTGCTGCAATATCATGTTGTTTCTGGTGAGATTACATCGGATAAGTTGGTGGAGGCAATAAAGGGGGCTAACGGTGAATATGCATTTAATACTGTAAACGGAAATGAATTAACCGCTAGTCTTAAAGGTGACCAGATTATCCTAAAGGATGAAAAAGGCAATAAAAGCCAAGTAGTTTTGGGTAATGTGAAAGCTTCTAACGGAATAGTACACGTTATTGATGGAGTATTAATGACTAAATAATTTTTGTTGTTCTTAAAAATTAAAACCCGATAGTAAACTATCGGGTTTTTTCTTTTTTATTCCATATGATAATAGCTCCAGTCACTTTTACTGTTTTATGGTATTATTTTTGCTATTTTAAAGATATGGTTTCAAGAAAATTCAAAAAATATCAAAATCACATTGTTGCCTTTTTTTTTAGGGATAATTTTAGGTTGTTCATCGTCCTCAAAAATAACTTCGGAAAAGAAAGAGAATCCGCAATTGGCCAATTTGATAGACAAAAGAAATTTTGAAGTGAATCTAGATTGGGCGTCACCAATGAACACGGTTAGTCTTCAAAATGTGTTTAATGCGCTGATGCCCATTGGGTCCAATTCCGGTCGTATCAATTTAATAGGAATTTCCAGTTTCCTTCGTGTAAAAGGGGACACCATTACTGCCGACCTTCCATATTATGGTGAGCGTCAAATGGGTGGAGGTTACAATACGGGGGACGGAGGAATCAAATTTGAGACTGTTCCCAATGATTATGAAGCGGAATATAATGCTGCTAAAGATCGTTATGAACTATCTTTTTCCGCTAAACAGGGTACGGAAAATTATAATATCAATATGATCGTCCTACCAAACCTAGATAGCTTTATAAATATTAATAGCTCTCAACGTTTTTCCATTAGGTATGAGGGTAAAGTTAGTGAACTAGAGGATTAGAGCACTTTATTTTTATTAAATCCCTCTTTCATCTAAGTTTTATTTAGTTTTTTTGCCAAATGATTCGTGTCGCACTATATGAACGCTCCACACTTTCGGTTTTTCTTTTTTTCCTGACCAGTGTAATTACCTTAACGGGTCAAGAAAACTTAATCTATAACGGAAACCTAAAAGTTGGTCCATATCAAGGAAACGCCATGTACTACTATCGCGTGGTAGAAGGGGACACCCTACTTGATGGGCCTTTTCGAATTCAACGTTCCAATCTTGGGGCACTTTTGGAGAAAAAAGATAACACCTTCACTTTTAAAGGAGACTTTGAGAATGACTTTCCTACCGGAGAATGGTATTTTCAGTTTGGGGAATTTGAATCGGACAGTATAACCGAGGTGGTCGGCTATCAATATAAAATAAATGTCAATGGTACCCAACAGGAAACTTCAGGTTCACTGTTGAAGGGAAAACCCGATGGCAAATGGACATTTGTCAAAAATAAAATCCAGAATTCGGAAGTCGAGCAAACGATTTTTAAAAGTGATATTGAATTTGAAAATGGAGTACCGCAAAAAAACTTTCGTATAGAAAATACGGACGCTATCTTGGTGGGCCGATTCTTAAGGGATGGACTGGCTCATGACGAATGGACCTTGATTTCGCAAAACGAGATAACAGAGGAAGAGAGTTGGTTTTTTACCAACGGTCGTCTAAGGGAAATTCGAAAGACCGTTAACGGAGTATCAACTACGATTTCTCCGTATCCAATTTCACTACCTGATTATGAAATCATCAACCTAGATGACCGCTACTTAAAAATTTTAGCGATTCAACTCAATAGCAATGATGCTACTAAGATTCCTAATGGCGGCATACCCAAACTTTTGTCGCAGAATGCCGGTTATTACAAAGAAATAGACACTATTTTGTCCACCCTGGGAAAAGCGGACTTCCTTCCTCAATTTAAGGTAAAGGTTCCCTATTTTCCTTTGGACTCTATTGAGCGGGAACAATTTGAATCTGATAAAGAAAAACTACCTATCATCAAAGGACATAAGCCAGACCTTTCTGAACGATACCCAACTTAATATCCTAAAACTATCAGATGAGAAGGCACTTTCCCTGTATAATGAAATAGATTCAATAACAAATAGAATTATTATCCCACTGGGAAAAATAGTTGCATATGGTGACCAAGGGGTGCTGCCTTTTGTAAACCGGGAACGCTTGCTATCCTATTTGTGGCCGACCGGTATTCCAAAAACCACATCTTCGGGAAGCCCTAACTCAGATTCCGTACCCACAACTAAAGCCACGTTCGTTACGTGTCCAAGAACTGGCCGAAAGAACAGCCGGCAAATTAGATTCCATAAAGTCCATATTAAGTACCAAGCTGGCAACGGCAAAAAGACAACAGGAATTTGTTGCATTGGAAGAGCAGATGATCGTGCAGATTAAATCCCTAACTGGCAAGATTGATTCCGCCAACGCCAAATTACCGTTGGAATATCTAAATGCGCTGAAAAATATTAAGGCTGTTGCGGACAAGAATCTTAGCGATTATTCCAATATGGAAGATCCGCAAGCCAAACTGGATTTGGGAAGGAACTTGGTGAACTGCTTTTCACATTTGGAACAACTAGAAAATATTGTTTTAAAGCTACCAGAGAAGAAGGAGGAAATACTAACCCTCTATCAAGATCAAATTTGGAATCCTTTCATGGCCAATTTGATGACAGAAGATATAAAGAAACGTATAACTACGGCATATGAAAAAGTATGGTTACCGTATTTGATAGAGGAAGTTACCTCTGGACTCAGTTGTGAAAATGCCGAAGAGCTGGTAGCGCTGTTTTTTAGAACCCATACAAGAATGCTGGCAATGCGGGAAGAGGACACCAAAAAGCTGGAGCGAAAACTAAGAAGGGAGCAAGACCCCATGGTTATAATGGAATTGTTCAATCTACAAAATACGGTGCTTGAAGAACAATAGCTTTAAATATCGGAAGGAAAGCACTTTGTACCTATTTATAGTACTATTTCTCAGTGCCATACTTTCTACATGGGGGCAGAATGGGGAAGTCTTACCGGAAGAATCCGAGTTTAAGGACACCAAAACAAAACTGTGGATTAACTCCTACGGTAATATTCGTATTTCCAAACGATTGTTCTGGGATGCACAAACCCATTTTAGGTTCGAAGAAACCAAAAGCACTCCCTTTGTGGGGCAGGTGGCCCAAATTTATAACCGGCATGCTATAGGTTATATTTACTCCAAGAAGGTGAATTTTAGTCTGGGTGGTGTTTTAAGGCTAAATTTTAATACGGACGAATCGTCCATGGATAGAAACCTGGTTCCAGAATGGCGAATTTGGCATCAGTATCAATTTGCGCAACCGGTGTACACCGCTATGATTTACCATCGCATACGGATCGAGCATCGTTGGACCCAAGGATTTGCTGAAAATAGCGATTATATCTACAGAAATAGATGGCGCTACATGTTCCGGGCAAAAGTTCCATTGAACAGTCACAAACTGGAACCAAAGACCATATATGTATCGCCGGAGGCCGAATTGATCATGCAGAGTGGGAAAGCTGTTGTTGGTAGCGCCATGGAAGATTTACGACTTACCACTACATTGGGCTATATTCTTACCCCGCGTTTGTCCATAGCTGCTGGGGGAATGTATTCCTTTGGTCAGACATTGGATAATGCCGGCATTTACAATCAAAATTTTACAGTGCGCTTTCATGTTTATTTCTCTCCAGATTTTAGAAAAGTTAGAAACAAATTACCGGCCATTCATTTAGATGATTAGGCCAATAAAATAGTTCTTAAAAATGACTAAAAAGAAAACTGCAACCTTTATTTACATTGGGTTGGCTTGCAGTATAATAGCTGCCATTTTTTATTACATAAAATCGAACAGGTTACAAAATCAGTTGGAATCACAGCGCATAGAACAAGAGGGCGTAATTAAGGAAGTTGAAAACAACCGCCAACTCTTAAAGATTGATTCCATGTTGGTAGGTGGTGCATATAAAAGTGCTTTGGAGGCCTATAACAACAAAATGAATAATAGGGACATGGATGATGTTTCCGGTGTTCAACTTCGTATAGCAATAGCAGAGCAGCTTTTAAATATGAAAGCAGGTAAAACCGGTGGTACTTATAAAGCGGCGTTGGATTCTCTAGACTCCGTTCAATCTAGTAGGTTGGATATTAACGAAGAAATCAATCGGTATGACTCATTAAACTTTGCTTTGGAAAAAGCAAGGGTACAGTTAAAAAGTATGCGTTCACAACTGCAAAAAAAATCATTTGGTGAATATCTGAATTTTGAAAGCAGTAAAAAAAATCAGATGCACTATGTTGGTCAGGTGAAAAACAACAAAGCCAATGGGGTAGGAGTTGCCATATTGGATACGGGAAGCAGATATGAAGGGGAGTGGAAGGAAAATAAACGACATGGGGAAGGAACGTTTTACTGGCCCGATGGCGAGTACTACGTTGGTAGTTATATTGATGATAAACGTAACGGTATGGGCACCTATTTTTGGCCAAACGGAGAAAAATATGTTGGGCAATGGAAGGACGATAAGCGAAACGGAAAAGGTGTCTTTTATGGTGAGGACGGTGAAGAAATCACTAAAGGCATTTGGAAAAACGATAAATTGATTACTCCAGAAAAAAAATAGACTATTGCTTGTTTAGCTACCTGTCCAATTTTGATGGTATTACTTGTGAACAGTTAGTTGCATAGGAGCTACATCCTCTGAAACTTGTTGTTTGTAATGATCTTTACCTCTCAACTCAGCAGTTGGAAATGTGATAATAAACGAAGTCCCCATACCTTTTCCAGAGGACGTTGCTTTAATTTGACCCTCATGGGATTCAATTATCTGTTTAACCATATACAAGCCCAATCCGGTTCCTTGGACATCGGCATGAAATCGCTCGAAAGGTGAAAAAACTTTATTTAAGGCTTCTTTATTCATTCCAGAGCCATTATCTGTAATATGAAAATGGACTTTTTCTTCGGTTTTTTCTGCTTTGACAATAATCAAAGGGTTCTTTTGATTGCCCATATACTTTATGGCATTATCCAATAGGTTGCCAAAAACCTGAATCATTCTATTTTTATCCCCATAAATTTCCGGTAGTTTTTCAGCAACCTCCAATTTTACTTGGTTTACTTCCAATTTTCCTCCTACCAAATTCTTTGCCAAGTCTATGATTTCGTTTGTATTCAAAAATTCGTTTTGGTTCTCTATTTTTCCAATCCTTGCCATTTTACCCAAATCCAATATCAACTGGTTCATAGTGTCACAAGAGGTATTGATCATTTCTATGTATTTTTCCAGTTCTGGAATTTTCTTCGTGTCCATGGTTAAAGGTATTAGGTTTGTAATTCCCTTGATACCGCCCAATGGACTTTTTAAATCATGGGTCACGGAATAGGTAAAACGCTGAATTTCTTCATTCTTAATGGACAATTCATCTGCGGCTTTTTTAAGTTTTCTTTGATGGATTTGAAGTTCCTTTGTACGCTCATTAATCTTTTTCTCCAGATTTTCTTGGTAAGCTTTGACATTTCTCATTCTTAGGTAATAAATCAAATACGTTATACCCAAAATGGAAATCGCCATTAAAAATCGGAACCACCAAGTTTTCCAAAACGGTGGTGTAACACTAATATGAAGCATCTTTTCCTTGGTATTCCAAACACCATCGGAATTTGTGGATTTAACATGAAATACATAGTCGCCGGGATTTAAATTGGTATATGTTGCCGAGGTATTGTTGCCTACATAATTCCATTGGTCTTCAAATCCCTCTAAATAATAGGCATAATGGACTTTCTCGGCAGCTTTTAAAGTCAACGCTTTAAATTCAACATTAAAGACAGAGTGTTTATGACTAAGGGTTATGGAATCAGCTTGGTTAATGTCTTCCTGTAAAACACCAAAAGAATCATTAAGGCGGACTGAAGAATTGAAAATTTTAAGATCGGACAGCAATACTTCTGGAGTGTCGGTCTTTTTTGCAGCCTGTTTAGAATTAAAAATATTAAACCCATTGGAGCCTCCGAAAACAATATCAAAATTGAAAGTCCTGTAAAAAGAAGAAGAATTGTACTCATTGCCTTGCAAACCATCAAACATATCATAATCTAAAAACTCGCCGGTCTCCTCATCATATCTGGTAATACCTTTATCCGTGCTGATCCATAGAAAACCATATTCATCCTGTACCAACCCCCTTATCGTATCACTTATTAATCCGTCGTCTTTAGTAATGGACGTAAAGGTGTTGTCCTCCGGATTAAATTTGTTAAGACCGGCCTGTGTACCCACCCAGATATTATGATAATCATCTTGGGTGATCATATTCACAAAATTATCGCTCAAGAAATTGGTATCGCTTAAGCTGTGATATTGATCATAAGACCATTTGCCATTCTTTTCAGTTAGTCGAAAAACTCCCATGTTCTCCGTACCCACCCAAATAGTTCCTTTATCATCCTGCAATAAACGTGCAACGGAAGAAACTTTTTCACTGTAGATTTCAGATTCCAATTCTATATTCTCAAAATTATCGGTATTGGGATGGTAAATTTGAAGACCTCCCCTAAAACCGGAAATCCAGATCCTGCCCTCGCTATCCTTCAGAAGGTCCATGACATCATTCGAAGCTATAGAAGAGTTGGTCGTATCCCAAACTTTGTACTCTTTTGTAACCGTATCAAATAGGATAAGCCCGTGGCCCCATGAACCGATCCATAATTTATCCTGGTCAAAAGCAAGCGCAAGCACCACATTGGTGTTCAAATTCCCCTTATTCAAGGAAAAATGTTCAAAGCGGTTCGCCTTTCTGTTCCAATAGTTTAGGCCGCCACCATCTGTTCCGATCCATAACCCCCCATTTTCGTCCTCAGCAAAAGAATTAACGATGTTATTGCTAAGTGAATTTTCATTAAAAGGGTTTGATGCTATTTTTTGAAATTTGAAGTAATTCGGGTCATAAAAACTTAGACCTTTCTTATAAGTGCCCACATACATCACCCCATTCCTCGTTTTATGCAAGGACCAAATGGAATTATTGGGAATCGAACCTGGCCTTTTGTAATCCGTTTTGGTATTGGATACCTTACCGTTTGCCAGTTCATAAAGGGACAATCCGCCATTTTCCGATCCCAACCATATATTACCGAAATTATCTTGTTCCATGGACAGCAAGGCATGACCCTCACTGATCATTACCGTTTTCTCGGCAGTCAATGTATCGTCTTCAACATGATAAACGAACAATTCCCCGTGCCTCGTACCCAAAAAAAACTGCGAGGAATCTACCTGAATAGCGCTACTCGTGTATTGTGCGTTATTTATTTCGTCTTTTATGGACAATTGATCATCGATGATATAACTTTTGCCTTCGGTTACGACGAAATAATTATGGTTGGCTAATGGAAAGAATTCAATAATTTCATTATTATTGGGTTTGTCCAGCTCCGCTATCGGGAACTCCAAGTGATCTGTCTTTCCTGTTTCTGTATTGTACCGGTATAAGCCATGCTCGGCTGTTCCCAACCATAAAAACTCATCGTTGTTTTCCATGACTCTGATGTGCTCACTCTGAATGATCTCACCCTCAGATTTGAATGTATAGGGGCGAATTAAGGCAAGCTTCTCGTCGTAGATGTTAAGCCCTCTACTGGTACCGATTAAGAGCGACCCTTTTTTATCTTCGTAAATATATTCAATAAAGCTATTGGTCAAACCTGCAGTACCGGCCTGGGATTCCTCGAAAACCTCAAAATCGGTTCCATCATATCTATTGATTCCTTTAGGGGTACCTACCCACAAGAAACCTTGTTTATCCTCAAATATTTCCGTAACCGTACTTTGGGATAAGGAGGCTTTAACGGAAATGAAGTCCAAAGAATCCAACGAGGATTGGGAAAATGAAAATTTATTACCAAATAGTAAAAACAGGGATACTAAAGATATAAGCGTTAATTTTTTACTCATCTTCAAATTTACCGACACAATTGGTAGTATTTTTCTTTCAAAGAAAATAAATTATTCTTTTGTGGAAAAATTATGTTGCCAATACGCAATTATCTGTTGTGAACCTTTAATAATCAATAATATAACACTGCTAGAATTGAATTTTTTTAACGATAAAGTTTCTTCCTTTGTATTAAAGTTGGTGGAATTTGGATTAAAGTTAGAGGAAACCTCATTTAATTCATTTAAAACATAATTCTTTCCTCCGCTATGCCTTGTATTCAGCCCATTTTGTCACTAGCTTTAGTTCAACTTAAGTTTTATCAGATGAAAAAGATTTTTTCCTTGATTTTTATGTCCCTCTGTAGTATCGCTTTCGCACAAGACCGTCTTACCGGAGAAACATTTACCACGCGTTCAGAAGTTATTGCACAAAACGGTATGGCGGCGACCAGTCAGCCTTTGGCTACCCAGGCAGCCTTGGATATCCTTAAAAAGGGAGGTAGTGCTATAGATGCCGCCATTGCAGCCAATGCGGTGTTAGGATTAGTGGAGCCCGCAAGTTGCGGTATTGGAGGAGACATTTTTGCCATTGTTTGGGATTCCGAAACTCAAAAATTAGTTGGTTTTAATGGCAGTGGCCGTTCGCCAAAATCACTAACAATCGATTATTTTATTGATAATGACATGAAATATGTCCCGTTTTACGGGCCACTACCTGTTTCCGTTCCCGGTTGTGTGGACGGTTGGTTTGCGTTACATGAAAAATTCGGGAAATTACCCATTTCCGATATTTTACAACCTGCTATTGACTATGCCAGGAAGGGTTTTCCGGTATCGGAGGTTATTGCCTATGAAATGGAATCCAATTTTAAGGCGCTACAAGATCAACCCGGATTTGCAGAAACCTACATGCGTGATGGGAGAACACCAAAAAAAGGACAAATTTTTAAGAACCCGGATTTGGGCGATACCTATGAATTAATTTCAAAAAAGGGTAGGGATGCGTTTTACAAGGGTTCAATTGCAAAGACCATTGATCAGTTCATGAAAAAGCACAATGGATTCTCTATCCTATGATGATTTGGCAACGCACACCTCTAACTGGATAGATCCGGTTTTCACAAACTATCGTGGTTACGATGTTTGGGAACTTCCCCCAAACGGACAGGGTACGGCGGTATTACAGATGTTGAATATTTTGGAAGGTTATGACATTGCTTCTATGGGCTTTGGTAGTACAGATTACCTTCATGTACTTACCGAAGCTAAAAAATTGGCGTATGAAGATCGAGCTAGGTTTTATGCGGATCCTGATTTTAATCAAATTCCACTAAAACAATTGATATCCAAGGAATATGCTACGCAACGGCGCTCTTTAATACAGATGGACGAAGCTGCCGATTCATATCCCGCGGGCGATTTGGAAATTGAAACCGGGAATACTACGTATTTGACAGTTGCCGATAAAGATGGAAATATGGTTTCCCTAATACAAAGCATCTATTCAGAATTTGCCTCCGGAATGGTACCGGACGGTCTTGGTTTTGTCCTACAAAATCGTGGTCAAATGTTCAATGTTCAGGATAGGGATCATGCAAATGCCTTGGAACCTGGGAAAAGGCCCTTTCATACGATTATCCCGGCATTTATTACCAAGGACGGTAAGCCCTATGTAAGCTTTGGCCTTATGGGAGGAGCAGTGCAACCCCAAGGCCATACACAAATAGTGGTTAATGTTGTCGATTTTGGAATGAACCTTCAAGAAGCCGGGGATGCACCTAGAATGCGCCACAGTGGTAGTTCACAGCCTACCGGTTCAAAAATGACCAATGGTGGCACGCTTAATTTGGAAAGTGGATTCGATTATAAAACCATTAGGGAATTAAGAAAAAGAGGGCATCGCGTTTCATTTGCAGTAGGTATTTATGGGGGATACCAAGCTATTGGTATAGATGTGGAAAATAAGGTATACACTGGAGCATCCGAGTCCCGTAAGGACGGACAAGCCGCTGGCTACTAAAGGATTAAGATTATGCAGTTGGGATTAAAATTTTGCAACATCATACTTCTCCTGTTTTTAGTTTTCTATTCCTCATGTGAAGGACAAAAGAAGATACTTACAGAAACCTACGTTTTTAAAAGTGGAGATCCAAATGGAATAGGGAAGTGGTATATGGGAAGGGAAATTGCCCATGTAATGGGATTTCAAGGAATGAGATGGCTGGAAAGATCGGAGCGGGAGGAAGAGGAAAACACCACGGCACTTTTAAAGAACATGTCCATAAACTCAACCGATATCATTGCCGACATTGGTGCGGGTTCTGGTTATCATGTTTTTAAAATAGCGCCTATGGTAAGTGAAGGTAAAATCTATGCTGTAGATATTCAAGATGAAATGTTGCAAGCCCTACGTGATAAAAAAAAGGCAACAAACACCAATAACCTGACGATAGTAAAAGGAAGTAAAAAAAGCGTAAACCTCCCGGAAAATGCTATAGATAAAGTGCTGATGGTAGATGTGTATCATGAATTCAACTATCCCAAAGAAATGATGGCATCTTTGACCAAGGCCCTAAAGCCCGATGGTAAAATATATCTTATAGAATATCGAGGAGAGGACAAAAGTGTACCGATTAAAGAATTACACAAGATGACAGAGGCGCAAGCCGTGAAAGAAATGAAAGCGGCAGGATTAACTTTAGAACGGAATTATAGCAATCTACCTTGGCAGCATTGTATGGTGTTTATGAAGAACTAGAATAATCTTGCGACTGGTTTATGAAGATAAAAAAGCCGACTAGAAGTCGGCTTTACTACTATTATATTTTAAATGCGATATTACAGATATGCCTGCAACACTTTGTTATTTGACCTTTTTCGTAGAATGCGAATTGCTTTTTCCCTAATCTGTCTTACACGTTCGCGGGTTATATCGAACAATTCTCCTATTTCACTAAGACTTTTTGGAGTTCGTTCGCCGAGGCCATAGTATAACTTTAAAATTTCACTTTCCCTTTGTGGAAGCGTTTTCAATGCTTGGTGGATGTCCGTGCTCAGGGATTCTTTCATCATTTCAGCATCCGGACTCGTAGTTGAATCCTTGGATTTTACTACATCGTATAAATTGGAAGATTCCCCTTCTTCAAAAGGAGCGTCCATGGAAAGGTGTTTACCAGTATTCTTCATGGCCAATTTTACCTTTGAGGTACTCATATCCAGTTCGTTCGCAATCTCAACAGCACTTGGAGGTCTTTGATAGGTTTGTTCCAATGAGGAATGTACTTTTTTGATCTTACTTATTTCCCCAATCTTATTCAAAGGCAAACGAACCATGCGGGATTGTTGTGACATCGCCTGTAATATAGATTGTCTGATCCACCACACGGCGTAAGATATAAACTTAAAACCTCTCGTTTCATCGAAACGTTTGGCAGCTTTCACCAGTCCTATATTACCTTCATTGATTAAATCAGAAAGTCGTAGTCCACTTCCTTGATATTGTTTTGCAGTAGAAACTACAAATCGTAAGTTGGCATTTACCAATTTATTTAGTGCAACTTGATCACCTTCACGTATTCTTCTGGCCAGTTCTACTTCCTCATCCGCGGTAATCATATCTATTTTAGATATTTCCTGAAAATACTTTTCTAATGATTTCGTATCCCTGTTCGTAATTTGTTTAGTAATCTTTAGTTGCCTCATATATTTATTTTAGTTATTATTTCTCTAACCTATAATTTAAACAAAATCTGCAGAAATCCTAATAAAATCAGGGTTTCTTTGCTAATATTATCTTAAAATCATGCTAATTGGCTTACTTTTTTGAAATAAATAGATAATTAGTTGAATAGGTCACCAATACCATATATCCCAGCAGAATCTATTGTACGTCAATAATTATACTTTTAGAATCAATAATTCACGCTTCCGGTCATCTTGTGAAGTTTTTTAAAAGGGGTAATAGCTTATATTTGAAGCTGTTAAAATTAAATATCGGTTGCATGAAATGGCAGGGTAGACGTAAAAGTTCAAACGTGGATGACCAAAGGGGTAAATCCAGTAGTAGGGGTATAGGTGGCTTTAGTCCAACCTTGTTAATGCCTTTCATTAAATTACTTTTTTCAAAGACTGGTTTAATCATTGTAGGGATTTTTATATTGTTTTCCTTCATCACGGGTAACAATCCACTGACATTAATCAGTAACCTATTCTCAGGTGGTGGCGGACAGACCGTCTCTACTGGAAGTTATGAAGGTACCGAAGAAGAGAATAGATTGGCCGACTTCAGCGCGACCGTATTGGCCAGTACTGAAGATGTTTGGAACAATACCTTGCAAAATTATAAAGAGCCCACCTTGGTCCTTTTTTCTGGGTACGTGAACTCTGCCTGCGGTTCGGCTTCTAGTGCCACAGGACCTTTTTATTGTCCTGGTGACGAGAAACTGTATTTAGACCTTAGTTTTTTTGAGGATATGGAAAAAAGGATGAATGCTCCGGGCGACTTCGCCCAAGCCTATGTCATTGCCCATGAAGTGGGCCATCATATACAAAAGTTGATGGGAACAACCGCTAAGTTAGATAGACTAAGGGGACAGTTGAGTACAACAGAATTCAATAAATATTCGGTGCGCTTGGAGCTTCAGGCAGATTTCCTCGCCGGTGTTTGGGCAAATCGTTCCAAACAATTAATGGAGAGTGGCGATTTACAAGAAGCCTTGAACGCCGCCAATGCCATTGGGGATGATAGATTGCAAAAGCAGTCAACGGGTAGGGTAGTGCCGGACTCCTTTACCCATGGCACTTCTGCCCAACGCATGCGATGGTTTAAAAAGGGCTATGATACCGGCGATGTTTCACAGGGCGATACATTTAGTGCGGAATCACTTTAAGGCAAGCCGTGTCGTATTAAAAATTGCTTATGCGAAATGTACACTTCCAATTATTTAAGCTAAGACAGCTTCCCTGAGTTCTTATTAGGTTACGATTCCACCTTCAGTATAAAGTCATTCGTATTGGATTTAAATCGAGATTAAAACGTAGTACGCTATTTTTTGATAGCTGTTAAAGTTGAGTTAATCAATTACTTAACCTATTGAAAAACAGGAAGAAATTAATAATTTCAGTGTGAACAAAAAACTATGGACAAATGAAAAAAACACTACCCATTTTCACATTAGCCGTAACAGGACTTTTACTGCTATCTTCATACATACTACCCAAATCAGAATCAAATCTGACGGAAAATTTCGTTTTTGGAAATCCTGAAATCGCATCAATTAATCAGTTAACTTTTGGACCGGAAGGCATCCTACTTTTGGGAGATTCCAAAAACGCTACGATTTACGCTTTGGAGTTGAACGACTCAAAAACTGGTTCTTCCTCCCAGGATATCAGTATTAAAGGATTCGATACTAAAATTGCATCGGCCTTGGGTACCACGGTCGAAAACATTGAGATAAATGATATGGCGGTCAATCCCATTTCCAAAATCGCCTATTTTGCGGTGACCACAATGGATGGAACACCCGTTTTAATGAAATTGAAAGGTGACACTTTGGAAAACGTAGACTTAAATCAAATCAACTATTCTAAAATAGTGTTGAAGGACGCCGTGGAAAAAGATGCTAAGGACCGTCGCGAACGCCCCTTGCGTGTTTGGGCCATTTCCGATGTCAAATTCCATGATGGAAAAGTATTGGTGAGTGGACTCTCTAATAAGGAATTCGGTTCCACTTTTCGGAGTATTCCTTTTCCTTTTTCAGATAAGCAAGACTACGCATCCTTAGAAATTTACCATGCTGCCCACGGACAGTACGAAACCCAATCGCCTATAAAGACTTTTGACGTTATTTCTATGGACGGAAAGGATTATTTGATGGCCAGTTATACCTGTACCCCGCTAGTTCTTTTTCCTATGGAAGCGCTTAAGAACGGAGAGCATACCAAAGGTAGGACTGTAGCTGAATTAGGTTCTGGAAATTCCCCATTGGACATGATTTCCTACGAAAAAGATGGTAAAACCTATTTTCTAATGTCCAACAGCAATAGGCCGGTGATGAAACTGGACCATGCGGATATCGCAAACTCCAAGGAATCCATGACCGAACCCGTTGAGGAATGGGCCGTTGCAAAAGGAGTGGATTATGTATCCCTTCCAATGGTCAACATTTTACAGATGGATAATTTAGGGGATGATAAAGTAGTCTATATGCAAAGGACCGCCAATGGCGACCTTGTATTGCAGAGTAGAAGTACAGAACGCATGTAAACTTAGTATTTTATCACTTGGTCAACCTAAGATTTTTACAGCAGAACATACAAAAGGTCAGGTTTCGCCTGATCTTTTTTTATATGTTGATTTTGTCAACCTCGGGATGTCAGCAGGAGGGTAGAAGCATCAACGTAATGGTGGATTATGAAGGTTCAAAAGCAGTGAGTGTTCATTTTCCGTATGCCGAAAGTACCGATGAACTTCAGCTATTTTTAAAATCCGAAACAAAAACGCCCGTTTTTGGAAGTTTTGAAAGGGTAGGGGATTCTTACCGATTTAAACCTGTCATTCCTTTCACTTCGGGGCAAACCTATGAAATCAGAAAAAAGGGGGAAGTCTTGGCCGAGTTTTCCATTCCTCATTCAAACACTACGGATAGCACTGGAATCCTAAAAATTAATCCCATTCAGGATACCGTGCCAGAAAACCTTCTTAAAATATATGTGCAGTTCTCCAAACCTATGCAAAATGTAGGGAGTGCGCTGGATTTTATCACCATATACAACGAAACTGAAAAAAAGAAGGAATCCATTTTTTTACCCTTGGAAACCGAACTGTGGAACCGGGAACATGATTTGCTCACCTTATGGTTGGACCCCGGGAGAATCAAGACCGATTTAATTCCCAACCAAGAGCAAGGAATGCCATTGAAAGCGGGTAACCAGTATACCCTAACCTTCGACAAAAATTGGAAAGCCGCCGATGGCCAAGCTATGCAAAAAGCGTATAAAAAAAGTTGGTACGTTACCGCACGTGATGCTATTAAACCCAAAGTGGAAGATTGGAAAATTGAGGTTCCAAATTCCGGCACCAAGGAGGTGTTAACCTTTCATTTTGGCGAAAGTTTGGATTACGTTTTGGCACAAGAAACCATAACCCTCCAAAATTCAGAAGGAACTATGGTAAAAGGCGATTGGAAAGTGGATGAGACCGGAAAGCGTATACGTTTTATTCCTGCAACCCCTTGGTTACAGGGTAGCTATACCGTTATAGTGGAAGCTATTCTTGAAGATTTAGCAGGCAATAACCTGAATAGACTTTTTGATGAAAACCTGGAAACTAGCTCCAAAACCGATTCTCAAATAGAAGTGCATAGCCTTTCTTTTCAGATTTTAAATTAGTAAAAATGGCGACTCTGTTAGGGCTGTAGCATCAGCATCTTCTGTTGGGAAAGTACATTTCGATTAAATTGTAAACGTAAGCCCAAAACTGAGGTTGGAAGAGCGGTCGTATTCCCTGATGGGCGAAAAACTACTGTAGAAGTAGTTGTAGAGCGCAGAAAGGCTTATAACCTTAGTGATAGGCAATTCCGATTTTAACTGACATAAAATTCGGTGATTGCTGATGGCATCGTACAGCGGTTGAAAATATACCGTTCCGGTTATATCCAACTTGGTATTTTTAAACGCTTGGTTGATGGATAAATAACTGCTGTTTCTGTGATTAAAGAACCGTTGGTCAGTTTCCCCTACTTCCTCAATTTCATACATATAGGCATTCCCGAAATAGGCCTTTGTCCTTTCGGTGGATAAAAACTTTAACCGAATACCGGCACCGACCAAATTCCGACTCGTAATGGTTAATAAGGTATTTCGTTGGTTTTGGACGAAAGCTTCCAATCGGAACACATCGGACAGTTTCTGGTTGTACCGCAAATGAAAAAACCAGGAGTTCTGAAAATCCTGGTCCTTACTTCGGATGAGCTTATAGTTACCGATAAAAAAGTAAATCTTCTTTAAATCCTTGGATTTTACCTGCGTAGTGAGGTTGGAAGCCACTTGGACAATGTAATCCCCGTTGTTATCCGTGTAATCGAACAGGACATCACTTTTTAGCGCGAAGCGGGTAGAATCCGTCTGCATGCGTTTGGACTCGATATTGACCAATTGGCCAATGACGGAATTCATCATAAAGCATAAAAGAAGAAAGGATACTAGGGTTTTCAATGGTTTCATTTGGCCTGGTTTGCGCTTCGCGGACAAAGTTATTTAAAAAGAAGCGAAAAACCCCTCGACTTACTTCGGCTTACGCTCGACTCCGCTCGGTACGAGCTGCTCAGTACAGGTCGCTCGACGGGACCGTTTACCTTATTGCTAGCAAGAAAACCCCTCGACTTACTTCGACGCCGCTAAGCACAGGTCGCTCGGGGGGACATTTTAGACACTTTGTTCCTTATCCCCTTCGACTACGCTCAGGGGACAGGCAATTAAACCTTTACGATCATTTTTCCTTTTTTCTTGCCGTCCATCATGTCCAAAAAGGCCTGTGGGGTATTTTCAAATCCTTCCACAATCGTTTCGCGGTAGGTCAATTTTTCCTCGCCCAACCATTTGGATAACTGCTCCATGGCTTCGGGGAATTTATCGGCGTAATTGGAAACGATAAAGCCCTGCATCAAGGCACTATTCTTGATCAAAAAAGGCTGTACGCTCACCCCGGTCGGTGTTTCGGTGTTGTTATAGACCGATATCGCCCCGCAATTGATCGTTCTGGCGAACTTGTTGATGCTGAAGAGCACCGCATCGGAGATTTCCCCGCCCACATTGTCAAAATAGATATCCACACCGTTGGGTGCGGCCTCCTTAATGGCGGCTTTCATATCCTCCGTAGTCTTATAATTGATGCCTCGGTCAAATCCGAATTCGGAGGTTAATAATTCTACCTTTTCATCGGAACCGGCAATACCAATGACCGTAAGGCCCAAGATCTTCCCGATCTGACCCACAACACTACCTACGGCACCTGCAGCACCGGATACGATCAAGGTTTCCCCTTTTTTCGGTTTTCCGATTTCATGTAGGCCCAAATAGGCCGTTAATCCCGTCATCCCCACAATACCCAAATAGGCACTTAAGGGTGCCTTATCCGGGTCCACTTTTTGCAATTCCTTTCCATCGGAAACCTGTACCGTTTTCCAATCCAATCGGTCCCTCACAAAATAGCCTTTGGTAAAGTTTTCATTTTTGGTCTCGATGACCTCGGCGATGATGCCGGAATTGATAGGTTTCCCCACTTCAAAGGGCGGGACATAAGACTTGGCATCGCTCATCCGTCCCCTTAAATAAGGGTCCACGGAAAGGTATTTCGTTTCCAGAAGCACCTCGCCGTCTTTTAACGTTAGGTTGTTTTCGGATTCCGTAAGTTCAAAATTGTCTAGGGTAGGGGCCCCTACCGGACGTTTTTTTAAGTGTATCGTTTGTATCATCATATCGTTTTTTTGTTAAGTAATTCCTTATGCATTTTAAAAATTTTATTTAAAAAGTATCCCTTCGAGTGGTTGATTTTCGATTTTTTCCATCGAAATTCAAGTGTATCGCGAACCCATCGTCTTCGCTCAGGGCAGGCTCCTTTGGGCCTTTCCCTTCATTTTTTTCTTGATAAAAAAACGAAGCAAAAAAATCAAGTTGAATCAATTGACTGAGCTTTCGGGGGGACATTGTCGTAAGCCTTGTGGCCAGACCCTTACGTTCATTTTGTTGTTTTTATGTTACCTCAATGTAATTGCTTCCTTTTAAGATATGCGGTTGTAGTGTCTGTACTTTGTAAATAAGGGGCAACCGTATTGATTACCCCTTGCTTTCGTCTCTATTTTTATACAGACTCATAGTTTCGTTTTGCTTACGCGTCACCGATCATAATGGACTTCGCATTTACGAATTCCTTCATCCCGAATCCACCATGTTCGCGTCCGTAACCCGAATTCTTGACACCTCCGAAAGGCATATTGGGTTCGGCCAAGCCAAAGGAGTTGATAAATACCATTCCGGTATCAAAGTATTTGCTGGCCATTTCCACCGCCTTGTCCACATCTTTGGAGAAGATTCCGCCTCCGAGTCCGAATCGGCTATCGTTGGCAATGCGCATCGCATCCTCATCGTCCTTGGCCTTCATCAACGAAGCTACCGGGCCGAACAACTCATCGTCATACGCCGGTTGTCCTTCGCTTACCTGAACCAAAACGGTCGCTGGATAATAATAGCCTTCGCCACCGGGCATCACCCCACCACATAGGATTTCGGCACCGTTCTGTACACTTTTTTGTACCTGTTCGTGCAATTTTTCCCGAAGATCTTTTCGCGCCATAGGGCCTAAATCCGTTTCCGAATCGGTTGGGTCACCCAATTTTAGGGCCTTCATACCTTTTACGAACTTCTCCCGAAACTCATCATACACCGCCTCCGTCGCAATAAAGCGTTTGGCGGCAATACAGGTTTCCCCGTTGTTATAGATACGTCCTTGGATGCATTTTTCCACGGCCAGATCGATATCCGCATCGTCCAAAATAAGGTAGGCATCGTTACTACCCAGCTCCAGTACCGTTTTCTTGAGAGCCTTGCCGGCTTTCTTCCCTATTTTCTTTCCGGCTCCCGGACTTCCCGTCAAGGTTACGCCGCGGACCAATTCGTGTTCTATGATCGTGTCCGATTGATCGTGGGTAATCACCAAGACACTGAACAGTCCCTCGGGCAATCCTGCCGTATCGAATATCGATTTCAGGAGTTTGGCCGTTCCGGTCACATTTTCGGCATGTTTCAGCAACACACTGTTCCCCGCCATTAAATTGGCAATGGTATAGCGAATGACCTGATAGGCCGGATAGTTCCACGGTTGAATCCCATAAATAACGCCCAAAGGCGCGTAGGTGATGATGCCTCGGCCACCATCGGAAATTTCGCGTTCCTCGCTTTTGAGTGCGTCCAGTGCATTTTTGGCCGAAAAGCTACAAATGGCACTGCAAAGGTCCACTTCCTGTTCGCTTTGCTTCAAGAGTTTTCCCATTTCGGACGTCATCATGTCGGCCAGTTCCTTTTTATAGTTCTGTAGTTCCTCCCCAATGGCGGAAATCACCTTGCCCCGCTCCTCAACGGATTTGAATTTCCATTTTTTAAAGGCCTCGTGCGATTTTTGAATGGTGTCGGCCACCTGTTCATCCGTTAGTAACGTATGCGTCGTGAGGGCTTTCCCGTTCGCGGGATTGATTGTTTTAAATGTTTTATCTGTTGTTGTCGTTGACATTATTTTCTGTTTTTTTAGTGAATTGTATATCCGTAAACCGTCATAAACCAATGTCTCCTCGAGCGCAGTCGAGAGGTCATTAAACCTAAAGCGTTTAAAATGAGGTCTCGACTGCTCTCGACCTGACAATCTCCGGACGTTCATTTAGTGAATTACTGTTGTTCGCTGGGTACCAGGTACACATCGTTGATGTTTACCCGCTCCGGTTGGGAGAGGGCGTAGTAAATGGCATCTGCAATATCCTCGGCTTCCAAGGTGTCCATTTGCTGCATCTCCTTCATTTTCTCCATGATATCTTCATCGGTAATGGTATCCGTAAGATTGGTCGCAACCGCACCCGGTTCTATGGAAGTGACGTTGATACCGTATTTTGGGGCCAGTTCTTGGCGCAGACCTTCGGAAAACATCTTTACCGCGGCCTTTGTGGCGCAATACACCGCTCCGCCCGGAAAGTATCGGTGTGCGGCCATGGACGAAATATTGATGATATGCCCGTCTTTATTGGCTTTTAGCTCCGGCAGTACCGCAGCCACGCCGTTCAATACGCCCTTAATGTTTACATCCACCATTTTTTCCCATTCATCGGTCTTCAGTTTTTCTACAAAGGAGAGGGGCATAAGACCGGCATTGTTGATCAGGGCATTCACCGTTCCAAATTCCGCTTTGGCTTGGGAAACCGCTTTTTCAAAATCTTCCATTTTGGTGACGTCCCCGGCTACGACCAATGCGGTACCGCCATTGGCTTCTATGTTGGATTTCAATTCGTTGAGTTCATCTTCGCTACGGGCCATGAGCACCACTTTGGCGCCGTGTTGGGCCAATTTATGGGCGGCCGCTTTGCCGATACCGCTTGAGGCTCCGGTTACGAGTATTACTTTGTTTTCTAAATTCATAGCATTCTTTTTTTGATTCCCTTCAATATAGGGGCTACGGACGGACTTCCTTGACCATATAGGATGAAGGATTGACGGTAACGCTATAGAGCGCGGTTTATAGTTTTTAGGGTTAAGATGGAGGGTAGGGATAAGCAGATTGCATCTACAAACTTTTTTGTTTTTTTTCTTTCTGAAAACTTTCTTTTGAAAAGGTAATGTGTGTGGAATGTTGGTGTGTTACCAAATTTATGCTATCAACTGTAACAGAAGGAAAAAAACAGTCTCCTTACAACAATCTATCTTATAAATACAGTCATGATGACAAACTACTTAACCAAGGTTATTTTTCTATTTACAATCTTTCTTTTACATTTTCAAAACACTACCGCTCAAGTAGAACAATCATCCGAGTTGTATAAAATCATCAAGGATATGGATAGAATTCTTTTTGAAAATGGTTTCAATGAATGTATAATTTCAGATATGGAACCGCTTATTAGTGACGACCTAGAATTTTACCATGATGAAGGGGGTATAACCCATTCTAAAGAAAAATTTCTATTGACTATAAAACAGAATATTTGCTCGAATCAGGAACAAAAACCTATTCGAAAATTAATGGCGAATAGCTTAGAAGTTTTTCCACTTTATGACAAACAAGTGTTGTACGGTGTAGTTCAGAATGGAATTCATGAGTTTTTTATAAAAGAAGCAAATAGAGCGCCCTATTTGACCAGTACTGCTAAATTCTCTCATTTATGGCTCAAAGAAAATGATACATGGAAGTTGAAAAGAGTTCTAAGTTATGATCATAAAACACCAAATAGGTCAAATGACCTTACAACGAAAATTGATTTAACCGAAGAGACGTTGGAATCCTATTTAGGCACCTATACAGGTCAAAGTACAAAAGTGAAAATATCGAGAAAAGAGAACGCACTTGTAATGGATTCTGGTGATATTCAACTTATTCTTCTTCCCGAATCAGAGCATATATTTTTCGCTAATGAAGCACCACTTACTTTTGAGTTTGTCACGCGTAATGATGTTGTTTCCAAAATGATTGTAAGGGAAAATGGAAAAATTGTTGATGAAGTTGAAAAAGTCGAATAATTTCTATTAAAACCTAAGAAGCCGCGGCGCAATTGCATACACGCGTGGGGGAGATGGTGTCTATTTGGGAATCGAAGTATAAATAAGTCGGTAGGGGAGACCATAAACGTTAAAAATCATAAAAATCCTTGGCTTGATTTGGTGTTTTTTTACTTTGGCAGAAAGCCTTGAATGTGTTAGCAAAAAGACGACAGTTACCCCAAGTACCTACCAACGATACTGAACGGTTTATTTACTGCTTGGAAGCGGTCGATGATATTGAAACGGAAACCATTACCGAAGTTCAAAAGAACCTGGAACATTTGGCCATGCAGTATGGGGTGGCCAGCATCTATCAAACCTGCGACACCATTGAAGGGCTGGAAGCCAGTTTGAATGCCTTGGTTTTGGATGACCATCATTTTAAGGACTATGAAATCATCTACTTGGTGATGACCGGGGAGGCCAATAGTATATGTTTGAACGATTACTACTATAGTTTACAAGAAATTGCGGAACTGTTTGAAGGCCGATTAAAAGGAAAGATCCTGCATTTTTCCAATGCCAAAGTGCTGGACCTGGACGAGGAAGAATCCCAATATTTTTTGGATATCACCAATGCAAAGGCCATTTCAGGTTACGGCTATGCCTATGAAGGCATCAGCAGCTCCGACTTGGACAAGGCCTTCTTTAACCTGTTCAAGGAGGATGACAATATGTTCGATGTGGTAGAGGAATTGCACCAACGACATTACAATATCTGTAAGCTGCTGGATTTCAGGTTGTATTATTAAAAGAGAATAGTTAGTCAATAGTAGAGGACAAGTGAATTTTTAGGATTATTGCTAAATAAGCATATTTTAAGAAATACTTTAGGTAGAATGCGTTTTAGCTAAATGTTATGATTGTTGGCTATTCTATATAATTTTTGGTAGAAAATAGTGTTCTTTTGTAATATATAACCTACGTCCATGCATTACTTTACCTATCGGGGAACATTAAAAAAAATAACATTAGTGTTTCTATCTTCTCTTATTTTATTGATTGGCTGTTCGAAAGATGATGATAACCCAGAAAATATCGATAATTTTTTAAACGGTGCTCTCAGTTCTACGTCCAATCAAGACCTTATAGGGGTTTGGGCCATTTTTAGTGCAGCGTTTGATGGCGAAACAATCGCCATACCGGTAAATTATGCTCAATGTGGAAGGGATTTTTTTGTTTACACTGGAAATGGTGACTATATCGAGTATATATACTCCAACGATTCCTGTGAACCTGAAGTAAATCGATTGACATGGCAATTGGAAAATGGTGTTATTACCCTCTCCAATAATGTTGGGCAGTCTGATGACCTTGTCGTCACTAAAGTAAACGACGAAGAGCTTGTTTTTAAATCCAGAATTGATGTGGACAATGATGGTGAATTGGACATTTTGATTTTAACGGCCAAAAAGTATGAAGCTGAAGAGTTTGACCTTACCACAAGTTCATTTGGTATAAATCCTAGCGAAGATTTTGAGGATGTTTTAAGTTTTACCTGGGAGGCTTATGGTGGGTTCAATACTTTTGACCGATACGAAATTTACAGAAGTGCAGGTGACAACTGTACAAAGGCCAATGCCGAATTAGTGGCATCAATTACCGATGTAAATGTAGTGGAATTTATCGATTTGCAACCCCCAGGAGGCGATTCAACATTATGTTACTTTTTTAGAGTGTATACGGATCAAGGATTACTTGGTGAGAGCAATAATATTGGAATAAATCCAAGTTCTTTTATTCGTATTAATGCGATTTCCTTAAATGAACCTATAGTTGCTAATAATAGTGTTTCCCTTTCATGGCAAGCTTCTAGTTCTCCATATTTTTCACATTATGAAGTAACGGTTTCAAACTTTGGAGGCACAAGTGCAAATGCAGCACAGGAATATGTGTTGGCCGAAATAAATGATCAAAATATCACAACATTTACCGATAACAATCCTCCATACTTGGAAAATCCTTTTTATGCGGTTTACGCTTATAACATTTTCGGAAATAAAAGCCCATTATCTGATGATGAAGGAAATGGAATTCGGGAGGTTATCTTCAAAAGGAAGGAAGTAATTGAATTGAAAAAAATTCTTTCCTTGGATGTCGATCCCGAAGAACCTATCGTTTATCTATATGGAGAACTTAGTGGAAATGGTATTACCGGGGTAGACATACGCCGTTTCAATTATGAAACCCAAGAGACCGAGGCCATTTCCGATATTCCGCCACAAACCCAATCATACTCCGGAATCAAGGTTTTTACTTCCAACCAAAATGGGAAAGAATTGGTTTTACAACAAGGAATCGAGCTTCACTTTTATGATGCGAATACTATGGAGTTCAAGTATGCCGTAGATCCCGGCGGAGTATTTAATTTTACCGATTTTACATATTCACAGGATCTAGATCTTTGGCTATTTATTGATTCAAATGAATTGTTCACCTTAAAGCGAGACAATACAAACTTATCATTGGTTGATTCTGATACACACTTCACCCAACATCATGGAAATACGTGGCATAGGCTTTTCATGATATCTGACGATAGGGTACTTATTGGGCACCCCAGTGAGGCGAATAGTATTGTAAAAAGTTTGGATGGCAATGGATTTGTTTTAGGCTCTGAGAGCGTGAATTACAGAATTCAAGGTATTAACTCTTTAAAAACTATACCTAATAGGATAGCAGGATATATGCTGAACACTGGAGAAAACAGAATTTATGATACGAACACCTTTCAAATCTCGGAATCCTTTGAATTCCCAAGTTTTCCAACGGGTACTAGCTTAAATGGCAATCTACTATTTGGAACAAATAATGATCCGAATTGGCAAATAACTGTAGAAAGCCCACATAAAAAGGAAGCTGTTGTTTATAATAGGACCTCCGGTCTGGTTGATGAATATAACACCATCGGATACCCCCATTTTATTTTCGAGGACTATAAAGGAGATGTAATAAGCATTTCGTCCGGATTCAAAAAGGAGGACTTGGAGCAGAATATAAATGGAAAAGCAGATATTTTTATTGAAAAAATTGAGTGGCCGTAATTGGTTTTCCCTTCAATTTGCTTTTAATGAATATGTATAATTATGAATAAGTATTCTAGTCAAACGGATTTATAGTGAGTCGGTGAGTTGGCTTAACGACAGAATTTCCTTTGAAATAAAATCGTTACCGTTCTGTAAAGAATTCCTTACAGAACCGATTTTTAATCAAATAGCATAACTATACTGAAATGCTGGGCCTTTTTATCCTAAAGGACTACCCGTTTAATCTGTTTTCCTTGCGCTCCCTACGGTCGTCCCTGCGTTCGCGACGGTCTTCCCGTAATTCACCTTTATCCTCCCTGATTTCTTCCTGTGTCTCCAACAGGTCATTGTTCATGGTAACGATGAACCTTTCGAGAATGCCGTTTCCAAGCGATTCATCGGCTTTTGCGTTTTCGTATAGGGCCTTTTGGTTTTCCAATCGGGCTTCCAATTCGGCACGGTCGGCTACATCGTCCCGTTTATCACGTCGGTCATCACGGGTATTCCTTCGGTCGCGACGCATATCCCTTCTGTCGTCCTGGGTGCCTCCGTAACCTCTGCGGTTGCTTCTTTTTTCCCTTCGGTTGGTTCCTTTTTCCACGGAACTTTGCACCACTTCCCGTTTGGCCCTGGCTACTTTTCCCTCGGCCTGTTGAATCTCCCGTTCCATAGCTTTAAGAATTCCTTGCCGATGCTGATTGGCCAGTTTGGTATCGTTATTTTCAAGTGCCGATTGAAATTGGGAAACCTCCGTCTTGAAAGCTTCCAGTTCTTTGGTGTCCCGTTCCAATTGTGCGCTCCTGACCTTTATTTGTTGGTGGTCCTGAACGGCTTCCTTGGCATTCTGTGCCGAAACGAAGAATGTGGTAAGCATGGCAAAAGCGGCGATGAGATAGGTGTTTTTTTTCATTGCTTAAGATTTTATCTGGTATAACCTGTTTATTTATTTTTTAATGAATTTGATGTGATTTTATGATGGAGTAGGGTGGGTCCTAGTCAATCACTGCATTTATTTTTTCCCACAGGGTATTGTCAAAACCGGATACCGCAAAATTGGGATTTTCCGGGTCCGAGGCATTCCCCATACGTATGACCACCATGTTTTTGGAGGGAACCACATAGATACGTTGGTCTTTGGCACCCATGGCCGCCACCATATCGGCAGGGGCATTTGGGACCAAGGAACCCGGATACACGGTTTGTTCACTAGGTACCATAAACTGGGATTTCCCGTTTAACCACCAAAGATATCCGTAGGAGGGATTGATGCTTTGTGATGTGGTCACACCTTCGGTAAAGAAGGACGCATCGATGATCTGTTCTCCATCCCACATACCTTTGTTAAGCCCTAGCAGTCCAAACCGGGCCATGCTACGGGTGGTGCTATGAAAGATGGTGAATATGGTTCCTTCGTTCCAATAGCCATCCATGCCGATCCTTCGACTTGAGATTGGCATTGAAGTAGCTTTCAAAATCGGTCGAACTGGATTCGGCAACGACATCCATCAATTTTTGAAAAACGTTGCCGTAGGCCCATCGGGTACCGGCATCGGCGACATAGGTAAGGTTGGATTTTACGACCAATTGTTTGGTATCATCGATTCCAGAGGTCATCGTCAGTAAATTCCTCACCGTAATCAGGTTTTCCTTTTCCAAGTCCATATTGGTCCAGTCGGTCCCTAAATAGTCGGACGCCTTGTTATCGATATTTATCAGTCCGTTTTGCTGCGCAATGCCCGTGGTGGCGGATACCAAGGTTTTTCCTGCACTGTTCCATTCCCAGGGTTCTGCGGCATCATGTCCATTATAATATTCTTCCATAACGATTCTACCATTGACAAGAACCATAAAGGATTTGGAATTGTTTTGACTTAGAAAATCGTTCAAGGCCTCTATGTTGTCCACATTCCAACCCAAACTATTTGGGGTAACGGTTTCCCAGGTATTGCTTCCAATCGGTGGAAAATAAAGGGTTTGATCGGGTGGATCTATTGGCCCGTCGTCCGATTTTGAACAGCCTGCCATGGCGATAAGCATTATTGCCAAAACTAAATAGGTATACTTCATAGCTTTCTTTTTTTTGAACTTCTGCTGGGGAATTGGCTTGCCTACCCATTTTCCACTCAGATTCCCAAGTGTGCCTAGAACCTGATCATTTAAAAAATGGTATAAGAAGCAATAGCTATAACGTTCTGATTTTCGGTTTGTTGTATGGGGTCTGGGCGGATTTTAACAAAAATTATTAGAAGCAAAAACCGTAGATTTTATATAACATCAGTCAAGACTAAAAGTTCTTTTGTTCGCATTTAATTTATAAAGTGAAAAATTTTATTTTGTCAGTTCAATACGCTTAGTGTTGGTAAAGGTATTTTAGGGTCATTAAATTGTAGATTATATATTTCATATTCCAAAAGATAATCCTATCAAAACCATTATACTAAATTTGGATTATTTCCAATTATTAGGATTATTTCCATATATTGTTTATATTCGAATGAACGATTAAGCAACTTCGGATTTTAACCATTTTAAATAATATCCTATGGAAATTTTACAACTTGAAGATAAACCTGCTGACCCATTGGCTGGTTTAAGGGAATATTTGGTACTTATCAGTCCGTCAGCATTCATTATAAATGATGTTGTGGAATTTAAGAATGAGTTTCTGGAGTATTTTGGTAATGCAAAATATCTAAAGTCGCAACCGCATATTAGCTTATGTAACTTTTTAATCGAAAGTACTCCAGAGGCTACAATTTTTAATGAGTTACGGCTTTTCTTAATGGATAAAAAAAGTTTTGAAGTCAAAACGCTCGGTTTTGAAAGGTTTGAAAATTCAAATACTCTATTTTTAGATGTCACCGATACTGAAATAGTAACCCTCCAGAATTATATGGTTGAAGTACTCCGGAAAAAGGCGAAAATTGGAAAGAATTTTACTGGAATTCTAGATAAGCCACATATCACTATAGCAAGTAAGATTCCGGATTATCAATTCAATCAATCTTGGAATTACTTTAAAAGAATATTATATGCCAATAATTTTGTAGTTGATAGAATAACCGTACTTAGGAAAAATCATTCTTTGCGTGAACGGAAATATAAGATTGCATTTGAAATTGATCTTAAATAACTCATCACTACGAATATGAACAACCATTCCAGTAAAACGGCTTTGACATAAGCGATAAAAAGCGATTGCCCTGTGGGTAATTATTTTTTTCGGCGAGTTGGTGCGCTGGAGGATTGCAGAATTTCTTTTTACATAATACCTGCCGATATGGTTCTAATGAAGCCATATCTGGTATTATGCAAAACAGGAAGCTGTACAGAAATGCTGCGCCGTTTTACGCTACAACCATATTTGTATCATAATTTATATTATGTAAAATAGATGATTTGAAAACTATACAATAGGGTTCACCTGTGCTTCTTCTCATTACCCTGTTTAAGCTTCACTTAATCATTGCTTCCTTTGCTAGTGCTACGGCCATTACATTAGAAAGTACCCTTTGCTGTCCAATTCTCCAAATTAGAAATCCTCAACCGACATCATTGCCGTTTTTACCCTAGGTTTTGATGCTGAATACTCCGTCCAGGCGAAATACAGGTTTTTTCCATCAATTTCCATTTGTGGGAATCCAGATTTACGTGAAGCGTCCATTTCTGCAATTACTTGCTTTTGCGACAATTCTCCGTTTACAGAAGCTTTTAAGACATTGAAAGTGGCCTTTTCGCTGTCAGATTCCATCCAACTCACCATCGCGGTTTCGTCATCCACCCAAACAACATCCACCCTGCCCATTACATTCCTTTCCGCAATTACTATGGGACTTTGAAAAGTCTCACCCCCGTCAAGCGAAAAAATAAGCTGAACCCTCGGTTTTTGTTGTGCTGCCGTAAACCAGGCAGCCACCAGATTGTTACCCAAAGCATCTGCTTTAGGTCCATTTACCGGGCATCCGTTTATTTTCCAATCATCTTCATGGATAACTTTAGGGCTTGACCAGCTTCCGTCAACCCATCTTACAATGCTAATATCCCTAATTTCATCTTCAGTTCGATTTCGATACAGTACCACAAGGCCATTATCGGTCATTGCACAAGTTGTTTGGCAACAATCACATGTGCGGGCATCCAATTCAGATTCTTCCGTCAATGTGCCGGAAGTAGAAACAACACCTGCACGCAAGGTCATTGCTCCCCGCTCCCCTGCCGCATTTTCCAATGTATTTCGTCCGTCGAGCCAATTCACAAAAAATGAATCCTTATAAGGCAAAACACTTACAAAGCCATGCTCCGTCGGTGTTCCGTCGGTATGTAAATCAAAGTTTGTTGTCCATTCCGTAGCATCCTTAGGTCTAAGGTTCATTTTTACATCATACGAATAGGTACCTTCAGCCGATTTTTTCAAGAGATGGGACCATAAATTACCGTTGTTTTCGGCTATCATAGGATAATCGGCCCAGTTCAGGAACCAATTGGAACCTTTTGTTATAGTCTTGGCCTCTTGCCATTTGTCGCCTTTTAGTTCGGAATAGTTAAAAGTGGCCATAGTATCCTCTTCAGTTTCTACCCAAGAAAGTAAGGTAACGCCCTTGTGGGATATTAAGTGGGGCAGTGAACTGGAAGGCAATGCCGGCGATGTCAATTCCTGAACAATAGTTGCTTTATCCTCAGATGGCGTGGATTTTTGTTTTGTTTCTTGCTTGCATCCCTGTATCGCAAGAGATAAAACCAGTATTAATAAAGAAAAGAGGAAACGCATTATTGAATGTTTTTTAGTTGTGCAATCATTTCTGGAGTGTTCCAAGATTCACCGCCATCAAAACGTTCCACCTGCTCCCCCATTTCATTAAAAATCAAGGTAACCGGTAGCGCGTGTATTTTCTGTTGGGCATACGCGCCATTATATTTTATAAAATTGAAATCAAAACCACGTTCCGACCTAAAATCCCTGATTTTTTTTACGGATTGGTCCGAGGCCAAAAGAAAAACGTAATTTTCTTTTTCCAAATGTTCCTGTAATGCCAATAAATCTGGCATTTCCTCAATACAAGGGGTGCACCACGTAGCCCAGTAATTTAAAAGTATTCTTTTCCCTTTATAATCGCTCAAGGCAATGGGATTGCCATCCAAATCCTCATATAATGACTTGGGATCTTTAGTTACTACCTCGGTTTTGTTTGCTTCTTCTTGATTCAATTCTTTCCCAATATTTTTGCATCCAAAGAAAATCAATATACAAGGTAAAAGGATAAGCGCTCGAAATGGCATAGGTGGATAGGTTAAATGGATGGTTTTTTCATTTGTAATTCCCTACGAACATACTATAATAATAGATATCAAAACTAAAAAAACCGCCCAAGTAGGGCGGTTTTTATATTCTTGGGTAAATAATTTATTATTTTATCTCCAATAACTCTAGCTCAAAAGTTAAGTCCTCACCAGCTAATGGATGATTCGCATCTACTACAATATCATTTTCATTTACTTCGGCTACGCGTAATTGCTTTTCGCTACCGTCGTTGTTCGTCGCCACCAGGGCCATATCCACCTCAGGCTTCAAACCCTCCGGTAAATTAGATTTAGGTACACTCTGAAAAAGTTCTTTGCGCTTTTCGCCATATGCTTCTTCTTTTGGAATTACAATCGTTTTCTTTTCCTGGGGTTCCATATTCATAAGTCCCTTTTCAAAACCAGGAATTAAGCTTCCTTCACCTAATTTTACTTCAAGAGGCTCACCTCTACTTATGGAACTATCAAATACTTGACCGTCAGTTAATTTTCCGGTATAATGTACACGTACCGAATCACCTTCTTTTACTTTGCTCATACTAATTTTTCTATATTATTATTTATATGAACCGCAAAGGTATAGTTCTTAACACCGAATGAAGAAAATTGAGCGAAAACAACCCCTTTTTCACGATTTTTTAACGTAAAAACCAAAAAAAAATTCAAATATCTTGAATTTTCGATGTTTTTCGTTCAAATTGTGGATTTTCAAGTATAAAAGCTTCAATTCATTTAAAGTCTCAATCACTAAAGTTAAACGTCAATGTTGACCTATCTAAAATCAACTTTACCCTTAACATTGGCCTCCCTCCTAGTTAGTTTATTGCTATTTCTCCATCTGGGTATGTTAAAAACAATACAACATGAATTATGACAACCCGGAGTGTCAATACATACTATTACGGTAGCCAGGGCACCATTAATGTGCCAAGCTGGCCCCTAAAGAGTAAACGTCTAGCGTTCATAGCCAACTCTGCTGGCTACAGGTCTTTCCCTTTTTTATCCAGCTAATCTTTAGGTTGATAACGTACTTTTTGTAGGAAATCTAGCAATACTTTTATAGTAATATTTACGTATTTCATCGAAAATAAATATAAATGTTAAATCGTAAATGTAGTTTTGAACCATAATACTTAAAATTATGATAATGAAGAAAAGTTCCTCACTTCTCCTAATAATTGCTTGTGTGCTTGTTTTAGGAGGTTGTAAAAAAGACAACGTGGATACGGTTATTTTACAAAGCAAAGTTTATCAGTTAAACGCAATGTCCGGCTCAAATATTACAGGTACCGCAACCTTTACTGAAGATGATCAAGGTAAAACTACTGTGTTAATCGAATTGGAAGGCTCTAATACAACTGAGCACCCAGCATTTATTAGGTATAATAGTGCTAGCGAAGGTGGTCCGGTTGCCATTACCCTAAAAGAATGTACGTGCTCCATTAGTGAAACCGTAGTTTCTAAATTAGATGGTGGTTCCAGTATCAATTATGATGGATTGCTAAAATTGGATGGGCATATAACTATACACGAGAGCCCAGAAGATTTGGAAACAATAGTATCTGTGGCTAATATTGGCTCCAACGAATAAAAAATTAATTTTTAAGATATAAAAAAGGGTTCATAGTTATGAACCCTTTTTACTTTTTTATAGGGTGGTATTAACTTTGTACCATCGTTATATAATTATTTACCCCCTCCTCTAGTCTTTTAGCTTCCATCAGCTGATCGGATATTGTTTGCAATACGTTATTAAAACTGATTCGTTTATTGCGATATATATTGAGAAGTGCCAAATGGCCTTTTTCTAACCTATCAATATTAGTCTGTATTTTTTCCCTAGCTTCATATTGAACCATGGTACAGGGTTCACAAAGATAGGAATTCAACTGTTCCTTAAACTGCAAAAGATTCCTGTAACTACGCTCAATACGAGGCAAATAGGTGTTGATTTCCTTAAGTTCCGATTGTTGTTTTACTGCTTCCATAGTTAAAATATTTTAGGGGTTAAACGATTTAACTATAAATCTGTTCTTAAAATTACCTTTTTATTTGATACGAGTTGAACGTTAATAATCAGATAATCAATCTTTAACAAAAATTTAATTCTGATTCTGAAAAAATGAAGTGATTAAGTTCAACCACTTAACCTTTAAATTCCTATCTTTTACTAAACTTTAGCGAAATGAATATAAATTTTGAATATGACGATGTAAAGGCCAGTAATCGCTTGGAAATTATGGCAGCAACAAAGCTTGAAAAATTATTGGATAAGTTTGATTTTATTGTAAGGGCGGATGTTTTCTTCAAAAAAGAAAACACTTCATCTCCGGATACGGGTATGATTTGCAACATACGGTTAAGCATGCCTGGACCACGACTTTTTGCCGAATCTAGTCATGCGAGTTTTGAAGCTTCTATTGCGGAGTCTGTTGACGAACTTCATCGTCAACTGCAAAAAAGGAAGGCTAAAATGAAAGCTAGATAAGTATCACTTCTCAGGTACTTCTTGGATTTCATCCTGAAATTCGGTCTCTGCCAAAATAGTTTTGGCAATCCGTTCAGAAAATGGACTTCTCCTAAGTTCACGCATCAACTTTCTTCGTTTTCTATCCGAAATATCCAATGTATCCAAAATACGTTGTGTAGTGCGCTGTTGGGTGATTCGTCTCTCCTTTAAGGCAATACGCTCTTCTACGGGAACCACCAAATCAGGTTCAAACTTCCCAATAAGTGTGCGTTTTTGAACCTTAATTTCTTTATTGTTCGTAGTTTGACCCAAAACCGTTGAAAGACCCGCAAAAAACAGAAGTAGGCTCAATGCCCAAATTCCTTTATTTTTCATATAACAATAATGCGCTCATCCTAAATATACTATAATTTTTCGGGATTGACTATATTTAACCCTGACACTAGTTTAGCATCGATTTTTATACTCATTTTATCGGGGTATCGAAATAGTGGAAAGATTAAAAGTAACATGAGAAAAATTGTAATAGTCATCTTTGTTTTTGCATTCCAATCCTACTTACTGGGACAGGAGTATCGCAAAATAGCTTCTGCATCCATCAACTTTGTCTTTGTGGAGAAAGATGTTGAAGGAAGTTTTGAGGACTTCTCCTCCACTTCAACAATCGATTTGGAAACCATTGAAAATTCCAATTTCTCCGGGTCCGTAACAACTGAGAGCATAAAAACCGGAAACTTTCTTAGGGATTGGTCATTACGAGGTGATAAATACTTTAATGCGGACGAATTTCCCAAAATAACTTTTAAAAGTAATAAGGTTACGAAGGAACAAGCACTTATACTAGTCGACGGAATCTTAACCATTAAGGGGATATCCAACCCAATTCAAATTCGATTTAAAAAAGAGAAAAACCAACTGATAGGGAGTACTGCCCTGTTTTCCTCCGATTATGACATAACCATTTTAAAAAAGGGAAAGGAGTCCAATAAAGTCATGGTTAACTTCACATTAAATCTTAACTAGCTAACACCAGGAAAATTTCATTAGTTGAAAAAATTATTCGGTTTAAATTGTTCATACCCCTCCTTAATTGGAACTTATAACACTAATTATTAACTCTTTAAACTTTTCTTATTCGTAGAATTATTCCATTATGGAAATGATGTTTAACTTCGCATCTTCAAATTTCTTTGTATGCTGGTCTGGATAATTTTTATCGCTTGTGTTTTGGTCTTCTTGGCCTTGGATTTAGGTGTTTTCCATAAGAACGACCATGTAATAAAATCCAAGGAAGCCGGCATTTGGACCGCTATTTGGGTAACCATTGCATTATCGTTTAGCGGTGTAATCTATTGGCTATTTAGTTCCGGGCTTACCGAGAACCCAACCAATTTGTCCGCTAATGACGCCGTTTTAAAATACATTACCGGCTATCTGATAGAATTATCACTTAGTGTGGACAATGTTTTTGTTATCGCGGTAATTTTCTCGGCTTTTAAAATTCCTGCCATATACCAGCATAGGGTTCTTTTCTGGGGAATTATTGGTGCCATCATATTTCGGGCGCTTATGATACTTTTCGGGGTCGCATTAATCACCAAATTTGAATGGATTATTTATGTATTTGGTGTTTTCCTTTTATATACGGCCTATAAAATGCTGAAGAGTGATGATACCGATTTTAATCCTAAAAATTCTTTTGCCTTCAAACAGTTAAAAAAGCTTTACCCAGTTACCACCACAATTAACGGACATGATTTTTTTGTACGGAAAATGGGCGTAAAAGCGATGACCCCTCTTTTCGTATGCCTAATAATAATTGAGCTAACGGACATCCTGTTCGCACTGGACAGTATACCTGCCATATTAGCGATAACGGCGGACCCATTTATTGTTTTCAGCTCCAACATTCTCGCAATCTTAGGATTGCGCTCTATGTACTTCCTAATTTCACGTATGCTGGAGAAATTCAGGTATATAAATTACAGTTTGGTGGTGATATTGGCCTTTGTTGGATTAAAAATGTTGTTTTCCCATTATATTGAACTTCCTGAATGGGTTTCTCTCACGGTAATTTCTGTGTCACTTGTTTCCGGCGTGCTGGCATCAATATACATTCCAGAAAAAGAGAAGGTGTTGGACGAGTGATTCGAAAGTAGTTCTCAAAAAACCAATTAGTATATTACTTTTTCGAAAACACTTTCTGATAGATTTTCTGGACCGCCCAGTTTCCTACCGGGAAATAAAGCGCAAAGAACAACGCCATCCCTAAAGCAAACGTCCGCTCCCCAAACAATTGATCCAGTGCATTATCCGGATATGCATAAGAAGTTTTCATAGCGTATCCCCCAAATTCTAACAGTCCAGTGGCAATCAAGCCATAAGCATACTGTGTATGAAATGGAAGGTTTCGTAATAAAAGTGAAACTGGAACAAGGTAAAGAATGTAACAGGTTACAACTTGCCACCAATAGGTAAACTTCGCAATTTCCACCTGGGTTCCAAACCAATTCATACCCAAACCCCAAACTAAATAGACTATACAGTATATTAAAAGCAACCGTTTATCTACTTTGAACCTCATTTTTGCGTATGACAGAAACTCCTTTAACATAGTCCCCTATTTTTCAGCAAGTTTTTTATCGATGATTTCAAGTGCATCCTTTACTGTCTTCATTTCATCCATATCTTCGTTCTCTAATCTAATGTCAAAGGCATCTTCCACATCAAGGACAATATCCACAAGGTTTGCCGAATTGATGTTGAGTTCATTCAGGAAATCACTCTCCGGGGTAACGTTATCTACTGACACATCCTCCGGTAAGTAAATTTTGATAATATCCTTTAAGCTTGTCGTAATGTTGTCTGTTCATATTTTATAAGGGATATGCTATTTTAAAGACTCACTGGTTGAAGGCGGTAAAAATAACACATGCGTTTACATCTCCAAAACCAAAACTCGCTTTGGCAAGAACTTTTGGACGATAGGAAATAGTTTTCTGGGGAATCCTATTTGTTGAAACAATGGCGGATATTTCTGGATGAACGTCTTCACAATTCACGTTTCCGAAGACTACACCTTCCTCAAATTGCAACATTGAGGCTACACATTCTATACTTCCGGCAGCGGCAAGGCAATGTCCAACCATTCCTTTAAATGAATTGACATAAGGAAAGTCCTCTCCCCTGCGATTTAACGCAGCACTCCAATTTGCTATTTCAACGGAATCCTTTGCCGTAGCGGTTAAATGACCGTTGATAACATCAATATCCTTGGTTTCTAATCCAGCATTTGACACCGCTTTGCCAATGCACCTTTGTACCGCAGCACTATTAGGTGCGGTCATGGAACCTTCTCCTAGCTGTCCTCCGCTGTTCACTTCTCCCCCTAAAACTTCCCCATAAATTTTTGCTCCTCTCTTCTGAGCGCTTTCCAATGATTCCAAAACAAGGGCCCCTGCCCCACTCCCAGGTACAAATCCGTTAGCGGTTGCACTCATTGGTCTACTGGCCTTTGCCGGGCGGTCGTTAAAATTCCTTGGAAGTATCCTCATGGCATCAAAACCGCCCCAAACATACGGACCACTATCACTACAACTACCCGTAATCATTATTTCAGCTTTACCGCTAGAAATGCGGTCATAGGCCATTAATATGCCTTCCGTTCCTGTAGTACATGCGGAGGAGTTTGTGGTGACCTGGTTACCGCATCCTAAAATACCCCCTAAATAGGCGCTAATTCCACTTGCCATAGTCTGAATTACCGTGGTGCTTCCCAACCGCCGTACATTTTTTTCATCTACCAAATAGATGGATTCCCGAAACTTATCCACGCCCAAAATCCCTGTTCCAAAGATTATTCCGTAGTCCCAACTTGGAACTTCTGAAGTATTTGGTTGAAGTCCGGCATCTTTCCAGGCATCCATACCGGCAATAACGCCATAGACTAGTCCTGAAGCATTTAGTCCCCGCAATTGCAATGGTGTGAAGTAATTGTTTACTAGATTATCCTTAATCAACGGTTCAGCAGCTACTTGACATCCAAAATTTAGCTGTTCTAATCTGGATTGATGTCGCACTCCTGATTTGCCCATTCTTAAAGCTTGGGTAAACTCTTTCAGCCCTACTCCATTTGGTGCACAAACTCCTAATCCAGTAATTACAACTCGTCTACCCATCCTTTCTAGCGCTTAACATCCCGCAAATAGTTCCCTTACATACAAGTTTATTATTTCCATTATACATTTTTACTTCACACTTTAATTTGTTGAAACGGAAGTATACTTTTTTGGAGCTTACCGTCACCTTTTCGCCCGGAAATACCGGTTTTAGGAATTCCATTTCAGAACTACTTAAGCCAATTTGCATGTTTTCCAAGGTATCACCTTGTTGATTTATAAGAAAAATACCTAAAGACACCACACCGATCTGTGCACAACATTCGGTGAGTATCACCCCAGGGGTCACCGGATTATCCTTAAAATGACCTTGGTAAAAATCCAGATTCGAGTTGAACGTAAAACTACCTTCGGATCCAGAATCATCAATAGCTAGCAATTCATCTACAAAAAGAAAAGGATGGTCGTAGGGTAAATATTTTAGAACAGTCTTAAAATCCATAATCGAACAAATAACTATCGTAAACTCTCGCCTCCATCTACCTTTAGTACCGTCCCCGTAATCCATTTAGCCTCTTCCCGCGTCATCAAATACACAGCATTTGCAACATCTTCGGGAGTTGTAAGCCTGTTATTAGGATTTCTTTTTAAAGCATTTTCCATAATCTTCTCCTGTCCGGGTATCATACGAAACGACTTTGTCATGGTTATCCCGGCTTGAATACAATTCGCTTTTATACCGATTGGTGCAAATTCCAGTGCAATATTTCTTGTTAGGGCCTCCAAAGCTACTTTTGCCACCGAAACTGCCCCATAATTGGGCATTGCCTTGGTATTCCCCTCACTTGTAAAAGATATGATTCGGGTATCCTTCGCAAATAAGCCCGCCTGTACCAGCGCCGAAGTCCAATCGTACAGGCTCAACGCCATCGCATCAAAAGTTATTTTAAAATCCTGATCGGACAGGACATTCCCTTTTTCACTATACATGGGTTTTAAGCTGCCTTTAGCAATACTGTGCACCATTACCGCAATCTTATGGTTTTCCGGCATTGTATTGGACATTTCCACGACCAATTCTTCTCGTTTATCGGGATTCAAGGCATCTGCATTAAAAGTTTTTACTTCAACCCCAGAAGTTCGTATCTCCTCAAACTCCGACTCGATAGCCTCTGTTTCAGAGCGTCTATCCCGGTGTACAATTAAAATATGATAGCCATGCAGCGCCAACTTTTTGGCAGTTGCCAACCCCAAACCATTACTACCCCCTAAAATTAAGGCCCATTTGTTGTTCATTCTAAATCAAAAAATTAATTACCATTCCAATAAAACCCGTTGTGCGGAAAAACCGGGTCCAAAACTCAAAATCAGTCCCTGTTCGCCTTCCGGTATTTCCTTCTCTAAAAATCGCTCGAGTACATATAACACGGTAGCACTGCTCATGTTACCGTACGCTTTTAAAACTGCTCTAGTATCCTCTATATCCTTACCCAATTTACCAAAGAGTTCCTCCACGGTTTGAACAATTTTTTTACCCCCGGGATGAAAAATCAAATGGTCAACTTTAGAAATAGCACTATTGTTACGCTCTAAAAATGGGTGTACAATAGCTGGAAAGTGCTGCGCAATCGTTTCTGGCACCACAGGGTCCAGTATCATTTTTAAGCCTTGATTGGTCAAATCGAATCCCATTAACCGGGTTGAATCCTTAAAATGATACATTTCTTCGCCAACGATACGTGGTCCTTTTGCATCGTGTTCCGAAGAAAGCAGTACACACGCCGCACCATCGCCAAAAATAGCCGCACTGACCATATTTGCCATGGAATAATCATTTTGCTGAAACGTAGCCGTAGGACTTTCTACCGATACTAACGCGATTCTTTTATCGGGATTGGATTTTAAGAAATTATGCGCATAAATCAATCCTGAAACCCCCGCAGCACATCCCATTTCAGTAACAGGAAGTCGAACGATGTCCTGTCGCAAATTAAGCTCGTTGATCAAATAGGCATCCAACGAGGGAATCATGATTCCCGTACAGCTGACAGTAATGATATAATCCAGCGATTCCGGCGACCAATTTGCCTTCTTTAGCGCTTTTTTTAAGACTGCAGTTCCTAATTTCTTGGATTCCGCTGCATAGATGGCGTTCTTATCTTCGAAAGAGGTAGCTAAAAAAACTTCCTCTATGGGCATTATCCCATAACGCCGGTCTACCTCCGCCCCTTCAAATATTTTAATCACTTTACGCCGAAACCGTTCCTCTTGATCTCCAAGCCACAGTTCCACAAAGGGTAATATGTCCTTGGTCTCTCGGCAATGTTCCGGAAGTTCTTTGCTTACGGCAACTATTCTTGTGTTATTCATAGTACCGTAGGTCTCCTTTTTCTCATAATCCATACATATCTAAAGGCCCATTTCCATTTGATGTCGTGCACAACGTCAGGTATTTTTTTTGCCAAGGCTTCCAAATCAGCTTTTTTAAAGCCCTTGCTGATGGAAATAAGGCCGTCTATTTTAGCAATTTTTGTTCTGATAAAGATAAGCCTGAAACCTTGAAACAAATAATAGGCCCAAGCACTTCTTTGCAGGTCATTTACGATCACCCCTAACGAGGCCAGTTTTGTAAACTGACGAACAAAACGTAGAACATCCTCATTTCGGAAATGATGCATGGTCAATGTAGTTATGACGATATCACTCTTAAAATCGGAAAAATTAGCGGTAAGAATATCCTTTTTTTGATAACTGATTTCAGGAAAATTGACCGATGCCTTACCTGCAATCGTCAAGGCCTCCTGATTTAAATCGACCCCAATCAACTTCATATCAATATTCCTATTTCTTGCTTCTCTCGCGATGGCGCGAATCATATTTCCATCCCCGCATCCCATATCCAAAATCGTATACGATTCTTTAGGATTCTCTGCAATCAGCCTAAAAACAGCGTCTATCGTGATTTTATTACCCCCTAAAATCTTATTTACATGATTTATATCTTCAAAGACCTTTTGGAGCTCAAATGGATCACCACTGTAGTTGTCCATGATTTCTTCTCCTTCATGGCGAGCACTTAAATCAATCATTGGCTATTGGTTTACCATGAGTTTTACTAATAATATACTTTAACAAGCGTTCCGAACCCACCGAGGCAGATAAAACAGTATTCATCCAGTTTTTATTCACTAATAATCCCTGTAATTTTCGCCCGAACCAAAGCCTGCTGCTAAAATTTGCAGTCCAAGCGTCTGTATATTCTTCCTCCAAGGATAATCTATCAAAACTGGAGTTTTCAAAATATTTTCTTATGGAAGATGACGCAAGTTTGGCACTGTGAATCGCCATGGCCATTCCATTTCCACATAGTGGATGGATGAGCCCGGCGGTATCACCGCACATAAGAATATGATTCACCACAGGTTGTTTTTCCTCAAAGGAGAATTGCGCAATGGATAGTGGGCTATCAAAAACTGGTTCTGATTCCTTTAAAAATTTCTTCAAATAGGCATTTTTACTCACGACTTTTTCATTAAACGCTTCAATGCCTCCGTACTTTTTGAAACTACTATAATGGGTCAAATAGCAAAAATTTACATTTCCAGACTCCGTTTTAGACAATCCCCCGTAACCTCCATGAAAATTATGTAGTGCTACGCGGTTTTTGGGAAAATCTTTGTTCACATAGTGGCCCTTTACGGCCAACCAAGAATGTTTTCGAAAGCTAAACTGCCTTTGTAAGGTCTTATCAAGGCCCGAACGCTTCCCGTATGCGCCAATTACTATTTTAGCATAATAATTATCTCCTTCCTTGTTTGTAACTTGAAACAAATCGTCTTGGAAAACAATATCGGTGGTTTTATCAAATTTAAATTCACAACCCTGTTGTAACGCTTTTTCATACAAAAGGGCATCAAAAGCATACCGGCTTATACCCAAGCCTCCCAGTGGAAGCGTTGTTTGCAATCGTTTACCTTGGACGGTACTGATTTCAAAATTAGTGATATCCACTGCTCCCGAAGCCATCAAATCAACTCCAAGACCCAACAAATAGGGCAATACTTCTTTAGAAACGTATTCCCCACAAACCTTGTGATGGGGGTATGCATTGCTTTCGAAAACAAGTATCTTAAATCCAAAGCGTGATAAATCAATAGCAGCGGTAAGTCCTGCCAAACCACCTCCTACGATAATAACATCATACGTCTTCACCGTACGGAAGTTACACTATTCCAAAAAAATATCCCTGCGTGAACAGGGATATTTTTATCTTATTAAAGTAAAGGAAGACTGTATCTATCCTTTCGTTTTTTGAATCGCCTCTTCTTTCAACGCTTCACTGGCTACAATAGCAAGTTCTACTCTTCGGTTTTTTGCTTTACCTTCGGTAGTCGAGTTGTCACCTACAGGCTGAACCTCACCGTACCACTTAGTGGTAAACCTATCGCTATCAATGCCCCTTGAAACTAAGTAAGTAGTAACGGATTCCGCACGTTGCTTGGACAAATTCATATTATAATCCTCTGGTCCGGCACTGTCCGTGTGACCCTCAACCAAAATATTGGAGTTTGGATATTCCTCAAAAATGCCCGCCAACTTATCCAGCGTAGTAGCCGAAGAGCCTGCAACATTTGATTTGTTGGTATCAAAGTAGACACCTGCATCCTGAGTAAACGTTACATTAATACCCTCACCTACCCTTTTAACTTCCGCACCTGGAATCTCTTCCTCGATACGTTCCGCTTGGCGATCCATTCTATTTCCGATATAGCCACCGGCAGCACCGCCAATTGCAGCACCTAATATGGCACCAAGAGCGGTATTATCCCCACTCCCAACGTTATTTCCAAGAACTCCACCAATTACAGCACCACCTGCTGCACCTATAGCGGCTCCTTTTTGTGTTTTATTAGCATTTTTTACCGTACTACAGCTCATTACCAGAGCCAATGTCAATAAGTAACTTGTATTCTTAATTATTCTTGTATTCATAATTTTTGTTTTTATTTAAAGTAGGTTTAATTATTTCTTGCTGAAATCGTAAACAACCGTCACGTTCTCACCATCTACCATTACGTTAGATTTCAATGTCATGGCGTACTCTGTAAGGGATTCAATATTTAAACGATAACCTGCACCGCCAGAAATATCCCTATTCTTTTCATCTATAAACTTGAATTGCAATTGACTACCTCCCATTCCTGTTTCTACAACCGACCACCGAATATAACGGTCTCCGGCATTACACAGGGTAGATGGCATTATGGTATAGCGCCCGGTACTGTTGTTGTCCCTAAAGAACCAGTCACTTCCTTCCAAACAAATATCCTCTACATCATTAAAAAGAACCGCTTTGAAGTTTCCAGTATTGTTTTCAAAGGAAATATCGTTCAATGTCCAAGTGCCACTTAAGGTGTTTCTTTTCTCCCTGGCTTCCTTGGAAACGGAACAAGAGGAAACTACAAAAGCTAAAGCAGCTACAAGCATTATCATTTTTTTCATACTATGGTTTAATTTATGGTTAACCCTATATACGTTCACTATCCATTCTTGGATGGTTAACAGGGTTAATCTTTGTTAATTTATCAATACGAAGTAAAGATGATAAATGTGCGCTAATGGATTTAACTCTAACGAATTTAAGATTGATGTAAACCCTAGTAGGCCACCAATTCCTTTAGGGAAGCTTCAAATCTCGACTTTGCAAGATAGTTTCGTTCCAACTCGGCATTAAATGGAATAGGCGTTTCCAAACTACCCACTCTTTTAATAGGCCCGTCTAGATATTCGAAACAATTTTCCATGACCGAAGCTGCTATATCACTGGCAATACCACCAAAAAGACTATCCTCCTGAAGAATAATGAGCTTACCTGTTTTTTTTACTGAATTGTAGATACTCTCCATATCTAATGGCTGCAATGTCCTTAAGTCAATTAAATCGGCGCTTACATCGGGCTTAGCATCCAATGTTTCCAATGCCCAATGTACGCCGGCACCATAGCTAACAATAGTAATGTCCTCACCTTCCTTCAAAACTTTGGCTGCGCCGAAAGGTATATTATAATTGTTGGTCGGCACATCTTGATAAACACTTCTATACAGCCCCTTATGCTCAAAGAACAAGACTGGATTAGGATCATCTATTGCCGTTGCCAGCAACCCCTTGGCGTCCTCGGGGAAGGCGGGATAAACAACTTTTAGCCCCGGGGTTTTGGTAAACCATGCTTCGTTCGTCTGCGAGTGGAACGGTCCGGCCGCAACTCCCCCTCCACATGGCATACGAATAACAACGTCCGCTTTCTCCCCCCAACGGTAATGACTTTTGGCCAAATAGTTGACTATAGGATTAAAACCACTACTGGCAAAATCCGCGAATTGCATTTCCATTACGGCTTTCATTCCGTTGATGGAAAGCCCCATAGCAGCAGAGACAATGGCCGACTCACAAATGGGCGTATTCCGGACTCGTTCCTTTCCAAAGGCTTCAACAAATCCTTCTGTAATCTTGAATACACCACCATATTCAGCCACGTCCTGACCCATAATCACAAGATTGCCATGCTTTTTCATGGCACCTCGAAGTCCGTCCGAAATAGCATCTACAAAGCGAATATTCTTTTTATGAATTAACGGTTTAATATGTTGAAAATCAAAATTTGAATGACACATCACTTAATTCTTTAGTTTCATTGAAAGAAATTGATGGTTCGTCAAAAGCCGATTGCAAATTCGCATCTATTTCCTCGGTAATTTCATCTCGTAATTGTTTTTCCGAATCTTTTGACAAAATGCCCGCTTCCATTAAATAAGCTGAATAATTTTCCAGCGGGTCTTTCTCCGCCCAGGCTTCCAAAAGTTCTTGGGGTACATATTTGGTACCACTTGCTTCCTCATGTCCCCGCATACGGAAGGTTTTAAATTCCAAAAGAACGGGGCGTGGATTCTCTCGCATATCAATGCACAACGTATTTACTTTGGAATAGACTTCAAGGATGTTGTTCCCGTCAATAATATGGGATTCCATTCCATACCCGACCCCTTTATCGGCCAAATCCTTGCATTTGAACTGTTCATTAATAGGTGTGGAAAGGCCATATCCGTTATTCTCAACACAGAACAATACCGGCAAGTTCCAAACAGCGGCCACATTAAGGGCTTCGTGGAAATCTCCCTCACTCGTTGCTCCTTCTCCTGTAAATACGGCGGTGACCTTTTGTTCTTTCCTAAGTTTGTGTGCTAACGCTATACCGTCCGCTACGCCGAGTTGCGGTCCCAAATGGGAAATCATTCCAACAATCTTAAATTCCTGCGTACCAAAGTGAAAACTTCTGTCCCTCCCTTTTGTAAACCCTCCTTCTTTTCCTTGCCATTGTGAAAAAAGACGATGCAGTGGAATATCTCTGGTTGTAAAAACACCTAAATTACGGTGCATGGGCAAAATGTACTCATCACTTTCCATGGCCATAGTAACGCCTGCGGCAATGGCTTCCTGTCCAATTCCGCTGAACCATTTGGAAATTTTTCCTTGCCTCAGCAATATCAACATTTTCTCCTCGACCATCCTAGGCTTAAGCATCGCTCTATAAAGCGCTAGCTTTACGTCGTCCGCTACTTTAAAATCACTATACTCCATTGGTTTAGAAATCTTAGTTTATATGCTGATGTAAATGTAGCAAAAAAGCATCGTAGCAATCGATTGACAACAATACATCAACTGCACAATTATTTGTAATTTTACCTGCAATATTTAAAAAAGCAATATGAGTTTGGTTCCAAGTGTGGATCTATCCGATTTCATCTCGGGAGACCCTAAGAGAAAACAGAAGTTCATCGATGAAATAGGTAAGGCGTTTGAAGAGATAGGTTTTGTTGCCTTGGGGGGACACTTTCTATCCGATGAATTGGTCGATAATCTATATACCGAGATTAAAAAGTTCTTTAACCTTCCCCAGGACATCAAAGATAGCTATGAAATTGAAGGCATTGGCGGACAAAGAGGCTATACATCCTTTGGAAAAGAACACGCGAAGGGTAGAAAAGAGGGCGATTTAAAGGAATTCTGGCATTTTGGCCAGTATGTAACGAACAACCCAAAACTAGAAGCGGAATATCCGGACAATGTTATTGTCAAGGAACTGCCCGATTTCAATACCGTAGGCAAGGAAACTTTTAAGATGTTGGAAAAAACCGCAAGGTACGTTTTGCGTGCGTTAGCGCTCCATCTTGATTTGGAAGAGACCTATTTTGACGAATTTATTACAAACGGAAATTCCATTTTACGCCCGATACATTACCCACCAATAACTTCCGAACCAGAAAATGCGGTACGAGCCGCTGCTCATGGCGATATTAATTTAATAACCTTGCTTGATGGGTGCCCATGGAAAGGGACTACAGGTAAAAAATCATAAAGGAGAATGGGTAGATGCCATTGCTAGACCTGATCAGCTGATGATCAATGTTGGTGATATGCTATCTAGGCTTTCTAATAATAAATTAAAGTCGACCATACATCAAGTAGTTAACCCGCCTAAGGAGCTCTGGAGCACTTCAAGGTATTCTGTACCTTTCTTTATGCACCCAATTAGCGAAATGCCCTTAAATTGCTTGGAAAATTGCGTTGATGAAGACCATCCTAAGCAATTTGGAGATATTACCGCAGGCGAATTTCTACATGAACGTTTAATTGAACTTGGATTGATAAAAAAATAGCGATGGACCTAAAAGACCAGCTAAAAAACCTTTTTCCCGACCATACCCCTGAAGAAACTCCGGAAATCGAAGAAAAGCAGGACTTATGGTTACAGGATGACCCCATAATCTGTAAATACGAAAAACGAAAAGGCAAGCCTATTACCATTCTGGAAGGGTATACCGGTGCCGATGATGATTTTAAAAAACTTGCCAAGGATCTTAAGACCCAACTAAGCGTGGGTGGAAGCTTTAAGGACGACAAGATTTTCATTCAAGGCGATTATCGGGATAGAATAATGGAGATTTTAAAATCAAAAGGTTTTAATGTCAAAAGAGTTGGAGGTTGAGGTTGACGTGGGAAATTGCAACCATTTAATTATAGGGTTGCGTAGAATTCTGTTAATTTATTTTGTTTTTTTACATTTAGTGTTACTTTTATCAGTCAGAACCTAAACCACACTGGAAATGAGTTCCCTACTACATATTACCAATGGAGATAGTTTTACCGAACGTCTTAACAAACTAGATTTAAAAGGGGATGTTATTACATGGCGTGAAATGCTTTGCGAGGGTGAAACATTGACCAACGTAGGAAGCGAATCCTTTTGGAAAACACGGTATGAATTTCTTCATAAGAACTATAAAGTCACTAAATCATGGTTTATCGAGAAGACATTAAAGGAATATCGGTCACTTTGTAACCATAAACAACAGGACCAAATTGTTCTTTGGTTCGAATACGATCTATTTTGTCAAGTAAATTTAATCGCTGTTATCAGCTGGTTATTGGCGAACAGAAAATATGCAGAGATTTCACTTGTTTGCAGTGGCAAAGAAGACGAAAGCGATAAGCTTTATTCGCTAAATGAACTATCGGACGAACAGCTGCTTTCGCTATACCGAAATAAGAAAGTTCTTTCCCAGGATGATATAGAGTATGCGGATTATGTGTGGCAGTTGTATTGCAGCAACAATCCTATTCGCCTTGAGAATCTGTCGGATTTTGAAGATTTTCAGTTCGATTATCTTGGGGATGCCGTAAAAACCCATCTAAAAAGGTTTCCAAGTATTGCTAATGGCCTAAATGACATGGAGAACAACATTCTGAAGTTGGGCTTTGACAAAAAACCCACTTCCAGAAACGAGTTCCTAGGTACCATTTTAAAAAACCAGGGTAACCTTGGTTTTGGCGACAGTCAATACGATAGGGCTTTAAATAGGTTAAAACCTTTGTTCAGGACATTTAATCCGGTTAGCCTATCCAAAAAGGGCAAGGAAATCCTTGAAGGCAAAACAAGCTATTATTCCTGCATTCAGGATAACGATGTGTATCTTGGGGGCTCCCTAAAATATAATTTCCTGTACAATACGGAGTCCAGTCGGATTCTAAAGTTATAGTATGCAATTAAGCCCCTCCGAGCTTATTTTGAATGCCGATGGCAGCATCTACCATTTGAATTTACTTCCTTCAGACATTGCAAATACCATAATCACCGTGGGCGACCCGGAGCGGGTTCTGGAAGTTTCCAAACATTTTGATTCCATCGAAATAAAGAAAGGGAAAAGAGAATTTCTTACCCATACAGGGGTATTAAATGGTAAGCGACTCAGTGTAATATCTACGGGAATTGGCACAGACAATATTGATATCGTCTTGAACGAGCTGGACGCGCTGGTAAACATTGATTTCAAGACAAGAAAAGTTAAAGAAAATCGTATACGATTACAAATTATTAGGATTGGTACTTCTGGAGCAATTCAACCCGATATTCCTGTGGATTCCTTTCTTATGAGTCAATATGCCATCGGTTTTGATGGCTTGGTTCACTTTTACGAAACCCAAAATGATGACCATAGTGAAATGGAAGACGCGTTCATAGCGCAAACCTCATGGAGCGCCCGAAAAGCACGCCCCTACATCGTAGAATTCTCAAAAAATCTAGGCTCTCACTTTATCGATAATCGTATACGATTAGGTGTTACAGCAACAAGCACAGGGTTTTATGGGCCCCAAGGAAGAAAACTTAGACTAACTCCTAGTAGCGTGAAGTTCATTGCGTCTATAGCCGATTTCAAGTATCAAAACAGGCAAATTACCAATCTTGAAATGGAAACATCGGGAATCTATGCAATCTCCAAACTACTCGGGCACGAAGCCGTTTCTCTAAACTGCATTCTGGCAAATAGGTCAACCGGGGAGTTTTCCAAAAACCCATCAAAATCTGTAGAAGAATTAATACAGTTTACCCTAAAACGTATCACCGGTTCTGTGTAGAACGTTTTCGAATCTTATGTTAACGCAGACGCATTGGCTTAACGTTTTATTCATTCGTTTTCTACTAGGATTAGCTATTTTTGAGCAAATTTTCCCATGCAACAGAACGCTTTCAAACACCGAGATGTAAATTGGCTCTATTTCAACGAGCGCGTTTTGTTGGAAGCGGAAGATTCATCTACTCCCCTACTGGAGCGATTGAAATTTCTGGCCATATTTTCATCAAATCTTGACGAATTCTTCAAAGTCCGTGTTTCGCAATTACGGCAAATAAAAAGCATAGAGAAAAATCTTAGGAAAAAGTTGGTGACCAAGCCGAACAAAACGCTAAAGACCGTTTTAGGCATCATTGCCGAGCAGCAGGAACATTTTGGAAAGGTAATATCCGAAACCCTCTCCGCTTTGGAAGATCAGGGGATTTATATTAAAAAAGCGCATGAGCTAAATCAGGAACAGAAAGCGTATCTAGAGATTTTTTTTAAAAATGAAATACATCAGCATTGTGAAATTGTTAATACCAAGACTGTTTCCAAGCTAAAAGATGGTCAGTTATACCTTGCCGTGGCGCATACGGACCATTTTTTCAATTTAGTGCGTATTCCTTCTAGCGAACTGTCCCGTTTTCATTCCATACCCGGTCCGGGACATCAGTTTTTTTATTTGGACGATATTTTAAAACTTCATATCAACCTATTATTTCCAGACAAGGAAGCCATTGGCTGTTATGCCATTAAAATGTCCAGGGATGCAGAGTTATACTTGGAAGACGATTATACCGATAACGCGCTAGTGGAGAAAATTTATGATTCTCTGACCAAGAGAAAGTCAGGCCAGCCCACCCGACTTCTTTATGATGCCAATATGCCGGAATGGTTACGCAATCGCTTGAAAGAATTGCTTCACCTGTCCGAATTGGATTTTGTGGAAGGTGGGGAATACCATAATATGTCCGATTTTTTCGATTTTCCCCGACCAAAAGGAACGGAACACCTTCAATACCGGGAAAAACCTCCATTGCCACACCCCATACTTTCTTTTACTGATGATATTTTCAAATCGATAAAAGAAAAAGACCAATCGATACATTTTCCCTATCAGGATTTCGGTGTACTGGAAAACTTTGTCAAAACAGCCGCGGCCGACCCAAATGTGACCCGAATCCAGATGACGATATACCGTATGGCAAAGGAATCGGTATTATCGGACGCCCTTTTGACCGCTTTAAAAAATAGCAAGAAAGTCACACTTTTTGTAGAGGCCCAAGCGAGGTTCGATGAAGAAAACAATATCAAATGGGGTAGAATTTTTGAAGAGAAAGGTGCCAAGGTCATTTTTAGTATCCCCAATATCAAAGTACATTCCAAAATATTGATGATAGAACGTAACGAGGGCGACGCACGACAACGCTATGCCTATATTGGTACAGGTAATTTTAATGCAAAAACTGCACGTATTTACTGTGACCACGGTCTTTTTACGGCCAATAGACTTATCACGAAAGACCTTGGGCAAGTGTTTGAGGTATTGGAAAGGAAACTGATAATCCCTAAGCTAAAACGACTTCTGGTATCACCGTTTACCACTAGGGATACTTTTATGAATCTCATACAGAATGAGATTGATGCCGTAAAAATGGGGAAAATGGGCCGTATCACCGCTAAAATGAACAGCTTGGAAGATAAAAAAATGATTTCCGCGTTGTATAGGGCCTGTGAGGCCGGTGTTGAGGTACGCCTACTGGTACGTGGTTTTTGTTGCTTCTTATCCAGTTCATTAAACCATAGTAATACCTTGGTTTACCCTTACATTACCAGTATCGTTGACCGTTTTTTGGAACACGGACGCATATATCTTTTTGAAAATAGCGGTGATGAGAAAATGTTTATGGGCTCCGCGGACTGGATGACGCGTAATCTGGATAGGCGTGTTGAAGTCCTGACTCCTATTTTGGACCCTGATATTTTTGACGAACTTAAGGAAGTATTGGAACTCCAATTGAACGACACCGTAAAAGCCCGTGTCCTGGACGATGAAAACTCCAACAAACGGGTGAAGCGTCCTAAAGGTGAGACCGAAATCAGATCACAATATGCCATTTATAACTACCTAAAAGAAAAAATTGATGAAAACAGTTAAAATTATTGGTGTCCCTGAACACTTTAACCTACCCTGGCATTTGGCCATAGAGGAAGGTGCGTTTAAAGAACGTGGAATCGATTTGCAATGGACCGATATTCCCGAGGGAACCGGCAAAATGTGTAATCTATTACAGGAAGGGGAAACGGATTTGGCCATCATACTAACAGAGGGTATCGTGAAAAGTATTACGGAAGGTAACCCTTCCAAAATCATTCAGGAATATATTGCTAGCCCCCTACTTTGGGGGATTCACGTTGGCGCTAAAAGCAACTACAAAACAATTGATGAGTTAATAGGAACCAGTGCCGCTATCAGCAGGTTTGGAAGTGGAAGTCACTTGATGGCCTTTGTAAATGCAAAAAACGAAGGCTGGAATCCGGCGAATCTAAAATTTGAGGTTATTAATAATTTGGATGGCGCCGTAGAAGGATTAACCGTAGGAACGGCCGCTTATTTTATGTGGGAGCATTTTACGACTAAACCATTGGTAGACCAAGGGGTGTTCAGAAGAGTCGGGGATTGTCCTACGCCATGGCCTTGCTTTATGCTTGTAGGCACCAATACTTTTATAGCGGAAAATGACAGTGTTTTAAAACATATTCAGGAAGTTATCAACCTGTATACTTCTGAATTTAGGAACATACCAAGTATAGACCGGACGCTTGCCAACAGATATAGTCAAAAATTGGAGGATATCAAAAAATGGATGGGACTCACGCAGTGGAGCCAAAAACAATTGCCTACCGAAGTTTTAAAGAAGGTACAGGATACGCTTTACGACTTGGGACTGATAACCATAAAATTGCCGACTTCCACATTTTTACTTTAGAAAACTCGTTCTTTAAACGACCTCCAGTGAAAAATGCTTATCGATTAACTTCTTAATTGTGGAATCCGATAGCGGTTTTTGGGAAAAATCCGCGATATGTATGTTGGATTTTGCCCGTTCCTTGTCTTCGGCATTGTCACTAATGGTCACCAAAACAATTAGAATCTGGTCCTTAAGCTCCTGTGGCACCTGTTCCTCATAGTTTTTCATAAAAGCCCAACCATCCATCACGGGCATCCGAAGATCAAGTAGCACCATGCAGGGGAGTTCCAATTTATCCACGCCTTTGTCCAAGATAAAATCCAATGCCTCTTGACCGTTCAATGCCGCATTGATATCGATATCCATGTCCAGTTTGTTGATGAAAATTGAATGTAAAAAGTTGCTGGCTTCGTCATCATCTACCAGTAAAATTGATCTTAAATTGTCAAATTTCTTCATAGCTTGGTTTTAATAGTCAGAAAATACCTTCTTAAAGTTACAAAAAATCCTATTCTGAAAACTTACCAAACAATGTTTTTATTGTCTGTTGATGCTAAAATTTTATTGCATTGTGAAAAATGACGGTTTCCGAACCAATATCCCCTATTCGCACTTAGCGGGGAAGGATGCCCGGAAGTCAGGATATGATGCTTTTTGGCGTCTATTAAAGCTTGTTTCTTTTTTGCGAATCCGCCCCAAAGTAAAAATACCAAACCTTGCTTCTCTTGGGATAGCTTTTTTAATAACGGCATCCGTAAAGGTTTCCCAGCCCTTGCCCTGATGACTTCCGGCCTCATGTGCCCTAACGGTAAGGGTAGCGTTTAATAGCAATACCCCCTGTTTTGCCCAGCGTTCCAAATTACCGCTTTTTGGATAGGGAATGTCCAAATCCGTCTGTATTTCCCTAAAAATATTGATAAGCGATGGTGGATGCGGAATACCGTCCTTGACCGAAAAACAGAGTCCGTTCGCCTGTCCCGGTCCATGATATGGGTCTTGACCAATGATAACGACTTTGGTTTGATCAAAAGGGCAATGATCAAATGCCGCAAAGATATCCGCACCTTTCGGGTAGCAGGTATGCTGTGCATACTCATTTTTTACAAAATTGGTAAGCGACTGAAAATAAGGCTGTTCAAACTCTTGTTGCAGCTGTGTTTTCCAATTGGGGTGTATGTTTACGGACATTTTTTAAGACTATTAATGCTTTGAACCGTCCATTCGAACGCAGTCGAGAATAAGGTTCCATGTTAAATGCCCAAAATTAGTTAAAAACTTATGGTCATCTGTTGCCATTAGGTCTAGAAACGATTTTATAAACGTATACTTGGTTATCAGTTGATGAAAGTAAATTTTTATATATTTTAACTGAGTATTCAAATTGATTTTAAAATAAAATTTCTGCAAAAAGTTACATGAATCAAAATTTCTTAAAAATTTCCTATGATTAATTCTAGCAATTCAATCAAAATAATAACAAAATGAATACGTTCTAAAATTTAAATTAATAAGTCTTCATGACAAAACTGACACTTCGTATTGTAATGATTATGTTTTTCGCATTATGCATTTCTTGTATTAAAGATGATCCGGTGGGTAGTCCCACTTTCATTTCTGAAAACAATTATTACAGTGATGGTGAAATTGAAATTGTTTTTGAAAATGACAAATTAAACGGGATAAACGTAATATTTATGGGAGATGTTTACTTCCAAAATCATTTAGAAGTAAATTCCAGTGTTTATCGGAAGCATGCTTTAAATAATATTGGGTATCTCTTTGATTCTGAGCCTTTTTCTAAGTACAAGAAATATTTTAATGCTTATATTATATATGCAGAATCGGAATTATTCGTTTCCGAAAACAACGAGACTGAAGTAAAGACACCCTTCGGTAGTTCTGTAAGAGATGGACTGCCCTCAATTGCAAATTATCGAGCCATTGATGAATATATAAGTAAATTAACCGGAAAACCACAAAGTGAAAAGGACCTAGTACTTTTATCATTAAGATCCCATTCAGGCGGAGGCACGGCTTCGCTTGGTGGTAATTTAGCAATATTTGGTGCTGAAGACCAAAGGGTGATGCTACATGAGGTAGGTCACGCGTTTGCTAATTTAGGAGATGAATACGTAGATGCTAGTTTTGTACCGATAGAACTTAATGGGGTTGCAAACTTAGACACAACAAATAATCCAAATTCACTTAAATGGAAACATTTTTTAGGCCTTTCTGATTATAGTAAAGTTGGGGCTTATGAAGGTGGAAATTATAAGGAATCCGGATATTATAGGCCAGAGGAACAAAGTGTTATGGGTGGGAGTTTAAGTTTTAATGCCCCAAGTAGAGAAGCAATCGTTAAAAAAATAATGAAACTGCAAAATCTAGATTATGATTTTCAAGAATTTTTGAAAATTGACAGAAGTAATGACGGTTCTTCGAAACGAAATATTTCAAACATGGAAAATAAAAGTACCATAAAAATCAAATGTGGAATTGCCAACCTTTAGCAGTGTATAATTATAAAACGCGCAGTTATCTCAGGTAACGTGCTTGGATTCATTTGAATAAACCGGAAATAGTATATTAAATAGAGAAAATATCGCTATTAAAACCCCTTGTTTTCCATCGCAATCCCTTCCATACTTTTTTAAGTCCAAATAGTTAAACATCCGGCTAATCGTCAATCCCTTTAGATGTTGATTCCTAAGGGTAGTGAGATGTTGATTCCTAAGGGTAGTGAGATGTTGATTCCTAAGGGTAGTGCCTTCCATGTTATTTATGCTTTTTTTAATATCGCCCAACTTGACATAAACCCGCCATTTTCTTAAATTTATAATCAATTTAATATCAATTCGTTATGAAGAAAAATAGCTTTATGGTGAAAACGGTGTTAGTGTTTTTTTTAGCCGTTTTTCACGCTTCTTTTTTATTTTCACAAACCTTATATGCGCTAAAAATCGATGGTCGTATACGCGCTGAAGCAGTGGATATTACGGCGAAATATCAACCAAGATTGGTTATGGGAGTCGACCAAGCCTTAGCATTTCAGAGTACGGTAGCCCGCTACCTCGTAAAAAAGAAGGACGTAGAAGAAGATAATACATTGTCCGATAAGGCGAAATACGAGTTATTAAAAAAACTGTCGAGCAAAGAGACTTCGGACATGGCCGATGTTTTGGAAACCTACCGATGGCGCGAATACATGCGTATCAAGAACCAAATTCAACCCATTGCAAGACCTGCATCGGAAGAAAAAGAGCTTTTTGTGGTGAACCCTAGAGACCATTAAAAAACTAACTACATTTGCCGCTGAATTTATAGTAAATTGGCAAACATACATTCCAAAACCCTTCAAGACCTAGAGTTTCCTACCGTTCTGCAACAGGTAGCCGCCCGATGCAATACGGAGCTCGGAAAGCAACTTGCGCTGGAAATTATTCCGTTGACGGATGAAGCGGAAATAGAGAACGCTTTGGGAAAAACTTCGGAATACCTATCATCTTTTATTAGCGAAAACCGAATCCCAAACCATGGTTTTGATCAAATCAACGGCGAACTCCAATTGCTAAAGATTGAAAATACAACGTTGGAATTGCAGGGTTTCCGGCGAATAGCCACTATTTGTACTACCGTAACCACGCATCAAAAGTTTTTCAAAAAGTTTAAGGAATACTATCCCCTACTCCATGAGTTTGCGGACGAACTGGAACCGAATACTGAGATTCCTGAACTCATTAATCAAGTAATCGACCGATTTGGGGAAGTGAAGGACAATGCATCCGACGCTTTATTGAGCATTAGAAGGCAAATGAACCATGTACGCGGTAAAATCAGCCAGAGTTTTGGGAGTGCACTGGCTACGTATCAGTCTTCCGACTATCTGGACGAGATTCGGGAGTCGGTCGTGGAGAACAGAAGGGTGCTCGCCGTAAAGGCCATGTACCGTAAGAAAATAAAGGGCGCGGTCATGGGCACTTCCAAAACGGGCAGTATCGTTTACATAGAGCCGGAAGCCACTTTGCGTTACAGTAGGGAGTTGAATAACTTGGAATTTGAGGAGAAGGAGGAGGTTCAGCGCATCCTGAATCAGTTAACAAATCGAATTCGGCCATTTAGAGCCATTTTAAGCGATTATCAAAATTATCTTGGGCAGATTGACGTTACGGCGTCGAAAGCAAAATACGCGCAAGATATCAACGCTTTAAAGCCCAATTTGGGTACCGCTCGCCGACTCTATTTGCGTGATGCCTATCATCCGCTGCTCTATCTCAACAACAAAAGAAAGAACGAAAAAACCTTTCCACAAAGTATTGAATTGCACCCGGAGAACCGTATTATCGTAATTTCCGGCCCCAATGCCGGGGGTAAAAGTATCACCCTAAAGACCATTGGCCTACTTCAGGTTATGGTGCAAAGTGGGTTGTTGATTCCGGTCCACGAACGTAGCGAAGTTTGTTTTTTTGATAAGATTTTAACGGATATTGGGGATAACCAATCCATTGAAAATCACTTGAGTACGTACAGTTATCGGCTTAAAAACATGAACCAATTTCTAAAACGATGCAATGACCGTACATTGTTCCTAATCGATGAATTCGGGACAGGTTCCGACCCAGAATTGGGAGGGGCTTTGGCGGAGGCCTTTTTGGAGGTTTTTTATGAACGGGAATCTTACGGGGTAATTACAACACACTACGCCAATTTAAAAGCTTTGGCAAACGAATTGCCTCATGCGACCAACGCTAATATGCTTTTTGATGGAAAAACCTTGGAACCTACATTTCAACTCGTTTTGGGCCAAGCAGGAAGTTCCTTTACGTTTGAGGTTGCGCAGAAAAACGGCATCCCCTACTCGCTCATCAACAAGGCAAAGAAGAAGATAGAGCGTGGCAAGGTCCGTTTTGACGCCACCATAGCCAAACTACAGAAAGAGCGCAGTAAAATGGCACAAACAGGCTCCAGATTACAGGAAGAAGAGAGAAAAGCGCGGGAAGAAGCGGCGCGTTTGGAAAAATTGAACGCCAAGATAAAGTCGAAACTGGAAAACTATCAGGAGTTATATGACCATGATCAACGTATGATTCAATTGGGCAATAAGGTAAACACAGCGGCGGACAAGTATTTTCAGAACAATAAGAAACGTCCATTGATATCGGAGTTATTGCGCATTGTGGAGACGGAAAACAGCAAACGCAAGAAGAAATCTGCCGCGGAGGCCAAGAAGGAAAGGGCCAAAAAGGTGCAGGTTGCCCAGGAAGTCCAAAAAGAGGTCAAGGTCATTCGCGAGAAAAACAAGGTACAAAAGAAAAAAGCGAAAGTTGCCGAAAAGAACAAACCAAGACCAGTTTTCAAGTTAGGTGACCGTGTACGAATGCATGATGGGAAGGCTGTGGGCACCATAGATTCCCTCGAAAAAGGCAAAGCGATTGTCAATTACGGTATGTTTACTACGAACGTGAGTGTGGACCAGTTGGAATTGGTTGAGCGGAAAAGCTAATACTTACTTACCTGCCTTGAACCATAGCACTCAAATTCTCCAAAGCCTTTGTATAGTATTCATTGTACTGCTTTATATTTTCTTCGGTAGGATTTTCCAATACATCTTGCAAATAAGGCATATTGGAAAACTTAAACACATTGTTGTTCAAATCTTTGGACTGCATCATGGTTTGTAGTTTGGTTAATTTTTGTTGTGCAGTTGCCTGCTGGTCAATACCATATTGTTCCATTACTAGTTGTTCCATGGTTTTGGATTTCGTAGTCCTAGTATTGCTACCTACAGTAACGGTCTCTACATCAAAATAGGTAGGTTGGTATGTAGGATCTGAAGCTACTAAAGCATCTTGCATGCGGTTCATAACCTGCTGCATATCCGAGACCACATTAACCAAATCATTCGTATTTATACCCACAGCGGTATTTATATAACTGAACAGCTCATTACCATGATACTCGTCCCAAGCAACACCAATAATTCGTTTATAATCATTTGTCCGCATTTGATTTGGAGAAACGGCAATAGCCATACCATCCAAATTACCAGAAGGTAAAACGTAATCACCTTTATTAACGGTACCCAATACTTTTACAGGCACCTGACCTAAAAACGCTACTTCTTTATAAAGACTGGCCTCGCCTTGTTCCGGCATTGCTCCAGAGACAATAGGGTTTTTGGAAATGACCATATAGCGATCTGCATCAGTAAAATTCTTAGATATCTCACCTGCGCGCACTCCCACCACATCTCCATAAGTAAAGGTTTCCTTTACATTATATTTTTTCAACCATTCGGCATAATCTGCACCACCCGACTCAAAAGCAACCCCAACATTAGCCTCGTTATACCACACATATAACGATATCTGAACGCCTTGAACAAACAATTGAAATGCAGACCATGCTGCATCATCGCAATCACCGGCAATACCAACACCGGCAATACAGGCGCCTAAATTCCATCCAAAAGTCGCCGATGCCTCAAGCAAATCCATATATTCCAAAAGTAGATTTAATGAATAATCATTGTTTAAATAAACTGCAAATGCAGTAGGTGCTTCTGCCGGGGGCGCGGTATCATCATCATCTTGGTCCTTAGCTTCATCCTCGGTGGGTTCGTTCGCCAATAATACTTCCAATATAAAATTTTGACTTACATCCGTATACGCCTGAAATCCCTCAATACGTCCTATAGGGGTGCCACCTCCATCCCAAAATGACATAAAGTTGCTTTCCCGACTGGGTACACTAGGATTTAATTGTATGGCCATACCATGAGCACTGCCCTGTAATCGCAAAGGGTAAGCATCAATATCAGATTGATTCGTGGTGGACATTGTCGCATCAATAGTAACGCGGTCATTAAAATAAGATGCACCACTAAAATTGGCGGTACTGTTGTTATTTACATATAAATCATCGTTCAAATCGGTAATACCGTCTGCAATAAGGTTTCTGTGTCTTATATAAGGTACATAGGTCAAGGGTTGGGTGCTAAATTCTACGAAATTGGTGCCTGCTTCTAAGTCTATATCAACATTTAAGGTTTTTGCACCGTCCCAATTGATATTAGTAAAGGCTCCTAAACTTTCCGATGTTGTCCGCCCCTCTCCTATGGTAAGATTTATTGTGCTATAGGCATCGGTTTGGGTTTCTTGCGTTTCTTGATATTCCACATTTCCGAATGCATCCAAAATGGTGAATCGTATGGTAAGTGGTTGGTCCGGGATATTATTGGATGGAATATCCACCCCTGGAATTTCGTTTGGATTATTATCCACAAGTACGGCTTGATAGGTAATGCCTTCGGTTTGGGCAAAACCATATAGAAGTAAAAAAAAGCTAAAAAGAGATAGTACGTAATTTTTTTTCATGCTGCTGGTTTTTAAAAAGAACAATTGCATCCCGGGAGCTGAATAAGGATGCCTATTCCAAAATTGTGGTTTGTTATACTTAGTTTTTCATTATCATCAGGATTGGTATTCACCAAGGAAAAGCTTCGTCCATATTGATATTGGGCAAATAATGCCGCTTTGTTTGATATCGGATACTTTACTCCTACTCCAATTCTTGGCACAAGGATAATATTGTCAAATTCATCTTCTCTTGAAAGGTCATATACTTGGTTGTTCAAGGTTTGGGTACCACGCAATAGATATTCCATAGAGGCATTGAGTTTGGTGAAAAAGACGAAATCCCTAGATCTGGCAAAATCATACCAAATACCGACTTGCAGGCCTATATATGACACATCCCACTCATAATAATTGTCCAGTACCAAATCGCTGCCTATAGTCCCATAGTTGGTAAAAACTCCCCCTAGTTGCACATGGACCTTATCACCCGGAAGTTGAAACACATACCCTACGCCCATGTAGGTTTTACTGCCATTTTGTAAATTATCGAGTGTGCCACCTAATGAATTTTTATAGTCAAAAGAGGAAAGCGTCTGGCCCATTTCTGCATATAGCAATTGCCCATAACCGTAAGAACACATCATAAAACTGACCAGCAAAAGGTATTTGGTTAAGCTCATTGTTTTATAAGTTGTTTAATGTTCTCTTGCTGACCAGCTTGTAATTTTAAGAAATATACGCCTTTTGACAAGTGCTCTAAGGGCACAACCAATTGGGTATTTTTTTCATAATCATCGGTTAGCAATAGTCTGCCTGTGATGTCAAATAAAAACATCTCGATTTTGTCGTTATCCGTATTTTCTAGATTTACGACAACACCACTCACAAAAGGATTGGGGTATACAAACATTTCCAATTCATTGGGGTTATTGCCAGGCAAACCCCGTTTTAAAGGTTGCAGAAAACCTTGTCGCAAAATTTTGTTTTCTGCCGAAAACGTGTTTATAACACTCAACTGTCCAATACTCTGTTGTATAAAATATTTCCCTTGTGCCGAATTGCTTATACCATTGCTGCCTCCAATTGATAAAGTTTGGCGCAAAACAACCTGAGAGCTAAGTCCTAAGGGCAATAAAAGAACTAATAGTAAAAATGCTCTCATTTTCTATTATTTAAATAGATCGGTACGAAAACCAAGTTTTGATTACCTTTCTGAATATTGAAAAAATTACTAATCATGGCTTTACCGTTCTCAAAAAACATCTGCAGGGTATTTCTCATAACGTATTGATTTTAAGAATTCAACACCACCAAATTAGATTAGAGTTAGCATCAATCCTATTTTTGTCCATAGACAAAGTATGGACAAGCACCTATTTTCCTATTTGGATATCAAATGGACAAGGGATAAAAGTGTTTTAAGAAAAAGTACGTCAAAAGCCTTTATAATTGGAGGGTTCTAAGAAATGCTCCTAATTTTTGAAGTTGATTTTTGCAGGAAAAAGCATGGACAAAGGTCAATTCACCTTACGATTCTCACTTTTATCGAAAGATTTTTATAACTACCTTGAAATAATCAATCCATCATTTCATATGAAAACCATCAACTACTTTTTTTTGCTTTTATTAAGTATCGGTCTCTCTGCTTTTGGTCAGAATAGAAAACAAGAATTGGATAGCTTGGTTCAAAGGGCCAAAACATTACCCGATGACACTCTTAAAGCGCAGGTGTTATCCAGAATCCATGAAAGAATGATGTTTATGGATAATGAAGGTGCACTGGAGTATGCCAAACAAGCACAACAACTATCAGAAAAAATTGGATATGAAAAAGGCGTAGCCAATGGCTTTATACAATTTGGGAATTACTATTATAACCAATCCAAAAATGATTCTGCCCAAATTTTTCACAATAAGGCCCTGGACAAGTTCAAGGAAATAAACTCGGTAAAAGGTCAAATCTTTGCCATGCATTCCTTGGCCACTATAGAACGGGAAAAGGGTAATTACGCCAAAGCCATAGCGCTTACAACGTCTATTCTAGATATGTATACGGACGATAATAGGAAAAACTCCGATTTAGGTGATTTTGATTTAAGAGGCTCGGAATATGAAGTACTAGGTGGCATCTATTTTGAAAAAGGGAATTATAAATTAGCCCTTGAGAATACTTTAAAGTCCTTAACATCTTTTGAAGAAGTTGAAGACGAAGTTAGACAAGGTGATGCATTAAAGCAGTTGGCAGATATTGAGTATCAACTTGGCGATTACGCATCAAGTCTTACCTATGCAGAAAAGGCCATTTCGATATACAAGAAAAACGATGATAAAATATATCAAAGTTATGCCGCAAATACGGCTGGTTTGGCGGCTGAAAGGTTAAAGGATACCTATTTGGCCGAAAAATACCTAAACGAATCTATTAACCTGGCCCGTGAGATGAACGTGCAATCCATGATTTCCCAGTCACTGAATGATTTGGCACGATTAAGCTACACAAAAGGTAATTATCAAAAGGCACGCACTTTGTTGAATGAATCCCTACAAATAGCTAAAAAAGAAGATATTAAACTAGACCTAACAGAGGTACTTCATGAGCTTGCCCTATTAAATATTGCAGAAGGTAATCCAGAACGAGCCCTAGAATATATAAACCAAGTTATTACAACCGCCAAAGAAATTGGTGCCCTGCCTACCCTAAGCGATGCTATGCAAACCAGGGCAACTATTTGGCATGAAATGAATAAAGATGATTTAGCTTATGCTGATTTCCAAGAATATCACGCTCTAAACGATAGTATCTACAATTTAAAAAAGAACCAACAGATAGAAGAAATACAAACTATTTATGAAACCGAAAAAAAAGAAGCGGAAATTGTCCTTCAGCAAGAAGAAATTAATACCCTAAACGAAAAAGCCAAAGTAGATACATTGACCAAGGGGCTCTATGCCGGGGGCATGCTCACCTTTGTGACCGTTTCAGGTTTGCTGTTCTTCGGGTTCCGCCAACGAATAAAGAAAAACCGTGTTGCAAGAGAAAAACAAGAAGAAATCTATAAACAAGAAATTGAGCATAAACAGAAAGAATTGGCCAGCCAGACCTTGCATTTGGTACAGAAAAATACTTTCATTCAAGAATTACTGGAAAATTTACAAAGCATAAAAAACTCTCCGGATACCTTTAAAATGGAGTTTAGACGAATAGTAATGCTCCTAAAGAAAGAAAATGCATCGGACAAGGACTGGGAAGTATTTAAAACCTATTTCGCCGAGGTACATAACGACTTTGACCAAAAGCTAAAAACGCTTTCCACAGATATCTCTGAGAAGGAAATCCGCTTGGCAGCATTTTTACGCATGAACCTTACCACAAAGGAAATTGCGGCAACCTTGAATGTCCTTCCTGATAGTATTTTAAAATCGAAATATCGACTAAAAAAGAAATTGGGATTGGATAAGGATACCGATTTGACCAGTTTCTTAAATACCATGTAATATTCTTCACAACCAACTTGCCTGTCGTATCTTTACACGGTGGAAAATATCAATAAAATTATTCTTTTTGATGGTGTTTGCAACCTTTGCAACGGAGCCGTTCAGTTTATCATAAAACATGACGATAAGGATATCTTTCGTTTTGCAGCACTACAGTCAGAGGTTGGAAAAAAGCTGATTTCTGAACGGGGAATAGATACCGAAAATGTAGATTCCATCATATTGATCGAGCCTGGGGTGGCCTACTACACCAAAGCTGAAGCCGCTTTGGAAATCGGCACCGAATTAAAAGGATATAGGACACTATCCAAGGTTTTAGGTTTGATTCCCAATAGGTTATCTAATATCGTATATGATTTTATTGCCAAAAACAGGTACAAATGGTATGGCAAAAAAGACAATTGTATGATACCTACTCCGGAATTAAAGGCCAAATTCCTCTAATTTTCAAATTCAACTTGCCACATCAGCTTCGACCTAATACTTAGACGTCATGTTAGTCAATTACAAAACTACAAGTCTATTGTTATCTTCAATAGATTTATAATTGATTTTGAATTTAATCGTATACGATTTTTAAATGCCATGAATAATGTAGTCCCGTTATAAGTGTATTGAATCAGGCTGCCTTAAGGAATGTATTCACAGTTGATAGGCATAGAAATAGAGGTATTACTATTAAAAGTGAGTATTAAATCATCTTTGCAGTATTACGTATAGAAAAGACCGATAAGAAAACTTCTTCTAGATTTTATTAGAAGCCAATTACGAATTCTCTTCCAGTTTCCAAGCCTCATCCGGATCTTTATTCGGATCATAATTGAATAGCCCCTCCCCTTTTGCTATTATTGAACAAACAGTGGCATCCCCTGTAACGTTAACCACGGTACGCATCATGTCAAGAATACGGTCTACGGGGAAAATAATAGCTATCCAGGCTGGATTAAGCCCTACGGATTCCAATACGATAATAAGCATTACCAATCCCGCACTGGGAACAGCAGCCGATCCAATTGAAGCTAGCGTAGCCGTAAGAACTATAGTTAGTTGTTGACCTAAGGTTAAATCTATCATATGCATCTGAGCCAAAAAGACAACGGCAACGGCCTGATAAAGACATGTACCATCCATATTTACCGTAGCCCCAATAGGCAATACAAAACTGGTTACCTTTTTGTCCACACCTAGGTTATCCTCTACACATTCCATAGTAACCGGCAAGGTGGCAGCGCTACTGGAGGTGGAAAAAGCCAAGGTCTGTGCTGGACCCATTGCTTTAAAGAAACCTGTATAGGAAACTGCCTTCACAAATAATTTAAACAACAAAGGATAAACCAAGAAAATCATGGTCGCCAATCCAATGACCACAGTTAGGGAATACCAACTTAATCCCTTAAAAATCTCAACTACCTTAGAAATATCATCCCCGGCCATCTTGCTTACCACACCGGCTAGAAGCGCAAATACAAAGAACGGGGCGGCTTTCATGACCAAATCCACCATCTTCAGAAATACCTCCATGATACTATCCACCACCTCGATGACGGGTTTAGATTTCTCATTTGGTATGAACAACAGACTTATACCGAAAAATAGGCCGAAGAAAATGACCTGAAGCATTAGACCGTTATCCCCTAAGGCCTTAAAAAAGTTTTGTGGTACAATATCAACTAATGGTTGTAATGGTCCCGATTCCTGAGCTGCATCCGCGGTCTGCAGTTTATCCGAAACCGATGCATCCTGTAGTTCAGCCTTTGAAAGATCCGTAATCCGCTTGGCACGTTCCATAAATTTGGGCTCTTGTAGGTAGTTGATACCGTCTTTTATCTGATATCCTTGGGAATTGGCCCAAATTTCATAGGAAATTCTATTATCAATCCTACTTTCTTGGTCGATTAGTTTACCGGGGCCAATCAAGTTTACCAAAAATAAACCGACAGTAACGGCAAAAACGGTCGTGATAAGATAGGCCAACAAGGTTTTGCCACCCATGCGTCCTAAACTTGCGGGATCACCAATACCCGCAACTCCGGCAATGATGCTAAAAAGCACTAAGGGAACGGCAATTAGCTTAAGAAGATTTATGAAAATTGTACCAAAAGGCGCTATCCAATCAATAGTAAAAGAACTCCATCCGATTGCACTGGATAAAAGCGCCCAAATTATTCCCAATACAAGTCCGATGATAATTTGCCAATGTAATGCCAGTTTTTTCATGTGTTCTTAGTCAGTTGGTTTAAATCCTATTTTGAAAAGATAGTTCAAATTATGTTATCTAAACTTTTATGGTTCTATTCAACAAAGCAAAATCAGCCAGAACCAATGCCGTCATTGCCTCTACAATGGGAACGGCACGTGGAACCACACATGGATCATGCCTTCCTTTTCCTTGCGTCTGTACCATATTTCCTTTTTTATCAATAGTCTCGTAAGGCTGTATAATAGTGGCAACGGGCTTAAAGGCAACGTTAAAATAAATATCCATTCCATTGCTTATGCCGCCCTGGATACCGCCGCTATGGTTCGTTTTTGTGCTTCCGTCACTATTAAACTGGTCATTATGGTCACTACCCTTCATTTTCACCCCTTCAAAACCACTCCCGTATTCAAATCCTTTAACGGCGTTAATGGAAAGCATGGCTTTACCCAGCTCAGCATGGAGTTTATCAAAAACAGGTTCTCCCAATCCTACTGGAACATTTTTGGCGACACAAGTAATAATGCCACCTATGGTATCACCATCCTTCTTTATGGATTTAATATACTCCTCCATTTTGGCAGCCGTCTCCGGGTCTGGACAACGTACCGCATTGGATTCCGTCAACGACAGGTCCAGTTCTTGATAGCTTTTCTCCATTTTCATAGCGCCGACTTGGGATACGAAGGCATTTATTTTAATGCCTTTCAAAAATTGCTTCGCGATGGCACCAGCCACTACCCTACTTGCCGTTTCTCGGGCGGAACTGCGTCCTCCTCCACGATAGTCCCTAAAACCATATTTCTGGTCGTACACATAATCTGCATGTGAGGGACGGTAAGAATCCTTAATATGTCCGTAGTCTTTTGATTTCTGATTGGTATTGTGAATAGCAAATCCTATGGGTGTTCCCGTAGTCTTCCCTTCAAAAATACCGGAGAAAAATTCTACGGTATCCGGTTCTTTGCGTTGGGTAACTATGGCGGACTGACCAGGTTTTCTTCGGTCTAAATCCTTTTGAATAGCTTCTAGGTCAATTTCCAGACCGGACGGACATCCATCTAAAACACCACCAATCGCCACCCCGTGGGATTCACCAAAAGTTGTTACCTTAAAAAGAGTTCCGAACGAATTTCCTGCCATACCTAATGTTTCATGTTGGCCTTGCTTTCCCACGATAGCAAGGATTTCAAAGGTAATTTTAAAAAAGAAGCCAGCCAAAAAACTTCATGTAGTAATATTCACTTAACATTAGCCATCCCGCATTAATATTAATTTAACCAAAAGCTATTACACATTTGATTTAGTTTTTAAGGATTAAAATACCCATTGGTTTATATTGTGCGAAAATTTTTACTTGAAAAAACGAAAGTTAGAAGTCGCCGTAATTTCCGATGTCCATTTGGGCTCCCTGACCTGTCATGCGGAAGAACTCTATGCTTATTTAAGTAGTATTCATCCCAAAAAGTTAATCCTTAATGGGGATATTCTTGATATTGAAAGCCCAACGAACTATTATTTTCCAGCTTCTCATCTAAAGGTGATTAAAAAATTGCTATCCATGGCGGCAAAGGGAGTAGAAATCTATTACCTAATGGGAAACCACGATGAGACGTTTCGAAAGTATACCGAAAGCAGTCTTAGCACCATTAAAATTTGCAATAAACTAATCCTTAATCTGGATGGCAAAAAGGCGTGGTTTTTTCATGGTGATGTATTTGATATGTCCGTCACCAAAACAAAATGGATTGCAAAACTTGGCAGTTTGGGCTATCGATTCCTGACACTATTGAATAGAGGACGTTTCTGGATAAACAAAAAACTGGGAAGGACATCATTATCCATATCCGAAAAGATGAAATCTAGTCCGGAAAAAAGAATGGCTTACGAACAGCAATTTATTGACACCGTTGTTGATTTGGCCATTGATAACAACTTTAACTATGTGGTATGCGGACATTTGCACCAGCCAAAAAAAGAGATAGTGGAAACTCTAAGAGGTAATTGTGTATATCTAAATTCAGGAGATTGGGTGACTAATCTAACTGCACTGGAATATTCCTTCAAACGCTGGAAAGTCTACCGCTATTCGAATGACAAATTATTACCGTTTTTTATGGACGAAGATTTAAAAGCCATGAACATGAACGAGCTTATTGCTTCCATTACGGCTAAAAAGAATAAAAAAGAAGGGGCAAAGGACGGGGAAAATACCCAAATCTAATGCTGCAAGGCTTCTTTTAAAATGCTTACCGGATGCTTGGCGATTCTTGTGGTTCCATCAAAAATTTGGTGTCTGCAACTGGTTCCATTGGCAGCAATAATTGTTTCAGGGGAAGCTTTTGATACGGCAGGGAATAAGGTTAATCCACCGATTTTCATACTTACGTCATAATGTTCCTTTTCGTAACCAAAAGAACCTGCCATCCCACAACATCCGGAAGGGATTATGGTCACTTTGTAATTCTTGGGGAGATTAAGCACATCAAAAGTGACTTTTTGATTACTTAAGGCCTTTTGGTGGCAGTGGTTATGTATTTTGACATCTTTTGCTTCTTCCGTGAAACTACTAGCGGCAATATGGCCTGCTACTATCTCGTTCGCTAAAAATTCCTCTATCAAAAAAGCATTATTGGCAATCGCTTCCGCGGTTTTCTTGTTATCGGTCATCCTTTTGTACTCGTCCCTAAAGGATAAAATAGCTGACGGTTCCAATCCAAGAACAGGCCAATCATTTTCAGCAAATTCAATTAGACGCTTACTGTTCTCTTCTGCCAGTGATTTAGCTTGTTTCAAAAAACCTTTAGATAAAAATGTTCTACCGCTTTCAGCATAAAAAAGTTCCACCTCATAGCCAAGTTTCACTAAGAGTTCAATAGCATCTTTACCCACTTCAACATCAAGATATCGGGTGAATTCATCAATATATAAAATAATCTTTCTATTAGTTTTAGTTATTTTATTTTCAATACTTTGCAAATATTTATCAAAATTAAAACTATAAACTTTTGGAAGACTTCTTTGCTTAGCAACGCCGCTGGTTTTCTTGAGCGTTGACCCTAAAAACGAGGATTCATAAATCGCATTTGTTAATCCGGCGAATTTGCTTCCCAATTTGTTTAAACGGGTGTTGTATGCAAAGAGTTTATTTCTAAATGGATAGCCATTATTCTCTTGATATTGATATAGAAATTCAGCCTTTAGCGTAGCAACATCCACATTACTTGGGCATTCGCTGGCACAGGCCTTGCAACTAAGGCATAAATCGAACACCTCCTTAAGTTCTGCACTGTCAAACGCATTCGTTTTTTTAGGATTGGTCAGGAATTCCCTCAAGGCATTGGCCCTACCTCGTGTTGTATCCTTCTCATTCTTTGTGGCGTGGTAGCTTGGACACATTCCGCCGGACATGTGGTGCGTTTTCCGGCAATCCCCGCTCCCATTGCACTTTTCGGCTGCCTTTAGAATTCCTTCACTGTCGGAGAAATCCATTAGGGTTTTTATTTCCGGTTCCTTACGGTCTACCTCATACCTGAAAGACTCATCCATTGGATAAGGGTCTACTATCTTTCCGGGGTTAAAAATATTATTGGGATCAAAATAGGATTTTACCCGTCGTAAAAGCTCATAGTTTTTCTCCCCGACCATTAAAGAAATGAATTCTGCCCTTACAATGCCATCACCGTGCTCCCCACTAAAGGAACCTCTATATTTTTTGGTCAGGTTGGCTACATCCGTAGTTATGGCCCGGAAAAGCGAAACATCGGTGGATTTTTTGAGGTTAAGAATCGGTCGTAGATGCAATTCCCCTGCTCCGGCATGTGCGTAATAGACCGCATCCTGCTTATAACCTTTCATGATTAGGGAAAACTCTCCGATAAAATCTTTAAGGTCTTCCAGCGCTACCGCGGTGTCCTCAATACAGGCAACGGCTTTCATATCCCCAACAATATTCCCCAGCAATCCCAATCCGGCCTTACGTAGCTCTATCGCCTTAGCTATATCATCGCCAAAAAGGACAGGATTCGCATAGCTTAACCCTGATCTTTCAATGATTGCCAGCAACTCCGAAATCGCAACCTTCAATTCTTCTTCGCTATGGGCACTTACCTGAAGCATCAGCAATGCGTCCGGGTCTCCAACCACAAAAAAGCGGTTGGCCAATTGTGCCCTATTGTTTTTGGTGCAATCCAAGATTACCTTATCCATCATCTCACAGAGCTGCAAGGGATGTTCCATTACGGGAGCCACGTCCAAAAGACAATCTTCCAAGCTACTGTAATGCGTGACGACCATTGCGGATAAAGCAGGCGGTAAGTCGTCCAGTTGTAAAGTAATTTCAGTGGTAAAGGCTAGCGTACCCTCGCTTCCGGCAAGTAATTTGCCAAAATTAAACCCTTCTTCCACACCTCCTAAAACTTCATATTTCAGTAATTCATCAACGGCATAACCTGTGTTCCTACGATGGATTTCAGGCTTAGGAAAATTATTAATTATTTCATTTGTTATTTCCTTATCAGTTAATTCTTTATAAACATTTTTATAAAGTGATGCTTCAAGTGATTCTTGATTTAATTTAAACTCAAATTCTGCTGCGCTTAAGTCTCCAAAAACTGCTTCACTACCATCGGACAGGATGGTTTTTAGCGACACTACCTTATCCCTCGTCACTCCATATTGAATGGAAGTAGTGCCTGAAGAATTATTCCCTACCATCCCTCCTATCATACACCTATTGGAAGTGGAAGTATTGGGGCCAAAAAAAAGTCCGTAAGGTTTTAAATACTGATTCAGTTCATCCCTGATTACCCCTGGCTGGACGGTAATCTGTTTCTTGGTTTGGTCCAAAGAAACGATTTCGGTAAAATACTTGGACACATCAACTACAATTCCGTCACCAACACATTGCCCTGCCAAAGAAGTCCCAGCGGTTCGTGGAATAAGTCCTATTCCATGGTCATTTGCAAAACGAATCAACTTTTTGATGTCCTCGTTTGATTTTGGAAAGGCTACCGCCGTTGGGATTTTACGGTAAACCGATGCATCTGTTGCATATAAGGCTTTGGTCAGCCTATCATCAAGAAAATCTCCTTCTAATTCTGTTGCTAACTGGGATAGTACTTTATTGTTCAAGTGGGCACAATTTTGATAACAAATTTAAGTTTTATTGATAGAGCACATAATTTTGTAGGCTTCTTTTTACCTTTAAATTTAAATGTTAACATATGAAGATTTCGAATTATTTTTTTGCAGTATTAGTAATAATAAGTACCTCCTTGAGCGCACAGGAAATTTCAGATCACGCGCTTGGTTTAAGACTTGGTGATAGTGACGGTTTTGGTGCCGAGATTTCGTATCAAAAATCGATTGGTCGTACCAACAGGGCAGAATTTGACCTAGGGTGGCGAGACAGTAGGAACTTTGATGCTTTCAAACTTGTCGGACTTTATCAATGGGTCAGGCCAATTGAGGGTGGTTTTAACTGGTATTATGGTGTTGGTGGTGGAGTTGGAAGCGTAGATTTCACACCTCGTCCCAACAGTGATGATGATGGAGGCGTGTTCGTTTTCGCAGCAGGAGATATAGGTGTGGAATACAACTTTGGTATTCCTCTCTTACTATCGCTAGACTTTAGACCAGAAATTGGTGTACTAGGCTATGACGGCTTCTCGGACAATTTTGATTTTGATATTGGCCTAGGGGTTCGCTATCAATTCTAACAAAAATTGAATTGAATAAAAGCTCCTTGCACAACAGCAAGGGGCTTTTTTTATATCCTATTATATAAGTACCTTTGTGCGGATTAAATTAAAATTTATGAGAAATAGTTTACTGCTATTAGTAATTGGCTTGATTATGTTCAGTTGTAATCAAGAACCGGACGGATTTACCATTAACGGAACACTTAGAGGAGAATTTGAAGATGGCACCAATGTATTTCCTAAAAAGAACTGGTGATAACAATCAGCTTATTGAAGTAGATACGGCCAAATTGACAGAAGGTCAATTTCAATTTAAGGGAATTTCCAATGCCCCGGAATTACATTATATATTCGTTGATCAAACACCCGGTTATACCGCCGTAATCCTTGAAAATGGTGAAATAGAATTCAACGCTCAAAAAGACAGTATAGGATTTGCCGAAATTAAAGGTACGCCCCAGAACGATGTTTTTGCTGACTATCTGGAGAAATCACGTGAACTATCTGAAAGAAGAATGGCCATACAACAGGATATGCAGAACGCTGCCGGCCAAGAGGCAGTTGTCACAGGGTTAAGGGACGAAATGCAAGAACTTATTGATGAGTACAAGGAATTTGAGATAAATTATATTGAAAAAAATCCTGATGCACTTATCTCCGCTCTCCTTTTGGACCGTGCAATAGCCACTAAGGCCTTACCGGTTGAAGAAATACAGAAGCTTTATGATGCACTTACGCATGAGATAAAGGATTCCAAACCAGGCAAGCGCGTAATAAATGGCATAGAAGCCTTAAAAACCGCTGAAGAAAGCAAAAAGAATACTGAAATAGGTGCCACGGCCCCTAATTTTTCAGGTCCAAATCCGGAAGGTGAAACCATAGCCTTGGCCGATGTTATGGGAAAAGTTACCTTGATCGACTTTTGGGCGGCATGGTGCAGACCTTGTAGGGCGGAGAATCCTAATGTTGTAGCCGTTTACAAAAAATATCATGACAAGGGTCTGAACATAATAGGCGTATCTTTGGACAGAACTGCTGAAGCATGGAAAAAGGCCATTGCCGATGACGGTTTGGAGTGGAACCATATTTCCAATGTTGCTTATTTTGATGATCAGATTGCTAAATTGTATAACGTTGATGCCATTCCTGCCGCATTCCTATTGGATGAAAACGGTGTGATAGTCGCTAAGAACTTAAGAGGACCCGCTTTGGAAGAGAAAGTGGCCGAGTTATTAAACTAATAGCACTTTAGATAAAAATAAAAAGCCCGAACGGTTCTACCGTTCGGGCTTTTTTATATTTGATTGGGTTGTTTACTTTTTGTCCTTTTTAAAACGAATTTCTAATATCCCTAAAAGTACCCGTAACATTTGTATCACCGTTTCTAATTACGTTTCCAAAGATATTCACTACGGAATTCTCTCCAATAAATTCAATTGTAGCGCCATCATTTAGAACTAAGTTACCATAAATGGTGAGATTCCCTTCCACACGTAGTGTAGCTCCAGAGTTCACGTTGACGTTTCTTTTTCTACTATTTCTACCTACCACAAAAGTGCCGTTCATCTCAAATAAAGCATCTTGATTAATATTAGCGTTCTCTTTCACGGTCCACGAACCACAAAGTAATAAAGAACCGCTTACATTAAAGTCGTTAAATCTCTTGGAACCACGGAAAGAAAGATTATCTCCGCCATTCACATTAAGGTTAGCACTGCCCTGATAGGCCGTTAAATCGGCACATCTGGTAATTAAACTTTGGTTTGGTCTGTTCAGTTTTATGATTTGCAAACCTTCTTTACCGGAAGCGGCAAAAATATAATCATCTTTTGAGGCGACATAGTTTATGGAACCTTCCAATTGGATAATTCCGACCAAATCGGTATTATCATTTTGTTGTTCTTCGGATAAACAAAGACCGGCCCCTCCGTTTGCCATTAAAAGCACTTGCTCGTTGGTAGCGACCGCATTGGTAACCACGTCGGCATTATCTACGGATTCCGGATTCAATAGAATTGGAATGTATTCTATAAAAGTTCCTGTAGAAGCATTGTAAACACCAGCCCCCTTTGAGCCTTCCGCTACGACAATATTTTCACCGTTAAAATCCAACGTACGCTTGGTATTTACGCCAAAGTCAGAATCAATGGCGATATCCCTGATACTATTAAGGTTTTCGTCCAAAATATGTACTCCGCTACTGGCATCAAGTACTGCTATACTATTGTCCTTTACGGCAACAGCCCTAAGGTCTAGGAACGGTGCCTCGTTAGAGGCTGTTAAATCGGATTTATTATATATGGTTACAAAACCCTCCTGACCACTGGTTACAATGACCTGGCTGGCTGTTACTTCTACATCCGTTGCGTTATAACCTTCCTGAAATCCATAGGTTATACCGGCATCAATATTCAATCTACCATTATTTGCCACTATTTTAGCTACAAAAGAGTTAGATGTGGCACGAACTGAGCGTTCCGCATCAACACCACCGGCTATATACACATAGCCATTATCATATTTAATGGAGTTTATATCGGCATTTGTGTAATAAAGTCTTGAAGTCACCCTAGGATTAGTTGGGTCGCTGACATCAATAATATCAACACCTCCTACATATCCGTCATCTACTGTATTATAGGAAACGTAAGCGAAGTTACCTTCTACATCTACATGGGACGCAGTAAGATTGCCGCCACCGTCAAAAGAAGGCACATCTATTTGAGCAACCAATGTTAACGGGTAATCTCCTGCAACCTCATTCTTTGCTGTTAAGGAAGTTTTTCCTGTTACGGTAGCCTCATCCAAAATATCAAGTACACCTGCATTATCATAAACCACACTGTTTTCCAACAGTGTTTCATTGGTCTCTACCCTAAGATCATCTTTAGGTTCATCATATACCGTTGTTTCGTCACTACAGGAAACCACAAATAAGGAAGCCGAAATAAATAAATGGAAAAATCTTTTCATAATTGAAAATAAAGTTTGGTTGTTAAAGTCTTTCAAGAACGAACCAAGCTTCTTTCTTATATGAATTTCTTTACATTTTCGATGAAATGCATGTTTTTAGATAATCAAACAGAATAAATGAAAGCTTTTTCTTACAACTATATTTTACCAAGCTTTTCCAAAACAAAAAGCAGCACAATAGGCAGTGCCAATAATAAAACCATCAAAGTATCGGTCTGTAGAAGACTGGGCATGAATAGTAGGGTTGTGACATATCCACCGATAGCCCCACCGAAATGTGCCGTATGACCTATATTACCTAATCGACTTTTCATACCGTAAATAGAATACAGGAGATAGCCAATACCTAAAACATAGGCCGGAATGGGTATTGGAATAAACATAATACCTAGGGAGTCGTTTGGCTGCAGCAGTATAGCAGCGTACAATATTCCAGTTACCGCTCCACTTGCACCTACCGCACTGTAATAAGGCTCATCTTTATGAAAGAACAGTGCCAACAAACTACCTGCCAGTAGACTGATAAAATAAATAATGATAAATTTTCCAGGGCCAAACCAGCTTATCACCACATCGGCAAAAAAATACAGCGTGAACATGTTAAAGAAGAGGTGAGCAATATCAACATGCAGAAATCCAGAGGTTAGCATCCGCTCTTTTTGACCCGCCTTTATGGCTCCAATCCCAAATTTATATCGATCAAAAAAATAGGAATCGTTAAATCCCTTTATGGAAACCAAAACATTTGCAGCAATTACGGCTATTGTAGCGATGTGAAGTTCGTTCATTACAAGCTTTATCTTTGGCTTCAAATATAGCTATATTTGCCATTATATTTTAGTGCATGCAACTTCTGGTTTTCATTCTTGTTTATCCATTTTTGTGGTTGATTTCCATTTTACCCCATCGCTTATTCTATGGTTTTTCCGATGCTGTATTTTTCTTTGTCTATCACGTTATATGCTATAGGAGAAAGGTGGTGCAGGAAAACTTAAACCTTGTTTTTCCCGATAAGAATCAAGTGGAAATCCACCGAATTGAAAAGGCCTTTTTCAGGCATATGTGCGACTCTTTCCTAGAAACGGTGAAAACGATGAACCTATCTAAGGAGGACGTTAGAAAAAAATACAAGGTGCTTAATATTGAGGTGCTTAAAGAATTGGAAAAAGAGCGCAGCATCCTTATCGTTTGCTCCCATTTTGCCAATTGGGAATGGAATGTAAGCATTAACAACTACGTAGATTCCAAGGGCTATGCCGTATATCAAAAAATAGGAAACGATTATTTTGACAATTTTATAAAAAAGGTACGTGCTCGTTGGAACACCACGTTAATTACTCAAAAGCAAACCGTGCCCACCGTAGTTAGGAATAAGCGGGATGGTATAAAAGGAATTTTTGGGATGGTGAGCGACCAATCCCCTCAAGCGCATAGGGCACAATATTGGACCGAGTTTATGGGCGTTCGCGTACCAATTTTCAATGGTGCTGAAGTTATGGCGAGAAAACTAGGGTTGGCCGTAGTCTTTTTAAAAGTAAGTAAAGTGAAAAGGGGGTATTACCAGGCCGAGTTTATACCCATTACCCCAAATGGAAAAGAAACCGAAGAAAACGAAATTACTGATACTTTCCTTCGATTAACCGAAGAGCAAATTCGCGAAAAACCAGAGCACTATCTGTGGACGCACAAAAGATGGAAACACAGAGGAAAAGAACCTGCTCCTTTCGCCAAAGTATCCTAAAACGTGTTAAATTCTTGCCAACTCCTTTATTTCTTCAATGACTTTATCGGCCAATTCATCCGCTTCCGCCTGACTTTTAGCTTCGGTATAAATACGGATAATTGGTTCGGTATTCGATTTTCGTAAGTGAACCCAGTTTTCGGCAAAATCAATTTTGACACCATCGATAGTCGATATTTCTTCATCAGCATATTTCTCCGCCATCGATTTTAAAATTCCATCCACATCCAGCTCTGGTGTCAACTGAATTTTCTTCTTGCTCATAAAATAACTTGGATAGCTTGCCCTAAGCTCGGCCACAGTGCCTCCTCTTTCCGCCATCAACATTAAGAAAAGTACCGAACCCACAAGGGAATCTCGTCCATAATGACTTTCAGGATAAATGATACCACCATTTCCTTCTCCACCTATAATGGCGTTGTTCGCCTTCATTTTAGTTACCACGTTTACCTCGCCAACAGCTGCCGCTTCATAGGTTCCGCCATGCTTCTCAGTAATATCACGCAATGCCCTCGAAGAGGACAGATTGGAAACAGTATTTCCTTTGGTTTTACCCAATACATAATCCGCACAGGCAACCAGGGTATACTCCTCACCGAACATTTCCCCATCATTACTAATGAATGCCAAACGGTCAACATCGGGGTCCACAACAATTCCAAAATCAGCATTTTCCTTAACCACCAAGTCACAAATATCCTTTAAGTGCTCTTTTAAGGGTTCCGGGTTATGCGGAAAATGCCCGGTAGGGTTGCAGTACAATTCCACTACTTCTACCCCAAGTTCTTTCAAAAGTTTAGGAATGGCGATACCTCCGGTTGAGTTTACACCATCTACGACCACCTTAAATTTTGCTTTTCTAATTACATCGGCATCAACCAAGGGCAGGTTTAACACTTCATCAATATGGATATCGATATAACTGTCGTTCTTAATGATTTCTCCTAAATCATCCACCTCGGAAAAATCAAAATCTTCCTTTTCCGCTATTTCTAAGATCTTAGCACCTTGGGCCGCATCCAAAAATTCCCCTTTTTCGTTCAATAATTTAAGGGCATTCCATTGTTTCGGGTTATGGCTTGCGGTAAGGATAATACCACCATTGGCTTTTTCCAAGGGAACGGCAATCTCAACCGTAGGTGTTGTGGACAAATCCAAATCGATTACGTCAATGCCCAGACCAACCAAAGTTGATACCACAAGATTTTGAATCATTTCTCCCGATAGACGGGCATCACGACCTATGACCACTCTCAATTTTTCCTTTTTGGAATACTCCTTTAACCAAATACCGTACGAGGCGGCAAATTTTACCGCATCTATAGGGGTTAAATTATCGCCGGGCTTCCCTCCTATCGTTCCCCTAATTCCAGAAATAGATTTTATAAGTGTCATAATCGATTTTAAGTTTTTGCAAATATAATGGTCTATGGCCAAATGAGTGTTTCGCAATTCGTAAATTCGACCTAACTAAAGACTCCTTCGTCAATGAACTTTCTTGCCCATATTTATTTATCCTTTGGTGATGATGAAATAACCCTTGGTAATTTCATGGCGGATAGCATTAGGGGCAATAAATTCAAACATCTTCCGGTTCGCGTGCAGCAAGGAATTAAACTGCATAGGGAAATTGACACGTATACCGACAGTCACGTCATCCCAAAAATAAGCAGCAAAAGATTGCACGTAAATTACAGTCATTATAGCCGTGTGATTGTCGATATTTTTTACGATCATTTTTTGGCGAAGAACTGGTCCGATTATTCGGATACTCCATTGGATATTTATGCAGACCAGTTTTACGACCTTTTGGAAGAGAATTATCCCATTCTCCCGGACGGTGTAAAAAGGATGATGCCCTATATGATTTCCGATAATTGGTTATACAATTATGCCAATATGGATGGTATTTCCCGTGTTCTGAACGGTATGAACCGGAGAACCAAAAACAAATCCAAAATGAATTTTGCTATTCTGGATTTGGAAGAACATTATGCTGATTTTGAAAAGGAGTTCACTTTATTTTTCGAGGATTTGATTATCTTTTCCCAACAAAAATTTAATTCATTATAACTAAATAGTAGACCAAACCATTACCACTTACATGATGAAAAAAATCACACTTCTATTCGTTTGCATCTTTCTATTCAATCAATGTAAAGAGGCACCTGCCAGACCAACGGGATTGGTTACCGATAAGGCTATGGTAGTTTCAGCCCGGGAAGAGGCCTCTAAAATTGGGGTAGAAATCATGAAGAAAGGTGGTAACGCCTTTGATGCTATGGTGGCTACGGAAATGGCCTTGGTAGTTGCCTACCCTTTTGCCGGAAATCTTGGTGGTGGCGGTTTTATGGTATACCGCAAAGCCAACGGTGATGTGGGTGGTTTGGATTATCGTGAAAAAGCACCGTTATCCGGACATGAGGATATGTACCTGGACTCCCTTGGAAATGTAATTCCGGATATGAGCACGTTGGGTGCCACTGCCATTGGGGTTCCCGGAACCGTAGCTGGGATAATCGAAGTACATAAAAAATTTGGCTCGCTTCCCCTAAAGGAAATTTTTGAACCTGTAATCGCACTGGCAGAAAAAGGTGTTGTAGTTACTGCCAATCAGGAAAAACGTTTGGATAGTCAAAGAGAAAAGTTTATCGAGGTAAACGGGGACAGTACCAAATTCGCAACGGAATTTAAGGAAGGGGATGTCATAACCTATCCCGCCTTGGCGAATACGATGAGGAGAATCGCGGAAAACGGTAGAGATGGGTTTTACAAAGGGGAGACCGCTCAAAAGTTAGCGGCCTTTATTCAGGAAAAAGGAGGTTTTATCACTGAAGAAGATTTGGCCAAATATAAAGCCGTGTGGCGGCAACCCATTATTTTCAACTACAAGGATTTAAGAATCATTTCCATGAGCCCTCCAAGTAGCGGTGGGGTGACCATAAACCAGATTTTTAAGATGATGGAACCTTATGATGTTAATGATTTTGGGCATAACTCCCCCAAAATGGTGCAGTTGTTCACAGAAGCTTCTAGAAGGGCTTATGCGGATCGTAATTATTATTTAGGCGACCCGGATTTTGTGGACATCCCCTTGGATGTGCTCCTCAGCAACGCCTATTTAAAAGAGCGTATGGAAAATTTCTCCTTTGACAAAGCCACCAAGTCTTCTGAAGTAGAACGTGGAAATGTGGAAATTGTAGAAAGTATGGAAACCACCCACTATTCCATCGTGGATGCTGAAGGAAATGCTGTTTCCGTGACTACAACGCTGAACGGAGCATATGGTTCAAAACTATATTCCGATGAACTGGGTTTCTTTTTAAATAATGAGATGGACGATTTTAGTGCCAAACCTGGTGTTCCGAATATGTTCGGGTTAATCGGTGCCGAGGCAAACAGTATTGCGCCGGAAAAGCGAATGTTGAGCAGCATGACCCCAACAATTGTAGAGCGGGATGGTAAACTTTGGTTGGTGGTTGGAACCCCCGGGGGATCTACAATTATCACAGCGGTTGCCCAAACCATATTGAACAGTTATGAGTTTAATATGAGCATGCAAGAAGCCGTGAATGCACCCCGTTTTCACCATCAGTGGTTACCGGATATGGTGATTTTTGAACCTGAAGGCTTCCCTGAAACACTAAAGGACGAAATGAAATCAAAAGGATACATCATCAATGAAGAACGTACGCCCATTATAGGTAAAGTTGATGCAATTCGCGTCCTGGAGGATGGTAAATTGGAAGGTGGTGCAGATAAGCGTGGGGACGATAAGGCCGTTGGTTACTAAGTTCAAACTCAAGTGTCAAGCGAAAGTTCAAGTTCAAATTAAAAATACGATTAGCTCATACTATGATCCGTAAACTAGGAAAGATTTTAGGTGTTCTCCTGCTCTTGGTCTTGATTGCCTTGGGTGCTATTTATGGTATTTACAATGAAAAGCTTCCAGAAGGTCAATCCGGTCGGGAAGCCGATTTGCTGGCACAAAAAATGCTTACGAGTCTGAATTCAGAAAAGTACGAGAACACCCGTTTTTTGGAATGGTCCTATCAACGTGGAAAAAATCAGTATAAATGGGACAAAACAAAGGGTTGGGTTTCCGTCAAATGGGAAGATTTTGAGGTTGAGGTCGATTTAATCGCCCCCGAATCAAGTTTGGTCTATAAAAAAGGTGAGCGATTAAGCGATAATGAAAGCGAGGATATCATAGAAGAGGCCATAATCAATTTCAATAACGATTCGTTTTGGCTCGTAGCGCCGTACAAGGTTTTTGACAAGGGTACGATTAGAAGTATCGTACCAATGGAGGATGGAACAAACGGACTATTGGTTACCTATACCTCCGGTGGTTCAACACCAGGAGATTCTTATTTATGGATTTTACAACCCAGTGGTTTTCCAAAGAGCTGTAAAATGTGGGTAAGTATTATTCCAATAGGAGGTTTGGAAGCCACTTGGGACGAATGGCTGGTTACCCAAAGTGGTGCATTTTTACCAAAAGAGCATGAATTTGGGCCTTTTACACTGTCTCTGGGTGACGTAAAAGGATACAATAATTAAATTATTTCAAACCCTTAAATATCAATTAATTATCATTAAAATATTGAAATGGAAATCAAGCTCCTTCAAAATAAAGGCATTACGCCAAAACTTCAAGACCAATTATCGGAACTTTATAAACAGTTGAATTCAGAATTAAAGCAACTGCAATTAAAAGATATTTTAGAACATCCGGAATATTTGGACGTGGCCTATTGTTTGGAGAACGATGAGCTAATTGGCATAGCAATGATGGCCAATTACAAAGTGATTTCCGGCTATAAAGGAATGATAGAGGATGTAGTTGTTTCTGAAAAGCACCGAGGAAAAGGCATTGGGCGAAAACTGATGGAAAAACTTTTGGAACAAGCAGAGCAAAGAAAACTAGACGATGTGCTCCTATTTAGCGGTCATCATAGCACGGCCGCCATCAATCTGTATAAAAGCCTAGGTTTTAATCTTAAAAGTAGTGGACTGTATATTAAGAAATTGGACTAAAGCCTACTCTACTTTTTTGACATGCTGTAACTGATTTTTCAGTTCCTGCATAGATTCCTGCAGTTGACGAAGAAGACCGCTATCCGTGGTAGCATCTACATTAAACGTAATTTTACTGCTCACTTCCCATATTTCCTGTACCTGAAAAGGCTTGATATCGTATGGCGGATACGTTTCATTTAAGGAAACCAATGTAATGTTATTGGAGTTGGGCCGCTTTTCAATTTTCTTTACCATGATGGAATCCTGAAGCACTACTACGTACATCTTATTTGCACTTACATGGTCTATATGTTCTATAGCCCTGGCCAAAACCCACTCTCCTGGGTGTAAGTTGGGCAACATACTATCACCTTCTACCTGAAATCCACGATAGGTGGCATTTCTAAATTCCGGAATGGGCAAGTCAAAAGCCGGCAATTGTTGGTACCAACTGGTATCCGATATGTTCTGTGGATAACCGGCGGCCGCTTTGGCATTTACCAAGACCATATTGTCACTATCGGAAGAATCTACAGTGACCACTTTTGGAATTACGCTTGTATTGGAAGTTTCCAAATATTGCTGATCACTCTCTCCAAACAACCACAACGGATTTATCTTGAATTGCTTTAAAAGCTCGGATACCACCTTTCCCGACAACTTGGTACGCCCACGTTCTATATCGGCGGTGGTATTGGATACCCCTAAAAGTGCCGCGAAATCGGCCTGGGTATACCCCAATTCGCGACGTATATCTGTAAATCTCTTTAAAGTAAGCTCGTTTTCCATATACTTTTTAATTGTCTGGTCGAGCGCAGTCAAGACCTAATTAATCTGATTCATCTCCAGAGTGCGCTCCAGGAGACCTATTTCTTTGATTCCCTTCAAATATACTAAATATGGATTATATCCAAAATTTTATTTGGATTATTTCCATAATTAGGAATATATCCATATTTTTGGAATATATACTAGAATAATGAACTTTGAACGCATAAAAGAGAAACTGAACATTTTGGCTGATGCCGCCAAATATGATGTTTCCTGTTCCAGTAGCGGTAGCAACCGGACCAATAAGAACAAAGGTCTTGGGGATAGTACCGGAATGGGTATCTGCCACAGCTATACGGAAGATGGCAGGTGTGTATCGCTTTTGAAGATATTATTGACCAACCATTGCATTTTTGATTGTGCCTATTGTGTTACCCGAAAAAGCAATGATGTAAAACGTGCCGCTTTTAAAATTCAGGAGGTGGTGGATTTGACCATCAATTTTTATAGACGTAATTATATCGAAGGGTTGTTCTTAAGTTCCGGGATTTTTAAAAGTCCGGATTATACGATGGAGCGTTTGGTGGCGGTAGCGAAAAAACTGCGACTCGAGGAGAATTTTAATGGGTACATCCATTTAAAATCGATTCCGGGAGCAAGCGATGAACTAATGTTTGAGGCCGGATTGTATGCGGACCGATTATCGGTAAATATAGAAATCCCCACTATCTCCGGCCTTAAATTATTGGCTCCCGATAAAAAGCATGAAGACTTCTTAAAGCCAATGCTTAAAGTGAAGAATGAAATCGTGCGTTATAAGTCCGAAAAGAAAGTTATTCGTAGCACCCCAAAATATGCCCCTGCCGGACAAAGCACGCAAATGATTGTGGGTGCCACCGGAGAATCGGATAAGGACATCATGTATTCCGCAACCCACTTTTACAAGAACTATAATATGAAGCGGGTGTATTACTCAGGTTATGTTCCCGTAGCGGATGATAAACGATTGCCTGCAATTGGAACGCAAGTACCCATGCTTAGGGAGAATAGGTTATACCAAACAGATTGGCTGCTACGATTTTATGGATTTTCTGTAAATGAACTATTGAATGATACACATCCAAACCTGGATATAGATGTTGATCCTAAACTGAGCTGGGCGCTGCGTAATTTAAATCATTTTCCTGTAGATATCAATAAGGCAGATAAGCGTATGGTTGCCCGTATTCCCGGTATAGGTATGAAATCAGTACATAAGATTGTAAACGGAAGAAGGTTTGGGAAATTAAACTGGGACCATCTTAAAAAAATGGGTGTTGCCCTCAACCGGGCAAAATATTTTATTATCTGTGATTCGCCCAATTGGGAGCGTAGGGATTTGGATGCGGAGCGCATTAAAGGCATGATTTTACAGACTTCGGTCGGGAAGTTTCGAAATCAATATAGCAATCAGCTCGCATTATTTAATTGAAGTAACTGGTTTATTTAAGAACTATAAAAACAGGTATATGAATAACTTAGAAAATTTTCATCCGCAAGAACAAATGGGGTTTATAGGACAAAGTAGGGAAACCTTACTTCGAATGGGTTACAGTTACATTGCATTAAAAAACAAGCTGAAAAGAAGGTTGTTAAAACTTAAAAAATAGCGATTATGAACACTTCAAAAACATTAATTTACGATGGTAGTTTCAACGGTTTCCTAACTGCCGTTTTCATTGGGTTTGAACAAAAAATAAGTCAGGCCGATATTCAACGAAGCGGTCAGACCCAAAATGGATTGTTCGCCGAAACGGAAACTATTTTCACCAATGTGGAAAAAGCCAAACGTGTGTGGAACGGAATCCGCAACCGAAGTAACACCGCGGTAAAGAATATCTATTTTGCTTTTTTGAGCGAAAAAAAAGGTATTGAACCCCTACTCTATCACTATATCCAAAAGCTAATGGGAAGCCGGGAAAATAAGGCGTCCGACTTTTCGGATGATGCCGTGCTTAAAATAAACCAATTGGCACATAAGGTGGGAAGGGAAAAACACAGGATGGAAGCTTTTGTACGTTTTCAGTTGACGAAAGACGACATTTATTTTGCCACTATTGAGCCCGACTTTGATGTGCTTCCCTTGATTTCCAAACACTTTCGTTCCCGATATGCGGACCAACAATGGATCATTTATGATGTAAAGCGCAAGTATGGGCTTTATTATGACCTGCAAGGCGTAGAGCTTATTTCTTTGGATTTAGAAGACATTTATGCAAACAGTATTAGAAAGAACGAAGCCTTTACTAACGAGGAATACGAGTATCAAGAACTATGGAACAATTATTTCCTGAGCACCAACATTAAATCCCGTATCAACAAAAAACTACATACCCAGCATGTACCCAAACGATACTGGAAATACCTTTCGGAGAAAAAAGTTAGTTAATATGGCTTTTAACAAGAATTGTCCCCTTGAAGGGGAATTATTAGTATTCACCTTTATATGATGAAATCAAATTACGCGTGACTGTATGTGTTTAGTTTTAACATGGCTTTTAACAGGAATTGTCCCCTTGAGGGGACAGCCAAAAGTCTTGGCTTTTGGCAGGGGTGTGATGGGTACAATTAACAACCATGACATTCCCCTGTTCCGAATATCCATTCGGAATCGCCCCCTTCAAAGGGGAATTATCACCATTCACCTTTCTGCTCCGCTCATTTTATGAAGAGAGTAAAACTGAACAAAAAGAAATAATTGATGTTTGCAATGGCTTTTACAAAGTATTGTCCCCTTCAAGGGGACAGCCAAAAGGTTCAGCCTTTGGCAGGGGTGTCATAGGAACAAATGACAAACATAACATCCCCCTATTCCTAATATCCATTCGGAATTGCCCCCTTCAAAGGGGGATTATCACCATTCACCTTTCTGCTCCGCTCATTTTATGAAGAGAGTAAAACTGAACAAAAAGAAATAATTGATGTTTGCAATGGCTTTTACAAAGTATTGTCCCCTTCAAGGGGACAGCCAAAAGGTTCAGCCTTTGGCAGGGGTGTGATGGGAACAATTAACAACCATAACATCCCCCTATTTCGAATATTCATTCGGAATTTCCCCATTCAAAGGGGGAATTGCTTTAATACAAGTATTTAAAACTATGAGATAAAATATTTTGACTAGTCTTGAAACAAAAATCGGAAAATCCTACCTTCGATACTTTTGCTGAACTGGTTTCAGTATTAACTGATAAAGTAAATTGATACTTCATTTATCTATACGATAACGAAACTTAAATGCAATCAATTCTTTCGCTCCCCAATAAACTGATCGCTTTTATTTTTAAACAACACGTTAAAAGAAGTCAAGCTCCCATATATACGCGTAATGTATTGTTGCAGGTCTATTTTTTCCTGATCATCCAAATTGCTACTCGAGTTAATCTTTTGTTCCATTACCCGTATACGGTCGCGTACCATAACGATCTTGTGAAAGAACGTGTCAATGGGCATCTCTTTATTGGCCAAGGCATCGCCGGGCTCTAATATCAGTTTTCCTCCACGCCACTTGTCCGCTAGGGCAACCTTTTCATGGGTATCGCTCCATTTTTCCAAAATCTTGACCAACGAGCTTTCCACATCAAAAAAACTAACACTATCCACTTCGCCCTCCACGGCTTCAATAACCTCAAAATCATCATTTATTGCTATGGTTTCCAGTCCACCATCCATAAACGTGACCCAATAGTGTTTGGACGAAACGTTGGTAACGACCCCTTTCCCGTAATCGGGATGTGAAATTCGTGAGCCTATTCCTAATAGCGTCATTGTTTTTAGTTTAAAATTTTATAGTTGTAAATTTAGATACCCTTTAGGCTTTATGCAATAGAGTTTTGTATTTTGCTTAAAATTCAATCTCATGAAAAGAATACTATTCTTAGCTTTAATTTGTGCACTTACATCCTGCAAGGAAATGAAAAAGGAAACCGCGGAAACGGAAGCTTCCACTCCAGAAGCTACTACGCTAAACGTTTTGATTCTGGACGGACAGAACAACCATTATGTTTGGCCCAAAACCACGATGATGATGAAGGATTATCTGGAGGAGACCGGATTGTTTACGGTTGATATACACCGAATGGATTCTCTTTGGTTGGGAAGAAAATACAATCAGTCAAGACCCGAGCCTTATGAAAGTTTTATAGAAACATATCCTTTGGAGGATAAAACGTACGACATATCCCATGAACCCATTAAAACATCCAATTTTGAAATGGATTTTTCTCCGTACGATGTAATTATTTCCAATCTAGGAGAGCAAGCAGCGCTCTGGCCAGAAAATACGAGAACAGCTTTTGAATCCTATATGGCCAATGGTGGTGGTTTGGTCATTGTCCACGCTGCCAACAATCCTTGGGGAGAATGGGACGAGTTCAATAAAATGATTGGACTTGGCGCCTGGGGCGGGCGTGATATAAATACCGGGCCTTATGTATATTATAACGATGCCGGAGAAATTGTAAGAGATACTTCAGAAGGTGTTGGTGGTTCTCACGGACCCGAATATGAGTTTGAATTGACAACGCGGGCACCGGATCATCCTATTATGAAAGGGTTACCAAATAAATGGCTGCATACGCAAGACGAACTTTACGAACGTATGCGTGGTCCTTTTGAGAATGCCACTATTTTGGCAACCGCTTTTGCGGATGTAGAAAAGAATGCGCCGCCTTGGGACCCTAACGTAAAAGGTCTTGGGCAACATGTGCCACAGTTGATGGCTATTAAGTATGGCGATGGACGTATTTTTCATACCACCTTGGGTCATTTTGATTATTCCATGGAAGGTGTTGGGTTTATCACCACGTTACAACGAGGAGCAGAGTGGGCTGCCACTGGAAACGTTACCCAGGAAGTACCATCGGATTTCCCAACTGCGGACGCAACAACATCCAGAAAGTGGAATAAGTGATTGTTAAAAGGAAGTCTTTGACGAAATAGACAAGCTGTCAGAAATTTGTTAATTCGAGTGATTTTTTGTGGTGAAGCGGCAAAAAATTGCACTTCGGCTGCGCTCAGTGGAACTATCGAGAATAAACTTTCCAATGGGAAAACTTTTCCTCGATAGATTGACTTTTGTAAAAACCAGAATTGACAAACACGCAACAAATTAACTAAAGCCTGGTTTTTAATCAATCCGTTTGTCCTGCACAATCAGCGGCCCTGCGCGTATCAATCAGGTAAATGATTTTCCAAGTACCGGCATCATTGAACAATTGAAAAGAGTTGACACCACAGTGGTGGAACTCATTATTGAGCCAAAATTCATAGGGTGTCCAAGCATTGGCCATTGGACCATCAATATGAATGGAATAATCCAAAATTTTCTCTTCAAATTGAACCGTTTCCGGAATACTGATGATGGAACGAACTAGGTCGTTAAAATTTTCTGTCCGTATTTGCTGCAAACCCTCCTTATTGGTACCGATGGTCTGCAAAATAATATCGGGGTGGACCGTTAATTTCATACGAACGGAGTCCTGAGCATGAAAGGCTTCAAAAAAGTCCACTACCGTTTGCCTTATCTCCGCTTCCGGGGATTGCGCAAATAAGATAGTCATCGAAAAAAAACAAAATATGCGGATAAGCCATTTCATGATAGGTAGTTTTTGAAATTCGTTAAAAATAAGAATAATACTGCTTAACACATTACGGCGATTTTAGGAGAAACCTATATTCTCGGTAAAACTCCTTATTTTTATGCGCTATAAAATCAACTACATGTCCACAGCCAAAAAAGAGTACAAAAGAATAACCGTAAAGTCCTTGGTGGACATGAAAAAGAACGGGGAAAAAATCTCCATGCTAACGGCCTACGATTATTCCATGGCCAAAATAGTGGATGCGGCGAATGTGGACGTGATTCTTGTGGGGGATTCGGCAAGCAATGTGATGGCGGGTCATGAGACTACACTACCCATTACTCTAGACCAAATGATTTATCATGCTTCATCGGTAATTAGGGCTACGGAAAGAGCCTTGGTCGTGGTAGACATACCGTTTGGAAGTTACCAAAGCGACCCCAAAGAAGCATTGCGCTCGGCCATACGAATTATGAAAGAAAGTGGCGCCCATGCCGTGAAAGTAGAAGGTGGTGCAGAAATAAAGGATTCCGTAAAGCGGATTCTTGCCGCCGGTATTCCCGTGATGGGACACTTGGGCCTTACGCCTCAATCCATTTATAAGTTTGGGACCTATACCGTTAGGGCAAAGGAAGATGAAGAGGCAGAAAAACTAATGGAGGATGCCTTAATGCTGGAAAAACTGGGGTGTTTTGGAATTGTGCTCGAAAAAATTCCTGCGGAACTGACTAAAAAAGTTTCCGAAAGTCTGACCATTCCTACTATCGGCATTGGCGGTGGCAAACATGCGGACGGTCAAGTTTTGGTTATCCACGATTTACTGGGCATGACACATGAGTTTAATCCTCGGTTTTTGCGTAGGTACATGAATCTATACGAGGAGATGGGTACCGCTATTTCCAACTATGTCAAGGACGTAAAAAGCAGGGACTTCCCTAGCGACGAGGAACAATATTAGCCGCTTCCAACCATGCACAGACCGTTCTTAATTCGATTCTACGTTATTCTACTTGTTTTGTTAAATATTGGATGTGACCAAATTTCCAAGAAAGTAGTCCGCGATAATGTTTCGGAGGCAGATTTTATCCCAATAATCGACAACCATCTTATTTTGACCAATGTAGAAAATACAGGAGCTATGCTCGGTTTTGGCGAAAACCTCTCCCCTATTTTAAAAATTATATTCTTACAAGGCCTACCCTTAATCGTCTTGCTCGTTTTATTATACAGAACATTGACCAAAACCAGCATGAATCCTTGGGTCATCCTAGCTTTTGCTTTTGTCATCGGGGGAGGTATCGGAAACCTGATGGATCGTATTGCCCATGGTTCGGTAACGGATTTTTTCCAAATCCGCTTAGGATTTCTAAGAACCGGTATTTTTAATATGGCCGATGTAGCGGTAACGTTCGGCATTATATTGATTTTAATCCTCAGTTTCCGGAAGAAGGAAATCGCCATGTAATCCTTTATTATGATGATGCAGCATTTCCTTTTTTATTAAACATTTTAACTAGACAACCTATTAACTTGTCAAAAAACCAACATTCCAACCCTGCCAACCTTCAAGTTCTGTTTGAGGACAATCACCTGATTATTGTAAATAAAAGACCAGGGGACATTGTTCAGGGCGATATAACGGGGGATACACCGTTAAGCGAAGTAGTAAAAGAATACCTCAAGATCAAATACAACAAACCTGGCAATGTGTATCTGGGGGTGGTGCACAGGTTGGACAGACCTACTTCCGGAATCGTTGTTTTCGCAAAAACCTCTAAAGCGTTGCCAAGGTTAAATAAGCTCTTTGCAGATAAAGCAGCTAAGAAGACGTATTGGGCCGTCGTAAAAAACATGCCCCCAAAGTCCAATGACACTCTTACCCACTGGCTTAAGCGAAATCCTAAACAAAACAAATCCTACGCAAACCTAAAAGAAGTTCCGGATAGCAAAAAAGCCATTCTTGAATATCGGGTGATAAAGAAACTGGATAGGTATTTCCTGTTGGAAATCGATTTAAAAACGGGTAGACATCATCAAATACGTTCGCAATTGGCGGGAATAGGGAGCCCCATTAAGGGCGATTTAAAATATGGTTTTGACCGTAGCAATCCCGATGGGAGTATTCATCTTCACGCCAGAAAATTACAATTTGAGCATCCGGTAAAAAAAGAACCGCTGACAATACTAGCTGCTCCACCTAAGGATGCAATTTGGGATGTGTGTTCTTAATATTCGTATTTTTATCGATACTTAACATTATGATCATGACTCGAAAAATAATTGCAGTAGTGCTGCTTTTTCTCTTGGCCAATTGCGGAAGTTATAATTCCATTGATACATTTTACGACGCCCACAAAAATGATAATCAGGTTACAGCGGTACGTGTTCCCCAATTTATGTTGACTTTGATAAGTGGAATTTCACCGGAAATGCAATCGCTCGTCGGAAACACCAAAGATTTAAGGTCCATGCAATTTCCTAGCGCCACCCCGGCCAGAACCGATTTTTTGAACAAGCAAATGAACGGGATTACCGGGAATTCTTTTATAGAGGTTTACCGTAAAAATGACGATTTAAAACGCAACGTTGTTTCCATAAGGGAAAAGAAAAATACAGTCAAGGAAATTTTGATTTATAACAATAATAATCAGACTGGTTCATTCCTCTACTTCAATGGTAACTTTGATCCTGTAAAAGTTAGGAACATGGCTAAAAATAACGAATTTGACACCTTGGGTGATGGCTTGTTGAATCAATTTGGAGCTGGAACTCCGGGTATTACTCCCGAACAATAGTGCTACTTTGTTTTGGTAGCCCTAAAACTTTCTATTACAACGGAACTAAGAATTAAGACCCCACCAAGAAGGGTTCTTGTTTCGGGTATTTCGTGTAAAAATATCATACCGATAAGTATTCCGTAAACGGGTTGAATACTACTTAAGATACTTACGGTGGTAATACTAAAGTGTTTGAAGGTCAGTAAAAAGAGCGTATGTCCAATAGCAGTTGTCAATACCGCCAGTGCCAAAATACCTTCCCATTGACCAATTATTAAAGAAATATCTGTATAAAACAGAAACGGCAAAAGCAACAGGCCAATGATTCCGGTTTGATAGACCATTAACATTGAGCCATGATAATTTTGCACTTTGGTTTTAAGCAACAGGTTACGCAAAGCATAGCAAAGCGCCGAAAAAACCCCTATTCCTACTGCCAATGTACTGGATTCCCGTAAATCAAAGCTTGGGGCGAGAAAATAGATACCTGCTATAACAAGGGCTCCCAGCACTAAATGCATTAATTGTAATCTTGTTTTGAGCAGAATTGGTTCCAGGAACGCTGTTATCACTGGATATGTAAATAAAGACAACATTCCGATTGCCACACTGGACCATTGTAGGGCATAAAAGTACGTAAGCCAATGAACGCCCATGAGAATACCGCTCCAAACCACAACAGCCTTATCTTTGCGGGCTACTTTTAAAGAAATCCTCTTCCACCTGCAAAATAAATAGAGTAGGAAAAAGGCCAAAATAGCCCTGCTGGCAATGGTTACCGGAACCGGTAGTTGCACATACCTTCCCAAGGCCCCAGAGGTGCCAATGAAAATCATGGCCAGATTTATTTCCAGCAAATGAAAGAGATTAGAACGCTTCATCCGGAATTCCCTAATTTATCTGGTAAGCTGCATGGCCTTTTCCCTTATAATCTGGGAAACCGGTTTGTTCTCCAAATGACTTTCCAACCAAGAGATGATATCCAAATACAAAAATGCCCGTTTTTCATACGGATGGTCTTCATATTTTTTAAGCTCGGTGTAGAGTTTCTGGAATTCCGACCTAAGTTCATTGGGATAGATACCACCTAGACTACGTAAAAATTTGATCATTTCCTTTTGAACGGCATGCATATCGTTCATCTTGAGCAAAAACTTGTAGGTACTCTTTAATTGCACTTCCAAATGATAGTCCATGCCCGCCTCATAATGGGCGACTAGGCTCAATACCCTTGCAAAACACATAAGGTCCTCACGCATTTTTAGATTTTTATTATCAATGATTTTCTTCAGGTATTGAATACAGGTTTTATTGTCCCCAATTCCAAAATATAGACATGCAATTTTATAGTAAAGTACCATCACATGATGGACATCAATCCTATCACGGTGTTTATTGATTCCGTATTCGATGATTTTCACCAAATACAATCCTTTTTCAAACGTACCTTCCAAGAAATGAAGGTTCAATTTATTTGCGTTAAGATAGATGAAAACCAAGGAGTTTACATTATCGTTTTTAGGAAAATCCTTCTCCTTTAAAGTAGCTTCAAGTTGTTCAAGTGTTTCTTTAAATTGAGAGCTATATTTAACATAAAATAAGGATTCTAACAAATAGTGATTTCCTTTCAAAAAGAAAACAGGATTTAAATAAATCATCTCTTTATGCTCATAGAATAAATCTACCCATTTACTGGAATACCTATAGCACGAGAGAAAATCTTGGGTAAGAAAACTGTACCATAAATGCGCCTTGTACAACCAAAGTTTTTCGCGAAATCCCAAGGTATCCAAATCGTATTTTGGCAAGTGTTTTTCAAAATATGCCTTTACCTTTTGATAGTCTTCATCACTTCTTACATAGCCCACTTTCAACATCATTCCGTAAAGTTGCAGCGAAAGGTTGGAAAGCTTACTGGTCATTACATTCTGACCGGACAATTCCTTGGCCTGTACCGCCAATTCATCCGCCCTATCAGGAATACTACGGGTTATATACTGGGTCTCGATGATTTTTTCCAGCTCTACGATTTCATAGGCAATGTTTTTTTCTTCATTTTCTATGGCCACGGATTTGGCCTTGTCCAGAAGCTTAAGGCTTTGTTTGTAAAGTCCCTTTTGGTAAAGGATAGTGGCAAAATCCAATTGCTCCCTAATCTGCACACGGATGTTTTGGTTAACAGGATTCAAGCGTAAACTTACCAATATCTGTTTGTACAAGTGCGCCTTTAGGTTGGAAAGTTGGGCCTTTTTTACAATTCCGCTTTCCAAAATTGCCTTTTCGTCATAGCGCTTTATTTTGTCTAGTAAATTGAATAGGGCAAGAAACTTGGCATCGGTGTTCACCCCTAATCTCCCTACGTATAATTTAAACTGCCGTTTCTCCGATTTTGAAAGTGATTTGACCAGAACGAACAAAGCATCTTTATGCGCATTTGTCATCGTAAAATAGAATGTTTAAGTGATTGAATTTCAATATTTTGAATACATTAAAAAATGTCTTAACGTTGTAAATACCCTAACAAAATTCCTATATTTTGTGTAAATGGTAATATATTCGTTTAACTAGCTAAAACTACGTAAATATAATGAGTAAAGATATAGTACAGATTTTTGATACTACGCTAAGGGATGGAGAACAAGTTCCAGGTTGTAAACTGGATATGGAACAGAAATTGGCGATAGCGGAACGGCTGGATGATCTTGGAGTAAACATTATTGAAGCTGGTTTTCCAATTTCAAGCCCGGGAGATTTTAAATCCGTCGAGGCCATCTCAAAAATAGTGAAGAACGCTACGGTATGTGGGCTGACCAGAGCAGTGAAAAAAGATATTGAAGTCGCAGCGGAAGCCTTAAAACATGCTAAAAAACCAAGAATACATACGGGAATTGGCACTTCTGATTCCCACATAAAATTTAAGTTCAATTCTAATCGGGATGCGATTATAGAACGTGCAGTAGAAGCTGTTAGTTATGCAAAGACCTTTGTGGAGGATGTAGAGTTTTATGCCGAAGATGCAGGAAGAACGGACAATGAATTCTTGGCACAGGTATGTGAAGCGGTCGTTAAGGCGGGAGCTACGGTACTTAATATTCCCGACACCACCGGGTATTGTCTCCCTGAGGAATATGGTGCTAAAATGAAATACTTGAAAGAGCATGTTAAAGGGATTGAAAATGCCATTCTATCATGCCATTGCCATAACGATTTAGGTTTAGCAACAGCAAACTCTATCGCAGGAGTCATAAATGGTGCAAGACAGATCGAGTGTACAATAAACGGAATTGGCGAACGGGCAGGGAACACTTCTTTAGAGGAAGTGGTGATGATTCTTAGACAACATCCTGATTTAAATTTAGATACGACCATTAATAGCAAATTACTCTATGATACCAGCAAAATGGTTTCTAGAAAAATGGGCATGATCGTGCAGCCAAACAAGGCAATAGTTGGTGCCAATGCGTTTGCGCATAGCTCCGGTATTCATCAAGATGGAGTAATCAAGAACAGGGAGACCTATGAAATTATTGATCCTGCCGATGTTGGTGTAACTGAATCCTCCATTGTGCTTACTGCAAGAAGCGGTAGGGCAGCTTTGGCCTACCGTGCTAAAATCGTTGGTTATGAACTAACCAAATTACAGTTGGATGATGTTTATGATGAGTTTTTGAAATTTGCCGATAGAAAAAAAGAGGTGAAAGATGACGATATTCACCAAATTATAGAATTGAGTGGGGTTAATGCCCAAAGCATTGGATAACTATGCATTTAGATATAGCCGTATTAGGGGGTGATGGTATTGGTCCAGAAGTAGTGGCGCAGTCCATAAAGTGTCTCCGCTCGGTTGAGGAGACCTTTGGACATAGTTTTACGTTTACCAAAGCAAAGGTTGGCGCTGTTGCCATTAAAGATACCGGCGACCCACTCCCCCAGAAAACACTGGATATTTGCAAAAAATCCGATGCCATACTATTCGGCGCTATTGGAGCTCCGGAATATGATGGGGACCCAACTTGCAAAATTTGGCCGGAACAAGGTTTGCTTAGACTTAGAAAGGAATTGGGGCTTTTCGCCAACATTAGGCCTGTAAAGGTTTTCCCAACATTGGTCAAGCAATCTCCATTATCAAAAAGTACTGTAAAACATACGGATTTGGTGATTTACAGAGAACTTATTGGAGGGATTTATTACGGGGAGAAAACACAGGACGAGAACGAAAATTCCGCTTCGGATACCTGTACTTACACGGAAAAGGAAATTAGTAGAATTACCCATTTAGCGTTTAAAGCGGCCAGAAAGCGAAGAAAAAAAGTAACACTTGTTGACAAGGCAAACGTCTTGGAAACCTCTAGATTATGGCGTAGGGTAGTATACAGTATTGCTCAGAGTTATCCTGATGTCGAGTTGGAATCACTTTTCATTGATAATGCAGCCGTCCAAATGATTTTGAACCCAAGTCAGTTTGATGTGATTTTGACCGATAATATGTTCGGCGATATCCTTTCCGACCAAGGAAGTGTTATTGCGGGATCTATCGGACTTTTACCATCCGCCTCTGTTGGGACGGAACACGCGATGTTCGAACCAATTCACGGATCCTATCCCAATGCGAAGAACAAGAACGTAGCAAATCCTGTGGCGTCCATTCTTAGTATGGCAATGCTTCTACAGCATTTTAAATTGGACGAGGAGTCCGATGCGGTAGTGGCTGCAGTATTAAAATCGTTTTCCAAGAAAATAGTTACGCCGGACATTATGGGCAGTAGTAAATATGGTACCAGTTATGTTGGTGATTTTATTGCCGATAATATCATGGAACTGGATGGAGGTTCCAACTTGAACGATGAAAACATTGGGTTGGGAAAATCTACTATTATTTAAGGCTTCCCGTTACTCTGACAATAACGTTTGGATCAAGTCATCGAAATCCGTTTTGAATTCGGTATAAGCATCACCTGTTGCAGGACCATTGAATCCGGTATGAATCCTTCTCACCTCCCCTTTTTTATCAATAAAAATAGTAGTTGGGTAGGATAAGATATGATTCAACATAGGTAATTTTTTTTGTGCTTCACCTTTATTGGAAGTACCGTATTGTGCCAATAAAATTGGGTACTTCACCCCTATTCTTTCTTTGAGTCTTTCTATACTCCTAAAGGCCAAAGCTTCGGTTTTAGCATACTCAAAGGCTAACCCTACCACCCTTATATCCTCGTTTTTATTATTATCAAGATAATCCACTAAGAATTTTGTTTCATCTAAACAGTTCGGACACCATGTCCCCATAATTTGAACGATGACCACTTTATCCTCAAATTCGTCATCGCTTAAAGAAACCATTTCCCCATTTTCGTTAGGAAAAGAGAACGCCAATTTTTCATAACCTTCGTTAATAAATGTCAGCGAATCTGGACTTGGCAATTCATAGTCCTCATTTATTATAGCAGTGAATGGCTCCTTAAAATGATTTCCGGAATAAAAAGTACCTTGCATAGAACTGTCATTTACTTGGGCAGTAAACAAAAATGCGTGAGCTCCATCAAAGGCAGAAAGTTTTAACGAATCCCCATCCACAACCCCTTCTAAAAATCGATAATCCCCTGTGGTCGTTCTAAAAGTCCCCGATACCTGTTGTCCTTTCTGAGTGAAAATCCCCTTGCCCATATAATAATCCTCAGTGCCCGGACTAAATTCGGTTTCCCAGATACCTTCTACATTGATTTCTGATGACGTGGTATTCGGAAAACGATCGGCAAAACCATAAGAAGCTTCAAAAGGTACGATACGGTCCAAACTTTCCTTGATAAATTGCCCTTGAATTGATTCGGAACTGAATTTACCGGCAATATACCCTTCAAAGACCGGTGTGCGAATTTCATATAGAATCTCCATTAACTGTTATTTCGTCTACAACAATTATTTCCGCTGCATTTCGTATTTCCATTTCATAATCCCCATTGGTCGTCTTCAAAAGTTTAAAATTGAACGGAAGCTGTTGATTATCCATGACATTTAAATGAGCTCTCCATACACCTTCCTTCAACTCTTGACTATCTTTTTCCGTTTTACAACCAAAAACCAACAGAAAAATGGAAACAACTAAAACGCTTCTTTTCATACTCTAAAATTTGTATGACTACGAAATAACGATTAAAATGAATGATTTAAAAATTAAAAACAATTCCTAATGGTCATATTGAATCTGTACTGCCATTGTTTTATCTTTACGGCCTTTAAATTCAACGAATGAAGATTTCTTACAACTGGTTAAAACAGTTCATTAATATAGATTGGGATTCCCAAAAGACAGCTGAACTTTTAACCGACCTAGGCTTGGAAGTGGAGGGTATCGAACCTTTTGAATCTGTTAAGGGTGGTTTAAAAGGTGTTGTTGTTGGCCATGTTTTAAGCTGTGAAAAACATTCCAATGCCGACAAGCTAAAAGTTACCATGGTAGATATTGGGGAAGCTGAACCTGTTCAAATCGTTTGCGGGGCTCCTAACGTTGCCAAAGAACAAAAAGTGCCTGTAGCAACAATAGGAACAATACTTTATGGTAAAGATGGCGAGCCTTGGAAAATTAAAAAAGGAAAAATAAGAGGAGAGGAAAGTCACGGAATGATATGTGCCGAAGATGAACTAGGCCTTGGAAATAGCCATGATGGCATTCTTATACTCAACGAAAGTTTTAAACCGGGGACACCATGTTCGGAAATTTTTGAAATTGAAAATGATGAGGTTTTTGAAATCGGTTTGACCCCAAACAGGGCAGACGCCATGAGCCATTTTGGGGTGGCTAGAGATCTTAAAGCTGGACTAAAGCAACAGGAGATAACCAAGGAGTTGATTACACCGCCCATTAGTCATTTTAACGTTGATAACAGGTCTTTAAAAATTGATGTTGACGTTGAAAAGAAGGAATTAGCCCCAAGATATTGCGGAGTTACCTTGAGCAATTTAATTGTGCAGCCTTCTCCTAGCTGGCTAAAAAATAGATTGAACGCTATAGGTATTACACCTAAGAACAACATTGTAGACGCGACAAATTATGTGCTCCATGAATTAGGCCAACCGTTACATGCCTTTGATGCCAATAAAATTAAAGGAGGTAAAATAGTGGTAAAGACTATGCCAAAAGGAACCAAATTTACCACTCTAGACGGTATTGAACGGGAACTGCATGAAGAAGATTTAATGATTTGCGATATTGAAAAGCCTATGTGCATCGCCGGGATTTTTGGAGGAATACACTCCGGGGTTACGGAACATACGACTTCAATTTTCTTGGAAAGTGCTTATTTCAACCCTGTATCTATTCGAAAATCAGCAAAAAGACATGGCCTGAATACAGATGCTTCTTTTAGGTTTGAACGTGGTATAGATATTGAAAATGTGGAATACAGCCTTAAAAGAGCTGCGTTATTGATCAAAGAGATTGCCGGGGGAGACATCACTTCAGATATTGTAGATCTGTACCCTAATAAAAAGAAAGATTTTGAGGTGTTCCTTGCCTTCGAAAAAATAGATAAACTTATTGGTCAGAACATACCACAGGATACTATAAAATCAATTTTGGCGTCTCTGGACATTAAAGTAAAGAACGTGACCGAGGCTGGGATGGGGCTTTCCGTGCCTTCATATAGGGCTGACGTTAGCCGACAGGTAGATGTTATTGAAGAAATCTTAAGGGTTTACGGCTATAATAACATCAATTTTAATGAAAAGCTTACGGCATCCATAGCGCCAACAAGTGCCTTTGAAGACCATCGAATTCAATCCACCATCGGAAATCTATTGGCATCAAAAGGATATTACGAAATATTGACAAATAGTTTAACCTCCCCGGATTATAATTCATTCTTAGCTGAAGATAGTACTGGAGCGGTTGAAATCATCAATCCTTTAAGCGGTGATTTATCCATCCTCAGAAAAAGTTCACTTTTTTCGTCCTTAGAAACTGCACGACATAATATTAACAGGAAAAGGGCCAATTTGAAACTTTTCGAGTTTGGAAAAACCTATCACAGCATAAATGGTGAACGAATAGAAAATAAATATTTAAGTATTCTTCTCTCTGGTGATGTCAATGACCCTAGTTGGACAGGTAAAAGCAAAAAAACGGATTTCTTCAAGTTAAAATCCATTGTAGAAACAGTATTATTAAGGATTGGCATCAATACTACATCCAATTCCCCAGTAGCTTCAGATATGTTTTCCGAAGGTGTCGCATTTAAAACCAACAATAATGATATTGTTTTATTAGGGGTAGTAAAGAAATCTATTCTAAAACATTTTGATATTAAACAGGAAGTTCTTTATGCGCATTTTGAATGGGACACCGTTCTTGACCTCTTGGAAAGGAAAAGTATCGTCTACACAGAAATTCCCAAATATCCGGAAGTGAAGAGAGATTTTGCATTATTATTGAATGAATCCATCTCTTTTAAAGATGTTTACGACCTTGGATTTAAAACCGAAAGGAAACTGTTGAACAATATCTCTCTTTTTGACGTTTACCAAGGCAAGAATCTTCCGGAAGGCAAGAAGTCATACGCAGTAAGTTTTACTTTGCAGGACGCTAACGGTACACTAACGGACAAACAAATAGACCGTATCATGTCCAAATTACAAGCTAATTACGAGCGTGAACTAAATGCGGAGCTCAGGTAGTTAAATTTTGACCGGTATAAATACCGAATCTATCTCATGGATGACACCGTTACAACGATTGGAGTCCGCCAGTGTTATTTTAGCACTTTTTCCCTGTTGATCGGTCAATACGATATCTATTCCACTCATGGAAGCTGTTATCTTCTCCCCTAATATCGTCGTAAATGTTGCCGTACCCATACCTCTGCACATCGCCTTCAATATTTTTGAAGCGGTGAGTTTTCCAGCTATGATATGATAGGAAAGTACTGCGCGCAACGCCTTCTTATTTTGGGGATCCAATAGTTTATTGACCGTTACTTCAGAAAGTTTTTCAAAGGCTAAGTTTGAAGGTGCAAATACAGTAAATTGACCATCATAACCCAAAACAGCATCCAATTCTGAAGCACGCAATGCACTTAAAAGCATGGTATGCCTTTCAGAATTTTCAGTGTATTTCATAATGGACTTATCCGAGTCTATAACTGAAACTAGCGTATTTAAATTGGTTTTGATAGTGTTTTCCTGCGCTGTGCAAAACATGGAGAGAAGCACTAGACAAAGGGACACGGGGGACGTCCATTTTTTCATAAGATAGTTGGGTTGGGGCAAAAATTAATCTAATCGACGAAAGGTAATCTTTCATCGACAATATACAATTCAAACGTGAATTATTATGACAAATAGTAACCCGTTCATCTTAATTAACATAATATTAACATTTGTAAATGTTAAACAGAATTTCATTGCCTTTATTTAATAATTAACTTTGAGAGAATTGCTAAAAAAAAGGAAAATGCTGTTTAAAAAAACAAATATTCGGGAGAAGCTGAATTCTGAAAAATCCAAGAATGAGTTAGAACAAAAAAAAACGTTGGAACAGGTTTACAGAATTTTGACAAAGGATAATGAGAAAACTGCACGAATTGAGAACACCATCGCCAATGGAAAAGTTATTCCAGCGAACGCTTTCAATTTTGATTTGCTTGAAACCGCTCGAATCTATCACATAGATGAGATTAAAAATATCTGTATAGATTATCGGTTGCGATTTCTGGATTCAAAATATTTTAAGGGTAAAATTCCATTGGAAGCCATATCAAAGATTAAATCCTTAGAAAAAGAACATGATATTGAGCTCAAAGGATTCAAAATAATTGCCCCATCAAAACTTTTTAAGCTGGAAGATAAAGATGACCCTTTATTGTTTGCCCCTATCGGAAATCAATATTTCTATTTAATCCATCAATGGGGAAACGACCTACATCCTTTTCGCAAGTTCTTAATGTGGCCATTTAAAAACATTGTTAACCTTACCGCACTGGTACTTTGCATTAGTTTTTTGGTAACCCTAATGGTACCTTCCGGACTTTTTTCAAAATCTAGTTCCGCTGCAGAATTTTGGATTATCTATTTCTTTATGTTCAAGTGTATTGCATCCGTAGTAATATTCTACGGTTTTGCTTTGGGTAAAAATTTTAATCCTGTTATTTGGAACAGTAAATATTTTAATGCTTAATCCAAGCGCAGTGTATTTACACTATTTTGAAAATATAGCGTAGGGTATACCCTCCAAATCTATATTATCCACAAAGGTTAAATCTGGTGACGGGGTTATACGCATAAGTCCACCTTTACCGTCGGTTCCTGACTTTTTGTAGCCAATTAGAATTAAGTCATTTTCTTCATCGTATGCCACAGTAGTTGTCGAGGCGACCATAAATTCTACGTTTAATTGTGCATCGGTCAAGAAATTTTCAAAAAAATAGAGTACAGCGTTATTACCATTAAAGTCATAAACGGCCGGCAGCGTTTCTGTCTCCGCGCCTTCTACACTCAACTGATAATACATTTTACCCTCTGCATCAAAAGATACGGTTTTTGAATTCACGAAATTTGGTTCCGTTCCAGAACCGTATGGGGTATAAACAACAGTTAGAGCACTAGTATTCAGCGTAGTATGCAATTCCGGGTAACTAATGATGAGGTCTCCGTTTGGATTTTCAAAAATTTGCCCAGCGTCAAAACCAAGGTTCATCTCATGAATTATTGTGCCCGAGGCAATGTCCATCACTTCAAGACCATTCTCATCAGTAATTTCTTCATCAAAATTTAAGATGAACAATCGATTATTTACTGGAACTAACTGTATCGGCTTTTTTTGGAGTTCTAAATCCACAAACGACTTATTTGCAGATTGTAAATCTATGGTTCTAACAAAGTATCCTTTTTCCTTTCCGGCAGACTCAATTACAAAAGACAAGAAAAGACGACTTGGTGTATGTGCAACGGCAGTTATGGTCAGATTACAAGGATCCAAATCCATAAAAACCTGAAGTTCAGCTTTTGACTCGTCATTAAAATCGTAGATAAGCACTTCTCCCTGGCAATCACCGGTTTTATGGTAAAAACTAAAATTGGATTCCGATCGGTAGCTTACATCAGGTTTTGAGAAACCTGGAAAATCACTCACTTTATTGTTTACTTCCAGTCCATCCGAACTGGAGTTTAAAAATGATTCAGTTAATGAAGAGGAATTTTGTAATAAAACCGCATAGTCGGCATTAACTGAGTTTTCAACCTCATTTCCCGATTCTACATCAGATGTACTGCAAGACAAAATCATTATAGCCGACAGTAGGCCGGCCAGATAGGCGTAGGTTTTCATAATGTACAGATTTGGGTTAAACTATACTATACCGGAACTGCATACATTTTGCCCCGCTGTTCCTTTAATGTCTTGTCAGACATATATTCGTCAAACGTAGAATAACGGTCAATATTGCCCTTAGGAGTGAGCTCTATAATTCTATTGGCAACTGTTTGCGCGAACTCGTGGTCATGTGTTGTAAAAAGAACCGTTCCTTTAAAATTCTTGAGGGAGTTGTTGAAAGCGGTAATACTTTCCAGATCCAAGTGATTCGTAGGTTCGTCCAACATGAGAACATTGGCTCTTAGCATCATCATCCGGCTCAACATACATCTCACTTTTTCCCCACCTGAAAGTACTGTACATTTTTTTAATGCCTCTTCACCACTGAATAGCATTTTGCCTAAAAACCCCCTAATATATACCTCTTCTCTTTCTTCTTCGGTTTTTGCCCATTGTCTAAGCCAATCCACAAGATTAATATTCTCCGTGAAAAAGTGTGAATTATCCGCAGGTAGGTAGGACTGATTTGTTGTAACGCCCCATTGAAAAGAGCCTTTATCCGCTTTTCTGTTTCCATTCACAATTTCGTAAAAAGCCGTGGTAGCCCTGGAATCCCTTGAAATCAAAGCTACTTTGTCGCCCTTTGCAAGATTGATATTTATATTCTCAAACAACAGATCGCCATCTTCAGAAGAGGCGGCAAGTCCCTCAACATTCAATATCTGGTCGCCCGCCTCGCGTTCGCGGTCAAAAATAATGGCAGGATATCTTCTACTAGAAGGTTTTATATCATCCACTTTAAGCTTTGAAAGCATTTTTTTCCTCGAGGTAGCCTGTTTACTCTTCGCAACATTGGCACTAAAGCGCATAATGAATTCCTGTAATTCCTTAGCCTTTTCCTCTGCCTTTTTGTTCTGCTGTGCCCTTTGTCTTGCGGCCAATTGGCTACTTTCATACCAAAATGTGTAATTACCGGAATAGAGATTGAGTTTTCCAAAATCTATATCTCCAATATGGGTACACACAGTATCCAGAAAGTGTCTATCATGGGAAACCACAATCACCGTATTTTCATAATCCGCAAGAAAGTTTTCCAACCAACTTATGGTTTCATAATCCAGATCGTTCGTAGGTTCGTCCATAATTAAGACATCTGGGGAACCGAACAAAGCTTGTGCAAGTAACACACGAACCTTTAATTTGGAGTCCATCTCGGACATTAGGGTATAGTGCAGTTCTTCATTAATGCCAAGATTTGAAAGTAGGGCCGCGGCATCGCTATCCGCGTTCCAGCCGTTCATTTCCTCAAATTGAACTTGCAACTCCCCTATTCTATCCGCATTCTCGTCGCTATAGTCTGCGTACAGTGCATCAATCTCTTTTTTAATTTTATATAAGGGTTTATTGCCCATCACTACCGTTTCCAAAACGGTAAATTCATCGGAAGCGTTGTGATTTTGTTCCAATATCGACATTCGTTTGCCCGGTTCCAAGTGGACATGGCCCGAGGTGGGGTCTATTTGACCTGCTATTATCTTTAGAAAGGTAGATTTTCCGGCGCCATTGGCACCTATTATTCCATAACAGTTTCCTTGTGTAAAGGTCACGTTTACCTCGTCAAATAATACTCTTTTACCAAATTGAACCGACAAATTAGATACCGATAACATAGTGTGCTTTTTAAAATCCGTGCAAAAGTACAGAAATTTAATGCCCAAAACCAACATTCTTAGCGTATGACGATAATAAGGTACGGTTGAACGTAACCCACTAATATTTAACGCGCTATTAACAGCATTGGCGATGGGGGTTCATTAATTTTGATTTCGAAACATGGCGTAATTTGTGTATGGATAAATATATACCCCTACTATTATCACTTATATGCATAAGCTGTTCCGACAGCAAAAAAGATAAAGATTCAGTGTTGTTTTCCGGTGAAATCGTAAACCCCACCAGTGAATACGTTGTTCTTTACAAAGGCGCCAAGGCGTTGGATTCTACAAAACTTGATGGGAATAATCGATTTTCTTTTGAACTGGATTCAATTGAGGATGGCTTGTATCATTTTAATCACGAGCCGGAATTTCAATATGTTTATTTGGAAAAGAGCGATAGTGTTCAGCTCCGTTTAAATACTGTGGACTTTGATGAATCCCTAGTCTTTTCAGGCACCAACGAAGGTGTCAATAATTTCTTGTTGGAGCTTTTCTTGGCGCAAGAAGACGAAGAAGAGGAAATGTACCGAAAATACTATGATTTAGAGCCTCAGGATTTCAAGCAGCAGGTTTCGACTTTAAAAAAGGAAAAATTAGGGGAGCTGGATGCCTTGAAAAGTGATATTGGCATCTCGGACACTGCATACGAAATTGCCAAAGCCAGCATAGATTATACGTACTACGTCTATATGGAGCTATATCCTTTTGAACATAAAAGAAAACTTGGTGAAAATACCATTCATGAGTTGCCTAATGATTTTTATTCGTATCGAAAGAATATCGATTATGACAACAAGCGTTTGAATTATCTTAGGCCTTATTATGATTTTATGAAATTCCATTTTGGAAATCTATCTTACATGTCATGCTCCCATGATTGCGGAGTGGAAGGAAAAATCGTCAAGAATCAATTGCATTTTAATGAACATAAACTTCACCTGATTGATAGTTTAGTGAATGAAAAGGAATTGAGGGATAACTTGTTCAGAAATGTAGCTTTCAATTATTTATTAAAAGAACATAATCATCCCGATAATAATAAAATATTTATAGACAAGTTTCAGAAAGTTTCCGGTAATAACGTCCATATTAAGGAAATTGAGACCCTATACAATGGTATCAGAAAAATACAACCCAGTGAAAAACTACCTAATATTGAAGTGATTTCGGTTGACGGAACGAAAAAATCGCTGCCTGAAATTGCACAGGATAAAAAGGTAATCTTCTATTTCTGGTCGTCAACCAACAAAAATCATTATGAACGGATGTTTAAAAGGGTTTCCGAGCTCAACTCAAAACATGACAATGTTGATTTTATCGGTATCAACGTAAAAACTGATGAGAATAACTGGAACGGAATCATCCAAAACTTTAAGCTAGATCCATCCAAGCAATACCGCTCTGAAAATTTCAAGGAATTAACGGAAACATTTATCCTTATTCCTATGAACAAATGCGTTATTACAGAAAATGGATTAATCGTAGACGCGTTCTCAAATATCTACAATAATTTATAGGTTATTGATAACTAAACACCGCTATGGTTTAGCAATAATTTTTCGTATACCTTACCTGGTAATATTCTCTTAAGAACAATTGAAAACCGTTGTAGAAAAGAACCCACTCTGTAATGGACCTTTGGGTTCTTAGTATTGATGATGTGTAGTACTTTTTTGGCAACTTCTAAAGGATTACCGCCATTGTCCACATCTTCGTCTATGGAAGAAAGTGTTTTTTGGTATGCCTCTTCATAGGGCGAATCTTTTACTACAGGAGCGTGATATCTTCCGGATGCTATATTGGTAGCAAAATCCCCAGGAGCCAGGGATGTAAAGTAAATCCCAAATTTTTTTGTTTCCAATCTATAACTTTCCGTAATTATTTCCAAGGCACCTTTAGTGGCACAATAAATACCCCTAAAAGGCAGTCCCATATAACCGGCAATGGACGTAATATTTATTATTAATCCATTATTCTGAATTCGCATTTGAGGAAGTACGGCTTTTATAACGTTAAGCGGTCCGTTAAAATTAGTATCGAACGCTTTTAGGATTTCTTTGGTCGGGGTTTCTTCCAAAGGACCGGTAATGCCTATACCCGCATTGTTGATAAGGACGTCTAACCTACCTTCTTTTTCCAACAAACTTTGCAGGGCGGCAGTTATACTGTCAAAATCCCTAACATCCATTTGTAAAAGTTTAAAATCCTTGAAATTTGGATATTTGGCAGGGTTCCGTGCAGTTCCATATACAATGTACCCTTTTGAGGTTAAATATACCCCTATTGCTTTTCCAATACCGGATGAGCCACCGGTTATTAATACAATTTTACGTTTCATTTGTTTTACAAATTAACAAATAAAAAGAAGGACAACGAACATTATATTGAACTAAGAAGAAATGAAATAAAAAAGAGGTTTAGGCTAAAGTTTCCTAAGTTTGAGGCAGAAAAAAAGGCAAGCTACCTACATCGCACCGCTACGACCGTATACCCTTGCTGCGTTCCCACCCTGGGGGATTCTACAGGAGCTGGTCGTGTAGGACTTGCCGGGTGCAAATATACAATCTTTTAAATCTTTCCCAATCCTTTTTAGTTTCTAAATTTATGATTTAACTTGCTTTTTATTAGAAAACACGTTGGCTTCAAGTCGTTTTAAGACTATAAATCAGCTGCAAGTACAAATTCAATTTTAATGAACATATACAAGTCGATAATTTCAGTTTTTATACTGGTGTTTTTAATTTCCTGCGGAAGTGGAAATCAAAAACCCTCTTCTCTATTTGCCATTGAATTGGAAGGCAATCCTAAGGTTATCAATCAAAACGATATTCTTGGAGTAGCCATCAAAAACCTAAAAGACAAAACCATTGAAAAGGTCACCTATAGCATTGATGGTGAGGAAATTCAACTGACCGATAACAAAATTGACTTTTCCATTCCTAAATTGGGCAATAAAACCTTGACGGCCAAAATCGTTTACGAGGGAAATACCGTAGAAATCAATAAGAACTTAAAAGTACTCGCTCAAAATGCACCGGAAATTTATACCTATACCATACTAAACGAATATCCCCATGATACCAATGCCTATACACAGGGCTTGGAGTTTTATAATGATACCTTATATGAGGGTACCGGTCAAAAGGGAAGGTCTTTTCTTAGAAAATTGGATTATAAGACTGGAAAAGTCTGGAATCAAATTGATTTGGACAAAGCGTATTTTGGAGAAGGAATCACCATTCTTGACGGGAAAATCTATCAGCTTACTTGGCAGAGTGGTATTGGTTTTATTTACGATCAAAAGAATATGACCAAATTGGACAATTTCCAATATGGGAAGAGCAGACAGGGTTGGGGTTTGACGAATGATGGTAAAAAACTTTATAAAAGTGACGGCACCGAAAAAATTTGGATATTAGACCCCATAACGCTTATTGAAGAAAGTCATATAGAAATCGTGACCAACTCCTCAATCTTCAACAACGCGAACGAACTGGAATATGTAGATGGTAAAATTTATGCGAATGTCTATCAAAAACCAAGCGTCATGATTATTGATAGTAAAAGTGGAGCTATAGAGGGGGTAATCAATTTTAGCGGCTTAAGCGATAAGGTTACAAAAGGTGAAGATTGGGATTCCAATAATGTGCTAAACGGTATTGCCTACCATGCTAAAAAAAAGACCTTTTTTGTTACCGGTAAAGACTGGGACAAACTTTTTGAAGTACAAATCCAAAAGAAATAAATGTCCAGCTATTCTAAAGAAATTGTAGTATCCGAAAGAGATCTGGACGACCTTGATCATGTGAACAATGTGCGCTACGTGCAATGGATACAGGACATTTCCAAAGAACATTGGCAAAAAGTAGCCCCTAAGAAGATTCAGGACGATGTGGTTTGGGTAGTAATGACCCATTACATTGAATATTTATCCTCAGCCCTGATAAATGACCCTATACTTCTTAAAACCCACATCAAAAGTAGTAAGGGAGCTAAATCTACAAGGATTGTGGAAATGTTTCATGGCAAAACAAATAATCCAATCCTACGTTCAACTACAGAATGGTGTTTAGTGAATAAAAATACCCAAAAACCTATTCGGATTTCCGAAGAAATAAAAGTGCTGTTCTCCTAAACCGGCTCATTTTAAAGCAAAATAAGCAGTGAAAAAAGAAGTCGTTTTTGTTTTCATAGTAATCGGTATTCTCATTGTTGGCAGTTCTTGCCGCAAGGATTTTGAATACAGCCCCAGCCAGGGCCGTTTATCTTTTTCCCGCGATACCGTTTTTTTGGATACCGTTTTTAGTACTATAGGCAGCAGTACCTATACATTAAAGGTCTACAATCAGTCTAGTGAAGATGTAGTAATCCCATCCATTAATCTAGAAAAAGGAATTGCAAGCAACTATAGATTGAATGTTGATGGCGCCACTGGAGATGCATTTATGAATGTTCCGCTTAATGCCAAGGACAGCTTGTTCATATTTATTGAGACGACTGTAAATTTTGAATCCGATGTAGCAAACACATTACTTTACACGGACGCTATACAATTCGATAACGGAGAAAACCAACAAACCGTGGAACTGGTAACCCTAGTACAAGATGCCACTTTTCTGTTTCCAAGAACAAACGACGATGGAACAAAAGAAACGATTACCTTAAATACCAACACCAATGGAAATGAACTAGTGGTTCAAGGTTTTGTTCTAGATGAAAATCAACTTGTTTTTTCCAATGAAAAACCTTATGTAATCTATGGTTATGCTGTAGTGCCCGATTCCACCGAACTGATTATGGACGCGGGAACTAGGATTTATTTTCATAAGGATTCGGGTATATTTGTTCAAAGTGGAGCGGCAATTACCATAAATGGAGTTTTAAGTGAAGATTCAGAACAGTTAGGGGGGGAAGTCATTTTTGAAGGAGACCGACTAGAGCCTGAATTTTCAGATGTACCTGGACAATGGGGCGCGGTTTGGATTTCAGAAGGAAGTAAAAACAACACGATTAATCACCTAACAATAAAAAATGCCAGTATAGGTCTGTATATAGCTGGTGATGCTGTGATAGATGAACCGACCCTAACTATAAAAAATAGCCAAATCTATAATAGTTCCGCTTATAATATGTTCGCGACCAGTGCCTTTATAACCGCAGAGAATTTGGCATTGGGAAGTGCGGGCGTCTCGTCCTTGCATTGTCAATTAGGCGGAAACTATTCTTTTATTCATAGCACAATTGCTAATTATTGGAACAAAGGATTTAGGAACACTCCTACCCTATTAATTTCTAATTTCAATCCCTTGAATAGGACTGATTCTAGGGACTTGGTGAAGGCCGATTTCAAGAACTGTATTATAGATGGTGCAAATCCTGTTGAACTTTCCTTAAATACCAATGGGCAGAATACTCTTGAATATAATTTCACAAACTGCATCCTTAAGTTCAATGATACCGAAGGTATTTTTTCTGACGACCCGTTGTATGATTTTGAATCAAGTAATAACTACAGCGCTATTATTTTGAACGGAGAAGCGGATTTTTTCCTTCCTTCCTCAAATGATTTACGAATTGGATTGGATTCTGACGCTGTAAATTCTGGGAACACAACTATTTCATCCCAAGTGCCATTGGATATTTTAGGAAATAGTAGAATTTCAAGTTCCGATTTAGGTGCCTACCAAGGAATTTCCAAAGAATAAAACAACAAAAAATAGAATTTTTGGAGGGTTTTTCTTTCAAAGAGACTGGTTAGTAACACTTTATAACAAAAACCTCCATATTTATAAGGTTTTTCTAGTAAAGGATTTTAGTGCCTCTTTGTAACTTGCTGGGGAACACTATAATTTTGGAATATTCTTACACCATCATAGACTCTGATGCCATCTCCAATTTGCAGTTACGCGCATTTTTGGAGGACTATGGTGACTTTAATTGTATAGGACTCACAAAATCTGCATCGGATGGTATTAACTCCATCCTTAAATATTCCCCTGATATTGTTTTTTTAAATCTTAACGAACAGGCGACAAGTCTTTTCCAAATGGTAATGGAGCTGCACCAGTATGTAAATCAGTTGCCCATAATTATCGGGATTTCAAAATCAAAGGAACATGCCTATGAGGCCATAAAAAATAATTTCTTCGATTATTGGCTACAACCTTATAACGAATTCGATATTCGAAAGTCGCTCTTAAAACTAAAAAGAAAAGTACCCAAGGAAAAAGCCCCCGAAACCATTTGTCTACAATCCTACAAAGATTTTCATTATTTAAACACGGGTGATATTTTGTACTTAAAAGCTGACAATAATACCACGGAATTTATAATGAAGGATGGTACGATTACCAATGCTTACAAAACATTAAAGACCTTTGAGGCGCAATTACCTAAAAACTTTATTAGAATCCATCAAAGCTATATAGTCAACACAGATTACGTCTCACGCATCAACTTTGGCAAATCCATCTGTTCTCTAAAAGAAGTGCACAAACCACTGCCTTTCTCAAAATCCTATCGGGAGAACATGGACAATCTCAAAAAAATACTTTCAAAAAGCACCGTTTCCAACCTAAATTAACGAATTCTCTCAGAAACAGGTCATTTACTAACACATTCCGGTCTTTCACTAAGTGCGTTCCAATTTGCTTCAGATAGCCGCTTAAGCTTATTACTTTGGTATAGTAATAAAAAATTCCTCTAACTAAAAATTATTTAAAATGAAAAAAGTAGCAAGTATTTTCGCAGTAGCATTAATGGCATTGGGACTAACCACTTACGTGGTAGAAAACACCGCAAATGAATTTGATTTTATGCAAGATTTGAGCACAATGCTTGCTTGTGACGGGTGCTCCTCCAAAGAAGATAGAAGAGACGACCCTATCGGCTAAATCTTCAAAGTATACATAATATTCCTTGGCCTTGAACCTTTTGTTCAGGGCTTTTTTATATCTTGTAGTTAAGTGTTGCTAATCAAAACAATATTTTTGAAATTTAAATTTCTAAAGAAAAACCTCGTTTTTTATTTCTTCTTTCTTTGTTCTTTTAGTTATGGGCAAAGTGAGGTGGACAATGTGTTACTATTAATAAAGCAGAGTAGAAACGACTCTATCTCAGAATCTGAAAGAGTTTTTTTATTAAAAAACGCTTATACTTTAGCTCAAAAAATTAAAAATGACTCTATAAAAGTTAAACATTTGGCCAAATTATCTTTTGTAACAGCAACTGAAGATTCACTTTTATTTAGGAATGTAAATAAGCAGACGATAAGTCTTGCCAAACAAAAATCGGATTCGATTGTACTTGCAGAAGCCTTTTGGGATTTAGGATCCTTTTACAGGAAGCATTCAATTAAGGATAGTGCATATTACAGTTATTCTGAGGCACAGAAAATTTATGAAGCTAAAAAAGATTCCTTTTTTTCTGGTAGAATGTTATTCAATATGGCCAACGAACAGGCCGATGTTAAGGATTATATAGGTAGTGAGGCAACGACTATAATGGCAATTGAACGTCTTAAACCGCTAAATAAATATAGACAGTTATATAGTAGTTATAATAATTTAGGTATTGTTTCAAACGCCATCGGTGAACATGATAGGGCACTCAAATTTTATTCAGAGGCGTTGTTCTATTTAAACAAACTGAGCAATCCAAAATCCTTATTAGTAGAAAACAAGAATAATATTGGTATAGTAAACCGTGATAAAGGAAACTTTAAAGAAGCTGCAAAAAAATTCAATGAAGTTTTAGAAACCGATAGTCTATCTCAAAAAGATCCTTTATTGTATGCGAAAGCACTAAATAATTTGGCAATCTGTAAAATAGAACTAAAAGATACCTTTGGAGCTTACAATCTCATTGAAAAGTCCATTCGAATTAAGGCTAGTATCGGAGATATTAGAAGTCTGGCAGCATCTTATGGCACATTGTCTAAATATAACCTATACAAAGGTGATACGTTAACGAGCATTTCAGATGCAAAAAACGCCGTAGCTTTTTCAAAAGAAAGCAGTAATAATGAGCGGCTATTGGAAACCTTAGCCTTTTTGTCCAAAATTGATACTAAAAATGCTTCCAAATACGTACAACAATACATTGCTTTAAACGATAGTTTACAAAAGGAGGAGCGGCAGGCACGTAATAAATTTGCACGTATCCGTTTTGAAACGGATGAATTCATTGCCGAAAATGAAGTGCTTACCGAGCAAACGGAGATTCTATCAAAAGAGAAACAAATGTGGGCTGGAATAGCGGTCGGTTTCTTTTTGTTAGGACTTTCCGTATACGTGATTATTAATCAACGTTCTAAAAATCAGAAGTTATTATTTCAACAGCAGCAACAGGCGAATAACCAAGAAATTTTCAATTTGATGCTTGCCCAAAAACAAAAAGTAGATGAGGTTAAGCGCATGGAACAAAAAAGAATTTCGGAAGAATTGCATGATGGCGTACTTGGTAAAATGCTTGGAGCGCGTATGGTACTTACAGGTTTGAACAAAAAAGCGGATGCGGAAGCCATAAAGGAGCGTTCAGAAGCCATTAATGCATTAAAGAATGTGGAAAACGAGGTACGTTCCATTTCCCACGAATTGAGCCATAATGCCTATCAGAAAATAAATAATTTTGTTAGTTCTATCGAATCCCTTTTGGCAAATGCCCGAGAGAACATTAACATTAATACCGTTTTCAATTACGAAGAAGATGAGGATTGGGATAGCTTGAAAGGAGACATCAAAATTAATGTGTATCGCATAATTCAGGAAACGCTTCAAAATTCCATTAAACATTCCAACTGTGAAAATTTCTTCATTAACTTTGATAGGGACGAAGAGTTTTTTAATTTATCGATAAAGGATGACGGTAAGGGGTTTCAATTAAACAAGGAAAAGAAAGGTATTGGAATGCGAAATATAGCCTCAAGAGTCGCTAAATTAAATGGCACATGGTTTATGGATTCTGCGCCGGGAAAAGGTACCTTTGTATCTTTAAAAATTCCGATTGCCGGCACTCTTCCTATCGAGGACAGCAATAAAGGGCAATTGCAAAACGTTTAGTGTAACAAGATAAACAATTGATGAAGACGGTTAGGATTTTAGCGGTAGACGATCATGAAATGACCACACTTGGTTATAAATATATTTTGGAAGATGCCGAATTCAGTGACCTTGAGGTTAGGGTGGATATTGCAAAAAGTTATGATATGGGAAAGGAAAAAATAGAGTTTTCCGCGAAATCCCTACGTTATGATATAATACTACTGGACATTCAATTATTTCCTGCAGATTCAAAAGACCCAAGAACCGGGGTAGATTTGGGGGTATTGGCGCGAGAAGTGGTCCCCAATTCCAAAATTGTTTTTATGTCTTCTTTTAGCGATAATTATAGAATCAACAGTATTTTTCAGACCGTGAACCCAGAAGGCTATATGGTGAAATCAGAAATTGATGAGCTATCTTTAAAAGCCATGGTAGAAACGGTTGTCCACAATCCCCCCTATTACACTGCCGGTGCATTGGCGGCCATTAGAAGAAGAATGGCCAATGATATCATCTTGGACAAACAGGATGAGCAAATATTATACCACCTCTCCCAAGGTACTAGAACAAGGGACATTGCGCCACTTATTGCCTCAACCAATACTACTGTTGAAGCACGTAAAAGACAATTGAAATCAATCTTCGATATCAAGAACGGTAACGATATGGCCCTGATTGAAGAGGCTAAAAAAAGAGGTTTTTTGTAGTACTTTTCTTAATAATTTTCATTTTTTTGTAAGTAATTCATTTTCAGTTACTTGTGTAAAAACGCGTTCTTTTATAACAATATCCTCCATATTTCTAAGGTTTTTCTAGTCCCAAAAAATTGTTCTTAAAGTTATATTTAGGAAAAATTGATAAAATTTATTCATATATGCGTTTAAATTTTGATGGAAAAGAGCGCGGAATTTTAACCGATATAGATTCAAATTCCGGAGTTTTAGGACTTGAAAAGTTCCTGAAATCCTTAGAAAAAAACTATTTTTCTAAAGTTTCCCTTGTTAAGTGTAGTACGCGTAATTGTGATATTTCTATGGCATTGGACATGGTTTGTCCCATTACTTTGGTAGAAATGCTAGGGCATTTTAATAAAGGAAGATGGGGTTATGATACCAATAACCAATCTTCTTTCGAGAAAAGTTTTGAGGCTTTGACCGTTCAAAACAACATGAATATTGATTTTGAGGAACTTACCTTATTTTTTAACGATACCAGTATTGTTATAAAGAAGATTTACGATTACAGCATTCCTGAACAATTACACGATGTTCTTACAGAAATTGCAAATCACTATGTATTTTTAACTAAGGGATTAAGCGAACGGCCATATGAAATTTTTGTTCCTGTTTTTGAGGATAAAGTACAGAACCCTATATTTTCAGAAAAACAGATTATAGATGAGTGCCCAAAAAATTATTTTCAATACTGGGGAATCTATTTAGATTCAGAGGAAGAGGCGCTTATCTACGATCTTCAAAAAAATTCTTTTATTCCGGCCGACCTTGATTTGTATATGTTAGAGGACTAAGCCTTAACCATCATTGAATTGAAAATTGGTCTACTGCCCATCATTTTATTTACAGTTTCCCTTACTTCTGAAATAATGCTTTCATCCTCTGGATGAAGCAATACTTTGTCAACTAGGGATACAATGGTTTCCATATCGTCTTCCAACAACCCTCTAGTTGTTATAGCAGCCGTTCCAAATCGTATTCCAGAAGTTACAAAAGGAGATTTATCATCAAAAGGAACCATATTCTTGTTTGCGGTAATATCAGCCAGAACCAATGCTTTTTCAGCATCTTTTCCAGAAATATTCTTATTTCTTAAATCGATAAGCATCATATGGTTGTCCGTGCCTCCTGATATGATATGGTAGTCCAGATCTACAAAAGCTTTCGCCATTGCATCGGCATTTTTCTTGACCTGAAGCATATACTGCCCAAATTCGTCCGTCAATGCTTCTCCAAAAGCAACAGCCTTCGCAGCAATAATATGTTCCAAAGGTCCACCTTGGTTGCCCGGGAAAACGGCTAAATCCAATAAGGTGGACATTTTTCTCAAATTTCCATTTTTTAGTTTTATGCCGAATGGATTGTCAAAATCTTCTCCCATCAAAATAAGTCCTCCCCGTGGACCTCTTAACGTTTTATGGGTAGTAGTCGTCACAATATGACAATGAGGTATGGGGTTATTCAATAATCCTTTTGCAATAAGGCCTGCCGGATGTGAAATATCGGCAAGTAAAAGTGCCCCGACACTATCAGCTATAGTCCTAAACTTCTTAAAATCCATATCACGGGAATAGGCGGAAGCACCGGCTATAATAAGCTTCGGCTTTTCTTTGGAAGCAATCTCCTGAATTTTATCGTAATCAAGCATCCCTGTCTTTTCGTCTACCCCGTAAAAAACAGGATTATACAACCTTCCCGAGAAATTGACCGGAGATCCGTGTGTTAGATGACCCCCATGTGAAAGGTCAAAGCCAAGAATGGTATCCCCAGGTTGTAGACAAGCATGATAAACGGAGGCATTGGCCTGTGAACCGGAGTGCGGTTGAACATTTGCATAAGCTGCACCGAACAATTCTTTTGCTCGGTCTATTGCCAATTGTTCCACTTTGTCTACTACCTCACAACCGCCATAATACCGTTTTCCAGGATAACCTTCCGCATACTTATTGGTCAAAACCGACCCTGCCGCTTCCATTACTTGTGGACTCGTAAAATTTTCGGAGGCAATTAATTCAATTCCATTGATTTGCCGTTGTTTCTCTTCCTCTATAAGTTCAAAAATTCTAGAATCCCTTTCCATTTCATTTGGTATTAAAGTAGGCTGCAAAAATACGAATACGTGTTAGTTCCTCACAAAAAAATACCACGTTAGATCAACTATTTATCAAACAAAAGTTAACAATTTTGGGGCATCCTATCCAAGTGATTAAAATTTGGAATTTTTAAAAACTGGGCTTTTCATCGAAATTACACTATTCTTCACCCTTTATCGTTATTTATAAAACCATTTATGGCACGGCAATTGAAAACAACCTTGAAACCATAAAAAATTCAACCATGAAAAAAATTCTACTTTATAGCGTATTTATTGTCCTATGCTCTTGTAGTGGAGTTAAGCGGACGCAAGAGGCAATCAACTCCGGCAATTATGAAACGGCAATCAACAAGGCCATTTTGAATATTGCGGAAAACAAAAACAAAAAAAGCAATCAGCCTTATATCGTACTTCTAGAAGAAGGATTTAAAAAGAATACGGAGCGTGGACTTCAACAAGTAAAATTTCTGAAAAAAGATGGCAATCCGGCTAACTATGAAGAAATTTACGAGACGTATGACAGACTTAAATCCATACAGCAACGTATTAGACCTTTATTACCCCTTCGAATCGAAGACGAAGGCAGGAATGCAAAGTTCCACTTCAACGATTATGATGATGCACTTGTAAGTGCTAAGGTCAAATTATCGGATTATCTATACAATAACGCGGTCACCTTACTGGAACAGGCAGTACATAAAATGGATTATAGACAAGCCTATGATGACTTAAAGTACTTGGAGGAGATTAATCCAAATTATAAGGATAGCAAACAAAAAATGGAATTAGCCTATCAAAAAGGATTGGATTATGTGGTTGTAGAGATGATAAACAATACGGATAAAATCATTCCTAAAAGATTGGAGGATGAACTACTCAACCTTAATACCTATGGCCTAAATAATCTTTGGACCGAATACCACACCAACAGAATGTCCAACTTAGATTATGACTATAGTATGCAGGTTTCCTTTCAGGATATACTTATTTCTCCTGAACAAATAAGGGAAAAACAAATTAGTAAGGAGCGACAAATAAAAGATGGCTATAAATTTGCTACCGATAGAGATGGGAACGTTGTTCGAGATAGTCTTGGAAATAGGGTGAAGATCGATAATTTTAAAACGGTTAAATGTGATTTTTATCAGTTTACACAGTTTAAAAGTGCTAAAGTCACCGGTGTGGTCAACTTTACAGATTTGAGGAAAAAACAACAGATAAACCAATATCCTTTGGCGAGTGAATTTGTATTTGAGCACGTGTATGCAAACTATGATGGCGATAAACGTGCGTTGGACAACGAACTAGTGTCGCTACTACAATTGGCAAGAGTTCCCTTCCCTACTAATGAGCAAATGGTTTATGACGCAGGCGAAGACTTAAAAGGAAACCTAAAGAGCATCCTCACGAGACAAAGATTCAATTAAGAAAAGCCCCTTACAGGTTTTTTTATAAGTAATTTTCAAGTTTCAACTCAGCAATTGCTCCATGGGAATCATGGGCCACCACTACCCCATTCTTAACAATCAATAATTGAGGGGATTGGTGCATTACCTGAAATTTTTGCGCTACGGCATTTGAAATTTCCCTATGCGCGTGTAAATCCAGAAAATAGAAATCCATTTTACCTTCTTCCAAAGCGTAAGCCGAGGTAAACAGATTTAGTACCATCCTACTAATTCCACAGGTAGTGGAATGTTTAAAAATCACTTGAGGCACTCCTTTGGAATTGATTTCAATTTCTTCCAGTTGGTTCAACGATTCCAACGGAATCCAAGAAACCTTATTTTTATGCTTATCATCATTTTTGTTTGAACTTCCAAACAATCCACTAAATATTCCCATTCTTAATTATTGATTTGCCTTCAGCCGACTTTTGAACTGACTTATTGTCTTTAAAATCAAGGTGTTTACAGACATTATGTCGCTTGATTTCAGTTGGTAGGATTATTGTAATCCATTCCTCAAAAATAAGATTCTTAATTAAAAACACATATAAAATGAACTTTAATAATTTCACTATAAAATCACAGGAAGCCGTCCAAAGGGCACAGCTCCTGGCCCAAGAAATGGGGCATCAACAAATAGAGAACGAGCATATTTTCAAAGCAATTACAGAAGTAGAAGAGAATGTGGTACCGTTCATACTAAAAAAACTGGGCATCAATTTTAGCCTTGTACAGCAAATTCTAGAAAAAGAAATGCAATCCTTCCCTAAAGTACAAGGTGGAGAGATTGTTCTTTCCAGGGAAGCGGGCAAAACATTGAACGAGGCTACCATTCTCAGTAAAAAGATGGGTGACGAGTTTGTTTCCATAGAACATTTATTTCTTGCAATATTTAAGTCAAAAAGTAAGATTGGCCAAATATTGAAAGATCAAGGGGTAAGCGAAAAGGATTTGAATGCCGTTATTACCGAACTTAGGAAAGGTAATAATGTAACGTCACAAAGCGCCGAAGAGACTTACAACTCATTGGAGAAGTATGCAAAAAACTTGAACCAGCTTGCCGATAGCGGAAAATTGGACCCTGTAATTGGAAGAGACGAGGAAATAAGAAGAGTACTCCAAATTTTATCTCGTAGAACTAAAAACAATCCAATTTTAGTAGGTGAACCTGGAGTGGGTAAAACTGCCATCGCAGAAGGTCTTGCTCATAGAATCATTCAAGGCGATATACCAGAAAATCTTAAGGATAAAGTGTTATATGCTCTGGATATGGGTGCGCTGATCGCTGGAGCAAAATACAAAGGGGAGTTTGAAGAACGTTTAAAGGCAGTGATAAAAGAAGTTACTGATGCCCAAGGGGATATCATCTTGTTTATTGATGAGATCCACACCCTTGTAGGTGCAGGTGGCGGACAAGGTGCAATGGATGCTGCGAACATTCTCAAGCCTGCATTGGCACGTGGAGAACTTAGGGCCATAGGTGCTACAACCTTGGATGAGTATCAGAAATACTTTGAAAAGGACAAGGCGCTTGAACGCAGATTCCAAAAAGTGGTGGTAGACCAACCCGATACGGAAAGCGCAATATCCATTTTAAGAGGAATCAAGGAAAAGTATGAGGCACACCATAAAGTACGCATCAAGGACGAGGCGGTAATTGCCGCAGTAGAACTTTCGCAGCGATACATTACGAATCGTTTTCTACCGGACAAGGCAATTGATCTAATGGATGAAGCCGCTTCTAAACTTCGGATGGAAATCAATTCCAAACCAGAAGAATTGGATGTTCTGGACAGAAAGATTATGCAGTTGGAAATTGAAATTGAGGCGATAAAAAGAGAAAATGACAAGGAAAAATTGAAAATTCTAAACATGGATCTCGCCAATATTAAGGAGGATCGGAATGAAATCTTTACGAAATGGGAGAGCGAGAAATCCGTTGTTGACAATATTCAAAAAACCAAGTTGGATATTGAAAATTTCAAAGGTGAAGCAGAAAGAGCCGAGCGTAACGGGGATTATGGTCTTGTGGCGGAACTTAGATATGGAAAAATCAAGGACGCCCAAGAAAAATTGGTCAAACTGCAAGAAGAGCTCAGCGCTCAACAAGAAGCAGGTACGCTCATAAAAGAAGAGGTCACCACCGACGATATTGCTGAGGTTGTAGCTAAATGGACTGGTATTCCAGTTACTAAAATGCTTCAAAGTGAGCGTGAAAAACTTTTGAAACTGGAGAATGTCCTTCATAAGAGAGTTGTAGGACAAGAAGAAGCCATTAATGCGGTTTCGGATGCCATTAGGCGTAGTCGTGCAGGTCTTCAAGACCAAAAAAAGCCAATCGGTTCCTTCCTTTTCTCTGGGGACAACCGGAGTAGGTAAAACGGAATTGGCTAAAACTTTGGCCGCTTACCTGTTCGATGACGAGAACGCAATGACCAGGATAGATATGAGCGAGTACCAAGAGCGACACTCGGTAAGTAGGTTGGTAGGCGCGCCTCCTGGATATGTTGGCTATGACGAAGGTGGTCAATTGACAGAAGCCGTTCGTAGAAGGCCGTACTCAGTGGTATTGTTGGATGAAATTGAGAAAGCCCATCCGGATACTTTTAACATTCTTTTGCAGGTGTTGGATGAAGGTAGGCTAACCGATAACAAAGGTAGAATAGCTGATTTCAAGAATACCATCATCATCATGACCAGTAATATGGGGAGTGAAATCATTCAACAGAAATTCGAGAATACCAAGGATACTTTTAGTGCGGCCGAAGCTGCAAGAGTTGAGGTCTTGGGTCTTTTGAAGAAAATGATCCGTCCGGAATTTCTGAATAGGATTGATGATATCATCATGTTTACCCCTCTTGATAAGAAGGATATTAGAGAAATCGTAAAACTTCAGCTGGATATGCTGAAAAAGATGTTGAGTAAGCAACAAATTATTTTGGATGCTACTGAGGAAGCCATTGATTTCTTGGCAGACAAAGGATATGATCCTCAATTTGGAGCTAGACCTGTGAAAAGAACCATACAAAAAGAAGTTTTGAACAATATGTCCAAAGCACTGTTAAGTGGGGAAATTAAAGCGGACAGTGTTGTACTATTGGACTCTTTTGACAATAATCTGGTGTTTAGAAATCAGAATGACCTAGTAGTTTAACCGCTATAAAATTTAACATTAAAAGCTCCTTAAAAAATAAGGGGCTTTTTTTATTAACAATATATACCATACAGTATAGATTTTTTATCTTCGTACAAAACCGCCATGCATGTCCACCAAAGCTGAAAGAACTACCGCATTCATAATCGAGACCGTTGCTCCCGTTTTTAACAAACATGGATACATTGGTACAAGTATGAGCGACTTAACCGAAGCTACCGGTCTAACAAAAGGTGCATTGTACGGCAATTTTGAAAATAAGGAAGCCTTGGCGCTGGCTTCTTTTGAGTACAACAGCAAAATCCTTTTAAAGACTATTGACGAGGTGCTTGCTAAACCGGGTACGGCCTTTGATAAAATTTACAGTCTCACGAATTTTTATAAAAAATATGACGTTTTTACGTTAGAAATGGGCGGATGCCCTATTTTGAACGTTGGCGTGGATGCACAGCATAATAACAAATTATTAGCGGCTGCGACTAGGGAAACCATTAAAGAAATAGAGGGCAAAATAGCGTTGACCTTGGAAAATGGTGTTAATAGTCAAGAAATTAGATTACCCGTTACTCCACTTCAATTTGCCAAACAATTATTTACCATGATTCAAGGCGCTATTGCTATGGCTACCTTGACTAAAGACCGAAAATACCTGCTTAATACAATTGCTTACCTAGAAGTTTTGGTAAAGCAAGAGCTTAAAAAGTAGGCTAAAATCGCATTAGAATTGAACTCCAATCAGTCGGTCTACTCTTTTGACCACTAATTTATTCTCCCACTACCCTAAAAATCCACGTGTTTTCTTGGTACTTACCGCCAAATTTTGAATCTCGCGCTTGTCGTGCCTCTTGAATGGAATTGTATCTCTGCAAATAAACGTAGTTGTATTTGTTCTTTTCCCTTAAGAAGGACTTAGGCTCCAAACCTTTCTTTCTAAGATCGGCCATAAAGGCATCAAAATAACGCTTGGTTCCAAAAACGTTGGCTATTAAATAATATCCCGGTTGCAATGCACCCTCCGTGGCAACCTCCTCATATTTTTCACCGGCTTGTGGTTTAACAACCTCCTGCTGTTGTGCCAATCGCTCCTGTTCGGCTTGTTTCTTGGCAATATCCTCTTGAGCTAATTTTGCCTGCGCAATAGAATCTTTTATTCGTTCTTGTTCCATAGCAAGTGCCGCTTCCTCAGCTTCCCTAGCCGTGGCTATTGAATCCATTTTACGTTTTTCTTTCAAGGCCCTAGCTTCGGCCAAGGCTTTTTGAACATTGGCTGCATTTATAGAATCCGTTTTGCGCTTCAAATCACGTTTGCTCTCCCTAACGGCAAGATTTGCTGCTCTATTGGCTTCTTGTATGGAGTCCTTTACCCTTTTTTCCCGCTCTTTCGCTAAACGTTCGCCTTCTTTCTCCTGTTCTTTAGTAGCCAACTCTTCGGCCTTAGCCAACTCCTCCTTAAGTTTTTCTTCCTCTTCCTTTTGTTCGGCAATTAACTGTTCCTGCTCATCTTCTTCAGCAGCCTCCGGTTTACCCAGTTTATAAGCAGTAACCAATTCAAAAGATGGGTCTTGGCCGTCCAGTTCAGAACCGATACCAAATTCGACCAAAGCACCTATGGAAAAACGTTTAAAAAAGCGCCCTCCAAAACCTCCGGAAATACCATAAAAATTATTATAACCGCCCTGTACCCAAAATTTACTGGTAGACAAAAAGGTGTTAAAACCTGCTTGCGTATCCAAACCCGGTACAGTCCTTACGTAAATAGCCGGCCTTAAAATGGAATTACCTTCTAAATTACCTATACGTAAGGGAATATCATAACTAGCAAGACCGAACAATGAAGTTCCGGATATACTTGTATTCCGTTCGTTTGTGCTAAAGTTGTAATCGATTAAGTTTTCGGAAGCAATACCTAGGCTAAATTTATCTATTTTTAGATTGATTCCCGGTGCGACCTGTAAAACAAAATCATTGGTAATAGAAGTTTGAATTGGGTTGGGTTGAAAAAATCGTTGATCCGCCAGTTTTTGCTGATAACCAAATACATTTAAGCCCACAGCAAGACTTACCAAAGGAATCAAATCAAATTTATGGGCATAGTTCAATGCCCCTCCGGTATTTATAAAAATGCCCGTGTTATGTTGAAAAAAACCAATACTAGCTGCCGAAGATGTACTAAGATCTCTGGAATAGTTTAAAAAAAGCGATGTGGGATCAGCATCGAAAACCTGCCATTGCCATCTGCTCCAAAAGGCTATGGAAGAAGCGTTATTACGGTCTAGAACATACGCCGGGTTTAATAAGCTTGAGTTGTATTCTGTTAGATTATGTTGTCTAAAATCGGCCGGTAAGGTAGGTTCCTGCCCTTTTAGACCAAAAACTACAAAACAAATAAGAAGTGCCCCACAAAATTTATTCATATGCAAAAAAACAAAAAATAGACTATTATCGTACTATTTTCCTGTAATTTTAGTTAACCTATTTAAACCAAGCGAAACAAAAAATGAAAGCTATCAAGTTCCTAATTCTAATTACGGTGTTGTCATTTTCTTCATGTAAAGAAGACAATTCATTGGAGAGCAATAATCAAGAGACCTCTATTTCAACTTTTTATTTAATCAGACATGCGGAGAAAGACAGGTCAGACCCTAATAATGTGGACCCCGAATTAAATCAAAAAGGATTGGGAAGAGCCATGCATTGGGCGGAAATTTTGAACGAGGTGCCCTTGGATGCTATTTATTCTACCGATTTTAATAGAACTTCTATGACCGCGGCACCGAGTTCCGTAAAAAAGAATATTGACGTTCAATATTACGACCCAAGAACAATTGATATTCAGCAATTTAAAACGGATAACTTAAATAAAAATGTGCTCGTAGTAGGACATAGTAATACGACCCCTAATTTTGCCAATCAACTTATCGGTGAAGAAAAATATGGCCAAATAGACGACAATGAAAATGGATATCTTTTTATTGTTCAAATTGTAAATGGTGTAGCTACTTCTACCCAATTGAACTTCAATTGTAACTGCCCGGATTAACCGTTACGTTCTCCAGTTTTATTTCTGAAAGAAGCTCTAGTTCATCGGCTTCAAAAAGGCTATCGATTTTATGGATTGGAACCTTTAAATCGTTTGATTTAAAATTCTTATAATCTACAAATCTGATACCTCCTACTATCCTTTCGTTAAAGGCTTCCCTAAAGCGTTGCCCACCTCCGTTTACATGAAACTCATATGCCAAAAAATCAGGTTTATAGGTTTCAACATTGAACCAATACACATAAACGTCGTCAAAATCCTCTCCACCTCCTTCTTGATCAAACGTGATTCTAACTTTATAATAGTTTTTCCCTTTAACTTCGGCAGTTCCCAAAAGCTCTTTATTTACAGCGGCATCGTTTAATCCATAAGGCAAATAGGCAAAATAATGAACAGAGTTTACTGAATTGGACAAAGAATTGGCAGTACTATCCGCCAGGGTCACCAATGTATCATTTGAAAATCGCTCAAACTTATTGGGCCTTTTTATATCCAATAAGTCGAGTGAATCATTCTTTGTTCTTCGTTTGAGAATTTTTTGTTTTCCAATTGGTTCAGAACTATAGTGTCTATCCCTGAAATCAAAGGATATTTCACTTGTGGAGTATAATTCTCCCCCACATGCCGCTATACTCATGTCAATTATGGTTTGTGCTGATGGTAAGCTGTCCTGGTTCTTGCAGGAAAGGACCATTAAAATCAATGTTATGAACAAATTTTTTTTCATAATTCTTATGTGCTTAGTAGTAACTCAAAAAGCAGCATTACAAAAGAAAGGCTTTATTTCCTTTTTAAAAATTCTTGGTATTCTCTAATTGTGCTTATTTTTGTTTGCCATGCAGAATAACATCAATATAAAAAACAAGAAAGCCCGGTTCGAGTATGAATTACTGGACAAGTTTACGGCTGGCATTGTTTTGGCAGGAACCGAAATAAAATCCATCCGAAACGGAAAAGCCTCCATAACCGAGAGTTTTTGCGAGTTTAATGAGAACGACGAGCTTTTTGTCATTAACATGCAAATTGACGAATATTCCCATGCCTATCACTTTAATCATAAACCCAAAGCGGAAAGAAAACTGCTATTAAATAAAAGGGAGCTTAAAAAATTATCCAAAGAAGTCAAAACAACTGGTCTTACCATAGTTCCCTTAAGTCTTTTTATAAACGAACGCGGACTAGCCAAAATGCAAATTGCATTGGCAAAGGGTAAAAAACTTTATGACAAAAGGGATACCATTAGAGATAGGGATAACAAACGTAATCTAGCCCGAATTAAAAAGGAATTTAATAATTAGTCTTAATTCTTGTTTTCCAGTAACGGTACAAAACGGAAAGAACCGAATTCGGTTTTTTCGAATTCTTTCTCAGAACTACGAGTGTAAAGGGTCATGATTTGTTCATCGTTCCCAACGGGAATCACAAGCCTTCCTCCTACTTTTAGCTGCGATAGTAATGTTTTTGGCACTTCCGGTGCACCAGCGGTAACGATAATACGGTCAAAAGGGGCATTTTCTGGCAGCCCTTTGTAGCCGTCCCCAAAAATTACTTTCTTAGGTCTGTATCCCATTTTTTTGAAAAATAGGTTGGTCTTTTTAAAAAGTTCCAGTTGTCGCTCTATGGTGTACACCTTCACTTTGCATTTCAAAAGAACGGCGGTTTGGTAACCACTGCCCGTACCTATTTCCAAAACAGTCATATTTGGAGCTAATTCCAAAAGTTCGGTTTGAAAAGCTACGGTATAGGGTTGGGAAATAGTCTGGTTGGCAGCAATAGGAAATGCTTTATCCTGATACGCATGGCCTTCAAAGCTGCTATCCATGAATAGATGTCTTGGCACTGCTCTTATGGCGTCTAGCACGGTTTTATCCATTATGCCTTTATCAATTAGTACCTGCGCCAGTTTATTGCGCATTCCCCTATGTTTTAAGGTGTCTTTCAAAAATAGTTGGTTTGTATTTCAAATTTAGGAAAGTTATAGCAACCAAAGAACTGCTGCACTAAAAGTTCCCACAAAGTTTTAAAATCTGTAAGCCTATTCCCTAAACTTATAAAGTATGCTTATTTTTGATGAAAAGGAAATTTATGCTGAAAGTAGGTGTTCTAGGCGCTGGTCATCTTGGTAAAATTCATTTGAGATTATTAAAAGAATCCAAGAAATACCAACTTATAGGGTTTTACGACCCAGATATCATCACCGGTCAAAAAGTTGCTTCAGAATTTGGTTACAAGTACTTTGAAAATATAAATGATTTGATTCAAGAGGTGGATGTAATCGATATCGTTACACCAACCCTTTATCATTTTGATAGTGCAAAAAAGGCAATAGAAAGCGGTAAGCACGTATTTATCGAAAAACCGATAACTACTAATTTAAAGGAGGCAAATGAACTTTTAATGTTGTCGAAGAAACATCAAATAAAAGGTCAGGTGGGGCATGTGGAACGCTTCAACCCTGCCTTCACTGCCGTCAAGGATGTAATTAAAAGTCCGATGTTCATTGAAACGCATCGTCTTGCGGAATTTAATCCTAGGGGCACGGATGTTCCGGTGGTTTTAGATTTAATGATCCATGATATCGACGCTATTTTAAGTGTGGTAAATTCAAAAGTCACCCAAATAAATGCCAGTGGAGTTTCGGTAATTAGTCAATCTCCCGATATTGCCAATGCGCGATTGGAATTTGAAAATGGTTGTGTTGCCAATCTTACGGCGAGCCGAATCTCTCTAAAAAATATGAGGAAGTCCAGGTTCTTCCAAAAAGACGCCTATATTTCCATCGATTTTTTAGATAAGAAAGTAGAGGTCGTAAAAATGAAGGATGCGCCGGATAACCCCGGGGATTTTGATATGATTTTACAAAATGCGGAAGGAGAGAAAAAACAAATTTATTTTGAAAACCCAAGTATTGACCCTAATAATGCAATTTTAGATGAATTGGAGTCCTTTGCCGATGCCATCGTGAACAATACAACTCCCATTGTTACTTTGGAACAGGGAACCGAAGCATTAAAAGTCGCCCTAGAGATTATCGCTTCGTTTAAGACAAAAAAACTATGAAAAACATAACAGTAATCGGCTCCGGGACAATGGGCAATGGAATAGCCCATGTATTTGCACAGCATGGATATCTTGTTGATTTAGTAGATGTTTCCGAGGAAGCATTGAAAAAAGGGATTGCCACAATTTCTAAAAATTTAGATCGGATGGTTGCCAAGGAAACCATTACGGAAGCCCAAAAATCCGACACTTTAAAAAATATAACTACAACTACAGTCTTAAAACAAGGTGTGGCTAAGGCCGATTTAGTAGTTGAAGCAGCCACTGAGAACATTGACCTTAAGTTGAACATTTTTAGGAATTTGGATAAAGAGTGTGGGTCTGAAACAATTTTGGCGACCAACACCTCGTCAATATCCATAACACACATAGCTTCGGTGACCAGCCGACCAGAGAAAGTAATCGGCATGCATTTTATGAACCCGGTACCGATTATGAAACTGGTGGAAATAATAAGAGGTTACAGCACCTCGGACGAGACCACCAAATCAATCCTGGACCTTTCCCTGAAATTGGACAAAACGCCTACAGAAGTAAACGATTATCCGGGATTTGTAGCAAATAGAATTCTAATGCCCATGATAAACGAAGCGATAGAAACATTACATCACGGAGTTGCTGGCGTTGTAGAAATAGATACCGTTATGAAACTTGGTATGGCGCATCCTATGGGCCCCCTACAATTAGCGGATTTTATTGGTTTGGATGTTTGCCTTTCTATATTAAATGTGATGTACGATGGATTTAAAAACCCAAAATACGCACCTTCTCCCCTTTTGATGAATATGGTAATGGCCGGAAAATTAGGTGTAAAATCTGCTGAAGGCTTTTATGACTATGCCCATAGCAAAAAGGCGGAAGTGGTCTCCAAACAATTTACAAAGTCATAAATGGCAGACGTAAAACCTTTTAAGGCGATTAGGCCTGCCAAGGACAAAGCGGCCTTTGTGGTTTCACGTTCTTATCAAGAATATTCAAAAAAGGAACTGAACGCAAACCTAACTTTTAATCCCTTCTCTTTCCTACACATTATAAATCCTGGTTTTAAGTTTGATAAAAGTGTAGCCGGCAATGAAAAGTTTAGACTTGTGCGAAACAGGTATCTGGAGTTTATTGAAGAAGGCATTCTAAAAAAGGACACGGTTCCTGCATATTACCTATATGAAATTGACTATGGTGATTTTAAATCCGATGGTCTTTTTTGCGCGACGTCCATAAAGGACTACCGGAATGATATCATCAAAAAACATGAGGATACCATTAAGAGACGTGAGGTTTTATTTGCCAAATATCTAAAAACGGTGCAATTCAATGCTGAACCTGTGCTAATGACTTACGAGGACAATCCGGATATTGAAAAAATCCTTCAAGTTCAAAAAAATAAATCCCCTGAGTATCATTTTACCACAACGGATAAAATAACCCATAAGCTTTGGATACTATCGGATAATAAAGTTAGTGGTCGTATAGAGCAGCTCTTTAATAAAATTTCAAAATTATATATAGCGGATGGTCACCACAGAAGTGCATCTTCCAATCTACTTTATGGAATGTTAACGGAGAAAGAACCTCCATCTTATTTTATGAGTTATCTGATTCCGGAATCGCAAATACGTATTTTTGAGTTCAATCGTATGATTAAAGACCTCAATGGGTTGCAAAAGGAAGAATTCCTGATTCAACTGGACACCTATTTTAGGATAGAAAATAAAGGTCCTGAGCTTTACAGACCATCAAAAAAGCACAATTTCAGCATGTACTTAGAAGGTGATTTTTATTCCTTATCCCTCCGGGAGAATGTCTATGATTCTACGGACGCTCTTAGTGGCCTAGATACTCAAATCCTGTACATAACCATTTTGCAACCTATATTGGGAATTACGGATTTAAGAAACGATAAACGAATAGCATACGGTTACGGGAAATATAATGGCATAAAAATGAAGAGTGAGATAGACTCGAATAACTTCAAGGTGGGTTTTAGTATGTTACCGGTAACCATTGATGAAATGAAAAAGATTTCAGATGCAGGACTGGTGATGCCTCCTAAAAGTACCTATATAGAGCCTAAACTTAGAAGTGGTATGGTCATCTATGAAATTTAAGATAAAAGTAAAATAGAAATTAAATCATGTCGATTACAGAAAATATTAAATCAATCTTAAATAAACTGCCTGAACATGTGACTTTAGTTGCCGTGTCCAAAACAAAGCCTGTTGAGGATATTCAAGAAGCATATGATGCAGGTCAACGCATTTTTGGGGAGAACAAGGTTCAGGAAATGACAGAGAAATGGGAAAACCTTCCAAAGGATATTGAATGGCATATGATAGGCCATGTGCAGCGGAACAAGGTAAAATACATGGCGGAGTACGTTTCCCTAATTCATGGTGTGGATAGTTTAAAGCTTTTGAAAGAGATTGATAAGCAAGGAAGAAAAATCGATAGAGAAATAGCTTGTTTACTGCAGGTTCATATCGCGGAAGAAGACACTAAATTCGGGTTTGACGAACAAGAGTTAAAAGAAATTACTCAAAACCCTATATTTTTAAGCTTGAAAAATGTCAAAATTGTTGGGCTAATGGGCATGGCCACATTTACGGATGATATGAACCAAGTAAGACGGGAATTTAAGTCGCTCAAAGCATTATTTACTTCGTTAAAACCATCACTAAAGGAAATAAAAATTTTATCCATGGGCATGAGCGGGGATTATGAAATTGCTATCGAAGAAGGGAGTACCATGGTACGTATTGGAAGTAGTATCTTTGGGGCAAGAAATTATGATTAAGATCGAGAGTCTAACTTTTTGAAGGGATAAAATGTACGCGATACTGGATATTGAGACGACAGGGGGAAAATACAACGAGGAGGGAATAACCGAAATTGCAATACATAAGTTTGACGGTCGTAAGGTTATTGACACCTTCATTAGCCTTGTAAATCCAGAAAAGGAGATTCAGCCTTTTGTGGTTAATCTCACCGGCATCAACAACAAAATGCTTCGCACCGCGCCAAAATTTCACGAAGTAGCCAAAAGAATTGTAGAAATCACCCAGGATTCTGTTCTTGTAGCACATAATGCGCAATTTGATTATCGCATTCTAAGAACTGAATTTAGAAGGTTAGGCTATAATTTTGAGCGCAAAACACTTTGTACCGTTGATTTATCAAAAGTGTTACTACCCGATGCCGAATCCTATAGTCTTGGCAAATTGGTCCGGTCCTTAGGAATACCGGTCAGTGACCGTCACAGGGCAAATGGAGATGCATTGGCCACAGTGAAATTATTCAAATTGTTATTGGCAAAGGACTCCGAGAAAACCATAATCAAGGAAGTCATACGAAAAGAGACGCATGGGGAACTATCTGAAAAACAGCTGGACATTGTTCGTAGCATGCCTAGCGAAACAGGGGTCTTCTATGCCCATAATAAAGATGGTGAGGTTATTTACTTAAGCAAGAGCACGAACATAAAAAAAAGAGTAAATCAATTATTTACGAGAAGTAGCACCAAGTTCCGCAAGCTTATAAAAGACACTAAGAAAGTAACTTTTGAGCAAACTGGCAGTGAACTCGTAGCGGTATTAAAGGAGCATCAAGAGTTGCTAAAAAACAGGCCCAAATATAATATTGTTCCCAAGAAGCGGATGTTTTCCCATGTATTATGTGGCGCTACCGATGAAAACGGTTATATCCAATTAAAGGTACTACCCTATCGGGAATGTAAGGAGCAGCTTGGTGTTTTCAACGGAATGTTCAGTGCAAAGAACCATTTGTATAAAATCACCGAAGAGTTTTCACTTTGTGATAAATTAAACGGGTTTAGCCAAGCCAAAAAAAACTGTTCAAAATATGACGATGGAAATTGTAATGGTGCATGTATTGAAAAAGAAAATGTGGAAGCCTATAATACCAGGGTCAAAGAAGCGATTGCCAAATATAGCTTAAAGGACAAAAATGTTCTATTGGTCGATAAGGGTCGTGAAATTGGCGAAAACAGTGCCGTTCTTGTCAAGAATGGTTCTTTGGTAGGTACTGGTTATTACGACTTAAACCACCAAATAAATAATATTCATATCTTAGAAAGTATAATTACTCCGATGAACGGTACCGAAAATGCTAATTTTATACTTGAAACCTATTTAAGGAAACGAAAAGTCTTAAAGACAATCAAGTTCAATTAATTTGGGAAAAGATAAGCCACAGGCAGCTTGGAAAGTTAGACTTCATGAAATAATTTATGAAGCGGATACCCCTATGGGCAAATTATTCGATATTATACTTTTCATCATTATTATTTTCAGCGTTCTCCTGATTATGCTGGAAAGTGTAAGAGAGATAGATGCCGAATATCATAGGATTCTATTGACTTTGGAATGGGTAGTAACCATTTTCTTTACCATAGAATATATTGCCAGGATTATCTGTATTAGAAAGCCATCAAATTACATATTTAGTTTCTATGGTATTATCGATTTTCTTTCCACTATACCCTTATACCTATCCTATATTTTTGCAGGATCCCAAGTACTATTGGCCGTAAGGGCATTTCGATTGTTGCGCGTTTTCCGAATTTTAAAACTTGTTCAATTTTTAGGGGAAGCATCGCAACTTAAAAAAGCGTTGAAGGCCAGTAGGGCAAAAATAACAGTGTTTCTTTTTGCGGTATTGATCGTTGCAGTCATGTTGGGAACACTTATGTACATTATTGAAGGGGATGAAGCAGGATTTACGAGTATCCCCACCAGCATATACTGGACCATTGTAACCTTGACCACTGTAGGGTACGGGGATATAGCGCCTATTACGCCTCAGGGGCAACTGGTCGCAACCATAATTATGCTACTGGGGTATGGTATTATAGCGGTGCCTACCGGAATTGTTACCGTTGAATTTGGCAAACGAACCAAAAGCGCCTCCAAGGATGGTACCGAGCATTTTGTGCATGTAAACACCCAGGCTTGTCCCAACTGCAGTAAAGAGGGCCATAGGGACGACGCATCACACTGTTACAATTGCGGGACATTGCTAAATGAATAAGGTATTAATTTCCATAACGGGAGCTACGGGTATTGGAAAAACCAAATTATCTGTTTTATTTGCAAACCACCTGAGAACGGAAATCATTTCCGCCGATTCCAGGCAGTTCTTTAAAGAAATGACAATAGGAACTGCCGTTCCTTCCAAAGAAGAGCTACAAGAAGCCCCGCACCATTTTATTCAGCATAAAAGTATCTTGGAAACCTATTCTGTAGGGGATTTTGAAAAAGAGGCTATTTCCAAACTTGATCAGTTGTTTCAAATCCATGATGTGGTAATAATAGTTGGTGGCAGCGGTCTTTATACGGATGCTGTTATTTCTGGCTTGGATAAATTTCCAAAAGTAGATTCAACTATCCGTGAGGAATTGAATCATATCTTAAAAGAAGAAGGTGTTAATCCTCTTCAGCAAAAGTTAGAAGCCCTTGATCCAAAATATTTCAAAAAAGTGGACATCCATAATCCACATAGGTTGATACGTGCTTTGGAAATTTGTATCGGAACCGGTAAACCGTATTCCTCTTTTCTGAACCAAAGAAAAACCAAACGAGAATTCAAGGTCGTTCACGTTGGGCTAACGGCGGATAGGTCCGTTATTTATGAGCGGATAAATCAGCGCGTTGATGCCATGATTACAGACGGATTAATTGATGAAGCGAAAGACTTGTTTCCTTTAAAAGACTTGAATTCCTTGCAAACCGTTGGTTATCAAGAACTTTTCAAGTATTTTGATGGGATATGGGAGCTTGAATTCGCAATATCGGAAATCAAAAAAAATACCCGCCGATTCGCTAAAAGGCAGCTAACCTGGTTTAAAAAAAATAAAGATACAATTTGGTTGGATTTCAATTATAAAAAAGATGAGGCACTAAGACGAATTGAAAATGAAATTGAAAAAGCAGCAAATGAATAATCCCAAAATAATTTTTGTAATGGGCGTTTCTGGAAGTGGAAAATCCACTATTGGTAAACTGTTGGCCGAAAAACTTGAAATCCCGTTTTTTGACGGGGACGATTTTCATCCGGAAGCAAATGTAAAAAAAATGGCTGAAGGCCATCCACTAAACGATACCGATAGGCAAGGTTGGCTTGAACGTTTGAACCAGCTGGCAATCGATCATAAGAAAAGGGGTGCCGTTATTGTTTGTTCTGCATTGAAACACAAGTATAGGAAAACACTGACTAACGAATTAAACGATAGGTATCGGTTCGTATTTTTAAAGGGGTCTATGGAATTAATAGATGAAAGACTTAGTAAAAGAAAGGGGCATTATATGCCTAAAACCCTTCTAAAATCACAATTTGAAGCTCTAGAGACTCCTGAAAATGCCTTGGAAGTGGATATTAAAAACACCCCGGAAGAAATTGTAGATTTCATTGTAAAAGATGTTGAAAACTAAAAACGCACCTTAACTAAAAGGTGCGTTTTAACTATTTTGGCAATAAATTTTTATTCGTCTGTCTTTATGACCAATCGGAAACCTTCACCATGAATATTTAAGATTTCCACGGTATCGTCTCTTTTCAAATACTTTCTCAATTTTGCAATATATACATCCATACTCCTAGAGGTAAAATAGTTGTCATCTCTCCAAATTTTTGTAAGAGCCAACTCCCTAGGCATCAAATCATTTTCGTGCAAGGCCAACAAACGCAAAAGCTCATTTTCCTTGGGCGAAAGTTTGATGACTTCCTCATCCTTATATTTAAGAAATCTCAATTTAGAATTTAAATGAAAACCACCAATAGTAAATTCGAATTTTTTACTGTCTGCCAAGCTATTGGATGCTTTTCTTTGAAGAATTGCTTTAAGCTTCATTAGCAAAACCTCAGAATCAAAAGGCTTGTTCAAATAATCATCCGCACCCGCTTTATATCCTTTTAAGACATCCTCTTTCATGGTCTTCGCGGTAAGAAAAACAATAGGGACATTTTCGTTTTTTTCACGAATTTCCTTGGCAAGGGTAAAGCCATCCTTGTAGGGCATCATCACATCTAGGATACAAATATCATAGTTGTCTTTTTTGAACTTCTCAAACCCCTCCATACCATTTTTGGCAAGTGTCACGTCAAAGTCGTTCATTGACAAATAGTCCTTTAGCACAATACCAAAATTAGGATCGTCCTCTACTAATAAAATTTTCTTATTTACTGTTTCCATAGTTGTTAAATTAAAGGCAGTTTTATGTAGAAAGTGCTTCCTTTTCCCTTCTCACTTTCCGCATAGACCTCACCCTGATGATCATCTACTATTTTTTTTACGTAGGCCAAACCTAACCCGTGGCCTTTTACGTTATGAATATCTCCTGTGTGTTCCCTATAAAATTTTTCAAAAACCCGCTTCAGCACTACTTTGCTCATACCGGCTCCCTGGTCCTTCACTTTTATTAAAATATAGTTCTTTACTTTCTCCGTAAAAACATCAATTTTTGGAGCCTCTGGGGAATACTTTATAGCATTGTCCAACATATTGACTATTACGTTGGTAAAATGCATTTCATTGGCCAATATTTCGGAACGTTCCGCCTCCAAATGCGTATTTATGTAACCTCCTTTATCAGCAACGATGAGTTCAACATGAGTTATCGCATCGTTGATGATACCATGTGCATCTACCCTATCCTTGCTAATATCCAACTGATTTTTCTCCAACTTGGATATTCGCAACACATTTTCCACCTGAGCGTGCATACGCTTGTTCTCATCCCTAATCATTTGCAGATAACGTGTTACCTTTTCTTGATCTCCTATTATCTTTGGGTTTCTTATAGCCTCTACTGCCAAATTAATGGTGGCTATCGGCGTTTTGAACTCATGGGTCATGTTATTGATAAAATCCGTTTTAATCTCCGATATCTGCTTCTGCCGTATCAGTTGGTATATAGCCCCGGAATACGCTATCACAATTATTAATGTGAATAATAGTGATAACAATGCCAAACCTAGTATGGATTGTACCAAAAACCGCTTTTTCTTCGGAAAAGAAACCAACAAGTCAAATGTTGAATTTCCTTCTATATCCGTGAACATATGCGATTTATAGATGTTGGTCTCCGAATATTTGAATTTTCTCGATTTCACCTTAGTAGGAAGGCCATTGCTGTAAACCCCGTACTCAAAATCTATATCATACCCCCTGTTTTCCAACTCTCGTTGTACCAAAAGCTCAATCTCTTGCTTGGATACCCTTTTATGAATAGGAACTTTTTTTGCAAAGGTGCCAAACATATCCTCCATAGCAGCTTTTTCCATTGAACTCAGTTCTCCAATCTTCTCAATCCGTTGAATGGGATCTAGTCGGAAGCCTTTGCCATCCAAATCATAATCTTCCTTAAAAACGGACGTTGTTCGTTTACTAATGTAATTTTTAACGGTGGTAGTATCCCCACCATCGCTGTTATCAAAGAACGTGGAAGAAATGCCGTAATCCTCTTCTAAAATACCGTGCTCATAAAGCAGTATTTCATTGGAATTGACATCCCTATTAATAAAAAAGAAGTTAGTAAACTGAGTGCCCTTTAAATCCCCAACACTATCCTTTGCGCTAAGATACCTATCAAAATAATCCTTTCGCTCCCGCTCTTGGATTTTTAGGGTCACACTATTTAAAGCCTCAGTAACGATATTGGAAAACTGTTCCTCCTTATCCTCAACTGATTTTTTGATCCAAAAACTCTGTACAAAAATCAATCCTATGAGCGATAAGCTCATCAGGATAACTAAGAGCACGAATAACCTCTTGTTCATTTATGTTAAAATTAAATATTTAGAAGGTAGGTCTTTGTACGTTTAACCTAACCTTAACAAAAATGTTAAAATTGGCTAGTCTTAGCAAAATGCAAGGAGCGCAGCGTTTAGCTCTTCAACTTTTGCCCTTGTTTCTTCCAAGTCAATATTTTCAATTACATGGTCCGAAAATTCTATTTTTTCGGAATCAGGAAGTTGATTTTCAATACGTTTTAGAATGGCATTTTTATCCGACCCATCCCGTTGCATTATCCTGTTGATCTTTAATTCCAGCGGAGCGGTAACCAGTACAATTTGGTCATAGGCATCCATTGACTTGTTCTCGAATAACAATGCGGTTTCCTGAACAACATAAGGTGCATTTTGCTTTTTTATCCATTTGATGAAATGCTTTCTAACCGCGGGGTGCACGATGCTATTTAATTTTCTCAGCAATTTCTTGTTGTCAAAAACCTTCTTTGCGATATAAGAACGATTCAATGTTTTTTCGTTGTAGGCATTAGCCCCAAATAAATCACTGATTTGCCTCCTCAACTTTTTAGAAGATTCCATCAATTTTTTTGCCTCAACATCGGAATTATACACGGGAACTCCTAAGTCCTTTAACAAATTTCCAACTGTGGTTTTTCCGCTACCCATACCCCCTGTGAGTCCTACTATCATCATTCCCTCCTCAGTATAAATTCTATTTCATCGGTCAATAATCTGGCATTATTGATATTCTTTGGATAATTTTTCAACTGAATTGGCAGCATATTATTCTCAGATCCCAAAACATTTTCATAATCCGCCACCACCTCAAAACTACTAGGTTCAAGTTCCTTGATGTCTTCTAACTTACCTTGACATACCACCTGCACACTATCCGGAAAAGTCCGTACCTGCACATCACTAGGCAGGTTCATAACGTTAACGGGAACTTCTATAATCTTTTCCGAAAAACGAAACACCTTTCCGGATATCAACACTCTACCAACAGAAAAGCTTGTTGTTGCTAAGCTCTTGGATTTGATCAAAGCGACATCCTTTGAAAAATCCTGTTCTATGTTTTTCAAATCCAGATATGCAGTTCTAACACCAGTAATGGTATCAATATCCCTTTTTGGCCCAGTTACTTTAATAGTAGGTGGGTCGATTTTTATGGAATCATCTAGCATATAATTGGCTTTCAGACTAAAATCAACTCTTGGAATCACTGGTACTTCTTTGGTGATAAGGGTAGTAAAATCAAAGAACAATGTATCCTGTTCCATTTCCAATAGTGTCATTGAATTTGGCAGTTGGCGCTCGATTTGACTTTGGTATACGTTGGGTGAAATATAATAAATAGAATCCTTTTGCTGCACTTGCGACATATTCACGGACACTTTCTTTTTTCTTAGTTCAAATCCCAAAAATTGAAAGCCCAAAGCCCTCAATTTAACTTGAATTATCTTTCTTGGTTCAGTCGTAAGTAACAGTTCCTTTGGTGTATTTACATACTCAAGTTCAAAGTATGTAGTACTATTGTAGGATTGTGAAAGGTTATTGATAAACCAAGCCAAAGAGGAAAAAAGGAGAATGATTAAAAACACCTTGACCTTTCTTTTCTTTAAACCTGACCTGATTCGTTCTATTATCACTGGTTTTTAACTTTCTTAAAAAATAAATGCGGAAAAATATCCTCTGGAATCTTTTCAGTAAAATTAATATACAGGGATGATTTTAAAAAACCGAACCCATATCCAAAAAATTGTACCATAGTAGCAAATAAAGCCATTAGTCCTATTGATAAACTTTTGGTTTTTATAAGAGCGTCCAAAAGCAGTACTCCAAAGTACATACCAAAAAAATATAGAGGCCACCAAATATTAAAAAGTGTTATAGCTAAAGCGATTAACAATCCTAGGACAAATACAGAGGGGAACCAATAAGTTAATTTTACGGTTTCTGGATGCCATTTATTTAGGATTGGCCTTACCATTCCAAATTTTTTCACTTGAATAAAAAACTTTTTCCAGTCTATTCTTCGTTTATGGTACACAAAAGCTGCTGGGATTAATTTGGTTCTATATCCTTTATTCCAAATTCGAATGGTCAAATCAGGATCTTCACCAGGATGTATATTGCCATACCCTCCAACATCTTTAAAAGCCTCTTTTGAAATACCCATGTTAAAACTTCGTGGTTGAAACTTGCCCACAGCATTCTTTCCCCCCCGAATGCCACCAGTAGTCAGAAAAGAGGTCATTGCATAATTAATTGCTTTTTGGACGTTCGTAAAGGAAGAGTGCGCGGCATCAGGACCTCCATAACAATGCACAAAATCAGCTTTAAGGCTTTTTTCCGCTTCTATTAGATATTGAGGTGGCAAAATACAATCCGAATCCAAAACAACAAAATAGTTCCCTTTGGCAAGGTTCATCCCATAGTTTCTGGAATCCCCAGGTCCAGAATTTGGTTTTTGATAATAGGAAATAGTTAGCTTATCGCTAAAGTCTGTAATAACCTCTTCTGAGGATAAGGTTGATCCGTCTTCAACGATTACGATTTCGTATTCATTGGTATAGGTTTGAACTAAAAGGCTTTCTAAGAGCTCTTTGATTTCATTGGGCCTGTTGTATACCGGGATGATAAAAGAAAAATATAAATCCATTGTTACTTTTCTTTACGGTAATGCCCGAGTTTAAAAATCTATAGTTAAGTGAATCTTATTGATTAAGGAATCTAAAATTTATCTATTACTTCTTGGCTAACACCAGTATTTGAGAATCCGCCATCATGAAATAGGTTTTGCATGGTGACTTTTCTTGTTAGGTCAGAAAATAATGTGATGGTGTAATCCGCACAATCCTGGGCCGTTGCATTGCCTAAAGGTGACATTTTTTCGGCATAATTGATAAATCCGTCAAAACCTTTAATTCCCTGTCCGGCCGTTGTAGCCGTTGGCGATTGTGAAATGGTATTGACCCTTACTTTTTTCTCCTTGCCAAAGAAATACCCAAAGCTTCGTGCAACAGATTCCAGATAAGCTTTATTATCCGCCATATCGTTATAATCAGGGAAGGTACGTTGGGCAGCCATATAAGTTAAAGCGACAATACTGCCCCACTCGCTCATTGCATCCTCTTTATATAAGGCCTGCATTACTTTGTGAAAGGATAAGGCAGAAACGTCCCAACCTTTGGCAGTAAAGTCATAATTCTCGTCCGTATATAATCTACCTTTTCGAACGTTTACGGACATTCCGATGGAGTGAAGGACAAAATCCAATTTCCCGCCGAGAATCTCCATTGATTTTTTGACCAAATTCTGTAAGTCTTCTTCGTTAGTGGCATCTGCAGGAATAATTTCGGAACCCGTTTTCTCAGCCAATGTCTTAATCTGCCCCATCCTCATGGCTATGGGTGCATTGGTAAGGACAAAAGTACCGCCTTCGTCATGAACGGTCTGTGCTGTTTTCCAAGCGATTGAATTCTCGTCCAATGCGCCAAATATGATTCCTTTTTTACCTTTTAATAAATTATATGCCATGTTCTAGGTTTCTTAGGTTTTTGTTGTTTTCAAAGATATTAAATTTAGTTGGCAGTCGTTGTATGCAGTTTGGCAGACATTAAAATCCGTTTAGGTATTTATTTTTAATCAAACTTAATTTGCATTAATGGAACCTAAACTTTCCCGATTCCTTTAATTCAACAACTGTTTTGCGTGTGCCATTGCAGAATCTGAAATGTCCTTACCGCCCAGCATTTGTGCCAACTCCACTATTCTTTCTTCCTCCGACAATTTTTTCATATTCGTTCTGGTCTCATTATTCTCTTCGGATTTATATACTTTAAAATGATGGTTTCCCTTTGATGCTACCTGAGGTAAATGTGTAATGGAAAATACCTGCATTTCTCTACTCATTTCCCGCATAATATCGGCCATTCTATTTGAAACCTCACCGGATACCCCTGTATCAATTTCATCGAACATGATAGTGGGTAATTTCTCATATTTTGCCAAAATTGATTTTATGACCAGCATAATTCTGGAAAGTTCCCCGCCTGAAGCTACCTTTTTCAACTGACCGTAATCACTTCCTTTATTTGCAGTAAACAAAAAAGAAAGGTCGTCCATTCCGTTTGTCTTAAAATCATCGGAAGCCATCAGCACGATTTGAAAGGAAGCACTTGGCATTCCCAAAAGTGCCAAATTGGTCTCTAATTGTTTTTTTAAATCGGGAATAACAGAATTCCTCCTTTCACGTAGCACAAGGCTTTGGTCTTCCAAAACAACCTTTAATTCTTGTAATTCTTTAGTTTTCTGGGATATCCGTTCCTCCACATTTGCCGTTTCCAACACCTTGTCAGAAAGCGCATCCCTTATATTTAAAAGTTCTGGAATATCCAATGCCGAATGCTTTTTAAGAAGATTGTATAGCAACTGTAATTTTGCGTTTACTTCTTCCAAAAGTGATGGATCAGCTTCAACACTGTCCTGAAACGTCTGTAACTCCGTGTTTATATCGTCCAACTCGATAAAGGCGGACTGAATTCTTTCATGAAGTTCCGTATATTGTTTTCCAAACCCTGCCAATTTGGAGAAGGCCGATTTCATCTCCGTTCCCATTGCCAAAATCCCAACCTGTTCGTCATTAAACAATTGGTCGGCTTTTGATAATTGTTCCTGGATCAATTCCACATTACTTAATTGCTCCTGCTGTTCCTCAAGTTCCTCTACAACTCCTTCTTTTAAAGGCGCGGCTTCCAACTCGTTGAGTAAAAAAGTAGTATAGTCCTGCTCCTTTGTTGCACTGTTCTGAAAATCGATGAGTTTTTCCAGTTCCTTTTCAGTCTTGTTGTACGCAGCTAATGATTTGGAATAGCTTGCCAACGCTTCTCGATTATTTGCCAAAGCATCGATTAACTTTAACTGAAAATCATTCTCGGTCAACTGTAGGGTTTGATGTTGGGAATGCACATCTATCAATCTATCCCCCAATTCCGAAAGTACGTTCAAGGTAACCGGGGTGTCGTTAATAAATGCCCGGGATTTTCCACTAGGTAAGATTTCGCGCCTTATAACGGTAGTATCCTCATAATCCAGGTCGTTCTCCTCAAAAAAGGGTTGTAGATGATAATTCTCAATGCGAAAATCGGCCTCAACGATACATTTTTTTTCTTTGTTCCGAAGTGATGATAGATCCGCCCGCTTTCCGAGGACTAGGGACAGTCCACCCAAAAGTATTGATTTACCCGCACCAGTTTCTCCGGTAATCACAGTAAAACCTTCATCCAGCCCCACATTTAGGGCATCGATCAACGCATAATTATCAATAGAAAGATTGGATAGCAAACTTCAGAAATTTAGAAGACCAAAGGTAATCTATATTCTGATTTGAAAAAAGGTTCAATATTTTATATCGTTCCAAGTACTGGTATACAATGGGGCAATTTTGGTAAGCGTTTCTTTCAGTTTAACGATATCTACTTTGGGGCCATCAGAAAATATATTCTGGATTTCGTCCGATTTGGCATCAAAAAAAGTTGAAATCAAAAAAGCGTTCGGTCTTCGGTTGATCATGGTTTCGAACAAGTTTCATGGTACCCGCAACCACTTGCTTCCCGGTACTGTTGTTATCCGCCATGATATCCATACCTTTTCTGTGGTAATTGTACATGGCTACACGATATTCTCTATACGTATTAGATAGTAGATTATCAACCAGTTCAAAGCGACTACGATCACTGGATTGGCTCCAACCTGCAAAATTGGTGCCCTGTGCCTGCGTGACAATTCCCTGTGCCTTTCTGAAAAATTCGGTACCGCCTTCAAGGGCAAAAGTATCTGCATCCAAGCCTAGAACAATGTATACGTAATAGGAAACAACAGCTATTAGATTGGACTCAAAAACATTTTCATTATAGACCAACGGTTGGAATTCTATGTATTGAAAATTTAATTGATTGTCCTTATAGTTGAAAATTGGGGTTTCGTAGGAGGTATTGTAAACAGGTCTTGAGGATTGAATCTGAATGTTTCCGGTAAACCTGTTGGATTCGTATTCCGTAATGGTAATGAACATCTGTCCGTTAACCCTTTCGTTCTCCTTGTAAACTCTATTTGTCCATTTGTTTTTATTGACGAAATCGTTTAAGGAACGCTCTAAAGTCTTGAAAATCGGTAAATCTCCCTGAGATAATTGATCGGAATTGACAGTTATATTGAAGTTTAACTCTTGCCCTTGTGCCGAAAAGGCAATAAAACCCAAACAAAGAATAAAAAGGAACTTACGCATAGCGTCTTTTGATGATTTCATTAAAAATATCCTTGGCAACGGATGCCTTGGTTTTTAATTCAAACGTTTCTATTGTAGAATTGGTATCTATAAAGGTGATTTTATTGGTATCACCACCAAAACCGGCACCTTTGTCTCGTAAAGAGTTTAATACAATGGCATCAAGGTTCTTACTCTTAAGCTTTCCCTTGGCATTTTCTATTTCGTTTTCCGTCTCCAAGGCAAAACCGACTAAATATTGCTGTTTCTTTATTTGTCCCAATGATAGTAGAATATCTTTATTCTTTACCAGCTCAAGGTTGAGTTGGTCATCATTTTTTTTAATTTTTTCCAAAGCCCTGGTTTTTGGCCTATAATCCGCAACTGCTGCTGCACAGATAACAATATCGGAATCCGGAAAATGTTCATGTGCCTCCTGGTACATCTCCTCTGCCGAAACCACTTTTATTAATTGAATGTTACTACTATCAACAGTATGGTATGAAGGTCCTGAAATTAGAAAAACCTCCGCACCCAAATCAGCAGCTGTCTTTGCCAATTCAAATCCCATAAGACCTGAAGAATGATTTCCAATAAAGCGAACGGGGTCTATGGCCTCGTATGTAGGACCTGCAGTAATCAAAACCTTTTTACCGTGTAACGGGAGTCCATTGGACAAATGGTTTTTAATGAAATCCACGATATCCTCAGGTTCCGCCATTCTACCTTCTCCATGAAGACCACTTGCCAACTCTCCTGAGGTAGCCGGAATCATTACATTTCCAAAGGATTCCAGTTTTTTTATTGAGGAGCTTGTACTTGGATGTTTGTACATATCCAAATCCATTGCCGGTGCAAAAAACACAGGACATTTGGCCGACAAATAGGCTGCCAAAAGTAAATTATCACATCCACCATTGGCCATTTTGGACATGGTATTTGCAGTCGCGGGGCAATCAACATTAAATCCGCCCACAACCCTAATTCCACATGATTATTCCAATCTGTGGTATGTCCTTCGGATTTTTCAAAATCGGTGACAACCGGGTTTTTGGATAAGGTCGCCAAAGTAAGTGGGGAAACAAAAGAGCTGGCACTTGGCGTTAAAATGATTTTAACGTTAGCACCAGCTTTAATAAGTAAACGGACAAGGAAAGTGGTTTTATAAGCAGCAATCCCTCCGGTAATGCCTAAAAGGATGTTTTTGCCACTTAACATATCCAGTTATGCGTCTTTCTCCGTGTTTCTGTGATAGATTTTATCCATTAACCACTCTTCAACGGCCATTGCATGTGGCTTTGGTAGTTTTTCGTAGAATTTGGAAACCTCAATTTGTTCCTTATTCTCAAAAACCTCTTCCAAACTATCGCTATAGGTCGCAAATTCTTCCAGTTTTTCCAACAACTCCTTCTTTATCTCGGAATTGATTTGCACAGCGCGCTTTGCAGCAATGGAAATCGCTTCGTAAATATTTTCAGTTTTGCTGTCAAATTCGTTCCTGTTAATGGTAACGGTTGAAACGGCTGCCTTAGAATTTTTTAAATCGTTCATATTCATAGTATAAAACTAATTATTTGGATTCCTCCGTATTGAATTTTTGTAATTCTTTTTCAATTTTCTGAATCAAGTCTGACGCTTCTTCATCATACTTTGTCTCAGGATATTGTTTTTTAAGCACTGTGTAAGCAGCCTTCGCTGTTTGAAGCCGTTCTTCCTGCAAACGTTCAAAACTGTTCATTGCCATGTGCGTGGTTGCATCCAACTTGACATAAAGTGCATCTTCCCTGTAAACCGATCCTGGAAAATCCGACACAAAATTATCTGCCGATGCTACTGCGGACTTCAACATATCATAGTTGAACTCCCCTAATTTGTTGTACTGCTTTAAAATTTCGTACGCTTTACGTTCCTTTTTGGTCGTAAGTTCCTTCGCCATGGCATTCGCCTCAGCAAAATATTCTGACTCCGCATACGTATTGATAAAATTCTGAAGTTTCAACAAAGCCTTATCCGTATCGGTCTGATCTAAAGAATATTTTGGGGACAATTCATAATAGCTCTTTGCACCCAAGAAACTAGCCTGTGCAATCTTATCACTTTTTGGATAGGACTTCACAAAACGTTCAAACTGATATCCCGCCATGTTATAGTCCTCGCGTTGAAAATACGTATCCGCTAAAAAGAACATTACTCGTTCGCCCTGAGGTTTCCCAACGTATTGTGGCGCTATTTGCTCAAATAATCTGTTGGCACGCTTGAAATCCTTTTCTTCGTAGAATTTTTCCGCCATATCATACTTCGCCTTTACATCGTCGTTCTTAAGTACTTTTTGGTACTCGCTACAAGATGAAAGCACAATAAGGGCTGCAATAAAAGAAATGATTTGCCTCATTTTAAAAAACATTTTGCAAAATTAGTGATTATCCGCGGATTTAAAAAACATTTTTAAAGGTCGAAAATAACCCCATTTTGCGAGAGCGAAGCAGTTTTTAGCTAATGTTTAACGTAGCGGAATTACGCCGGAATCTTGGTCAGCGATTTTATGAATAACCTAATTTTTTGTTTTAAGGCGTCACTAGCCTCTACCAATGGCAACCTTACATGCGCTTTGGAAAGTCCCAAAACTTCAAAAATGGCTTTGATTCCTGCAGGATTTCCTTCTTCAAAAATAAGGTGCATTCCTTGTTGTAGAGCATAATGGCGCTCATAAGCGGCCTTAGCTTCGCCCGCAAGCCCAAGCCTTACCATTTGCGTGAATTCAGCAGGAGTACCTTGTCCTATTACGGAGATAACCCCATCGCCCCCGGCCATTATCGTTGGCAGCGCAGTAATATCATCGCCGGACAACACCAAAAAGTCCTTTGGTCGAGCGGCTATAATTTCCATGATTTGGATGAGGTTCCCACAGGCCTCCTTGATTGCAACAATATTCTCAAAATCATCGGCCAAACGAAGGCTGGTACTTGGCAGCATATTGCTGCCTGTTCTTCCAGGCACGTTGTACAGTATAATTGGTTTTGGGGATGCTTCCGATATCGCTTTAAAATGCTGATAAATTCCTTCCTGAGTAGGTCTATTATAATAAGGTGAAACGGAAAGTATGGCATCAAAACGGGAGAGGTCCCTAGTTCTAAGTTCCTCCACCACCTGCTGAGTGTTATTTCCTCCCACTCCCAATACTAGCGGTAAGGCCCCATCGTTTGTATCAATAATCGTTTGTATCGCCTGTTCTTTTTCCTCCTTGGTCAATGTTACTGATTCCGCAGTTGTTCCCATGGCTACCAAATAATCTACCCCACCGGCAATGCAATAGTGAACGATTGCTTCAAGTGCGGTTAGGTCTAAGCTACCGTTTTCAGTAAAAGGTGTAATCAACGCAACACCGGTGCCTCTCAACTGTTCCATAAACTATATCTCTTTGAACACTCCCAGATACTTCTTCAACTCTGTTTTGAAGGTCTTAAAATCGGTAATCGGTGTGTCCAATATTAAATCATTGTATGCAGGGTCTACCCCTTTAAATCCAACTTTCATACGCGCTCTCGTCTTCACGGACATTAAATTAAGGAGCAAGTTTTCTTCATTATAATAATTGACCAACAAATCATACTCCCTTCCTAAAAATTCCAATGCATAGCTATTTTCTACATCTCCGTTCCACCCCAGGTCCTTATCGGAAAATACTGGTGTGGAATATGGGGAGTTCTTGTCATAATAGTTTTTGTAACCTATTATTTTAATTGCATTGGGTGCTAATTTAAACTCTTCCAGAAACTGATAAAACACATCCGAATCCTGAAATTTATCCAAATCCACAATACAGCCCACCTTCCTAATCCCCTTTCCTCTAGTGCTTTCCGCTGCTGGTTGCGATAAGGCCTGCTTTATAAATTTGCGGCCGGATTTCTGTTTAAACTTGTCCTTAATTCCCTTTAAAAACATGTATTTTTACATTTCTACAAATGTAAATAATATCCGTTCAACTCTATGGCGAAGTTAAAACACTTTGATAATTTAAAAATACAACATTTTGTTATATTCACAACAATCATACTATTTACCTCCTGTAAACAAAGGCCAACTTCGCTAAGTGAAATTGATGCCAAGCAAATACCGATTGACAGTAGTTGGGAAGAAGTTGCCGAAGTAAAAGCGTTCATTACCCCTTATCATAATCGTGTAAATTCGATTCTGGACAGTACTTTGGCCTATGCCCCCTATGTAATTTCCAAGGAAGACGGCAACTATAATACGCCGGCTGGCAATCTCATGGCGGACATTATGCTATCCGAAGCAAATCCCATCTTTAAAAAACGAACTGGAAATGAAATCGATTTTGCCTTGATGAACCATGGTGGTATTCGTTCTATTATTTCGAAAGGAAATGTTTCGGCAAGAACAGCCTATGAGGTCATGCCGTTTGAAAATAACATCTCGGTGGTGAAATTGGACGGGAAATCAGTGTTGGAAATGGTGAATTATATCATCAAGTCCAAGAGAGCGCATCCGTTGGCAGGTATTCAAATTGTACTGAATAAAGATGAGAGCATCAGCAGCATAAGTATCCAAGGAAAACCTTTGGATATCGAAAACCACTATTTCATAGCTACATCGGATTATTTGGTGAGCGGCGGAGACGATATGATATTTTTCAAAAATGCTTTGTCGATTACCGATATCGATTATAAAATTAGAAACGCGATGATCGACTATTTTTCAAAGGTGGATACCATTGCACCTAAAATTGATGACCGCTATTATAAATTGAACTAGCCGATGGAAAGAAGAAAATTTATACAAAATACCGTGGCATCTGCATCATTTATTGGTGCCGGAGGTTTGACCTTAAATTCATGCTCCGCAAATAAAAAGAAACATATCACCATTCTACATACGAATGATGTTCACAGTCATATTGATGCCTTTCCAAAAGACCATTCCAGTTTTCCGGGATTAGGTGGACTGGCGCGCAGGGCGGGACTGGTAAAAAAAATCAGGGAGGAAAACCCGAACACCTTACTTTTTGATGCTGGTGATATCTTCCAAGGCACACCCTATTTTAATTTTTACGGGGGAGAATTGGAAATGAAGTTAATGACCATGCTTAATTACGATGCTGCTACCATTGGCAATCATGACTTTGACAACGGGGTGGATGGTCTATTGGCCCAACTACCCTATGCAAAGTTTGATTTTGTTTCCTCCAATTACGATTTTAGCAAAACGGTGTTGGACGGTTTTACAAAACCCTATCAAACCTACATGCGTGATGGTATTAAAATAGGTGTTTATGGTTTGGGTATTCAGCTTGCAGGTCTCGTAACCAAAACGCTTTACAAGGAAACCGAATATTTGAATCCGTATGAAATCGCCAGCGATATGGAGCGTAGGTTAAAAGAGGATGAGAAGTGCGATTTGGTGGTATGTCTTTCACACTTGGGCTATGCTTATGAAAATGAGAACCGCCCTGATGACCTGAAATTGGCGAATAAAACCAAGTATACCGATTTGATTATCGGAGGACACACCCACACCTTCTTGGACAAGCCAACACTTGTAAAAAATGCAATGGAGAGGGAAATTCTGGTGAACCAAGTAGGCTGTTTTGGGGTCAATCTTGGGTAGAATCGATTTTTATTTTGATGCGAACGGAATCACAACGGATGGTGTTTCCATAATAGTTTAATTTTTTTGACATGGGACGAATTGTAAGAACCGACTCCTCAAATCAAGATTTTATAAAATTAGTGGCCCTGTTGGATGCGGATTTGGCTATCCGTGATGGCGAAGACAATAAATTTTATGCACAGTTCAACGGCATATCGGTCTTAAAACATTGTGTCGTCTATTATGAGCAAGAAGCCCCTGTTGGCTGTGGGGCCATCAAACGTTTTGATGAAACTTCAATGGAAGTAAAACGGATGTTCGTAAATCCGGATGCCCGTGGAAAAGGTATCGCCTCCCTCCTACTTCTGGAATTGGAAAAATGGGCAAAAGAACTGGGAAATTCGCATTGCGTATTGGAAACCGGTTTGCGTCAACCGGAAGCTATCGCACTTTATAAAAAGAACAACTACACCATCATTCCTAATTATCCGCCTTACGAAGGCATCGATAACAGTGTTTGTTTTAAAAAACGTGTCTGACTTCTAATAAATCCGTCACAATTACTATTACAAGCAATCTTAAATCTAAAGGAGCACATTTCCAACTGCTTCGCAATCTATCTTGTCGTAATTAAAAACTTCAACAAATGAACATTTATAAAGCGATTAAAGACGACCACGATATTCAGCGCGATCTGTGTGCTAAACTTCTAAAAACTTCAGGGGAATCCGAAGAGCGAAAAACTCTTTGGGAAGATTTAAAGAAAGAATTGGAAGTGCACGAGGTAGCCGAGGAACGTTATTTTTATTCCCCGCTCATCGATACCGATAAAATGCAGGAAGATGCCAGGCATGGGATGGCAGAACATCATGAAATGGATGAAATGATTCAGGAAATGGACGATACCGATATGAGTTCTCCCGGATGGATGGCAACCTTGAAAAAACTGACCGAAAAGGTGGAGCATCATTTAAAGGATGAAGAAGAGGATTTCTTTAAAAAAGCCAAAACGGTGTATTCCGAAGAGGAAGGGCACTCCCTAGGTAAAAGCTATGAAGCAACAATGACGGAATATCGTTCTTCTTGGCCGGAATCAATCCCCGGTAAAGAGTAACAAAAATAGTTTACAGCGCCCGACCAATGTGTCGGGTTTTTTTATGCCCTGAAATTTTCTTCCGACTAATTTCCGCATTCGGATATTTCAATTCCCAGAAATGAGTATTTTAATGGCTTCAACTATTACGAATTAATTTTGGTTCTGATACGTTTCTGTTCATGTTGCTAATTTAGTCCAACAAGCCATTAATCTCTTTTAAACCTAAGCGATGACAAATAAACTGCTACTCCTATTACTTCTTCTAAACGGATTCCATGCCAGTTCCCAAGCTATTTTGGAGGATGAACGTTATGTTCCGGAAACGGACCCCTTGGTGCTGGAGAAATTGGACCAATGGCAAGACATCAAGTTCGGGCTATTGATGCATTGGGGGCCTTATAGCCAATGGGGAATTGTGGAATCATGGTCTATTTGTCCGGAGGATTACGGTTGGTGCGAACGTAAAATGGGAAGTAATCCACAAAACTATACAGAGTACAAGAAAGAATATGAAGGACTTAAAAATACCTTTAACCCGGTAAAATTTGACCCCGAAAAATGGGCGAACGCTGCAAAAGATGCAGGAATGCGCTATATGGTCTTTACCACGAAACATCACGACGGTTTTTCCATGTTCGATTCCAAGTACACGGACTATAAGGTTACTGACCCTGAATGCGCTTTTAGTACCCATCCCAAAGCCAACATTACCAAAGAAATCTTTGATGCCTTTAGGGCAGAGGAAATGTGGGTGGGTGCCTATTTCTCCAAGCCGGACTGGCACCATGAAAGTTATTGGGATTCCTATTGGCCTCCTTTTGACAGAAACGTCAACTATAACCCCGCACTATATCCGGAAAAATGGGAGAATTTTGTACAATTCACCCATAACCAGTTGTTAGAGCTGCTAACGGATTATGGCGATGTGGATATCATTTGGCTGGATGGTGGCTGGGTCAAAAAGCGCGACCAACATAACCTTGAAGAAAACTATGCCGAAAAATTTGCAGAAAACGAATCTGGAAATGGATTTATAAAACACCGCATGGTCTCTCAGGATATAAGAATGGACGAGTTGGTTTCCAAAGCTAGGGAAAAACAGCCGGGACTTATTGTGGTGGACAGGGCAGTATATGGTAAGAATCAGAACTACTTGACCCCGGAGAACAGAGTGCCGGAAAAAGAACTCCCCTACCCTTGGGAATCCTGTATTATTTCCGGTGGTGGCTGGTCCTACACACCGGATGCGACCTACATGTCCGGCCATCAAGGTGTTCAAATGTTGGTGGACATTGTTGCCAAAGGCGGAAACCTACTGCTCAACATTGCCCCATCTCCAGAGGGCGAATGGCAAGAAGGAGCGTATAGTTTATTGAAGGAATATGGGAATTGGATGGATGTAAACAGCGAAGCCATCTACAACAGTAAGACCTTGGCACCTTTTAAAGAGGATAACATCGCCATGACACAGCAAGAAGACGGCAGCACCTACTTCTTTTATATGGCGGGCGAAAAGGAAACTACCATGCCCGCTTCCATCACGGTTACATCACATCAACCTGTTAAGGGCGGAATCGTAACACTTTTGGGACATGATGAACCCCTTTCTTGGACGGCCAATGCGGAAGGGTTTACTGCACGTATTCCAAAAAAGTTGCGGAATAATCCTCCAAGCGACTATGTTTGGACTTTAAAAGTCACGGAAGTCCAATGATGAGCATATAAAATAGTACCTTACTCACATAATTATAATCGACCAAAAATGAAACTACGCATCCTCTCTTTGTCCATAGTACTTTTGTTGTTTATTTCCTGCAACCAAAAAGCTGATGAAACCTCTTCATTGGCCAATTATCAAGGTGATGAAACCTACTCCGTTATTTTTGGGGGAACTACGGTGGGCCACTTGAAAACCCATACTGTTGGTGATACGATAAAAGTAGATTACGATTATAAGAACAATGGCCGCGGACCTACCATGAAAGAGACCATTGTCTTAAACAAAGCTGGATTACCGGTTCAATGGGAAATTACTGGAAATACAACATTTGGGAATAGTGTGGATGAAAAGTATCTGTTGGACGGTACATCGGCAACTTGGACCGACGCCACGGGTAGTGATAGCACTACGGTAGAAAATGCATTATGGTATGTGAACCAATCCGGAAGTCCCTATTCTGAAATACTAACGGCACGGAGCCTATTACAATCGCCGGATTTATCTGCGGACGTGCTTCCAGCGGGCAAACTAAAGCTTACCGAAATGGAAAAAACGAGCATAACGGTTGATTCCACTACGGTTGACCTTACCACCTACGCGCTTTCCGGAGCAGATTTGAATCCCTCGTATTTTATAGCTGATGATGACCGACGCTTATTTGCGATAATAAGTCCATCTTTTATAATGGTACGGGAAGGGTTTGAAGGAAAAGAAAAAGAACTTAGGGCCTATGCCGAAAAATATTCCACAGAACGTTTTGAATCGCTTCAAAAAGAATATGCCCACAACTACGGTAAAAAAGTACGTATTTCCAATGTAAAAATCTTTGACCCAAAAACCTTATCGCTTACCGGGCCATCCTCGGTAGTGGTAGATGGAGAGCGTATTGTAAGTATTGATGCGCCGGACGCAACGGGTGAAAATGAAGTAGTCATTGATGGTGGCGGTGGCACCTTGGTTGCCGGAATGTACGAAATGCATGCCCATACTGGCGATGAAGGCGCATTGTTGAATTTATTGGCGGGAATTACCACTTTCCGGGATATGGGCAACGACAATGAGGTGCTGGACGAATTGATCAAGAAAATTGATGCCGGGATATTGGCCGGACCTCGCATACACCGCTTGGGCTTTATTGAAGGACAAAGCGAGTATAGTGCAAATAACGGCATTGTAGTCTCTAGTGAAGAAGAGGCCTTGGCGGCTGTGGACACGTATCACGATATGGGTTTCTACGGGGTAAAATTGTATAACTCCATGAATGGGGACTGGGCACCGGCAATCGTTAAGAAGGCCCATGACTACGGCATGTTTGTCTGTGGACACGTACCCGCATTCTCCAATGCCAATGCTATGTTGCGCGCCGGTTTTGACGAAATGACCCATATTAACCAAACCATGTTGGGCTGGGTGCTGGAACCTGAGGAAGACACACGAACACTGCTCAGACTTACCGCACTAAAACGTTTTCCAGAATTGGACCTTAACAGTCCCCAGGTACAGGAAACTATGGATTTGTTCGTAAAGAACAATACGGCTATCGACCCTACACTGGCCATTCATGAAGTATTGATGAAGGCCAGGAACGGAGAAATCTGGGAAGGTACCAAGGACGTTATAGACCACATGCCACCAAACTCACAACGTAGTTTCAAGGTAGCTTTAGCAGATGTGGCTTCCCCGGAAGACGACACCGCGTATCGCGAAGGATATGATAAGATTGTGGAAACCCTGAAAATGATGAAGGACAAGGGCATACAGATTATCCCGGGAACCGATTTGGGCGGGGCTTTCTTTTATCACAGGGAATTGGAACTGTATGAGCAATTGGGCTTCACTCCTGCCGAGTTAGTAAAACTGGCCACCTATGATATGGCGGAATATTTGGGCGATAAGGACCTTGGAAGTATTGAATCCGGTAAACTGGCGGATTTCTTCCTAATTCCCGGAAACCCCGTGGAGGACATAAAAGCGATAAAAACCATTGCCATGGTATCCCGTGGAGGAACATTTTATTATCCAAGCGAAGTATATCCAGCGTTTGGTATTGAGCCGTTTACCCCGATGCCGAAAGTTTCACAATAGACCTATTGCTTAAACGTCAATTTTTGAGTTCAACCTTAATTCAAAATCCAATCTAAAATGTCACTTCGAGTGTTTTGAATAAACGGTAGCGGAATTGAAAATGCCCGCCCGTGCCGTTCGGACGGGTATCGAGAAGCCTTACTGTCAAACTGATTTACCGTGTCCCCAAAGGTTCTCGATACAACGAATCTTTCAGGACGCCAATTTTCTATATTTTACTTCCAATGATTTCAATGAGCCGTAGCGGTAAATTACTGTTCAAAAAAATTTATGGTGTACCCTAAGGTTCTCGATACAACGTCTCTTTCATGACGCCAATCGAACTGACAATAGTAGAATTAAGCAAATTTTCATCATCAACCAACAACTACCCTCTCTACTCCCCCGGTACTTTCAAAATAGCGTCCACCGCAAGCTTTGGCTGCTTGTTGCGGTCGTACAATAGCGGATAATTGGTTCTTCCACTAATCGGATAACCGTTCTTCCAGGACATGCCATCATGCAATCCCCAAAAGGTGACCCGGTCTATTTTGTCGCGCTTTTTGTAAAAAATGCCCATAAGTTCGGCATAGCGGTCCGCCAATTTTTGCTGCTCTTCCTCTGGTAATCCATCCGCAAAGGGATCTAGATATTCTTTAAACTCTTCCAGTTGATATTGGGGATGTAGCATTCCCGTGCCTATAATCTGCCCTTCCCGTGTTAATGGGAGCACGTCAACATCCAACTCGGTAATCATCACCTTGACCCCCAACGAAGCGAAGGAATCAATTGCGGCTTCAATATATTCGTTCTTTGGGTAATTAAGTCCCCAATGCCCTTGAATGCCTACACCATCAATCCGTATGTTTTCTTTTTGTAACAAACGTACCAAACGCATGATACCGTCCCTTTTGGCGGGGCGCCAAGCATTGAAATCGTTATAATATAATTCCGTATCTGGAGCATATTCGCTTGCGAATTTAAAGGCATTCTTAATGAGTTCATCCCCGTCGCCCATTGCTTTTACCCAAGCAGTATTGGTCCTGTAGGAACCATCATTGTCTATGACCTCGTTGACCACATCCCACGCCTTCACTTTACCGGCATATCGCCCGGCTACGGCCTTGATGTGTTCTTGCATCCGCACGGTCTGTTGGGCGGGTGTGTTGGGTTCCCCGGAATCATTTTGAAAAAACCATGCTGGCGTTTGGTTGTGCCAGATCAAGGTATGACCGACGGTAAACAAGTTATTTTTTTGGGCAAACGCCACATAATCGTCCGCCGGTTTAAAATTGTAGACTCCCGGTTCCGGGTTCACTACTTCCGCCTTCATGATATTTTCGGGGGTTACGGTATTGAACTGTTCCAAAATGATTTGTTGGGAAACGGAATCCCTTCCCGATACAATGGCTTGATTGACCGCTACACCCATTAAAAAAGCGTCCTTGTAGGCCTCTTTTAGGGAAGTCGCTGTTGCTTTTTCGGTTTGGTTGGCCATTTCAGGCGTTTCCGACTTTGGTTCACCACAACTGCTGAAGCATACCAGAACTATAGTTAAGAAATAAGACGCTATTTGTTTCATGATTTTATGGATGTGTTAATGGCATAAATATAAAGAGATTTGGCAAACCATTTTTTGAAGTAGTAGTTGTATCTCTAACAAATAGCTACATGAGCTAATCTTTCTTTGGTGAGGCCCTGGTACTGTATAAATTAAAATGTCACTTCAAGTGATTTTTGAGGTGGTCACTGAGCTTGCCGAAGTGCTCGAGAAAATTGTATCGAGAAGCATTTTGAGTGAGAACGGTTACAGTGTTCCCAACGGTTCTCGATATAACGCCACTTTCAGGGCGCCACTCGAACTGACACTAGTGGAATTGGGCTACCATGTCACTTCGAGTATTTTCAATAAGAGATAGCGAAATTGAAAATGTATCGAGAAGCTTGGTGAGTAAGAATATTTACCGTGTTCCAAACAGCGATGCCCTGAGCGCAGTCGAATGGTTCTCGATGAAACGCCACTTTCAGGGCGCCACTCGAACTGACAATCAAGCTTTTATGTTGAAAACTTCTTACAATTCCCGTAAGAAGAACTTTTATGACATTCTGGAAACCCCGAACTTCGTTTTATGTGTTGAGGTTGTTTTAGTATTAGTGGATGTAAATCATTAAATCGGATTCCTATCTTGGCCGTTGTAGTGCATTTGAGAAAAACATAAAAGAATGGGAATATTTGACTTTCTATTTGAAAATAATGAACCAAAAAGAAAACGAATATTTATAAGTTTTGCTATAGAAGACATTGAATATAGAGACTTTTTAGTTCAACAAGCTAGAAAAGAAAATTCACCTTTTGATTTTATTGATATGTCTGCAAAAAAGGTGTGGAAACAGAGCGAATGGAAAAAACGATGTAGAACGAAAATAAAAGGTTGTGATGGCGTAATCGCATTAATTAGTAAACGTACTCATTTAGCAAGTGGAGCACGTTGGGAAATAAGATGTGCTTTGGAAGAAAAAATTCCAACTATTGGAATGCAAATAAAATGGACTGACAAAGGAGCAAAACCAAAAGAATTGAAGAATAAAAAAGTAATCCGATGGACTTGGGACAATATTTCTGATTTCGTTGATAAAATCTAAACTTTATGGCAAAAACACATAACCTATTCATAAGTCATTCTTGGCAGTATTCAGATGCTTATTCAAAACTTTGTAATCTACTAGACAACAGACTTTATTTCGACTATAAGAACTTTTCAGTTCCAAAAGACGACCCAATTCACACTAATGGAACTGACAAACAGTTACTTGAAGCCATAACAAATAAAATGAGATTATGTCACGTAATTTTAATAATGGCTGGTAAGTATTCAACTTACAGTAAATGGATTAATAAAGAAATAATAGTCGCAAACAATAGTTTCACAAATCCAAAGCCAATAATAGGTGTTAAACCTTGGGGAAATACAGTTATTTCTAGTGTTGTAAAAGAAAACGCAATAGAAATGGTAAATTGGAATACGGAGTCTATTGTTACTGCAATAAGAACACATTCAAACGCATAAGAATTATGAGAAAAGCATTAATCGTAGGAATTGATTTTTATTCAAATGTTTCTGAATTATTTGGCTGTGTTAATGATGCGTATTCTATAAAATCCGCTTTGGACAGACATAGTGATGGAACTATTAATTTCTCAACTAAATTAGAAGTTGCTACTAGTGATAAGACTTCAATTAGCAGAAGAGAGTTAAAAGATTTATGTTCAGAATTGTTTAAGGATGATTCAGATGTTGCTCTTTTTTATTTTTCGGGACACGGTTACGTTGAAAATACTGGTGGTTACTTAATTACAAGTGAATGTAAGGATGGTGATGATGGATTTTCAATGTCCGAATTACTTCAAATAGCAAATGAATCAAAAGCTCGTAATAAAGTAATAATATTGGATTGTTGCCATTCTGGATTTGTAGGTAAAGCAACTGGAGCAGATAATAATTCAATCTTGAGTGAGGGTATGACAATTTTAACAGCATCAAGTGAAAGTCAATACGCTATTGAAGAAAACGGTTCAGGCGTTTTTACAAGTTTATTAGTTGATGCATTAAATGGTGGAGCATCTAATTTAGTCGGAGAGATAACACCTGGTAGCGTTTATGCTCATATTGACCAATCATTAGGTCCTTGGGAACAAAGACCAATATTTAAAACTAATGTACGGAGCTTTACAAGTCTCCGTAAAGTTCAGCCACCGATTTCATTATCTGACTTAAAGCAACTCGTAGAATTATTTCCAAAGAAAGAGGATGCTTTTAAACTTGACCCTACTTTTGAACCAGAGTACAAAGGGAATATTGAGGAAAACACAGAAAAGTTTGCAATACTTCAAAAATACAATCGAATTAATTTAGTTGTTCCAATAGATGAAGAGCATATGTATTTTGCTGCAATGAATTCTACTGGTTGTAAGCTAACAATTTTAGGAGAACATTATTGGAATTTAATTAAGAACGAAAGAATATAAAAACGTTCTACAATACGGTGTATAGTGCATACTCTGAGGGATACTCACCATACACAAACCGATAACGAAACCTCTAAATACTACCACCTGTATCATTCAAGATAAACTCCACGATTTCCTTTAATTCTTCCTCCAAAGTCATATTAGGATACGTTTTCCCCGCTTGCCGGTACCAATACCCCGCATTAAAACGGTCGCCCTCTTTTCTATGAAGGTAGGCGTGTAACCAACTCCCCAAAGTATTGTGCATATCCTGGGCAATGTTATGGGAGCTTTCCCAGTCGCCCGTGGCATCAAACCACATGGCTTTTAAGGCTTCCGGCCAATCTGTGGGAGGAGCGGCTAGCGATAAGGTTTCCTGAAATTCTTGTATAGTTCTTAGGCAGCATGTGTCGTTACTTTTTTTACCAATTTACCCACGGTCAAGCCTTGTCCTACTATGGAGAACACCACCACTACGTAGGTAATGACCAGAAAAAGGTCCCGGTGCATTTCTTGGGTAAGCCCCAATGCCAAAGCAATGGAAATACCGCCACGCAAGCCGCCCCAGGTCATGACCAAATTGGTCTTGGGGACAAAGTCCAGCTTTTTTTCAAAGAATTTAATAGGTAGCATTAAGGACAGGTAGCGACATGCCAACACTACGGGAATGGTGATGAGACCCGCAATTATATAGTCCGTTTCAAAGGTTATCACCAACATTTCCATCCCAATGAGCACAAACAGCAAGGTATTCAACAGAATATCTATCAACTCCCAAAATTTGTCCACATAGGTCTCCGTAACCTCGGACATGGCGGAATTCCGTACGGTATCGTTACCCACCACCAAACCTGCCGCCACCATGGCCAATGGTGCGGACAGATGAAATTTCTGTGCCACTACAGTCCCCATCATAACCGCGGCCAGGGTGATGATTACCTCAATATCATAATCGTTGATGGAGCGCATCAAACGATACGTAATCCAACCTATAAACAATCCCAGAAGAATACCACCTATTACCTCCACACCAAAAAGTTCTAGAATGGCCAGCGGGTCTATGTCCCCTGCGCCGGAGGATGCCAATTGAAAAATGGTAAGGAATACCACTACCCCAACCCCATCGTTAAAGAGCGATTCCCCCACAATCTTCGTTTCCAATTTTTTTGGAGCCCCGGCCTGTTTTAGGATTCCCAATACGGCAATAGGGTCGGTGGGCGATATCAACGCCCCGAACAAGAGGCAATAGATGAAATTCACCTCCATTTGCAGCACCTGTAACAGGTAATACATGAGCGTTCCTACCAAAAAGGTGGACACCAAAACACCCAACGTTGAAAATACCAATATGGGCCAGCGCTGGACTTTTAGCTGCTCAAAATTGGTGTGTAATGCCCCGGCGAAAAGGAGGAAACTCAACATGATGTCCAGTAGAACGGTCTTAAAATCGATTTGGGTAATAATATATCTTTCGGCATTCAACAACGTATCGTCAAAGTAGCTAAGGGCAAAAACCGCCAATGTAAATACTATGGTAATGAGCATCAACCCAATGGTGTTGGGCAATTTTAGAAACCGTACGTTGATGTATCCAAAAATGGCGGATATAAAGACGAGTATTGCTGCAATGATAAAATAATCCATATTATTTTTTTAGTTCTTAATTCATTAATCGTTTATCCTCTTTACCTCTCGACTGCGCTCGAGGAGGACATTCAACTCCCTTTGGAGAGGTCAGAACTGATTTCTACGGCTTCTGGGTGAGGTCCTAAATCATCGCCAAAAACTCCTGTTCCGAGATGATTGGAACACCCAGACCTTCCGCTTTCGTCCGTTTGCTAGGTCCCATTTTATCCCCCGCGACCAAATAACTGGTCTTGGAAGAAATGGAGGAGCCCACTTTTCCACCGTTATCCTCAATCAATTTTTTAAGTTCATCGCGACTCACCGTTTCAAATACCCCGGAAACGACCACTGTTTTCCCTTTTAGAATATCGGTCTGGTTTTCCAATTGATCTGCCGATAATTCAAATTGAACTCCTTTTGCCCTCAACCGGGCAATAGCATCCAGATTCTTTTCGTTCCCGAAAAAATCCAGAACGCTCTCCGCAATTCGCTCCCCAATTTCATCCACGGCTTCCAGTTCTTCCTTGGTAGCCGATGCCAGCGCATCAATATTTTTATAGGCCTTTGCCAGTTTTTTAGCGACCGTTTCCCCAACATACCGAATCCCCAAAGCAAACAACACCCTTTCAAAAGGAATGTTGACCGAATCCGCAACACCCTGTATCAAATTATCGGCGGATTTTTCGGCCATGCGTTCCAAAGGTAGAATTTGTTCTTTGGTAAGGCTGTACAAATCCGCATAATCATCAATCAATCCTTCTTTGTAAAGTAATTCAACCGTTTCCCCACCAAGTCCTTCAATATCCATCGCTTTTCGGGAAATAAAATGTTGAATACGTCCCGTAATCTGGGGCGGGCAACCGTACTCATTAGGGCAATAATGTTTGGCATCCCCTTCAGTCCGCACCAATTCCGTATGGCATTCGGGACAATGGGTTATGTATTGGGTCGGTTCGGAATCCAAAGGTCTTTTGGACAGGTCCACTGCAATTATCTTTGGAATGATTTCTCCGCCCTTTTCCACAAAAACGGTATCCCCTTCACGGATATCCAATTTTTCAATCTGGTCGGCATTGTGCAACGATGCTCTTTTCACAGTAGTGCCGGCCAACAATACAGGAACAAGATTGGCAACCGGAGTAATGGCACCGGTACGTCCTACCTGATAAGTAATTTCATTTAAAACCGTAAATACCTGTTCTGCCTTGAACTTATAGGCCATGGCCCAACGTGGAGACTTTGCCGTGTAACCCAACTCCTCTTGATACTGTAGATTGTTCACTTTAACTACAACACCATCCGTCTCATAGGGCAGATCGTGACGATGTACGTCCCAATACTCCACAAATTCCAAGACCTCGGTAGTACTTTTGCACAATTTAGCCACTTCGGGCACTTTAAAGCCCCATTGTCTGGCTTTCTCCAACATCTCGAATTGAGAGGAAATTCCTGTATTCGCACCCACAATGCTGTACAACAAACATTCCAGGGGTCGCTGTGCGACCAATGCGCTGTCCTGTAGCTTTAGGCTTCCAGAAGCCGTATTTCTGGGGTTCATATAGGGTTCTTCCCCATTGGCGATACGTTCCTCGTTCATTTTTTGAAAACCCTCAAATGGTAATACGATTTCACCGCGAATATCGAATTTGGGTGGAAAATCGCCCTTAAGTTGCAAAGGAATGGAGCGTATTGTCTTTATGTTGGTAGTGACATCGTCCCCTTGGAATCCGTCCCCACGGGTTACGGCACGTACCAATTTTCCATTTTCATAGGTAATGCTGATGGATGCGCCGTCATATTTTAACTCACAAGTATATTCTACGGGCACCATCCCCTAAATTACGCTGAATACGCTTTTCCCAATCCTCCAAATCCTCCTTGGAATACGAATTGTCCAAGGAATACATGCGATGCTCATGCACCAAGGTATCAAAATTTTTGGTGACCATACCCCCGACCCTAATGGTAGGAGAATTTGCATCATAAAACTCCGGATTTTCGGATTCCAGCTTCTGAAGTTCTTTCAATTTCATATCAAAGTCAAAATCGGAAATGGTGGGATTGTCCAAAACATAATAATTGTAATTATGCTCTCTTAGCTCGTCCCTTAATGCCGTGATTTTCTCTTCGATATTCATTACACCTGTTCTTTATTTATCCATTTTGGGGTAGGAAGTGGAATATAATGCCTCATTTTCTCCAAAAGCTTTGGAATGCTACTATCCACTAAAATGGATTGATAGTGCTCCTTCTTCACAAAGCCTTTATCCACCATTTTGCTTAGCATCTGTAAAAGCTCGTCATAAAATCCGTTAGTATTCAGGATGGCGATGGGATACAGATGCAAACCCAATTGCGACCACGTGAGCATTTCAAAAAACTCTTCCAACGTACCGAAGCCTCCCGGAAGCATGACAATTCCTTCACTTAGTTCGTGCATTTTCAATTTGCGTTCATGCATGTTTTGGGTAACGATCAATTCCGATAGCCCTTCGTGCATAACCTCTTTCCGTTTTAAAAATTCCGGAATTACGCCAATTACCTTTCCATTATTTTCCAGAGTACCCTGGGCAACTTGTCCCATGATACCAATTTTAGCACCCCCGTAAATAAGGTCTATTTTCTGTTCCGCTAGGGTTTTTCCCAATATATAGGCATCTTCTATAAACGCTTTATCCGTTCCCTCGCTACTACCGCAAAAAACTACAACTCCTTTCATGTCTTAATCGCTTTTAGCATCCTATCGTTGCCAAATATATCCTGTCGCAATTCGATTTTCTTAAAAGTATACTTTTCGAGTAAATTCACCATCTCTTTTCCCAAATATTGGTTGATTTCCAGATAGAGACTTCCTCCACTGTTGAGATACTTTTCCGCAAATCTAGCAATCGCTCTATAAAATAACAACGGGTCTTCATCCGGAACAAAAAGTGCGATTTCCGGTTCATGGTCTATTACGTTCTTTCGCATTTCATTTTTTTCTAATTCCCTGACATACGGAGGGTTAGAAACGATGATATCAAAATTGGATTCAATTTCAGAATCCATTGTAGCACTTAAAATATCGCTTTGAAAAAAATCAACAAAAACACCATTCGCCTCCGCATTGCCCTTTGCAATGGCCAAAGCTTCGCCTGAAATATCACAACTGGAAATCTTTGCGTTTTGTAAGTTCTTCGCAAGCGCAATTGGGATGCATCCGCTCCCAGTGCCTATGTCCAAAATGCGTAAATCTTGATGTTCCTTGGTAATAACATCATCTATAATCCAGCGCACCAATTCTTCGGTTTCGGGTCTCGGGATAAGTACATCTGGACCTACCTGAAACTTCATGTCCATAAAATAGGCATACCCTAGTATATGTTGAATGGGTTTTTGAAGTTTTAATTGGCTTAGGGCATCGAACAAAGGGGTTTCTTCATTCTTATCGATAACTAAATTTGGTTGTAGGGCGAGCACAAATTTTTCCAGATTCAGATAGTGCTCAATCAGTAAATAAAAAAAACTGGACACTTCGTTTTCACCGTAAAGCTCGTCCAGTTCCTTGTGAAAAATTTTCTTGATTTCGGCTAACAACATATCCTCTCTCCTAAATCCTCTCTCCAAAGCAGAAAGCACTACCTAATTTTGATTTTGTATTCATGGAAAATAGTAGAAACATCAAGTTTTATCATACTAGTTTAATCTAGGGTTTTCAGCATCCAGACCGGACAAGAATAGTGCCCGGTGTCCCCCATTGGCGCATCTATATATTCAAAACCAAATTTTTTGTAGAGCTTTTGGGCATCTTTCATGTAGGGCATAGTTTCCAAATAGCACTTATCAAACTTAAAGTCCTTGGCACGCTGTAGGCACACTTCTATCATTTGCCTTCCCAATCCACGGCCCCTGGCCTCTTCTAGAAAATACATTTTTTGAAGTTCGCAAACATTCCCCTTATAGTTTTCCAGTTGGGCAACACCGGCACAACCCAAAATCTTACCATTTTCCTCTACAACAAAATAGGTCGCTCGCGGTACATCATAATTTTCATACATGTGATTCAAAGCGGTATCCGCATACGCCGTACCCACTTTTGGCACGCCCAAGTCCTCCAAAACCTTTCGTATAACCTCGGGCCACTTCTACATTATCTTCCTTCTTTATCTCCCTGATGGTAGCTGTTTCCATTCGTAATCCCAGATAGCTTTTAAAATACTATTTTTGACGTGTGAAGATACATGAAATGTCCATAATGATAAAGCTGGTCTTACGATAAATTAGGTATGTCTAACCACCCAAATCATAACGTAAGCTACCAAGCTGAAGATGAAAGATACATGCGAAGGTGTATCCAAATCGCAAAAAATGGTCTTGGTACTACCGCACCCAATCCAATGGTCGGAGCGGTTATCGTTCATGAAGGTAACATTATTGGGGAAGGTTTTACCAGTCCGTACGGCGGTCCACACGCAGAAGTCAACGCCATAGATTCCGTTGCTGACAAAACCCTATTAAATGATGCTACCCTATATGTTACACTGGAACCTTGTTCCCACTATGGTAAAACCCCTCCGTGTGCAGATTTGATTATAAAACACAGCATACCTAGGGTAGTTGTAGGTATTACGGACCCGCATGAGAAAGTAGCGGGAAAAGGTATCGAAAAACTTAGGAACGCCGGATGCGAGGTAACCGTCGGGGTTTTAAGCAGTGAATGTGAGCAACATCACAAGCGTTTTTTGACCTACCATCGTGAAAAACGCCCCTACATCATTTTAAAATGGGCAGAAACGAATGATGGCTTTATAGCGCCTACCAAGGAAATGCGAAGTAGCAATCCAGAGCCCTATTGGATAACAGGAGCCCTTTCTAGGCAATTAGTTCATAAGTGGCGGAGTGAAGAGCAAGCCATTTTGGTGGGTACGCAGACAGTGTTGGATGATAATCCCAAATTGGACGTACGGCAATGGACAGGAGAATCACCCATACGAATTGTATTGGACCGCACGTTAAAAATTTCGAAAGACGCCCATGTATTAAATAGTGCGCAACGAACCATCGTATATACATCCAGTACGGACGAAAGCAAGTATAATACGAATGCGGAATATGAAATCTTTGAAGAACCCCTGAATTTTAGGAAACTATGTGATTCGCTTTATAAATTAAATATACAAAGTGTGTTGGTTGAAGGTGGCGCCCAGACGCTACGGGGTTTTATAGCAGCGGGTTTGTGGGACGAGGCCCGGATTTTTAAAGGATCGTCAAATTTTAAGAACGGAATCGCAGCACCTAAAATAAATGGAAATTTGTTAGCCACAGAACAATTTGAAAACGACACGCTTACCCTATTAAAGAATGATTAAAAACATCATATTCGACTTTGGCGATATATTCATTAATCTGGATAAAGAGGCTATTTATAAGGAAATGGCCCTATTTGGCTTTAAGGAACTTACGCCGGAAATCGATTCGTTGGCAAAGCGTTATGAAGTTGGGCGAATCAGTTCGGAAGAATTTATAGCGAAGCTTAATCGGATATTCCCCAAAGCCACTTCTGAAAAAATAGTCAACGCATGGAATTCGATTATCTTGGATTTTCCGGAGCGAAGGCTTCAGTTTATTGAAGCGTTAAAAAAAGAGGGGAAATACAGATTGTTCCTGTTGAGCAATACCAATGAACTGCATATTGATTACGTGAAAGCAACCATGGGAATGGCAGCTTATAATCGGTTCAAAGCCTGTTTTGAACAATTTTACCTGTCCCATGAAATCAATTTAAGAAAGCCAAATTCGGAAATCTATGCGTTTGTTCTTCAAGAAAATGGCTTGAAAGCGAATGAAACCTTATTTATAGACGATACCAAGGAAAATTCGGATAGCGCCCAGGAACTTGGGATACAATGTTGGCATCTACAGGTTGGGAAAGAAGATATAACAGATTTAAAAGCGAAATTATAAATGCAGTATCTGGCCCTGAGCATACTATTTTCGAGTCTCATTTTTGTAGTTTTTAAGCTTTACACCCAGTTGAACATACAAACCCTGTACGCAATCATCACCAATTACGTTGTGGCATGTATTGTGGGACTACTAGCTTATAGAGGGAATTTTGATATTTTGGAACTCACCCAAAAGAGCTGGTTTTTGGGGGCGTTGGCATTGGGAATCGTGTTTATATTGGTCTTTAATATTATGGCAGCAACTTCACAACGCCTTGGAGTTTCGGTTGCCTCTGTAGCCACAAAAATGTCCTTTGTACTACCGGCCATCGCTGGGGTATTGATGTATAATGAAACACTAGGACCTCTAAAAATACTCGGGATTCTTATAGCTGTCGTTGCTGTATATCTATCCTCCATCAAAGAATCCGCATTACCATTTAAAGTGAAAAACCTGTATTTGCCTTTTCTAGTTTTTCTAGGTTCTGGATTTATCGATACGACCATAAAATACTTTCAAGAACTTCATTTAGGTGAAAATGAACTCCCCCTATTTTCCGCAACCGTATTTTCTGGAGCGGCGATTACAGGTTTTATTTTTATGGGTATCATAGCTATAAAAGACCCGATTCGTTTTAACATGAAAAATGTACTGGGCGGTATTGCTCTTGGTGTACCTAATTACTTTTCCATTTATTTCCTAATCAGGGCACTTGAGTTTGATGGACTCAATAGTGCATCTATTTTCACCGTTAACAATGTCGCTATCGTTTTGCTTTCTACGCTATTCGGAATTGTATTTTTTAAGGAACGATTGAGTTTAAAAAACTGGTCCGGAATTGGTCTAGCGATACTAAGTATTATTTTAGTTACGGTTACTTAAAATGGATTTAAAGGACTCGTATACCACCATTAAAAAACCAACAGAATCAATTCTATTCAAGGAAAAGAAGAGCAAATTTTATGGATTTGCATTTCCCGTTGAAACTGAATTGGAAGTCAAACCCCTTATTGAAGACCTTCAAAAGCAATATCCCACTGCCAATCATGTCTGTTATGCCTGGCAAATAGGTATTGAAGATGTTCAATACCGTGTAAACGATGATGGGGAACCCAATAATTCTGCTGGCATGCCCATCTACGGGCAAATACAGTCCTTTGCGCTAACAAATGTTCTGGTTGCGGTGGTGCGAATTTTTGGTGGGACCAAATTGGGAGTCGGAGGACTTATAAGTGCTTATAAATCCGCCGCCAAACTAGCTTTGGAAGCGGCAATTAAAGTTGAACGTATTTTAGAGGTCCAACTAATGTTAAAGTGTGGGTATCCAGAAATGAACACGGTAATGCGCTTACTTTCCAAATACCAAATGCGCCTACTGGAACAAAAACTGGAGGAACGCTGTGAGTTTCTCGTTGCGGTTAGAAAAGGTAGTATTGAAATTGTTTTAAAAAAGTTGAAGAACTATCATAAGATAGAAGTCGATTTTACACAAAATCCAACTTAGCTAGAATATAGTCCGGACATTTAACAGGCCGTTTTCTTTTCATGTCCATAAATGCCAAAGTGGTTTCCGCCTCCGCCAAAACCTCTTTATTTTCATTTGTGATGAGATACTCAAATTCTATTCTAACGGATGGCTTTTTTTTTAAGATTGTTCTTACGGTTATCAAATCATCGTACAAAGCGGGTTTTATAAATTTTAAAGAAAGATTTACTACCGGCAACATTATCCCGTTTTTTTCCATGACCTTATAAGATACTCCGAGCGAGCGCAACCACTCTACCCTACCCATTTCCAAAAACTGTGCGTAGTTGCCATGATAGACCACCCCCATTTGGTCAGTTTCTCCATATCTTATGCGAAAAGAAATTTCGTTTAACATCATTATTTTTAAAGTAAAAAGTATATATTTAGAGCTCCCCCGATAGGTAAGCGAACATGAGGAAAAAAAAGGGTAAATTCAATAGGTTTTGATTTTTTTTTTAGATTTTTTGTTCACATATTTGCCTGCACCTCTTTATAGAGAACCGACCAACTAATTATTATTTTTTTGCGTATTTACTAACCAATAAACGAGAGCTTTTTTTATTATGAGTGTTACTGCAACTTCCGTATGGAAAAACTGTTTGATATTTATCAAGGATAATATCCAACCGCAGGCATTCAAAACCTGGTTTGAACCAATTAAGCCTGTCAAATTAACAGACAATGCGTTAAGCATTCAGGTTCCTAGTAAATTTTTCTATGAGTGGTTGGAGGAGCATTATGTAAAACTTCTAAAAGTAGCTCTCACCAAAGAATTAGGAGAGTCTGCCAAATTGGTTTATATCATCCGCATGGAGAATACCTACGGGAACAAAGAACCTTTTACAGAAAAAATACCAAGTTCAAATAGGGGCACCATGAGCCCACAAGAAATGGACGTGCCAATTAAATCCAAAAATCCAGAATTACGCAATCCTTTTGTCATACCTGGAATTAGAAATATTAAAATCGAATCCCAGTTAAATCCCAATTATAACTTTGATAATTTTTTAGAAGGAGATTCCAATAGGTTGGCGCGATCTGCCGGTATGGCTGTTGCCAATAAACCTGGTGGCACTTCTTTTAATCCGTTATTGGTTTTTGGTGGCGTTGGTTTGGGAAAAACACACTTGGCGCATGCCATTGGTGTAGAAATAAAGGATAAATATCCAGAGCGAACGGTTCTTTATATTTCCGCTGAGAAATTTACACAACAGTACATTGAATCCGTAAAAAAGAATACAAGAAACGATTTTATTCATTTCTATCAACTTATTGATGTCCTTATAATTGATGATGTACAATTCCTATCTGGAAAATCCGGAACTCAGGATGTATTCTTCCATATTTTCAATCATTTGCATCAAAATGGAAAACAGGTTGTACTAACATCGGACAAAGCCCCTGTAGATATGCAGGATATTGAGCAGCGTTTATTGTCCCGTTTTAAATGGGGTCTATCAGCAGAACTTCAGAGTCCCGATTATGAAACAAGGATTTCCATCCTAAAAAACAAATTGTATCGAGATGGGGTTGAAATTCCAGACGATATCGTTGAACATGTTGCCAAACATATAAAAACCAATATTAGGGAGTTAGAAGGAGCCATTATATCCCTGATTGCGCAATCTACCCTTAACAAAAGAGAGGTGACGTTGGAACTTGCACAGCAGGTGGTAGAGAAATTCGTGAAAAATACCAAACGAGAAGTATCCATAGATTATATTCAAAAAGTAGTTTCCGATTACTTTGAGATGGACGTTGCCACCTTACAATCCAAAACAAGGAAAAGACATATTGTTCAGGCACGTCAATTAGCAATGTTCTTTGCCAAGAAATTTACCAAAGCTTCATTGGCAAGTATTGGGTCACAGATTGGAAAAAGAGACCATGCAACCGTTTTACATGCGTGCAAAACGGTGGATAACCTCGCTGAAACGGACAAGCAGTTCCGTAAGTATATAGACGACCTTACGAAAAAATTATCCTAAATCTTTCATGAAGACCAAAGTGTTAATGGTATGCCTAGGAAATATCTGTAGGTCACCATTGGCAGAGGGTATTCTAAAGTCAAAAGTTGACACTGATTCGGTGTTTGTTGATTCTGCAGGTACTGCAGGCTATCATATTGGCAATGCTCCAGACCCCCGTTCCATTGCTGTGGCCAAAAAATATGGAATAGATATAGGTAGACAGGTTTGTAGAAAATTGAAGGCCAGTGATTTAGATGACTTTGATTTAATTTTTGCTATGGATGAAAGCAATTATGAAAATATACTAATATTGAGCACTACTTTGGAACAAAGAGAAAAAGTTTATTTATTACTTGATGATGGCGATGCTAATATCAAAGAAGTACCGGACCCTTATTATGGTGGTAAAGACGGCTTTGAACATGTATTTCAACTCATAAACCAAGCTTGTGACCGTATTGCTAAAAATTTATAGAACATACCATGGCAGTTAAAGCACAACAAGGAAAACTCTATCTAATCCCTTGTACCCTAGGAGACAGTCCACCTTTGGAGGTGTTGCCTATTTCAATTAAACGAGCCATAGAAAGTATTAATCACTACGTTGTTGAAAATGAAAAGACCGCTAGACATTTTATTAAAGAAAATAAGTCCCAGAAAATCACAGCCATCACTTCAGTTATTCGCTTTGAACAAGTTTACGGAACCTTCCGAGATTCCAACATTTCTAAATCCTTGTCTCGAAGGTTTTGATGTTGGTATACTTTCCGAAGCCGGTTGCCCAGGAGTTGCAGACCCTGGTGCCGCGGTGGTGAAAATTGCCCATGAAAAGCAAATACGGGTAGTGCCGCTTGTTGGCCCTTCTTCCATCTTATTGGCACTAATGGCAAGCGGGTTAAATGGGCAGAGTTTTGCTTTCAATGGCTATTTGCCAATAGACAATACTGAACGAAAGAAGGAAATAAAACGATTTGAAAAGAAATCCAAAGAGGAAAATCAGTCTCAAATCTTTATTGAAACGCCTTATCGGAATAACAAACTTTTAGAAGAATTTCAACGTACATTGTCTGCCAATACAATGATCTGTATTGCATCTGATATTACTTTGACATCAGAATACATCAGTACGAAGTCTGCTACAGAATGGAAACACGAGACGGTAGATTTGCATAAACGTCCAACAATTTTTATCATTCAAGCATAAAAAACCTTGACCATAAGCCAAGGTTTCCCATTTTCATATCTACTTAAACTTTTAAATCCTAGGGTTTTTCTCCGCTGGGATTAAGGATACATCGTATCCAGAAAATTTTTTGATATAGCTGGCAATTGAAGTTCCATAACCGTCCATAACATCTACCCTACCGTAAGATCTTAAATATGCCTTAACATTACCAGGTCCGGCCAAATGGGCAGCCGCTAAAATTCCCGACTCCGTAATTTCGGTACCTTTAATGTGCTTGCCAACAAATCGTTTGATATCCCGTCTTAAAATCCATTTGTTTCGGGATATGTTCACATCAAATACCTTTTCCTGAAGCATGGGATCATTCAAAAATTTGATGCCATTATATACTCCAACCAGTTCCAACGTATTAATACCGAATTGGTATTTGCCTAAATAACCGTAAGTATTAACGGTTAAATAGTTTCCTTGCGATTCTTTAAAGGCTAGTGCCTCTTTAAAACCAACATATTGACTTCCTAAAAATGGAGGTACAGTCGTAATTTCATTTAATAGCGTTTCATCTTGAGGAAATAAAACCGCCGTAGGTTCTTTTATTTTAAGTGGCTCAGGAACCTTTACTTCTTTTTTAAAGGGACTAAAACCGTATAAAATAAAAATCACGATAAGAGGACAATAAACAAATATCCATCTTCTCATACTTTGTTTTTCTTAAGACTTACAGCAAAAAAAATTGCTCGCTTAAATTATCGGGGCAAAGTTAGACCGGAAAGTTTGTGAGTTTGGCAAGTATTTGTTAAAAATATCCAATTTTAGTTAACATGTCTTAAAATTCGGACAATTGCGCTACCTATTTATTTTTTGTTCGTTTATCCAACGGATGTATTGCACTTTATTCCGGTTATGTTGCGCCATATTCTCTGCAAACATATGATAGCCAAAATTCTCCACATTGGCGACCATATAATAATAATTATGCTTCTCCGGATTTAAAACCGCATTTACTGCGCTGATATCCGGCATAGTAATAGGTCCAGGAGGCACTCCCGCATTTTTATATGTGTTATAGGGCGAGTCCAGTTCCAAGTCCCTGTAAAGTACTCTTTTAATTATTGTATCATAATTTCCGGTCTCTTTCTTAATTGCGTAGATAATCGTTGGGTCCGCCTGTAACAACATGCCACTCTTTAATCTATTCAAATAAAGTCCAGCAACTTTTGGCCGTTCCTCTACTTTGGCTGTTTCTTTGTGAACTATAGATGCTAGGGCAACCACCTCGTTTGGTGTCATTCCCAGTGTTTTGGCTTTAGCAATTCTATCAGCGTTCCAAAAGCGTTGATACTCCTTTAACATACGGTTCCTGAAATCCTCGGCAGAGGTATTCCAGAAAAACTCATAACTATTGGGTATATATAAGGATAACTTATTTTCATTATTAAATTGATTTGCCTCTAAGAATTCGGCATCATTGAATGCGGCAAGGAGACTTAAACTATCCGCTTCTATCTGTTCGGCGATTCTTCCGGCCAAATCTTCAACCCTTTCTTGATTATTGAAAGAAACGTTGACAGGAATGTTGGCACTTCTAAGGGAGTTGATAATTTCGTTGTTGTTCATCCCTTTCGCAATACGATACTTTCCCCCTTTTATATTTTTAGTATAACCTTTTCTTTCGGCAGCTGATACGAAGTCGTCCAAATCCACTAACAAGGGCTCCAATTGATTTATGACCTCTTCAAAAGATGAATTTGAAGTGATATAAACGAAAGCCTCGTCATTATTAAAATTAGTATTAGGAGTAAAAAATGTACTATAGACCATGTAGGCAAAAATACCGCCGGCCAAAAGACCTATTAGCACTATAGCCAATAAAATACGCTTGATATACATTAGTTGTTTAGTTTTTGAAAAAGTACTTCATTTTTATAACCTCTGTTCGTAAAGATCCAGTCCTTTTTTACACCTATTTCCTTGAAGTCTAATTTTTTGAACAGATGAATACTGGACTCGTTGTCTTCCAGGATATTCGCATAAATCTGCCTTAGGTTCAGCACGTTAAAAGCATAATCCGTCAAAAGAGAGATGGCTTCCGACCCCACTCCTTTGTTCCGATGTACTTCGTCTACGATAACAATTCCCAAGCCTGCCCTCTTATTCTTTGGGTCAAAATCAAAAAGATCTATGAGTCCTATAGCGTCGTCCTGCTTATCGCATATTACGAGGCGAAGTTGCTTCACATCATAAATATCCCTGTGTGCATTTTCTAGATAAAGTTTTAGGACACTTTTGGAGTATGGTGCCAAGGTTCCGCTGATTTCCCATACCTCCATATTATTTTCCAATCGATATAGGAAATCCAAATCCTCGGGTTCCAATGCCCTTAGATAAATTGTATCGCCTTTTAATGTCACCATGAGATTTCGCCCTTAAAAACCTGTTTCGCTTCGCCTATTAGATAGATGTTGGAATATGCGCCGTTCGCATGTGAAAACTTAACCTTCAACTGTCCTCCCATTGCTTTTATAGTTACATCATTTGAATCAGTTCTCCCGGCGTAATGCATCGCTAAGGCAACCGCCGTAACTCCAGTTCCACAGGATAGCGTCTCATCCTCTACTCCACGTTCGTACGTTCTTATAGAAAAAGTTCCCGATTCCTCTTCCGATACAAAATTAATGTTACTTCCGTTTTCCCCGTAAACTCCGTATCGCAGTCTGGCGCCTTCCTTTACTACGTCAAAATCGGAAAGGTTCGAAACCAGCTGCACGTGATGAGGAGAACCGGTATTAAGAAAAAATGCACTGGACTTTTCCTTTATTTCGGAAACATCCATCATTTTTAGGCTTACTACGGAACCATTTATTGATGCCTTATGAAGACCATCGACTGCTGTGAAAGTGGTGTCCTCGCCAATAATTCCTAAAAAATTAGCGAACGCAACGATACATCTTCCGCCATTACCACACATACTACCCTCTTTTCCGTCCGCATTAAAGTAAACCATTTTGAAATCTGACAATTCGTCATTTTCCAACAGCAACAATCCGTCCGCACCTATGCCAAATTTTCGGTCACATAAAGACGCTACCAAATTGGTATCATTTTTGGGAAATATATTTTGTCGATTATCAATTATGACAAAATCATTGCCCGTTCCTTGATACTTATAGAATGTAGTTTTCATGATACATTTTGAAGGGGTAAAGATAGTATATTATTAAGGGTTTTTTGGCAGTTAAAAAGTCGTTAAACTCAAAAAGTAGATTATGAAAACTGTTAATTTTACGTACAATAAATTAAAAAACAAAGAATTATGAAGAGAATAGGAAGCCTGTTATTGGTTGCGTTATTTGCAGGCGCAATTACTTTAGGGTCTTACAAACTTTTTTTTGAAAATAGCAAATATGCAATCTTATCCTCAGACGATAACGGCAGCATAGTCCAAACCAATTTTACGCCAACTTCAGCAAAAGGTGCCGGAATAAATGAGGTGGACTTTACTCTGGCCGCTGAGAATACGGTAAATGCCGTAGTACACGTGAAGAATGTAACAATTGGCAAAAGCCCAAATTCCATTTTTGATTTCTTTTACGGTTCCGGGGGAGGCAGTGCTGCACCACAAGTAGGAACCGGTTCCGGTGTTATTATTTCTCAGGACGGGTACATAGTTACCAATAATCACGTTATTGCCAATGCAAATCAATTACAAGTAACCCTTAATAACAATAGAACGTATGATGCGGAGTTAATAGGGAGCGATCCAAACTCTGATATCGCTTTGATAAAAATTGATGCGGATGCCAAGTTGCCTTACCTGGCGTTTGGTGATTCCGATAATGCAAAGATTGGGGAATGGGTCTTGGCAGTGGGGAATCCCTTCAACCTTACTTCTACCGTAACCGCAGGTATTGTGAGTGCAAAAGCTAGAAGTTTGGATACAAGGTCCAATCAATCCTTCATCCAGACCGATGCTGCAGTAAACCCTGGAAATTCTGGAGGTGCCTTGGTAAACACCAATGGAGACCTTATTGGAATCAACACCGCCATATCATCTAGAACGGGTTCTTACGTTGGTTACTCGTTTGCGGTACCAAGCAACATTGCAAAGAAGGTTATTGATGATATTTTGGAGTACGGCAATGTCCAAAAAGGTATTCTGGGTATAAATGTAGCTCCGGTAAACACGCCGTACGCTATAGAAAAAGGATTGAACGAAATTGAAGGGGTTTATATTTCGGGCGTCGAAGAGGATACAGGAGCGGCGGAAGCGGAATTGCAGGAAGGTGATGTGATAAAGATGGTAGACAATATAAAAATTAGGAAGTACCCGGATTTAACAGGCTACCTATCCACAAAAAGACCGGGTGATATTGTGGAAGTAACCATTGACAGGAGTGGGGATGAATTTGTTGTTCCCGTTACATTAAAAGAACGCCAAACCATTGTAGTACCTGAAATGGGAATGGAAGTGAAGAATCTTAACGATGCCGACAAAAAATTATTTAAGACCAAGGTTGGTGTTAAAATCACTGGAGTTCCAGAACGATACAGGGGATACGGATTGGACGGTAAGGTCATTATTAAAGTAGATGATACGGAGATAAAGGATATATCGGACGCAAAAAATGCTTTTGGAGCCATCACTAGATATGGCAAAACAGTTATCACCTTACTAGCCGAAGGTGGTGAAAGAGAACGACTAATTTTTCAATAGCCTAAAATACAGGGCTTGGAATTAAAAAAGCACTGCGAAATGCAGTGCTTTTTTTTGATGAAAAAATAACAAACATTTTTGAAATTAGTAGTTTTGTAACAAATTCAACCTATTCCATTATGACTCAAAAAGTATCCTACGAAAAAGAATTGGCCTTTCAAGCCGATAGAAGGAAAGCTACCACTGAATTCATTAAAATCACTAGTGACCTTTGGTACGATAAATCCATTGAAATTGTCATTTTCAAGAATCAGGTAATCGATAAAAATGTAAGTGATATCATTCAATTGCATGAGTATGCGGGCGAATTTGTCCAAAAACCCATTTCCATTTTCGACTCCGTTGAGATTTTAAGGGCCATCAATGACCTCAAATTACCACCTTCAAAGTTGGATATCGGAAAACTGACTTATGAATACCATTCTGATGATAATAACTTTGACAACGTCAAGGCCTTCGTAATAGATAAGCTAAAAGGTGCAAAGGAAACAGAAAATATAAAACCAAAGGATGTAGTGCTCTATGGATTTGGAAGAATTGGGCGGCTATTGGCCAGGGAACTGATGTCTAAAACCGGAAAAGGAAACCAGTTACGATTAAGGGCAATCGTATTGCGTGGTGATTCCAGTCCTGAAATTTTGGAAAAAAGGGCCAGCTTGTTACGAACCGATTCCGTTCATGGCAACTTTATGGGTACGGTAAGTGTAGATGACAAGAACAATGCGCTGATCATTAACGGGACTACGGTTCATGTAATTAGTGCCGCTAATCCGGAAGATATCGATTATACCAAATTTGGCATTTCAAACGCATTGATAATAGACAATACCGGAGCTTTTCGTGACAAGACACAACTTTCAAGACATGTAAAGGCAAAAGGAGCAAGTCAGGTTTTATTAACCGCGCCAGGTAAGGAAGTACCCAATATTGTCCATGGCGTAAACCATTTGGACTATGACCCCGATAAAACCAAAATCTTTTCGGCGGCTTCCTGTACTACGAATGCCATCACTCCCGTCTTAAAGGTTATTGACGATTCACTGGGGATAAAAAAAGGACATTTAGAAACCATTCATGCCTATACCAACGACCAAAATTTGGTAGACAATATGCATGGTAAATATAGAAGAGGCAGAGCTGCAGGGCTTAATATGGTCATTACGGAAACTGGTGCCGGGGAAGCAGTTTCAAAGGCGCTACCCTCTTTAAAGGGCAAGCTAACCTCAAATGCGATAAGGGTTCCCGTTCCCAATGGATCTCTAGCAATTTTAAATCTGGAAATTAAAAACAAAACTTCGCTGGATGGTGTAAACACGATTCTAAAAAAATATGCACTTGAAGGAGATTTAGTGGAGCAAATAAAATTTTCCTTGAGTAAAGAGCTGGTCTCTTCAGATATTATTGGGACTTCGGCACCATCAATATATGATAGCAAGGCAACGATAGTGGCCGCCAATGGTAAAAACATTATCCTCTACATCTGGTATGATAACGAATATGGCTATTCCCATCAGGTAATACGGTTGGCAAAGTATATTTCCAAGGTTCGCCGGTATACCTATTATTAAAATTTTGATGCGAAGTCCGTATCCTATCTTTTTACGTAGGTTTATAAAGGAGCCTAACCTTTGGGCCTTTTTTTTTATAAATTGATATTATTAAATTACTTTAGTCTGCTCTAAATCATTTTTAACAAGAATTACACTTACATGAAAATTTCTAGAATACTATTCGGATTGATGCTCCTACTAGCTGTCAATGTTCAATATGGCCAAGAATCGGACGACTCGGAATCACTTTCACTGGACAACGGTCCAATTAGTAGTCAGTTTGATTATGTTTCCAAAAGATCGGGTAACTACAGGGCTGATGGGGTGCGTTATGAGGTCGTAAAAGAAACAAACTTGTACAAACTCCGAAAAAACGTATTGGATTCCATTGCCGAGATGAATAAAAAAACCGGGGAATTAATGGCAACTATTGCAGGCCATGAAACAACCATAAGTTCTTTGAACAAAAAACTGGAGGAGACTACCACGAATCTAGCATCGGTCACGGAAGAAAAGGATAGTATGTCGTTTCTCGGAATACAGGTTTCCAAAGGCACTTATAATTTTATTCTTTGGACGATAATCGCAGGGCTTTTTGTACTCTTGGGCGTATTTATATACAAGTTTAGAAACAGCAACATACTAACGCAGGAAGCCAAACAAAACCTCTCTGAACTCGAGGTTGAGTATGAAGACCACAGGCGAAGGGCTTTGGAAAGGGAGCAAAAAATAAGCAGGCAACTTCAAGATGAATTGAATCGTCAAAAAAAATCAAAATAAAATTAAAAGCTCCTAAGGGAGCTTTTCTTTTTTCAAGCATCATGTTGTTATCCATAATACAAGCCAAAACGGAACACTTAAAAGATGTAGCACCTTTGTTCGATTCCTATAGGGTATTTTATAAGCAACCTTCCGATTTAAAAGCTGCTTTAATTTTTTTAAACGATCGGTTTTCAAAAAACGAATCCATATTGTTTTTAGCTTATGAAGGCAACACACCAGTTGGCTTTACACAATTGTATTTTACATTTTCCTCCGTTTCCCTAAAGCCTTCCTTGATTCTTAATGACTTATATGTGCATAAAGATTTCCGCAAAAGAAATATTGGGGCGGCGCTACTGGAAAAAGCAAAGTCATACTGCGTGCAAAACGGATATAAAGGACTGGTATTGGAAACAGCAGTGGATAATCCCGCACAAAAACTCTACGAAAAGCTAGGCTGGAAGAAGGATTCCCATTGTTTTCATTATTTTTGGACAGCAGAATAATCCTCTTGCTACTTCAACATGCGCATTGATATCATAACCGTCCTTCCAGAGCTCCTTAAAAGCCCGTTTAATGCTTCAATTCTTAAAAGAGCCATTGAAAAAGGTCTTGTAGAAGTGCATTTCCATAACATTAGGGATTATACGGATAAAAGTTATAATCAGGTGGACGACTATCAGTTTGGTGGCGGAGCAGGAATGGTATTGATGATTGAACCCATTGATAAATGTATTTCAAAACTGACTTCTCAAAGGAATTACGACGAAATAATTTACATGACACCCGACGGTGTAACACTAAACCAACAAACCTCCAATAGCCTGTCTTTATTGGAAAATATTATCATTCTTTGTGGACATTACAAAGGAGTAGATCAGCGGGTAAGAGATGCCTATATCACCAAAGAAATCTCCATTGGTGATTATGTGCTATCCGGAGGAGAGCTTGGTGCCGCGGTTTTATGCGACACGGTAATAAGGTTACTGCCGGGCGTATTAAATGACGAGACCTCTGCCCTTACGGATACGTTTCAGGATGGTCTTCTGGCGCCACCCGTGTATACAAGGCCGGCGGAGTATAAGGGAATGAAAGTACCCGAGGTACTTTTAAGCGGTAATTTTGGGAAAATTGAATCATGGAGAGAGGAACAAGCCCAGGAAAGAACCGAAAGACTGCGCCCGGACTTGTTATGAAAAATAAAACATCACACTCTCTAAGTAAAAATCATTATAAAATACTTGTAGGTTTTAATTTTAGGACTATTTTTGCACTCTGTTAAATTAACCTCTGACGATAATCGTGAACGTTGGTTTAATTTAATTCCAATTTTTAACTATCATGGAATCATTAATTAAGTACGTACAGGACGAATTTGTAACCAAAAAAGAATTTCCAAAATTCTCTGCTGGAGATACAATTACCGTTTATTATGAAATTAAAGAAGGTGAAAAAACCCGTACACAGTTCTTTAAGGGAGTTGTGATTCAAAGAAGGGGCACTGGATCAACAGAGACGTTTACTATTAGAAAAATGTCTGGAACTGTTGGTGTTGAAAGAATTTTCCCAATCAACTTGCCAGCACTACAAAAAATAGAGGTCAATAAAAAAGGTAAGGTACGAAGATCACGTATTTACTACTTTAGAGGTTTGACCGGTAAAAAAGCAAGAATTAAAGAAGTTAGATCTTAACTTCCCTTTCTTTTATGGATTTGGAACGCCAATAGTACTATTGGCGTTTTTTTATGAACAATTGTTAATATTGATAGTTCATAAACTGTTGATTTTTAATTTATTTTAAAATTAAGAACCTATTACTTTTTTTCCTATATTTAAAGTATGATTAAGAGGAAATATCGTTAAGGATGTAAATCAAAATCATCATATAGTTTACGTTCTTTATGTTGTTGTTTAACCAAAATACATTGGTTAGTTTTTATAAACTATTCAGGTTAAGGTGATTAATATTTTCAAAGGCTGTCGCTTTTGATAAGAATTATGGACGTTTTGTTGATTGGAATGACTCTTACAAGAATTTTCAACAGCGGCATCACGTTAAGACAACAAGAAGAAATATAAAGTAGTTGCTTGGGTCAATACTTAAGAACGAAACATATTTCAAACGTTGAAATAGTGACGCAGAGGCAATCAATGGTTGCAGTTCTAGCCCAAAAGTTAGAACAACATGTCTGTAAGCTACTTCTAAAAAGCCATGTCAATGTATTCGTACAATGATATGGCTTTTGTTATTTTAATAAACTTCCTAAACACCTAAATATTCAAGGTTTTAGCTTCCCCGAACCCTAGATAAAATTGTATATTTGCTCCGCTTTAAACAAAACGTACATTCATGTCCAAAATTTTATATACCAGAACAGACGAAGCCCCAGCCTTGGCCACTTCTTCTTTATTGCCTATAATAAAAGCCTTCACCAAAACATCGGGAATTGAGATAGAAACAAAGGATATCTCCTTAGCCGGAAGGATTATTGCGGCATTTCCGGAATTTTTAGAACCCAGCCAAAAAATTACCAATGATTTGGATGAATTGGGAAATATGGCAAAACTACCGGAGGCCAACATTATAAAGCTGCCAAACATCAGTGCATCAGTACCTCAGTTAAAAGAAGCAATAGCAGAATTACAGTCCAAGGGATATGCTATACCTAAATATCCGGACGAACCTAGTAATGAACAGGAGAAAGAAATTAAAGGCAGATATGACAAGATTAAGGGCAGTGCTGTCAACCCGGTTTTAAGGGAAGGCAACTCTGACCGGAGAGCACCTAGAGCGATTAAAAATTATGCGAAAAAGAACCCGCATAGTATGGGAGCTTGGAGTCCCAATTCAAAAACGCACGTGGCTACAATGTCTGAGGGTGATTTTAATGCGAACGAGAAGTCATTAACTATTGATAAGGCGTGTGACGTAAAAATTGTTTTACATACCAATAATGGGAACGATAGTGTACTAAAAGATAAAATAGCGTTACAAACTGGAGAAATTATTGATGCTACGGTAATGAGCAAAAATGCACTTCTAAAATTTCTAAAGAAGCAAGTGCAAGATGCAAAAGAGAAAGATGTGCTTTTTTCTGTACACATGAAAGCTACGATGATGAAGGTTTCCGACCCGATTATTTTTGGACATGTAGTGGAAACATTTCTTAAATCTGTTTTTGAAAAACACGAGGAAACTTTTGCGAAAATTGGTGTTAATCCCAATGACGGACTAGAAAATCTTTATGCAAAATTGGAAAAACTTCCTGAAGCGGAAAAAACGATTATCCATAAAGATATTGATAGGGCATTGGACAATGGCCCTGCATTGGCAATGGTGAATTCGGATAAGGGTATTACCAATCTTCATGTACCTAGTGATATCATTATAGATGCCTCTATGCCTGCAATGATACGGAACTCGGGACAGATGTGGAATACCGAGGGGAAAGCCCAAGATACTAAAGCCGTAATTCCGGATAGCAGTTACGCCGGAATTTATTCCGCTACTATTGAATTTTGCAAAAAACATGGTGCATTTGATCCTACAACAATGGGAACGGTTCCCAACGTAGGACTAATGGCGCAGAAAGCCGAAGAATATGGTTCACATGACAAAACATTTGAAATTCAAGAGTCTGGTACCGTAGAGGTAATGGACATTGAAACAAATGAAACATTAATTCAGCACCAAGTTGAGGTTGGGGATATTTGGCGTATGTGCCAGGTAAAGGACGCCCCTATTCAAGATTGGGTAAAACTTGCGGTTTCCAGAGCACGTGCAACCAAAGTACCCGCAGTTTTTTGGTTGGACAAAAATAGGGCTCACGATGCAGAATTGATCAAGAAGGTTAAAGCTTATTTACCGGATCACGATACTTCTGATTTGGATATCCGCATCCTTTCTCCTATAGAAGCAACTACATTCACGTTAGAGCGAATCAAGAACGGTGAAGATACTATTTCGGTTTCTGGAAATGTTCTAAGGGATTATCTAACCGATCTATTTCCAATTTTAGAAGTAGGCACCAGTGCTAAAATGCTATCTATTGTTCCTTTGATGAACGGTGGCGGCTTGTTCGAAACCGGAGCAGGTGGTTCGGCACCAAAACATGTGGAACAATTTATAGAAGAAGGGCATTTACGATGGGATTCCCTTGGGGAGTTCCTAGCTTTAGGTGTTTCTTTGGAATTCTACGGTGAAAAAAATCGGAATAAAAAAGCAAAGGTTCTTGCGGATGCTTTGGACAGCGCTACGGAGAAATTTTTGGATAACGATAAATCGCCCTCTAGAAAAGTAAAGGAATTGGATACACGGGGCAGTCATTTTTACTTGGCAAAATATTGGGCCGAAGCATTGGCAAATCAAACTAAGGATGAGGATCTCAAATCTATTTTCACAAAGGTAAGTTCTGAAATCAGCAAAAATGAAAGTGAAATTTTAAAAGAACTATCCGATGCGCAAGGTTCACATCAAAATATTGGTGGCTATTATAAACCGGATGCTTTGTTGGTAGATAAGGCCATGAGACCTAGTGAAAGTTTTAATACCATCTTATCTTCTATTTAAGACGATATAAGTTTATGAAAGAGCTCCCTGATCAAGGAGCTCTTTTTATTTAAATATGGGTTAAAGAATTAGATAGCTATTCTATTTCTGATTATTTTTAAAAAAAACTGTATGAGAAAGCTTATGAAAATAATGGCTTCATTATTTTTTTTCTACACGCTTTTAGGTATTTCCCAACAAAAATATACACTTAGTGGTACGGTAACGGAAACCGCAAGTAATGAAACCTTAATTGGTGTTACACTTGTATTCCCCGAACTTAACACCGGCGTTACTACCAATGAATATGGTTTTTATTCTATAACCCTTCCTGAAGGCGAGTATCAAATTCTAATTAGTTATTTAGGCTTCAGGGACCTGAGACAAACCGTCAGCTTAAAAGAAAATACTAAAATCGATTTTCAATTGGATGAGGAGGCGCAAGAGTTGGAGGAAGTAGTAGTAACCGAAAACGTGGAAAGAATGGATATACGTAAGCCGCAGATGAGCGTAAACACCTTATCCGTCGCCACGATTAAAAAAATTCCAGTTATTCTCGGAGAAGCAGATATTATTAAATCGATTCTTTTATTGCCGGGTGTTACCAATGCTGGTGAGGGAGCTTCCGGATTCAATGTAAGAGGAGGGGCGGCAGATCAGAACTTAATCCTTTTAGATGAAGCTACAATATTTAATTCTTCCCACCTATTTGGTTTCTTTTCGGTTTTCAATCCAGATGCCATAAAGGACATTAAACTATATAAAGGTGGAATACCCGCTCGCTATGGTGGTAGAGTTTCCTCAGTACTGGACATCTTTCAAAAAGAAGGGAACAGTAAAGAATTTAAAGTTAACGGTGGCATTGGGGCCGTTGCCAGTAGACTTTTGGTAGAAGGTCCAATAAAAAAGAATAAAGCAGCCTTTCTGGTAGGTGGCAGAGCTTCCTATGCACACTTATTTCTTCCACTTTTTGATATTGATAACACGGCGTACTTCTATGATTTGAATACAAAACTCAACTATAAAATAAATGATAAAAACAACGTTTTTCTATCAGGTTATTTTGGAAGAGACGTATTTGGTATAAGTGAAAGTTTTGTCAACACCTATGGAAACGCTGTTGGTAATTTTAGATGGAACCATCTTTTTTCAGATAAACTTTTCTCGAATTTATCCCTTATCTACTCTGATTATTATTATGGTTTAAAGTTGGATTTTGTTGGGTTCAATTGGAATTCCGGAATTCGAAATTTTAACATTAAATACGACTTAAAACATTATCTAAATGATAAGCTTCAAGTGAATTATGGCCTCAACAACATCTATTACCAGTTTAACCCAGGGAAAATTGAACCTTCAAACGCGAATTCAGGAATAATTGAAGAACAACTTATACAGAAATATGCCAATGAATTCGCCGCTTATGTCGATATAGAACAAAAAGTAACTGACAACCTAAGTCTAGGGTATGGTCTCAGGTTCAGCTATTTTAATAGACTGGGGCAAGATGAACTGAACGTTTATCCGAATGATAATCCGGTAGATTTTGATCCATTCGTTTTGGTTTATCGGGAGGCTGATCCCATTAATGTTGTTACGCCAGGTAGAGGTGGTAGTCTAGCATCATTCAATAATTTTGAGCCAAGGATTTCAGCAGCATACACTATAAACGAAAAAAGTTCCATCAAGGGAAGTTACACCAGACTGGCACAGTACCTTCATTTACTTTCCAACACCAGCTCCCCTACTCCGTTAGATGTTTGGACACCAAGCGGTCCATTCATTAAGCCTCAACTATTAGATCAATATGCATTTGGGTATTTTAGAAATTTTAAAGAAGGTGATTATACTATTGAAAGTGAGGTTTTTTACAAGGATATCCAAAATAGAATAGATTATATTGATGGTGCCAACCTTATTGCTAATAATGCAATTGAGCAAGTAATTCTAAATGGTGAAGCCAGAGCTTACGGATTGGAATTTCTTTTCAGGAAAAATGAGGGTAAGTTTCAGGGGTGGTTGGCATATACCCTTTCTAAATCCGAACAAAGGACTCCAGGCAGACCTTCTGTAATAGATAACGGGCGGAGTAATTTAGAAACTGGAATAAATTTTGGGCAATGGTACAACACACCTTATGACAAAACCCATGATATATCCATTTTTGCAAGTTATGACCTAAATAAGAAATGGAGTTTTAATACGAATTTTGTTTATCAAACAGGACAACCAACCAATTATCCAATTGGACAATTTGAATTTCAAGGTTTAACCGTTCCTTATTATGGTCTTAGAAATGAACAACGCTTACCAAGTTACCACCGTGTGGATTTATCTGCTACATTGACCCCTAAAAAAAATGAAAGAAAGAAAGTGAAAGGAGAATGGGTCTTCAGCATTTACAATCTTTATAATAGAAAAAATGCAGCGTCCATAAATTTTAGGAAAAATGATGATACGGGAGCGAACGAAGCAGTAAGAACTTCAATATTTGGCATTGTTCCCTCGGTAACATATAACTTTAAATTTTAGAAAATGAAAAAGATATATTATTTTCTTCTCGTAGTTGGCCTGCTCTTATCGTGTGAAGATGTTATTGATATTGAATTAAATACTGAAGCTCCAAGATTGGTAGTTGATGGAATAATAAGAATTCCCAATCTAAATGAATCCCCATTTTTTATTGAAATTAAGGTAAGTGAGTCGTCCGATTTTTTCGAAGAACCGGTTCCCGCTCAGCTCAACCAGATTACGGTTACAAATTTAGAATCTAACGGTACTATAACCTTATTGGAAGAGCCATTAGGAAGTGGAATTTACCGAAGATCCGCCTCCGTAGAATTCTTAACGAGTGGTGACCTGGTACTACAGCTAGATCACAAAAATAGTCTTTATGTTGCTCAAACAAGATTTGTCCCAAGTGTCCCGATTGATTCCATAACGCAAGGAGAAGGAACTTTGTTTACCGAAGAGGAAACCGAAATTATTATTTCATTTACAGACAATGCAAATAGGGATGATTTTTATCTTTTTGATTTTGACTTTAATGAATACCTAGTTACCGAAGATGAATTTTATCAAGGACAAAAATTTGAATTCTCTTACTTTTATGAAAATGAACTACAACCTGGAAGTGTTATAAACATTGGATTGCTAGGAGTTGACGAACCTTTTTTCAACTACATGAATCAGTTAATAGTTCAGTCTGGTGGTGACCAAGGCCCATTCCAGACTCCGGCTGCAACGGTTAGAGGTAACATTATTAATGTTACCAATTTGGACAATATTGATGTTTTTGATAATGTAGGTGACCCCAACAACTTTGCTTTAGGCTATTTTGCTGTGGTACAGGAGTTTACTAAAAGTATTGAAATAGAATGAATACCGATAAAGACTTGCTCGTAAAAGGGTTAAAACAGTTGGCATACACTATAATATTGATGTTTTTAGCCCCTGTAATAATTTGGCAAGCGTTCAAGAATGAAGGACATCCTTTATATTGGCCTGTACTTATTGTTGGTCTTATTTTGGCCATTGCCGCCGTAGGTATGGGATTTAAAGGAATTCAAACGATTATACATTCTATGTTCGGGAAAAAGAATTGATTATTCCTTTTTATCCGTTTTCTTCCATTTATTATACAGTTGATCATAATCATAGTCCAAAACGGTTTCTTGTCGCTCCAATTTACCGCTTGAAAAGGCACGTTGCAGAATATCTTCGATTAAATAGTCTTCTTCAATCTTATCCGGATGAAATTCTTCCTTGATGCTTATTTTAAACAACTTTGCCGTTGTGTTATACCAAAAAGCACGCCATCCGCTCCTAAGATCTTTAACCAAATCAAAAGCCGTTGTTCCCGTTTGTCTATAGATAAGTTTCACTAAAATTTGCCCTTCGGTACGGGTCAATTTTTTTAGTTCTTCAGAAAATTCATCTTCAATATACCGCTGTACCTTTTTAGTGTATTTTTTTCGATGCCTATTTTTCTTAATATACGATAAACTATCGTTCAATTCTACCAAACGCTCGGCGGCCAATTTTGCATAGGGATAAACTTTGTGAGTTTTACGTCTTAAGATATAGTAGCGTAACTTCTCGTCGTAGGAATTGAATTTTAACCTCCCAAAAACATAAGCCTCCTCTAAAGCAATGGAACTTTGCATAATGGAATCCCCGGCAATGATAATCAGTTTTTCAGCAACCGAATCCAAAGGTTGTTCCTCTATTTGGGATCTTATGGAAATAATGGTTAGAAATGAAACTAAGATTGAGAATATACCTCGCATACAGCAATTATTTGCAAAAGTCCTGCCAAAATTAAGGATAATTAGAGGGTATATTATTTAAAAACAAGTGAATATTGCTAAGTTTGTAGCTTAAATTTATGTTAATGGCTGATAAAAAAATAATTACAAAAAAGTCTCAGGACTTTTTTGAAAAATATCTCAATAATGCTTCTCCCACTGGTTATGAATGGGAGGGCCAGAAATTGTGGATGGAGTATTTAAAACCTTATGTGGATACATTTATCACGGATACTTATGGAACTGCAGTTGGTATAATTAATCCAGACGCAAAATACAAAGTGGTTATTGAAGGCCACTCGGATGAAATTTCCTGGTACGTAAATTATATCACGGATAACGGGTTGATTTATGTCATACGCAACGGTGGTAGCGATCACCAAATAGCCACCTCAAAATGGGTAAATATTCATACCAAGAATGGTATCGTCAAAGGTGTTTTTGGCTGGCCGGCAATCCATACCCGCAAAGGGGATAAAGAAGAACAAGCCCCTAAACTGGATAATATTTGTATAGATGTAGGAGCGAAAGACAAGGCTGGAGTAGAAAAATTAGGTGTTCACGTAGGTTGTGTTATTACCTATCCGGACACGTTCCATGTTTTAAACAAGGACAAATTTGTTTGTCGGGCTATTGACAATCGCGCAGGCGGATTCATGATTGCCGAAGTTGCCCGACTTCTACATGAGAATAAGAAAAAATTACCTTTTGGACTTTATATAACGAATTCAGTACAAGAGGAAATTGGGCTTCGCGGCGCGGAAATGATTACACAGACCATTAAACCAAATGTTGCTATCATTACGGATGTTTGTCATGACACCACCACCCCGATGATTGAGAAAAAAACGCAAGGACATACCGAAATTGGCGCTGGTCCGGTAATTTCATATGCTCCGGCAGTACAGAATAAATTACGGGAACGTATCATTGAAACAGCGGAGAAAAACAAAATACCTTTTCAAAGAATGGCAGCCTCCAGGGCCACTGGAACGGATACCGATGCTTTTGCCTATAGCAATGGCGGAGTAGCCTCGGCGTTGATTTCTTTGCCATTACGCTACATGCATACAACGGTAGAAATGGTTCATAAGGATGATGTGGAGAATGTAATTCGGTTGATTTATGAAACATTACTGAACATTAAAGAAGGGGAAACATTCAGTTATTTTGATTGATCCAATCTCATTTTTAATTGTCAGTGAAACTCTATTCATTTTATGGATGAATTAATCGACATTTTAGATTCCAAAGGAAATTATACTGGAGAAAGTAAACTAAAGTCCTATGCACATCGCATGGGACTTTTTCATGCTACGGTTCATATTTGGTTTTATACTGCTAAGGGCGAACTTTTAATACAGCAAAGAGGAAAAAATAAAGATACACATCCACTGCTATGGGATGTTTCAGTTGCGGGACATATAGGTGCTGGAGAGTCCGTTGAGGTTTCCGCAATTAGAGAAGTAGAAGAAGAGATTGGACTAGTAATTGACAAGGACCAACTATTTAAAATAGGCATATTCAAATCCGTTCAGAAGCATGGTGATGATCTCGTAGATTGCGAGTTCCATCATACATTTATTTCCGAACTGAATGTGGATTTGCAACAACTGCAAAAACAAGAAAGCGAAGTAGAAAATTTGGCACTAATCGATATCAATCAATTTGAAAAAGACGTAATTGACAACATTCCAGAAAGAAAATATGTACCGCACGATAAAGCATACTACCAAAATATAATAGCAGCCATTAAGAAGAGATTATAAGCTATTTATAAACTCATCAACCGAATTCATGGAATAGGCCTTTTGCGCTCCACTGGCCATATTTTTCACTACAAAAGATTGTTTTTCCAGTTCTTCGGCACCCAATAAAACTACATAGGGCACATTCCTATTGTTTGCATACTTGAACTGTTTTTGAATTTTAGCATCGGAGGGATACAAATCGGCCTTGATGCCCGATTTTCGGAGCACAGTAGTTAATTTTAGCGCTGCTAATCCTTCTTTCTGACCAAAATTAAGGCATAGCACGTCTAAAGATTTATCGATGGATTCAGGGAAGAGATTTAGTTCTTCCAAGACCAAATAAATCCTATCCAAGCCAAAGGAAATACCAACACCACTGACGTCTTTTAATCCAAAAATACCGGTAAGATCGTCATAACGGCCACCACCACCAATAGAACCCATGGAAACACCTTCCGGAGCGGAAACTTCAAAAATAGCTCCCGTGTAATAGTTTAAACCCCTGGCAAGGGTAACATCAATGGTTAACTTAGCGGATTGTAACCCTAAGCTAGCAATGGTTTCCATGATAAACCTGAGCTCTGAAATACCTTTGCTACCTTCTTCGGAATCTTTGAAGCAATTTCTCTAGCCTTTCTAATTGGTCTGTATTACTGCCGTCTAAATTAAATAAAGGAGATGCTTTTTCAATAGCAGCTTCAGAAATACCTTTTGCCAGCATTTCTTTCTTTACACCCTCCTCTCCTATTTTGTCCAACTTGTCCAAGGCAACGGTAAAATCCACTAATAATTCTTTCGCACCAATAACTTCCGCTATTCCAGCAAGGATTTTTCTATTGTTCAACTTTATGGTAACACCATCCAGCTTCAAGTCCGTAAAAACGGCATCGTATAGTTGTATCAACTCCACTTCTTGCAAAAGGGAATCTGATCCGACAACGTCCGCATCGCATTGAAAAAACTCCCGAAAACGTCCTTTTTGCGGTCTGTCCGCGCGCCAAACTGGCTGAATCTGATAGCGTTTAAATGGAAAATCCAAATCGTTTTGGTGCATCACCACGTAGCGAGCGAAAGGTACGGTAAGGTCGTAACGAAGGGCCTTTTCAGTTAGATATGATTCAACTTGTTTTGAAGATGTAGTAGACATCCATGCGCATAAGCTTCAAGTGACTTATCTATAATTACGCTTTCATCCTCCTTCTAAGCTCAAAGGGTTTTGGTAAATCCCTATATTTATTAATGATTGATTTGAATTTATTTACATTTTCATTCAGAATATGATATGTTATTCTAAAAAAATCTTCATCAATAAAACCCTTATACTTATCTACATCAAATTCTTTTTGAAAAGTATGATTTGCCCACTCTGTAAAACCATCCTTTCCATGGATAATATTTCGAAATGAATCTTTTTCAATTTTATTCAAATTTGAATTAATAAAATGAATAAAAAAAGTATAAAAAAATGTATTTTCCTAAATTTACAAACTTTTCATAAATATTATCCCGAATTCAATATTTTAAAAATCAAACGATCCCCTTCATCCCCATATTTACCCATAAGAGTTTCGGAATTTTCAAATGACGGGGTTTCTATAGGCTGGTAGCCAAACGTCTGAAAATGCTTCTTTATGACATCTGAAATATAGTTGCGTTTTGCAATTTCAGTAGGAGAAAAATCCCTAGTGCCTTTGGGTATGGATGGTTTTTGTGCCATTTAATAAAATTGTAATGCAAATATAGTCCTCCCCTCTATCCCTCCAAAGGAGGGGAGGTTTCATTTAAATCCTCCAAGGATTTTACTATAGTATTTACTTTGAATAAGAGTTCCTCCTTTGGGGTTAAGGGGTTTCCATCATGGATTCAAACCACTGGTACAATTCTCCTTTGGTGATGACCGCACCCTGTTGAATAAGGTTGAACTTATCCAGATTTTTATCGTCCGTGTATGCCTTTGCAGCGGTCAAGTATTCCACAAAGTCCGATTGCCAGTTCTTCTTGAACCATTCAAACCCTACTTTGGTGGTCAAATCAATTTCAGGATTCATCACTTTAACAGCAATCAACTTCATTTCCTTATCCGTTAAATGAAATAAATTCATTTGTTGGTCAGAAATATTTTCCAAGTAATTAACTTTGCTAAGAACACCTTCCCAGATTAAATCACTAAAAACATCCAATTCATCCTCTGCAACTTGCGGTGTTTCATTTTTTATTCTGGTCCATTCTTCATTGGTGATGGATTGGGTAGCCAAAAAATTTATGAACTCCTGATGCAGTTCTTCCAATTGTTCTTTCGTAAGTCTCGTGTATTTCATCTAACATCAAAAAAATAGGCCCTCCAGAAAACTGAAAGACCTATATCGTATTTTAAGAATAAAATTATTTTTGCTCAGCAACGACCTCAAAAGGGAAATCTACAACCACATCCCTATGCAACCTGATCTGTGCATTATAAGGTCCAGTTCTTTTCACGGAACCTCCTTGAATGTTGATAAATTTCTTTTCGATTGAATGACCTTCCTTTGCTAAAGCATCTGCCAAATCTATTGTAGTAACAGATCCGAATAATTTATCACCAGAAGTTCCTGTTTTTGCGCTGATTTTTAGTTCTAGCGTTTTCAACGCCTCAGCTGTTTTATTTGCAGCATCCACAATTTTCTTCTCTTTGTGGGCGCGTTGTTTAAGATTTTCCGCCAATACCTTCTTAGCGGACGGGGTAGCCATAGCGGCCAGACCGTTAGGAATAAGGTAATTTCTACCATATCCGTTCTTCACGCTAACTACATCGTCTTTAAAACCTAAGTTTTCTACGTCTTCCTTTAATATAAGCTCCATGATTCTTCTTCTTTTATTTTAATAAATCACCAACGTAAGGCATTAACGCCAAATGACGAGCTCTTTTTACAGCCTGGGCTACTTTTCTCTGATACTTTAAAGAAGTACCTGTAAGTCTTCTTGGCAATAATTTACCTTGTTCGTTTACCAACTTCATTAAAAAATCCGCATCCTTGTAATCTATATACTTTATTCCGGATTTTTTAAACCTACAGTATTTCTTTTTAGTGTTGGTTTCAATGTTCAACGGGGTAAGATACCTTATCTCCCCATCCTTTTTACCTTTTGCTTGTTGTTGTAATGTTGCCATGTTTCTTAAGCTTTAGCGGATTTGTTCCTTGTTCTTCTTTTTTCTGCCCACGCTATTGCATGTTTGTCCAATTTAACGGTCAAAAATCGCATAACGCGTTCATCTCTTTTAAATTCCTGCTCATAAGGCAAAACAACTTCTCCGGTATTCGTAAACTCGAACAAATGGTAAAAACCACTTTTCTTGTTTTGGATGGGATAAGCCAATTTCTTTAGGCCCCAATTCTCTTTGGATACCATTTTGGCTCCATTGTTAATTAAGAAATCTTCAAATTTCTTAACTGTTTCCTCTATCTGTACATCAGATAGAACGGGATTTAAAATGAAAACAGTTTCGTAATGGTTCATATTATATTTTGTTTTAAGGAGTGCAAAAATAGCTATTATTTTAAAATAATTATAAGAAATCCAGAAATTCTTCGTTATAGGATGAAGCAATATTAATTTAAACAACCAAGTCTTATAAACCATGGTCATTGTCAATTATACAATCAACACTACATTGTTTACATCTTTTGTTGCAGTTGAGCGTGTTTTTTCGGTTCTTTGTCGATGATTTAACCCCACAAATCAGCCCTATGAAATTAAGAAGTATTATCGTTGACGATTCGTCTATGCAAAGGATGGCCGTCGCAAAGTTGGTAAACAACCATCCCAACTTAGCCATGGTAGCGGAATACAGTAACGCTATTGAAGCTAAGAACGGGATAAAAAACAATGAGATAGACCTTATTTTTCTCGATGTTGAAATGCCAATTATTACTGGATTTGACCTACTCGAGTCCCTAGATAACAGTCCTCAGGTAATTTTAATAACCGGAAAACCGGATTATGCCCTTAAAGCTTTTGACTATGATGTAACGGATTATTTACATAAACCGATTACTATGGCGCGCTTTGATGCCTCCGTGAAAAGAGCCGTTGCCAAATACGAGCAAATGAACAGGGTTACCGAAGACGAAGAGCACATCTTTGTTAAGAGTAATCTTAAGAAAAGAAAGGTTATATTGAACGATATCAAGTGGATAGAAGCCCTTGGTGACTACATAAAATTGGTTACCGATGAAGCAAATATCGTAATTTTATCAACAATGAAATCTTTCGAAAAGCAATTGCCGGAAGACAAATTCCTTAGAATTCACAAATCATACATTGTCAACTTGGAGAAGGTTGAAAAATTCAACAGTAAAAATGTTGAGGTTAGTGGACGTTCCATTCCGTTAAGTAGAAATAAGAAAACGGAATTGGCCGAAGCACTAAGCAATGTATAGCCTATGATAGTATTATACTTTATATAAAACCGCCCAAAAGGCGGTTTTTCTTTTTTCAAGCAATTTCAAACTAAAAGGTTGACCATGATCAACCAATTTCAGCATCAATCAAAATTAAATGTGGTCAACGTTATAGATAACACGAACACTTCTATACCCAGAAATTGCATTGAACGATTTTTCTATCCTTCTAATATTGTTTTTGGTAACAGCCAAAGACTCCCTTTTGTTAATCTTTACCAATAAATGTTTTAAATACTGATTACGTATCCTAGCTACAGGCGGGTACTCCGGACCTAGAACAGTACCACCAAAATTTGTCTTCAGCGCATTGCAGAACCAATCCGCAGCCTCATTGAGGACGTTGTAATTCTTATGCTTAAACGTGATTTTTATGATACGGTTAACTGGCGGGTACTTGTATTGTTCGCGTTCGTACAACTGCTCCTTGTACATGGCATCATAATCCCCAGTAGTGACCTGTTTTAAAATTTGGTGATATGGATTATAACTTTGAATAATGACCTTTCCTCTTTTTTTGGTTCGTCCTGCCCTACCGGAAACTTGGGTCAACAATTGATAGCTTCGTTCGTGCGATCTATAATCCGGGAAGTTTAAAAGTGCATCCGCATTCATGACCCCCACAAGACTAACATTTCTAAAATCCAATCCTTTGGTCAGCATTTGCGTACCTATCAGAATATCCATATCCTGTCGTTCAAATGCCGTAATAATTTTCTCGTAGGCATGTTTGCCACGAGTGGTATCTAAATCCATGCGGCCTACTTTTGCCTCCGGAAAAAATTGCTTTACCTCTTCTTCAATCTGCTCCGTTCCAAATCCCTTAGTATCCAATTCGGGACTACCGCAAGCCTGACAAGATTCTGGCAATGCAGCATGATACCCGCAATAATGACACCTAATTTGTTTTCTGAACTGATGGTATGTTAAGCTTACGTCACAGTTCGGACATTGTGGGGTGTGGCCACAGGTTAAACATTCCAATACGGGGGCATATCCTCTTCTATTTTGAAAAAGAATAATTTGCTCCCCGGCATTCAAGCTTTCAGTAACCTCTTCCAGCAAACGTTCCGAAAAATGACCTTTCATTCTTCGTTTACGATGTGCTTCCTTAATATCCACCAGTTCCATATCCGGCATCAAAACGTTTCCAAAACGCCTGTTGATTTCGGCATATCCGTATTTTCCCTGCGCTACATTATAATAACTTTCAACACTAGGAGTGGCAGAACCTAAAAGAACATTGGCATCATGAAGTTTTCCCAATACAATTGCCGCGTCCCGAGCATGATATCTTGGAGCAGGATCAAATTGTTTAAACGAACTTTCATGTTCTTCATCAACAATAATTAAACCCAACTTCTTAAAAGGCAGAAAAAGTGCGGACCTTGCTCCTATTACTATTTGAGCTTTTGATTTCCCGTTCAACACATTGTTCCATGCTTCAATTCTTTCCTGAACAGTGTATTTGGAATGATAAACGGCTATTTTTTCTCCAAAATACTCCTGCAATCTAGAAATAAGCTGCGTGGTCAACGCAATTTCCGGCAACAAATAAAGTACTTGCTTGTTCTTGGACAAACATGCATCAATTAGTTTTACATATACTTCAGTTTTACCGGAAGATGTTACTCCTTTTAGCAAAGTAACTTTTTTATCTTCAAATGCTTTCGAGATAGCATCCAATGCATTTATTTGATACTCGTTTAAATCCTTCGTCTCCGAGTTTTCATCGGTATTATCATAACTTACCCTGTCCTTTCTAATAAAATATTCTTCCAGAATACCTTTGTCTATCAACGATTTGATAACACCGGATGAACAATTACTATATTTTTCCAAGTCTCCCGTAGTAATAGGTTTTTTGTTATTTCCCTGTAATTGGAAAAGGGATAACACGACCTGACTTTGTTTTGGGGCTCTTGTCAAGGATTCTAGTAGGCTTTCCAAGGCAACGTCAGAAGTATACTGATTTGCCAACCGCACATACCGCACAAGCTTTGGTTTATATTGCTCATAAACCTCTTCCTTAAGTTTGATTATGTTCTTTTCCATGAGCCGATAAAGGATGGGCATTACGTTCTTCCTATCAATTATGGCAGCTACTTCATGTACCCTCAAAACAGCTTGATGTTGTAATGCTTCGAAAACCAAAAACTCGTCATCCTGAAGTTCAAGCTCTTCTACCGAGGTTTCCGTATTACGAAGCACCAACGTTTCGCTTTCTAACAAAAAGGCACTAGGTAAGGCACTCCGTATCACCTCACCTATAGTACACATATAATAATCGGCAATCCATTGCCAATGTTGCAGCTGTACATTGGTTACAATGGAATAACTATCAAGAATCTGGTGGATTTCCTTTGCCTCATATACTTCCGGGGCAGTCTGGTGTACTCTAGAAACAAGTCCCGTATAGATTTTGGATTTCCCAAAGGGTACGGCAACGCGCATTCCCTGTTCCAATATTTGGGCTTCCTCGGCATTAATACTGTAGGTAAAATGCCTTTCCAATGGAATGGGTAAGATAACATTGATAAAGTGTTCCATACCAATTAACTTTCTACACGCAGCCAAGTTTGTGTGCGGTAAATGAAAGCTAGATATCCCCTTACTTTAAGCTCATTGGGGTTATCCGGGTTTAACCATATTTTAAAACGAAATGTCATGGCTTGTTCAGGATCAAAAAGATGTTTTCCCTTCCACTCGCCATCATCGTTTTTCTCACCGCCTTTTATAATCTCCATCCCTACAATGGGTTTGTTTTTTAGTTCCCCATCACATTTTATACAGACCGCACCCTTCTTATCCTCTTGTAAAATTTCCTCAACGTACCCGTACATTTCACCATCCTTTTCATAAATATTGATAATTCCTTTTGGTTTACCGGTACGATCATCTATCGTTTTCCATTTACCAAATACGGTTTGAGCGGTCAAAAAAGAGGTTGTACATAAAAACAATATTATTAAGGCAATTATTCGGGGATTTATCATTCTTCTTTTTTAGTGATCTTCCTTAAGGAATTCAAGGAAGCATTAAGTTCAAAACCAAGTAGCAAGATATTAGAATTTAACCAGATGTAAACCATCAAAATCAATAATCCCCCTAAAGCACCGTACAATTCATTATATCTGGCAAATTTTTCTACATAGATTCCAAAAAGATATGAGGTAACCAGAAAAAGAATTGTTGTCATTAGGGCTCCTACCGAGAAGAACCTTGCTTGTTTCCCTTCTCTTGTGCCGAAATAGTAGAGCGTGGCGGTTGTTAGATATGATAAAATAATAAAGAACAGCACCTTGGCTATCTGTACTCCAATTATTTCATCCTTCCCGAGTACATATCCTCCTTGTCGAGCCGCAAATTCTGACAAATAACCAAGTACATAGAATTCAAAATAAATAAAAGCAACAAAACCCAAAATGATAAGTATGGCCAAAATAAGCCCGACCATCAGAGCAAAAAGGTACTGTCTAAAAAAATTTCGTGTAAGTTCAATATGATAAGACGTTTCAAAACCACCAAAAATTGAATTTACACCATTGGCGACCAAAAAAATGGACAGGATAAAGGCTGAGGATAACAACCCTCCCCTTTTCTGATCTTTAATCTGCTGAAAAACTTCTCCGAAATATTCTCCAGTTGCTGTTGGGAGAAAGGATTCTAAGAAAATCTGAAACTGAATTTCAAAATTGGCATTTTCTATACTGATGTACGATACCAAAAAAGGCACCAACGTCACCATAAAAATCAACAATGGAAACAAAGCAAGAAACAAACTAAAGGCAATGGCGCTGGCACGAGTGGAAATTGCGCCCTTTAAAATACCGCTAACATACATTTCCATAAGGTCATAGAGCGAAAGTCCCTCAAAACCAGGAAGTTTAATTTTTTTCAAAAAGCGGACAAACCAATCTACAATAGGTATTTTCTTTAGTTTTTCCTCAATTTCCGCCGACATTTATACTGCTTTAAGGCTTAAATCCATATTGTAGACCGAATGTGTCAGTGCACCGGAGGAGATATAATCTACTCCACATTCTGCATACTTTCGTATGGTTTCCTCATTAATTCCACCAGAAGATTCGGTTAGACAGGTATCACCAATTAATTTAACTGCTTTTCTTGTATCCTCGTAATTAAAATTGTCAATAAGTATACGATAAATACCGTCTGATTTCAAAATCTCACGGATTTCTTCCATATTCCGTGCTTCCACGATTATCTTTAAATCCCTGTCAGTTTCCTTCAAATATTCTTTGGTCTTTTGGATTGCTTTGGTAATACCCCCGGCAAAGTCAATATGGTTGTCCTTTAACATGATCATATCATAAAGGGCAAACCTGTGGTTCTCTCCTCCCCCAATCTTCACCGCCCATTTTTCCAGGGCGCGAATTCCTGGAGTTGTTTTTCGTGTATCCAAAATTTTGGTTCCGGTACCTTCCAGCAGACCTACAAAAAAGTTGGTTTTTGTGGCAATCGCACTCATACGCTGCATCGCATTGAGCACCAATCGCTCGGCCTTAAGAATACTTTGTGAACGCCCCTCGACATAGAAAACAATATCTCCATGATTTACCTTGCTCCCATCTTCAATATGCGTTTCTACAACTAAGTTAGAATCTACATAAGAAAATACCTGTTTGGCAAATTCTACTCCAGCAATAATCCCATCATCCTTAACCAGTAATTTGGCCTTCCCCATCGCATCTTTTGGGATACATGCCAAGGAACTATGATCGCCATCACCAACATCCTCCCTAATGGCATTTTCTATAATTCCCTTTATTTCTAAATTAAATTGTGCTTCTGATATCATGCTATACTATTGACCTATGCTAAAATACGAATCCATTTGGGAATTTGATTTACTTTTGGCATATGACGATTAAACTATTGGCGATTGGGAAGACAGATAGTAAAGCATTGCAAAGCTTGATTGACACGTATGCGAAACGACTACAGCATTATGTGAAATTTGAAATCGAAATAATTCCCGATTTAAAAAATCCTAAAAATCTTTCCGAGGAACAGCAAAAAACGAAGGAAGGTGAACTAATTCTAAAAAAACTAAATCCTATGGATATACTGATCCTTTTCGATGAAAAAGGAAAACACTATAGTTCGGTCGAATTTTCAACATACCTTCAGAAGAAAATGAATTCAGGGATAAAACAACTGGTATTTCTGATTGGTGGGCCCTATGGGTTCAGCCAACAAATCTATGAAGCTGCCTCAGGAAAAATAAGCCTTTCCAAAATGACATTTTCACATCAAATGGTACGGCTATTCATTACAGAACAGGTGTACAGGGCGTTTACAATTCTTAAGAACGAACCTTATCACCACAAATAAAATTCGAGTTCAAGTTCCAAATTAGTAGAGCACCCTAAATTTTATCGTATTCTCCACCTTTTTCAGCGCTTTGATCACCTCTTTGTTGTATTCCTTGTCCAAATCGGTAATTACATAGCCTACCTCATTGTCCGTTGAAAGGTATTGACTGGAAATATTCAGTTCATACTCCGCCAATACTTTGTTGATCTTCGCCATGATTCCGGGAACATTCTTGTGAATGTGTAAAAACCTATGTGATTTGTTTTGCTTTGGCAATCGAATATTCGGGAAATTAACTGCATCCACGGTATTCCCGGAATTGATGTAATCCATTATCTTGTTAGGGACAAAATCGGCAATGTCCCGTTGTGCCTCCTCCGTACTGCCACCAATATGAGGTGTAAGTATTACATTTGGGAATCCTTGTAACTTGGTTTCAAATTCGCCATTGCTTCTAGGTTCTTCAGGATACACATCAACTGCAGCACCAGCAATTTTTCCACTTTCTAAGGCTTCAGCAAGTGCATCGATATCTACCACGAAACCACGTGATAAATTTATCAACATAGCCCCATTTTTCATTTGGTTGATTTCCCTCTCCCCAATGAAGTTTTTATTAGCCGGATTATCATCGATATGAAGGGTAACCACATCGGAAACATTCAATAAATCCTCTAAAGTGTTACATTTTTTGGCATTGCCCAGCGCCAAGCTGTCCTCCACATCATAATAATACACCCGCATACCAATAGCCTCCGCAAGAACGGAAAGCTGTTTCCCTATATTTCCATAACCAACAATTCCCAGATTCTTACCCCTTACTTCCCTAGAACCATCGGCAGTCTTCTGCCATTGCCCATTATGGATTTCAGTACTTCTTGGAAAAATGCTCCGCATTAACATAATTATCTGCCCAATGGCCAGTTCCACAACGGAACGTGTATTACTGTAAGGTGCATTAAATACCACAACCCCCTTTTTCTTGGCGTATTCCAAATTGATTTGGGTTGTGCCTATACAAAATGCTCCTACGACCAATAATTTGTCCGCGGCGTCTAAAATATTTTGGGTAACCTGGGTTTTTGATCGGATGCCCAAAACATGTACACCTTTAATTTTTTCCAACAATTCTTCCTCCGGTAAACTGTGTTTAACCAGTTCCACGGAAAACCCTTCTTCGGAAAGATTTTCAAAAGCTGCTGTATGTACGTTTTCTAATAAAAGGATTTTGATCCTGTTCTTGGGGTATGATATATTTCTTGGCAAATCGTTCACAAATAAAAATTCATCTAAATTAGGTGTAATATAATCTGCGTTGTTCGCAGCTTTTTCTCGGTGCACATTCTCCGTGTAAGCAAAAAACTTATCGGCAATACCGGCTTCGCGCATCACATAATCGCTGTAACCGTCACCAATGACCTGGACTTCTCCTTCCAAGTTCATCTGTTTTAAACATTGTATTTTTCCATTGTGTTGGGAAAGTACATTGTTCTCGTCGAATCCAATGATGTTTCCTTCAGCATCAAACTTAAATGTGTTGGCGTACACCCGGTCCGACGGAATGTCATACTCTGCAACAATAGGGTCTATAAACTCTTTGAATCCACAGGAGATCACATAAATATCGTCGGCATAATTTTTAAAAAATTCTTTGTTGGAGGCTATTGATTTGGATATCTTTTGACGTAACTCAGCGACCAAACCTTCCAAATCCGACTTATTGGCGTTCAACAATTTTATGCGTCTTTCCAAGGATTCCGTAAAGGAGATATCCCCGTCTATACCAAGATTTGTTATTTTTTGAATTTCGTTAATGATTTCATCCTTGTTGGACTTTCCCTGCAAGGTCATCTCCGCAAGTACATCCAAGGCCTCAACCCTGGTTAGCGTACTGTCAAAATCAAAAACATATTTTCTTCCTGTTGCTACCATCTCCAATGCGGTTTCTTATTCTTTGGAACCCATTTTAAAACAAGCTGTAAATTTAAAAATTTATTCGTGCAGTATGGAGTGAATCTTATCAAAAGTTATCCCTATCACCAATAGGCTATTATTTTGATAGGAAATTGACAAATCCTGCTGGTTATCAATCCAAAGGAAAGGAGCTCAAAACTAGACCAAAATTAACAGCAACTATAAAAAGCTTAGAATTGCTTCTGAAAAATCCTGAGTTTTGTAGGTGCCGTTATGGTCCCCAGGAACAATGACCAACCTATTCTTTTTAAAGGCATCTTTAAGTAATTCCGGATTACCATTGTCTAAATCCTTATCCCCAGCTAGGACCAAAATTTTTGTTTTGATCCCCGCCAATTCTTCAAGCGAAGTAACGGGTTGATATTTTTGTTGCAAATGGAGTGAAAGCAGATCCGCACCAATCGATTTTGCGTAGTCAACTGCACCAAGCGTCTCATCGGTAGTGTTTCCTGCAAATGCTTCCATAAACATAATTCTCCTATCCCATTCAGGGTTTGTAAAATCGATTCCCATGCCACCCAAAACAGCTTTATTAATATTCGGTTCTTTGGTGAGAAGTTTGGCCAGTACAATGCTACCCCGGGAATATCCTACTGCATTATATTCCTTAATATGAAGGTGATTCATTAAAATCATCAAATCTTTGACCTCCGCATCATTCTGGTATGAAGAATCCTCTTGGGGTTTATCCGAGTTTCCGTTTCCCCTTAAATCTGGAACTACAACCCGATACCCCTTTTCCAATAAGTCTTTTTTCAAAGGTGTTTTTTCCCAAGAAGCGCTTGAGTTTATAAAACCATGAATAAGTAATACAGCCTTTCCAAAACCTTCATCGGTGTATGTAATCTTGGTGCCATCAAAAGACTTGAAGTAATTGGTTTGTGCATAACTAGTACAGACCAAGAAAAAGATTAAAAAACCGATACAACTTTTCATTATTTCCCCCTCTCTGTTATTTCCTTGATAAAAGCAACCTCCTTTTCATCGTATGGGGACCCATCTCTTCTTAGAATGTCGTGATGCCAAATTTTTGGTTCCGCCGTAAAGGTAGAATCCCAACTTGTCCAAGGATATATTGTATTTGTTTTCCCGGCCACAAATCCCCAATTAATGGCGGCAATCTTGTTCTCCCTTAAAATAGGCATAACCGATTCAAAGGTGTTCCCAACACCTCTTGCAACATATTCGGTACAAAATAAAGGTCGGTCATACTTTTGTAATTCCTTTATTTTCGTGCGTACATCCTCCATATTTCCGTCATAGGCATGAAATGAAATTACATCTGAATTCTCTATCATAAACCGGTCCAAGTCAGGTAAGCTATCCGGTGTTCCCCAATGGGTTATCTCTCCTTTCCAAACTCCGGTCGTCAAAGGTTGCTCTGGATTTACTTCCCGTGACCATTGCATCACTTTTTTAAGTAACAGTAACGAATACTTCGCCTTGTCCTTAACTTCCAAATCTTTTCTGGATGCTTGTCCGGCAACATTGTCCGGTTCGTTGTAAACGTCCCATACAAGAACTCTTTTATCTTTCGCAAAGCGATTTAGCACGCCTTTAATATAGAGCTTCAATTCATCATGCCTAGTGGAGTCACCCAAGATTTCGGCACCTGGAGCCTGAACCCAACCGGAATTGTGCACATGGGGAACAGGTTCCGGCTGTTTCCCCAATTTGGGAATTGGATGCCAAACGTCATCTAGCAAAACGAACATGGTTTTAATGCCATGGGAATTCGCCATTTTCAAATACGCATCCAACCGATTTAAAAAACCAATGGAGTCTTGTTCCCATAACAAATTATGTAGGTAAACACGGTGAAGGTTCATACCCAAATCAGCGGACCATTTAAGTTCCCTATCTATAGTTTCCGGATCAAACGTTTCCTCCTGCCAAAACTCCAGCTGGTTTATCGCCGAGCTAGGATTAAAATTAGCTCCGACCAGCCAAGGTTGTTCGGCATACCAACTATTTGCTTTTTCTGTTGACCAACGCTCGGCCATCTTAGGTTCTACAATCTCGGTATTTTCCTTTTTCTTCTCTTGCATACAGGAAGAAAATGAAATAATTAATGCAACCAGTAATACTATTTTTTTCATGGTCGTTGTTTAATTTGATGTGGAGTGGGTATATAAAATCCCTGTCAATATAGCCAGTCCAAAACTCACCAAAGTACCTATTAGAATATATTCCGTTAGTTTTCTGCTATTGCTTTCCTTTAAATCGTTAAACCTGAAGACGGATTTTGCGGTAATCAATAGCCCAATGGCCTCCCATCTTCCCAACAGTATGAACGCCAAAACAAAAAGCCTTTCCATTATTCCAATGTATTTACCCGCATTTGGCAACGATTTATGATCCGTTTCAATCTGATCGGACATTCGTTCCAACAGTTTGCCCATAATAATAGCGGAAGGAAAGGTGACAAAAACGATTGCCAATACCAAAACCAAATCTATATTTTGAATAAGCGATATGAAATGTTCCGGCAGTTCTGCATAAAACGAACAGCAATAAATTGCGACTAGGTGAAGGAATTGGTCTAAAAAGAACGGAGTGCTCTTAGAGGAAAAAAAACGTTCCGAGTATAATTTGCCTAAATCAATGATGAAGTGGCTCAATGCCAATAGGAGTACAATTTTCCAATATTTTAAATCCCATAGTATAAGGAAGTACAGCGCAAGATGAATAAGTATGTGAAGATATAAATACTTGGAAGCGGCCTTATTCGCTTCTTTGTGTATAACCCATTTTTGAGGCTGTAGAAAAAAATCCCCAATCAAGTGAGCCAGCAAAAGTTTAATGAACAGTTCCATCTTTAAATTTCAGGGCAAATATGTTGGTAATAGGCCAATAAGTCCTCTACAAGGTCCAAACGGGCGCGTTTTAACCGTTGGCTTACCGCTGATTGCTTTATTCCCAGTTGTTTTGCCACTTCTTTCTGGGATGCTTCTGGATTTTTTAAAACAAGGGTCATTATTTCTGCGGATACAACACTCCAATTGTCCATAAAATCCAACGACAATTGTAGCATAAGGTTTAGCGTACGATCATAAAATTCGTTTCCAGTAGCAATACTCAAACTTACTTTGCTATCCTTAAGCAATTCAAGCTTACGACCGGAGCGTTGATATGCCGGACCGTTTGATTCACTTACCCCGGTACCCACAAATGTTTCTAGACCAATTCCTATCGCCATTCTCACGTCCAAATCCTTAACGGATTTGACAAGTGCCTTTATCTGAATGGCCGTAACGAGTGCATTTTCCTTATTTACCTTTAACTGGAACTCGTCTCCCCTATATATTTCCCAATTCATTGGAGACGGGCCAAACTGCTCAAAAAAAGTCTTAAGCTTCCCTATCCATTCCGAAGAGGCATGGTTTTCAGAATCAATAATATCTCCCGTGATGATTGCAATCATTTGTATTAACTAAAAAATTAATATTGTCAATAATAAGCTATTTTGCTAATATATTAATTTATTATCTATTACGCTAATAATATTCCTTTTAAAACCATCTTCTCGTCTTTACACAATAATCGATAAACGCTTTTCCAAATTTTCCCTGAAGTATTTTCTCTTCAGGGATTATTTGAAAACGGTTCATGTAAGATACAAAACCGGCGGCCAACAGGACGTTAAAGGCATTACCCAATTTTAAACCGAATGCCAATAAGAATAGTAACATAGCCAAATACATTGGGTTTCTTGAAAACTTATAACATCCACCGGTAACTAGTTTGTTAGCTTTTGACGGCTTGGTAGGGTCAGTAGTGGTTTTTGAAACAAAAAACTGAACCAGGCATACAACCAATATGCCCAACCCAATTACCATAAGTATTTTTACCAATGCCAGTCGGCCAAAAAAATCGAAATATCCAAAAGGTAAAAATCGATTTAAAAGATACATTGCAAAGGCAAAAATGGCAATAACTAGAACGGGTGGTAGCTTTAACTCCATTCTATAAAATTAGTACTTTTGATTCTGAGTAAGCCAGAATTTTCAATAATTAAGTCTAAATGAAGTTAGTATTTGCAACGCACAACCAAAATAAGTTGAGGGAAATACAACTGTTGGTTCCCGCAACTATGGAGGTAGTATCGTTGAATGAAATAGGTTGCCATGAACCCATCCTGGAGACCGCCGACACACTTGAGGGAAATGCAAAATTAAAGGCCGACTTCGTTTTCAAAAATTATGGTCTTCCATGTTTTGCCGACGATACAGGTTTATTGGTAAATGCCTTAAATGGGGCTCCAGGAGTATATTCCGCCCGATATGCCGGTGAAACGAATGATGCCGATGCAAATATGAACAAATTACTTAAAAACTTAACTGGTGTCGAAGACAGAAGGGCATATTTTAAAACCGTAGTTGCACTAAACTTGACGGAAAATACCCAATATTTTGAAGGTTCGGTCCAAGGAAATATTATTGATGAAAAAAGAGGTGCAGAAGGTTTTGGCTACGATCCAGTTTTTCAACCTACGGGTTATAATAAAACTTTTGCTGAACTGCCTATTTCCATTAAGAACAAAATCAGCCATAGGAGTGTGGCATTTTCAAAACTTATAGAATTCTTAAACAGCTCGCATGTTACAATCTAAAAACAACATGGATACCGTTCAGGTATCTGTTGCTTCGGAAAGAGCAGAAGCGGTCGGTGGGGTATTAATTGCTTTTTTCTCGGCTCTAATGGCAATCTCCCAAATGGTGAATGGAGAATTGGAGGAGGAAATGATGATAGCACATAACAAAGTGGTCAACTATTAAAATTGGTATCAATCCAAAAGCATAAAAGAAAGCTTAATGGAAAATAAGCTAGACTATTTGGAAATCATCGTTGCAAGTGGAATTGTAAAGGAGGATAAAGAGAAATCAACCTAAAAATAAAGGAGGTCAAGTCCCAAATAGAGAAATACGGCAACGAAAAAACAGAAATACTTTTAGGTTCGTCAGTTGTAGGTAAGGATAAACGGATTCAAGACCTCGATAGTGAAATTGGAAAGATTGTAGGCATTAGCCGATGAATATGATGTAGCGACCAAAAAGTTCGATTTTGGAATCCTCTTTTTTCAAATAAGCATTGTATTGGGTGCGGTGTGTATCATTATTTATGATAATCCCAAACTTCAAAAAGCCTTTATTCTACTCATGTGCGTTACCGGAATAATAGGAATTGCCATGTCAACTTACGGTTATTTTATAGCACCTTGATATTCAATACATTTAAAGATTGATCTATCCAATAATTAGCAGTACCTTTGCCGCTTCAATTAACGCCGCTGGTATAGCAGGTGTTGCGCGGAGTCTAATGGGTTATATACGATAATCGCTCTATGCAACATTCATATTTGCGATTAAGTATAACATATTATGACAAAGTTTGAAGCACTAGGACTGCAAAAGTCCTTGTTAGATGCTATTACGGATATGGGTTTTGAAACCCCATCCGAAGTACAAGAAAAAGCAATCCCCATTTTATTGGAAAGTGAAACCGATTTGGTGGCACTTGCGCAAACCGGAACGGGAAAGACCGCAGCATTCGGTTTTCCACTGATTCAGAAAATAGATAGGGACAGCAGAACTACTCAAGGATTAATCCTCTCGCCTACCCGGGAACTCTGCTTACAGATTACCAATGAACTGCAATTGTATTCCAAATATGAAAGGAATATTAATGTAGTTGCCGTTTATGGCGGTGCAAGCATTACGGAGCAGGCCAGACAAATTAAAAGGGGTTCACAAATAATAGTGGCTACCCCAGGTCGTATGAAAGATATGATCAACCGTAGATTGGTGGATATTTCAAAAATTGATTACTGTATTTTGGATGAGGCCGATGAAATGCTGAATATGGGATTCTTTGAGGATATCCAAGATATTCTTTCCAACACGCCAAATGAAAAATCGACGTGGTTGTTTTCTGCGACGATGCCTAAGGAGGTTTCGGTTATCGCAAAAAAATTCATGCACAACCCAAAAGAAATTACGGTTGGTGCTAAAAATGCAGGTACGTCTACAGTGCAACATGAATATTATGTTGTTGGTGGACGGGACCGTTATCCTGCACTAAAAAGATTGGCGGATACAAACCCCGATATATTCTCGGTTATTTTTTGCAGAACAAAACGGGACACCCAGAAAGTTGCGGAAAAATTGATCGAAGATGGATATAATGCAGGTGCATTGCACGGGGATCTAAGTCAAAACCAGCGTGACTTGGTTATGAATTCGTTTCGTAAAAAACAGATTCAGATGTTGGTTGCAACGGATGTTGCGGCACGTGGCATAGACGTTGATGATATTACCCATGTAATCAACTATCAATTACCTGACGAAATAGAAACCTACACGCATAGAAGTGGAAGGACTGGTAGAGCCGGTAAATCCGGTATTTCAATGGTCATCGTTACCAGGAGTGAGCTGAGAAAAATAAAGGCCATTGAAAGCAAGATTCAACAAAAATTCATTTCCAAAACTATTCCTACGGGAATGGAAATCTGTGAAATTCAGTTGTATCATTTAGCCAATAAGATAAAGGAAACCAAGATTAATAAGGATGTGGACAGTTACCTTCCAGCTATAAATGACGTACTACAAGGTATTGACCGTGAAGAACTTATAAAAAAGATAGTTTCTGTTGAGTTTACTCGTTTTTATAACTATTATAATAAATCCAAAGATTTAAATACTTCCGATTCCGGTGACAGCAGAAGAAATTCTGAAAGAGCGGAACATGGAGAAATTCCAACTTCAGGCTCGGTTCGTTATTTTGTGAATGTTGGTGAGAAAGATGGTTATGACTGGATGTCGTTAAAAGATTTCATCCGTGATACCGTAGGTTTGGGTCAAGATGATGTTTTTAAAGTAGATGTAAAGGATAGTTTTTCATTCTTTAATACCGATGCCGAAGCGACGGAAAAAATCCTTTCAACCTTTACGGAATTCAAGGTAGATGGGCGTTTTGTAAACGTAGAAGTCTCTAAAAATCCCGGTGGCGGCGGAGGTAAAAGACGCAGTGGTGGTGGATTTAAAGGCAAGGGTAAAAAACGTGGAGACCGTGATGGCTATAAAGGTGATGGTAAAGGCCGAAGCAAGGGCAGAGAGCGGAGAAATTCTTCCAGTCCAAATTCAGGCAAAAGGAGAAGTCAGAAAAGAAAGGGAGATTTCTTTTAGTTAATTGTATATTAAAAAATACGCTTCGGCGTATTTTTTTGTTTTGTTTGTATCTTCAATTTTTCAGAGCATAAGTTCATGGCCAAGTTTTTTTTAGGTATTTGTTGTTTGATTAGCTTTTGGGGTTTCTCTCAAGAATCCGTTGAGAATAGCTCAATCAGTGCCGTTGTGGTAAATGCACAAACAGATGTCCCCATGGAAAGTGTACACGTGGTAAACCTTAATCAAGTGGTTGGGACCATCACCAATGAAAAAGGGGAATTTTCGATTAGAGCAGCGGTCAACGATACGCTTTACTTTTCATTCTTAGGTTTTAAGTCACAAAAAATCAGGGTCACAAACGATATGTTCAAATTTGAGGACACCAAAATAGCCCTTACGGAGTTGGCGTATGCATTGGAAGAGGTAATCGTGAGGCCCTATCAACTTACCGGATATCTGGAGATAGATGTAAAAAACTTACCCATCAATAATTCTTATCAATATAGTATTTCTGGGCTTTCTGTGGGTTATGAAGGCGGTAACAAGAATCCAAGTGCGGTAACAAAAGTATTGGGGGCCATTTTAAATCCCGCAGATTTACTCCGTAACCTTTTTGGGAGACAGCCCAATAATATGCGTAAGTTACGCCAAATGAAAGAGGATGACCAAATACGGGATCTCTTAGCATCAAAATTTGATAGGGAAACCTTAGTTGAACTACTTCAGCTGGAAAAAGTGGACATCCAAGATATTCTGAACAATTGCAACTACTCCAAATCCTTTATAACCACGGCCAATGACCTTCAAATATTGGACGCAATCAGCAGCTGTTATGAGGAATACAAGGTTTTAAATCGGAAAAAATAAAAATTTTTCAGTTCCGTTCCCATTTTATAGCTTTAGACAAATTAGAATGCGCATGAAAAACCTGCTTACCATCGCTATCCTCTTTTCTTTTTTTGTCGCTTGCAAAATGGAAAAAAAGGAAGTAGTCAAGAATTCGAATGCTGAAAAAGATACGGTGGTATTGCCTAAAAACAATGTTCCGTTCGTCTGGGAGGGAGCAAACATCTATTTTCTTCTAACGGATCGATTTAATAACGGAGATCCCGAAAATGACATCAATTTTGAACGTTCCGATTCAACCGGTGTTCTTAGAGGTTTTATGGGCGGGGACCTACAAGGAATCACGAAAAAAATAAAAGAAGGCTATTTTACGGATTTAGGTATAAACGCCATTTGGTTCACGCCCGTAGTTGAACAAATTCATGGAGCTACTGATGAGGGTACTGGAAACACGTATGGCTACCATGGATATTGGGCAAAGGATTGGACTGCACTGGACCCAAACTTTGGTTCCAAAAAAGATTTAGAGGAGCTTGTAGAAACCGCACATCATAATAATATAAGAGTTTTGATGGATGTAGTCTTGAACCATACGGGGCCGGTGACACCAAAAGACCCTGTTTGGCCCGAAGAGTGGGTAATAACGGAACCCACATGCGAGTTCACTACTTACGAGAACACTACCAATTGTACTTTAGTGGATAATCTCCCAGACGTGTTGACTACCTCCAACGAAAATGTAGAATTACCCGATGCCCTTTTATCAAAATGGAAAAAGGAGGGTCGCTTAAGCGCCGAGCTTGACGAATTGCAGGTGTTTTTCGATCGTACTGGATATCCAAGGGCGCCCAGGTTTTATATTATTAAATGGCTAACGGATTACATTCATGAATTAGGTATTGACGGGTTTAGGGTAGACACCGTAAAACATGTTAATGAAAATGCTTGGTCCGAGCTCTATAAAGAAGCATCCTTCGCTTTTGAAACATGGAAGAAAAAGCATCCAAAAACTATTTTGGACGATAATCCTTTTTATATGGTTGGCGAAGTATATAACTATGGTATATCCGGGGGACGAGAGTTTGATTTTGGGGACAAAAAAGTAGATTATTTTGACCATGGCTTTCATAGTTTGATAAATTTTGAATTAAAGAGCGATGCTGTAAACGACTATGAAACCATCTTTACAAAGTATAGCAAACTGCTGCATACCACTTTAAACGGGAAAAGTGTGGTCAACTATCTTACCTCACACGATGATGGCCAACCTTTTGATAAAGAGCGGAAGGAACCTTTGCGCGCCGCAAATATATTAATGCTTACCCCTGGAGCGTCACAAGTGTACTATGGGGATGAAACGGCTCGCAGTTTGGAAATTGACAGTACACAAGGAGATGCAACCCTACGTTCATTTATGAATTGGGAAGAATTGGATAGTTTGCCCAAAACAAAGCAGATACTGGAACACTGGCGTAAAGTTGGACAGTTTAGAAACCGTCATCCTGCCATTGGTGCTGGAAAGCATAAAAGACTTGCAAAAGAACCCTATGTTTTCAGTAGGACCTACACAGATGGGGATTACAAGGATAAGGTAGTGGTTGGACTTGATTTGCCAAAAGGTAAAAAATCACTTTGGGTAAAAGGATTCTTTGGGGACGGCACCAAACTGTACGACACTTATTCTGGAACAGAGGTATTGGTTCAGAATGGTAAGGTTATTCTGGAAAATGATAATGACATCGCACTGTTGCAATTAGCGCTATAATTCGTTATCAGCCATGTGCAACTACTTCCAAAAGAATTTCCAGGATGATTGTATCATCGGTTTTAACATTACTTCCATTAGCTGAATAGACTAATTATAGTCTTGGCATTTTGGGTCTATCGCTGTAACTTCGTTTGCCGTAACAGGAAGATATGTTTGAGGAATGTTTGTAGGGCGAAGGAAATTTATTAAAAAGTTATTTTGGTTTTATTGTGGGCTCACTGGACTTTTTGTTTTAGATGCTTTTTGGTTTGAAAAATATATTATCGATTGGACTTCGTTTGATCTGAGCGAAAATCGAAAAAATAAAATTAAGCTCTTACAACTTTCCGACCTCCACCTCAACGAGATTAAGTCTTTTCATAGATCCATTGCAGAAAAAATAAATGAAGAACATCCGGATGCACTACTTTTTACCGGTGACACCACAAGTCGAAGAAACAAATTACCGGTACTCGAGGAATTTTTGGATTTGATAAATCCTAAAATCCTAAAAATTGTAATTCTAGGAAACAAGGAATATTCCAGCAGATTGTCCATCCCAGATTTTACCGCACTCTTTCAAAAACATAATGGGCATGTATTGGTAAATGAAAACTACGTGCTTAAAAAGAATGAAAGAATGATTAATCTTCTGGGCTTGGACGACTTTATTGGAGGAAAATCGGATTACGAATTGGCTATTCAATCTATCGATAATACCAGAGAAACCGTGATTTTAAACCATTGTCCCGAATATAGGGATACCATAGACCAACTGAATGCTAAAGAGAATGTAAATATCAAATTGATTTTATCCGGCCACACCCATGGTGGGCAAATCACCTTCTTTGGTAAAGAACTCTACAAACCTGGCGGAAGTGGAAGGTATTTAAGGGGATGGTATGAGAATGAACAATCTCAAATGTATGTTTCCAGAGGTGTAGGAACCACCATTTTACCAATCCGTTTCTGTGCCAGAGCGGAGGCTTCAACTTTCTATGTATAACTTATTTACTGGAATGTAACGCGATTCTATTGCCCTCAGAATCTTTGATTAACGCCATAAAACCATGGCCACCACCGATTTCCTTTTTTTCCTGCAATACAGTACCACCAGCAGATTCTACCCTTCCTAGTTCTTCGGCAACATCCGTACAGGAAAAATAAATTAGTGGACCATGGGTCTCACTAGGCGTATACATTTTGTGCTGCACCAATGAGCCAGTAGCACCTGGTTTATCCGGAGACATTGGAAACCATCCCATGATAAAATCGCCCAACTCGTGTACAGCAATTGTAATATCAAAAACCTTCTCATAAAATTTTTTGGCACGCTCCATGTTTTTCACAGGAACCTCAAACCAACCTACCATATTTCTTTCCATTATTAACTTTCCAATTTAGTTTTTAACGTTTGTAAACCTTTTTCAAAATCCTTTCCAACCATTTTATCCATACTCATAAAAAGCATCATGACACTCATGGGAAATTTGTTTTTACCCGAGAAGCCCCATGTTACCAAACTTTTACCATCAGCGGCTTCTTTCAAACTCATATAACAATCGGACTCGGATTTCCAAGGCTTGAAAAAACGGAGCTTACCTTCTACCCTTTCCCCGTCTATAATTTTTGTTATTTCCTGTTCACCTTCCCCAACGTCCTTATTTCCGTTCCAATAACTGACAGCGCCAACCTCTCCATCCGTTCCAATTAGTTTGCGCTCCATATTGGGGTCTTTTTTGGCCCAAGGAGACCATGCCTGTTGTTTCTCTAAATAGAGAAGATGCGGAAATACTTTTGTTTTTGGACTATCAATTTCAATTGTCCTGAAAACATCATACGTTTTAGGAGCCAAAATAGCAAGTATCAAAACTAGGCCAATAATTCCGGCCAAGATATACAGCATTGTAGTCATTTGTTTATCAATTAGTTGGTTGCAATTCTAATGTACAAATAATATCATTTGTGTTTGTAAAACCTTATCAGAATTTCCTCTATGCTTTTTATTGATTTTTTGGTCCAATCCAATCGTTTATCTAGTATCTCATTTGGCTTCAACTCCCAATCAAGATTGCTTTGCTTCAATTTTGATGTTAAATTTTGTAATATAATTGCCGCCGAAACGGAAATATTCAAGCTTTCCGTAAAACCGACCATTGGTATTTTTAGATATGAATCAGCATTGGAAAGTACCGCATCGCTTAGACCTTCTTTTTCCGTTCCAAAAAACAAGGCGATTTTTGAATCGAAGCCAAATTCTGAAAGCAAGGTTGCATTATCATGCGGGGTTGTGGCGACAATTTGATATCCATTGACCCGCAAATGTTCCAAAGCTTCGGCACTTGAATGATATCGATTAACATCCACCCACTGCTGGGCACCCATGGCGATATTCTTGTCCAATCTTTTCCCAAACCGTCCTTCAATTATATGTGCTTCTTGGATACCAAAAGATTCACAACTTCTAATTACCGCACTTGTATTGTGCATTTGATATACATCTTCTATCGCTACCGTAATGAATTTAGTTCGCTCTTTAAGAACGGTAATGAAACGGTCTCGCCGTTCTTCAGAAATAAAATCCTCCAAGTAGGTTAAAAGCTCCTGGTTCATAAAACCAAGATAATAAAAAGTATATTTTTATATCAAAATCTAATTATAGTGAAAAGAATAGTAGTGATGAGCGGAGCAGGAATGAGTGCAGAAAGTGGGCTTAAAACGTTTAGGGATGCAGACGGACTTTGGGAAGGTCATGATGTTATGGAAGTGGCAACCCCTCAAGCATTCGCAAAAAATCCGAGTTTGGTACTGGATTTTTACAACCAAAGGAGAAGACAGCTTTTAAATGTATTACCAAACGATGCCCATAAAGCCCTGACCAAATTGGAATCTGATTATGACGTAACTATTGTTACCCAAAATGTAGATGACCTTCATGAAAGGGCAGGAAGCTCAAAAGTCCTTCATCTTCATGGTGAACTTTTAAAGGTAAGAAGCACAAAGCCGGGTGCGGAAGAATTGGATTGGAAGGACGACATTGTGTTGGGGGACACCTGCGAGGAAGGCTATCAATTACGGCCACATATCGTTTGGTTTGGAGAGGCAGTTCCCATGTTGGATAATGCTATTGCTATAACCGCTAAGGCAGATATACTTATAATCGTAGGGACTTCCATGCAAGTTTATCCTGCAGCAAGCCTTATCGATTTTGTCAACGAAGAAACACCCATTTACTTTATTGACCCCAAACCATCCATATCAGAAAATGCCAGAAAAAATCTGACCATAATCCCTAAAACCGCCGTTGAGGGAGTACCTAATTTGGTTGCTTCCCTAATTGATACAAAATCCTAGTTTGTTGGGCCCAAGTAACTACACTGTCAATTTGTTCCTTAGAAAGTCTTGCGTTGTCATGCGTCCACTTGTACTCCTTTAAGGGCATTTTTCCTTCAGAAACTTCTTCTATCAGTTCCTCCAATTTATGGTCTTTTTGCCCATGGGAATAATTTTTCCAATCGGAAAAATTTAGATGTTCCTTCCCTTCTTTCACATGATCGGCCAGCCAATAAGACACCGGAGCTATATTGTCGTACCAAGGGTATGTTGTATTATCGCTATGGCAATCATAGCAAGATTCCCTAAGTATGGATTTTACCGCATTAGGAGGATTGGTTTCTTCTAAAAAAGTAATGGAATGGTTTCCTTGGGAAATATTCTTTTCAGGTCTGTAAAACTGCATGGCAATAAACGCCAGAAGTAGGACTAAAATAATTTTTTTAAGTATTTTCATTTGGGGGAAATGTAGAACGAAATTACAATTTTATGACCACCGAAGAACTTTACCAAGCGTTAAATTATGTTGATGCTTCGCGAAAAAAGCGCATGGAAATGACGCAATTAATTTTGAGCGACCCTAGGCTTATTTCTTCTCTTTTGGATATTGTATTTAAGGTTGATGACCCAATTTCTTCAAAGGCCAGTTGGGTTTTAGAATTTACAGTGAAAGAAAAACTATCTTATATTTTTGACTATTTGGACCGTTTTACCGCTAATATCAAACATTTACATTTGGATTCCTCCGTAAGGCCGATAGCGAAAATTTGTGAGCTACTTATCGTATCTTATTTTTCCAAAACTAAGAACAAAACCAAACAAGTACTTACTGATGAGCATCTAGAAAAGTTTGCAACTACCTGTTTTGACTGGCTAATTGGAGATTATAAAGTGGCCACAAAGGCATACAGTATGACCAGCCTTTTTCTACTAGGCCAAAAATTTGATTGGATACATCCTGAATTAAAACTAGTTCTGGAGCAAAACTATGCTACTGGAAGTGCTGGTTACAAGGCACGTGCAAGAAAGACCTTGGAAAAAATAAATAAGACCCAAACCCAATAATGAAAAGGAAATTTACTTTTAAACTCATTTCCTTATGAATATCTTTGCTGACTTAATTCAACGCCAACCTTATGTCCTTAGATAAGTTAACCGCAATATCTCCTATTGATGGAAGATATAGAAGTAAGACCGAAAAATTAGCCGACTATTTCTCCGAAGAAGCTTTGATAAAGTATCGTGTAAGGGTAGAAATTGAATACTTTATAGCACTTTGCGAAATTCCGTTGCCACAGCTTTCCAGTTTTAATACTTCAAAATTTACGGCTTTGCGAGAAATTTATTTAAATTTTGATTCGAACGATGCCGAGGAAATAAAAGAAATAGAAAAAACAACCAACCATGATGTAAAGGCGGTTGAATATTTTATTAAAAGGGGATTCGACAAACTTGGTTTGTCCACATTCAAGGAATTCATCCACTTTGGACTTACATCCCAGGACATTAATAATACAGCCATTCCACTTTCTATCAAGGAAGCAATGAACGATGTTTATGTGCCCCATTATTTTGAGGTACTTAAAAAATTGGAGGAGCTTTCAAAAGAATGGTCAACAATTCCTATGTTAGCGCGCACCCATGGGCAACCAGCTTCACCCACAAGATTGGGGAAGGAAATTGAAGTGTTTGTAGTCCGATTAAAAGAACAATTCAATCTTCTTAACGATATTCCAAGTGCCGCTAAATTTGGCGGGGCTACCGGAAACTTTAATGCCCACAAAGTAGCTTATCCAAACATTGACTGGAAAAACTTTGGAAGCAATTTTGTTCAAGGAAAAATTGGGTTTGCAACATTCATTTCCTACTACACAGATTGAGCATTACGATCACATGGCGGCCTTGTTTGATACGTTAAAGCGCATAAATACGATAATCTTGGATTTGGACAGGGATTTCTGGACTTATGTTTCCATGGATTATTTTAAACAAAAAATAAAAGCTGGCGAGGTGGGTTCATCCGCCATGCCACATAAAGTCAACCCGATAGATTTTGAAAACTCCGAGGGTAATTTGGGAATAGCCAATGCTCTTTTTGAGCACTTATCATCAAAGCTTCCAGTCTCCAGATTACAGCGCGATCTCACGGACAGCACCGTGTTAAGAAACGTAGGCGTTCCTTTTGCACACACGATTATCGCTTTTCTATCCACGTTAAAGGGCTTGAACAAATTGTTGTTGAATAAGGAAAAGTTTGAGCAGGATTTGGAAAATAACTGGGCTGTGGTGGCAGAAGCCATCCAAACCATTCTAAGGAGAGAGGGTTATCCTAATCCTTACGAAGCCCTTAAGGGCCTTACCCGTACCAATGAAAAAATAAATCAAAATTCCATTTCAGATTTTATTGACACGTTGGAAGTAAGTGATGCTATTAAACAGGAGCTTAAAAAAATTACGCCTAGTAATTATACGGGTATTTAAGATAGCGTTGCTTCATTTACATTTTTCTTTTGCCTATATACTACCAATTTAAGGATTGTGACTTTCAAATTTTAGTTTGTGGTTCTTATTGGCTATATTATTACCAGACTTAAAAAAATAATATATGCAAGCAAATTTCTCCATAGAAGAATCCGTTGGTAATCTTTGGGAAAAGCTTGGTGATTGGATGGACGCCATTATTCTAAAGTTACCAAATTTTCTTATGGCCATTCTGGTTATGTTTATATTTTATTTTTTGGCAAGGTCCGTACGGAAATTGCTAAAAAGAACCATTCTGAAAAAAATAGCGCAGGTCTCCATACAGGAAATAATCGCCAAAGTTGTTTTTGTAATAATTATTCTAATTGGCTTTTTTATAGCATTAGGTGTACTAGACCTGGACAAAGTACTGACAAGCATTTTGGCAGGTGCCGGCGTCGTTGGCCTGGCAATCGGTTTGGCACTACAAGGAACCCTGAGCAACACCTTTGGAGGACTTATTCTTTCCTTTATGCCGCAACTGAAAATAAACGATTTCATTACAGCGGATGGAATTTCCGGTTTTGTAACTGAGATTAGTTTAAGGAATATAATATTGAAAAAGCCTGACAATACAGTTGTAGTAATTCCTAATTCCAAATTTATTGATGGGTCCTTTACCAATTATTCCATGAACAAAAGGAATAGAATATTTGTAAGCTGTGGCGTGGGTTATGAAAGCAACCTACAGATGGTGGAAAATCTGACTGTTAAAATTATTAAAGATAATTTTGAGCAGAACGATGGGGAGCAGGTTGAATTCTTTTTTACCGAATTTGGGGACAGTTCCATTAATTTTATGGTTCGGTTTTGGGCTGACTGTGTGAATCTTAAACAAGAACACGCTGCACGACATAAGGCTATCAAACTGATTAAAACTCACTTTGACGAGAAAGACATTAACATTCCATTCCCAATTCGAACATTGGATTTTGGAAAAAATAACCTTACGGTTCATTCTCAAAAAGACAGTTCCAATAAATAGCTTACACTTTTTATATGAACTAAAAAAGACTTCCTTACTGGAAGTCTTTTTCTTTTAATACGTTGATAGAAATTTATCCCTTAAAAAGGTCCCCTAACTGTTCTAACCCTTCGCCTTTGAAGTCGGTCTTTTGAAGCGCCTGCATCAATTGAACAAAATTAGCTGGGTTCATATCGTTTCCTAAAACCCTGATTAACGCAAATCCCTTTTCCTTGTTATCCCCAAAAATGATTACTTCATCAATTGCATCGTCATCACCTTTAAACTTGATGGTTGCACGACCAAAATCGGTATTCATTTTCATCAATTCCGTATAGTCATCAGTATTCAAAATTGTTTTGACTTTCTTCTTTTCAACCTGGTACTCAGAACTGTTTTCTAAGGTCTTTTTAAAGGCCATGATATTAAGCTTCTTTAGGGAGCTTAATGCCGTTCTTTGGGTTTCGGTTAAATCGACCTTGTCCATATTCAAAATACTGGCTGGAACATCAAAAAATAAGAAATTTGGGTTCTCCGTATTATCTATGTAGTATTCTTGCAGACTCTGCTTAGAGGAACAAGAAACTACAAGAAGGGCCATTAGAACAACTATAGGTGCGATTACTTTTTTCATATTTTATATTTTTCAGAGTTTAAATGATGCTAGAAACTCTGCGAATGGGTTACTGGGTATCCTTGTACATTTGGCAGGGTTTATTTACCCCCTGCCTTGTTCAAATCTTTTGGAAGGTCCATTTTATCGGTTATAGAACCAATATTGTTCAGGTCAATATCTCCGGTAAGACTTACCAATACGGTTTCAAACTTCCTTCCGTGTACATCAACATCCATGTTTTTTAATCCTGAAACAAACATCAGCAATTCCGAAACATGGTCCTTCTTTTTTCCATTTTTGATGTAAAATTTCACATTTACATCCTTGTCCTTAACACGCATCAACTCTTCCAATTGAGAAGATTTTAGATATTTGCGTACCGTGTTGCCCATGTCCGCCGCTATTCCTTTATCCTCGGTTATGAAAACCTTTACACCTTCCAAGCCTTTGGCTACTTCTACGAATTCTTGTGCTTCCTTATCATCCGAAAATGAACCTACTTTTGAAAAGAGATCAATCATCCCTTTGTTTACAATTACGGAGCCTACGTTGTCCATATCCTCGTACTTGTCAAAAATTGATTGTGAAAATCCGAATGCCGGTAAAATGGCGATTAAAAATACTACTGCTACTTTTTTCATGATTGTTGTTTTTTGATTTATTAATGATGATTTAAAAAAATCGGCCCTATCGACAATTTTTTAAACAATAAGGCCGATTCACTTTTTTCTATTCTTTTTTTCCCGCTTTGTTCAACTCCTCAGGAAGATTCATTTTACTGGTAAGGGAACCTATTTTATTCAAATCGATATCACCTGTTAAGGACAACAGTACGGTCTCAAACTTTCTTCCGTTAACGTTAATATCCACCCCAGAATTTTTGATACCAGTAACGAACATGAGTAGTTCGCTAACATGATCGGCATCCTTTCCTTCCTTAATATAAAACTTAACGTTCGCATCCTTATCCTTTACGCGCATAAGCTCTTCCAAAGAATTTGACCTTAAATATTGGGTCATGGTGCTCTGCATATCCGCAGAAATTCCTTTATCCTCGGTAATAAAAACTTTTAAATTCTTAAGGCTCTTTGCGATGTCCATAAAGTCTTTCGCCTCCGGATCATCAACCTCAACATCTATATTGGCCAAAAGCCTGAACATACTTTGGTTAACGACTACCGCGCTGACATTATCCAAATCCTCATACTTGTCAAACATAGACTGTGAAAATCCGGTATAACAGACCGTGACCATTACTAGAGTTATTATTATATTTTTCATCTTTTTCATTTTTAACTATTAATTGTTATTGTAAATTTTTTGTTTTGCCTCTTCAAACTCGTTCAGATAAGCCACTTTTTCTGTGCCTTTGTTAAAATTTTCCGCTAATAGGGCAAAAGCCTTTTTAGTCTGGTTATAGGCCAACAACGCTTTTTCCTGATCGGAAATCTGCTTTTCTCTGTACTCGTTTCCGAAATAAAGTCCAAAAGCAAGAACCGCTACTGCCGCAATGGAAGCCCATTTATAAAAAGTTCCTCTAGGTTTTAATGGAACCTGCTTTGTGAAACGTTCCTCCTTGGCTTCAGAAAAAAATTGAAACATAGGCGTGTATTGTTCCAAATGCGTGGCTACCTTCTGTTTTGAAAAATACTCACGTAAGATTTCTTCTTCGGCTACCGTAGTGGTGGCCTCAAAATACTTTTCCAACAATTGCTCAATTCTATCCAATTCCATAGCTATGCTTTTCTATTAATTTTTCCCTAACTGTTTTTCTTGCCCTAGACAATGCTACCCTAATTGCAGTAGGTTTCATATCCAAAAGGGCCTCAATTTCATGATACTCATACTGCTCAACATCCCTAAGCTGTAAAACCATTTTTTGTTGCTCAGGTAATTCCTCCATTATCCGCTGAACCCAATTTATACTGTCCTTGGCTTCTACTTCTCGCTGTAATGAGACATTATCATCGCCATAATTACTGTGAACCAGTTTAAGGTTGCTTGCTTGCCTAGACTTTAACCGATCCAAACAAAAATTCTTGGTCATGGTCATTGCAAAAGCCTCTACATTATTATAACTGCTCATGGCGCTCTTCTTGGACCATAATTTCAATAGAATTTCCTGCGTTGCATCCTCGGCCTCCTCTTTGGAAACCAAAAGACGTTTTGCCAACCGATACAGTTTGTCCTTAAAAGGCATTACCGCATTTAAAAATTCCGTTTGTTTCATTGTTGGTTCAGTTGTTTGCAAACACTTATAAGGCGATTACACAAGGAAGACGATATTCAACGAATATTGTTACAAATAATTTTTTTTTATTACTGATGTAAGTAAATTTAACATCCTTATACTAAATATAAACGTAAGTATAATAATTGTTTGCCCCCGATTACGTTTTCTCATGAAATTGGAATGATTATTGGAGCGAACAAGATTTTATTTCAATTCAAAAAAAGCTATGAAAAATTATTTTTTAATGTTCCTTTTTATAGGGATGACTTTTATTGCGTGCAATAAAAATGATGATACTCCTATAATTGAGGAGGAAGAGGAAGAAATCGTTGAATCGGTAGAACTGGAAAATGAGATTAACGATTTTGTTTGGGCAGGGCTCAACACATGGTATCTATGGCAGGACGAAGTAAATGATTTAGCTGATGACAGATTCGCCGATGAGGACGACTATTTTAGTTTTTTGAATGGATTTGCTACACCAAGAGGGCTATTTCAGACAATGCGCTCACCAAAGGACCGATTTAGTGTAATAGTAGACGATTATGATATTCTTTTCAACTCTTTCGCCGGAGTCTTTAAGACCAACGGTATTGAATTTGTTCTTACAAGACCACCAGAAGGAGGAAATGCCGTAGTTGGAGTAGTCCGTTACGTAATTAACGATTCTGATGCTTCGTCTAAAAATATCAAAAGGGGTGATATTTTTTATGCTGTTAACAATATTGAACTCTTTGCAGAAACCGATGCCGAAGGTAATATTACCACAAGTAATCTTGATTTATTAAACCCGGATACATTTACTTTAAATTTTGCTAATTTGACTGAGGATGGTTTGGTACCGAATGACGTCAACATTGAATTAATAAAAGAAGAAATAACGGAGAATCCCATTTTAGTTTCTAAAGTTTTGGAAGTAAACGGAACTAAAATCGGTTACCTGATGTACAATAGTTTTACAAGCAATTTTGATGATGAACTAAATACTGCTTTTGCGGCATTGGATGCCGAAGGTGCAACCGAGTTAGTTCTAGATTTAAGATATAACTTGGGCGGCTCCGTGCTATCCGCAACAAGATTGGCAAGTATGATAACAGGGCAGTTTGATGGCGAGCTGTTTGCTAGGGAACAATGGAATAGTAAATGGCAAGATATTCTTGGAAGGGAAAACAATTTTGTAAATGAAATTGATGGAATGGCTATAAATAGTTTAAACTTGAATTCCGTTTACATTATAGCAACGGATGACAGTGCTTCGGCGAGCGAGCTGATTATAAATAGCCTTAGGCCTTATGTAGACGTAACTCATATTGGAGATGTAACAAGAGGGAAAAATGAATTTTCAGTAACCCTTGTTGATTATCCAGAACAGACTTTCCCTCAAACAGGGCAGGCTCCACTTCCAATTCCCTACCTAGTAATTGAAGATGAAAGTATTGAGAACGCTAATCCAAACCATAAATACGCCATGCAACCTTTAGTTGGCACCAATGTAAATGCGGATGGTTTTGGAGAATTTACAAATGGTCTAGAGCCGGATATTTTACAACTTGAAAGCCTTGGTAATTTAGGGCAATTGGGAGAACAGGGCGAGCCTTTACTTGATGTTGCGATTGAGCAGATTACAGGAGTAAGCGCTAAATCCTTAACAAAAAGTATTCCTGATAATTACAAAATCAGAACATTGTCTAGTTCAAATAGAATGAAGCCCTTTAGGGAAATTTCACGTTACGATTTACTGAAATAAATTTCTATTTCTTCCGTTGTCTATGCTATGAGAAAGAAGCTATTATTTTTTATGATATTCATTGCATTATCCTGTTCAAAGGATGATGAATTAACAATTGTTGGTGGAACTGTAAATCCCTTACCTGATTCGGATACGCAGGTTCAGGATTTTATGTGGAAGGCCATGAATTTTTGGTACTTCTGGCAACCTGATGTTCCCGATTTAGCGGATGACCGTTTTATGGATTCTGAAACCTATACCAAATTTTTACAAAGTGAAGATTCTCCTGGAGCTTTCTTTGACAATAAACTTCAATTCATTGAAGACAGGTTCAGCTTCTACAATTCAGATTATAGGGAACTCACTAATTCACTAGCAGGGATTTCAAGAAGTAACGGTCTGGAATTCGGTTTGGTACGTAAGCAAAATAGTGAGGAGGTTTATGGGGTTGTCCGATATATTATTCCAAATTCCGATGCGGCCAACAAACCAATAAATAGAGGGGACCTGTTTACCGGTGTGGATGGACAAAACTTAAATTTAGATAACTATATTGACCTGTTATTTGGTGACAATAACACCTACACTCTAAACATGGCGGATTTTGTCAATGGTGAAGTAGTTCAAAATGACAATGAGGTGGAATTAACCAAACAGGAGGCCTTGGCCGAGAATCCGGTCTTTATTTCCAAATCTTTTGAAATTGGGGGTGAAAACATTGGTTATATAATGTACAATCAATTCACGAACGAGTATGATGATGATTTATATGATGCGGTAGTTGCACTCAAATCTGCCGGTATAAGCAACTTGATTTTAGACCTCAGGTATAATCCAGGTGGCTCCGTGAATACAACAAGATTATTGGCCAGTATGATATATGGCACCAACTCCTCTGACCTTTTCCTAAGAAAACGCTATAATGATAAGATTCAAGAGCAATTATCAGAAAGCCAATTGGAAGTTTATTTTACAGATAAAATTGGAAGCAGGACCATTGACCCTTTGGGACTTTCCAAAGCTCTATGTTTTAACATCGAACAGTTCTGCATCCGCTAGTGAATTATTGATCAATAGCCTTGAACCGTATATGGATGTGGTTCAAATCGGTGATGTTACCCGGGGTAAGAATGAATTTTCTACTACTTTGGTAGATGATCGCGATAATTCCTATTTATATACGCCAAGCAGGGTAAACCAAATAAATCCAGACGTACAATGGGCCATTCAGCCTTTACTGGGCAGAAATGAAAATGCAGAAGGCTTTTCTGACTATACGGATGGGCTAATACCGGATATCCCATTAAAAGAAGATTTGGATAATCTGGGCATCTTGGGAGATGCTAGCGAACCTCTATTGGCAAGGGCTATTCAGGAAATTACGGGAGCTACCGGAAAGCGGGATTTTACGGTTACCAATCCAGTGGATGTAATAACAAGTTCTAAAATGTTTACGCCAGTAAAAGACAGGATGATAGACGATATACATTTCAATCTAAATAATTAATAAGGTATTTTAAAGCAAAAAAAGAGCGGCATTAATACCGCTCTTTTTTTGTTGTTTGTGTTTATAATTTAAGCCGTATTCCTAAACGCATATTTCTTCCTTTGGTGGTATAACCTAGTATCTCTGTATATTCTTCGTTTAACAGGTTATCAATAGAAAAAAAGAAACCTAAAGTGTCATTAAAATCATGCTTTACGTACAGGTCAAAAAGACTGAAAGAGTCCAAATCCACCATAGTAAAAGACACAAAATCAGTATCCGTACGTTCTGAAACGTTTTGATAGCCTAATGACAAATAGGTACGGTTATTAAAGGAATATCCAAAGGTTGCGTTTATTTTTGTTTTAGGAATGCGTAAAGCTAAACCGTTATCCGCATCGGTATACGTATAATTTGCCGTGAAGGTCAATTTTTCCCAAGGTTGTGCTTGTAGCTCTAATTCGAATCCATTAAAATTAATCGTTTCATCGGTATTTCTGTATTGATTTTCAAAGGTGTCGGGGTCAATTGTAACAAATTGAATACGCCCGTCTTCCTTTCTATCAAAATACAGGGCACTAATTCTTAGCTTGTTTGACGGCCTATATTCAATGCCCCCTTCCATTGTGGTGTTCTCTTCTGGTCGTAGATCTGGGTTGGCCCCAAATGGCCCGTAGAGCTGTGAAAGATTCGGTGCTATGAAAGAGGTTGCATATGACCCCAAAAACTTAACATAGCCCGTTGGCGTTTTAATACTGTAGGACGGATTGAAATTGTAGATGAAATTACTTCCATAATCGCTATGGTTGTTCAACCGCGCTCCAGTATTAATATTCAGCCCAAAATCACTCAGATAAACTACATTTAAGTATGGGTCGGTGCTAGTTGCGGCTTCCTCTTCCGTAAATAGCGTTTTGTTTTCGATTAAATTGATTCCTACAATGGTGTAGAATTTGTCGTTAAGCGTGTACTTGTTAAAAACATCCAAGACTATAGACTTTGAATCAAATGCCGATGGAAAGTCAGAATCAATAGTTCTGGTAATCTTATTGAAGGCCCCATTCACCTTAAAAACCCCGTTGTTATACGTATATCCTGACGATAAGCTAAAGCGGGACTGTTCGCTTCTAAAATTGAAATCAGCATCTGCAACGGGAAAGCCGTTGTCAAAATCCGAATTCAATTTATTGTAGAATGTCGAGGCATTTATATTGAATCGCTTTGAGAATTGATATCCCAAAGACAGCGTCCCATCAATTCTGGAGAAAGCATCGGGCTCTTCTCCAATTGCTGCGGAAAGTCCATCCGTAAACTGATGCCCACCGGATGCCAATATCGAGAATTTGTCCCGCTTAGCCGTGAGAGTAACGGTATTGGAAAAATCGGATAAATTATAATTCTGGTCGTTGGCCGACTGATTGGTTCCCATACTGGACAGAGCTTCCAGGGAAATACCTGCCATTGCAGCTTTTTTTGTAGTGATATTGATTACGGCCGTTGCAGCTGAATTTCCATATAACGTACTGGCCGCACCTTTTAAGATTTCTATACTTTCAATTTGTGATGCATTTAGCAATCTTAAGTCGTATTCGGCATTAACATTGGAAGGGTCGGAAACTTGAATGCCGTCTATAACCACCAAAACCTGCCGATTGTTTCCTCCACGAGCGAATACGGAAATATTCTGACCAGCGTAACTCCTACTTCCATTTACCTCAATACCGCTCTTCGTATTAATGATTTCGGCAAAGGTCCTACCCTGGTTCCGTTCCAATTCCTCCGCTGAAATTTTTATTATCGTTTTACCTGAATTTTCACGTTTTAGTTCAAAACGAGAATCACTAACAACAACTTCGTCCAGTTGTTGAAGTTTCATAGAATCCTGTTGCATTCCCTGGGCGTAACCCGATAGAATGTAAAAGTAATGTCGCCCATAGCAATGCCATAGCACCAAGGCCAAATTGTTTTTTGTTCATTCATAAATCTCTTGTTCGAGCGAATAGTATGTCTGTCCCCATACGTAAACCTTTATCCCGAAAGTTTAACAATAGTTGTTTGAAAATGGCAGGTCTCCTGACTTACATCTTGCTACGTACCTTCCCGGACCAATTATGACCAGTGGTTTTGAAGTTTGCAACAAGTACCTATTCGGCAAAGCTTACAGTTGCGGGAACAGTTCTGGATTCTAACCGGATTCCCTTTTAATCCCATCATGAAAAAATGATGAAAACCAAAATTCAAGGCGAAAATAAACATTTTGTTTAATCATTCTATGCAAAGATTAAATAATACTACTTTTGAAAATCAATTAAATTTTTAGCTCTTGAAGCATATCGTTCCACTATTTCTATTAGTTCTAATTTTAGGATGTAAAGAAGTCCGAAAAGAACAGTTACCCATTGAAGCTGCTGAAAACTCAATTTCTATCGACTATGCCGAAGGTTTTACAATGGAGACTTCAGCATCCGGACTAACCATCATTGAGCTCACTTCACCATGGCCAAATGCTGAATCCATTTTCAAATATGCGCTGATACCAAAGGATAAAATAGCGGTAATGACCTTAAACAAAGATGAGTATGACGCCATAATTCCAGTTCCTGTTGAAAATATAGTGGTAACGTCAACCACTCACATACCAGCTTTGGAAGCCTTGGGCGTATTGGATAAATTGACTGGTTTTCCGGACACACAATATGTTTCATCCACTAAAGCACGGAACAGAATTGATAATGGTTTTATCAAAGAGCTAGGTAACAATGAATCCATAAATACCGAAATGGTCATTGCGTTAAAACCGGAACTCGTAGTGGGATTCGGAATCGATTCCCAAAACAAAGCCTATGAGACCATTTCGCGTTCCAATATCCCTGTAGTCTATAATGGAGATTGGACTGAGGAAACCCCTTTAGGTAAAGCGGAATGGATAAAATTTTTCGCCCCGTTCTTTCAAAAGAAAAAAGTAGCGGATTCTATTTTCAAAACAATTGAAAAGGAATACCTCTCAGCTAAAAAATTAGCAGAAAGTGCTAAAACTACTCCAAATGTTTTGAGTGGGGCCATGTACAAAGATGTATGGTATCTTCCCGGAGGAAAAAGCTGGGCATCGCAATTTATTAAAGATGCAAACGCCGAATATATTTGGCAGGAAACCGAAGAAACCGGAAGCCTTTCCCTTAGCTGGGAAAGTGTATTGAAAAAAGCCGATACCGCTGATTTTTGGATAGCTCCGGCCCAATTTACTTCCTACGAACAGATGCGGGAGGCAAGCCCGCACTATCAGCAATTTAATGCCTTTGAGAATAAAAAAGTGTATACCTTTTCCAATACTTTAGGGGAAACCGGTGGTGTACTATATTACGAGCTGGCACCACAAAGACCTGATTTAGTACTTAAAGACCTCATACATATTTTACATCCAGAACTGCTCGAGGAATATTCGCTCTATTTTTTTAAACCACTGGAATAGTTGAACAAACAAAGCACATATCGATTTTCCTTTTTGCTTTTAGCGTTAGGGCTTTGTTTTTTTCTGAACTTAAGCTTAGGTTCTGTTTCTATAACCCTATCGGATACCTTGAGAGCACTTTTTGGAGGAAATCTGGAGAATTCCTCATTGGAATATATTATCTGGAACTACCGGATACCCAAAGCCTGCACCGCTATTTTGGTAGGTGGTGGTTTGGGCTTAAGTGGACTTTTAATGCAGACGCTTTTTAGGAATCCGCTAGCGGGACCTTTCGTATTGGGAATTAGTTCAGGGGCAAGTTTAGGGGCGGCAATATTAATTATGGGAGTTTCATTGTTATCAGGATTTGCCACCTTTGGTTTTGCAAATGATGTTGCCTTGGCTATTGCTTCCAGCATTGGTAGTTTCTTGGTGCTTTTAGCGGTTCTTGTAGTTGCCGTAAAGATTAAGGACACTATGGCCTTGTTGATTATCGGATTAATGTTCGGGAGTATTACCGCAGCCATTGTAAGTGTACTTTCCTATTTTAGTAATGCAGAAAAACTACAGCAATTTATTTACTGGTCCTTTGGCAGTGTTGGAAACCTTTCATGGCAACAGCTTACGCTATTACTTTCATTTATTTTTATTGGGGTGATACTTAGCATTATTTCTATTAAATCCCTTAATGCCTATTTACTGGGGGAAAACTATGCCCAAAGCTTAGGCATCAATCTTAAAAAATCAAGGTATATAATAATTATAGCAACGGGCCTATTGGCAGGGAGTGTAACCGCTTTTTCCGGACCGATTGCTTTTATAGGTTTAGCGGTTCCCCATCTAACAAGACAGATTTTTAATACTACCGAACATAAAGTTCTCGTTCCAGCCGTATTGATTTATGGAGCCATAGTTTTATTACTTTGTGATACCGTGGCCCAATTGCCGGGTTCGGTAAACGTACTACCTATAAATGCCATTACCAGCATTCTGGGTGCACCGGTTGTAATTTGGTTATTAGTGCGAAAACGTAAAATGGTCTTTTAAACGTATTGAGTATCAAAACAAACGAAACACATATCGCGTTAGAAGTCAATAATTTGTCCATTGGGTATAAATCCGTATCCATCTGTGATTCAATTAACCTTAGGCTTGTTGAAGGGGAACTGGGGGCCATTATCGGCGTAAACGGTGTTGGCAAATCAACCTTATTGAGAACGCTAGGGAATTTCCAACCTAAACTTTCAGGAAATATAAAGGTTGGTAATAGAAACTTGGAAGATTTTAGTGCTTTGGAACTGGCTTCCAAAATTAGCGTGGTGCTTACGGAGCCTATCGCCTCAAAAAATCTTACCGTCCAAGAACTAATTGCTTTGGGAAGACAACCCTACACAAATTGGTTGGGCAATTTATCAAGTAATGATATTTCAAAAATCAATGAAGCTATTCAAATGCTTGAACTTGCCAGTCTGAAAGATAATAGGTGTTATGAATTGAGCGACGGGCAGTTACAACGCGTTTTAATTGCAAGGGCATTGGCTCAGGATACGGATATAATATTGCTGGACGAGCCTACCACGCATTTGGATCTCTATCATAAGGTTCAAATTTTAAAACTTCTGAAATCTATCGCCCACGAAACCCGAAAGACCATTTTATTTACGAGCCATGAAATAGATATGGCAATTCAACTTTGTGACAAATTATTGATTTTGGACGGTGACACCAACCCTTTTGAACAACCTTGTGTTCTAATTGAAAACAGGGCTTTTGAAAGTCTATTTCCTTCGGATGCCGTTGTTTTTGATTCGAAAACGGGTTCGTTTAAAATTCAGAAATAAGAGGTTTCCTGTTGATTACTTTCTGCTAAGAAATATAGCAACAAAAATCTTATAATTCCGTCGATTGCACTTCAACCCCAAACTCGTATCTTTACCTCAAACACTTCTGAAATCAAATGAACGATACTTTACTCTATCTTTTAATTGCTTTGGCTTTTTTGCTAATCGGCTATTTTTTAGGGAATTACATTCAAAAACTCAAAACTAAATCCACGCATAGCGCCTTGGAAGAACGCGAACAGCAAATGCGTAATAATCTTACCGTTTTTGAACAACGTTTAAGGGAAGCAGAAAATTCTAAGACTCAATTACAGGGCGAAAAAGAACAACTCGGAAACCAAATTATACGATACCAAGCCGATTTGGAAAATCTTCAGCTTAAAAACAGGGAGCAAAAAGAAGAAGTGGAAAAATTGCAGGAAAAATTTACCAAGGAATTCGAAAATCTTGCCAATAAAATATTGGAAGAAAAAAGCTTGAAATTTACCGAACGGAATGAAAAGAATATAAAAGACATTTTAACGCCTTTGAATGAAAAAATTCAACTGTTCGAGAAAAAGGTTGAAGAAAGCCAAAAGGAAAATGTAGGTATTCATGCAGCTTTAAAGGAACAACTACTAAATCTACAGACACAGAACCTTAAAATAACACAAGAAGCGGAGAACCTTACCAAAGCGTTAAAGGGTGATAGTAAAATGCAGGGGAATTGGGGCGAATTGGTTCTTGAGAGAGTCCTGGAGAAATCGGGCCTGGAAAAAGATAGGGAATACTCCGTTCAGCAGAGTTTTACTCGGGAGGATGGTTCCAGGGTATTGCCAGACGTTATCATCAACCTACCAGACGGTAAAAAGATGATTGTGGATTCCAAAGTATCGCTAACAGATTATGAACGCTACGTCAATGCCGACGAAGAATTACGCGAGAAATATTTAAAGGACCATGTTAATTCCTTACGCAGGCATGTTGATCAATTATCCTCCAAAAAATATGAAGATCTTTATGAAATGGAGAGTCCGGATTTCGTACTTATGTTCATCCCTATTGAACCCGCCTTTGCCATTGCTATAAATAATGATAACTCATTATATAACAAGGCTTTTGAACAAAATATTGTAATTGTTACTCCATCTACCCTTTTGGCTACCCTACGTACTATTGACAGCATGTGGAACAATGAAAAGCAGCAGCGCAACGCGATTGAAATAGCACGACAAGCTGGTGCATTATATGATAAGTTTGAAGGTTTCGTGGGCGACCTCACAAGGGTTGGCAAGAAAATGGACGACGCCAAGGACGAATATAAAGGTGCTATGAACAAGCTCGTTGAAGGTCGTGGCAATATTATTACAAGCATCCAGAAACTGAAGAAAATGGGTGCCAAGGCAAAAAAATCTATTCCTGAACCTCTTTTAAAACGAGCTAAAGAAGATGATTTTGAGGAGGAAGAACCCAAACTAAAATTGTAAGATGAAAAGAATACTATTGTTTTTTATCGGTGGAGTCATTGCGCTCCTGTTGGCTTTTTACGCCTTCAATTACTTTGTTCCCTACAGCCAAGGTGTACGGTCCGGAGAATTGATTAAAATCAGTCATAAAGGTGTTATCGTTAAAACTTGGGAAGGGGAAATTAGCCAAGGAATTTCCGGTGCGCAGATATTTTCTTTTTCGGTTTTGGATAAAGACCAAGAAGTCATAGAAAAATTACAGGAATACCAAGGACGCTACGTTAAAGTGAACTATACGGAACGGTTCTTTACGTTCTTTTGGCTCGGGGATACCAAGTATTTTATCACTAAGGTAGAGGAAGAAAATTCCCCACATTTTAGAAACTGATGAATGATTTTAGAAAAGTAACGGAATCCCAGGTGTCTATAACGGAACTGATGCTTCCCTCCCATTCCAATTTTGGTGGTAAAGTACATGGCGGACACATTCTTAACCTAATGGACCAAATTGCCTTTGCTTGTGCCTCCAAACATTCCAGGCGCTACTGCGTTACTGCATCCGTAAACAGGGTAGACTTTTTAAATCCAATTGATGTGGGCGAATTGGTAACCTTACGCGCATCTATCAACTATACGGGAAAAACCTCAATGGTTGTGGGTGTTCGGGTTGATTCCGAAAATATTACGACCGGGGAAAGAAAACATTGTAATTCGTCCTATTTTACCATGGTCGCAAAGGATGAGGATGGAAATAGCGTTCCTGTCCCCGGACTTTTGGTAACAGATAAGCAAGGTATCAGGCGCTTTGCACGGAGTAAGTTCAGAAAAGAGTCCGCCAATCAAAGAGACACAAAATTTGAGGCAACTAATTTTAATGCCGATGAATTTATGGCGCTGTTATCCAACGAGAATTGTGAAATTAGTCTTTAGCAATTCCAGCTGCAGCACTCTGGTCTAAAAACCAGACTAATGCATCGGATTCTGGTGCTACCAGACTTGCAGGGTACTTTTGATACTCACCTGTCTTATTGATAATTTCTGCTACTTTCTCAGTTTTACTTTCACCGGTAACTAAGAATGCCACTTCTTTAGCTTTATTTATAACCTTACCGTTTATGGAAACCCGTTTCTGTCCGGAATCCGGATGTGTGGCTACCACGCAGTGATCAGGGGCTTCCCATAAATCTATTTCATACGGAAAAATTGAAGCGGTATGTCCGTCATCACCCATTCCAAGAATCACCAAATCAAATTGAGGTATGTCATCTACCCTATCTAAATCGATTTCCAAAAGATTGGCGTAACGCATGGCTTCCCCAGTTGGATTGTTCTCCCCTAAAACCCGGTTTATGTTTTCCTCCGGCACATCAATCTTGGAAAACAGATGGTCCACGGTCATTTTATAATTGCTTTCATCATCGGTTGGAGGCACGCACCGTTCATCACCCCAGTAAAAATGAATCTTGCTCCAATCTATTTTATCGGAATATTGCGAAGCCAACGTATCAAACACTATTTTGGGCGTACTCCCACCCGATAGCGCGATGTACACATTTTCCTTGCCTGAGACAAAATCCGCCAGATACTTGGAAAACTCTTGGGCAACTTCTTTTTTGTCCTTATATATTTTTAATTCCATTTTAAACTTTAATTGTTAAGACCCTGACTTTTGGTTGCACTGAAAAGGGATTGCGTCCTGAACATAAATTTATTTGTACCAATTAAGTAACTCCATCTATCAACTTTCAACCGTCACCTTTCACCTTTCACCTTTTAACTAACGTATTACACAATATCCCGGATCATCTGCTAAATTCTCGCTAGGATTACGCCACATACCAACACCCTCAATAAGGTCATCCGCATTTTCCGGGCCCCATACCCCTGCGGAATACCCGTAAATTATTTCATCGGAATTCTTCCAATACTCCAGAATAGGATCAACAAAAGCCCATGCAGCCTCTACTTCATCGGCACGTGCATATAAGGTGGCATCACCTTGCATGGCATCCAGCAATAATCGCTCGTATGCCTCCATCACGTTATTTTCAACTAAACTTGAATAGTAAAAATCCAAATTGGCCCGCTCTACCTTAAAACCTTGTCCCGGTACTTTTACCCCGAACTTTATTAAAATTCCCTCATCGGGCTGAATACGAATAATCAATTTATTATCCTTGCTTTGCATCCCGGAATCCTTAAAAATCTGATGGTGTGGCGTTTTAAAATGGATGACCACCTCGGTGACCTTTGTTGGCATTCTCTTCGCCGTACGCACATAGAAGGGCACATCTGCCCAACGCCAGTTATCCACAAAAAATTTAACGGCAGCATAGGTCTCCGTCTTGGAATTGGGGTCTACATCCTGTTCCTCGCGATAGCCTTTTACTTTCTCACCATCAATTACCGATGATACGTACTGTGCCCTAATGGTATTCTTATGCAACGTCTTATCGTCGGTCATAATACGAAGCGATTTTAAAGCTTTCATTTTCTCGTTTCGTATCTCCTCCGCATCTGCACTTAAAGGGGGCTCCATGACGATGAGGGCTACAATTTGCAACAAATGACTTTGGAACATATCCCTTAAGGCCCCCGATTTATCGTAATAACCGCCTCGTTTCTCCACCCCGCCACTTTCAGCATTCGTTATCTCCACATGGTGAATATAGTTTCGGTTCCATAATGGCTCAAAAATGCTGTTGGCAAAACGGGTGACCAATAGGTTCTGAACGGTTTCCTTACCCAGATAATGGTCAATCCTAAAAATCTGGGATTCCTTAAAATATTTTTGGAGGATACTGTTCAAGTCCTTGGCCGTTTCCAAACTATAACCAAATGGTTTCTCAACAATCAAACGTTTCCAGCCATCCGCTTCGTCATCAAGGTTTTGTTCATGGAGGTTTCTGGAAATGAGTTCGTGGGCGGATGGTGGTACGGACAAATAAAATATATAATTGTTGTCCGTTTTATATTTGTCGTTCAATCCATCAATACGTTTTTTTAGGGGCCCATAGTCCGCATCTTGGCTACTGCCCAATTCGTGGTAGAAAAGTCGCTTGCAAAAATCTTCAATCAGTTTTTTATGGTTTTCCTTTAAGTCCTTGCCCAAATGTTTACTTTCGGTTATGACGCTTTTCCTAAACTCCTCATCGGTCCATTCGCTCCTACTCGCCCCTAAAACCACAAAGTTTTTAGGTAAATGTCCGTCTTTTGCCAAATTTAATATGGCAGGGATAAGCTTGCGGGCAGTTAGGTCTCCCGATGCCCCAAAAATCACCAGCATTTGGTTATCTGTCTTGTTCATATGTATCGAAAAGAATTAGCCATAAATGTATCGAAAAGAAAAGCCAATAGCAACGAGTTTACAGTAACTTCACAAGCCATATGAATATTTTCGTTTATTTTTGATTGAATTGATATTTGAATAAAAAAGAACAAATTATGGAGCAGAAATACGATTTTGGACTAGTGGGCTTGGGAGTAATGGGGCGCAACTTCATATTGAACGTGGCGGACAATGGTTTTTCCGCGTTTGGAAATGACCTTGATGCCGAAAAGGTGAACGCCCTAATAAAAGAAGGAGGAGATACCGAAAAAGTAAATGCATCCACTAGTGTGAAAACCTTTGTAAATGCGCTGAGCACGCCACGTAAAATAATGCTATTGGTTCCAGCAGGAAAAATTGTAGATGCCGTAATTGAAGGCCTTTTGCCACACCTGGACAAAGGCGATATCATCATTGACGGCGGAAATTCTTTCTTCACGGATACGGACCGTAGGGAAGCCTATTTGCAAACAAGGGCCATTAACTTTTTTGGTTCCGGGGTGTCCGGCGGAGCCAAGGGCGCACGTTTTGGCCCTAGTATTATGCCGGGCGGTTCCAAAAGCGCTTATGAACATATAAAACCGATTTTTGAAGCGGTCGCCGCCAAGTACAAAGGTGAACCATGCGTGGCGTATTTGGGACCAAAATCGGCCGGCAACTACGTGAAAATGGTACATAACGGAATTGAATACGGATTGATGCAGTTGACGTCCGAAATTTATGACGTGCTAAAAAAAGGTGGGGATTATCACCAATGATGAACTGCATGCCACTTTTGCCAAATGGGACGCTGGCCGTCTACAATCATTTTTGGTGGAAATAACCTCGGAAATTTTTGAACAGGAAGATGAACTCACTAAAGGCAGATTGATAGACACCATCTTGGATAAAGCGAAGCAGAAAGGTACCGGTAAATGGACCAGCCAGAACGCTATGGATTTAGGGATTCCCATTCCTTCAATTGATATCGCCGTAAGTATGCGGGAGATTTCTGCGCTTAAGGACGAGCGTATAGCTGCGGACGAATTATATGACCGACCTAAAGTGGCCCATATGGATAAGGCCAAATTGGAAAAACTCACGGAAGAAGCCCTTTATTTCTCCTTTATCATGACCTATGCCCAAGGCCTTGCACCAACTGGCCGATGCCTCCAAGGAATATAAGTACGAACTGGATATTGCCGTAATTGCCAAATTTGGCGTGCCGGTTGCATTATTCGTGCTGGACTCTTGGCAGATATTACGGAAGCATTTAGAGCGGACAAAAACCTGCCCAACTTGTTGGTCTCCCCAACATTTGTGAAAAAAGTACAAAGTACCGTTGCATCGGCAAGAGAACTTGTCGCTTATGGAGCCGTAAACGGAATACCGTTGCCCGGACTTTCCAATTCCCTAATCTATTTTGATGCCTATACTTCTTCCCGACTACCCTTGAACCTGATACAGGCGCAAAGGGATTATTTTGGTTCCCATACGTACGAGCGATTGGACCAAGAAGGTATTTTTCATACGGAATGGGGAGAGAAAGTATAAAATAGAAATATAGTAACTTGTTACATATACAATTGTTGTGCCAAATTTCAATGATAATACAATAAAATCCTTAATTGACGAGAGAATGAATTTTTGACATAGATATTAAGCTCAAAAGCTGATACAACTGAGAAAAAGTCTTGGTTTATTCAAAGACACTTGGTTCTGGAACACATGTGGTTTTTAACTGGTGATGAGAATTAAGATTTTGATTCTCAAACGAAATCGATTAGCTAAGAAATTTAATGTGGACTACCAAGAGTTTTCATAGTTGGATCGCAAAGGACTTGGACCTAGTTACCTTAAAAACACTGAATTTACTCGTGATTGCGACATTGACATAGTAATTGTAAATGAATCTCTACTCGATTAATATCATACGGTAATTGCAGTGACTATCAGTACGAGCTTCGATAGATTCATTCAGACGTGAACGTTGGCGAAATGAATCAATAGACAAATAGGAAGTACTTTATAATCAGCGGTGGATGCGTAACGGATTGTGAATTCCGACATCCAGTTAATTTGGACTGCTCCGAAACGAATTGGTTTTAGCTCTCAAATTCTATTCTATGGCAGACAGAATAAATTATAAAGTAAATGGGGATCTTTTTAAAAGCATGATCTATTTTGAAAAGTACTAGTGTTCAAGGAATAACAAGAAATACGAAAAATTAAAAATATAAAATTGGCTAGACAGATACCATCAAGTCCAGCATGAAGAAAATTTCCGAAATCTATCGGAGAGTGAAAGACGCAATACATTAATTCGCTAGCCGGAATTTCTAAGAAAGAATGTTGGACTTTAAAATACTACTAAATGAAAAATTCGATTTTTGATACCATTCTTAAAGGTTTCCCTTCCGAAGTCTGTTTTTTCCCAAAATTCAGAATATCAAGTATTCCTCTAATTTCTAACCGAGGGAACAAAAGTACCAAATACGCATTACATAGGAGAAGCTTGGCTGAATTCAATCATTCACGATGACAAAGAATTGGGTTATAATATTACAAAGGCAACCTTTAAGGAAAACTCAACCTTGGATTGGCATAAGCACGGTTCTGCACAAGTCTTGATAATTGTTGATGGAGAAGCATAGTATCAGGAGAAGGGAAATGGGCCTATAATTTTGAAAGAAGGAGATGTACTAAAATGTGAGAAAGATATAGAACATTGGCATTCTTCGACCAAGTTTAAGGATGTAACGTATTTGGCCTTGTATAGTGGAGAGCAACCAACTACGTGGACTGAAGTAGTAACTCAGGAATATTATGACGGGGTAGCCGAAAAACTAAATAGCAATTGATAATAACCAAAAGCTTAGGAACTAATAAGTCAGAAGGATGTCGGCACAAAATTACGTTGATAGCAAATAGAGCACTAAGCACCGGATTGAAAACAAACTTAGAATTGGTTACGATGTACTCAAATAAAAGATTATCGCCCATCCTTATCTTAGTTGTTCTTGTCCTTTCTGTTTCTTGTCAGCATAAAAAGACGAATGAATGGATTTCCATTTTTAACGGTAAGGATTTAACCGGTTGGTCGCCAAAATTCACAGGTGAAGTCTATGGAGAAAATTACCTGAATACCTTCCAAGCTAAAGACGGAAAATTAATAGTGTCATATGATGACTATACCGATTTTGACAATAGATTTGGGCATATTTTCTATGATGAAAAGCTTTCGAAATACCGGCTGCGGTTGGAATATCGTTTTGTAGGAGAAACGGTTTCCGGCGCACCGTCCTGGGGATTTAAAAACAGTGGTATTAAATACCATACCCCGCATCCATCCGAATTGCCACTTGACCAAACCCTATTGGTTGCCGTTGAAGCCCAACTATTGGGAGGTGACGGTAAATCCGAGCGTTTTACCGGAAATGTCTGCACCGCTGGCACTCATATTAAAATGGGAGATAGTTTGATAACCCAACATTGCACGAACTCCAACTACCCTGCCATTAGTGATTCCAGTTGGGTACAAATGGAAATTGAAGTATATGGAAGCGAAAAAATTAGTCACAAAATCAACGGTCAGGTAGTTCTTGAGTATTCCGAGCCTCAATTTGATGATACGGATGAATTTGCAAAAGAACTCATGCAAAAAGGTCATCCAAGGATTATTAGCGAAGGTTATATTGCGCTTCAGGCAGAAGGCCATCCCATAGAATTCAGGAATATTGAGTTGATGAAATTGGAGTAAAGCTTGTATGTCTATCTAACTTTCCAGCACCAAATTATAGGTTAATGCCCAAAACCCAATACCATATTTACGTTATAGAGCTTTCAAAAAAAGTATTCACCGAGAATAGAAAATTCCGTGAAGCAAACCCACAATTTAATGGGGTTTTGGAATGCCTGTATGTGGGGATGACGAGCAAAACCCCAGCTGAACGATTTCTACAGCATAAAACAGGCAGTTTAAGCAAAAAAGGACACAACCTATCTTCCGGCATCGTTAAGAAATATGGGCTATACCTTCGTGGAAGTCTATACAACCACATTGCACCGTTATCGACTAGAGCGGAAGCTTTAAAAATGGAAGAAACCCTGGCTTTGGAATTGAGAAGAAAAAAGTATGCGGTTTGGTTTAATTAAAACTAATGTCAATTCGAGAGCAGTCGAGAGGTAAAACTGGGTTTGATATGTCGCTTGCGTAATTACTTGTTCAACCCCTCCGTCTCCTCTGTAATTGGAGACACCTCCCCTCGATTGAGGGGAGGAGCTCGTATAATTATAAAATATCTTAATTCTGAAGGAATTACTTACTCAAGTACATTTTCCTACGGGCGTACAAGTTGTAAAACTCATCATCTTTAAGGCTGTCTATAAATAAAATGCTTTCCCCAGTACTCTTCATTTCAGGGCCCAGGTTCTTGTTTACATTAGGAAATTTATTGAAGGAGAAAACGGGTTGTTTTATGGCAAAACCTTCCAATTCCGGTTTAAAATCGAAGTCCTTTATTTTCTTCTCGCCCAACATTACCTTCGTCGCATAATTTACGTAGGGTTCTTTATAGGCTTTCGCAATAAAAGGAACGGTACGGGATGCACGTGGGTTCGCTTCTATGATGTAGACCATATCGTCCTTAATGGCGAACTGGATGTTGATTAGTCCCACCGTATTCAAGGCTAATGCAATTTTCTTGGTATGGTCCTTTATTTGTTGCATAACAAACTCACCTAGATTAAACGGTGGAAGTGTTGCGTTCGAATCCCCGGAGTGAATCCCACAGGGTTCTATATGCTCCATAATCCCAATAATATATACATCTTTTCCGTCACAAATGGCGTCGGCCTCTGCTTCTATAGCCCCATCAAGATAATGGTCCAGCAACAATTTGTTGTTAGGGATTTTACGGAGCAAATCGACCACATGTTCTTCCAACTCTTCCTTATTGATCACGATTTTCATCCCTTGACCACCCAATACATAGGAAGGTCTGACCAAAAGCGGAAAATTAAGCTCGTCCGCTAGTTGCAGCGCTTCATCAGCGGTCTCGGCAACTCCAAATTGTGGATAAGGGATATTATTTTCCTTTAAAAGTTCCGAGAAGCTGCCTCTATCTTCTGCCAAATCCAAAGACTCAAAACTCGTCCCGATTATCTTAATTCCATATTTGGAAAGTTTTTCCGCAAGCTTGAGCGCTGTTTGTCCGCCTAATTGAACTATGACACCTTCCGGCTTCTCATGACGGATGATATCATAAATATGTTCCCAGAATACGGGTTCAAAATACAATTTGTCCGCCGTGTCAAAATCGGTGGAAACCGTTTCTGGATTGCAGTTGATCATAATGGTCTCGTAACCGCATTCCGCAGCCGCCAAAACCCCATGCACACAGCAGTAGTCGAATTCAATCCCCTGCCCTATTCGATTGGGTCCGGAACCTAAAACCACTATCTTTTTCTTGTCACTTACCACACTATCATTTTCTACATACCTGGTTCCATCCGGCTTTTCAATCTCTGCCTCAAACGTAGAATAATAATAGGGTGTCATCGCTTTGAACTCCGCTGCACAGGTATCCACCAATTTATAGACCCTATTGACATTGAGCTCTGTTCTCTTATTGTAAACCTCACTCTCGTAACAATCTAACATATGGGCTATTTGCCGATCCGCAAAGCCCTTTTGTTTGGCTTCCAACAACAAATCTTTGGATAATGTAGCAATGGTATATTTAGAAATTTCCTTTTCCAGCTGATGCAGCTCCTCATATTGCTTAAGGAACCACATATCGATTTTTGTTATCTCATGGATTCTACTCAACGGAATTCCCATTTGAATCGCATCATAGATTACGAACACCCTGTCCCAGCTGGGAATCGTAAGTTTGCTGATGATCTGATCGTAATTTTTGTACCCTTTTCCGTCAGCTCCAAGACCATTTCTCTTAATTTCAAGGGATTGGGTTGCCTTATGCAGGGCCTCTTGGAAGGAACGTCCGATTCCCATGACCTCCCCTACCGATTTCATCTGTAGTCCCAACGTTCTGTCCGAACCTTCGAATTTGTCAAAGTTCCAACGTGGGATTTTTACGATAACATAATCCAAAGTTGGTTCAAAAAGTGCCGATGTCGATTTTGTAATTTGATTTTCAAGCTCATCCAAAGAATATCCGATAGCAAGTTTGGTTGCCACTTTTGCGATTGGATACCCTGTAGCCTTGGATGCCAATGCCGATGAACGCGAAACCCTTGGGTTGATTTCGATAGCGATAATATCTTCCTTCTCATCTGGACTCACGGCAAACTGAACGTTACAGCCCCCTTCAAAATCACCGATACTACGCATCATATGAATGGCCATATCCCGCATCTTCTGGTACGTTCTATCAGAAAGTGTCATAGCGGGGGCAACCGTAATGGAATCTCCCGTATGAATTCCCATAGGATCCATATTTTCAATGGCACATATAATGACTACATTATCATTCTTATCGCGAAGCAACTCTAACTCATATTCCTTCCAACCCATTAAGGCCTTATCTATCATCACCTCGTGAATGGGTGAAATTTCCAGTCCATGGCTCAGTAACTCGTCAAAATCTTCGGGCTTATACACTATCGATGCCCCGGCACCTCCTAAGGTATAAGAAGCCCTAATTACTAGTGGAAAACCGAATTCCTGTGCTATTTCCTTTCCCTGAAGAAAAGATGTAGCGGTTGCTTGCGGGGCCATCCCCACACCTATTTTGAGCATCAGTTCACGAAATTTCTCCCTGTCCTCGGTAATGTTGATGGCGTCTATGTCCACTCCAATCATTTGTACCTCAAAATCCTCCCAGATTCCTTTTTTATCGGCTTCAATACAAAGGTTCAAGGCTGTCTGCCCTCCCATAGTAGGAAGAACAGCATCAATCTGTGGATGTGCTTTTAAGATTTCTACAATCGATTTTGTGGTAAGTGGTTTTAGATAGACATGATCTGCCATCGAGGGATCTGTCATAATCGTTGCAGGGTTACTATTGATAAGAATAGTTTCTATTCCGTCCTCACGAAGGGAACGTAAGGACTGGGAACCTGCATAATCGAATTCACATGCTTGACCAATAATAATAGGACCCGAACCTATTATCAAAATCGAATTTAAATCTTTTCTTTTCGGCATTTTCTGTTTAGTGTGTCTAGTTAATGGATAAAAAAAAGGTGCTACTTTCGGAAAAGTAACACCTTAATATTTTAAAAAATATGCAATCATTTATTTCTTGTGTCTCGTCTCAGAGGATACAGATAGTTTTTTTCTTCCTTTAGCTCTTCTTCTTGCTAGAACTTTTCTTCCGTTTACGGATGCCATGCGCTCCCTAAAGCCATGTTTGTTCCTTCTCTTACGTTTTGATGGCTGATATGTTCTTTTCTGTCCGGGCATTTTTTAATCCTTTTCGTTATTGGAAAATGTGCGAATCCATCCGCAAATTCTGGGCGCAAATATACAAAGAGTTTTTACTTTGACAAGCCTTATCAAAAAAAATATTTTTAGAAATCCGTAGGCCTCAAAACCAAGGTTTTCCCTAATTTTGCCCGAATCGATTTTTACTGGGTTTTAAGCTAAATTAACACAAAACTCATGGAAATCATGCGATTGCAAAAGGTGTAAAATCCTTTCTTAAAATTTTCAATTATGTTCAATAAAAATTTCAAACTAGTAATAGCAGGATTAATTATTGCTTATGCCGTTTATCAATTTATAGAAGGTTACATAGGCAATGGGATATTCCTCATTCTTCTTTCACTAATCTTCATCTTTCTCTACTTTAGAAACGAAATCATTCTATTGGCATTCCTAAGAATGCGAAAGCAGGATTTAGCAGGAACCCAAAACTGGCTGAACAAAATTAAGAATCCGAAGGCAGCCTTAACTACCAAACAACAGGGCTACTATAATTACCTACACGGCATTATTTTTTCACAGACCAATTTAACCACCGCAGAAAAATACTTCAAAAAGGCCTTAAAATTGGGACTTACCATGGATTATGATGTGGCCATGGCCAAATTGAGCTTGGCGGGTATCGCTATGCAAAAACGTCGTAAGCGAGAAGCAACAATGTTTTTGAACGAAGCAAAGAAACTAGACAAAAACAATATGCTGACAGAGCAAATAAAGATGATGCAGCAACAGATGAAGAAAATATAGCTGTTAGCTGTTAGCTGTTAGCTGTTAGCTGTTAGTTGTTAGTTGTTAGTTGTTAGTTGTTAGTTGTTAGTTGTTAGAAATAAATGGTTTTAAAGATTTAACTATCTGGCAACAATTATAAATATCATAACCATCAAAAACCAAAATACAAACCCCAATATACGTGCCTCGAAGACTTGTTTTATCTTTCTGTCAAAACCATGTTTCTCAAATCGCTGGTATTCAGATTCAGAAAAAGAATTTTTTTGCCAGCTTGGTTTTGGGGTTATTAAGGGCAAAAGGAAAAACGAAAACCATTCTTCTTTAGTCAGCGGTTCTTCTTTTCTTCTTAGTTTAAATTCAAGAAATCGAGAATATTCAGATTCTGCCTTGCTTAGTTCTGACTTAGATAAATTTCTGCGCTCAAACTCGGCTTTTGCAGCATTAACCAGTGAAGTGTTTTGTCCATTTCTAATAACATTCAACAACTCAACGTTTGAATATCTATAGATTTTTCTATTCATTAATAGAAGTTACTTGGATTAATATTATTCAAAACTATTTATCCATACTGTCAACTGTCAACTACAAATACTATTTACTTTCCTTGTAATAGCCCTTGTTCGGGATTTCAATAGTATACTTTTTCCCAGAACTATTGTTCAAGTGCGGCTCACGTAACCAAGGATTATGTCGCTTCAATATTTTATAATTGATTTCATACTCTTGGGCAAAATCCGCAAAACTTAAAATGGGCTTGTCAACTTCTACAGTGAAGGTAGGAACCGAACTGTACATATCTTCCTTATCAATATGGAAACCATATTTCTCAGGATTGGATAATATTTCCTTAATGGCCATGATCCTGAAAACATACCTGCCTGTCTCATCGCCTAATAACAAATCATAATAATCGTCTACTTGCTGTATGCCCATATATTTATTGATTGCCCCTGGTCCGGCATTATAAGCGGCTGCAGTAAGGGTCCAACTTCCATATTTGGATTTCCATTTATTCAGGTATTCACAGGCGACTTCGGTTGACTTCTCCAAATGATAGCGTTCATCTACATTGGAATTTACTTCTAAACCATATTCCCTTCCCGTTTCCTTCATTATTTGCCAAAAACCAGTGGCGCCAGCATGGGACACTACATTTGTCAATCCACTTTCGGCAACCGCCAAATACTTAAAATCGTCAGGAATACCATTTTTCGCCAAAATAGGTTCTATAATGGGGAAATATTTATGCGCCCTTTTCATTAAAAGAAGGGCATTGGACTGCCAATAGGTATTTACCAAAAATTCACGATCAACACGTTCCATGATTTCCGGATCTTCTTGGGGAACAGTCTCACCCGCAAAGTTTAAATCCTCCGGGATATCAATAGAGGAAATTCGATATTCAGTAGCCACGTTCTTCTCGATGGTATCGTTCACTACGTTAGCAACGGTTTCCGTTTTGAAATTAGTTCCTTGAACCGCAAAAACTAACGTGCTTATTACGAAAAACACTCCTAAGAGCATCAAAATATTTTTAATGATTTTCATCGATTCTTTTTTTTGGGTTTTCAATAAATGTACTATGTGGTGATTGAGAATTGTAAAAAATAACAAGCTGTCGCTCCAAAAATACCATTCAATTCCTACCAAAGGTATTAATACAACTGACTTATTCCAAAATAATTGCAGGTAGGTGCTCATTAAACCATTTGGCCCTATGAATAATCATGGCATGGGTACCATTTTTGACCGTTATACAATCCTTAATGTTGGCAATTGGGAAAACAGTATCGTTTTCTCCATGGATATGCACCAATTTTTTCGGATGTTCCGTTTGTTGCCAGTTGACCGTTTGGTTGATGCACCAGTCTATATAAGATTTATCCCGTAAGGATAAATATTTCTCGTATAATTCCAACCGTTTGGTCACGCTTTCACCAAAAGCGTACTTAGCCAATAGTTCAATATTGCTCACAAGACCCGTAGGCAATATTTTATGAATGTTCGTATACCGTGCGAACAACATTTTTTTTGGTAGTTCCGATTTTCGCTTGATACTGGAAACAATAATCACTTTACGGGTTGTGACCAACTTTGCCATTTCCTGAACCAAGAATCCCCCAAAAGAAACCCCAACTAAAACTGGATTTTTGTGAAGTATTCTTTTACACATTTCCTTGGCATAATCCTTTAGATTACTGCCCTTTTCAGGAATTGTCCATTCCAGTATATGTATTACAAATTTGTCCTCAGGGAGACGAATATATTCGAAAATCTTTCCACTAGCGGCCATGCCCGGCATTAAATAGATGTGAATTTTGCTTTCTTTCATTACTAGCGGACTATATAAAAACTAGGAAATTATGTATTTTTTTAGTACTTTTGAAGTCCAGCCTAAAACTATTTAAACATTAAATGTTTTTTTAATACGGATAGGTAATAAAGTCACAAATTACGATTCGAGAACGTCGTAATTTTTTTGTCTTAAACCAACACTAAAATCAACTATATGAATGATGTTATTATTAAGGACAATGCTTTCTTGCGTCAATTTGAAGCAACTGTTGATGGTCATCTCGCCAAAATAGAGTATTCGTCTCAAGAAAGAAAGGTCTTTTTAACCAAACTTGTAGTTCCGGAAGAAATCACCAAGGAAGGTTTTAAAGAAAATTTCATCAAATCCGTTCTTCATCACATTCAAGAGAAAAATCTTCGTGTGGTACCCACTAGCCCTCATATTGCAGGGTTCTTAAGAAAGAACAGACAGTACAAAGAAATGTTGCCAGTTGGCATCAGAATCTAAAAAAAACAAAAAACCTCTCTATCGAGAGGTTTTTTTATGCTTCAATTTCAACTCCACAGAATTCAATCTGAACAAGTCCGTCATCGGCAATATCCTTCAATCTCACCTGATGAATTGTATTTACAAGGGACGGGTTCCAAGGAGCCCTTACCTTTACATAATTTTCTGTAAAACCATGGATATATCCTTCCTTGTTCTCTCCTTCGAATAATACTTCCAATTCATTGACTAATTGGCTTTCGTAAAACGCCCTTCGCTTTTTGGCCGATAGGCCACGTAACATTCTACTCCTTTTGCTTCTTATTTTTTTCGACACTACTCCTTCCATATGGGCAGCTTCCGTATTATCCCTTTCAGAATATGTAAATACATGTAAATAAGAAATATCCAATGCATTCAGAAAATTATAGGTCTCTAGAAAATGTTCGTCAGTTTCCCCTGGAAAGCCAACAATCACATCAACTCCAATACAGCAATTAGGCAGCACCTTTCTTATTCTATCTATTCTTTCCGTATATAAAGCCGTTAGATACCTTCTCTTCATCAACTTTAGGATGGCATCACTTCCGCTTTGTAATGGAATATGGAAATGGGGCACAAAGGATTTACTTTTCGCGACAAAATCAATTGTCTCGTTCTTCAACAAATTTGGTTCAATGGAAGATATTCTTAAACGGTGTATTCCCTCCACTTCATCCAAAGCCTTTACCAAATCCAGAAAGGTATGTTCATGTTTTTTATTTCCAAACTCTCCTTTCCCGTAATCCCCAATATTAACACCCGTTAATACAATTTCTTTGATGCCTTGGGACGCAATGTCGGATGCATTTTTTAATACGTTTTGAAGCTTATCACTTCTTGAAATTCCTCGGGCCAACGGAATGGTACAGTAGGTACATTTATAATCACAACCATCCTGAACCTTTAGAAAAGCTCTTGTTCTATCGCCTATGGCATAACTTCCTACATAAAAATCAGCTTCCGCTATTTCGCAGGAATGTACTTCCCCAAAGTCATTTTTGGTGAGGTCATTGATATAATCTGTAATCTTGAATTTTTCGGTAGCCCCCAAAACCAAATCCACTCCATCCACCGCAGCCAATTCCTCCGGTTTCAATTGCGCATAACATCCTACCGCAGCAATGAAAGCAACCGGATTCCCTTTTTGCGCCTGTTTAACAATGGTCTTGAATTTTTTATCGGCATTGTCGGTTACGGAGCAGGTATTTATCACATACATGTCCGCTTTCTCACTAAAGTCCACCCGATCGAAGCCTTCGTTCACAAAACCTCTGGCTATGGTAGAAGTTTCGGAGAAGTTGAGTTTACAACCTAGCGTATAAAATGCGACTTTCTTTTTCATCTGATTTGATTCTGTCAGCGAAACTTAATTTGATTCGACTAATAATTCCGATATTTTTGGGTCAACTCAAAAACATGGTTTAAGATATCCGCTTCAATTTCATTAAATGCTACTCCCCTTCTGGCCATCATCACTTCTGCAGCTTCAAAAGCCTTTTTAGGCATATAAGTAGAAAATCCGGAAGCCCCGCCCCAGCTAAAACTGGGTACAAAATTTCTTGGAAAGCCCGGTACGTAAATATTAGAGTTGACCCCTATTACGGTTCCCGTGTTAAACATGGTATTGATAGCGGTTTTGCTATGGTCGCCCATCATCAATCCACAAAATTGTAATCCAGTTTGTTCAAACTTTTCAGTGGCGTAATTCCATAAACGGACTTTGGCATAATTATTTTTCAGGTTGGAATTGTTGGAATCGGCACCTATATTACACCACTCTCCCAATACGGCATTTCCCAGATACCCTTCGTGTCCCTTACTTGAATAACCAAAGATTACCGAATTACTGACTTCTCCGCACACTTTAGAATGTGGGCCAATAGTGGTAGACCCATACAATTTTCCGCCCATTTTTATAATAGCCTTTTCACAAAGAGCCAAACCGCCTCGGATTAAGCTACCTTCCCATATTTCAGCATTTTTACCGATATAAATTGGTCCGTCCGTAGCATTCAAAATACTGTATTCCACCTTAGCCCCTTCCTCCAGGAAAATACGCTCTGGACAGATTAAACTATTGGTTTTGGATATGGGTTGACTTTTTCTTCCTTTGGTTATAAAATCAAAATCGGCCTGCAGTGATTCTTCGTTCTTTGAAAAGATATCCCAAGTATATGCTATCCGCATTACTTTTTCTTCAAATAGAACACGTTCCAATGAACCAAAATCATTTTCCTGAATTTGAGAACCTTGTCTATAAGCAATAACGCTATCCTCATAAACAAGTGCTTGATTAGTTTCAAGACCCGTTATACACTCGATTAAACTACTGTTGGGTAGAAAAGAAGCATCAATAAAAATGTTATCATCTTCTAATTTGAGCGGGTATTTCCTGCTTAGGTAGTCCTCCGTTTTGTTTGAAACCTCCTTTTTCAAATAGGCTTCCCATTTTTCCCTTAAGGTCATGATACCAACGCGAATTTCCGATACCGGCCTAGTGAAAGTGAACGGTAATAAATTAGTGCGCATTGGACCATCAAAAAGAATATAGTTCATGGGACTAGGTATTTTGTATTGCAAAATTAACAAAAAACGCCTCCGATACTAAGTATCAGAGGCGTATGGTATTTTTTATCTTTTAAATACAGCCTACTCTTTTCCTTTGCTGGCCTCAGCCTCTTTTTCAGGAGCCTCTTCTGCAACCGGTGCTGCTTTCTTCTTAAACTTATCGTATTTATTCTTGAACTTATCGATACGTCCTGCAGTATCCAAAAATTTCGCTTTCCCTGTGTAAAAAGGATGAGAAGTTCTAGAGATTTCCAATTTCACCAATGGATATTCAACACCATCCACTTCCAAAGTCTCCTTGGTGTCCGCAGTTGATTTTGTTAAAAAAATCTCTTCATTGGACATGTCCTTGAAGGCCACTAATCTATAATTTTCCGGGTGTATTCCTTTTTTCATTGTACTGGACTTTAACGCACCCATTCCAACGGGCACTCTTTTTAAGGCTGCAAATTTAGTCAAATAATGGAATTTGGCAATTTAAATTCGTAAAAAACGTCATAAAAATTACCTAACTTTATTTGTAACAATTATGATGTATAACATACCTATTGATTGTAAACAACCTTAAAAACTATAAAAATGGAAGAAAATCAACCAAAAACAGGCAAATATGCACTTAATTATGGACTAATAACCGGAGGGTTGGGTGTTATTTTTGGAATTATGCTGTTCTCAATGGATATGCATCTAGAAAGAGGCTTCGCTGTTCAAGCTGTGCAAATAGCAATTTTAGCTGCTGGAGTCATATTCGGTATTTTACAATTTAAAAAAGCGAATCAGGGGTATTTGGTTTTATCCCAAGCACTTAAAATAGGTGCTGGAATTGGTTTAGTAGCCGCTATAGTAGGAATAATTTATTTCTTGTTACTTTCTAACGTTTTAGATCCGGAATTTATGGAAAAAACTTTTGAAATAACAAGACAAGAAGTTTCGGAACAAAACCCACAGATGACTAGTGAACAACTGGACAATATGATTGAGATGCAAAAAAGTTTTACGTGGGTTACCTATCCAATTATTCTAATATTCAATGTTATATTAGGTTTAATAGTAGGGCTTATAGGCGGACTTATTATGAAAAAACAAGAGCCGGCTTATTAAAAAGTAAGTATTTGTCTTATTTTTGAAAGGAATTCCTGAAGCAACCAATGCAGCTATCCATTGTAATTCCTTTACTTAACGAAGAAGAATCGCTCAAAGAGCTTCATGATTGGATTGTGTCCGTAATGCAATCCAATCATTTTTCGTACGAAATTATCTTTATTGATGATGGTAGCACGGATAATTCATGGGAGGTAATTTCTAACCTTTCCCAACTTGACCCAGAGGTAAAAGGGATACGATTTCAAAGGAATTTCGGGAAATCACAGGCGCTGCACGCAGGCTTTAGAGCTGCCCAGGGTGAGGTAGTCATCACCATGGATGCCGATTTACAGGATAATCCGGAAGAAATACCAGAATTATATAATCTGATAAAAAAAGAAGGGTTTGAGCTGATTTCCGGATGGAAAAAGAAACGGTACGATTCCGTTTTGTCAAAAAACCTACCCTCCAAATTGTTCAATTGGGCCGCAAGACGAACCTCAGGGGTGCGGTTGCACGATTTCAACTGTGGACTTAAGGCTTTTGACCAAAAAGTGGTTAAGAACATCGAAGTGTCCGGAGAGATGCACCGTTATATTCCAGTTCTGGCGAAAAATGCCGGCTTTGTACGCATTGGTGAACAAGTGGTACAACATCAGGCCCGGAAATACGGTAAGACCAAATTTGGCATGGAAAGATTTATTAACGGATTTCTGGATTTATTGACCATTTGGTTCGTTTCAAGATTTGGTAAACGGCCTATGCACCTATTTGGTGCTTGGGGCGTTTTGATGTTCCTCATCGGGTTTGGATTTGCACTCTATTTGGGGATAGACAAATTGTTCATCAATCCGTTTGGTAGATTAATTACGGATAGACCTCAATTTTTCATATCCTCTAGTCGCCATGGTCTTGGGAACACAGTTATTTTTGGCCGGATTTTTAGGCGAAATGCTGATTCGTTCCAAAAGAAATGAACCCCGCTACAAAATATCCGAAGAAATAAATACGAAAACAGACCAAAATCAATATTCTTTGTAAATTTAAGAGAAACAAAAATTCGACCTAAAAATGAATGATATACTTGATACCGCTAAAAGTTGGCTGACCGATTTTTTTGACCCGGGCGTGAAAAAAGAAATTCAGCAATTGATAGATAACGACACGGAAGAACTTAAGGACCGTTTTTATAAAAATATGGAATTCGGAACCGGGGGTATGCGTGGTATTATGGGTGCCGGTACGAACCGAATAAATAAATACACGCTAGGAAAGAGCACACAAGGTCTCAGCAACTACCTCAATAAAGTATATGCGGGGGAAGATATAAAAGTGGTGATTGCCTATGATTGTCGCCATAATAGTGATACGCTAGCAAGAACGGTTGCAGAGGTCTTTTCAGCAAACGGTATTAAGGTTTTCCTTTTCTCAGAATTACGGACCACTCCGGAGCTATCCTTCGCAGTACGCCATTTAAACTGTCATGCAGGAATTGTATTGACTGCCTCCCATAACCCCCCTGAGTATAATGGCTATAAAGTATATTGGGGAGATGGCGGACAAATTGTGCCTCCACAGGATGGCGAAATTATTGCGGAAATCAACTCGCTTTCTATTGAGTCCATAAAGTTTGATGCCAATGAAAGTTTAATTGAATTAATTGATAAAGACGTTGACGAAGCTTTTTTTGAAGCATCCGTAGCGAACGGCAGTTTTGACGCAGCGGGTAAAGATGATTTTAAAATTGTTTTCACTTCCTTACATGGGACTTCTATTACAGCAATACCAGAGGTTCTAAAACGTGCAGGATACAAAAATGTCACCGTAATCGAGGAGCAGGCGAAACCAGATGGTGATTTTCCAACGGTAAAATCTCCGAATCCGGAAGAGTCCGAAGCACTCTCCATGGCAATGAAAAAAGCTGAAGAAATTGGTGCGGATATGGTTGTGGGTACCGATCCGGATAGCGACCGTTTAGGCATCGCCGTTAGAAACTTGGACGGGAAGATGGAAATTGTGAACGGAAACCAAGCCATGGTTTTAATGACCAAATTTCTTTTGGAAAAACAGAAACAAAAAGGTTTCAAAGGAAATGAATTTGTTGCAACCACCATTGTTTCCACCCCTATGATGGAAGCTATGGCCAAAGCATACGGAGTGGAGTTCAAGACAGCTTTGACAGGGTTCAAATGGATCGGTAAAATGATCAAGGATTTCCCAAACTCCAAGTTTCTTGGCGGAGGAGAAGAAAGCTTTGGCTATATGGTGGGTGATTTTGTTCGTGATAAAGATGCGGTAACCTCTACCCTATTGGCTTGTGAAATAGCTTCACAGGCAAAGGCAAATGGTAGCTCTTTTTACAAAGATTTAATCGATTGCTATGTGGATTATGGTTTTTACAAGGAACACCTCGTATCGCTTACTAAAAAAGGAATAAGTGGTGCTGAGGAAATAAAGCAGATGCTAAAGGATTTCAAGAACAACCCTGTAGAATCGGTAGCTGGATCCAAAGTGAAATGGATTGAGGATTATAATACTTCCACAGCCAAAAATGTAATTACTGGTGAGGAAAAAAGAATTGATATTCCAAAATCCAACGTATTGATATATGAAACCGAGGACGGTACCCGAATTGCGGCAAGGCCAAGTGGAACAGAACCCAAGGTGAAGTTTTACATCAGCACAAATACTAAATTGGACAAAGCTGAAAATTATAAAGCGGTTGCTGCTAGCCTGGATGCTAAAATCAAAAGCATTTTGAGCGAGCTTAAATTGACTTAATGGATTATTTCAAGAAAATTCTTCGCTTTGCGAAACCCTACAGCCGATATGGCTATCTAAATATTTTCTTTAACATACTTTATGCATTGTTCAGTGCAATTTCCTTTGCGGCCCTGAAACCAATGCTAGACGTTCTGTTTGAGCAAACGGAACAGATTACTGACAAACCCATTTATAAAGGAATTTCCGAGATAAAGGAGTATGGAGAGGATTATGTGAACTTCTTGGTTACCTCCTATTCCGGAAATGATAAAATGAAGGGTTTACTTTTTGCGGTAGTGTTGATTTTGGTTCTTTTTCTACTTAAAAATATCTTTAATTATTTGGCCATGTACTTTATTACATTCCTTCGGAACGGGGTGCTAAAGGACATCAGAAATAAAATGTACGAAAAAACAGTAGAGCTACCCTTAGCCTATTATTCGGAGAAAAGAAAGGGCGATGTGATTGCAAGGATAACTGCGGATGTTTTGGAAATACAACACTCGTTTCTTTCAATTTTGGAATTGATAGTAAGAGAACCCTTGACTATTTTGTTTACAATTATAGTGATGTTCGTGCTCAGTGCGAAACTAACCTTATTCGTATTTATTTTCATTCCTATCTCCGGGATGATAATCTCAAGAATTGGAAAATCTTTAAAAAAACAATCGGATTTAGTCCAAAAAGAACAAGGTAATTTTCTTTCAATTATTGAGGAAACATTAGGCGGATTACGTGTAATAAAGGCTTTTAACGGAGAATCCAGGTTTGCGAAAACATTCGAAGATTCAACCAATCGCTTCTTTAAGTACTCCAACAAATTACTTAATCGTCAAAACTTAGCGTCACCTACCGGAGAATTCTTGGGAATAATTGTAATTGCTGTACTGTTATGGTACGGTGGGAAAATGGTTTTGGTAGACAACACCTTGGAAGCTTCAACTTTCATTACTTACATAGCACTTGCCTATAACATTCTTACCCCAGCCAAGGCAATCAGTAAAGCTTCGTATGGCGTTAAAAAAGGAAATGCCGCTGCAGAGCGCGTATTGGAGATTTTGGAAACCGAAAATCCAATCTCGGAAATTGAAAATGCGGTCAGCAAACCCGACTTTGATTCCGAGATTTCGCTTCAAGACATCTCCTTTAAATATGAGGATGAATATGTGCTAAAAAACTTTAACCTAACAGTCCCAAAAGGAAGTACCGTTGCCCTAGTGGGGCAATCCGGGAGTGGAAAAAGTACCATTGCCAATTTGGTGACGCGGTTTTACGATGTTAACGAAGGGGAGGTAACCATAGACGGCATCAACATTAAAAACTTGACTAAAAAATCGCTTCGGGGCTTAATGGGACTGGTTACGCAGGATTCCATTCTCTTTAATGATACCGTTAGAAACAATATAGGCCTTGGGAAGGAAAACGCTTCTGAAGAGGAGATAATCGAAGCCGCTAAAATAGCCAATGCACATGATTTTATAATCGATTTGCCTAATGGTTACGATACCAATATAGGCGATAGCGGCAACAAACTCAGTGGCGGACAAAAGCAACGGTTATCCATTGCCAGAGCGGTTTTGAAAAACCCGCCAATCATGATTTTGGATGAAGCCACTTCCGCTTTGGATACGGAAAGTGAACGCTTAGTGCAAGATGCTCTGGAAAAAATGATGAGAAATAGGACATCTATCGTCATTGCACATCGACTTTCCACTATTCAAAACGCCGATAAAATCGTGGTCCTTCAAAAAGGGGAAATTGTAGAGCAAGGCTCTCATGTGGAATTATTGTCCAAAAATGGTGCCTACAAGAAACTGGTGGAGATGCAGTCGCTAAGTTCTTAGGTGTCGGCCTTAAGAACAACAATCATGTTGAGCGCATTTTAGACTCCTAAACGGGTAAACACATATGATTCGTTCCTAAAATACCTTTTACTTCAAAAAAATTTATAAGTGTTTATACCATAGACCGTTAAACCTTTTCCTAATTTAATAGTCCAATAATTAAAACTAAACCAAAAGGGTTGATTGCAGAAGAATCGCTGATAAAGGATTTACAAGCCAGGGAAACGCAATCCCAGGCCTTTGAGGTATTGGTAAGCACTTATAAAGAACGGCTTTATTGGCATATCCGCAGAATTGTATTAAATCATGATGATGCCGATGATGTGCTGCAGAATACGTTTATAAAAGTATATCGTAACATAGAAGGCTTCAAAGGAGAGAGCAAACTGTTTTCTTGGATGTATCGCATTGCTACCAATGAATCGCTAAGTTTTTTAAAGCAAAAATCAAAAAAACAAGGGATTAACGATGTTGAATTTCAAGAGCGCGCCATAAAAAATCTTGAGGCGGATGTTTATTTTGAAGGTGATGAAATCCAGTTAAAACTCCAAAAGGCAATAGCAACGTTACCTGAGAAGCAAAAATTGGTTTTTAATATGAGGTATTTTGAAGAACTCAAATATGAGGAAATGTCGACCATTTTGGATACTTCCGTTGGTGGCTTAAAAGCCTCATACCACATTGCAGCGAAAAAAGTTGAAGATTATTTAAAAGGCAATTAAACTATTAAAGAAATTGATAGTCAAATATATACGATGAAAAAGAACGATTCCACAAATCCATTTAAAACTCCAGAAGGCTACTTTGATAGTTTTCAGGACAGATTGATGGAAAAGTTATCGGATGAGGAATCAGGCCTACTTGATTTTCTTGAAAATAAAGACGATGGCTTTACAGTTCCTAAAGGTTACTTTGATGGAATTAAGAAAGACATCGACAAAAGATTGAATGATGATGTAAAAGTCATTTCTATAAAATCTTTTAAAAAGTATTTCATGGCCGCTGCATCGGTTGCGGCGGTTGCCCTTGTATTGTTAGGATTTTTCTGGAACACCTCAGATCAAATTGATTTTGCCGATTTGGCCAATTCCGATATCGAAACCTATTTTGAGAACAATGAATTAGGACTTAGTTCCTATGAAATAGCAGAAGAAATTTCCTTGGACCAGATGGATATGGGTGATTTTTTAGAAACACGTTTCAGCGATGATCATATTATTGAATACATCAATGAAAACATAGATAATATTAACGAATTAAATTTTGAGGATGATGAATAGATTAGCATTGATTGCCTTGTTATGTTTTACCACCATAGTATCCGCTCAGGATAAAGATAAATGGGAAAAGATAAAATCTTTAAAAGTTGCCTTTATTACGGACCGCTTGGAATTAAGTTCAAAGGAAGCCCAGTATTTCTGGCCGGTCTATAATGAATATGAGGAGAAGCGCCATGTCCTTTGGGGAAAAGAACATAAGCAAATCAAAAGTAAAATTAGGGATGTCGAAACCCTTTCGGACAAAGAAGCTACTTCGTTATTAGCACTTTACTTGGACTTAAAAGAGGAAGAAGAAGATCTTGACAACTCGTTTTTGAAAGAAATAAGCAAGGTGATAAGCCCTAAAAAAACGTTGTTGTTGTTAAAATCCGAAGAAGATTTTAAAAAACAATTAATTAAACAATATCGTCAAAATAAGAGCGGCAGCGGTGGTGGCTTAAGATAATTTTTAAAGAACTGGTATAAAAAAAAGACCCCAAAAGTTTAAACACCATTGGGGTCTTTTGCTATCTAAATGTCAATTTTGAAATCCTGTTCCTACCCGCTGCATAGGCGATGGAGTCATTTTTAAATCGAATCGTAAAAAACGACTCTCCAGATAATTGTTTCCATGTTGCACCCCTATCGCTGGAATAGAAAATTCCGGTAAACCCCAATGCCACTATACCCTTTCCTTTGGAATTGGGAACAAATTGAACACAACTCTTATATCCCGGTTGATTGCCGTCTGCAATTAGCTGCCACGTTTTTCCCCCATCCTCGGTTCTCGCTTTATTGGCCCTATTAACTTCTGGCTTAGTATAATCCCCACCGATAACTACCCCTAGATTCTCGTCAAAAAAATCAACTGAATAGATACCTGAAGTAGGTTCATCCGTTCTTATAGGAGTGTTCGTAACTCATCCAAGTTTTTCCCTTATCTCCGAATATAAAATTCGTTTTGTAGTCGCCACCCAAGTGTGGTTTCCAACTATTTTTATATTGGTATTGCTGGCAGCAAATGCACCCTCACCTACTATACCTTCGGGTAAGCTGGAGCAAGCCAACTTTTCCCATGTTGTGCCACCGTCCCTGGTTATGATAATACTCATACATCCATTCATTGTATCTCCTACCGCAATACCCTCTTTATCATTCCAAAACGTCATAGCATCATAAAACACATTCTCATCTTCCTCCTTGTAAACCAACTCCATTCTTCCACCATCGCCCGTTTTATAAAGCAATGCTGGATTACCGATAGAAAGCATGAAAAAATCCGTGGAAGTGTGCGCTACAGCCCTAAATTCGGGAATGCTGGTGTGGTATTTTTCAATATTGGTCCTTACCCTTCCGCTAGTTAAGTCAACCGTACCAAACGTGCCCTTGTTTGCAGCAAATGCCAAACTATTTCCCATAAGTTCAATAGCACGTATGCTGATGGAATCTTTATATAAGGTTTCAATTGAAACCGAGGTAAAAGGTTCCTTATTGGCTACCTCCGAACAGGAAACCGCAAAGCATAAAATCAGTAAACGGATAAGTAACGCATTGGGATAAAGTTTCTCAAAAATAAAGGGAATCACTTCTAAAACAATACCTTTGCAGACTTAATTTTTTTTGGAATGAAACTACACCGTAACTTGGTATTTGCCGTAATTGACGCTTTAAACCTGATTTTTAATGAAGGGGAGTATGCGGATAAAGTAGTGCAAAAAGTACTAAAGTTCGATAAAAGATGGGGATCTCGGGATCGTGGATTTATTGCGGAAACCACCTATGAGATGGTTCGCTATAAACGTCTGTATGCCGAAATTGCAGAAGTTAAAGCACCTTACAGTAGACCGGATTTGTTCCGTATGTGGGCAGTTTGGGCCGTTTTAAAGGGAATCAAGCTACCGGATTGGAAACAGATTGAACCGACACCGGAACGCCGTATCAAAGGAAAGTTCGATGAACTTTCGAAAATAAGGAAAGTACAGGGAAGCCATTCCCGATTGGATAGACGAACTGTGTGAAAAATCCTTAGGTGAAAAGCTTTGGACAAAAGAGATTGCCAAACTCAACGAGCCCGCAGAGGTTATCTTGCGAACCAATACCCTAAAGACTGAAAAAGAGATTTTAAGAAAAGCCCTGCTGGACGAAGGAATTGTTGCAGAACCTATCAAAGGATATCCTTTGGCATTGAAATTAGTGGAGCGGGCAAATGTATTTGTAACCCAAGCCTTTAAAAACGGTTTTTTTGAAGTACAGGACGCCTCTTCCCAACTCGTAGCAGAAATGCTGGACGTTAAACCGGGGCAACGCGTTGTAGATACATGTGCGGGGGCTGGAGGTAAATCTTTACACTTGGCAGCCTTAATGGAAAATAAAGGCCAACTGATTTCCATGGATATTTACGAAAGTAAATTGAAGGAACTTAAGCGCCGGGCAAGAAGAAACAGTGCGCACAACATTGAGACACGTGAAATAAGTTCTTCAAAAGTATATAAAAAGCTATATGGAAGTGCGGACAGGGTGCTCATAGATGCTCCATGTACAGGATTGGGCGTTTTGCGTAGAAACCCGGATTCCAAATGGAAAATGCAGCCGGAATTCTTTGAAAAGATCACCAAAACCCAACAAGAAATCCTTAGAAACTACAGCAAAATCTTGAAACCTGGAGGTAAAATGGTGTACGCTACCTGTTCTATCCTTCCACAGGAAAATCTTGATCAAGTAAAATCGTTTTTATCAAGTGACGAGGGTTCGGATTTCTCCCTTATCAGTGACAAGAAAATATTTGCTTCAAAAAGTGGATTTGACGGATTTTATATGGCGCTTTTGGAGAGAAAACTTGTTTGAGTCTACACAATTAAAACAATGGTAACTGATTGCATTCTACAGAGGTAATCGTCTTTTCCTTGGTTTGATGTTTTAATCCCCATCGGTTCATGGATTGGACTACTGGGAGTAACGACTTTCCTTTGGCCGAAATTGAATATTCAACTCTGGGTGGAATCTCAGGAAATACTTGCCTTTCCAATATTCCTGATTTTTCCATTTCCTTTAATTGTTTGCTCAACATCTGTCGGTTGATACCTTCAATATTCTTAATGAGCAAATTGAACCTATTGATACCGGATGAAATGCAAAAAAGTATAATCGGTTTCCATTTACCGCCAATCATGTTTGCACAAAGCTTTATAGAATCGAGATTTATAGTCTGTTTCAATTGCTAAAGGAATAAGTTCGAAAGTACATTTACTAACTAGATGCTAAAATAACATACTTAGTCTAAATAGCATACTTTAATAGAAATCAAACTAAAGTCTTAATATCAGATTAACTTTAAATCCAACTACTGCTTCACCGTAGGATAGTCCACACCCAATTGCTCCAAATAGGTGTCATATTTGGTCTCATCATAGTAGAACTTTTCCAATTCCTCCCGAAATTGTCCTTGTTTATCGGCATTCAAATAGATGGGCGGCATATCATCCTCGGAAATCATGGGGATGAATTTGGTTTCCTTAGTTTGTTCGTTCGTAAAATAATCCCACGCTCCCTTAAGCAGATCAGGTTTTAACAAAAAATCCAGAATGGTCATGGCTTCCGCTTTTGCTCCCGCAACAACCCCCTTATGGGCAATTGGTGTAGCCATGGATATGGCATTGCTCCAATGATGTCCCTGTAGCCCAGGAATATTCGAGGGAAAGCGCATCGTTACAGTTGGCACCTTCCATGAAATATCACCAATATCATCAGAACCACCACTAATAGGTTCAATAACGGGAAGACCTATTGTGTCCAGCTTAGTCTCCAGTCCTTCTGTTTTCTCAGATTTCACCTCCATTTGTACCGCTTTGGCCAATGCCTGATCAGCTTCCGACCATGTTGGAAGCCCCACGTCCTTTATATTTTCGTACATGGTTTCCGCAATTACCTTATTATAGTGTCTTGGCCAAGCGGCACCCAATATTTTAGAATCGACCGTTGTTCCGGTCATCATAGCTGCTCCTTTGGCTATATCATTGGCTTCATGATACATTTCCATAATTCCGTCATATTTAATATCCCTGAAATAGAACCAAATGGCCGCTTTGGAAGGCACAACATTAGGCTGGTCTCCTGCATCGGTAAAAATGGAGTGTGAACGGCGTAACGGGTGTAAATGCTCACGTTTGTAGTTCCAAGCAATATTCATTAGTTCAGCTGCGTCCAAAGCACTTTTTCCTCGCCATGGCGCCCCAGCAGAATGAGCGGATTCTCCACTAAAAGAATACTCAACGGAAATAAGCCCTGTACCTCTTGTTGGCCCATAGGAAACACTTAGGTTATCACTCACATGTGTGAAAATGCACATATCAATATTATCAAAAAGGCCATCACGAACATACCACGCTTTGGCGGCCACAAGTTCCTCGGCAATTCCTGGCCAAACAAGCAATGTGCCCCCAATATTTTCTCGCTCCATAATTTGTTTAACGGCAAGGGCAGCGGAAATATTCATGGGAATACCTGCATTATGCCCCTCGCCATGTCCGGGCGCGCCCTCAACAATGGGTTTGTGGTACGCCACCCCAGGATATTGGGATGCTTTTGGAATACAATCAACATCACTTCCCAATGCTATTGTTGGTCCATCTCCATTACTCCAGGTTGCAAACCAAGCTGTTGGAATGCCTGAAATCGAATTTTCTATTTCAAATCCATTGTCGGCTAATATTCCTGTCAAATACTTGGAGGATTCCTTTTCTTGAAATCCCAGTTCGGCAAAACTGAAGATTTTATCCACCATTACCTGAGATTGCTTTTTATTGCTTTCTACAATGGTGGCAGCTTCCTTTTTAAGTTTTTCTATTTGTTTGTTGGATAATTTCTTTTGAGAAAATGAGGACGAAAATGCGCACAAAGCAAACAAAACAGCAAGTAAATTGGTTTTCTGTATCATGGTGGTTTTTTGAATTAGTCCCCAAAAAGATAATGAATCCATTTAATAACTATTTACCGGTTGTGAAATATTATTGAATTAGTTTAAAAACACCTGTGATACTGAACTATTCGGATTTTACGGTGCAAAAAAGATGTGTTTTCAAAGTAGACCCATCCGGCTTTAAACCCTGAAAAGTTATTCTAAGTAATAAAGTCTGAAAGCAAATTGACCGAAAAAAGTGGAACAAAAATATAAACTTCAGAAGGCAGAAAAACTATCAACAATCTTAGTTGAAAAGTGTTCCCGCCACGCTGTTAAAATCGGTCTTAAAATCGTAATTTTGCCCTTTCTTAACCGCTCAATAGACAGGCAATTATGATTCATTTTTTTGGAGACCTGGCAACTAAAGTTTTTGCCGTCCAAACTACTCAAGAAATCAACCCGGAAAACACAGAAAAACTTACATGGTTGTTCGGCAATCAGCCCAAAATAAACTTGGCGTCTCTTGACGCCTTTTTTGTTGGTCCTCGCGCTGCCATGATTACCCCATGGAGCACAAACGCAACCGAGATTACCCAAAATATGGGGATTAGTGGAATTATACGAATTGAGGAATTCAATGCGGTGGATGAAGGTTTTAGTGACTTTGACCCAATGCTCTCCCAAAAATATCAGGGTCTGGATCAGGATATTTTTAATATTGATGTTACGCCCGAAAAGATTTTATACATTGATGACATCTCAGCCTATAACCAACAGGAAGGGCTGTCTCTGAGCGATGAGGAAGTGGACTATTTGGAAGGGCTGTCAAAAAAAACTGGGAGAAAACTGACGGATTCCGAAGTGTTCGGTTTTAGTCAGGTGAATTCAGAACATTGCCGACATAAAATTTTCAACGGCACGTTTGTTATTGATGGGAAAGAAATGACTTCCTCCTTATTCAAATTAATAAAAAAGACATCCCAAGAAAATCCGAATGATATCGTATCGGCATACAAGGATAATGTTGCTTTTGTAAAAGGTCCGGAAGTGGTACAATTCGCTCCAAAAACTGCCGACAAACCCGATTATTATCAAGAGCAACCGTTTAAGTCCGTCATTTCTTTAAAAGCAGAGACGCACAACTTCCCAACCACAGTAGAACCTTTTAACGGTGCGGCTACTGGCTCAGGAGGTGAAATCAGGGATAGATTGGCCGGTGGTAAAGGATCTTTACCATTAGCTGGTACAGCGGTTTATATGACCGCATTATCCAGATTGGAAAAAGACAGACCTTGGGAAAAAGGCATGGAGGAACGTCCATGGCTATACCAAACCCCCATGGATATTCTTATCAAAGCCTCTAACGGTGCATCGGATTTTGGCAATAAATTCGGGCAACCTTTGATTGCAGGTTCCGTTTTGACCTTTGAACATGATGAAAAATCAGCTCCATTCGATTCCGCTCATGGAACGGAGTCTTTGGTGACTGAGCGAAGCCGAAGTCAGAGAAAACTTGGTTACGACAAGGTAATTATGCAAGCCGGCGGTATAGGATACGGCAAGGCGGACCAGGCTTTAAAGGACAAGCCAGAAACCGGGGATAAAATAGTAATCCTGGGTGGTGATAATTATCGCATCGGAATGGGCGGTGCTGCAGTTTCCAGTGCGGATACCGGTGAATTTAGTTCGGCAATTGAATTGAACGCGATACAACGTTCCAATCCGGAAATGCAGAAACGGGCCGCAAATGCTATTCGCGGTATGGTGGAGAGTGACAACAATCCAATTGTCTCCATTCATGACCATGGTGCAGGTGGTCACCTTAATTGTCTGTCCGAATTGGTGGAGGAAACGGGAGGAAAAATAGATTTGGATAAATTGCCAGTGGGGGACCCTACCCTATCCGCAAAGGAAATTATTGGTAATGAATCCCAAGAACGAATGGGACTGGTCATCGGCAAGAAAGATGTCGATTTATTACACCGCATTGCCGACCGTGAGCGTTCACCCATGTATGAAGTTGGAGAAGTTACGGGGGATGACCAGTTCATCTTTGAGTCCGAGACCACGGGTGAAAAACCTATGGATGTGCACCTTTCGGATATTTTTGGTAGTTCACCTAAAACGATTATGACCGATGTGACGGTCAAAAGGAATTATAGTAATCCGCAATATAGTTTGGAGTTTTTACATGACTATCTAGAGCAAGTATTGCAGTTGGAGGCCGTTGCCTGTAAAGACTGGTTAACGAACAAAGTGGATCGTTGCGTTGGGGGTCGTGTGGCTAAGCAGCAATGTGTAGGACCTTTGCAACTTCCGTTAAACAATGTTGGAGTAATGGCATTGGATTTTAAGGGAAAGGAAGGTATTGCCACAAGTATTGGACATTCCCCTATTTCTGGGTTAATAGACCCCGCCGCAGGGAGTAAAAATAGTATTGCCGAAGCGTTGACCAATATCATCTGGGCGCCGTTAAAAGACGGATTACAGTCCGTTAGCCTATCGGCAAACTGGATGTGGCCGTGTAAAAATGAAGGTGAGGATGCACGACTCTACGAAGCGGTGCAAGCCGTATCGGATTTCTCCATTGCTTTGGGAATCAATGTCCCAACCGGAAAGGACTCCCTTTCCATGAAACAGAAATATAAGGACGGTGATGTAATTTCGCCAGGTACAGTGGTGATTTCAGCTGCTGGAAATTGTAGCGATATTAAAAAGGTTGTAGAGCCTGTTCTGCAAAAAGATGGAGGGTCTATTTATTACATCAACCTGTCTCAAGATACTTTTAAATTAGGTGGTTCTTCTTTTGCCCAAACGAGAAACGCGGTAGGAAATGAAACACCTACCATAAAAAATGATGCCTACTTTAAATCAGTATTTCATTTAATCCAAACGTTGATCAATGAGGGGCAAATACTTGCTGGTCATGATGTTGCTTCGGGAGGATTAATTACAACCTTGTTGGAAATGTGTTTTGCCGATAACGATTTAGGTGCAGATTTAGACCTATCAAATTTGGGCGAACCAGATACCATCAAGCTTTTATTTTCAGAGAATGCGGGGATAGTTTTTCAGCTAAAAGACACAGTAATTGAGAAACTGTTAATGGACGCCAATATTGATTTTAAAAAGATTGGAAAGGTAACCGCTGAGTCTAAGCTGACTATTAAAAATGGCGGCATGGAAATGGGGCTTAACATTACTTCGCTGCGAGATACTTGGTTCAAAACTTCTTATTTGTTGGATAATAAGCAAACGGCGAAAGGACTCGCCAAAGATCGATTTGATAATTATAAACTTCAGCCGCTCAAATATACCCTTCCATTTGATTTTGACGGGAAATTGCCGACTCCACCGCAATCCAGACCAAAAGCAGCTATCCTTCGTGAAAAGGGAAGTAACTCCGAACGTGAAATGGCAAATGCCATGTTTCTCGCAGGTTTTGATGTGAAAGATGTTCATATGACGGATTTGATATCGGGTAGGGAAACGCTAGAGGATATTCAATTTCTGGGTGCAGTGGGCGGATTTTCAAACTCCGATGTTTTGGGAAGTGCCAAAGGTTGGGCAGGAGCCATTAAATATAACGAAAAGGCCAATAAGGTTATAAAAGATTTCTTTGCCAGACCGGACACCCTCTCCATTGGTATTTGTAATGGTTGTCAATTATTTATGGAGCTAGATTTAATAAATCCTGAACATGAAGTTCATGGTAAAATGACCTACAACGATTCTGGAAAACATGAGAGTAATTTTACTTCGGTTAAAATTCAGAAGAACAATTCGATAATGTTATCCTCTTTGGAAGGTGCAACTTTGGGTGTGTGGATATCGCACGGGGAAGGTAAGTTCAACTTACCGCTTTCCGAAGACAAGTATGATATCGTTGCAAAGTATGGTTATGAGACTTATCCAGCAAATCCTAACGGAAGCGACTTTAATACGGCAATGCTTTGTGATGCCACAGGGCGACATTTGGTTACGATGCCACATATAGAACGTTCCACGTTTCCTTGGAACTGGGCCTATTATCCTACGGATAGAGAGGATGAAGTTTCCCCTTGGTTGGAGGCTTTTGTAAACGCTAGGGAGTGGGTTGAGAATAACAGTTGATTTTCGGTTTTATCAAACTAGAGAACTAGCATAAATTTCTGTTAACCCAATTCTCTATTAAAACTTTGCCTAAAATCTTGATTATATTTAGGGAAGATGGTAGTAAAACATATCTCCGATTTCCTTAAGACTCAGCGGAAAGTTCTTTCTATAATTTTGCTTTTCGCTATTCAACCTATGCTTTCGCAAAGTGAAGAAGGGATTGCTACGACAGATGCATATACCATAGAAAAAGTCTACCTACATTTAAACAAGACATTTTTTATGGTTGGAGAAGACATCTGGTTCAAAATTTATCTGGTGGATGGAGAGACAAATAAACCAAGTCGACTTAGCGAAATCGTTTATGTAGAATTGATTGATTCAAATGGCAAGATTGTACAAAAGAAGACCTTTAAACTAAATGAGGGCACAGCGCCAGGTGATTTTAATTTGCAATTACAATCTGGAAAAGGAGTCTACTTCATACGCGCTTACACAAACTATATGCGCAATTTTGATGATACTATTTATTTTCAAAGAGAGATTTATTTTTATCCGATAAATGCCGTTGAAGGTAAATCGATTGAAACCAACTCTTCTAAACTGCAAAATTTTAAACCTGACTTACAGTTCTTTCCAGAAGGAGGCCAAATGATTAATAGTTTTTTAAATCCTATTGCATTCAAGGCAACCAACAACCATGGATACGGTATGCCGGTATCTGGAAAAATAATAGACGACAAGGGTAGAAAAGTAACAGATTTTTCATCTTCGCACCTTGGTATGGGATTGTTTTATTTTATACCGAAAAAAGGAATCAGCTACAGTGCAGTAATCTATGATCAAGGTGATTCTTTAAACTACACCTTACCAGCGGCAGAAGATAAAGGCGTACTTATGACCATAGTTGAAACGGATAATGATTATAAGGTTAATTTACAGTCAACAGAAGGTATCGGCCTAAATGGGTTCACCATTAGTGGAAGACAAAAGCAACGAACTATATTTAGTGCTGAGGTAAGCACAAAGGAACAAATGAAAAGTACAGTTGTTAAAGTGCCAAAGGAAATTTTACTGGAGGGCATTACGGAAATAACACTTTTCGACAGCGACAATACACCAGTAGCAGAACGCCTGTTGCTTCATACACTTGAAAATAGTAATTTGCAATCCACTATTTCGACTTCGAGCTTTTCTTACGGACCCAGGTCTCCGGTCAATTTGGACATAAATTTAAATCACGATTCTAAAGAGAAAATTATTGCCGATTTGTCGTTATCGGTCAATAATACCAAGGTAATTGCGGATGAAATCGATAAAATCGATATTAAAACCTATCTATTATTAAGTACGGAACTTAAGGGAACCGTAGAACAGCCTGGCTACTATTTCTATTCGACAGATCCACAACGAAAGAAGAATTTAGACCTTTTAATGCGGACCCAAGGTTGGCGGCAATATCTCCTAAATGATGATTTGGAAAAAACAGAAACTTATTTTCAACCGGAAGTTGGTTTGAGTCTCAGTGGAAAGGTGGTGAGTTCCTTAAATCCAGGAGAATCGCTAATTGGGACTATTTTTTTAACTTCTAACAATTCAAAAGAGATGGTTCAAGATAAGGTTGAAACGGATAGTGCTGGGAACTTTATTTTTAAAAACCTCAATTTTATAGACACTACCTCGGTATTACTAAATGCTGACGTTCATTATGCTAAGAAGAAAAATACATCCACAGCTAATTACACAATTGTTCTGGATTCTATACCGTCTCCAAAAATCACATCCGAAGCTCTCAAACCCTTTTATATACGCCCAGAGAAAGTAAATAATATCGGTGAAACATACGTACTTACTAACAGAACCATTCAATTGGATGAAGCGTTCATAGAAGTGAAAACATCTAAAATCGAAGATAAATTCGAAAGAAAAAGAAAAATAGTTCCGTATAAAGAACCTTCCCAAACGGTACATTTTGAAAATTTCCCCGAACTTGGATTTATAAGTCTATTACAAGCGCTTAGAGGAAGAGTTCCTGGCTTAAGTGTAAGAGGTTCATACGCCTACCTGAGAGGTTCTTCAAGTTTAAGTAATTCCAGCTCTAACAGTCCAACTGAATCCGGTTCTGCTTTAATCCTTTTGGACGGAACACCAGTAGGTAGTAATATTCTAGAACAAATGCTACCTTCTGAGGTAGAGTTTGTTGATGTCTTAAAAGGTCCTCGCGCCGCTATTTATGGTTCTAGAGCAGCTAATGGTATAATAGCCATATATACCAAAAATGGCACTGAGAAAAGCGCCAAAAAGGGGGTAGTTGGCGGTTCATTGAATTTCACACATCCCGGCTATAACTATCCAAGGAAATTTTACGAACCTAAATACCACCAAAAATTACCCGACCATAACAGCTCGGATAATAGAACCACACTACATTGGCAACCAAATGTAGTACTTAACGAGTACGGCAAAGCAAAAATCTCTTTTTATACCTCAGATATTCTGGGTGATTATACGGTGGATTTAGAAGGGCTGACATCTGAGGGTAAACTAATTAAGAATACCACTTATTTTGAAGTTAAAAAGGAATAATTCTAGAAGATGAAAATACGTCCAGCCACAAAAAATGATATCCCTTCAGTCGTTAAAATGATAGCCAATGACGAACTGGGAAAGCTTAGAGAGAATTTTCAAATTCCATTACCCAGAAAATACTATGATGCTTTCAAGAATATAGATGCTGACCCAAATCAGGAATTGATGGTAATCGAGAATGAAAAGCATCAAGTCATAGGAACTTTACAACTTTCATTTATTCAATATTTAACGTATCAGGGTGGCGTTCGCGCACAAATCGAAGCGGTGAGGATTCATGAGGACTTTAGAGGTAAAGGTATTGGTCAAAAACTTTTTAAATGGGCAATTGCAAGGGCCAAAGAAAAAAACGCACATGTGGTACAGCTCACAACGGATAAAAAACGCCCAAAAGCACTTAAGTTCTATGAAGACTTAGGATTTAAAGCCTCGCACGAAGGGATGAAACTTCATATCTAACAAAACTAACCTTTAAAATTAGGGGTTGGCAAGGTCAAATTAACAATCCGATAATCAAACTATCAAATAATCGAATAATCCATTTTAAAATCCCGTGTTCTTTCCCTATTTTGCAATAACTTATTAGAAACCAAGTATGCAAAAAGTTACCCGTTTATTCGATTTTCCCTACTATCAATTGGAGAAATTTAATTTGGAAAAAGCCCTAGTCACCAAGTACAATGGCGAATGGGTGGCTACATCAACCAAAGAATATTTGGATAAGGCCAATGCGGTAAGCAGGGCCCTATTGCGAATGGGGATAAAAAAGGATGATAAGATTGCCCTAATTTCAACAGCGAACAGGACGGAATGGAATATCATGGATATTGGGGTGCTTCAGATAGGTGCCCAGACCATTCCAATTTACCCGACTATTTCCGCAGAAGAATACGAATACGTCTTAAATCATAGTGAATCGATCTATTGCTTCGTTTCGGATGAAGAAGTACTTGGTAAGGTTCGCAAAGTAATGCCCAATACCAAGCTTAAGGAAGTCTACAGCTTTGATGAAATTAAAGGGTGTAAAAACTATTCCGAACTTTTTGAATTGGGTGCCGACGAAAGTAATGCAGACGAGGTACAAAAAAGAATGGACGCCGTTAAGCCTGAGGATTTAGCTACCATCATCTACACCTCAGGTACTACCGGAAAACCGAAAGGTGTAATGCTGTCCCACAGCAATATTGCCAGTAATGCACTTGCAGGGGCTAAACGCCTTCCTCTTATTGAAGGAGAAAACAAAGTTTTAAGCTTTCTCCCAGTTTGCCATATTTTTGAACGTGTGCTTATTTATATTTATCAATACTCGGGAACTACAGTCTATTACGCCGAAGGGATTGATAAGATTGGAGAGAATATTAAGGAAGTAAGCCCGCAATTAATGAGTGTAGTACCGCGATTGCTGGAAAAATTATTCGATAAAATATTCGCCAAGGGCACAGAACTGACGGGAATTAAAAGAAAGCTTTTTTTCTGGGCTGTTGAGCTTGGCGAAAAATGGGAACCCTACGGTAAGAATGGATGGTGGTATGAATTCCAACTAGGGATTGCCAACAAGCTTATTTTTAGTAAGTGGCGGGAAGCTTTGGGTGGAAACTTGGTAACCATGGTGTCCGGCAGTGCAGCGTTGCAACCGAGACTGGGTAGGATATTTGGAGCTGCAGGAATGCATGTTATGGAAGGTTATGGTTTAACCGAAACTTCTCCTATCGTCTCAGTAGGGATGTACGCAAACAATATGTACAAAGTAGGAACCGTTGGAAAGGCCATTGAAGATGTTGAAATAAAGATAGCGGAAGACGGAGAAATTCTTATTAAAGGCCCTAACGTGATGATGGGCTATTATAAGGACCCTGATAAAACAAATGAGGTAATGACCGGAGATTATTTCCACACCGGGGACAAAGGTGAATTGGATAATGAAGGTTTCCTTAAGATTACAGGGCGTAAAAAAGAAATGTTCAAAACATCGGGTGGAAAGTACATCATCCCTACTCTTTTAGAGAACGAATTAAAACAATCCCGCTTTATAGAGCAGGTGATGGTCATAGGAGAAGGTGAAAAAATGCCTGCAGCACTTATTCAACCTAACTTCGAGTTTCTTAAGGAATGGATATCGAAAAAGAAAAAGAGTATTGGTACGACCGAGAAAGATATAGTAAGCTCCCCAGAAGTCATAGACCGAATTCAAAAAGAATTGGACAGCTGTAATAAGCATTTTGGAAAATGGGAACAGATAAAAGTTTTCCGCTTAACACCAGAGGTCTGGACCCCGGATGCTGGCCACCTAACCCCTACCATGAAAATGAAGCGAGAGATTATCAAACAAAAGTATATCGACCTCTATAACGATATATATGAACATTAAAGGTTGTTTAAATGTAGGACAAACATCTTTTCAATTTAAGCGACAATCAACTAAGAAAGCGAAATGGGCTTTGTCTTGGAATAGCCATTAGTTTTCTAGTAGGCATGATTGTAGTCTTAATTATTTCTCTAAAACAAATTTCCAATCAAAGCGAAAGTGGAATTTTCATGGCTTTGACACCCACCATCCTAATGCCATTTATTTTTATCCCTTTACTTTATTCTTCTGCCCTATCCAAAGAAATAAAAAGAAGGAAATCCAATCCAGTATAAGACCCATTATCATCGAAAACGAATAAAAATTTACTAAAATTTATTATGCATGCATAATAAATTTTTATATATTTGGTAGCCAATAAGCATCCATGAAAGACTTAACCATTGATTATGCACTTAGGGCTACTTGGCAAGCCGTTGCTCGAATGTACAATGAAGAGGCAAAAAATTTTGAAACTACAATGGCTATAGGTTTTACGCTTTTGAGTATCGATCCAAAAACGGGTACACCATCTACTGCACTAGGGCCTAAGATGGGAATGGAGGCGACCAGTTTATCACGGATTTTAAAAAGCATGGAAGAGAAAGGGCTTATTAAAAGAAAGCCCAATCCTTCGGACGGCAGGGGAGTTTTAATCCATTTGACCGATTTTGGTCTGGAGAAAAGAAAAGATTCAAAGGATGTGGTGTTGCGATTCAACGATGTGGTCAAACATCACGTATCGGACGAAAAACTAAAGAATTTCTTTGAGGTTACGGAGACCATCAACAAGCTTATTGCAGACAAAAGCATATATATAAAAGACACGTCAACTAAATAAAAAGCTTACAATTCATGAACAGGCATATAAATAAGGTAGCCGTAATAGGCTCAGGAATAATGGGAAGCGGTATCGCTTGTCACTTTGCCAACATAGGTGTGGAAGTTCTTTTATTGGACATTGTGCCAAGGGAACTCAACGATAAAGAAAAAGCCAAAGGGCTTACGTTAGAGGACGAAGTTGTACGAAACCGTTTGGTGAACGAGTCATTGGCAGCAGCATTAAAATCAAAGCCCTCCCCTATCTATCATCAAGATTTTGCCAAAAGAATAACTACCGGTAATTTAGAAGATGATATTGCCAAGGTATCAAAGGTAGATTGGATAATTGAAGTAGTTGTTGAGCGATTGGACATCAAGAAAAATGTTTTTGAAAACCTGGAGAAACATAGAACCCGGGAACGCTAATTACTTCCAATACTTCGGGAATTCCAATAAAATTCATGTCGGAAGGTAGAAGTGATGATTTTCAAAAACATTTCTGTGGAACGCACTTTTTTAACCCTGCACGCTACTTAAAATTGTTTGAAATCATTCCTGGACCAAAAACTTCACCAGAGGTTTTGGAATTTCTTAACGGCTATGGAGAGCAGTATTTGGGTAAAACTTCGGTCATCGCTAAAGATACTCCCGCCTTTATTGGGAACCGTATCGGAATATTCAGCATTCAAAGTCTTTTCCATACCGTGAAAGAAATGGGCATGACCGTTGAAGAAGTGGATAAGCTTACCGGTCCGGTTATTGGCAGACCAAAATCGGCCACTTTTAGAACGGTGGATGTAGTTGGGCTGGATACTTTGGTACACGTTGCTAATGGTATTTCCGAAAACTGCAAGGAAGATGAGCGTCATGAGTTGTTCGCATTACCACCTTTTATTTCCACCATGATGGAGAACGAATGGTTGGGCAGTAAAAGTGGACAAGGTTTTTACAAAAAATCAAAAGATGCGAAAGGCAATACGGAGATACTAACGCTGGATTTGGACACGATGGATTATCGGTCTAAAAAAAGTGCAAAATTCGACACTTTAGAACTTACCAAAGACAATTGATAATGTCGTAGACCGATTTTCCGTGTTAGCAGGCGGAAAGGACAAAGCAGGTGAATTCTATCGTAAGAGTTTTGGCGAATTATTCGCTTACGTTTCACATCGCATTCCGGAAATTACGGATGAGTTATATAAGATTGATGATGCCATGAAAGCTGGATTTGGATGGGAACATGGACCGTTCCAAATTTGGGATGCCGTTGGTTTGGACAAAGGATTGGAGTTTATTGCCGCAGAGAATCAAGAGGCAGCACCTTGGGTTTCGGAAATGAAAGCAGCTGGAATAACTTCGTTTTATTCCGTTAAAGATGGTGCAACTTACTTTTATGATATTCCTAAGAAGGAAATGGTTAAAATTCCTGGACAGGATGCATACATTATTTTGGACAATATTAGAAAATCGAAAGAGGTTTTCAAAAATAGTGGCGTAGTAGTAGAAGATTTAGGTGACGGAATTTTAAATGTTGAGTTCCAGTCCAAAATGAACACTATTGGTGGTGATGTTTTAGCGGGATTGAACAAAGCGATCGACCTAGCCGAAAAAGACTATCAAGGTTTGGTGGTTGGTAACCAAGCGGCGAACTTCTCCGTAGGCGCCAATATTGGTATGATTTTCATGATGGCCGTAGAACAGGAGTATGACGAGCTAAATATGGCGATAAAGATGTTCCAGGACACTATGATGCGCATGCGTTATTCGTCAATTCCAACAGTATCCGCTCCGCACGGCATGACTTTAGGTGGCGGTTGTGAACTTTCATTACATGCCGATAAAGTGGTTGCAGCAGCAGAAACCTATATCGGGTTGGTTGAGTTTGGAGTGGGTGTAATACCTGGGGGTGGCGGTTCCAAAGAATTCGCTTTAAGGGCTTCCGATTCTTTCCGTAAGGGTGATGTTGAATTGAATATTCTGCAGGAATACTTTTTGACTATCGGTATGGCAAAAGTATCCACATCGGCCTATGAAGCATATGATTTGGGAATCCTTCAAAAAGGTAAGGATATTGTAGTGGTAAATAAGGAAAGACAAATTGCTACCGCAAAAGCACATGCAAAATTAATGGCAGAAGCCGGGTATACAAAACCACCAGCACGAAACGATGTTAAGGTTTTGGGTAAACAGGCTTTGGGTATGTTCTTGGTGGGAACGGATTCCATGGAAGCGAGCCATTACATTAGCGAACACGATAAGAAAATTGCGAACAAATTGGCGTACGTAATGGCGGGTGGTGACCTGTCCGAACCAAGCTATGTTTCCGAACAATACCTATTGGATTTGGAAAGGGAAGCTTTTTTATCACTTTGTACCGAAAGAAAGACATTGGAACGAATTCAGCACATGTTGAAAACGGGGAAACCATTAAGAAATTAATCCTAATAAAGGTATTTGCCATTGGCCTTTTGCTATTGGCACATGTCATAAGAACCATAAATGCTAATAGCCAAAAGCTAATAGCCAAAAGCAAGATTAGAAATGAAAACAGCATATATAGTTAAAGGATATCGAACTGCAGTGGGCAAAGCGCCCAAAGGAGTGTTCCGGTTCAAAAGAACGGATGAATTGGCAGCGGAGACCATTGAATACATGATGAAGGAGCTTCCATCATTGGATAAAAAGCGTATTGATGATGTTATCGTTGGTAACGCCATGCCAGAAGGTTCGCAAGGTCTTAATATGGCCCGGTTAATCTCATTAATGGGTCTGGATATAGTTGATGTTCCCGGTGTAACGGTGAATCGGTTTTGTTCTTCGGGAATTGAGACCATTGGTATTGCCACCGCAAAAATTCAAGCGGGGATGGCCGACTGTATTATTGCAGGAGGAGCCGAAAGTATGAGCTCCGTACCCATGACAGGTTACAAAACCGAATTGAACTATGACGTGGTGAAAGCGGGACATGAAGATTATTATTGGGGAATGGGGAATACTGCGGAAGCCGTAGCGCAAGAATTCAAGGTTTCACGGGAAGACCAGGACGAGTTTGCCTACAACTCACATATGAAAGCCTTAAAGGCACAAGCCGAAGATCGTTTCCAAGATCAGATCGTACCCATTGAAGTGGAACAGACCTTTGTAGGTTCTGATGGCAAGAAAGCCACTAAAAAATATACGGTTACAAAAGATGAAGGTCCACGGAAAGGACATCCGTAGAAGTATTGAACAAATTAAGACCTGTCTTTGCCGCTAATGGAAGCGTAACAGCAGGTAATTCATCCCAAATGAGTGATGGTGCAGCCTTTGTCATGGTCATGAGCGAGGAAATGGTAAAAGAACTCAATTTAGAACCTATAGCCCGCTTGGTGAACTATGCAGCAGCTGGTGTACCCCCAAGAATTATGGGAATAGGTCCTGTTGCAGCAGTGCCAAAAGCATTGAAACAAGCCGGACTAAAACAAGAAGACGTTGAACTAATAGAATTGAACGAAGCCTTCGCTTCACAATCCTTAGCGGTTATTCGGGAACTTAAATTGGATAAGGACATCGTAAACGTAAACGGTGGAGCAATTGCTTTAGGTCACCCATTAGGTTGTACGGGAGCCAAGCTTTCCGTTCAATTATTTGACGAAATGCGAAAGCGAAACATGCAAGGCAAATACGGTATGGTGACCATGTGTGTGGGAACCGGACAGGGAGCTGCCGGTATTTATGAATTTTTGAATTAGAAAAAGTAATAATATGAGTACCGAAACAATACAAAAAGATATACTAAGAGGCGGCCAGTTTTTGGTCAAGGAAACCAATTGTGAAGATGTCTTTACACTTGAAGATTTAAACGAGGAACAAAAAATGATGCGGGAGAGCACCAAAGAATTTGTCGACCGAAAACTTTGGGCTCATTGGGAGCGTTTTGAGAAAAAAGACTATGCGTACACGGAAGAATCTATGCGTGAGGCTGGAGAATTAGGCTTGTTAAGTATTGCCGTTCCCGAAGCATATGGAGGAATGGGAATGGGCTTTGTATCCACCATGTTGGTTTGTGATTATATTTCCGGTGCAACGGGGTCCTTTAGTACCGCTTTTGGTGCTCATACCGGAATTGGCACCATGCCAATTACCTTATACGGTACAGAAGAACAAAAACAAAAGTATGTGCCAAAATTGGCTTCGGGTGAATGGTTCGGTGCATATTGCCTTACGGAGCCAGGAGCTGGTTCTGATGCCAATTCAGGAAAAACGAAAGCTGTGCTGTCAGATGATGGAAAATATTACAGTATTTCAGGACAAAAAATGTGGATTTCCAACGCTGGGTTCTGTAACCTTTTTATTGTTTTCGCCAGAATTGAGGACGATAAAAATATTACTGGATTTATTGTTGAAAACGATCCATCAAACGGTATCACCCTTGGTGATGAAGAGAAAAAATTAGGAATTCACTCCTCCTCTACCCGACAGGTATTTTTCAATGAAACAAAGGTTCCAGTAGAAAATATGCTTTCCGAAAGAGGAAACGGATTTAAGATAGCTATGAACGCCCTTAATGTTGGACGCATCAAATTGGCAGCTGCATGTTTGGATGCGCAAAGAAGGGTAATCAATGAGGCGACGAAATATGCCAACGAACGTATTCAGTTCAAGACGCCTATCATGAATTTTGGAGCTATAAAAGCAAAGATTGCGGATATGGCCACCAATGTTTATGTGGACGAATCCGCATCGTATCGGGCAGCAAAAAATATTGAAGATAGAATTGCAATCAGGGAGGCGGAAGGAAATACACATCAAGAAGCCGAATTAAAAGGTGTTGAGGAATATGCCATAGAATGTTCCATTCTTAAAGTGGCGGTTTCGGAACATGCACAACATTCTACCGATGAGGGCATCCAGATTTTTGGTGGAATGGGCTTTAGTGCGGACACACCTATGGAATCCGCTTGGAGAGATGCTAGGATAGCGAGAATCTATGAAGGTACGAACGAGATAAACCGAATGTTAGCCGTTGGAATGCTGGTGAAGAAAGCTATGAAAGGTCATGTTGATTTGCTGGGACCGGCAACAGCGGTTGGTGAGGAATTAATGGGAATCCCTTCTTTTGACACCCCGGATTATTCAGAATTATTCGCAGAGGAAAAAGACCTTATCAAAAGATTAAAGAAAGTATTTTTGATGGTTGCCGGAAGCGCGGTGCAAAAATTTGGTCCACAGTTGGATGAACATCAGCAATTGTTAATGTCGGCCTCAGATATTTTGATACAAGTATATCTAGCAGAATCGGCACTATTACGAACGGAAAAAAACGCAAAACGTTTTGGCGAGGATGCGCAAAAAACACAGATTGCGATGTCCAAATTATACCTTTACAGAGCGACGGATATTGTTGTTCAAAAAGGAAAAGAGGCTATCGTTTCTTTCGCTGAAGGCGATGAGCAACGTATGATGTTAATGGGCCTAAAACGCTTTACAAAATATACAAACAACCCTAACGTAGTAGCTTTACGCACACAAATTGCGGACAAAGTAGCTTCGGATAACGGTTACACCTTTGACTAATTCAGATTACCCTTTTGTTTTGTTAGACAGAAGAAAAACCGCTCCTTAAAGGAGCGGTTTTTATTTGCCCAAGAAATTAGAAGCATCTAATTTTAGCACATGAACAATTCTATTCTGGCTTCCGTCTATTCACCGGATACTTTTAATGAAATAGGCCATCAATTGATTGACGACCTTACCAAGCATTTGGATGACAAACTCAATGAAAAAACCTCCAATGCAATTCATTGGAATAGCCCAGAGGAAGAGCTAAAATTTTGGCAAGAGTTCATGATTAAGGGTAACAACGAAAATCTCTTTAAAGAAATAACCAAAAGAACCACTTACGTTCACCATCCACATTATATAGGACACCAAGTATGTCCAGCAGCACCTATTACGGCGTTGACCGGCATGATAAGCTCGTTATTAAATAACGGAATGGCGGTATATGAAATGGGCATGGCGCCCAGTGCTATAGAAAGAGTAGTGACCGATATCCTCTGCAAAAAGTTAGGCTATTCAAAAAAAGGGAAAGGATTTTTGACCTCTGGCGGTACCTTAGCCAATCTAACGGCACTTCTTACCGCGCGCAGGGTAATTTTGAAAGAAGATATATGGAACAAGGGAATGAAAGACCCCATTGCCATTATGGTCAGCGAAGAAGCCCATTACTGTGTTGATAGAGCTGCAAAAATTATGGGGCTTGGGGAACAAGGCATTATCAAGATTCCCGCAACGGATACATTTCAAATGGACACTTCGGTTCTTGACGAAAAACTTCAAGAGGCAAAAGAAAATGGAATTGAGGTTTTTGCCATCGTTGGCAGTGCTCCCTGTACGGCAACAGGTATATTCGATGATTTGGATAAAGTAGCAGCCTTTGCGAAAAGAAAACAAATTATGGTTTCATGTTGATGGCGCGCATGGTGGTGCCGGTATTTTTTCGGAGAAATATAAATATACTGTAAAGGGAATTGAAAAAGCTGATTCTGTTGTTATCGACGGCCATAAAATGATGATGATGCCAACGATAACCACCGCCCTACTCTATAAAAACGGCAAACACACCAACGCGACCTTTAGTCAAAAAGCAGATTATTTATTAACCGACTCAGAACACGAGGATTGGTATAATTCGGGCAAAAAAACCTTTGAATGCACCAAGACCATGATGAGTATTCATTGGTATACATTGCTTAAAATATATGGAGAACAGGTTTTTGATGCATATGTGACCCAACTGTATGATATGGGAGCCCATTTTGCCACAATTATTGACAACGATTCCAACTTTGAGCTGGCGGTCAAACCCATGTCCAATATTGTTTGTTTTAAGTTTACGAAATTCAAAACTAAGTCTAGAACTAGAAAATACTTTAAATGCTACTATTCGTCAACGACTTTTGGAAGATGGTGAGTTCTATATTGTCCAAACAAAATTAAGAGGGATTAATACATGAGAATAACAGTGATGAATCCATTTACCAATTCTATTCATTTTACAAAGCTTTTAGATGAAAATAAAAAGAATCTCAATAGATTTACTATCGGATTATTCACGTAAATTTTCCACCATCTGATCTTCCGATTCCTTTTTCGAGAAATTAATTGCACATTCAATTAGGGCCAAATGCGAATAGGCTTGAGGGAAATTTCCCAATAGCCTTTTCGTCTTAAAATCAATATCTTCACTGAATAGACCTAAATGATTACTATAACTTAATAAGCGTTCAAAATACTCCAATGCTTTATCTATCTCTCCTATTTTAAATAGGCTATTGATGTACCAAAACGTACACACCGTAAATGACGAAGAGGGCAATCCAAAATCATCCTCATTCTTATAACGATAAAGCAATCCGTCATTGTTCAATTCTTTACCAATGGCATGCACTGTCTTTATATAACGTTCATCCTTGGCATCAACACAGCCATACATTTCCATCAACAAAACCGAAGCATCCATTTCCTTGGATCCATAGGATTGGGTATAAGCACCAACTTCCTCGTTCCAAGCATTGGCATAGATATCATCCCAAATTTCTTCCCTGATGGGTTTCCACTTTTCAATTTTATGCCTTTTTCCTAACATTTGGGCAATTTTTATGGCTCTATCCAATGCCGTCCAGCAAAGTACTTTTGAAAAAGTAAAGTGTCTATCTTCTGTTCTAAATTCCCAGATTCCCTTATCCGCATCCTGCCAATTATTACTTACTATCCAAACGATTCCTTTGGTAATGGCCCATAAATCCTCACCATTTTCAATATCTACGCTAAACTTGACCATTTGTTCGTAAATGACATCCATCAAAATTCCGTAAATGTCATTCTGTTTTTGATGGTAGGCCGCATTGCCAATCCGCACGGGACTAGAACCTTTGTAACCTGACAAGTGGTCTAACGTCTCTTCGGTGAGTTTTTTCTCCTTATTGATGCCATACATAATCTGAAGCTTTTCAGCCTTATCGGGAATCAAGTCGATAATAAATTGAAGATAACGCCTGGCCACATTTTTATGTCCTAATTCAGAAACAACCTTTATGACCATAGAGGCATCCCTGATCCAACAAAAGCGATAATCCCAATTACGAACCTCGCCTATCGTTTCCGGCAACGACGTAGTGGCAGCCGCCAATACGGCGCCGGTTTTGTCATAACTCAACAGTTTGAGTGTTAGGGCACTTCTAGATATTTCTTTATTGAACTTCTTGTACTTAGGTGTCAGATTGGTCCAATTCAACCAATAGACTTTAGTATTTTGCAAATCCAGATTGACTCTTTCAATAGAGGGAAGCAGTAATTTTTCATTATATCCCAAAAGAATAAAACCATCCTCCTTTAATGCAATTTCCTTCCCTTCTACAATCGCTTTCTTATTAAAGGAAGTATATAGGAATACCGTGTCAAACTTGACTTCATGGGTAAGACTGGCAACAAAATCTTTCTTGACGTAAGTTTCTGTTTTGCCCATAGCATATTCCAGTTTTGGATCATACAAAACAGAGAATTTTGGATTCCCGGATTTATATTTAAAATACCTGACCAATTCTGGTGGTGCATGATATTCATTACCCTCCTTGCGATATCTTGGCATAAAATCATGAACTTCAAAACAGTCTTCACCACTTTTAAACGTGGTAATCAAAATACAGGTAAAACCTTCATATTCTTGGGTAATGGTATAGCTATCGTCCACCTTAATTTCAAAACTTCCACCAATTTCTTCATCTAATAATTTAGCAAAAACGGAAGGACTATCGAATTCCGGCAAACAACACCAATCTATACTCCCATTTTTAGAAACCAACGCAGCGCTTCTACAGTTCCCTATAATCCCGTAATCTAAGTTATCCATTCAATAAAATTCTTAATTCATATGGGCTTACAATTGTTATTGCCCATCTTTTTCCCGAAATTGAGAGAAATTAAATTCAAATCAAAGCAAAACTTACTATTTATGGCTAAAACTATCATAATCTCAAACAGACTACCCGTACAATTGCAAATTAGCAATGGTGATATTACCGCCGTCCCAAGTGTTGGTGGGTTGGCCACAGGGATGAAGTCCGTTCATTCCGGGGGAGATAGCCTTTGGATCGGTTGGAGCGGACTTACGGACGAGGAAATTCCTGAGGAACTGGCGCCAAAAATAGATAAGGCACTTGCAGAACATGGATCTTCTAAGGTACGGTTAACCCAAAAAGAGGTCGACGGTTTTTACTTTGGTTTTAGTAACCGTACCGTTTGGCCGCTATTTCATTATTTTTTGGAATATTCCGAATTTGAATGGGATAGTTGGGAAATCTACAAAAGTGTAAACCAAAAATTTGCAGACGCCATTTTGGAAAAGGCAGAAGATGATGATGTGATTTGGGTACATGATTATCAATTGATGTTAGTTCCACAGATGGTTAGGGAGAAACGCCCCAATGTATCCATTGGTTTCTTTCTACATATCCCCTTCCCTTCCTTTGAAATATTTAGAACCTTACCTTGGAGAAAAGAAGTGTTGTTAGGACTTTTGGGTGCGGACCTCATCGGTTTTCATACCTATGATTATGAAAGGCACTTTCTAAGCTCCGTACGTAGGCTTTTAGGGCTGGACGTTAGCTTTAACGACATTTATCTGGATGATAGGGTTATTAAAGTGGATTCATTCCCCATGGGAATCGATTATAAAAAATTCAGCGATGCTGCTAAGGAACATTCACAGCGAAGTGAAAAACAGAAATCCGAGCTTCAAAAACGGCTGGATACACATAAGAAATCGGCCCCGGATGCCAAGTTCTTTTTATCCATAGATCGATTAGATTATTCCAAAGGAATTGCAAAACGATTAAACGCTTTTGAGTATTTCTTGAATAAATATCCACAGTATAAGGAAAAAGTGCGCTTGATTATCTTGGCGGTTCCTTCCCGCTCCAACGTACCCCAATATCAATTACTAAAAAAGGAAATTGATGAATTGGTGGGACGTATCAACGGGGAGTTATCAACGGTGAGTTGGACACCTATCTGGTATTTTTATAGGTCGATGCCTTTTGATAACCTAATCGATTTATATACCACTTGTGATATTGCTTGGTTGACCCCTATCCGGGACGGAATGAATCTTGTTGCCAAGGAGTATATTGCAACTAGAACCGATAAAACCGGTGTACTTATTTTGAGCGAAATGGCGGGCTCCGCCAACGAGATGAACGAATCGCTTCTTATAAACCCTAATAATTTTGAGCAGATTGCCGATACCTTGGACAAGGCTATCAATATGCCTAAAAAAGAGCAGCAAGAACGTAATCAAATTCTACAGAAGCGTTTGGCACGTTACAATGTGGAAAAATGGGCCAATGATTTCATGACATCTTTGCTCAACCAAAAAGAGAAAGATCAGACTTACATTTCCAGAAGGTTGTCCGTAGACCTCATGAACATCATCATGAAAAACTACAATAAAGCTAAGAGACGATTGGTGTTCTTTGATTATGATGGTACTTTGGCAGGCTTTCACAATGACCCTCAAAAAGCGAGTCCAGATGAAGAACTCTATAGCTTACTGGACGAAATATCATCCCAGCCAAACACGGATATGTACCTGATCAGCGGTAGGGATAAAGAAACATTTACCAAATGGTTTCTTCCTAAAAAATATAACATGATCGTTGAGCATGGAGTATGGATATCCCAAGGCGGGGAAAAGTTCAGAATGCTGGAAAATGTAAAAAAAGATTGGATGGAAAAAATACTGCCTGTTCTAGAATCTTTCGTTGACCGGACACCGGGCAGTTTTATTGAGGAAAAAAATTATTCCCTAGCCTGGCATTATCGAAACACGGATCCTGATTTTGGACAAAAACGATCCGTAGAACTTAATACAGTGCTCACCAGCTTAATTGCGAACGACGATTTGAGTGTTTTGAATGGTAATAAGGTGATGGAAATTAAGAGCAGTAACGTCAACAAAGGAAGAGCATCCATGCGAGTGTATTCAGAGGCAGATTATGATTTTGTTTTTGCTATAGGTGATGACTGGACAGATGAATTTATGTTTCAGGAATTACCCGAGGACAGCGTAACGGTAAAAGTGGGCAGGCAAAAAACCCAAGCCAGGTATTTTGTGGACAACCCCAAGAATGTACGCGATATTTTAGGACGATTTGCCGATAAACGCTAGCCACTCTTTAAATCTAACATACAGCATGAAACAACGCTTTTATCTTCTTTTGACAAGCATTTTAATTTCATTAACCGTTGTTTCACAGCAAAATACAGAAGTTTATTTAGCTGGTTTAAGCAATTCTAACGACACGCTTCATATTGGAGGGATTTTAAATATTTCCCAAAATGATGGTTATGACAATCAACCTTCATTTTATGATAATGAGAACCTTTTATTCTCATCCACAAGAAATGGACAAACCGATATAGTCCTATTTAACATCAATGATAGTTCTACAAATTGGCTTTCCAGTACACCTGACGGAAGTGAATATTCTCCGCTTAAAATTCCAGGAAAAGAAGCAGTATCCGCAATTCGTTTGGATGAAGACGGCCTTCAAAGGCTTTATGAGTATGATTTTAAGACTGGCGAATCAAAAGAGATTTTAAAGAACTTAAAAGTAGGTTATCATGTTTGGTACAATGAAAACATCATAGTTTCATCGGTATTAGTTGACAATCGGATGGACTTGGTCGTTTCAAACCTTAAAGACGATTCCAATTATACTGTTCAGAAAAATGTAGGTAGATCGCTTCATAAAATTCCAAATACAAATTTGATCAGCTTCATCTCCAAAGAAAATGACACTTCAATGGTAAGATCTATAAATCCTTTTTCTGGGGCTACCAAAAATGTCATAGGATTATTGGATACATCTGAAGATATTTGTTGGACACCGAACGGAACTTTAGTTTCGGCTTATGAAAATACTTTAATTGGTTACAATCCTACCCAAGACAAAGAGTGGAAGGCACTACATCGTTTTAGGGAAAAGGAAATCCATGCCATTTCCAGAATAGCTGTTAGCCCGGATGGCAAGCAGATAGCTTTGGTTTCTCAAGACGCACCCTATAAAATTGTCCAAAAACAAGTAGATTCCTATAATGCCGGGGACTTAGATGCTTTTGTAAACTGCTACGATGAAAATGTGCTTGTAAACATCTTCCCCGCAGACACCATGTATGTTGGTCATAAAAAAATGCGCGAAAATTACAAAGGTCTTTCCCCGAATAACAAAACCTACAATGTTGAAGTGGTAAAACGAATCACTATTGGAAATAAGGTCATCGATCAAGAAAGAGTTACCGGAAACGGTAAGGTAACAATGCAGGTTGCACTTTATGAAGTTGGTAATGCTATTGAAAGTATGACCTTCATTTTTGATAAGAAAGACTTGCCAAATCCAGAACCTATCGTACAAAAACAGCTAGAGGCCTATAATTCAAGGGATATTGAAGCATTTTTAGCAACATATTCCAATGATGTAAAACTTTATAATTATTTTCCCAATACTTTAATAACGGATGGAAAGACAGCCATGCGGAAAGGGTATGCAGATTTTTTTGAATCTACTCCTGATTTACATTGTGAAATAAGAAATAGGATTATAATTACTAACGTGGTAATTGATGAGGAAGAAATTACCGCGAATGGAAATACCTTTAATGCCGTAGCTATTTATGAGGTAGAAGACGGTAAAATCGTCAGAGTTACTTTTGTCCGGTAATGGTGTCCATAAAGCCAAAACCATACATTCTCCCCACTATTATAATAGCACAATTTGCATGTACTTCACCTTGGTTTGCCGGGAATAGCATTATAAATGAATTGATTCTGAAAACAGGCTTAGGCCCTGAAATTATTGGTTATGTAACCTCTTCCGTCCAGTTTGGTTTTATTACCGGAACTTTGGTTTTTGCGCTGCTAATGGTGGCAGACCGTTTCTCCCCTTCCAGAGTCTTTATGATCTGTGCATTTTTGGCTGCCTTATGCAATTTATACTTGCTAACGGACATAATCACAAAATGGAGTTTGCTTCTTGCGCGATTTGGCACTGGTTTTTTCCTCGCCGGTATTTATCCAGTAGGGATGAAAATTGCGGCCGACTATTATGAAAAAGGATTGGGAAAGGCCTTGGGTTTTTTAGTAGGTGCTTTGGTTATAGGTACTGCGTTACCATTCCTCATTAACGGCACAGGTTGGGGGAACAACCCGGATTTTGTAATAACAATTACGTCTACACTTACCCTTTTTGGAGGCTTATTATTGTACTTTTTGATTCCTAACGGTCCTTTTAGAAAAAGTAGTCTTCAATTAAAATTATCTGCTGGACCACAGCTTTTCAAAATCCCGAATTTTAAAAAAGCAGCTTTTGGTTATTTTGGTCACATGTGGGAATTATACGCTTTTTGGGCATTTACTCCGTTTGCCATCTCAAGCTACAATGCGATTACAGTTCATACCATTTCCGTTCCGTTGTGGACGGGTATTATTATCATGCTTGGAGGAATTTCATGCGGCCTTGGAGGAATGCTATCACAGAAATTTGGAAGTAAAATGATTGCCCATGTGGCTTTGTTCATTTCTGGATTCTGCTGTTTATGTTCTCCCTTACTTTTCTCCACATTACCTTTCCTGTTTTTAGGAGTATGGTGCTTTTGGGGTATGGCTGTTACGGCGGATTCTCCTCAATTTTCCAACTTGGTGGCGACCTCTATTCCTCCCGAATTAAAAGGGACCGGGTTGACATTGGTCAACTGTATCGGCTTTGCAATCACTATTGGAAGCATACAGTTGTTGTCTTTCTTGACCGACTTTGTGGAACCTAGGTATCTCTTCTTGATTTTAACGGTGGGTCCGTTTTTTGGTCTTTGGCATTTAAAGGGCTATAATTCCGATTAATTTTTAATACATTTAAAAGCTATGAAACTACCACACAACATCAGCAGAATAGAGGCTTTTAGCGACGGAGTTTTTGCCTTTGCGGCAACGCTTTTGGTAGTTAGTTTAGGTATGGATACCTCGGACTCCATAATGGATGTAGACCTTAAATCCTTTGCCGGATTTGCCATTAGCTTTTTTGTACTATTTAGCTTCTGGTACTTGCACTATAACTTTTTCAGAAGGACGAAGTATATGGACAACTGGATTATTGCTTGTAATGCAATCCTTCTATTTGTAGTGCTTTACTACGTGTTTCCCTTAAAATCTTTGATTAATTCTTGGTTTGCCGATCAGGGAATGACCTATGAAAGGCTAGCCAGGCTTTTTGAACTTTATGGGATAGGGTTTGCGCTTATTTTTTTATGTTTTTCGCTTATGTACTTCAGGGCATATAAAAAATCCAAGCATTTGGAAAATTCCATAGAACTATATTTCTATAGCCGTCATTTTGCACTTTTTGTATTGGTTGCCCTAATTTCCATTATAGTCGCATATTTACAGTTAGGCATTACCTTTGGATTACCAGGAATTTTATATTGCCTCATAGGCCTTTTTTGTTCCGTGCACAGTTATTTATTCTATAAAAAATATAAAACCGATTAAATGAAAAAACTTTTACTTGTGGGTCTATTGACCGTGACTCTTAACCTCGCTATGACCGCCCAGACCGATCAACGTATTTATGATATTATAGATGCTGTCTCCGCTGAGCGGATTGAAAACGATATTACGAAATTGGCCAACTTTGGTACAAGGCACACTTTGAGTGATACGGTTTCCCAAACCCGAGGGATAGGCGCTGCAAGACGCTGGATCAAAGCCGAATTTGAAAAAACGTCGGAAGCATGCAATGGCTGTTTGAATGTTATCTATCAAAAAGACCTGGTCAAAAAAGGTGCCAACCAGCGCATTGTAAAAGATGTAGAAATCGTGAATGTATTGGCTATTCAAAAAGGCACGAAGTATCCCAACCGATACATCATCATGAGTGGGGATATCGATTCCCGGGTGAGTGACCCTACCAACTTCACCGATGATTCTCCAGGTGCCAATGACAATGCCAGTGGAATGGCCGGAACTTTAGAAGCGGCTCGGGTTTTATCAAAATACAAATTTGAAAACAGCGTCATCTACATGGGGCTTTCGGGAGAAGAGCAAGGTTTGTTTGGTGGTGGCGGTGTGGCCGCATACGCTAAGGAACAAGGTTGGGAAATCATCGGTATTTTTAATAATGACATGATCGGAAACATCACCGGCGTGGATGGTATTACCAGTAGTACCGATTTTCGGATTTTCTCGGAACCCGTTCCACCAACCGAAACTGAAGAGCAACGAAGGGCTCGCAGATTCTATGGTGGTGAAGTGGATGGTATTTCCAGACAACTGGCACGCTATGTGTATAAAAATACAAAGACTTACATGCCGGATATGAACCCGATGATGATCTATCGTTTGGACCGGTTTGGTCGCGGTGGACACCATAGACCATTTAACGATGCAGGTTTTGCAGGAATTCGCATTATGGAGGCACATGAAAATTATACGCAACAGCATCAAGATATACGCGTGGAAGACGGGATTGCCTACGGTGATGTACTAGAACATGTAAATTTTGACTATGCCGCAAAACTGACCGCCGTAAATGCTATAAATTTAGCCTCATTGGCTTGGGCACCACCAGCACCAAAAGAGGTCAAAATTGGCGGAATTGTAGAACCCTCGGCAAAATTTCAGTGGTCTAAAGTAGATGGCGCCGTAGGTTATAAAATATACTGGAGAGACACTACGTCGCCCACATGGGATAACAGTCGATATGTTGGGGATGTTACTGAATTTGTATTAGACGGAATTGTAATAGATAACTACTTTTTTGGAGTAGCTTCTGTGGGAGCTGACGGATTTGAAAGTCCGGTCGTATTCCCCAACGGGATATTTAGGTAAATTGATATTGAATTTTCAGGATGCATTTTCTGTCAAATCAAACGCAGTCGATATAAAACAAAAATGTGTCTAGAACAAAAACCATAAACTGTATGAATAAAATCACCTTAGTAATCGTAGTATTTTTTGCATCGGTAAGTTTGTTGAGGGGCCAAACATTTACCGAACAGGATACCCTACGTGGAAGTATAACTGGTGAACGCGCCTGGTGGGACCTTAATTATTATCATTTGGACATTGAGGTAAAACCAGATGAAAAGTTTATATCCGGCAGTAATACCATTCGCTATAAAGTGTTGAACGAGGAACAAGTACTTCAAGTCGATTTACAAACACCCTTAAAAATAGAAAAGGTTATCCAGGATGGTAAGGAACTGGTGTTTGATTCAAAAACGAATGCCCATTTCGTAAAGTTGGAAAAACCTCAAAAAGTGGGTGATTATAACGAGGTTATCGTGTATTATTCCGGTCATCCAAAGGAGGCAGTTAATGCGCCGTGGGATGGTGGTTTTTCTTGGAAAAAAGACACCAATGGCAAAGATTTCATCGCCACCTCCTGTCAAGGTTTAGGCGCAAGCGTTTGGTGGCCAAATAAGGACCATATGTACGACGAGGTAGACAGTATGCTGATTAGTGTAAAAGTCCCAAAGGATTTAATGAATGTTTCCAACGGCAGGCTCCGAAAGATTACAGAACAGACGGACACCAAAACCTACCATTGGTTTGTTGGGAACCCTATCAACAATTACGGGGTAAACGTAAATATTGGGGATTATGTCCATTTTGGCGAAAAGTACAATGGGGAGAACGGAATTTTAGATTTGGATTATTACGTGCTGCGGGATGACCTGGACAAGGCCAAGGAACAATTTAAGGATGTACCCAGGTTAATGAAAGCCTTTGAACATTGGTTTGGTCCTTACCCATTTTACGAGGATAGTTTTAAACTTGTACAGGTACCCTATTTAGGGATGGAACACCAAAGTTCCGTCACCTACGGCAACCAATATATGAAAGGTTATTTGGGTAGGGACTTATCTGAAACTGGCTGGGGGCTAAAATGGGATTACATCATTATTCATGAAGCAGGTCACGAATGGTTCGCCAACAACATTACTTATAAGGATATAGCGGACATGTGGGTTCATGAAGGTTTTACCACCTATTCCGAAGTCTTATTCGTGGACTATCATTACGGTAAAGACGCAGCATCGGAATATGTAATAGGTCTAAGGGGAAGAATTAAGAATGACCGTCCTATTATTGGAAAGTATAATGTGAACAATAGAGGAAGCGGTGATATGTACGCCAAAGGTGCCAACATTCTACATACCATAAGACAGGTAGTGGACGATGATGAAAAGTGGCGACAAATTCTTAGGGGTTTAAACAAGGACTTCTATCACCAAACAGTAACTACTAAACAGGTTGAGGATTATATCTCGGAAAAATCTGGGATAAATTTCTCTAAAGTATTTGACCAATATTTGCGTACCACTATAATTCCAGTTTTTGAATACCAAATGGAAGACGGGAACGTAATCAAATACCATTATACCAATGTGGTAGATGGCTTTTCCATGCCTATACGCGTATTTGTGGATGGCGAACCGCTATGGTTAACACCTACCTCAGAATGGAAAATGGAAAAGGCCGACCCAAATGCCACCACCTTTAAAGTGGACCAAAACTTCTATGTGGAGAAAAAGGAGCTTAACCAACCTTAAGAGCATACTTTTTTGATGATTGATTTAATTAACTAATCTTAAAAGCGTCGTGTGATCATTGATGCTATTTGTATAGTGCACTATTTGATTAATTAATTACAATTTCATCAATAAACAACCAACTTTTGCCACCAGGATTTTGATGCCAAGAAGGGTTTTTTAGAATACTTTTTACCTCTACCCTAACAAATTTGGCAGTTGTTGTAGGAAAATCGATATCAAAAAAATCCGTATCAATTGTAGAGGATGGTTTTTGCTCCGGAAGATTTTCACTATGCCAATTTTTAAATCCTTTTCCATCATCGGATATGGAGATATTGAAACCTACTGGATAAAAAATCCAATTCCCAGGAGCGGACATGGCCCCCACAGAGACGGAACTCACTTCCTTGGTTTCACCCAAATCAAAAGTGGCATTAAAGTGGGTTCCTTCATAACCGATCCAATTTCCGTCCACAAAGTTATTTGAACCGCGTTTTAGGTCGATTAAAGTATTACCGCCTTTCGCCAAGTATTTTTCGCTAGGTTGTTTGTTGAGTTCAATATTTTCGTAATCAATCGTACTTTTCTTAAAGCTTGCAGAAACAATTTCACTTTGTCCCCATCCTTCTTTAAACGTAATAGCATTAAGTTTTGTGGTTTTATTTAACCTAATGGGTTCCAAATACTTGGTGGAAGTAGTATCGGGTATGGAACCATCTAGGGTGTAATAGATAGCTGGTGTCATCAAACGGATAACTCAGTTCAACCTTTAATTCATCTTTAATGAAATAGGTATCAGCAATTATAGTGGGTGGCAATAATTCAGTTGCCGCAAATAAATCCTCGTCTACAGTGTGTATATCAATATTATTCATTTTCACCCAAAAAAGTATTTATTTCATTTGTACTAACTTTCGTTTGCCACAAATACAAATCTTTTAGGTTGGGTAGATTTTTTAATATGGTCAAGACCATATATTGGTTATCGCCGTACCATATAGATTTAGTGATTCCAATTTCTCCAGTTCTTGGACTACTTCCAACGTATTGTCCGTTATGTTCGTATTCTGCAGTTGTAGTTTTGTAAGGTTTTCAAATTCTCGCAAAACGGATACCAATGAATCATTAAAATTTGAATTCCCAAGATTGAGTTCTACTATATTTTCCGCGTAATCTTCCAAAAGCTGGAATGAGTTATCAGAAAGTTGCTTTTTATTTGCCAAGTTTACAATATAAAGCGGACTTCCCTCCTTTACCAACTGTATGGGTAATCCTGCTGCTTTAACTTTTAACAGCCACTCCTCAGGGGCCGGGTCAAGCTGTTTGGCCAACAAGGAGCGTGTAGAAGTGTCCTCCTCTAAGTCGTTCAAATGCCCTTGAATTCTTTTATCTCTTTCTAAGTCTGCTGTTCTACAATCAAAACAATGATTATTTTCCAACCACCAATGTATCAAATCAATCTCGTTGCTAGTTAGTTGCACCTTTCCTTTAGGTGGCATATGTTCATCATTATCCATGGGTAAACCCATACGATGGGCAAGTGGGGCCCTCCCCTTGGGAACCGAATCCAAAATACTACCCGAATCCCCACCGGATAGAATTTCTGCCTCAGAAGTTAGTAATAAGCCACCTTCAGCTTTCTTGGAATTATGGCAGCTTGTACATTTGGTATTAAAAATAGGTTGAATGATGTCATTGTAAACCAAAGCTTTATCAACATCCTCAATAATGTTTTTTTTCGTTGTATTATCTTGTGTTAAAAAATCCTCTCCGTGGGTCATGCTTCCACCCCAATGACCAACTAAGACCAACATAATATTTGCTGAAATGAATAAGGGAAAGTAGAGTTGTGATATCGATTTTTGCTGTGCATCCTTGGCAAAGAACAAAAAGATGGTTACAACGGTCAAACTAATTGCCATCCACTTATGACGAAATAACAGTATATCATCGTAGGCACCGTTAGATTCTAATAAAAGTCCCGTACCAATAGATGCTAAAGCACTAATGGCCCCAAATCCAATTGCTAGCTTAATTATCTTACCTAGGTCTTCCTTTGGTCGTACCCTTTGATAGATTTCCAGAATAAAGGCAAAAATCAAAATCCCGATAGGAAGATGCACCAAAACGGGATGAAAATTACCAATGTTTATAGCCAAGTACGTCATTACTCTATTCTACTAGGATTTCATCAATAAAAAAGAAAGGCTTAGTACCTTTACCTTGATGCCATTCTGGAATCTCTTCCATTAATTCTATTCGTATCTCAATATTCTTATAGCTATTCTTGGAAATTGGAATTTCAATAAATTCTAATTGTTTAGGCTCGTTGTTCACTGGAGCATTTAAAGTTGTTTCTCCAACCATTTTATTATCTGAAATAATTTGAACGGAGACCGGAAGAAATATCCATGAACCATGGTCTTTTAACGTACTAATACTAATGTTTGAAATGCTAATATCCTTTTTAAAGTCCATTTGAACTCTCAATTCGTCATCTTTAAAACCCAACCACTGTTTTCCGTCCCTAAACTGTGTAGTTCCTTTTTTCAAATCGACCAAGGCCGAAGCACCCTTCCCTGAATAATTTGGGTGAGGCTCCGTGCTTAAGGTTATTTTAGCATCGGAAACATTATGCCCAATTTTAATTAGGTTAACCAGTATTTCCGAACTTTCTTTAAATTCTGGATGAAAAGCCTTGAATCTATATTTAGAACTATTAGTTACTGAAATAGGTTTCGAGTATGCTAGGGATGTCTCCAAGACATCGCCCCCGTCTTTCGTATATCTAATGGTGCTTCCCTGCATATTAAAATCAGCCTCCACCCTAGCGTCTTTTGAGAACAAAACGGAATCTACCTTAATTCTTGGTGGGGACAATTGAAAAACCTCGGTAGCAGCAAAATTATCCTTGGTCGTTCTCCTTACATGAGAACGATAGCAAACAGAAACAAAGTAGAATACTAATATTTGCTTTGCATCAAACTCGGTATAATTTTATGGGATAGGTTTTGCCTGAATTCCATTGGGCAACATATAAATTTTCATCATCATCCACACAAACATCATGAGGATGATGAAATACCTTTAAAGTTTGGTACATAGGATTTAACCGCCCACCTTCATAAACAGGTAGGCAACCTCCAGGAGCGGAAATTAGCTTATTATCTTCATCAAGAACACTAACAAAACCCGTTCCCACCGAACCATCTCCGGACCAAATAGTAGCTAAATAAACCTCTTTTCCATGAATAACTGGTCGGCAAATATAAGCTCCCGGCAAATCGATACTACTCAAATATTTCCCCTCCAATGTAAATCGTTTCAATTTATTTTGCTGGCGTGCAGTAATTAGCAATACGGGGTTAGAAGCATTTCGCGTATCCAAGCAAATACCATGAGCATTGTCAAAATGATAGGCTTCATCACCTCGTCCCCCAAACACATTTAAAAGTTCACCTTTCGCATTATAGTGCAGTATGTATTGTTCCCCATAACCATCCGCAATATATACGTCCCCATTCGATGCTATTGCGGTCTCCGTAGGTATATAACTTTCCTTGCTCTTGTACTTTCCCGTTTCTTTGGGATATGGAAATATTTGAATGACCTTTCCGTCAATAGTAGTTTTTATAACCTCGTGCCTATTATTATCGGCTATGTAAAGTACATCTTTACCATTTTCGACATTCAAGGTTAATCCATGGGCACCAGGATAATTCGTACCCCAAGCCTCTATAAGTTTACCGGATTTATCGTAGACGATAATATTGTTCTTGGTGTGATTGGTCAATAAAAGAATCCTTCCTTTTGAGTCCTGTACCATTTCATGGCAATCATTAACAGGATAAAACTCGGAATTTAAGGCTCCCCAATCCAAATCAATTTTGTATTGGTGGGAATTATGTCCAATAATTGCATCCTTATAATCCATAAACGAATGTGCTTGAGCAAAACCGCTAATAATACCCGTTGATAAAATACTGCTGTTCTTAACAAAAGTCCTCCTGTTCATTAGACCAACAAATCGTTTAATACATGACCTTCCACATCAGTTAAACGGAATCTTCTTCCTTGATATTTAAAAGTCAATTTTTCGTGATCAATTCCCAACAAATGAAGCATGGTCGCCTGAAAATCGTGTACATGAACGGGGTCTTTTACAATATTATACCCAAACTCATCGGTCTCACCGTAAACTACACCGGGCTTTATCCCGCCACCTGCCATCCACATTGTAAAGCATCTTGGATGATGATCCCTACCATAATTGGTATCAGTAAGTAATCCTTGTGAGTAATTGGTCCGTCCAAACTCCCCTCCCCAGATGACCAAAGTGTCTTCCAATAATCCGCGTTGTTTCAAATCCGCTACAAGTGCCGCCGATGCTTGGTCCACATCTTTGGCCTGTTTTTCAATGGCTCCAGGCAAATTATCATGCTGGTCCCAGCCCATATGATAGAGCTGAATAAACCGTACGTCCTGTTCTGCCAATCTTCTTGCCAATAGGCAATTGGCGGCATACGTTCCCGGTATCTTGGCGTCCGCACCGTACATTTTATAAATATAATCGGGCTCATCGTCCGTCTTCATAACTTCAGGCACCGACGTTTGCATTTTATAGGCCATTTCATACTGCGCAATCCTACTTTGGATTTCCGGATTTCCAAATTCCGTAAACTGCTTCTCATTAAGTTCCGCAATTTTATCCAACATGGCCCGTTTGCCCTCTTTTGAGATTCCTTTGGGATCATTCAAATAGAGAACGGGATCTTTCGCAGCTCTAAATTGAACTCCTTGGTGCAGGGAATGAAGGAATCCATTTCCCCATAGCCTTGTGTACAACGGCTGACCATTAGGCCTCCCTGAACCCCTTGAAAGCAATACCGTAAATGCAGGTAAATTTTTGTTTTCACTTCCCAGACCATAACTTAACCAAGACCCCATACTAGGACGACCTGGTTGCTGCGAACCTGTCTGAAAAAAGGTTACGGCCGGATCATGGTTAATAGCCTCTGTATACATGGATTTAACGATGCATAGTTCATCTACCATTTTGGCTGTGTAGGGAAGTAAATCACTTATATAGGTGCCGTTCTTACCATATTGTTTAAAGTCGAACACTGATCCTGCTAGCGGAAAATTATCCTGTCCCGAGGTCATTCCCGTTAGCCTTTGTCCATTTCGAATAGATTCCGGCAGTTCCTCGCCCCGTCTTTTAATCAAGGTTGGCTTATAATCAAACAGCTCTAATTGTGAAGGTCCGCCACTTTGAAAAAGGTAAATGACCCTTTTTGCTTTAGAGGCGTGATGCAATGCATTCATAATTCCATTATTACCACCAAAGTCATTGGCTTTGGTAATAATTCCATTTTCATCCTCCCTAAAAAAGGACTGACCGAGTAATGATGCCAATGCCACGGAACCTGCACCCAAAGCCGCCTTACCTAAAAAAGATCTTCTGTTTAAAAGAAGGGAACGTTCATGAAGAATTTTCTTTTCACTCATATTTAGCCTCTCGTAATTGTTTCATCCAGATTTAGAATCGTATGGGCTACCAATGATAATGGAGCCAGTTCATTCAAAGGAATGTCTTTACCAATATTGGATTCACCAATTCCAATGTAATCCTCGGGAATAATAGTACCGTTATCCATCTTATCAAGCATTCCCATATAGTGGTCCAATAACATTTTCTTTTCTTCAGTATCCGGCGAGCGGGACGTAGCTTTTCGAAAAATATAGGCAATTTGTTTATCTACTTCCTTAGGATATTTCTTAATGCTTCCAGTAGCCAAAGCCCTCGAGGCTTCAATTAGCTGAGGGTCATTGAGCAAAACTAGTGCTTGTAAGGGCGTATTCGTTTCTTGACGTTTTACGGAGCACAAATCTCTTGAAGATGCATCAAAGGTCATCATACTTGGCGGGGGAACCGTTCTTTTCCAAAAAGTATACAAACTTTTCCGGTACAAATCCTTTCCCTCACTTTGCACATACCTTGCTGTGCTGCCTCCTCCTCCACCTGTCGTTTCTTCCCAAATACCTTCTGGTTGATACGGTTTAACACTGGGGCCTCCTACTTCTGCATTTAATAAACCACTTATTGCCAAAGCTTGATCGCGAATCATTTCAGCAGTAAGCCGTAAACGAGGTGCACGTGCCAGCCATCTGTTTTCAGGATCTTTTTCTTCCAGTTCGGCAGTTGTTACGGAACTTTGCTTATATGTTGCTGAAAGAGCAATGTAGCGTAGCATTCTTTTTGTATCCCATCCTTCTTCCCTAAATTTAATTGCCAAAAAATCCAACAATTTTGGATGGGACGGTAAAGCACCTTGATTTCCAAAATCATATGAAGTACTCACAAGTCCCGTCCCGAACATTCGCTGCCATAACCGGTTTACAACAACTCTAGCGGTCAACGGATTATTATCATCAAACAGCCATTTAGAAAGTCCCAACCGATTTTTGGGGTAATTCTCGGGGAAGGTCAAAACGGATTCTGGTGTATCTGGGAATACCCGATCCGTTGGTTGATCATATACTCCCCTATTTAAAATGAACGCGGGCTTTTTTTCCTCCCGCTCGTACATTACCATGACTGGAATTTCCTTTTTATTGGATTTCTGCAAATTGATAAAGCTTAAAACACCATTAGCTTCTTTTTCTGTAATTGTAATGAAAGGTTCCGGGGTTTCGCTAGGCAAGGGTACTGTTTGTTTCTCCTTATTATTATTGAAAAAACTAAAGAGTTGAAAATGTTCTTTTTGACTTATAGGATCGTATTTATGATCGTGGCATCGGGCACATTCCAACGTTAATCCCAAAAATGCGGTTCCAAAGGTCTGTAACCTATCCTCCACATATTCCACATGGTATTCCTCTGGAATAGTGCCACCTTCAAAGGTTATTTTGTGATTGCGGTTAAAACCTGTCGCCAAAATTTTTTCCAAGTTAGAATCTGGCATAAGATCACCAGCGAGTTGATAGGAAACAAACTCATCGTAAGGCTTATTCTTGTCAAAAGCATGAATGACCCAATCCCTCCATGGCCACATGGTCCGTTCAAAATCATCTTGGTAACCATGTGTATCCGCATAACGGGCTATATCCATCCATTCAGCCGCCATATGTTCCGCATAATCAATGGTCTGCAGAAGCGAGTCAACCAAATTTTCATAGGCTTTTGGTGATGTATTCCCAAGAAAAGAGTCTATTTGTTCTGGGTTCGGCGGCAAACCTGTTAGATCAAAATATACACGGCGAATCAATTTCTCCTTAGAAGCCATCGAAGAGGGAGAAAGTCCGTTCAAATTCAACCGCTCTATCACAAATTTATCGATTTCGTTTTCACCCCAGTCCGAATCATTTACTATAGGAACTTCAGGTTTTATGGGAGGGATAAACGCCCAATGTTCTTTATATTCCGCTCCTTGGGCAATCCATTTTTCCAGAATAGCCTTTTCTTTCGGTGTCAACTCTAAATTTGATTCTGGAGGAGGCATTACCAAATTGGGGTCTTCGGAATAAATACGGTTTACCAATTCACTTTTGCCAGGCTGGTTTGGCACTATTGCAAATCTGTCCTTATTTTCTCCTAGGGCAATATAAGCGTCTTCAAGTTTGTTCAAAGAGAGTCCGCCTTCAATGGCATTCTTATCAGGTCCGTGGCATTTAAAGCAACGATCAGAAAGAATGGGTTTTACGTCAAAAGTAAAATCAATTTTATCAGGAATACCTTCTAAATCCGTCTTTGCCATTATCCTTTCCGAGGAGGATGGATTTTGCTCACACGAATAATACATCCCCATCAAAATCATTAAACATAAATGAAAGATGACTTTTACATAGGAAAAGTTCGGTTTAAGAAGCTTTCTCATTTTCAATTGCATGTAGCAGTGATTACAACTAAAAATAGCAACAAATAACTATAACTAGAACAAATTTCGACTAATGACCATTATGAAGTCCTTAATACGAGATGATTACGTTTTAAATGATCACAAGAACTTGAATAAAATCCCAGACTAAAAAAAAATAATTATTATTGGAAATAAAAAAGCCCACAAAAAATTGTGGGCTTTTCATTTCAAAATTTTAGAGTCTAATTGAACGTTACTCCTGTCAATGCAATAGTAGCTGGATCCTTACCCTCTTCCATGGCAAACGTCACATAAACGGTTTTTGCTCCTCCAGAGGATTTGCCGGTAATTGGAATATTTACCGTACCTGTTTCAGTACCATCTTTTTGTGGTGCCATTGTTGCTTTCCCAAGTAATGGACCGTCTGGACTACCGTCGTGCACCTCAAAGTCAAAGCTTATTTTGGGAGCTGCTCGCCATCCTGCCGCCAAAGAAACAGACTTTATGGTAGACATATCGATTCCATCTATTGAGAACCATCCTTTGTTGGACTGCAAAAGCAATAAAGTATTCCCGTTAAAGGCCATCTTATTTGCACCTTGGGTTCCAGTAGTTTCATTGAATTTAAAGGAGTTACTTTGAATTGCTATAGAATTTGAGCCGGTTAACGGAATGGTCTCGTCACCTCCCCGATCTGTATAGCTAGCCGTTATCACCATCATATTTCCAGGAGACGAAGACTCAGCGGTTATAGTTCCTTTAGTTGGTAACGATTTCTTCTCTAAACCATCACTTGCCAATGACCTAATATACATAGCAATCTGCCTAGATTCATCCGAAGTGATTTTTGGATGCGCAGGCATCATCACCTCTCCCCATACGCCACTACCACCAGCAACAATTTTTCGTTGTAAATAATTAAGTGCGTTACGCTGATCCTTATATTTCATGGCCACCTCCTTGTAATTAGGTCCAATGGAAGCTTCGGCTTCTTTATGGCATGTTTTACAATCCATGGCTTGGGTCAAAGCTTTTCCGGTCACCGCGGCAGATACTTGTTGATGCCCCAAATTCATTGCCACTTTATCCATGCCTTCTAAATAATCCACACTTACAAAGATATTATCCTCGTTAATGTTGTCATTTTCATCCGCATCTTTTACGATTACTTCATAACCTATTTTTTGCCCAGGCATGTAGAAAGCTGGTTTTTCACCTACTAATTTTACCTCAACCTCTGGGCGCGAATTACCGGGAACAACACCAACACTTTCACTTGTAGTTGTGGCTTGTTTATCATCTGAAGCTGTTACACTAATCTTAAATGCCCCACCTTTTTGATAGGTATAACTAACCATTGGTTCCATTGTTTCCTTGGTATCTCCATTCCCAAAATCCCATAGATAGGAAACAGGATCTCCATCACGATCCTCGCCTTCAACAGAGGCATTTACTGTAAGAGGCAATTTACCTGTAGTTTCGTCTACAATCAGATTGTCCAGTACTGGAGGTCTATTTCCATCATTATAATTTATATAGCCTAAAGCTGAATTCGCATTCTGGGAGAACCAGCCACTACCATATTCCAATGTATAAATTTTACCGTTTGGACCTACTTCCATATCAATCAAGTTATTGAATACGATTTCTGGTCCAAAAGGTTCCATTTTTGCAAAACTGCCGTCTTCCGCCAATGACACAGCGAACATCCAGTTACGCATCCAATCGTAAATAATTACTTTTCCATCGTAATAGCTGGGTAACTTTTCAGTGCCTTCATATAAATCCGAATAATACGTAGGGCCCGCCATTGCATTTCTTCCACCAGTTCCGGTCATAGGAAAATCAGTAGATTCTTCATATGGATAATACACATAGGCTGGCTCTGCCGGAGGAAGCTCCGTTAGACCTGTATTGTTCCTCGAATTATTGATTGGTTTTTCTGGGTCAAAAGCTTCACCAGACTCTCCCGTCTCATAATTATATTGACGATAGGGCAAATTATTCGCAATGAACAAAGGCCAACCAAAGTTACCTGGTTGTCTCGCCTGATTCATTTCATCATAACCTCTAGGCCCTCTAGTCTCCAAGCTGTCCGCTCTTGCATCTGGTCCTACATCACCCCAGTATAAATAACCTCGTTTAATATCTACAGAAATACGATATGGGTTTCTATGGCCCATAGTATAGATTTCAGGTCTTGTTTTCTCCGTACCCTCGGCAAATAAATTACCTTCGGGAATGGAATAACTACCATCTTCGTTCACTTTTATTCTAAGAATTTTACCTCTTAAGTCATTGGTATTACCAGAAGAACGTCTAGCATCATACTGCTCATGACCAGGTTCGTCATTCAAAGGTGCGAAACCGTTGTTTACGTATTTTACGCCCCTTTCATTAAAAGGTGTTGAATTGTCCCCAGTTGATAAGTACAATAAATTATCAGGGCCAAAAGCGATGGAACCACCGGTATGGCAGCATATTTCACGTTGTGAATCAACTTCTAGGATTATTTGCTCAGAGGACATGTCAAAATTGCCATCCGCATATTTAAAACGGGACAAACGGTTGACCCATTTGTCTCCAGTTGGAGCGTAATATAGGTAGATCCAATTATTGGTGGCATAGTTAGGATCTTTCTGCAAGCCCATTAGTCCTTCTTCCGCATTTACGCCTGGAGTATTCAATGTTTTGCTGTATACATCCAATTTGGCAACCTCGGTAAGCTTTTGTGTCTCTTCACTATACAACATTACTTCTCCCCTACGTTGAGCGATCAACACATCATTGTTTGGCAAAATAGCCATTTCAGTAGGTTCAAAAAATTCACCCTCAGTAAGTATGACTTTAGTAAAACGGTCAGCATCCGGTGGCAACTGAGTTGTCGCCTTGGCATAATCTAAATTCAAATTATCGCCAATGGCATATTGAATACCGCCCAATAAATGCTTTAGGAATAAATCTTCTGAAAAACTTTCGTCGGTATGACCCGCACCTGTATAGAATGCGCGACCTCCATCAAAATCATGATACCAAGCTATAGGATGATTATCTCCATTAGCACCTCCTTCATAGGAAGACTCGTCCAGCGTCATTAATACATTGATATCCGGATTAATACTTTTGTAGTTGTATAATTCATCGTCCCTGTTCCAAATGGTATCCGTAAAAAACTCGGTGGCTATGAAATTTTTATCTTTAATGATAAAATCGGCATTAGGAGTTCCCCTTGGGTGACTCAAAAAATAAGCACCCGCAAGTTGATTGTACCAAGGCCAATCATACTCGGTGTCCGCTGCCGCATGTACACCTACGAAACCACCGCCTGCTTGAATATAACGCTCCATCGCAGCCTGCTGTTGGTAATCAAGAACATCACCCGTAGTGCTCAGAAAGATTATGGCGGAATACTGTTTTAGGTTTTCTTCGTTAAACATATTCGCATTTTTGGTAGTATCAACGGCAAAACCGTTTTCCTGACCCAATTTTTGAACAGCAGCTATTCCTGCGGGAATTGAGGCATGTTTATAACCCGAGGTTTTTGAGAAGACCAAAACTTTTGGTTCACTGTCTCTTTTATTGCTACAAGACCCTAAAACAAGGGCTAAAGCTAATAGGATAATAGAGAAAAAATTTTTCATCTGTATGTAAATGTTGTTTTAGTATATCGAATCGATAAAAATACATATTACTTTATGCACATTCCAACATTTTTTTGTCATAAGATCGTATTTTTAAGATTTATTTTCAATTTGAGCTAAAAAGATGGAAACTATGGACCAATTGTATTTTCAAAATGACGCTGAATGGCGTAATTGGTTGCAGAAAAACCATGAGCGCTCCAACGGTGTCTTTTTAATATTTTACACTGTGGCCCATGAAAATGACAGCATGCGCTGGGAAGAAGCGGTAAAAGTGGCCTTGTGCTTTGGCTGGATAGACAGTACGGTAAAAAGCTTGGGTAATGGTAAACGGCGACAATATTTTTGTCCCAGAAAGCCCAAAAGTGTTTGGAGCAGGGTCAACAAAAATTATATCAAAGTACTTTTGAAAGAAAACTTGATGCATGAAAGTGGTCTAAAATCTATTAAAATAGCCAAGGAAAATGGTTCTTGGACAGCTTTGGACGATGTGGAAAACGGAATAATCCCAGAGGATCTACAAAATGCTTTTGATACAAATACAAAGGCTTTTGAGAATTATAAAAACTTCACCAGAGGCCAACGAAAGAGCTACCTATATTGGTTGAACCAAGCCAAACGAGAAGAAACCCGAAATAAAAGGATAACGGAAATTATTGACCATTGCTCTAGAAATGAAAAATATAGAAACGGCGCGAGCCGTTGAAAAACCTAATGGTACAATTGTAAGATTGGTCTAGTTTTAACCAACTGTAAATTAAATCTTATTTTTACGTAAACTTTTATGGTGTACCAAGCAAGCGTGTTTCCGTTATTGGTTTGTCCGGCGAAGTTAGTTTCATGTCAAAATTACCCAAGCAGAATCAGTTCTTGGATTTATCGGATTACGGGCGGCCTTTCGCCAAAATCATTGCAGAATCGTTAAAGAACACATCCCTTACCCCTATACATTTAACATTGCTGTTCGTACTTTCGGGAGTTATTGCCATTGCCTGTATTCTGTACAACTATTACTGGGCGGCCTTATTCTTTCTGATACTTAAATCAATTTTGGATGCCGCCGATGGCGAACTGGCCAGGGTTAAAAAGACGCCATCCTATACCGGTCGTTATCTGGATTCTGTCTCGGATATTATCCTTAACCTTTTCATCCTAATCACTATTTGGCATGTAACGGAAGGGGCGTTCCTATATATGTTGATTGCATTTTTTGGAATACAGCTGCAAGGCACCCTGTACAATTACTACTATGTCATCCTTAGAAATAAATATAACGGGGATAGAACAAGTAGGGTTTTTGAAGATATAATCCCGGTAGCCATGAAAGGAGAAAAACAGCGTTGGGTCAATTTCCTTTTTAGACTTTACACTATTCTTTATGGAATATTTGACCGTATTATCTACAAAATGGATAAAAAAGCCATACATGGAGTAACTTTTCCCAATTGGTTTATGACCGCGGTTTCTACATTTGGACTTGGATTTCAATTATTGATTATTGGTTTGATGCTCGCTTTTCGGCTGGAAAACTTTATCGTTCCCTTTTTCATCGGTTATTCTTTGTTCATTCTAGTTTTTATAGGCCTACGCCGATTTATAAATCGATAATTGTTACCTTGCTTTTAGACTTTATTGAAAAAATCTATGCGCCGCATTTTACTGTTTTGTCTACTTCTCTTTTTTATAGGATGCCAGAAACAACCTATCCAATCCTTTGATTTGGTTATTGAAAACGGAACACTTATCAATCTAGAAACCGGTGAACCTTCTAAGAAGCATATTTTAATATCCGATGGCCGTATAAAGAAGGTTGTTGCGTCAGATTCCCTTTTTAATTTTGAAGCGAAGAAAAGTATAGATGCCACCGGAAAATATATGCTCCCAGGTTTCTGGGACAACCACGTTCATTTTAGGGGTGTAGATTCGCTTATAAGGGCTAATAAAAACTTCTTGAAGTTATTCTTGGCCAACGGAATAACAACTGTACGGGATGCAGGTGGGGATTTAACTTCCTCGGTAATGGAATGGAAAAAAGCAATTGCAGACGGGTCCTTAGCTGGCCCTACAATCTTCACTTCCGGACCAAAAATAGATGGTCCAAATGCCACTTGGGCAGGATCATTGGAAGTTGAAAATGAAGCCGAAATTAGTGCTGCGCTGGATTCCCTTCAGAAAATCCCTGTCGACTTTGTCAAACTTTATGATAGCCGCATTTCTGGGGAGAATTATTTAAAAACCATTAAAGAAGCTGAAAAGAGAGGTTTAATTACCTCTGGTCACATGCCCTTTTCCGTGACCTTGGACGAAAGCATTGAAGCGGGAATTGACGGTATTGAGCACCTCTATTACATCATGAAAGGTTGTGCCGCCAATGAACAAGCAGTTACAGCTAAAATCCAAAATAATGAAATCGGTTTTTGGCAAGCGATGCCCTTGTTACTGGAAAGTTATTCGGACAGTGTCGCCAACAAAACGTTTAACAAGCTCAAAGAAAATAATGTGTACTCCATACCAACCCTTCATATTGGAGAAACCCTAAGTTTTCTGGACGAAGTTGATCATAGTACCGACCATTATTTAAAATATATTAATGCGGGCATTCAAAAAACCTATGAAGGCCGGATTAATAGCGCATTAAAATCATCGGACGAAACTAAGAAAAACAGAAAAGACCTTCAACTCTTTTTTGGTGAACTGGCGAAGAAAATGAATGATGCAGGAGTTACGCTTTTGGCAGGTTCGGACAGTGGGGCGTATAATAGCTATACGTATCCGGGAATATCGTTACATAAGGAATTGGAGCAAATGGTAGCTGTAGGTATTAGCCCCTTGGAAGCATTACGGAATTCAGCGTACAATGGAGCTCGATTTCTTAAGAAAGAAGCTGATTATGGCACATTGGAAGAAGGTAAGATCGCCGATATTGTTTTGCTGAACTCCAATCCGTTGGATGCTATTTCCAATACCCAGGATATTCATACAGTTATAAAATCCGGAAAGGCCTTTTCGGCTTCTGAGCTTGAAAAGTTGTTGGAATCTGTTATTGTCAATTAAATTTATAATCAATAAACCTAATGCCCGTATGGATGTTCAAAGCAAAAAGCAAATCTGTCATTACAAATCATTTATTATGAAAAAAATAGTACTCTTATTGAGCCTAACCATCCTGTTCTCATGCGGGCAGTCCAAAACGGAAAAGTCGTCCGGAATGTTGATTAAAGATGTCCACATAGTGGATGTTGCATCAGGTGAAATTATAGAAAATCAACAGGTAGTAATCGATTCGGGAAAAATAAAGTCCATCCTTACCAAACTGGAAAATGAGGGAATCTATGATACCGTTATTGATGGTTCTGGAAAATACCTTATGCCAGGATTGGCAGAAATGCACGCACATATTCCACCTCCTACTACAAGTATGGAACGGATTGAGGAAACACTGTTTCTTTATCTATCCAATGGAGTAACTACCATCAGGGGAATGCTCGGAGATCCGCTTCATTTGGAGTTACGGGAGAAAGCAAAAAACGGAGAACTACTAAGTCCGCGAATATTTACCTCCAGTCCCTCATTGAATGGAAACACGGTGACCAGCGTGCAAGAAGCTGCGGAAAAAGTTACCGCGTATCAAAAAGAGGGTTACGACTTTTTGAAGATTCATCCCGGAATCCAATTGGAAATTTTTGACCAAATCGTGAAAACCGCCAACGAGGTGGGAATTCCATTTTCGGGACATGTACCTGTTGATGTCGGTATTCGCCATGCTTTGGAAAGCAAATATGCTTCTATTGATCACGTCGACGGATTCTTGGAAGGTTTAGTTCCAGAGTCCGCAAATGTAAAACCCAACGAGAATGGGTTTTTCGGCTATGCCTTTACCCCTTTGGCGGATACGACCAAAATTGACGAATTAGTGGCTATGGCCAAAGAAAACCAAATTTGGATTGTTCCTACGCAAAGCCTTTTTGAGCGTTGGTTTTCACCTTTTACCGCCTCGGAAATGCTCAAGAGTCCGGAGATGAAATACATGCCGGCCTCTACGCTTAAAAATTGGGGAAAAAGCAAAGAGGATGCTACTGGAGAACAAGCATCGTTTAGTTCGGAACAATGGCAGCAATTTGATGCGATTAGAAAAAAATTGATTTTCAAACTACAGGAAAATGGACACGGTATTTTGTTAGGGTCGGACGCTCCACAAATATTCAATGTTCCCGGATTCTCCATCCACCATGAAATTCAAGGCATGTTGGGAGCTGGAATGACCCCAGCGGAAATAGTAAAATCCGGTACGTTAAATCCCGCTATCTTTTTTGATATGGAAGATACATTTGGTCAAGTAAAAGAAGGTTTGGATGCCGATTTACTAATTGTCAATGCCAACCCGTTGCAGGACCTTAAAGCTTTACAACAAATTTCAGGCGTCTTTTTACAGGGTAAATGGATTTCAAAAAACGAAATCGATGAAAAATTGAAGACAATCGCGGAAAATGCATCCCAACAATAATAAAATGAAAAAATTGATCCTGTTATGTTTATGTGTCTCCTATGTTGGATTTTCCCAAGTACTGTTGAAACCGGACCGGGTTTTTGATGGTGAAGCAATGCATGAAAATTGGGTAGTACTTGTTGAAGAAAATTCCATCAGTTATGTTGGTGAAGCAAACAACCTAAAACGACCTAAGATTACCAAAGAAATTGATTTAGCAGGTACGACCCTAATGCCCGGAATTATAGAAGGACATTCCCATTTGTTATTACATCCATACAATGAAACGGAGTGGAACGACCAAGTGTTAAAGGAATCCCCCGTAGAGCGGGCCATTCGCGGAACAGTACACGCCAAAAACTCGTTAATGGCCGGCGTTACAACAATGCGTGATTTAGGAGCAGAAGGTGCCGGATATACCGATGTTTATTTGAAAAAAACAATCGATAACGGTCTTATTCCAGGACCAAGGCTTTTGGTCGCCGGCCCGGCAATAGTAGCCACGGGAGCCTATGGTCCTAAAGGTTTTCACGATGGTGTTCAGATTCCTTTGGGAGCAGAACCTGCCAGTGGAGTGCCTGAGGTTATCAAGACCGTTAGGCGGCAACTGGGCAATGGAGCCGATTTTATAAAAATTTATGCAGATTATAGATGGACGCCCGGGGCTCCTTCCCAACCTACCTTTTTACAGGAAGAAATAGATGCTATGGTCGCCACGGCAACCAGCGCTGGAAAATATGTGGTGGCACATGCCAGCACCCCTGAGGGAATGCTTCGCGCTATAAACGGTGGTGTAGAAACCATTGAGCATGGGGATGGCGGTACGCTGGAACTGTTCAAACTGATGAAAGAAAGAGGAATTGGTTTTTGCCCAACGCTTGCTGCCGGAGATGCCATAACGCGCTACAAGGGGTGGAAAAAAGGAACCGAACCTGAGCCCGAACGTATTACCAAGAAAAAGGCTTCTTTTAAGCTGGCCTTGGAATCCGGTGTACCCATAGTTTTTGGTGGAGATGTGGGTGTGTTCACCCACGGTGAAAACTATCGGGAAATGGAACTAATGGTCGAATATGGCATGAAACCTTTAGATGTACTTACCTCGGCTACTTCCCTTAACGCCAATATGTTTCATTTAGATAAACTCGGGAAACTGGAAAAGGGATTTCTGGCGGATATCATAGCTGTAAAGGGTGACCCGTTAAAGAATATTTCAAACATGAAGGAAGTGACTTTTGTCATGAAAGATGGGGTGGTTTATAAAGAATAGTAGTGAGTAGTGAGTAAGTCTATAAAACAAAAGTTCTTTTTAATTCATCTTGGATATATTAAAAATCAATGTCCGACGTAAAATCTAAAAAACATAAGAAGGCATGGCCTACCAAGGCGGTAATGCAGCAGATTTACGACCGCAATCTTTGGGGCGGAAATTCCTCTTCTTTTTATTCCGGTTTGGGGTCGCACGATCCGGAAATTGTACTGCCCTACCTAAAAGTGGTCATTTCTTTTCTTAACACTTTTGAGCGTCCGCTCACAGTCTGTGATTTAGGTTGTGGCGATTTTAATGTGGGAAAGGAATTGGTTAAATACACTAAGAACTATGTTGGAATTGATATTGTTCCCGAACTTATTGCTCGTAATCAGGAAAAATTTAAAGCGGATAATCTAGAATTCCGATGTTTGGATATTGCAAAAGACGATTTACCGATTGCCGATTGTGCCATCCTCCGACAGGTATTGCAACATCTGTCCAATGCCGAAATTAAAAATATAGTGAGCAAGCTGTCCTGCTTTAAATATGTAATTCTAACCGAGCATATACCCAAAGGTGATTTTATACCAAATAGTGATATCCTCTCCGGGCAAGGGATTCGGTTAAAAAAGAAAAGTGGTGTCAATATTCTGGAACCTCCTTTTAATTTTAAGCTCAAGAATGCGGAACAGCTATTGTCCGTTACATCAAAAGAATTTAAAGGAGCAATAGTAACGACGATGTATACCGTTTTTTAATGACTTTTTTTTAGTTATTGGGAAAGCAAGGTGAAAAAGTGAGAATTATAACTACGAATTGGTATTGAACATAGTACCAATAAAACTAGCAATAGGGCTTAATCTAGTGAACTGGACCTTGGCTAAATTATAATCAACCTATGAACTCAGAACAACAGTACTGGACCAAACGCTATAACGACCAAAATATAGGTTGGGACATTGGTTACCCTTCCACACCCATAAAGGAATATATAGATCAACTGACCGATACATCGATTTCTATTCTCATCCCTGGTGCGGGAAATGCCTATGAAGCGGAATACATCTGGAAGCAAGGTTTTAAGAATGTATTCGTGATGGATATTTCTGAAGTTCCGTTGAAAAACTTTAAAAATAGAAATTCGGATTTTCCTTCGTCGCAATTGATTCATGAGGATTTCTTTCAACACCAAGGTGCTTACGATTTAATATTGGAGCAAACCTTCTTTTGCTCTTTTGTGCCTACCGATGAAAATAGAAGTGCCTATGCTGAGCATATGGCAAAACTCTTAAAACCAAACGGTAAACTCGTTGGGGTTTGGTTTGACATCCCCTTGACTGACAATCTGGACAAAAGACCTTTTGGAGGAGATAAAGAATTGTATTTAAACTATTTATCCCCTTATTTTAAAACTAATACTTTTGAACGATGCTACAATTCCATCCCTCCTCGACACGGTAACGAGTTGTTTGGGATTTTTGATAAGAAATAACGATTACTTGGTCTTTGGTCTTACTAATCCTAGTACATCTCTGCTCAATTTATAAGTCAGAAAGAAGAGCAAACATAAAATACTTCCAAAAGCCATAGGGAGAATGGCCCCAAAAATAAATGCGGAGCCCAGTACCCATCCCAGAAGGTATTCCGATTTGTACAAGGGAAAAACAAAGGACAAAAGAAAGATCAGGCCCATAATGTAATCGGTAATGTCAATTCCGTTCATAAAACAGACGGATATGCTTACAGCGAAAAGAATTCCTGACAACACTCGTAAAATTGACTGTTTTAGGGAGTCTTTACTTTCCGGCCTATTTGTCAATCAAAGTCTTTTAGCAATACGGAACAATCAAAAAATACGTGAATATGGGCAAAACACTAGCGCCCCACCAATTAGGTATTCCGGGTAAATCCGCGTTATGCAATACATGGTGCACTGGAATTTCGCCATGTGTATAATCCCAAAGTACGTGAGTCCAGATGAGTATGGTTACGATTACCGTAATTAAAATGCGCCCTTTTTGCGTAAGTGTCTGATTCATTGAAGTATTTGATTTGATTGATGAAACTATAAGACGTTTTCGTTGTGTTTTTGTTACGCTTTTAGGTAAGAATTGATCCAAGTTTGATAGTATACTTTACCTAATCTTCCATTAAAAAAAGAATATTTAATTCCTTCCATTAACATCAATTTAAGAATTCTCCCCATCCATTTCCCCTATATTTAGGCGACTAATTAACTCACCAAAAAATGACTCAAAAATTACTTTTCCTTTCACTACTTTTTACATCCTTTTTTACCATAGCCCAAGAGCTTGACATGAAACTCATGCAAGACCTGAAACCAAGAAATATTGGTCCGGGTGGTATGAGCGGTCGTGTCACGGCCATAGATGTGGTGACCGATAATCCAGATGTCATGTTTGTGGATACCGCATCCGGTGGACTTTGGAAATCCACTTCCGGTGGAATCAAATGGGAACCCGTTTTTGATAAGGAAGTTACGGCTTCCGTTGGTGCCGTGGCCATACAACAATCCAATCCATCAGTAATATGGGTCGGTACTGGGGAAGGCAACCCAAGAAACAGCCTCAATGGAGGTTATGGGGTTTATAAATCCTTGGACGGCGGCAAAAGCTGGAAATCCATGGGTCTGGAAAAAACAAGACATATCCATAGGATAAAAATAGACCCAATGGACTCGAATACCGTGTATGTGGGCGCAATAGGCTCCCCATGGGGAGAACATCCGGAACGTGGAGTTTTTAAAACCACTGATGGTGGTGAGACTTGGGAAAAAGTATTGTTCGTCAACAACAAGACAGGAGTAGCCGATTTGATTATGGACCCCACAAATCCCAATAAACTCATCGCCGCCATGTGGGAGCACAAAAGAGAACCATGGTTCTTTACATCTGGCGGGGAAGGAAGTGGATTGTATATGACCCATGACGGGGGTAAGAATTGGAAAAAACTAACGGAGGAGGATGGACTTCCCTCAGGAAATTTGGGACGTATTGGCGTGGCCATTGCCCCAGGCAAACCGAATATTGTCTATGCTTTGGTCGAGGCCAAAAAGAACGCCTTGTACAGGTCGGAAGACGGAGGTTTTAAGTGGAAAAAAATAAACGATAAGTCTGATATTGGAAATCGTCCATTTTATTATTCGGAAATCTATGTGGACCCTGAAAATGAAAACAGGGTATTCTCCGTATTTACTTATGTGAATGTTTCTGAAGATGGTGGTAAGAACTTTTCAGAACTCATGCCTGCATACGGGGTGGATAACGGCATACATCCGGACCATCACGCTTTTTGGATTCATCCGGAAAACGGTCAGTTTATGATGGACGGGAATGACGGAGGGCTCAACATTTCGAAAGATGGTGGAAAATCATGGCGCTTTATCGGCAATCTGCCCGTGGCCCAGTTTTATCATATCAACGTAGATAATGAATATCCTTATAACGTCTATGGCGGCATGCAGGACAATGGTTCGTGGAGAGGTCCTGCCTATGTTTGGAAAGCCCAGGGAATTAGAAATAGTTACTGGCAGGAAATTGCTTTTGGAGATGGTTTTGATGTTGTTCCGGACAAAGATGACAGTCGTTTTGGCTATGCCATGAGCCAACAAGGATTCGTTTCCAGATATGACTACATAACGGGTAATAATTATATTGTACGCCCTACTCCACCGGATGCCGAAACCGAGCTTCGTTTTAATTGGAACGCAGGAATTGGGCAAGACCCTTTTGATAATAGTACCGTCTATTTTGGGAGTCAGTTCGTTCACAAAAGCAAGGATAAGGGACTTACTTGGGAGGTGATTTCACCTGACTTGACCACCAACGACCCGGAAAAGCAAAAACAAGGTGAAAGCGGCGGACTTACTATGGATGCCACCGGAGCAGAAAATCACACGACCATCCTAGTCATAGAGCCATCACCGGTGGAAAAGGATATGTTATGGGTAGGTACGGACGATGGTCGCGTGCATTATACCCAAAATGGGGGCACTTCTTGGACGGAAGTTACCGCTAACATCAAAGGTTTGCCAAAAGGTAGTTGGATTCCACAGATTAAAGCTTCTACCAACAACAAGGGAGAAGCCTTGCTAATAGCCAATGATTACAGAAGATTTAATTATGCGCCTTATGCCTACAGAACAAAGGATTATGGAAAAACGTGGACGCATATCGTGGACGAAAACGATGTTGAAAGTTACACGCTAAGCATCATTGAAGATTCCGAAAACCCGAATTTGATGTTCTTGGGAACGGATGATGGTTTATACGTATCATTTAACGCAGCGCAGTCTTGGCAAAAATGGACCGAAGGTTTTCCTACCGTCTCCACTAAAGATTTGGTTATACATCCGGGAACAAGATTTGGTCATAGGAACTTTTGGCCGTGCTGCTTGGGTATTGGATGATATCAGGCCTTTGCGGGCGTTGGCATCGGATAGGACAATTTTGAATAAGGAAACTGTCATTTTTACACCACCTACCGCTTATCAGGCTTCCTATCAACAACCAACGGGTAGTAGATTCGGGGGTGATGCGTTGTATCAAGGTGAAAACAGAAAATCCGGCGCTATGATTACCTATTTTTTAAAGGAGGGCAAAAAGGATATGAAGAAGGATGATAATGAAGAGAAGCAGGATGGTGATAAAAAGGATGACGCAATGGCATCGACTTCTAAAAAAGACTCTACCCTAACAGGAGTTCAAAAAAAGGACTCCATCCAATTCGATTTCTATGATGGCAATAGACTGATTCGCACCTTAAAATATAAAACCCCGGAAAAAGCAGGTTTTCATAGAATCTATTGGGGAATGGATGAGAAAGGACCGGATAGGCCTTCAAGAACTATAAGCAAAAGCAAGAATGAGTCGGGGGGTATTGATGTAAAACCGGGCACTTACAAAGTTAAAATGAGCTTTGGCAACCTCACCGATGAAACAACCGTTCAGGTTAAATCCGACCCAAGGCTGGATGTAAATTCGGCATCCATCAGCGAAGTTTATGAAACAGGAAAATCCATCGAAAAAATGACCCAGATCGCTGCAGATGCTGTGAAGCAATTGGTGGAGAGCAAAACGGTAGCCGAGAAATTTAGTAAGGAATTGAAGGAAAAAGACGAGAAAAAATACAAGGACCAAATCAAGGCTTCCAACGATATCATCAAGGAAATAGATTCCGTTATCGCACTATATCTAGGTAAAGATGATAAACGACAAGGCATTACCCGCAATCCTGAAATTACGGTGATGCAGCGTATCCAAAATGCAAACCGTTATGCAGGAAGTCGCAAAAACGGTATCACCAAAACCGAACGCGATCTTATCAAATATGCGGAGGACGAACTAAAAATGGCCTTGGACAAGACCAATAGCTTTTTTGGCGATAAATGGAAGGCCTATCGCGAATCCATAGAAAGTTTGGATGTATCACCATTTAAAGAAACAGAAACGTTTCGCCTAAAATAATAAGGCAATTCGAGTTAGGGCAAAACAGACCAAAAACGACAATCGATTAAAACAAACAAATATGAAAAGACTATCTATTTTATTCGCAATCCTCTTAGTATGGGGTTGTAAGGAAGAGCCAAAGGAGCCTACCATTGCAGAGACCATGAAAACCTATACCATTGAGCAGATGATGGACAACGAGGCCATTGGTGGGGCTAGTTTTTCTCCGGATAAATCGAAAATATTGCTTTCCAGCAACCGATCCGGGATTTATAATATGTACACGGTTCCTATTACTGGTGGTCAAATGGAGCCCATTACCAAATCTGACAGCTCTTCCGTATTCGCCATTTCTTATTTCCCAAAAGATGAGCGGATGCTGTTTCGTATGGATGGCAACGGTGATGAAATCTATCATATTTATTTAAGGGACACGGATGGAGGTCATAAAGACCTAACCCCGTTTGAAGGGAAGCGTGCAAATTTCTATGGATGGACGAAAGACAAATCCAGTTTTCTCTTTGCTTCCAATAAAAGGGACGACAGGTATTCTGATTTGTACGAAATGGATTTGGAAACCTTTACGCCCAATATGCTTTATAAAAATGAAGATGGCTATTTTATTGGTGGCCTTTCCGATGATAAAAAATACCTTCCTCTGATCAAACCAATAAACACGAATGATTCCGACCTTTTCCTTTATAACCTTGAGGATAAATCCATGGTTAAAATCAATGAGAACCAAAGCGCCAACAGTCCGGAGGATTTTTCTCCGGATGGTTCAGCGCTATATTACACCACAGATGATGGCACCGAGTTTGCACAATTGATGAAATATAATATCGACGACAAAACCACGGAAAAAGTAATGTCCCGCGATTGGGATATTGCAGGTTCCTATTTTACGGATAATGGCACCTATCAGGTAACCTATATCAATGAAGACGCAAAAAACGTGATTGAAATAAGAGAAGTGGCCTCGGATAAAAACATACCTCTACCCATTACTGAAGGGATGGATGTTTCCAACGTGGGGTTTTCGGATGATGAAACTATGATGTCCTTTTATGCTGGTGGTTCACATACTCCTAGTAATTTGTATGTATACAATCTGGAGACCAAAGAGCAGACCAAATTAACCGATGTACTCAATACTGAGATTCAGGCCCAAGATTTGGTAAATGCCGAAGTCATTCGATATAAATCATTTGATGGGTTGGAAATTCCTGCCATCTATTACAAACCGCATCAGGCAAGCGCTGATACCAAAGTTCCGGCATTGGTATGGGTCCACGGGGGTCCAGGAGGACAATCCCGACAAAACTTCAGTTCTTTTATTCAATATTTGGTTAATCACGGCTATGCAGTCTTAGCGGTAAACAATCGCGGAAGTAGTGGGTACGGAAAAACCTTTTATCAGATGGACGACCTTAACCACGGGGATAAGGATTTGAAGGATTGTGTAGCCGGTAAGAATTGGTTGGCAGAACAACCTGAAATTGACGGTGAAAAAATAGGGATTATTGGGGGTTCCTACGGGGGTTATATGACCATGGCGGCTTTGACCTATACTCCAGAGGAATTTGATGTGGGCGTAAACTTGTTCGGGGTTACCAACTGGATTCGCACGCTACGCAGTATTCCACCATGGTGGGAGGCTCAAAAAGAAGCATTGTATTTGGAATTAGGCGACCCAAACAGTGCAGATTCAGTTCGTCTAAGAGCTATTTCTCCATTGTTCCATACAGATAAGGTCACCAAGCCGCTCATTGTTTTACAGGGGTCTAAAGACCCACGTGTATTGCAGGTTGAATCCGATGAAATAGTTGCGGGGGTAAAGAAAAACGGTGTGCCCGTAGAATATGTACTCTTTGATGATGAAGGGCATGGCTTTGTTAAGAAGGAGAACCAGGTGGAAGCATATAGCCGTGTTTTAGGGTTTTTGGATGTATACCTAAAAGGCGATAAGGGGACACCTATAAAGGATGAGCCCATGACGGAAAGTGATGTTTAACTAAAATAAGAAAAAGTCCATCTTAGTGCTGGATCAACCATTTGCAATATCTATGAGGAAAATTGTATTATTACTGTTTGTGTTTCAATTAACAATAGCGTCTGCCCAAGATACCGGCGAGGACAAACTGGGGTCTTGGCATATGTACTTTGGAACAAATAGAATATCCGAAAAATTAAGCATTCATACCGAGGCACAGTTACGATATTACGAGCAAGCCAAAAATTTTAATCAATTACTCTTAAGAACAGGTCTTAACTACCATATTAATCCCGATGCTATTGCAACTATTGGTTACGGCTATATTGAAACGGACCCGACTTTTGAGGAAAGTCCTAAAGAGGCGAACCTTAGTGAGCACCGTATTTTTGAGCAATTTATTCTAAAAAATAAGGTTTGGGAATTTCTTTTTGAACATCGGTATCGTTTGGAACAGCGGTTTATTTCCCAAACGAACATTCTAAGTGATCCCGAAACGGATTTAAGCAGAACGGAACACCGTGCCCGATATCGCCTGCAGGTGACCTTGCCCCTTACGGATATCTTTTTCCTCAATTTTTATGATGAAATCTTCATCAATTTACAAAACAATGCTTTTGATCAAAACCGTTTATACGCTGCCATGGGAGTCAATGTCACCGAAAACCTGAGCGTACAGGCAGGATATTTGAAAAACCATTTTAGAACAAGGGATTATGACCGACTTCAAGTGGGTGTCTTCTATAATCCTGATTTAAGAGGGCTATTCAAGAAAAGTAAATAATTGGGTTAACGGAAACCTACTTAATCAAGTAATGGAATAAGAAAATATCCTTTTGTAATAATATTCTTTTGAAAAGCCCAGTCTTTGAAATTACTATAATCGGAAGCTACTATTCCCTTTTACTTCCGGCACATATCGTGGAGCCATTTTTATCAAAGGATATCAAGAGAGTAAGGGCAAAAGCATCTTTTGAGGGAAAGGAGCTTAATTTTCATGGCGCGATTCAAAAGCGAAATGGAAACTATTACATGATGTTCGGTAAACGCTATCAAAAAGAGTTGGGGGTATTCCCCAATGATTACTTTCAACTGCAATTCTTTGAAGATGATTCCAAATATGGTGTGGAAATGCCAGAGGAACTGGATGCCGTATTGGTAAGCGATGCTGATGCCTTTGCTATTTTCGAATCGTTTACCGCGGGTAAAATACGTGGGATAATCTATATGATTGCAATGTACAGGAACTCGCAAATAAGGATTGACAAGTCGCTCCTACTCTGTGAAAACCTGAAGAAAGGCGTTCGTGATAATCGGATGCTGTTAAAATCATTATGATATGAGTTAACATCCCGCTTTAATTTTCTTAATTTTAAGGAATAATCCTAAAAACACTAAAAATGAAAAAGATATTTAAATTAGAATTGGCAGCTTTGGCCTTATTGGCCGTAGTTAGCTGTAAAGAAGTAAAAAAAGAAGCATCCGAAGCCGAAGCCGAAACTGAGGAAGTAATGGACGATATGATGGAGGAGGAAAATATGGAGGCCATCAATTTTATGATGGAGCCAAAAAGCGACAGCGACGTTAAAGGTGAGGTATCCTTTTCCGAAGAGGACGGGGAGGTAAAAATGACCGCCATGCTGAGTGGTCTATCAGAAGGGGAACATGCCATACACCTTCATGAGTCGGCTGACTGTTCTTCCGCAGATGGTAAATCTACTGGAGGTCACTGGAACCCTACAAATGAACCACATGGTAAATGGGGAGCTGCAGAGGGATACCACAAAGGCGATATTGGTAACTTTAACGCCGATGCCGAGGGTAACGCAACAGTAGAATTTTCAACGGACCAATGGTGCATTGGCTGTGACGATGAGAATAAAAACATTGTGGGTAAAGCCGTTATCGTACACCAAGGTGTAGATGACTATACCTCACAACCTAGTGGAGACGCCGGCGCAAGGGTAAGTTGCACGGGCATAATTCAATAGAGTTAAAAAAATGGTAATAAAAAAGCTGCTTCTTAAGCAGCTTTTTCTATTTTTAGTGGGTTAAAGAAAGTTATATGCAATTAGATGATTTGGTAGAACGCTTTAAGCAAAAGGACTCAACTGCCTTTGAAAAGCTATATGGGATGTATTCCCAGAATATTTGCGGCGTAATAAATACCATTGTCAAGAATGACGGAATCGCACAAGAAATATGTCAGGACGTTTTTATAAAAATTTGGAACAATTCCGATAGTTATAATTCCTCTAAGGGCCGTTTCTTTACTTGGATATTGAATATAGCAAGGAATGCGGCTATCGATGAAATACGCAGTAGGTCGTATAAAAATGAAAAAAAGAACCTTTCCGCAGATTACTTCGTAGGTATTTTGGAAAGCCGGGAGGAGGAGAATGTTAGTGTCGACACTTCCGGTCTGAAAAAATTAGTGCAAAACCTTAAAGAGAAATGTGTTCAAATAATCGAACTTTTATACTTTAGGGGTTATACGCAAAAAGAGGCGGCAGAAGAATTGGAAATTCCGGTCGGAACCGTCAAGACAAGAAATAGAAGTTGCATTTCCCAATTACGGGAAAATATGGAGGTTAATTAAATGGATGTTCAAAAATACATAGCGTCAGGAATATTAGAGCTCTACGTAGCTGGAGCACTATCCGAAGCAGAGAATCTGGAAGTTCATGCAAATGCAATGAAGCATCCAGAGATTCTAATGGAGATAGAGGCAATAGAAGAAGCTGTCTTGGAATTAACGAGAAAAGCGTCTTCAGTGAAGCCGTACACTTTCACTTCGGTTAAAGCTAATATGGGTACAACTGAACCTAAGGTGATTCCAATTTCAGAAAGTCGTTCCAACTGGGCACAATACGTAGGTTGGGCAGCATCTATATTATTGGCCATTGGTTTGTTCATGGTTTACAATCAGAATCAAGAGCTGAAATCAAAAATTGAAATCGTTGAGCAAGAAAATAATCAATTGGAAGAGAAAGTAGCGGATTCCGATACGTCTTTGGAGGAAACAAAATCACTCCTAAACACATTAAGGGATAAAGATATTACTGTAGTTCCCCTGGGTGGGCAAACTGTTTCACCAACTTCTTACGCGAAGGCGTATTGGAACAAACAGGAACAAAAAGTATTTATAGATGCTCAAGGTTTACCAGAACCTCCGGATGGTTTTGTGTACCAGGTTTGGTCACTCAAACTATCACCTTTGACCCCAACGAGCATGGGTCTTCTAGAGGATTTTGCAACGGATGAAAATAAGGTTTTTGCCTTAAACAATCCGAATGAGTCCGAAGCATTTGGTATAACCCTAGAACCTGCAGGAGGAAGCGAATCCCCAACTTTAGAACAATTGTACACGCTAGGTGTAGTGTCTACATCTTAAAAAAGAATTGTTTAAGGACAAGTTTTTTTTCTTACTTTTCCGCTATGGATTTAAAGAAACTTTTTGGAACAATATTGACGCTCCTAGGTATAGGAGGTCTTATTTACGCGGCAATCTTATTTGGTAACGGCACCGGTACAACAAAATCACTTATAGTATACGCAGTTTTAGGAGCTATATTCTTCTTCTCAGGAGTAGGATTGATTCGGACAACAAAAGGAAAGGAATAAGTCTAATAGCTTGGTTATTTCATTTTAAGTCCTTTAAAATTCTATGAAAACTCAATGTTTTCACCAGCCATTTTGGCAATGGTTTTTGTGGATTTCTGTTTCGTAGGTTTAAGTGTAATCCCAAAGACTTTAAAATAGGAACACGGTGTGTTTCCACAAACTCAATAAGTGTTCCGTCCGGATCTTCAATATAACTAAAATGCCCTGCGGCATCTCCCATGTCAAATCCTCTAGCACTATCAACTGTAAACGGATGATTCATAGCTTTTGCTTTTTTTCGTAGCTTATCCATTCCGGAGATATCAAAGCAAATGTGAATATATCCCAAATCTCCCCACAACCTATTTTCATAAATCTTTTTTGGAGTCCTGTCCAATGCCTGTACCAATTCCATTTGCGTGGGTCCCAAAAGTGCTCCAAAACCTCCATAGGACTGTCTTTCATGTTGTAGAATTACCCTTCTGAACTTTCCTTTCTCTGGATTATCGTCCCATGAAGATTCAACAATCTCATCGACCAGTACATTGGAATAACCCAACAAGTCACCGTAGAACTGTATTGAAACATCCATGTTAGAAACCCCTATTACCACACCCATAACACCACCACAACAGTATCGGGTATTCATAAACGAATAATCATCCTGAATTATCTGAACCCTATTTTCCCAAGGGTCATTAAAATAAAAATACTTGCTATTAAAATCGGAAGTTATAATTTCAGAAAGAAATTTTAATCCCAATACCTCAAGACTTTTATGGGTTTGTCGGATATCTGTAGTCCGGATTTTCATAGTATTTATTCCCAAATCCACGAGCTGAACAGGATTTTCAGGCGGACTTGGTGTACGGTCCTTAAATTGCCAAATTTCCAAACCGCCTCCCCCCCTTAGGTTCAGTGACAAGTACGCATCTCTTTTTTGCGGTGTCCCGTTCGTATAACGGGTCATCAAACTTGCCACTGCTTCATCCTTAAACAATAAAATATCAAAACCTAAATGCTTTCTATACCAATTAAAAACAGACTTGGTATCCGACACACCAATTCCTATCTGCTGAATGCCGTTTATAATCTCATCCATTATAGGGGGTTCGAAGAAGTTTGTCATGTAGGGATTTGAGCTTTTTACTGGAATAGCCCATATTGAAAAGTATGACTAATAATAGATTGGATAAATTTACCCTTAAATAGGAATTGCTCTCATATTTCCTGGCAGAAACCACAAGGTCGTTCTTAACAATAGTATAAGGGACTTTATGCTTTTTCATTCGTTTAAAGAATTCAAAATCCTCCATGAGTACCTGTTCTTCATCAAACCTGCCTAATTTTTCAAATACCGATTTTCGAATGAACAAACATTGGTCACCTCCTCCGGTAAAAAAGCCGTCCTTTCCAGTAAATGAGGCATTTAGTCGTAAAAGTATGCTGTCCTTATCAAATCTGTAGGAAAAAAAACCAGCGTCAAACCCTTCTTTTATAGTTTTCCCAATATCTTCAAGAAAGGATTTAGGCGGTTTTACATCAGCATGGAGAAAGACTAGTATATCACCTTTTGCATTTTCCGATGCTTGGTTCATTTGTGCGGCACGCCCTTTCCTTTTACAGTATAAAACGGTAACGATTTTGCCAAAGTCATCATTAAAATCATCCTTACTCTCGGGTGATAACGCTACAATTATTTCCATATCGTTGCCACAATTCAATTGTAAAAGTTGGCTAATGAGGCAAGTAAGATTTTTCTTTTCCTTATGTGCGGGAATAATTATACTAATCATATACATTTTTCCTGAACGGAAGTGAAAATTCGAATAGGAATTTCTATGGTTAAAATGTTCTCTTTTTAATAAATCTACGTAAATAGATTGAAAAGGGTTTTAAATTTTATGATTAAAAAGTCGTTTAAATACTGAAAGTTACCAAGTATTTTACGACCCATTTGTGAACCATAAACTTATCTTTACGTAACTATTGTTGAAATTCAATATGATTCCGATGAACAAGAACTATTATTTTCTGACAATTATCCTAATTCTTTTATTAAACGGTAGAGATAACTTGCAAGCACAAGAAGCAACGCCAAACACTATGATCAACTTTAACGAATTATCGGAAAAATTTTTGACGGATATAAAAAACGGAAAGGATACAAAAGAAATTCAGGAAACCTTGGCCAATACTTCGTTGGCTACCTTAGAAAATGCCTTGGACACCAATAACAAGAAGCTAGCCTTCTGGGTGAATATCTACAATGCCTATATACAAGTTATCCTAAGGGAAAACCCAGATTTATACAACGATAGGGGCACTTTTTTTAAAAAAGAACAGATAAAGATTGCCGGGGAGCATATTTCCTTTGCCAAGATAGAGCATGGAATAATTAGAAAATCCCAGTGGGAATATGGATTGGGTATGATTCGAAAATGGTTTCCGAACAAATTTGAAAGGAAACTTACGTGTAGAAAAGCGGGATTATCGCATACACTTTGCGCTTAACTGTGGAGCCAAGGATTGCCCTCCAGTAGCCATCTACGAGTGGCAACGGTTGGACGAACAATTTGATAAAGGCACAAAAAGGTATCTGGAACGAACAACCGATTATAATGCCGATAAGAAAGAAGTGGCGGTTACTTCGCTCTTCAACTGGTTCAGAGGAGATTTCGGGTGTAAAAGTGGTGTAAAAAAGATATTAAAAAATCAAGGGTTAATTCCTACCACGAAAGGAATTGACATTACCTATAAAAATTATGACTGGACGTTAGATCTGGATAATTTTATTGACCTGTAGCTTTAGAATGCCTCGTTTATGGTAAAATAAAATTGTCCGCCTTCACTGGAATGTCCATAATCAATCCTTAATCGGGTGCCCTCTTTTTTGTTTACCACATAGCGAATTCCCCCGCCAAAAGCGGCTTTGTAAGTGGTAGCAAAAATGTCGTTCAAGGAAGGACTAACCGTACTGGCTGAACCAAAAACAGCTCCCTTGAATCTTCTCCAAATTGGAAAACGATATTCGGATGTTAAACTGAGTTCTGTATTATCTAAAAATCTTCTGTTATCAAAGCCACGTGTTCGTTTTGTACCCAAGTAATTTAGGTCCTGAAAAGGGGTGTTAGCGCTACGCGTTCCTAGAAAAAAATTAGAAGCAAACACCTGCTCACCTTTAATTTTTTGAAAGTAACGAGCATCTAATTCAAACTTAGTATAAGAAAAGTCTGCCCCTAAAAATTTAGCGCCTTGATATAAAGCACCTTCCAAATACCAGCCTTTGGTGGGATAAAAAATATTGTCCCTAGTGTCATATAGTGCCAAAAGTCCTAAATTGGAAATGGTTCCTCCTTCCTTTCCAATTTCGTTGGAATTGTCCAAAAGTCCGTTTGGTTCCGGTTCCAGCACATGATAACCATCAAATTCATACCCCAAACCTATGGAAAATCTTGGCAATATTTCGCGATAGGCGGCCAATCTAAATCTTGGAAAATCTGCTGTATAGGTTTCCTTATTCTCTGCATTGGAAGCTATTCCCCGGCCGAAATAGTTATAAAAATATTTATAAAACCCTAATTCGCCCCTAAGCCTCCATTTCTCTTCATCAAAATAAAGTTCGTAAGGCACAAATAAAAGGAACTGTTTTTTAGTGGTTAGTGTTAAACCCATCTGAACCGAAGATGGTCTTGTAGTTGTCGCTTCACCTGGCATTCTGAACGTTGATAGTCCCAATACCCCATACCCCAAACCTGTTTCCGGGAGGTAAAAGACTACGGGCAACACGTTAACCTTAAGGTTTTTTGTAGAATCATTAGCCTTTTTCTGGGTCTGTGCCCCCACAATTGTAATTCCTGCTATAATTGCCAACAAACAATACCAAACGCGTGTTTTAATCATGTTCCCAATTTAATGACTTCCGTTCACTATTAACTGTTTTTTTGAAGCTAATACTAACTATAATGGTAAATTTGTGCGCTAAAACCTGTAGATTCCACATGGTTAAATGATGACCCAAATCCGCTATTTAAAAATACTGTGCATCATTCTTTTCGTTTGTTTTGGGGCCTACTCGGTATCGGTCTTGGACAATCTCAAATTCTCTTTTGATTTTAGTCAATTTTTTCCCGAAGAAGACTCGGATTTGGCTTTTTACAATTCTTTTATGGAAGAGTTTGGAACGGACGATAACTTTTTATTGGTTGCCGTAAAAAACGATCCTACCATTTTTGATAAGGATTTTTTAAACCGGTTCAATTCCTTTTCTCTAGAAACCAAACAGTTTAGCTATGTCACGGAAAGCAATTCTTTAACTACATTATCCTATCCTTTAAAGACTTCGTTTGGGTATACCGCACTCCCAATTATCAATAAGGACAAAGAAGAACATTATCAGCGGGATTGGAATAAAATTAAGGAAGACTCCCTTTTTCAAAATGTTTTAATTGACACCAAAGGCAGGTCACTTGTGGTAGCGCTTCAGACAGTGGATAATTTGGACTATAAACAGTCCGAAATTTTGTTGAATCAGATAAGGAAAGGGTTACAAGAAAGAAAACTCAATGATTACCATATCCTGGGCCGGGCATTTTTTTACGAGGCCATAGTGGAAATGCAAAAAGAAGAGGTTTTAAAAACCACTATAGTTGCATCCATACTCGTGTTCATTATTCTACTTTTTATATACCGTAGTCTTCCAGTTGTTCTAATTTCTGTAGTTTCAATTGGAATGTCGTTGCTACTTTTTTTGGGTCTTTTAGCAACATTGGGAAAAGAATTGAATGCGATGGCAGCTTTTTATCCTGTCCTGATGCTCATAGTAGGGACATCGGATGTTATTCACTTTACAGATAGCTTTATTCGGAAAATACACAACGGAAAACCTAAATACAAGGCTATGGTATCCTCCTTTCGTGAAGTGGGAATGACCACGTTGCTAACCTCCATAACGACCGCCATTGGTTTTATCACTCTGTTATCATCGCGGTTAATTAGTATACAGGATTTTGGAATCAACGCCGCCATTGGAGTTATTGTGGCATATGCAACCGTAATACTGTTGACGGGTTCGCTTCTAATAAGTCTACCGGAAAAAAATCTTATCGGGCAACGAAGTGTTTCAAAAAAATGGGTATATCTGTTATTGAAAATCAACCTATTCACCAAAAAATATCCAAACACAGTTTTAATAGGTACCGGAGTATTTACCATTTTATGTATTGTTGGTATTTATCTTATAAGCACAAACCACCAATTTAAACAGACCTTACCAAGCAACAGCAAGATTGCTTCGGACTTTGAATTTTTTCAAGAAGAGTATTCGGGATTCCGTCCACTGGAAATTGCCATAATTGCTAAAAATGGCTATAAAGTGACTGATTTCATAGCCGCCAAGGAAATAGAAAAGCTGACCAATTATATCAAAGAAATTAAAAGCATAGGAAATATCCAATCCTCTAACCTGCCTTACAAAGTCATAAACAAAGCGAACAATTTAAACAAGTCAGATTTCTTCCGACTACCAAACGAAGAAAAAAAATTTGAAAATTATAAAAAGGATGCCAAAAAACTGGCCAGAAAACAATTTGACAAATTTGTGAATCCCTCCGAGGACAAAGCGAGAATAAACGGAAGACTACAAGATGTTGGCACTGATAGCCTAAAGAAAATTTATAGCAATATAACCAGTTTTGCCCAAACCCGACTGGATACCACCATAATTACGGCCAAGGTAACCGGCAAGAGCATGTTATTGGACAAGAATTCGGAATACATACGCCGAAGTCTGTTAGAAGGGCTTTTCTTCGGTTTGTTGCTGATCGGTATTTTAATGGCCATAGTATTCAGAAACATTAAAATGTTCCTAATTTCCTTGGTTCCTAATATACTTCCAATACTTTTCTCAGGGAGTATTCTCGGATTTTTAGGAATTCCGTTGGAGGCTTCTTTATCTGTGGTTTTTGCGATTGTCTTTGGCATTGCGGTGGATGATACCATTCATTTTCTGGGAAAATATAAACTGGGAATTTCCCAAGGCCTTTCACAGGAACAAGCTATTGAAAAAACATTTTCCGAAACAGGAAGAGCTTTGGTCATAACCACCATTATCCTTTTCTTCGGATTTTTAGTGTTATTGTTTTCAATCCATCAACCAAGTATCACCATTGGTGTCATTATAAGTGTAACATTGGTAACGGCGTTGCTACTAGATCTGTTGCTGCTACCGGTGCTTATAAGAAGGTGGATAAAGTGAAATCTGAAGTATACCGAATTACTTATTCAATGTTTTTTTTAAAGAGCGATGTGCTAAAACACTTTTTGCTACCATAAAAACCATTGCCGTAATCCAAAATGAGAAGAGTAGGTATGCCATAACTTTTATAATTAAAGTTTGTTTGGTAAATGGTTAAATTCAATTAATGTTTTAGGCTGCTTGGGGCTACTTAAAACATGTTGTTATGCACTTGGTCGATAAATATATGTATTTCATCTATAGGAATCTTAAAAAAAACCTAATTTTCGATGAACTGCATCAAATGAAAACGCCACGATATAAAAATCGTGGCGTATCCAAAAAAACAATCCAACCTAAAACAAACCAGAAATGAAAAAAATTGGGCAATAAATCACAAATTCTGGATTTGCTTTTTCATACTGGGGCCCAGTTCATATATAGCCCCTATTAATTCTCCTTTCAATTCTTTTACCTTTTCCAAATCTCCGTTAGCCTTATACACTTCCGCTGCTTGATATAAAAGCGCAGGTTCAAAGGTCTTACCATCAACTTCCGCTTTTATTATTTCCGCAGCCTTTTCCTTTTCCCCTTTCTTCAGGTAACTGTAAGCCAGCCAACTATAGGATTCCGGAGTAGGTCTGTTTTCAACTTCTTTTTTCGACAGTTTTAAGGCTTTATCAAATTGCCCTGTTTCTTCAAGATACAATCCAACATTATATGCGTTATACATGTCCCCATAGGCGGGATTCTCGGTTACCATGAAGTACTTATCCAAATTTTCCATTCTCGTCAAATCATCATTTAAATAATCCGCTATCTCTGCCTTTAATAAATAATAATCCGGTGCATTGTAGGTAAGGGTGATGGAATCCAAAATACGCATGGCTTCCTTTGGGTTATCGTCGTTTGAAAATGCGATCCAGGCAATTCCTTTTTTTGCATAGGCATTATTGGAATCCAGTTCCAAAGCTTTTAAATAATGATTATAGGAATCCTCTATCCTACCTGCATGACCGTAATAATCTGCCAAGTTGGTAAAGCTCCATATCATAAGGTCTTTGTTTTTGGCTCCCACTGCCCTATCCTTGGCCTTCTCCATAAATTTTATGGTGGTATCTAAATCGCCCTTATAATCGTTCCATTTGGAAAGTCTGATCAGATAACCAAAATCCGACATGTTTTTAATACTGTCAAGATATTTTTCGGCTACTTCATAATTTCCAAGTTCCATATGTAAATCAAAGAATAAACTTTTGGATTCAGTTCCATGACTCCCTAAGTCCTCCGCCTCCTTTGCCATTTCCAACGCCTCACGAAAGCGATGCTGTGAAATGTAGTTTCTAGCTAGAGATCTTCTATAACCGGATTGACCAATATTGGCAATTTCCACGGCCTTGGTAAGCGCTTGCTCGGCCTTTTTTAAATATTCAATATCGCCCGTTTTCTTAAAGAATCTGGAATATTCCCCAGCCACGTTTGCGAAGCTTAAAAGCTGCGCGCTATCAGGCTTTATCTTTGAGTTCCATAGTTCAAAATACTTTGATGTTGTGTTTACCTCATCAGCAACTAAATATTTATCATAATCTTCTTTATTGGCAACGTAGCTATCATTCCTAGGGCTACAGGAAAAAAATAGTAAAATTGAAAATATGTATAGTATAGGTTTCATTATGTTTTTTTTTGGATGTAAGCATATTTCAAATAGAATATAATAAGGGAGAGCGTTTAAACCCTCCCCTATACTCCTTTTTCATAGACTATTCAGGAGCCCCGATGTACGGGAATGTTGTTGTAATGTTTTCAGCCGTAAGACTAACGCCATCTGTTACCAGTTGTGGAAGTCCGTCTTGCCCGTTAAAGCGTGCGCCGTCGCCACCACCGAACAAAAGAATCAAAGAGACATCAATTACGTCATCCTGTAATGTTCTACCTGTTAGACCGATTGCTCCATCATAGTTAGGGGCACCGGAACCAGGGTTAAAATAGGTAGTTGGTGCGTTTGGAGCTACCTCCAAAACATCTGTTGCCAAAACAGTGGTCAAAAGTGTTGCGTCAACAGGGTTGTTTGTGAAGCCATCATCGTCTGGGCCGTTTAAAATATCACCCAAAATATTTGGCTGATAATCAACATCGTCCGCAGTTAATCCTAGAGCGATTGCGTAAGCATCATGCAACGCTTCCAGTCTGGCTTCGTAACCAGCTTGAAAGGTAGTACCCTGTTCAGAAGGAATGGACATGTTATGCGCATTCTTTGTATCGTCATCACCACCTAAAACAGTATTAATACCAGGTCTACCCATATAGTCTACCTGAGCATAAGTACCTGAGAAATCAGGCATCATTGGTGTCATACCATCATCACATGGTTGACATGAAGTACCTCCACAATCAACTCCTGTCTCATCTCCGTTCATTATTCCATCATCACATGTAGCCATTGCTACTGGCGGTGTAAAATCATCATCATTGTTACATGAGGACAAAACTGCTACCGTACAAAGCGATAGAAACATGTATTTTATATTATCTAGTTTCATTTTATAATTTTTTAAATATTGTTGATTATTGTTTTACGTTTGTAGTTACCCATGTCTTATAGACCGGCACACCTATTGCATTCATTGCGGTATCTCCAGTAGGTTCTCCCAACATACTATTTGGAATCTCTACAACTATTGACATTGTGTTAGCACCGTCAAAAGTATCCTCACCCGGTACGTTGAAACCAGAGTTGTCTTCCATAGATGGCGCTAAAACCTCGTTGAATCGGAAAAAATCAAAAAAGAACGCGTCCTGTCTTGGTCCTGCAAAAAGGGAAACTCCGTCATCCGTAGTTTCTGTTACCTCCGTATCACTGGAAATATCAACTGACCCTAGAGGAGAATCAACCAACACCGTACCGCTTAAACCTGTGGCGCTAGGTGCCGCTGGTCCAAAGAAATACATAACACCATCCCTAGGAATAGCCTGAATCACTAAATCCTCTACTAAATCCCCATTGGAATCTATATTGATTTCCGTTAACACGTTTTCATCAAACGTTCCATAAGCCAATCCGTCAACTACATTAGACTGTACATCTACTATAAATACGGTGTTATCCGAACCTTCTGTAGGTTCAAACGCATAAAAATCGGCAATATCCGCTGTTGTTCCCATTGAACCGGGAGCATCAATATGATCTGCCGCAACTAAAATGGCCCCGATAATGGCTACCGCCCCAAGACCCATAAATAACTTTGATTTCTTCATTACTTCTTTATTTTTTAGATTAGAATCACCCTTACTTACGAGAGAACAAATGGAAGGTTTGGTTTTAAATGTTAAAATTTAGTTAACAGTCTTGATCTCCTATGCCACAGATACCAAACAAACCGGAAATAGAAAATTAGTATCAACCCTTTATGATTCTAGGAAAATTCAAAGCTTCGATTAGTGGGCATTGCCATTTCACATATTCGTTTATATCGGATATGTTAATTTGACTAACTTTGCCCTTTTAATTTTAAATCCATGAACCCATCAGCTTCTGGTTGGATAGACAAATTTGGTTTCTTGGTCAGAAAGCACGAAGACGCCTTTCCTGGGTTCGATTCGTTATATGGAAGTTTAAAGCAAGTGGGGTTCGTATATGGTATTAATACCGGTATTCCATCTTTCATTATTCCGGAACACAGGCTATCAGAGGACGAAAAGGCAAAAATAAATTTGTTGAGTGCGCTTTACTTTACGTTTGTCTTGGAAAAAAAAGAGACTGACTTCGATGCATTTCTAGAACAAATTTTCAAATTCTACAAGGCGCTTGAATTAAATCATTTATCTTTTCTGGGCAAATTGTTTACAGGAAATAAAACATCCTCCAAGCTTGAGAAATTACTGGAATCTAGAATATACCTTGAAGATAACCTGATAAGCAAGACCTTTAATAGTTTCATTACCAATTCACTCTTGTTTATAGATGTCCTTTTGTTTAAGAAGTACCTAACCGACCGACATCTTATAAAGGACTATGCCCAAAAAATTGAGTATTTGGCCATAAACATTACGTACCACGCCCTAAATTCTAAAGAGAAGCACAAGAGTGATGAAAAATTGGCACTGCTTCTGGCGTCCTCATTAACCTATATAGAAAGTGACATCCATAATTTTGACGGCTCCTATAGGGAACGACTTTTACCCCAAAGTGCCGTTTGGGAAAATAGGTATTTACTGGATATGGCATGCCTAACCGTTTGGGAGGACCATTCCCTAGAATACAGGGAATCAGAATTTATTTTTGGTATTGGAAAGGATTTAGGGCTGAGTGAAAGTTATATACAACAGGCGTTAGCCGATGTTGCCGTTTTTTTTGAAAAAAACGTAGAAACAATTCCGTTCTTGAACGAGCAAAACTTAGGTCTAAAATTCTACGATAGCATGGGCAAGTTGGTAAACCGACTCATCCTAAGAAATAGCAAACGCCTACAAAAAGAACTTTCCGAAAGTGCCGAGTTGGTCACTTTATTATCCAAATCCACCGTTCGCGATTTGACAAAGGAAGAGAAAAGAAAAGTACAGGCCCAACTGTTGGATATTTTTAAAAGCATACCCTCGTTAGCTATTTTCATATTACCCGGAGGGGCCATTCTGCTACCTATTTTCGTAAAACTGATACCCACCCTACTACCATCATCTTTTGACGAAAACAGAATAGACAAAAGTGAAGAAAAAGCTTGATTTAATGATATAGATAAAATCTATACTAAGAAATAAATAATTAGCTATCAGTAATTTAAGTAAGTTTACTCCAACCATAACTTGAAGTCCTTTACCCGCTCCCTACTTACAATAATTTCTTGATCCGAAAAGTGGTTCAGTTTTATTTGAAGGCGTGAATTTGTGTAAGATATGATGTCCTTTATGTGATTGATATTCACGTAAAATTTACGGCTTACCCGGAAAAAAGTATTGGGTTGCAATTCTTCTTCCAAATTTTCCAACGTAGTATCCAAGAGGTAATTTCTGCCGTCCAAGGTAGCTGCATAGGTTCCCTTATTTTCGCTATAAAAACATTCAACTTCATCAGCATTTATGATTTTCAAGTGTTGTCCGACCCGAGCCGTAAATCTTTTTTTATACTCGCGTTCCAAGGGATTGACCAACAACTTCTTGATATCGTCAAAATCCAAGGAGAGTTTTTTGGACTCTGGTTTTAAACTTCTGAATTTATTCACCGCACTCTCCAATTCTTCATCGTCAATGGGCTTCAGTAAATAATCAATACTATTAAGTTTAAAGGCTTGTAAAGCATATTCGTCATAGGCCGTTGTAAATATAATGGCACTTTTTACATCGACCATGTCAAAGATTTCAAACGATAGCCCATCTGAAAGTTGTATATCCAAAAAAATAAGGTCCGGATGCTCATTCTCCTGAAACCAGGTCAAAGATTCTTCCACCGAATGCAACATGGTGGTAACCTCCACATTCAACTCGGATAACAATCTACCCAGCCTCCTTGCGGCTGGCTTCTCGTCTTCAATAATTATTACGTTCATTCTAGATAACTTTATTTTTTATAGTTTTCTTTTTGACTCTTAGTAACCAGTAGATGATAAAAATACTACCAAAAACGGAAGGTAAGAACCAATTATACAAGGGAGGTAAAAATTGATTTACAACGAGAAAGGCCGACACAGCAGAAATATAGGCTGCCGTCATCTTTCCCAAATGAATTCTCAACCAATTTTTACTAAGTTTTTCTGGGTTTTTATAGTTGAACACGTCCTTAATACCAAAAAATAGTCCAACAAATCCAAATACTGTCAAAACAGTATTCACAGCCCCTTCCAAAAGGATAGGGTATAAAAGCATTATTATACTAGTGATAATAAGCAATCCCGAAAGCAATTTCTCATAAAAAAGACTTTTAATAGGTTTCTTGTAACATAAAGCTCGGAAACCCATAATGAGAAAATAAATACTGAAAACCCCGACGCAAAACAAGAAAACCGATTCATGCCCGGGCAACAGTGCGATTACCAAAGCCGTTAAGGCTGAAATCAACATTGAATAAAAAAATAACCTACCTCCTTTTGTATGTATAAATCTTCCTTTTTTGCTCGCTATCGCTATTCCACCAGAAATAAGTGCTAGTCCACCTGTTATTGCATGTAGGTAAATAATTGGTTGCGCTATCTCCATTAGTTTTCTTCCATCAATTTTTCAGTCTCTCGCTTATCTTCTTCCATGTATTTCTGAATCTGCCGCTCCTCCCAGTTTTTGGAAAAAATGGAACCGGAATAGAATACTTTTATTCCATGAAAAAATAGGCCTATTCCCCAAAGAAACCATGTGGCAAACGTACTGAAGTGCCACACGGGTCCCATAAAATTTTCGCCGTAATAGGAATTGCCAATTACTTTCATCAAAAGTAAAAACGTATTTACGATTAAATATACCGTGAGATGCTTGTAGAATCCCTTTATTTTATTGACTCTGAGCTGTGCCCTCTTTAATCTTGCTTTTTCGCTACTATTTTCCTTTTCCATTAGTCCTTATTTTCTTCCTTCAGAAATTTATCCAACTGTCTTTTCTCCCAGTTTTTAATAAACCCCGGCTTCAATTCCTGCCAAGATTTAGACTTGAATTTAAAAACGTATAAACCATGTGCTAGAAGGCCTATCCCCCAAAGAATGGGAGTTCCCAAGATATTAAAGCTTAACCAGTCAAGAAATTTTGGGTCTTGCATCCAAGCGTAATCGTCCTTGAACCAATTAAAAAGATTGAATTTCACAATCAATAACAACAAGTTAATGATGATATACACTCTTAAATGACGATAGAATTTTTTCATATCGTTCACCCGTTTTTGAGCTTTTAAAAATTTTGTGTTTTGTTCGGTTTCCATTTTTATGGTTATTATCTAAATTTTTCAGCTTCCTGTTTATCTTTTTCAATATACTTCTGGATTTGCCGTTTTTCCCATTCCTTAGAGAAAATAGGATTATAGGAGAAAACTTTTATTCCATGAAAAAACAGCCCGATACCCCAAAAGAACCAAATAGCAAAGCTTCCAAAATTCAAGGTATCCATAAAGGAATCGCCATTGCTCATCCTACCGACTATGGTACTTATTGTTATGAAACTGTTTACCCCAATGTAGGCGGCAAGATGCCAATAAAACCCTTTTAGTTCTTGTAGGCGTTCCTTTGCCCGTTTCAGTTTTCTATTATCATTTTCCATTATTTCCATCTTTTATCTTCTTCTTCCTTTTCCATTAATTCCTTGATCTTACGGTTTTCCCAATCCTTGCCAAAAAAAGGATTAAACCCAAAGGCCTTAACTGCCTGGAAAACCAAACCAATTCCCCATCCGAAGGCCGCCCAAAGAAACCAAGGGTATCTCCATTGATCTATCCAATAATTAAGGGCACCCAAAAGGGTTATAAAAACCACATAGGATAGTAGACCGCTATAAAACTTCTTAAGTGCTTCTACCCGCTCTTTGGCCCTAAAATATTTATCCTCCCTGTTTAGATTGTCCATAATTATATTCTTTACTGATCTAATTTACTATGGTCATTTAAAGATACTGGATTTCTTAAAACCCACCCTCGTTCATAAACTCCTTGATTTTACGCTCCTCCCAATCCCGTCCAAAAAAGGGATTGTAACCGTATGCCTTGCTCCAGTGGCCTAGCAAACCTATTCCCCACCCTAAAGCGGGAAAGATAAACCACAAGAAACTGGTCGTATTAAGATTAATCCAGGCCAAAAATGAAATTACTATGCAATATGCCAAAAGATTGTAATAAAAACATTTTATTGCTTCAACTCTTTCTTTTGCTTTTCTGTACCTGTATTCATTTAAATTTTCCATGATATTGCTTTTTAGTTGTTTATTAATTACACTTCAAATATCATTAAAGAGTTGCGTTTGTTAAAAAAGGGATTACCGAACTGTAGTTTTTTATGGATGGATTGATTGGTTATGGGTGAAGGGGTAAGGGGTAAGAGGTAAGAGGTAAGAGGTAAGAGGTAAGAGGTAAGAGGTAAGAGGTAAGAGGTAAGAAATGTATTGTTTATAGAAATATAATAACGACTATAATTAACTTAAAACTGCCATCTACTAAAGGCTAAAGGCTAAAGGAAATTAAAAATCCTCCTTATCCATTAATTCGCGAAGCTTCTTCTCTTCCCAGCGTTTGCCCCAAATAGGATTATACCCAAACGCCTCCATCCCATGTGTGAGAAGCCCAAATCCCCATCCCAGAACAGGGAAAATTATCCATGGAAAACTGGTGGTTTTGTAGTTTAAAAATGCGAGACAAGGAATAACTACGCAATAGGCAATAAGATTTCCATAAAACCCTTTTACGGCCTCTACACGCTCCTTGGCTTTTTGGTAACGTTTGTCTTCAATAAAATCCTGTTGTGTTTCCACTACGGCAACTTGCTGCGTTAGCATGGGAAGTTGCACGGTAAAGTCTTTGTTGGTTTTATCTATTGCCATTTCGCGCTTGCTGAGCAATGCGTAGCGTTGTCTTATGTTTTGAAGTCCTACTCCACTACTCTTTTTTACGACCTGTTTTTCCTGTAAATTATTGGTCACCTTTAGTTTACCATCCTCTTCCGAAATTTTAATATGTAAAGGTTTTGAGGAATTTACAATATTATGTTTTACCGCATTTTCAAGCAATAATTGTAGGGAAAGCGGAACAATTCTGGCCTCTGGGTTAGTCGCCCTGTCAGGTATATCCAAAACAATGCTATCCTCAAAACGCATCTTTAGCAACCTCACATAGGTTTTGGCAAATTGAAGTTCTTCATCGACCGTAACAAGGTCCTTGTTCTTTTGTTCCAAAACGTAGCGATATACCTTAGAGAGCGAGGTGGTGAACTTCTGCGCTTGAATGGGATCTTCTTCTATCAACGAAGTAAGGACGTTTAGACTGTTGAACAAAAAATGAGGATCCAATTGATTTTTCAGCGCATCAAATTTAGCCGAAGCCGTACCTGCTATGATTTTTTGTTCCTTTACCTTATTTTCCTGTCGGTATTTAAAGTACCAAACGGCATAGAAAATCAAGGCGACAACAACAGCAATTAAAAGAGAGAACCTGTAATCTTCAAAACGTTGATTTCCCCAAAATTCTGCAAACGGCTGATCTTGAAACGCCACGAATAGTATCAGTCGGGATATAAGAATTCCGAATAATGAAAAAACAATATTTCCACTTATGGCAATAAGGAAACGTTTGGCGGTAAATAATTCATACTTAAATTTTTTGAGTAAAATCTGAATCCATATCGCGTTAACCATGTATAGGATTAAGGAGAAGATCATACTACCATAATATTCTTCCCAAGCATTTGCCCAACTTATACCATTGGGATAAGCCCCATTGTAATAAAGGATAATCATTATTACAAAATAGATACATGTACCTACCAGTAAAGCACTTCCCAGATGTTTTAAAATTCTATTCACCGTAGTTTTTATTTACCGCAATTCTCTAAGGTGGCCTCCGCCCTATCAGCTCCCCAATTTGGGTGAAAGGGACTTTCCGGTTTAAAGTTAGCAAAAAGTTCCAACGAGCGCTCCACATCCTTACAATACGGTGTTACGTCTTTCCCAAAGTAACGCGCGGATCCCATATCCCATTCCGCCTTGGAAAATACAACTCTAGGGTTTTCAGGAGCTATTTGCAATGCCTGCGCATAGAGTGCTGCTACTTTTCCAGACAACGTCATTCCGTAAGTTGCACCATCAAAAGCAATCCATGCCGTGTGTGTCATCGCCTGCTGTACCATAAGTTCCGGGTTGTTGGGAGAAATGGATTTCGCTATATCCAAAAACTCTTGTGCTTTGTCCAATTGCTGTTTTAGTTTACTCTCGTCCTTTTCCCCAAAAGAAATGACCGTATTTATCTGGGCCACATAATAGTATGGCAACCAATTATCCGGTTCTGCGGTGCTTATCCTTTCAAATAAATTGGAAGCTTCAATGGACTTTCCTTGTCCCCATAAAGAAAATGCTTTTTCCATTCCTTTTGTATACTGGTCCTGCGCCATACTTACAGCGGATATAAGAATGACCAATAGTGTGCTGACTTTTTTCATGATTAATAGTTTAGAAATTTATTTTTTTGTTTAACAAATCTCCTCCTACTCCTCAGAAATCTAAAAAAAGAACTACCGAACTGTCAATTCCAGTTACTGAATTGAAACAAACCAAAAAACCCAGACACATCTGGGTTTCTTATCTTTATAAAACTAAATGGATACTTTTTACTTGGTAAAAGTGAAATCAGGTAATCTGATAATTTCTCCACCCTTTTGCGCCGATTCGTGTGACAAAATACCAACACAAGTGATGTTCGCGGATTGCCTAGCATTTGGATATCCGGCGGTATCATTAACCAATGCATTAATAAAAGCATGTACCAAATGCGGATGCGAGCCACCATGTCCGGCACCTTGGGTAAAGGACAAATGTGTATTCTCGTCTTCATCATAAACTCCTTTGGTGGTGAAGGACTGGATTTCCTCTGGTAACAATTTGGCAAAATCCGGACTCTCCACTTCTTCGGGAATTTCTGGCTCTGGCTTTTTAGCAGTATGCACGACCAATGGTTTACCCTCAATCAAAGGCCATTCTACGGATTTTTTAGAACCATAAACTTCAAAACTCTCCCTGTATTGTCGTGCTACATCGAATAACGAGCGATATACCTGGGCGCTCAAATCAGAATTTCGGAATTTAATATGCGTCGTCTCTACCGCATAAGGCGAATTGTATTCCTTGATCAATTCCTCACGTATAGTCCCTGAACCAAAACAAGAAACATATTCCGCCTCATCTTGGGTCAGTCCCAAAACTGGACCTACGCAGTGTGTGGCATAATGCATGGGTGGTAAACCTGGCCAGTAGTTGGGCCAACCATCCATATCCTGTTGGTGGCTGGCTTTTAAGAATTGTACTTTTCCTAATTCTCCGTTTTCATATAATTCTTTCATGTACAAAAATTCACGAGCATATACCACCGTTTCCATCATCATGTAGGTGAGTCCGGTTTCCTCCGTGAGCTCTACGATTTGTCTACATTCCTCAACCGTGGTGGCCATGGGTACCGTACAGGCCACATGTTTCCCTGCTTTTAATGCCTGAATGGATTGCTCCCCGTGATTGGGTATAGGTGTATTAATATGAACCGCATCAATCTCAGCATCTTTCAATAATTCCTCATAAGAAGTATATCTTTTAGGAATGTCAAAAGCATCGGCTATTTCGTTCAGTTTTTCTTCATTTCGCTGACAAACTGCTACCAACTCGGTATTTGGGTATTTTTTATAAATGGGTATGAACTCGGCTCCAAAACCTAATCCTATAATTGCTACTCTAATCTTTTTAGTACTCATTGCTTTCTGCTTAATCGTTAAACGTTTTCTTTAAGAATTCCAATCCCCTTTGGGCAAACTCGTCCTGACTGGGGGCCAATTTCCGCCAAATATTGACGGCGGCAGCCAGTTGTTTGTTTTCTGGGGTAAAACTTTCCAAAATAATAGCGCCTTTATAATCAATGGCGGATAATCCCCTTGCAAATTCTGTCCAAGGTGTAAGTCCGGTACCTGGGATACCCCTATGGTTTTCGGACACCTGCACATGAATCAATTTATCACCTACGGTCTGTATAGCCTTATACATATCCTGTTCCTCAATCGTCATGTGAAAACCATCCAATGCAACTTTAATGGATTCTTCATCAATATCGCGAATCAAACGCATGACCTGTTCCGCGGTATTGATTAAATCCGATTCAAATCTATTCAAAGGCTCTAGGGCGATGTCTAAACTATATTCTTTGGCAATGGCCGCAAGCTTTCTCAAATTAGTGACCGACCTATCCCATTCAATTTTTCGTTGTTCATCGGATGCTAAGCGTGCCTTTCCTACTGCGGCATACAAAGGTCCAGCTATAAAGGAGGCTTCTAAGGCTTGCGCAACTTCAAAACAAGCTTTCGCATGCTCAAAACAGTTTTCATACAATTTAGGGTCATCACCGGTTAAATCCTTATCATCCCCAAAAACCACACAAATAGAGGGCTTTAGCCCGTTATCAACCAGTGCCTGTCCCACTGTTTTCGCATCAATTAGAGATGGATCTTCCAAAGGAATCTCAACCAAATCAAATCCCATTTTTTTAATTTTGGGAAAAAGTGATATCGATTCCGTGGTAAACGGCGATTGCCACAACCAAGTACTTACTCCATAATCTATATTGTTACCCATTCTTTCGTGTTCCAAATTTCAGATGCTATTTTACAATCATAACCCCTTGCATGATTCGCCAGTGACCAGGGAAGGTACAAATGAATGGATATTCACCCGGTGTAGTCGGTGCATTGAACTTCAACGAATACGAATCATCTGGATTCAACAATGGTGTCGCATACAGCACATCACTGGTTTGTGGAACATAGTTAAGTTCCGCCGCATTTGGATCAGCTGCCATTTTATCAGCCGCTGCACCTACCGTTTCCTTTTTACCGGGTTTGGTAATGATTAGGTTATGCTGCATAAAATCTGGGTTTTCCAATACCAATTCTACCTGCTCGCCGGCTTTTACTTCAAACTTGGTAACGTCATACTTCATCTCGTTCGTAATCGTTTTAATAACGATTTTCTTCGCATTGGAAAAATCTTCTTCTGTTGTATCCGAACTCGTACCACTTCCACTTCCATAATTCTTCATTAGCAACGCTGCTAAATCTGCTTCTGTATATGTTTTTGCTACCTGACTGGAATAATTCTTTTCCACTTTATACTTCCACGGTCCGGCCAATGAATACCTCTCATCACCAACCCTAATGTTCATTGACCAACTTCTGCCATAAATTCCGCCTTCACCTCCGGTATCATCCACACGTACGGCAATTACATTTTTTCCTGCTTTCAACAACCCTTCCGGGATATCATATCTTCGCATGGATTTATAGCTGGCCGCCATACTTCCAACTTCAGTTCCGTTGATATAGGTTACATCGGAATCATCAACTGGACCTAAGGAAATAGTACCGACTTTTCCTGCGGCCGATGATGGTAAAGAAATCTCTTTTCTAAACCAGATCACCCCGTCCATCTCCAATCCCGCGTCCTCAATGTATTGCGGTAAATCCATTGTCTCCCAATTTGAATCATCATAATTGGCTGCACCCATATCGCTGGCATTGGCGACAGGCATTTTATATGTTGGATTTTTCTCAGTAAAGGCGTTTAAAAACCCATCACTATGTTGAGCGGATGCAGCGTATATTCCTTTGAATAGCCACTCGTCGTTTAAAACAGCTTCGTTCTTGCCCAAATCATAAAGCAAAGAACCTACCTTTTGTGAGGACGGCCTTTCCGAAAAATAGAGTAAAGCCTCCAACTGTACATTAGGATCACGGTCGTTCAAGGTGTTCGCCTTAAACAATGCATCATCTGTATCATCGTTCCTTGGCAACATCTGAATGGCCGCCTTGCGAACGCCAGATGCCTTATGGTATAGTGCCCCTTTTACAACTCCAAGGGCATTACTATCCGATTCGAGTACGCCGAGACCTTCTATGGTCCAAAGTGCATGCAAGGCAGCATTGTTCAGTCCGCGGTCGTCTACTTCTTTTTTATTAACCAATTTGTACAGGTCGTTCAACACATCCGTTTCGCCACGTTCCACCAAAAGGCGCTGCGCGGTCAATCTCCAAAATTGATTGTCGCTACTTAAAGCTTCTACCAAAGCATCCGGGTCATCCTTGGATAATTGCATCGGTTCATAGTCATAATCGTATTTAGGAACTATCCTGTATATTCTACCGTGGGACTTATCGCGTAATGGATTTACATAGGCATTACCCTCTCCGTTTTCCGCATCGTAACCTCCTCTTTCCTCATTAGGTGTTGGGTTATGCTGCACGATAAAATTGTACCAATCTGCTACCCAAACGACTCCATCGGGTCCAGTTTTGGCCTCTACCGGAGAAGACCATTCATCGGCTGACGCAAAAAGATTACCGGCATCTTCTTCTAGATATCCCGCCCCATCTTTTACAATTCTAGCTTGATGCACCAAACCTCCAGTAGGCTCACAGACGAAGGCTATTTTATTCCAATATGCTTCAGGATATTCCCTAGCGGTATAAAAATGATGTCCGGCTGCGGCCGTAAAGCCGCCAAAAACATCTACCTGTCGGTAATTAGATGTAATGGGTTGCATATCATAGTGACCGTCTATTTTGGCGCTACCGTCCGTTCCTATTCCTTTTACATGATTGAAATTGGCATTGGGTATTCCTACAAAAACGCTGTGCGTATTGTTCGCAGTGGATGCGAAGATTGAATTATCCTCGGTCAATCCCAATCCCCACGTATTGTTGCTGGTATTGGTGAGGACTTCAAAATACTCTTTCTCAGGTTGGAAGCGATATACATTCTGGTTGAATTTAAAATCCTGACCAAAAATACTTCCCTCGAATCCGGAATAGCCCACCACTCCGTATAGATTATTATCAATACCATACTGTAGGTTTGATGGGCCGGCATGGGTATCGAAACGTACCCCAACCTTCGATCAAGGTTTCCCGAACATCTGCCTTGTCATCCCCGTTCGTATCCTTTAAAAAGATAAATTCCGGAGCTTGGGAGACCACGATACCGCCATCATAAAAAGCAAAACTGGTAGGTATGTTCAGCTTATCTGCAAAGACAGTGACCTTATCGGCCTTACCATCACCATCGGTGTCCTCTAAAATTTTTACTTTATCATCACCTATACTATCATCGTTTCGTACCGTATTTGGATAATCCACGGTTTCAATCACCCATAACCTGCCTTTTTCATCCCAGTTCATGGCGATAGGATTAATGATATCCGGTTCGGACGCAAACAACTGCGCCTCAAAACCGGCAGGAACCTGTATGAATTTCTGGGCTTCTTCAGGAGATAATGGCAACTGGAATTTTGGTGCCGGATCACGCTTTTCATAATTAGGAATGTTGGCGCGGTCCTCATATGTTAAGGTGGGCATATCTTTCATAAAGGCATCCCTATTAGCTTTTGCTTGATTGTCAACTGCCCAAAGGATACCTTCCTTAACCAATTCCTGAAACCCAGGGTTGTTCCATGTGCGCTCATCATGACCATAAGCGGTATAAAAAACCTTCCCTTCCCCTACTTCCTTTACCCATGTCCATGGTTCTCTGTGGTCTCCCTCCACACGTTCCATCAATACTTGAATATCATCCGCAATTTTATCGTGTACGTAGGTTTCGTCCCAAGTTTCAAAAGGTTTTAAATCTTTGGTAATCGGATGTTCCTTATCTACAATTTCAGCCGTGAACGTACCCGTCTCGTGACTCATGAACTGCGCCCCCACCAAGTCAATATATTCGGGTGAGTTTTTAAAACAGAAACTGGCCGAATGAATAGGAATAAATGCCTTTCCTCCCTTAACAAAATCCAACAAGGCCTTTTCTTCCTTTTTATTTATTTCTTCATGGTTGGCGTAAACGATGAGTCCGTCATATTGTTCCAGATTAGCGGAATTTAGATTGGACGGTTTTTCAGTGTAGGTAATATTAATACCCTCTTTGGTCAACGCAGATGCTAAAATTGGAAAATAGGCCCTAGAATTGTGATGCTCTATAGAATGGCCAAGGAACAGCATTTCTATTCTTCTGGGTTGATCGTCTTTTCTTTCCTCTTTTTTTTTCTTTGTGGAACAGGATACCAAAAAAAGAGAGATTGCAAAAAGTGAAATTGATAAATACTTGAGTTTCATAGTGTGGTACATTTACTTCCTTTCAATATTACTAAAATTTTAATATGAAAATTCACTCTGATTTATCACATACTGACTGTTTTATATCATCTTATGTTAAATTTTATCGCTTTTTTGATAAATAAGTAGTTACTTTTATAGATAACTCTATTAAAATTCAATTTTAAAACCTTTGAAAAGCGCATTACAAAAATCGCCCATACCAGAATCCAAAGTGTTTTTGGCCAAGTATCTTAAAGAACCTGTTTTTGATCCTCACTGGCATTTTCATCCGGAATATCAATTGTTCATGGTGCTAAATGGCAGCGGAACCCGCTTTATAGGTGATAGTGTAAAGCGTTTTAAGGCAGGCGATATCACCTTTACGGGTCCTAACCTGCCCCATTTATGGCGTAGCGATCATGAACAGGAACAAGAACATAATATTGCTTGGTCCGAAGGGGTGGTCATTTATTTTAAGGAAGATTTTTTAGGCGATAAGCTTTTGAAAAGCGATGAGGCCATACGACTTAGACAGGTTTTTTATAAGAGTCTACGGGGAATGGAATTTAAGGGCGAAACCGCGAACGAACTCAAAGAGCTTTTATTGTCGCTTATTCCGATGGAGGGATTTGAAGGTATTTTACAGTTGTTGAAAGTCTTGGATTTTATCAGCCATACCAAAGAATACCAATTATTGGCAAGTCCCGGTTATACCAATACCTTGCGTGAAGCGGATACGGAGCGAATGTATACGGTCTATGCTTATGTAATGAAAAATTTTAAACAGAAAATAGCATTACCGGAACTTGCCAAACTGACCAACATGACCCCTACCTCATTTAGCAGGTACTTTAAACTACACGCCAACAAATCATTTTCTCAATTTGTTAGTGAAATTAGGATCGGACACGCCTGTAAATTGATGATTGAACAAAAAAAGAACGTCTCCCAGGCCTGCTATGATAGTGGTTTCCAGACCCTTTCCAATTTCAACAAACAGTTTAAGCACATCACTCAGCGTACACCATTGGAGTATAAAAAAGAGTATGAGGTTTATTGATATTTTTTTAATTCCATTTTTACACGTTTATACATCCCAAAACTATTTCTGCAAAACCAACCGACTTGTGAAAGGCCGTACTAATGGCACTGAAGCTCATTTTTGATGTTATAGCGCCTCCAGTATAGAACAGTAATCGTTTTTAAGGCTATTTCTTAAAACCCCAAGAAAAGCAAGTATAATCCGTCAAAGCAATTATAAATTAACTATCATTCCTCCTACCTTTGTATTACAAATATGAAAAGGGTTTTAAAAAAAGTGGGTACACTAGCAGTCATCACTCTTAAAATCCTTGAGGAACAAAATTAAAAGCTACCATGAGAATATTTTTTACAGGTGGATCAGGAAAAGCGGGAAGGCATGTGGTTCCCTATCTTCTTGATCAAGGCCATAGGGTATTGAATGTTGACCTAGAGCCTTTGGACCATCCCGGGGTGGATAATCTAAGCGCTGACATTACAGATTCTGGACAAATGTTCAATGCCATGAGCTCGTATGCCGGATTGGACGAATTGGATTTAAAAAATGGAGTTCCAAAATTTGATGCGGTAGTACATTTTGCCGCTGTGCCCAGAATATTATTAAAACCGGACAATGAAACGTTTAGGGTAAACACCCTAGGCACCTACAACGTAATTGAAGCCGCCGTAAAGCTCGGGATCAAAAAAATCATCATTGCCTCTTCCGAGACAACGTACGGAATCTGTTTTTCTGACGGGAAGACAGACCCACACAAGTTACCACTGGAGGAGGATTATGATGTAGACCCCATGGATAGTTATGGAATGTCCAAAGTAGTGAACGAGCGTACTGCAAGAAGCTTTCAGCGAAGGTCTGGCTACGATATTTACGCATTAAGAATAGGTAATGTTATAGAGCCCCATGAATATGAGAAACTATTTCCGAATTATTTAAAAAATCCTGAGGTACGTCGGCGAAATGCCTTCTGCTATATTGATGCTAGGGACCTTGGACAAATTGTAGATCTATGCTTAAAAAAGGACAATCTAGGTTATGAAGTTTTTAATGCCGGTAACGATCATAATGGAGCCGTAATCCCCTCAAAAGAGTTAGCGGAACGTTTTTTTCCTGGCGTGCCTATAACCCGTGAATTAGGGGAACACGAAGCTTTGTTTTCCAACCTAAAAATCCGAAAAGTTCTTGGTTTTAAGGAAAAACACAATTGGAGAAACTATCTAAATTGGGATTAACAACTGCTAAACATCCATATTTACATCAGAAGATGATAACGGATAATTGTATCTAATGATCAAGAATGTTCAAATACGCTTAACGTTGGAAGAGGAGGCTCAAAAGGAGATGCTTCTAAAGAAACTTTCTAGGCATTTGGATATTCCTGAATCCAGTATAAAGTTTAAAATACTGCGCAAATCTATTGATGCTAGAAAAGCAACTATATATTTCAACTATAAACTGGAAGTATATATCAACGAGCCACTTCCAGGGGAAACTATTTCATTCGATTACAAAGATGTATCCAAAGCAAAACCGATTCATATTATCGGTTTTGGTCCCGCAGGAATGTGGGCTGCGCTGCGCTGTTTGGAACTTGGGTACAAACCTATTGTTCTGGAGCGGGGGAAGAATGTTCAAGATCGGAGACGCGATTTAAAAGCAATCAATCAGGACCATGTCGTTAACGAGGATTCCAACTATTGTTTTGGTGAAGGTGGGGCGGGTACCTATTCGGATGGAAAACTATACACACGTAGTCTAAAGCGCGGGGATGTCCGACGTATTTTTGAAAGCCTGGTTTTCCATGGGGCTACCGAGCAGATATTGGTAGATGCACACCCCCATATAGGCACCAACAAACTCCCTAAAATTGTACAGAATATTCGAGAAACGATTATCCAAAATGGTGGAGAGGTCCATTTCAATACTAAAGTAACCGATTTTATAATCGATGATAACAAATTGAAATCCATTGTCTTAAACAACGATAAGGAAATGTCGGTGACCAGTGTCGTTCTTGCAACCGGTCATTCCGCGCGGGATATATTTTATCTGCTGAATGACAAGAAAATTGCGCTACAAGCCAAGTCCTTTGCCATGGGTGTACGGGTGGAGCACCCGCAACATATCATCGATTCCATTCAATATAACTGTTCAGGAAATCGGCCCGAACTTTTACCCGCTGCGGCCTATAGTTTGGTTCAACAGGTAAAGAATCGTGGCGTCTATTCCTTTTGTATGTGTCCTGGTGGTTTTATCGTTCCCGCGGCAACAGCTCCTGGTGAAGTTGTGGTTAACGGCATGTCGCCTTCTAAACGAAATAATCTCTTTGCCAATTCGGGAATTGTGGTTGAAATTAATGTTGATGAAGACCTTCCAAATACGAAAAATTCGGTGTATTAAAAGGATTGGAATACCAAAAGGATTTGGAGCGATTGGCATTTACGTCAGGTGGAAGAACACAAACCGCACCCGCCCAACGCTTGACCGATTTTGTGGAAGGTGCCTTATCCACAGATTTAAATCCTACTTCTTATCAACCAGGATTAAAATCGGCTCCATTGCACTCCTTGCTGCCCAAATTAATCGGAGGTAGATTACGTCAAGGTTTTAAAGCGTTTGGCGATAAAATGCATGGATATTATACCAAGGAGGCCAATATTGTTGGAGTAGAATCGCGAACCTCATCGCCGGTCAATATTCCGCGAAACGAGCAGTTGGAACATCCAGTCATCAAAGGCTTATTTCCATGTGGAGAAGGTGGTGGTTATGCCGGTGGAATTGTTTCCGCTGCAATGGACGGGGAACGGTGCGCAGAGGCTGCGATAAAAGGTTTATAGTTTTTGGTTTCACGTTCCAAAGGTATTTCTAGCTGTTTGCATTAACAATAGGAAGCGGAAACCCTTTTAAGCTTTAAACTTTACCTATCTTCGCGGCTTATTTAAAATTATGACATTCAAAGAACTCGGCCTTGCCGAACCCATATTAAAAGCCCTTTCTGATGAGGGTTATACCAACCCCACCCCGATTCAAGAAAAAGCCATTCCCATTTTACTAAAAGGCAAGGACCTTTTGGGAGTAGCCCAAACGGGAACTGGCAAAACCGCTGCTTTTGGAATTCCTATTCTACATCATTTATATGAGCGTATAAGTCTCAGTCAGAATAAAAGAAAAATCAAGGCTTTGGTGGTGACGCCAACTCGGGAGCTGGCCATACAGATAGGCGAAAGTTTTACGGCATATGGGAAATATACCGGACTTAGGAATACAGTGATCTTTGGTGGAGTTAAGCAAGGAAAGCAAGTTAACGCACTAAAGGGCGGTATTGATATCCTAATTGCTACTCCTGGGCGTTTGTTGGATTTAATGGACCAAGGCTACGTCTCTTTTAGGGATTTGGAATTTGTTGTGTTGGATGAAGCGGACCAGATGCTGGATATGGGCTTTATACATGACATCAAAAAAATTATAGCAAAACTTCCCCCTAAAAGGCAATCCCTATTTTTTTCAGCTACTATGCCAACGACTATAGTAGAATTGTCCAGCAAAATGTTGGGAGATTTTGAACGGGTGACCATAAAACCGGAGCAGGCTACTGCAGAAAAAGTAGAACAAGGAGTCTATTTTGTTAGCAAGCAGAACAAACCGAAGCTTTTGGTGCATTTGCTGAACGAACAACCAAAAGAGTCCGTATTGGTATTCTCGCGCACAAAGCATGGCGCCAATAAAATTGTCAAGAAACTGGCTCAGGCCAACATCAAATCAGCAGCAATTCATGGAAATAAATCACAAACGGCTAGACAGAAAGCCCTAGGCGATTTTAAGGATGGAAAGCTAAAAGTATTAGTAGCCACTGATATTGCCGCTAGAGGTATAGATGTGGAAGAACTTTCCTTAGTTGTAAATTATGACCTACCTAATGTTTCCGAAACCTATGTGCACCGTATCGGCAGAACCGGTAGAGCCGATGCCAGTGGTATAGCGCTTTCCTTTTGCGATAAGGATGAACGGCCTTATTTAAGGGATATTGAAAAATTGATTAAACAGGCGGTTCCAAGAATGCCCGAGCATCAATTTGTGGATGATGATGGCACTGAGGAACAAGAAAGCGATAATAGACCCCCAATACCTCCACGAAATCCAAATAGAAACAATTCCAACCGGAATAAGAATCGCTCTGCGAGTTCAAATTACAAAGGAAAAAACAAGCGGAATACAAATAATTCCAACAGAAGGAATTCCCAGAAGCGGAGCGACTAATTTTACTATCAAAAGATTCCTGCCTAGCACATCGGAACGGACGTTTCGTTTTTCAAACTTTACACAATAGCTTCGGGTAATGTGATTCCTTATTCGTAGCATGTTCCTTTAACTTTGAGAACAAATAGGAAGCACCATAATTTTTAACGGATAAAGTTTTCTTACAAATTTAGCTTGTCCCTTCTATAGTTGGCATGTAAATCAATTCCTACCACCGACTTTTAAGTTGCTTATTGCCTAAAATTCTAAACATATTTACCATAACTTTATGGTTACCACTGTTTTTTATTAACCGATAACCAACCCTATAATGAAAATCCTTTCAAACTTCCTTCCTTATGTACTAGTGTTTTTCTGTCTAGTTGGATGTTCCGATCATAAAACCTTTGATATCCTCATCAAAAATGGTCAAATTGCAGATGGTACCGGTAAGCCCATATTCAAGGGTGATATCGGTATTAATGCCGATACCATTGCTGCCATTGGCAACTTGGAAAATGCAAAAGGTCGGCAAGAATTTGATGCTGCTGGCTTAACCGTTGCACCGGGCTTTATAAACATGCTTAGTTGGGCTACTGAATCTCTAATTGTGGATGGCAAATCTGAAAGTGACATTCGTCAAGGAGTCACTTTAGAAGTTATGGGCGAAGGTTGGTCTATGGGTCCGTTAAACGATGAAATGCGCCAACAAGAGCAAAGTAGCCAAAAAGATGTCAAATATCCTATTGAATGGACAACCCTTGGGGAATATTTAGAATTTTTAGAAAAAAGAGGAATTGCTCCCAATGTAGCTTCCTTTGTAGGGGCTACAACGTTACGCATTCACGAATTAGGGGAAGCCAACCGACCTCCTACTCCTACCGAAATGGAAAATATGAAAGCCTTGGCCAAAACAGCCATGGAAGAAGGAGCAATGGGTATTGGTTCTTCATTGATTTATGCTCCTGCCTTTTATGCGGATACCGAAGAGCTGATTGAATTGTGTAAGGTCGCATCAGACTATGATGGTATGTATATATCACACATGCGCAGTGAGGGCGATTATTGGTTGGAAGCCATTGATGAATTACTTCGAATTGCCAAAGAAGCGAATATTCCAGCAGAAATTTATCATTTAAAGGCAGGTGGAAAAGACAATTGGGAAAAATGGGAATCCGCAATTGCCAAAATAGATTCTGCCAGAGCTGCCGGACTTCATATCACAACGGACATGTATAATTATACAGCAGGCGCGACTGGCCTGGATGCTTCTATGCCTCCGTGGGTTCAGGAAGGTGGTTATGGGAAATGGGCCGAACGATTGCAAGACCCGGCCATTCGTAAAAAAGTAATCGAAGAAATGAAAGCTAAAGGTGATGGTTGGGAGAACCTATATTTTGCGGCCGGTAGTCCAGAAAAACTTATTTTAAATGATTTTAGAAATGATAGCCTGCGCCACCTTACCGGTAAAACCCTAGGGGAAGTTGCCCGTATACGGGGAACTAGTCCTGAAGAAACGGCAATTGACCTTGTGGTTCAAGATAGTAGTCGTGTTGGGACGGTTTATTTTTTAATGTCTGAAGAAAATGTAAAAAAGCAGATAGCGTTGCCCTACATGAGTTTTGGCTCTGATGCAGGTTCATTGGCACCCGTAAAACCTTTTACCAATTCCAGTCCCCATCCTAGGGCATACGGAAATGTAGCCCGACTTTTGGGCAAATACGTGCGTGATGAGAAAGTGATTCCTTTAGAAGAAGCGGTTTATAAATTGAGCGGATTACCTGCATCCAATTTAAAAATTAAAAAACGAGGTTCTTTGGCCATAGGCAACTATGCAGACTTGGCCATTTTTGATGCCAACACCATTATCGACAAAGCTACATTTGATGAACCCCACCAATTTACCGAAGGCATGGTACATGTTTTTGTAAACGGAGAACAGGTTTTGAAAGATGGAGAACATACAGGGGCTACTCCTGGCAGGGTCGTTCGTGGACCGGGATGGAAAGGCCATAACTAAATTCAAAAACCAACCAAATGAAAAAATTAATAGTAGTATTCCTAATTGGATGCTGTTCTCAAATAGTTTCCGCCCAACAAAAAGGCAATGACAAAAAATTGGATGCCATGATTGTTGAGGGAATGAAAGATTGGAAAGTTCCGGGTTTGGCGGCCATTGTGGTTAAAGATGGCGAAGTGGTCTTTCAAAAAACATATGGGGTAAAGAACATGGAGACCAAAGAGCCAGTGGACGAAAACACCTTGTTCAATATGGCTTCCACGACCAAAGCCATTGTGGCGATTGCTATGGGTATGTTGGTCGATGATGGCAAACTGGATTGGGATGATAAGGTAACGGATTATGTTCCGTACTTTAAATTATCGGATTCCTATACCACAGCAGATGCCAGAGTTAAGGACTTATTGACCCACAATCTAGGTATCGGCAATGCCGATGCCCTATGGACATTGGACAGTCTTAGTACTAAAGAAACGATTCATAGGTTTCAGTTTGCGAATAAGACATATCCATTGCGCGGTGGATTTACCTACCAGAATATTATGTACGCAGTAGCGGGAGAGGTCATTGCAGCGGCCAGCGGAAAACCGTGGAACCAATTTGTACAGGAACGTATTTTTAATCCTTTGGAGATGACCCGTACACAGGCCATCGCCACAGATATCTTTAAAGCTGGCAACTACGTTACCCCATATTTGAACGATTATGAGGACGGATTGGTAGAAGTTGATTACGGATTCTCGGACCAAATTGGTCCGGCTGGGATGATATGCTCTACCGCTTATGACATATCCAATTACCTTACATTCTTGGTAAATGACGGTGTTTATAAACAAGACACTTTGGTACAACCTAAAACCTTCAAAAAATTATTCGAGCCCCATTCGTTTTTGGGTGTCGCAGGAATCTATCCTACTAATACCCTTACCAAACCAAATTGGAATACCTATGGTCTGGGATGGTTTCAACAAGACTATAAAGGCCATAAGTTGGATTTTCATACCGGGAGTCTATTTGGACTAGTTGCGATTGCCGGAATTATGCACGATAAGGATGT
>CAWKFV010000022.1:0-432646 GCA_963848865.1 uncultured Flavobacteriaceae bacterium | reverse complement strand
CAACCATGGCTTTTTTGCCGTGTAATCCATACTTCTATAACCAAATTCGGTAAATAGAATTGGCCTCCCGTTTGATTGTGAAACCTCCAATATTGTTTTCTTCCAAGGCTGCCAACCGGTCTCCAGCTCTAACAATGAAGGCGTTTGAGATTCGGACAATGGAAAATAGGCATCGATGCCAATATAATCCAATTCTTTCCAAAATGGTGTCCTTTTGTATTCGTCCCAATTGGCGGCATAGGTAAGTTTCCCTTTATAAATTGCCCTGATTTTCTTTATCAATCGTTGCCAATACTCCGGCCTATTTTCCACGAATTTTTCCAATTCCGTACCAATACATAATATGGAAGCATTTGTTTCTTCCGCCAATTCCGCGTAGTTCAACATAAATTTATCGTAGGACGCCTCCAGTTCTTCCCAATTTTCTTCGGATTGCATTTCTATAGTTCCGGTAAATTGACCACGGCTTACCCAAATCTGGGGCTTAATCATTACTGAAATATTATTTTTCTGCAACAGCTCAATATATTGCTTTGCCCCTTTTCTGGTTTCTCCGAACCACTGCCTATCCGTATCAAAAATAATCTCCGGATGACTTATATCCCTAATAAAGCCAAAGGGCATTACTGCGGCACTATTGGCATGTATCTTTAGAATTTCATCTACATGAATCTGCAATGCTTCTTCCCTAGAAGCTACAAAACTCACCCCGTTTATTTTTGTCTGCGCTTTACTGGAACAGGAAAGTTGAAACACAACGAGAAGTAGAAGACCTAATTTTTTCATGTATGTCCTAATATGAATACCTAAAAGTAAATCAGAAACGTTTAGATTACAAACGCTTTAAGACCTGACTTTTGAAAATTATAATTATGGTGATTGCTCTCCAGAATTCTAATGAACGGAGTTCAACGTCCAATCATATGGATAGTAAGCCACTTGGGTGTCTTCAGGAATTTTTAAAGTCCTGTATTTATTGATGAATGCAACCACACCACCTACTTTTTCGAAATCCGACTTGTACCATTCAAAAATTTGGGAGACTTCTACGGCATCATCTTCTACCCTAATGAACTTAGGGTCATTTATTGCCTTCTCCGTTTGAGTTTCTAATTGATTATTTAAGGTTGATGGACGGTAAGCCTCATTAATGATCGGAGGACAACCCAAACCCGCACAAACCAAAACAAAATGAAACCTAGGCTCATTAGGGAATTTGGCCCGCAATAATTCGTTCTCAATTTGGTTCAACGTAACTTCCGTACCTGCAATCTCGTGCTTCTTTTCATCAAAAAATCCATCTACGTCCAATGGTGATTTTAAAGGATAATTTTCAACCACATTTTGAATTACCTGTAAGTTATACGCATTGATCCAAAAAGCTTTATATGTATCGCCTTGTGTGTCGGGAACATCGGTATTTTTCAGCATTTCCATGAGTTCCGTTAGAATATCAGGCTCTTTGTGCAGGGCTCTATATTCTACTTTACCATTGGTAATGTAGGTCTTAAAAAAAGCATCTGCCTTATTGAAAAAGGCATCCGTATCCTGCGCAGCGATTACCTGGGCAAAACTTACTAATGCAAATAGAACTAATTTAATTTTTGTCATTCTTGTTTATTGATTGATGAACATTTTAGCCGTAAGTCCCATTCAAAAACCCACCAAGAAAGATTAAAGTTATATTTCAGGTATGTCAATCTGGACTAACAATCTAAATTAAGCAAATAGCGAGCCAAAAATTCACTTGTTTATAACTATCTTTTCAGAAGCAAGTTTAGATTATTTCTAAATTGAAGGATTCCTTTAAGGAACTATCTTTAAGAACGACTCAACTCAAAACTAACCATTTCCATGGAGCATATCGTCATAATAGGCAACGGAATTTCAGGTATTACCTTAGCCCGCCACATACGTAAGAATTCAAATAAGAAGATTAGCGTTATTTCTGCAGAAACAGAGTATTTTTTCTCACGTACGGCCTTAATGTATGTGTATATGGGACATATGAAGTTTGAGCATACCCAACCCTATGAAAATTGGTTTTGGAAAAAGAACCGTATCAATTTGATAAAAGGTTATGTAGAAACTGTAAATACCACCAATAAAAGTCTTCAGCTCACCAATGGACCATCTGTTAGTTATGATAAATTAGTTATTGCCACAGGATCAAAACCAAACAAATTTGGATGGCCTGGACAAGATTTGGAAGGAGTTCAAGGCCTGTATTCAAAACAGGATTTGGATGCTTTGGAAAAAAACGCACCTAACAAAGAAACCTGTAAAAGAGCGGTTATCGTAGGCGGTGGTTTAATTGGTATTGAGATGGCGGAGATGTTACGAACCAGGGAAATACCCGTAACATTTCTGGTAAGGGAACCTAGCTTTTGGAACGGGGTCTTACCATCTGGCGAATCGGAAATGATCAATGAGCATATTAGGGAACACCATATTGATTTACGGTTGGACACCAATTTAGTGGAAATTTTAGCGGACCAGAACGGCAGGGCCAAAGCAGTGGTGATTGACAAGGGAGATACTATTGAATGTAGTGTTGTTGGACTTACGGCAGGGGTTACTCCTAACATAGATTTTCTAAAGGATTCTGGTATTGAACTGGGAAAGGGTGTAAAAGTCAATCGTAGGTTGGAGACTAATATAAAGGACGTTTACGCCATAGGCGATTGCGCGGAGCAACATGAAGCAATTGGCAACAGAAGGCCTATTGAAGCGGTTTGGTATACCGGTAGAATGATGGGCGAAGCACTTGCCCAGACTTTATGTGAAAATCCCATGGAATATAATCCGGGCCACTGGTTTAATTCCGCCAAGTTTTTGGATATAGAGTACCAAACCTATGGATGGGTATTTAGCGAGCGCGGAAAGAAAGAATATGAACAACATTTTCACTGGAGGCACGCCACAGAAAAGATTTGTATTACAGTGGCATTTCATAAAGAATCCAACCTATTCTTGGGCATCAACACGTTCGGTATTCGGATGCGGCACGAAATGTTCGATAGGTGGTTAACGGAAGAAAGGGATATGGATTATGTAATGGAACACCTTAAAGACGCCAACTTTGACCCAGAATTTTACAAACAGCATGAGCAAGAAATCCTTTCAAAATACAATTCTGATTTCGGAAAAAATATCGACCTCAAGAAAAAAAGCTGGAAACGCATTCTTGAAAATATTTAAACCAACGTATAAATCTACCTTTCATGAACACTATGGATAAAAGTATGGCCCTTACGGGAGAGCCGCCAAAGGCATTGAATATGGGTCAAAAAATTGCTGTGTTAATTGGAATGTCCGGACTTGGTATTCTTCTACTAAACCTGTTCAATATCAATTTTGCAAATACCGGATTATGGTTAACCATTTCAATGCTGGCCATTTTTACAGGAGTTGTCCTATTTTCCAAGGCCGCGTATGCAGACAAAGAAAAAGGTATAAAAAATGATGGGGTGTATTTTAAGAGTATTTCCAGCAGGGGAGTGTTGGCTTGGTTGGCAGGTGTTGTGCTTACTGGATTTTATATTGTTCTTTACTTCTATCCGGAATATCTAGGATTAGTTAAGGATGGTGACAACCAAGGTCTAATAGCTCTTTTTGACCCTTTGAGCAAATTATTAAGTGGCAATCCTGCTAGTCAGTGGTTTGTTTATGGTACACTTTATACGGTTGCTATTTTGGCTTTCGGTATTAAATTCATGTGGAAATACCGTCATAATCGCTATGAAAAAATACGCACGGCTAGCGTCATGTTTTTCCAAACGTCTTTTGCGTTCATAATCCCAGAAATTATGGCGAGATTAAATGGTGACCTTCCCTATTATGACCTTAAGAACATATGGCCTTTAAATTATTACAATTTTGAACGTTACCGTATAAATGGCTTCATTGAAAACGGGAATATTGGCATAGCCATGTTGATTTTTGGAATACTGTCAATTTTTGTTATCTCGCCTATTCTAACCTATAAATATGGAAAGCGTTGGTATTGTTCCTGGGTCTGTGGTTGCGGTGGATTGGCAGAGACGTCGGGAGATGCTTTTCGCCAGTTGAGCGATAAATCCAAATTTGCATGGAAAGTGGAAAGATGGGTGGTGCACAGTGTTGTTGTATTCGTCACCTTAATGACAACGGCGGTTATTTATTCTTATCTGGGTAATGACTCCAGCAAGTATTGGTTGACCAAGAGCACTTTTTTAATCGGCGTGGGAGCGATTTTGACATTGGTTTTTTCCTGGGTTATGATATTCAAGAGGAACCAATTACAAAAAGACGCTCAATATGGGGCCATTGGGTATTTTGCTATCATAGCGGTACTAATCGGAATGCATTTTTTCAGCGGCAATGGGAACATATTTATTTTTAAGTCCGAAACCTTGCGAACCTCCTATAGCTTTTTAATTGGTAGTATTTTCTCCGGTGTTATCGGCACAGGGTTCTACCCAATTTTCGGAAATAGGGTCTGGTGCAGGTTCGGTTGTCCCATGGCGGCAATATTGGGCTTTCAGCAACGGTTATTTTCTAGGTTCCGGATTACTACTAACGGCGGTCAATGTATATCTTGTGGTAATTGCTCCACCTATTGTGAAATGGGCATAGATGTGCGTGCCTACGCCCAAAAAGGAGAGAACATCATTCGTTCCAGTTGTGTGGGTTGTGGAATCTGTTCCGCCGTTTGTCCACGAGGTGTACTTAAATTGGAAAATGGTCCTTTGGAAGGGCGCATCAATCCAACTGAGGTATTACTAGGTAATGATGTGGATTTAATGGAATTGGTGAACAAGAAATAATCCTTGATAAGCTCGGACTGACATTCCATAGCGTGATTCGTCACCTTTAATCAAATTGGCAATTCTCAAAACGAATGTCACACTGAGCCAGCCCCAAGCAAAACTTCATGTAAGGAATAATCAATATCTTAGACCAATAGAACGTATTTGCGATTATGAAAGCACTACTCTTCTTAACGCTTGTTTTGTTCATTGGAAACGCTGCCGATGAAAAAACCTACGAAAAAACATATTATGATAACGGTAATCTTAAGTCCGAAGGTTGGTTACGCTACAATGTGAAAACCGATTACTGGAAATTCTATCATGAGAACGGTAAAATTTCCGAACAGGGCCATTACGAATATGGCAAACGCGAAAAATACTGGTTTTTTTACACTAAAAATCGTGTCCGTGCTAAAGAAGGTCACTACATTAAAGGGGAACAGGTAGATTGGTGGCTTTTCTATGATCCGCAGGGGCGCATTAATCACAAATGTCAACTGAATATGGGGGTAAAAGATGGTTACTGCTTAAAATATGAAGATGAAAAACTAACTTCCGCCGAGCAATACAGTAATGGAGAGAAGGTAAAGGAATGGATTAATTTTTCGGCATTCACCAAGGAAAATAGCTTATCCGATTTAAAATAATGGCGGATATAAAAGTAATTATCCCGGCTTTTAACGAAGCGGATTCCATCGGGGAGGTGATAAAAGAGTTGCCAAAATCCGTTTCCGAAATAATAGTTGTTAACAATAATTCTTCTGACGATACCGTACACAACGCAACAGCTGCGGGTGCTACGGTACTTACAGAGAACAGGAAAGGGTATGGTTACGCCTGCCTGCGCGGATTGGATTACATATCCAAACAATCCAAAGCACCGGATATTATCGTATTTATCGATGGAGACTATTCCGATTATCCAGAAGAATTGGATAAGGTGGTAGCTCCAATTTTGGAAGACGATCTTGATTTTGTTGTTGGAGCCAGAAAAAAAAGTTTGCGGGAAGACGGATCAATGACCCCGCAACAAGTTTTTGGCAACTGGTTGGCCACTTTTTTGATGCGATTATTTTTTGGGGCAAAATTTACGGATTTAGGTCCTTTTAGAGCCATTAAATACGAAAAGCTCAAAGAATTGGAAATGGAAGATAAAACGTACGGATGGACGGTAGAAATGCAATTGAAAATTTTACGAAAAAAAATGGCATATACCGAAGTACCAGTACGTTACAAAAAAAGAATTGGCGTTTCAAAAGTGTCCGGTACGGTAAAAGGTAGTATATTTGCGGGCATAAAAATATTGGGTTGGATATTCAAATACAGCGTTAAATAATATGGGACTAATTATTGCTTACATCATCATCGCGATTTACAGTATTGCGCTGCTATTGATTTTCTTTTACAGCTTGGCACAACTGAATCTTTTGGTGAATTATCTGGGTCAAAAAAGACAGAACCAGACCGCTCCCAAATTCAATCTTTTAGATCCCAAGGAAATTCCTTTCGTCACCATTCAACTTCCCGTGTATAATGAGGAGTATGTTATGGAGCGTTTGTTGGAAAATATCGCAAAAATAGAATACCCAAAAAGCAAACTGGAAATTCAGGTTTTGGACGATTCAACCGATGATTCTGTGGACGTAACCGCAACTAGAATAGTGGAGCTACAGGAAACAGGGTTGGACATACAGCATATACGAAGATCCGATAGAACAGGATTTAAGGCCGGTGCGCTAAAAGAAGGGCTTAAAATCGCCAAGGGCGAGTTTATCGCTATTTTTGATGCCGACTTTATGCCATCCTCGGATTGGTTAAAAAAGACCGTCATCTACTTTAAGGATGAGGAAATTGGTGTGGTACAGACCCGCTGGGGGCACATCAATAGAGAATACTCCACGCTCACAAGAATCCAGGCCTTTGCGTTGGATGCCCATTTTACCTTGGAGCAGGTTGGAAGAAATAGCAAAGGACATTTTATCAATTTTAATGGTACAGCCGGCATCTGGAGAAAGGATTGCATCCTGGATGCAGGAAACTGGGAAGGCGATACGCTTACGGAAGATTTGGATTTGAGCTATAGGGCGCAATTGAAGAATTGGAAGTTTAAGTATTTGGAAGATGTGGAAACTCCGGCCGAACTTCCTGTAGTTATTAGCGCCGCACGTTCACAACAGTTTCGTTGGAACAAGGGCGGTGCCGAAAACTTTAGAAAGACCGTTTGGAGTGTCATCACTGCAAAAAACATTCCTTTTAAGACTAAATTCCACGGTGTTATGCACCTACTGAACAGTTCTATGTTCCTTTGTGTATTTATTGTAGCGTTATTAAGTATCCCATCGTTGTACATTAAGAACATGTACGGCCATATGGATTGGATTTTCTCCCTACTAAGCCTGTTTACCATAAGTACCATTATCTTATTTGTTTGCTATTGGTTTACCTATAAAAGTATTCAAGGCAGCGGCTTTGATAATTTTGTGGATTATATAAAATTGTTTTTTACGTTCTTTTCCGTGGCTCTGGGCTTTTCCTTACACAATTCCATTGCAGTGTTAGAGGGACATATGGGAAAACGAAGTGAGTTTGTCCGCACTCCAAAATTCAATATTAACAGTCTTACGGAAAGCTGGAAAGGCAATAAATACTTAGCTAAAAAATTATCGCCTAACATGATTTTGGAATTTGCGCTTATGGTTTATTTCCTATTTGGGATGTATAGTGCGGTACCGCTGGACGACTTTGGCTTGTTCCCGTTCCATTTTATGTTGTTTCTTGGCTTTAGTTTTGTATTCTTTAAATCACTGACAGCTAGGGCGTAAAAGACAAGATTTTTACAATTTACAGGACGGCGATTGCCGTCCTTTTTTATGTCGTATTTTATTATTGGTTATATTCAGTAAATTAAAGAAATATGTGTAATTGTACACATATACAATTGTTGTGTGTAATTTGGAAAGTATGCGAAATATATTACCTGTTTTAATTTTATTATTATGGTTGAGCTCTTGTAAAGAAAGTATTGAAACCAATCTATCAGTAAAAATCACAGAACTTGAAAAGCAAAATCAAATTTTACGCGATTCTATAAATAACTCCTTAAATATAGGAATTGCAAATACTAACATATTTCTACAATACCCTAAATCCGCATATTTACTTGACGAAACTATTGTCGGAAATGTTACCCTATGTGGACCTACAAAATACCCGGATTATTCCGTTATCATTAAAAATGAAAAAACTGGAAAGGAAAAACCTATTCTTAAGGGTCAGAACCTATCGAATTTTAATTTAATAGAAAAAATTGATGAAGAAAACATTGCGACAACCGAAATATCCCCGACAAAAAATATATATACTTATGGACTTAGTATAAAAATCATATTTGATGATAAAAAGTTTAAACCTATTGAAAGTCCAATTTTTAACATTGATATTTTAGCAATGAATCAGAAAGAATGGAATGAAAAAATTTCTAAGGTAAAATGACTCGAATATAATATTGGAGTAAAAAACTACACACAACAGCACCTATACGTAATTCGTACTTTAGGGTAAAACCGCAAGGTCTGTGTATATTTATAAAGTCGCTAAATCTTATGGATTTAGCTTTGGACAAGAAAATTAAAACTAAACAATAAGCTTTAGCTTTGTGCGCAGACGGAAACAAAAAGTTTTCTTGCCTCCGCACTACGTATAGCTCAGACGTTTTAACACATTCAGCTAAAATTGACTTCCGTAGTTATATACAACTGCATTCTCGAAAACATAGAAAATAACCCAATCTGTATTTATAATTTTAAACTTCATACCAAAAAAACGTCTCCCCATTACCTTTCAAAAGAGGAAACAACAACTAAAAAATACAGGCAATAGAACAATAGTTGTGGTAGAATAAATTTTTAGTGTAAATTTAACACTAATTAAAATTTAAAACACTGAACCAGTATGAGACCACAAATAAGGACTTTTATCTTACTACTTTTTTTTGCAGGAATATGCCTTACCGCTTGCAAATCCGATCCAGAACCAAATAAAGAAGTAGACCTAGAAATTGAAACCACTCATGGTAAAATAACCGGAAGCTTAAATGATAGCGTTTTTGTATACAAGGGAATTCCCTATGCCAAAGCCGAACGATTTATGCCTCCCAAAGACCGAGAGGCTTGGGATGACGTACGCGAGTGTACCGATTTTGGGCCGGTGGCCAGACAAGTGGTGCCCTGGTATCCTGATGAGGTGCAGAGCGAAACGGACCTGTTTAGCTTGAACGTCTGGACCCGCGGAATAAACGACGGTAAAAAACGTCCGGTTCTGGTTTGGTTACACGGAGGTGGTTTCTTTGTGGGTGCCAGTAACGACCCCATGACCTATGGGGAAGCGTTGGCCAAAAAGGGAGATATTGTCATGGTTTCAGTCAATCATAGATTAAACATTTTAGGGTTTCTTGATCTTTCCAAGTATGGAGACCAATATGCAGAATCAGCGAATGTAGGGATGCTTGACATCGTGAAAGCTTTGGAATGGACCAAAAATAATATCGCAAATTTCGGGGGTGACCCTGCAAACGTGACTATTGTAGGTGAATCCGGGGGCGGTGGAAAAGTAGGTACCTTAATGTGTATGCCTGCGGCGAAAGGGTTGTTCAACAAGGCCATTATACAAAGTGGTACGTTGATAAATGCTATGACCAAAGAGAAGTCACAGAAACTGGCCGCAACCGTGCTTGAAAAATTGAACCTTGCCCCAGAGGACATTAAAAAACTGGATACCATCTCCTATCCCGATCTTGTAAAGGCAGGAAATGAAGCTGTAGCCGAAATTTCTGGCCCCAGGACTCCGGGTTCATCAGGAATGTTTGGTTTTGCGCCCTCTGCTGACGGCGAGATATTGCTTCAGCAGCCTTTTAGTCCAGGTTTTGCGGGTATTTCAAAAAATATTCCCGTTATGATCGGTTCAACATTGAATGAGCTTATGCCCGTTGCTTACGGAAATAAGACGTTAACTTTAGAACAGGCCAAAGACAGTCTAGCCAAGGAATACGGAGCTAAAACCGATGAATATGTAGCATTATACGAAAAAGCGTATCCGGATTATACTCCTCAGGACCTGTTGTCTATTGATAAAATGTTTAGACCCTATACCATTCGTACCGCGGATGCAAGAGCTGAAGAGTCGGATGCTCCTGTCTATGCCTACTTACTGGCCTGGAAAAGCCCTGTTGAGGAAGCTTCCAAAGGCTCGTTTCATGGTTTGGATATTCCCCTGGCGTTCAATACCGTTGATCTTAGGGCAGACTGGACGGGCAATGGAGAAGATGCTTGGGAGCTCGCTGACAAAATGAGTTCTGCATGGATCAATTTTGTGAAAAAAGCGAATCCCAATGTGGAAGGCGTACTTCCCGAATGGGAGCCCTATACCGCAGAAAATGGAGCTACAATGTATTTTGATACGGAATGCCGTATTGTGCACAACCATGACCGGGCATTGATGAATTTAATCCTACCTTTGGATTAGGTTACAAGATATTTTTCCATTTTAGGAGAAATTTGTATCATAAACAATATAGTAGAGGGGCCATTTTCATGGCCCCTTTTCGTTCAGTATTCATTGGTAAAGTCGATGTTCCTTCATAAAATTGGACCTTTTTCAGTATTTCTTAGACTTTCAGATAGTATAACTAACTCATCGGTTTGTCAGTTCTGTTCTCCAGTTCGTAAGTTCGAGTGATTTTCGGCAGAAAATCGTATCGAGAACAACTTAAACCAAAAGAATAATGAAAGCACAGCTAATTTAACATCTTCCATTATACCTAAATAGCTTTTAGTATTAGGGTAAGTTTCTTTAAATTGCCATAGTGACTTCATTTTCCGTTCAAATAGATCCCATTGTCCAAAAATCAACCTTTAAAAAGGAAAAGGATTGTTTTGCAGTATGTCTATTGCAAAAACCCATAGGATCCATTACCATAAACGGTACCGCCTATACCAACGAGGGGAACACCGTTTACTTTTTAAGCCCAAAGCATACCTGGGAAATCTTCAAAACCAACGACCAGGAATCCAATGGCTTTATCATGTATCTCTCCAAAGAGATTTTAAACCACCCGCTGCTGAACAAACTACACATAAATGAAGTAAGGTTGTTTGCCAATGATGAAATCCCTAAAATAAATTTGACTCCTGGCATAGAGAAGAGAGTATTCAGTATTTTGGAAATGTTGGATGAATTGGTAGATTCCCATCTAAACCATAAGGAGGACGCTATCATTTCGCTTATCAATACCTTTTTTGTGTACTGTGATGGCCAGTGCAATATAAAATCCATAGCCCGTGAAAATAGTTCCAAAAAGGCTATCGTCTATAAGTACAAACGTTATATTGACACCCATTTGTGCGAGAACCACGAAGTAGAGGACTACGCAAAACTTCTTAACATCACCAGTAAATATCTCAACGATTGTGTAAAGGACACCTTGGATCGTACGGCTAAAAGTTTGATTACCGAACAACGTATCATGCGCGCCAGGCACCAGCTTAAATTTTCGGACAAAAGCATCAAGGAAATCGGCTTTCAACTTGGGTTTTCCTCACCGGACTATTTCAGTTATTTCTATAAAAAACATACCGGAGTTACCCCATCACGACACAGAGGTTAGCCCAAAATTCCCAAATTCTAAGGTTTTGAGGTGATTTTCTAAAGTTTTCTATACCCCGTTCCGAGTAACTTGCCAAGAAGAAAACAAGAAACAATGAACAGAAAAAAATGTATGAACACTGCGGGCCTAGGTATAGGTATCGCTTTAACAGCTCCCAGCATCCTGACGGCAAATACGAAAAAAGCATCCGCCAAAACAGTAGAGAACGAGCCAAAAGTAATAAAGGATGCTGATGGCGAGGTTCTAAACGTAATTGGGGATATCCAGACCCATAAAATCCTGGGAAGTGACACGGGCAACCAGGAGCAGGAATTCTGCCTCATGTCCATACGAAGGAAGATGAGATTTTCAGGGTCGTGAAGGGCGAGGTAGAAATTATGGTAGATGGTAAATCGCATATTCTAAAGTCAGGAGATATCGCTTTTGCACCCAAGAACGTACCCCATTCATGGAAGGTTGTGGGCACTGAAAAAGCGAAAATGATTACCTCGGCCTTTCCGGCAGGGATTGAAATCATGTTCAACGAACTGGCACAATTACCGGCAGGACCTCCAGATCTAAAAAAGGTAGGGGAAATCTGTGGTAACTATGGAATTTCCTTTGTGTAAAAGATTCTCTAAAAATCAAATGTCATTTCGTGCGCAGTTGGAAACTTCAACCTCTTGAATTTTAAAGTATTTTGACTGTGCTCCTTTTCATTTTTGCATCTATCCCCTTTTTATTAGTCGGTTACGTAAAAGCTCTAGGAGTTGGTTATCTTGCTGAAAAAATCAGCACCAATGTCCAGAATAAGCATACAGGGAATACAGTGGGACGCTAAATCCTCCTTCCAGAAAGGGCCGGCAAAAGCTCCCACGTTAATCAGGAAAGCACTTTATAATGATTCCATGAACCTATATGCGGAAAATGGCTTTTCTATTACGCAGGATTCCGTCGCGGACAAAGGTGATTTTGAAATTAAGGACTATTTCGATATTGAAGAAATCACTCTTAAACATTTGGAACATGGCGATAAGCTACTTTCGCTGGGAGGCGACCATTCCGTTACCTTCCCTATTATAAAAGCATTCGCTCAGCACTACCCCAAGCTGGATATTTTACATATTGATGCCCATGCGGATCTTTACGATGCCTATGAGGGCGACCCGTATTCCCACGCCTGTCCTTTCGCTAGAATTATGGAAAACGGTTTTGCAGTAAAGTTAGTTCAGGTCGGTGTCCGTACGTTGAATCCGCATCAAACGGAGCAAGCAAATAAATATGGGGTAGAAATCCATGAAATGAAAACGTTGGATTTGATCAGCATTCCAAAGTTCAAAAACCCCTTATATATCTCGTTGGATATGGATGGCTTTGATCCTGCCTTTGCACCTGGGGTATCGCATCAAGAGCCTGGGGGATTATCATCCAGACAGGTTATGGATTTAATTCAATCCGTCGACACTCCTGTAGTTGGAGCGGACATTGTGGAATATAACCCGGAAAGGGATTTTCAAGATATGACCGCATACCTAGCCGCAAAGATGATGAAAGAACTAATTGGCAAGATGATGGAGGGTTAAAATAGTATTTCGCCAAAAACCATTACATTAGACGGTACAAGCCAACTACCACTAAAATGTCTAAAAGACTTACCACCTATCTCATATTGCATAAGGTATCGCTCCTATTGGCGCTGTTAAGTCTCATTTTTTACTACGTATTTGCCTACCAATTAGAACGTACCGATTTTATAAAACTACTGTCCCTTTTTGCAGCCCTGTTTTTCATTTGTTATAAGCTCATTCAATTTGAAAAGTGGAACTTTAGACTGCTTTTGGGAATAGGGATTCTTTCCAGATTCGTATTTCTTCTAGTGGAGCCCAATCTCTCTCAGGACTTTTATCGTTTTATATGGGACGGGCAGTTGGTGAGCAATTTTATAAATCCCTACCTGAACGCACCGGACACGCTCATTTCCCAATCGGATTTAATAATTGCCAACGCCCAGGAACTTTATAACGGCATGGGAACGTTAAGCGCCCAACACTTTAGCAATTACCCCCCATTAAACCAAGTAATCTTTGGTATCGTGGCATTGATTGGGGGAAAAAGCATTTTTGCTTCCGTCCTAGCTATGCGTGGAATTATACTACTCGCAGATATTGGAATCTTGTATTTTGGAAGGAAATTATTAAAAAGTCTAAATCGCTCTCCACATCTTATCTTTTGGTATTTTCTAAATCCGTTAGTGATTATAGAACTTACCGGAAACCTACATTTTGAAGGGGTGATGCTGTTCTTTTTTATAATTGCCATGTATCTGCTTTCCAAGGGCAAATGGCATTTGGCAGGTGTAGTTTTGGCCTGTTCAATTTCCATAAAGTTGGTTCCCATTCTTTTCCTGCCACTTTTTCTAAAGTATTTTGGACTAAAAAAAAGCATCTTTTTCTATCTGATTGTTGGTGCTACCTCACTCTTGTTGTTCGCTCCCTTTTATTCCCCTCAATTCATAGCCAACTACTCCAAAACCCTGGGGCTGTGGTTTTCCAATTTTGAATTCAATGCCGGGATTTATAATGGAATAAAACAAATAGCCCTACAATGGGACGCTAAACCATGGGAGCTCATAAAAAGCTACGGGAAGATTACGCCAATTCTTACAATAGTTACAGTACTACTGTTCACGTTTTTACGAAAAAATGAAAAGCTGCCGGTTTTGCTTTCTTCCATGTTGTGGGTTCTGACAATCTATTACCTACTATCCGCAACTGTACATCCCTGGTACATCATATTCTTGGTTTTATTGGGCTGTCTCACGGAATACAAGTTTACCATCGTATGGTCCGCAGCAATAGTGCTAAGCTATTTCGCTTACTCACAACCTGATTTTAAGGAAAATTTGTGGCTGTTGGCCATTGAATATATCACAGTGTTTGCGGTTATGGGTTACGAAATAATGGCGCATCGTAACAAAAAGTAAAGTTTTTGTAAAAATTTAGGAGCGGTTTCGGATAAATCAATATAAATTGTACTTTTACCCTGTAATGAATACGAAAGCACATACCTATACTTCAAACTGGATTAGTATTCCGGCTCGTTCTTTTGTTCCCACTCGCCGTCGCCCGTAAGGGTTATATATATTTCATGGAAATAGGTGAGTCCATTTCTGCAAAATCAATTCAATTTTTTATTTTATCCTTAAAAACTAATAGCAATGAAACTTGTTGTTGCTAACGAAACACATTTTAAATATGCCCAGCAGATTTGCGATACCATTGCGGAATCCGCAAAGGTACGTGGTACGGGTATTGCCAAACGCACTCCGGAATACATTCAGAAAAAACTATCCAATGGCAATGCCATAATTGCTTTGGATGGAGATAAATTTGCAGGGTTCTGTTATATCGAAGTCTGGGGACATGAAAAATTCGTAGCCAATTCCGGACTTATAGTCCATCCAGATTATAGGGGTCAAGGTCTTGCCAAGACTATCAAGGCCAGAATCTTTGAACTGAGCAGGGAAAAATTTCCCGGTGCCAAAATATTCGGAATTACTACGGGTTTAGCGGTTATGAAAATCAATTACGAACTGGGGTATCAACCTGTCACCTTTTCCGAACTAACGGATGATCCTGAATTTTGGAAAGGATGCCAAACCTGCAAAAACTTTGATATTTTGACTCGCACCGAACGTAAAATGTGCCTCTGCACCGGAATGCTATATGACCCGGAACAAAAGGAGAAGGATAAGAAGAAAAAAGAAATCAACAGCAAATCCTTTAAGCGCCTAAAAAGCATCAAGGAAGCTTTGTTCTTCAAAAAGGAAAACAAATAATAACAGTCTAATTCCCTCTTTAGGGGACTAAATACAATAAGAATGAAATTAGTACTAGCATACAGTGGTGGTTTGGACACCTCCTATTGCGCAAAATATCTTTCAAAGGAAAAAGGATTTGAAGTACATGCGGTAAGTGTAAATACCGGTGGTTTTTCTCCTGAGGAGATTAAAAATATAGAAGAAAAGGCGTTGCAATTGGGAGCTAGTTCCTATACTTCTATAGATGCCGTACAGACCTTTTACGACAAGGTAGTAAAGTATCTCATTTTTGGAAATGTACTCAAGAACAATACCTACCCCCTTTCCGTAAGTGCGGAACGGATCGTACAGGCCATTGAAATCGTTAACCATGCCAAGAAAATCGGGGCCAAATATATTGCCCATGGCAGTACAGGTGCCGGAAACGACCAAGTTCGTTTTGATATGATTTTCCAGATCATAGCCCCTGAAATTGAAATCATTACCCCAATAAGGGATAATAAATTGGCCCGTGAAGCAGAGATTAAATATTTACAGGAAAACGGGGTGGATTACTCTTGGGAAAAAGCAAAGTACAGCATCAACAGAGGTCTTTGGGGAACATCCGTAGGTGGCGAAGAAACTTTGACCTCTGAAAAAGCCCTGCCGGATAGTGCCTATCCAAGTCAATTGGAAGAGAAAACGCCGACCGATGTTAAACTTACCTTCAATAAAGGGGAGTTGGTAGCTATTGATGGTGTAACCGACAAGCCCGTGAACAATATCGAGAAATTGGAAGCCATGGCCTCCAAATACGCCATTGGAAGGGATATCCACGTGGGGGATACCATTATAGGCATTAAGGGAAGGGTCGGTTTTGAAGCCGCTGCTGCATTGATTATTCTTAAGGCACACCACTTATTGGAAAAGCATACATTGACCAAATGGCAACAATTTCAAAAGGAACAACAAGGTAACTTCTATGGCATGCTCTTGCATGAAGGCCACTATCTGGATGCGGTAATGCGCAATATCGAAGCCTTTTTAACGGATACCCAAAAAACGGTTTCGGGTGATGTCTTTGTAAGCCTATACCCTTTTCAATTTAGGTTGAACGGTATCTCATCGCCACATGACCTTATGAATGCCTCATTTGGTAGTTATGGGGAAATGAACAAAGGTTGGACCGCCGAGGAAGCCAAAGGCTTTATCAAAATCCAGTCCAACGCAGGGAAAATATACAACCATGTAAATCAAGGCAATGATTAAAGCGGGTATTATTGGAGGCTCCGGGTATACTGGTGGGGAACTCATACGAATATTGTTGAATCATCCTGCGGTGGAAATCGATTTTGTCTATTCCACTACAAGGGCCGGAAAAGAATTGTCGACCGTACATCCCGACCTTTTAGGACTGACGGAGTTACAATTTACAGGTGATGTAAACCTAGGAGTTGATGTGGTATTCCTTTGCCTAGGACATGGAAATTCCTCCAAGTTTTTATTGGATCATGCCTTTTCCGTTAAAACCATCATCATTGATTTAAGCAATGACTTCAGGTTACAGGCCGATGCCAATTTCCAAGGGAAACAATTTGTGTACGGTCTGCCGGAATTGAATTCAACAAAAATCGAAAACGCACAATACATTGCCAATCCTGGTTGCTTTGCAACCGCCATTCAACTGGCATTGTTGCCGCTTGCCAAGGCAGGTAAACTATCCGGAAGCGTTCATGTAAATGCCGTAACAGGAAGCACAGGTGCAGGGGTAAGTCCATCGGATACTTCACATTTCAGCTGGAGAAACAATAATGTTAGCTGGTACAAACCCTTCACCCACCAACACTTGGGAGAGATTAATGAGAGCTTGCATTCCCTTCAGGAAAATACGGGAGAACTATTTTTCCTTCCGAACAGGGGTAATTTTACCAGAGGGATTTTAGCCACCGCCTACACAGATTTTAGTGGTACTCTTGATGAGGCCAAAGGGCTTTTTCAAAACTACTATGCAAATGCGGTTTTCACCCATGTTTCGGAAGAACCACTTCACTTAAAACAAGTGGTGAATACAAACAACTGTCATATTCATCTACACAAGCATAAGGATACCTTGTTGATTACATCGGCAATCGATAATTTATTAAAAGGCGCATCAGGACAAGCGGTACAGAACATGAACTTGATTCTTGGGCTGGAGGAAAATCTAGGATTGAATCTTAAGGCAAGTGTTTTCTAGATGTCATCAAAGAACGATAAAAAATAAACACATGAAAATAGCCATCATAGGAACCGGTAATTTGGGGCTTTCCATAGCTAAAGGGATACTTAATAGCAATGGTGCAACAAGTATGTACCTCACCAAGAGAAATGCCCAGTCCATTTCCGAATACGAAAAATATGGAAATGTCTCAGTTACCTCGGATAATAGGGAGGCAGTTGCAAAGTCGGACGTATTGATTTTTGCAGTGCAACCTAGCCACTTTGCCGAAATTCTGGAAAACGTAAAAGACTTATTGAATGAAAACCATGTGATCATTTCCACCATTACCGGTTTTGACATCAGTAAAATAGAGGCTGTGATTGGTGCCGATAAATATATTATTAGAAGTATGCCCAATACCGCTATCTCGGTAGGAGAATCGATGACCTGTATCTGCAGCAATGAAAAAGGTAAAAAACGGATAGATCTGGCCAAGGCCATTTTCAATAGAATGGGACATTCCATGCAAATACCCGAAGCACAAATGCAAGCGGCTACGGTTATCTGCGCCAGTGGCATAGCCTTCTGGATGCGATTGATACGGGCCACCACACAAGGAGCCATTCAATTAGGGTTCGATGCAAAGGAAGCCCAGGAACTGGCGATGCATACCTGTAACGGAGCAGCAAAATTATTGATAGAATCCGGCAATCATCCAGAGGAGGAAATAGACAGGGTTACCACTCCAATGGGTTGTACGATTCAAGGATTGAATGAAATGGAGCATCAAGGCTTAAGTTCCTCGTTGATACAGGGCATTGTTGCTTCCTATGACAAAATAACAGAGTTCAAAAAAAAATGAATACATGAAACTTTTCGACGTTTACCCACTATATGATGTAACCCCGGTTTCCGCCAAGGGAATCGTAGTTATCGATGATAAAGGCCAAGAGTACTTGGATTTCTATGGAGGCCACGCCGTGATTTCCATAGGTCACTCCCATCCACATTACGTAAAAAAACTCAAGGATCAATTAGATAAAATTGGGTTTTATAGTAACGCTGTTCAAAATCCACTACAGGAGGAATTGGCGGAAAAACTTGGAACCCTTTCGGGTTGCGAAGATTACAACCTCTTTCTGTGCAATTCCGGGGCGGAAGCCAATGAGAATGCATTAAAAATGGCATCTTTTGAAACCGGAAAGTCTAGGATTGTTGCCTTTAAAAATAGCTTTCACGGAAGAACCTCGGCTGCTGTTGCGGCAACGGACAATGCTGCGATAAACGCACCCATTAATAAGCAACAACAAGTAACTTTTCTAAGTTTGGGTGATGCAGAAGGTCTAAAAATAGAACTCAACAAAGGGGATGTTTGCGCCGTAATTCTAGAGGCCATACAAGGAGTTGGTGGTTTGGACGAACCATCGACCCAGTTTTATCAAGATATTGAGGCCTTATGTAAGGAAAATGGTGTGATTCTCATTGCGGACGAGGTGCAATCGGGATATGGGAGAACCGGAAAATTCTTTGGGTTTCAACATCACGGAATTCAACCGGACATCATCAGTATTGCGAAAGGAATGGGGAATGGTTTTCCTGTGGGAGGGATATTGATTCACGAGGATATTAAGGCAAGTCATGGTCTTTTAGGAACTACTTTTGGAGGTAATCATTTGGCCTGCGTTGCCTCTTTGGCCGTTTTGGAAGTTATCGAAGAAGAAAATTTAGTTCATAATGCAGCCAATATAGGGGCTTACTTCAATGAAAGGGCAAAGGAAATACCCCAAGTAAAAAGAGTTAAGGGACGAGGATTGATGTTGGGCTTGGAATTTGATTTTGAGGTAGGTCCACTTCGAAAAAAAATGATCTATGAGCACCATCTATTTACCGGTGGAGCCAAGGATAAATATGTCTTGCGCATATTGCCAGCACTGAATATTACCGAAAAAGATATCGATGTATTTTTCAAGGCCCTTAAATCAGCATTAGATTGAAAAAGCAATTGGACATAAAAGTGCGCAATGCTGTGTTGACTACTATGGCAAGGTTGATTTCCATAGAAAAAACGGCATTATTAGAGGCAAACAAAAAAGATATGGATGGCTATGACGGAGCAGATCTGGCCATGGGCGACCGACTAAAAGTGGACAAATCCAAAATCGAGGGAATGATTTCAGCATTGGAAAAACTGGCCAACGAACCGGACCCCCTGGGTATTGAACGTTTCTCCTTTACCCATGAAAATGGAATCAGAGTCAGTAATAAAACGGCACCTTTTGGGACCATTTTGATTATCTATGAATCCAGACCGGACGTGACTATTGAGGCAGCGGGAATCGCTTTTAAATCGGGCAACAAAATCTTATTAAAGGGTGGAAAGGAGTCATTATACAGTAATCTTTTTTTGGTAGCCCTTTGGCACAAGGCACTGGAGGAACATAACTGCTCTTCGGATTGGGTAACGTACCTGCAGTTTGACCGTACACAGACCCAGGGCTTTCTAGAGAATCCGTCGCAAAAACTGGATTTGATCGTTCCCCGTGGCGGAGAAAAGTTAATTGCCTTTGTGAAGGAACACGCTACCTGTCCGGTAATCGTTAGTGGAAGGGGAAACAATTTTCTTTATGTGGATACGGACGCCGATCTGCAAATGGCGTTGGACATTATCATGAACGGGAAAACATCCAAAATATCGGCATGTAATGCACTGGACAAAGTTCTTATTTCAAGGGACCTACCGAGAAAGCAGGAATTTTTACAGCATCTCATCCAATCCTTGAAAAAGCACAAGGTTGAAATATTGACAGATACCAAGTTGGAAGGTTTGGAAGGCACGTCAGTAATGCCCGATGAAAAGGTTTGGTATGAGGAATTTTTGGACTATAAAATCCTCTTAGGCCAGGTTCCTGACTTGAATGAAGCGATAAACACCATAAATACGTATGGTGGAGGACACTCCGCCGTTATCGTAACCAACAACGATGAAAAGGCCGACGAGTTTATGACTTCAGTGGATTCTGCGGCAGTGTATCACAATACCTCCTCTAGATTTACGGATGGCGGACAGTTTGGATTAGGCGGAGAATTGGCCATTAGTACGGACAAATTGCACCAAAGGGGACCCATTGGCCTTCAACATTTGGTGACCAATAAGTGGCATGTAAAAGGAAACGGTCAGGTCAGGTAAATGGTTGATGGTTGATGGTTGATGGTTGATGGTAAAATAAATAAATCTGTCAGGTCGAGTGCAGTCGAGACCTTAGTTAGTAATTATAGATATTATTAAGCAAAAAGCTAAAGGCAAGTAACGTAATGTCCAAAAAAAGAATTTTATTAAAAATAGGCTCTAATACCCTTACCAAGGAAACCGACCAAATTTCCAGAGGTAAGATTGAGGATATCGGCAGGCAAATTGCTAAGCTCAAGGACGATTATGAGTTTATTCTGGTCAGCTCAGGGGCCATTGCCGCGGCCAAGCAATTCGTAAAATTGGAGCATAACGGGCAGGAAATTACGGTAAAGCAAGCCTTGGCTGCCATTGGACAACCCCATCTCATGCGCATTTTTCAAGAAAATTTTAGGGAGTTGGGACTATTTACTTCCCAATGTCTGCTGTCCTATTCGGATTTTGAGAAACCGGAATCCAAGGAAAACATAAAGAACACCATTAACGTGCTGGTAGAAAATAATTTTATTCCCATTATCAACGAGAATGATACGGTAGCTACCGATGAAATAAAATTCGGTGATAACGATAAACTGGCCGCCCTAACCGCAGGTCTACTTCATGTTGATTTATTGATCATCGCAACAAACACCGATGGTATTTATATTAAAGAGACCATTAACGACACACATCCAAAAACCATTTTGGAGGTTAATGATATCAGTAATTTAGAGAAAGAAATCAGCATGGAAAAATCGTCACATGGAACCGGCGGCATGGAGTCGAAAATGGAGGCCGCGAAAATTGCCAGAAAAGCCCAGATTGAGACATGGATCGTGAACGGTCTCAAGGATAATTTTATTTTGGATGCGATTGAAGGCGCATCAAACTTTACAAAAATCATATTATGAAGCACTATTTATCCATTAACAACATAGATAACCTATCCGAATGGGTGAAAGCAGCTCGCATTCTTAAATCCCAGCCAAAAGCCGACAAAAACCTTGGAGCCAACAAAACGATTTGCCTGTTGTTTTTCAACAATAGTTTAAGAACCCGTTTAAGCACCCAAAAAGCGGCCATGAACTTGGGCATGGAGGTCATGGTGATGAATTTTGGAAGCGAGGGATGGGCATTGGAATACGGAGACGGGACGGTAATGAATCAAAATACATCTGAACATATTAAAGAGGCCGCCCAAGTGGTATCACAGTTCTGTGATATCGTAGCTATTAGAGCTTTTGCCTCATTAACCGATAAGGAACAGGATGAAGCAGAAGTAGTCCTGAACGGTTTTAAAAAATACACCAGTATCCCAATCGTAAACATGGAAAGTTCGGTTGGGCATCCATTACAAGCACTGGCGGACGCAATTACAATGGACGAAAAAAATACGAAGGCCAGGCCCAAAGTGGTTTTGTCGTGGGCCCCACACCCCAAGGCTTTACCGCATGCCGTAGCCAATTCCTTTGTGGAAATGATGCAATTACAGGAAGCCGATTTCATCATTACCCATCCAAAAGGCTATGAATTGAACGAAACCATAACAAAGAATACTAAAATTGAATACGACCAGAACAAGGCACTGGAAAATGCGGATTTTGTCTATGTAAAAAATTGGAGTAGTTATACCGATTATGGGAAGGTATTAAATCAGGATTCGAATTGGATGATGACCAAAAAAAAGTTGGGTTCGGCGAAATTTATGCACTGTCTGCCAGTACGTAGAAACGTTGTGGTGGAAGATGCTGTTTTGGACAGCGAACAAAGTTTGGTCATTGAACAGGCCAATAACAGAACCTATTCCGCACAAATCGTTCTAAAGAAAATATTGGAAAACTTATAAAAATACATGAGCCTAAAGCTGAAAGATAAAGTCTGTATTGTAACCGGTGCCACTAGCGGCATGGGCAAGGCCATTGCGGAAAAGTTTTCGGCAGAAGGTGCTAAGTTGATTTTATCAGGTAGGGATAAGGTAAGAGGTTCAAAATTGGAATCAGAATTAGAAAATAGCATTTTTTTGGAAGGCGATGTTCGGGAATTGGCCTATAATGAAAAATTGGTGGAAACGGCCATATCCAATTTTGGATCTCTGGATATTGTATCCTTGAATGCCGGAATTCTAGGTTTGGGCAGTGTGGTCCATCTGTCCATTGATGATTGGCATAAAACTTTGAATACGAATTTGAGTAGTATTTTTTATATTTCGAAATATGCCATTCCCCACCTTGAAAAAAGTCGTGGAACTATTTTAATAAATGCCTCGATTGCAGCCTTTAAAAGTTTTCCAAATCATCCGGCCTATTGTGCTTCCAAAGCGGCTTCGGTTGCTCTGATGAAACAAATGGCCGTAGAGTACGGACCAGAAATACGTATCAATGCCATTTGTCCCGGACCGGTAGATACCCCTTTGTTATGGAATTCGGCGGAGGCTTTTGAACATCCGGAATCAGCGGTAGAAGATGCAGCAAAATCAACACTCTTACAGCGCTTGGGCACTCCTGGAGATATCGCCAAGTTAGCCCTTTTTCTGGTTTCCGAAGACGCTTCCTGGATTACGGGTAGCGCAATGACCATTGATGGTGGAATTTTAAATGCATGATATGAATGAGAAATTATCCATAGTTAAAATTGGAGGAAATGTTATTGAGAACACAAGGGAACTGGAAAAATTTTTGACCCTTTTTTCAGAATTGGAGGGCATGAAAATTTTGGTCCATGGAGGTGGAAAGTTGGCAACTCAGCTCGCTTCAAAACTAGGAATTGAATCTAAAATGGTAGGTGGACGCAGGATTACCGATGCCGAAACTTTAGATATCATTACCATGGTCTATGCGGGTCTCACCAATAAAAATATTGTGGCCCAATTACAGGCTAAAAATTGCAATGCCATAGGGTTAAGTGGTGCGGATGGCGATAGTATACAAGCCCACAAAAGACCAATAAAGGATATCGATTTTGGTTTTGTTGGCGATATCGATGGGGTAAACACCAAAATCATTTCCAAACTATTGACATCAGGACTAACACCGGTATTTTGTGCCATGAGCCATGATGGACAAGGGCAGCTTTTAAATACAAATGCCGACACCATTGCATCCGAACTTGCCATTGGTTTGGGAGATATGTTTGCTACTACGCTTTATTACTGTTTTGAAAAACCAGGAGTATTGTTAAATGTATCCGACGATACATCCGTGGTTAAAAAAATCGACAAAAAAAAATATAAACAGCTTTTGGCCGAAGGTGTAATTGCGGATGGTATGCTCCCAAAACTGGAAAACTGCTTTCATGCGCTCAATAACAAGGTAAATACAGTATGTTTGGGAAATATGTATATGCTGGACAAAAACAATCCCCTGTTTACCACCCTAACCCTTTAGAATGAATAAGAAAGTACTTACGGAAAAGGCCATTGAACTACTCAAGGAATTGATATCTATACAATCCTTCTCAAAAGAGGAAGAAGGTACCGCTACAGCCCTGGAAAATTGGTTCAAGGGTTTTGATATTCCTTTTGAAAGGATACATAATAATGTTTTTGCCAAAAATAAGTACTGGGACGAATCCAAACCTACCCTACTTTTAAATTCGCATCATGATACGGTTAAACCGAACCAGGCATATACCAAAGACCCTTTTCATCCTCATATAGAGGATGGTAAATTGTACGGACTTGGGAGCAATGACGCGGGCGGTTGTTTGGTATCCCTAATTGCTACGTTTACGCATTTCTACGTCTCCAAAAATTTGAACCACAACTTATTGATGGTGGCTTCGGCAGAAGAGGAAAATGCAGGTGAGCATAGCTTACGTGGGCTTTTGCCCAGTTTACCAAAAATAGATGTTGCCATTGTCGGAGAGCCTACCCTAATGCAACTGGCCATAGCGGAAAAGGGGTTGGTTGTTTTTGATGCCATAGTACGGGGAACACCTTCCCATGCTGCACATCCTAATGACAACAACGCGATTTATAATACAATCAAAGTGTTGGAATGGTTCAAGAACTATTCCTTTGACAAAACCTCGGAAGCTTTAGGGGATGTTAAATTGACCGTAACCCAGATAAATGCAGGTAGTCAGCACAACGTAGTTCCTTCACAAGTGGATTTGGTAATCGATGTAAGGGTAAACGACCGATATTCCAATAAGGAAATAGCCAATCTGTTAAAATCCGAAGCTCCCTGTGAATTGAAAGAAAGGGGTTTAAAACTAAATTCGTCTCGAATAGATAAGGGCCATCCGTTGGTAAAATCCGGTATCGCTCTGGGAAGGGAGACCTACGGTTCACCTACACTATCGGACCAGGCCGCATTAACCTGCCAATCCTTAAAATTAGGCCCAGGTGACAGTACGCGATCTCATTCCGCGGACGAGTTTATTTATATTAAGGAAATTGAAGAAGGAATTGATTTGTATATTAAAATATTGGAAGGATTCCTGAAATAAAAAATTATCAAAAATGAAGCTTTGGGACAAAGGATTTAGTACAGACAAAAAAATTGATCATTTTACTGTTGGAAACGACAGAGAGCTTGACTTGCAATTGGCAAAATATGATGTGATAGCCTCCAAGGGGCACGCCAAAATGCTTGGGAAAATTGGTTTGCTTACTGACAAGGAAACGGAGGACTTAGTTACTGAATTGGATAAAATTGGGGTTTCCATAGAAAAAGGTGAGTTCACTATCGAAGATTCCTTTGAAGATATGCATTCCAAAATAGAATATATCCTAACGGAAAGATTAGGCGATACCGGAAAAAAAATACATACTGCACGTTCAAGAAACGACCAGGTATTGGTTGCCATGCATTTGTACTTAAAAGAGGAATTGTCAGAAATAAAATCCCTGACCAAATCATTGTTCGATCTTTTGTTGGACAAGGCAGAAGAGTATAAGGAAGTTATGCTGCCAGGATATACACATCTTCAAATTGCTATGCCATCCTCTTTTGGTCTTTGGTTTTCGGCCTATGCCGAAAGTTTAATCGATGACCTTTACTTTATTGATGCAGCCTACAAGGTGGCCGACCAAAATCCCTTGGGTAGCGCCGCCGGATATGGAAGTTCTTTTCCTATAGACCGAAGTTTTACGACTAAGGAAATGGGATTTGAAACCCTAAAATATAACGTTGTTGCCGCTCAAATGGGACGTGGAAAAGTGGAAAAGGCCACCGCCTTTGGTATGGCCAGCATTGCGGCAACCCTTTCCAAAATGGCCATGGACATTTGTTTATATATGAGTCAAAACTTCAATTTTATCTCATTTCCGGATGAATTGACCACGGGAAGCAGTATTATGCCTCATAAGAAAAATCCGGATGTATTTGAACTGGTCAGGGGAAAATGCAACAAATTACAATCCATTCCCAACCAATTGACCTTGGTTATAAACAACCTACCTAGCGGGTATCATAGGGACTTGCAATTGGTAAAGGAAATTATAGTTCCAGCGATTCAGGATATGAAAGCTTGTTTGGAAATCCTGACCTTTAGTCTGGAAGAGATTCAAGTAAACAAAAACATTTTGGAGGACGACAAATACGATTATTTATTTAGTGTGGACACCTTGAATGAATTGGTCCAAAATGGGATGCCGTTTAGGGATGCCTACAAGCAAATGGGACAGGAAATAAACTCGGGCAACTTCACTCCCAAAAGGGATATTGAGCATACACATGAGGGGAGTTTAGGCAATCTTTGTTTAAAGGAAATCAAACAAAAAATGGAAAAGTTACTAACTTAATTCTATTCCTTTTTCAGATACTTATCGGAATAGACCCTTGTGAAATGTGCTCCAAAAAATAATATAAGGCTGGAATACGATACCCACAACATCACCAAGATTATAGAACCGGCCGCGCCATAGGTTGAACCAGGTTCTGCTTTGCCAAAATAAAAAGCCAAGACATACTTGCCAATTAAAAATAAGAGCGCTGTTAGCGCAGCCCCTACTTTTACTGCCCGCCAAGGCACATGTGTGCTTGGCAGATATTTGAACATAGCCCCAAACAGTAGGTAAATAAAGCCTAAGGACAACAGAATATCCAAGGCAAAACTAAGCTCCAACAAACCCTCCGGCATTAACCTGGAAAGCTGTTTTGAAAAGGCGGATAAAAAGGAAGTGATTACAAAACTAATCAGCATTAAAAATCCAAAAATCAGAATAAAACCGAATCCTTTTAGACGCATAAAAAGCGTAGCCAGAATTTCATTTGAATAGTACGGTTTCACTTCCCAAATTTCATTAAAAGCGTTTTGTAGTTGATAAAATACTCCAGTTGCTCCGTAAATCAAAACTCCTATCCCCAAAATTGTTGCCAAAATTGAGGTATTCTCACTTCCTCTGTCCGCTATCATCTCCTGAATGGACTGCGCCGTTTCCGAACCCATTGCAGAGGAAATTTCAGCAAAAAGTTCTCCGCGTACTATTTCCCTTCCCCAAATGGAACCTACCAGTTCCAAAATCAGAATAAGCAGGCCTGGTAATGAAAGTATGGCATAATACGCAATGATCGCACTTAACTGAAAAGGGTTCTTTTCAATCCATGAGTTATAGGTTTTAACCAATAATTTAGGCAAATCCTTTATTCTAAAATTCTTGTTTATTTTAACCGACATTATTCTAAAATTTTGTCTCCGTTCTTAGTCATCATTAGTCTCGTCTTCATTTCCCTCTTCAATCTGGTCAAAGGCATTTTTTAACTGCTGCTCCGTTGGTGGGGGCAGTGCCTGTTCATCTGCTATCTTAGGCTCGTACGTAAGTCTCGCATAAAATGGGAAATGGTCCGAACTTATAAATTCCCCACGATGCACATTCCCTATTCTAAAGTCGGAAGATGTAAAAACATGATCTAAGGGCCAACGCAATATCCAACTTTTGGCATTGTACGTACTGTATAGCCCTCTCCCCTTTCTTAAATCCAACAGACCACTTACTTTTTGAAAGAGCGCTGTCGTCTCCGACCAAGCTACATCGTTAAAATCCCCTAGAACAATAACAGGTAGTCTTGAATTTCTGGACAATTTGGCAACCTTCATCATTTCTGCATCCCGGTCCACGGATGACGGATTATGCTGCGGCGTTGGGGGAGCTGGATGTATAGCGAACAGTTGCACTGTATCCTTGGAGTCCAAGACTATTAGGGAATGAATAGAAGGTATGGTGTCCTCAATCATGTACTTTACTTGGGGATTTAGTAACTCCAACTTGGAGTACAACGCCATCCCGTAAGTATTTTCCAAGGGTACTTCTAATTTATAATCGTATTGCTTATCAAGTTCTTTAGTTATGGTATTGGTCCATTTTTGGTTGGTTTCCGTAAACAATAATATATCGGCATCATTGACCTTTATGTCGGACAGTAAAAGTTCTTTGTCCTCATTCTTTTGTAGCACATTTGCCGTGTAAATACTAAACTCCTTGTTCGCATTTGTACTGGAATCCTTAACCTCAAAATTGGCGAAAGCTGTATACGGATAAATTTTTATCCCCTGGAAAATAAAACATGCACATAAAAGGCCGATAAAAATATAATCGGTTTTATTCTTGTAGTCGAAACCAATGAAATAGGTCAATAATGCTATCATCGTTAGTAAAGTCAGTTGAAGATGCGGAAAATCGAAAATTCGCACATACCATTCATTTACAGAAATGTAAGGGAATATGGTAAGAATGATTGCAATAACCCCGAAAATTCTGAGAAATATCTTGAGCTTCATTTTTGGATTGGCATTTCCTAAAGGTACCTTATATACCATAACACCGTTGTTCTTCTAATATTAATGTTAGCTCTAATCACACCATATTGACGATATACTCAAAAAAGCGCTCTTAATTAGCATTTGCAGTACCCCGCACTCCATTTTAATGTCTATATTCTTCCCGTGAAAAAATGGGTCTTAGGTATCGTTTGTTGTATTCTTGTTTTCGTGGTATTGATATATGCCTCCGTCTCCTCCACCGACAAAGAATTTTCTACCTGTATTTTGTCCGACGGACGAAGCATGGACACCATAAATTTCAAAGCATATGATTCCGTTCTAATTGCCGCCAGTACACTGTACCAAGGAGATTTCATCAAAGAACTAATGCAAGGCGAACAGTACCGCAAAGCTTGGTCCACCCCGGTTAAAGTACCTATTTTATACTTGGATACACTTTATGGTGGAATGACTATTCTAAAAGAGGGGGGCGGAAAACAAACACACAGCCTAAAGCTAAAATCGGAACAAGACCACATTTATTCATTACGGAGTATCAATAAAGACCCACAGCCCCTCATTCCAGAAGTAGCTAGAACATTGGGACTAGAAAACATTATCGTAGATGGTGTATCCGCGCAACATCCGTATGCAGCACTAGTTGTTGCACAGTTGGCTACAGCAGCCAAAATATTGCATACGGATCCAAAAATTGTATTTGTACCAAAGCAGGATTTGCTTGGGGATTTCAATCAAAAATTTGGGAACAGGCTCTACCTTCTGGAACATGAGACGGATGGAGGCGCAAATTGGACCGATTTGAATAATGTGACAGAAATCTTGGACACAGAAGATCTTCAAGAATTAAAATTGGAGTTGGGAGAAAAGCTCACCATTGATAAAAATGAAACGATACGCGCCAGATTGTTTGATATCCTAATCGGGGACTGGGACAGACATACGAAACAGTGGGGCTGGGTGGTAACTAAAAACAATGACCTTTACAGTGCTATTCCATTACCAGGGGATAGGGATAACGCCTTTTTTAATTTGGAAGGCATACTCCCATCCATTATTGCCAACAAGCACCTGCTTCCAGGGCTTCAATCCTTTGAAAAGGAAATTGACTACCTTCCCGGTCTTGTGATGCCTTTCGATGTCTATTTTTTGCAAAACACCCCAGAAGACGTATTTATTCAAGAGGCACAAAAACTTCAAGATTTACTGCCCGATGCTGTCCTGAAGGAAAGCTTACACACATGGCCCGATGATATCTATAAATTAGATGGAGAGGAAATTTATATTATTTTGAAAGACCGGAGGAATAAGATAGCAGATTACGCAGTGGCGTTTAAGAAAATACTGGATGAAAGAGAACTATTGGATGAACCATTAAAAGGGTCTGAAGGAAAGGAATTCCCAGAAGACCTTCTACGATGTTTTGACTGTTTTCAATGATTTTTCCCTACGCTTTCTTTTTCTGCTTTTCAGATATTTATAACCCACATAACCGAATTGGGCACCTATCAATAATAATTGAATTTTCTTTCCTTTGACCAGCATTTTTGCCAAACTTAAAATAGGGGTAACCTTCATATTTTTGAATTTTCTTAAATATATTGCCAAAGTTAAAATTCACCTAGCCCATACCGTTCAAATTTTACCTCATAAGCCATACCTATCAAATTCGGTTACCCCGGGTTACTATTGAACATCCAAAAAGAGCATCAAATTCCTTTTGAAAGTATTAAATTGTGCGCTTAAAGCATTGCTACATGAACTACCGTTTATTAAACTATTTCATACTTTTTACGCTATCCAACTTCATCCTTTCGCTCAATGCCGTTGCACAAGATCTTTATCAACGAAACCCCTCGGCCGATGTGCAATCCTATGTTTTTGCTCTTTCCCTAAACGATGAAAATAATCAAATTGAAGGAGAAACGGAGGTTACCGTAAATTTTGACGAACCGGTTAAAGAGTTTAATTTGGATTTAATCGCTAAGATCGGAGCTTACGGAATGACGGTGGATAAGGTTACAGAAGGGGAACGTATCATTGATTACAACTATGTGGATAACAAGATTAAAATTCATCCTCCTTCCACCCCAGAAAAAACGAGAACGTTCAAAATTCAATATCATGGCATTCCGGAAAGAGGTTTGGTCATTGATACCACAAAATTTGGCCAGCGTTCCTTCTTTGGCGACAATTGGCCCAATCTAGCGCGACATTGGTTGCCTTCCGTTGACCATCCTTATGACAAGGCAACAATTGATTTTAGGATTACGGCCCCGGATCATTATGACGTAGTTGCCACCGGAGAGAAAATTGAGGAAAGTAATTTAGGTAATGGATATAAGCTGACAACCTATAGAGAATCTGCTCCCGTAGCTATGAAGGTGGTTACTATTGGGGTCACCGAGTTTGCCAGCAGACAACTTGAACCGGTTTATGATATTCCGGTATCGGCATGGGTGTATCCGGAAAATAGATTGGAAGGATTTCATGATTACGCCGTTGCTTCCAAGGTCCTTAAATATTTTATTGACCATGTAGGACCCTACTCTTATGCAAAACTTGCAAATATGCAGGCTAAAACACAATGGGGTGGATTAGAAAATGCTGGGAACATATCCTATTTTGAAAATTCGGTCACCGGTAAAAATGAGGTTGAAGGCCTGATAGCACACGAAATTGCGCACCAATGGTTCGGGAATTCCGCCACGGAAAATGATTGGAACCACGTTTGGCTCAGTGAGGGTTTTGCTACCTATTTTGCCATTCTCTATCAAGAAAGTGTTTATGGAGATGAAAAGCGAAGAGAAGAACTCCAATTGGACCGCACGCAGGTTATCGATTACTATAAAAAAAATCCTTCTCCCATAGTTGACCCAAGCATTACAGAACCTTTAAAAGTATTGAGTGTAAACACCTATCAAAAAGGAGGTTGGATTCTGAACATGTTACGCCATAAACTAGGAAATGAAACTTTTCGGAAAGGCATAAAAGCGTATTATGCTAAATATCAAAATTCCAATGCCATGACGGCAGACTTTCAAAAAGTTATGGAAGAAGTCTCCGGTCAAAATCTAAATGAATTTTTTCAACAATGGATTTTCACCAAAGGATACCCAGAACTAAAATGGAACTGGGAGTACAATAAAGGAAAAATTGAAATTTCCATCGAACAGCTGCAAAGGCATCATTTGTTCACCTTTCCACTTGAGATAGGAATTATAATTGATGGTAAAACAAAAATTGAAACCTTGGAGGTATCTCAGAAAAAAGAAGTTTTTGAAATTAAAACCGCTACCAAACCGGATGATATTATCCTAGATCCGGAAGTATGGCTATTATTTGAACAGAAATAAGTTTGTTGATCCCTAGACAGCGGAACGTTTCAAAAGATTGTGAATAAACTCCAGCTTGTATTTCACGGGTTGGGATATGATAAACGGATAAGGGTCTTGTTCGCCCATGGACCTGTTCATGCTGTTCAACGCAAATAGCATTGGAATAAGACACCCATAACATCACCAGGATTATAGAACCAGCAGCGCCATAGGTGGAACCAGGTTCTGCTTTGCCAAAATAAAAGGCCAAGACATACTTGCCAATTAAAAATAAGAGCGCTGTTAGCGCAGCCCCCACTTTTACCGCTCGCCAGGGCACATGCGTGCTTGGCAGATATTTAAACATAGCGCCAAACAGTAGGTAAATAAAGCCCAAGGACAACAGAATATCCAAGGCAAAACTAAGCTCCAACAAACCCTCCGGCATTAACCTGGAAAGCTGTTTTGAAAAGGCGGATAAAAAGGAGGTGATTACAAAACTAATCAGCATTAAAAATCCAAAAATCAGAATAAAACCGAATCCTTTTAGACGCATAAAAAGCGTAGCTAAAATTTCATTTGAATAGTACGGTTTCACTTCCCAAATTTCATTAAAGGCGTTTTGCAGTTGATAAAATACTCCAGTTGCTCCGTAAATCAAAACCCCTATACCCAAGATTGTTGCCAAAATTGATGTATTCTCACTTCCTCTGTCCGCTATCATTTCCTGAATGGACTGCGCAGTTTCCGAACCCATCGCTGAGGAAATTTCCGCAAAAAGTTCTCCGCGTACTATTTCCCTTCCCCAAATGGAACCTACCAGTTCCAAAATCAGAATAAGCAGACCGGGTAATGAAAGTATGGCATAATAAGCAATGATCGCGCTTAACTGAAAAGGGTTCTTATCAATCCATGAGTTATAGGTTTTAACCAATAATTTAGGCAAATCCTTTATTCTAAAATTCTTTTTTACCTTAACTGACATTATTCTAAAATTGTGTCTCCGTTCTTACTCATCATTAGTCTCGTCTTCATTTTCCTCTTCAATTTGGTCAAAAGCATTTTTTAACTGCTGCTCCGTTGGTGGGGGCAGTGTCTGTTCATCTGCTATCTTAGGCTCGTACGTAAGTCTCGCATAAAATGGAAAATGGTCCGAACCTATAAATTCCCCACGATACACATTCCCTATTCTAAAGTCGGCAGATGTAAAAACATGATCTAAGGGCCAACGCATTATCCAACTTTTGGCATTGTACGTACTGTATAGACCCCTCCCCTTTCTTAAATCCAACAGACCACTTACTTTTTGAAAGAGCTCTGTCGTCTCGGACCACGCTACATCGTTAAAATCCCCTAGAACAATAACTGGTAGCCTTGAATTTCTGGACAACTTGGCAACCTTCATCATTTCTGCATCCCGGTCCACGGATGACGGATTATGCTGGGGCGTTGGGGGAGCTGGATGTATAGCGAATAGTTGCACTGTATCCTTGGAGTCCAAGACTATTAGGGAATGAATGGAGGGAATTGTGTCCTCAATCATGTACTTTACTTGGGGATTTAGCAACTCCAACTTGGAGTACAACGCCATCCCGTAAGTATTTTCCAAGGGTACTTCTAGTTTATAATCGTATTTCTTATCAAGTTCTTTGGTTATGGTATTGGTCCATTTTTGGTTGGTTTCCGTAAACAATAATATATCGGCATCATTGACCTTTATGTCGGACAGTAAAAGTTCTTTGTCTTCATTCTTTTGTAGCACATTAGCCGTGTAGATACTAAACTCCTTCTCTGCATTGTCGCTAGCGTTTTGTACTTCAAACTTTGCAAATGCGGTGTAGGGATACACCTTTAAGCTCTGAAAAACAAAACATGCACATAAAAGTCCGATAAAAATAAAATCGGTTTTATTCTTGTAGTCGAAACCGATGAAATAGGTCAATAACGCTATCATCGTAAGTAAAGTCAGTTGAAGATGCGGAAAATCGAAAATTCGCACATACCATTCATTTACAGAAATGTAAGGGAATATGGTAAGAATGATTGCAATAACTCCGAAAAGTCTGAGAAATATCTTGAGTTTCATTTTTGGATTGGTATTTCCTAAAGGTACCTTTTATACCATAACACCGTTGTTCTTCTAAAATTAATATTAGCTCTAATCACACCATATTGACCATACGCTCAAAAAAGCGCTCTTAATTAGCATTTGCAGTACCCCGCACTCCATTTTAATGTCTATATTCTTCCCGTGAAAAAATGGGTCTTAGGCATTGTATGTTGTATTCTTGTTTTCGTGGTATTGATATATTCCTCTGTCTCCTCCACCGACAAAGAATTTTCTACGTGTATTTTGTCCGACGGGCGAAGCATGGATACCATAAATTTCAAAGCATACGATTCCGTATCTAATTGCTGCCAGTACACTGTACCAAGGAGATTTCATCAAAGAGCTAATGCAAGGTGAACAGTACCGAAAAGCTTGGTCAGCTCCGGTTAAAGTACCTATTTTTTACTTGGATACTCTTTATGGCGGAATGACCATTCTTAAAGAAGGTGGCGGAAAACAAACCCACAGTTTAAAAGTTAAATCTGGGCAAGGCGTTATTTATTCATTACGGAGTATCAATAAAGACCCACAGCCCCTCATTCCAGAAGTAGCTAGGACATTGGGACTGGAAAATATTATCGTAGATGGTATATCCGCGCAACATCCCTATGCAGCAGTAGTTGTTGCACAGTTGGCTACAGCAGCCAAAATATTGCATACGGATCCAAAAATTGTATTTGTACCCAAACAGGATTTGCTTGGAGATTTCAACCAAAAATTTGGGAACAGGCTCTACCTTCTGGAACATGAGACGGATGGAGGCGCAAATTGGACCAATTTGAATAATGTGACAGAAATCTTGGACACAGAAGATTTGCAAGAATTAAAATTGGAGTTGGGAGAAAAGCTCACCATTGATAAATATGAAACAATACGCGCTAGACTTTTTGATATCCTAATCGGGGACTGGGACAGACATACAAAACAGTGGGGCTGGGTGGTAACTAAAAACATTGACCTTTACAGTGCTATTCCATTACCCGGGGATAGGGATAACGCCTTTTTTAATTTGGAAGGCATACTCCCATCGATTATTGCCAACAAGCACCTACTTCCAGGGCTTCAATCTTTTGAAAAGGAGATTGACTATCTTCCCGGTCTTGTGATGCCTTTCGATGTCTATTTTTTACAGAACACCCCAGAAGACGTATTTATTGAAGAGGCGAAAAAACTTCAAGATTTACTGCCTAATACTGTCCTGAAGGAAAGTTTACACGCATGGCCCGATGATATCTATAAATTAGATGGAGAGGAAATTTATGCTATTTTGAAAGACAGGAGGGATAAGATGGTAGATTATGCACTGGCATTTAAGAGAATATTGGATGAAAGGGAACTGCTGACCAAACCATTAAAAGGGTCCGAAGGAAAGGACTTCCCAGAAGACCTTCTACGATGTTTTGACTGTCTTTCAAAGACTTTTCCCTTCGCTTTCTTTTTCTACTTTTTAAATATTTATAACCCATATAACCAAATTGGGCACCTACTATCAACAACTTAATTTTCTTCCCGGTAACCAATACTTTTGCAACGCTTAAAATAGGTGAAATCTTCATGTTTTCAATTTTCTCCAATATATTCCCAAAGCAAAAATTCAGCTAACCCATACTGTTTTAATTTTACCTCATAAGCCATTCCTATCAAATTAGGTTAACCCGATAGGTTACTATTGAACATCCAAAAAGAGCACCAAATTCATTTTGAAAGTATTAAATTGTGCGCTTAAAGCATTGCTACATGAACTACCGTTTATTAAACTATTTCATACTTTTTACGCTATCCAATTTCATCCTTTCGCTCAATACCGTTGCACAAGATCTTTATCAACGAAACCCCTCGGCCGATGTGCAATCCTATGTTTTTGCTCTTTCCCTAAACGATGAAAACAATCAAATTGAAGGAGAAACGGAGGTTACCGTAAATTTCGATGAACCGGTCAAAGAGTTTAATTTGGATTTAATCGCTAAGACGGGAGCTTATGGAATGACGGTGGATAAGGTTACCGAAGGAGAACGTATCATTGATTACAACTATGTGGATAACAAAATCAAAATACATCCTCCTTCCACCCCAGAAAAAACGAGAACGTTTAAAATTCAATATCATGGCATTCCGGAAAGAGGTTTGGTCATTGATACCACAAAATTTGGCCAACGTTCCTTCTTTGGCGACAATTGGCCCAACCTAGCGAGACATTGGTTGCCTTCCGTGGACCATCCTTATGATAAGGCAACAATTGAGTTTAGGATTACGGCCCCGGATCATTATGATGTAGTTGGCACCGGAAAGAAAATTGAAGAAAGTAATTTAGGAAATGGTTATAAGCTGACAACCTATAGAGAACCTGCTCCCGTAGCTATGAAGGTGGTAACCATCGGGGTCACCGAGTTTGCCAGTAGACAGCTCGAACCGGTTTATGATATTCCCGTATCTGCTTGGGTGTATCCGGAAAATAGATTGGAAGGATTTCATGATTACGCCGTTGCTTCCAAGGTCCTTAAATATTTTATTGACCATGTAGGACCCTACTCCTATTCAAAATTGGCCAATATGCAAGCCAAAACACAATGGGGTGGACTGGAAAATGCTGGGAACATTTCCTATTTTGAAAATTCGGTCACCGGTAAAAACGAGGTTGAAGGATTAATTGCCCATGAAATAGCGCACCAATGGTTCGGGAATTCCGCCACAGAAAATGATTGGAACCACGTTTGGCTCAGCGAGGGTTTTGCTACCTATTTTGCCATTCTTTATCAAGAAAGTGTTTATGGAGATGAAAAACGAAAAGAAGAGCTACTATTGGACCGCACGCAGATTATTGACTATTACAAAAAGAATCCTTCTCCCATAGTTGACCCAAGCATTACCGACCCTTTAAAAGTATTGAGTGTAAACACCTATCAAAAAGGAGGTTGGGTTTTGAACATGTTACGCCATAAACTAGGAAATGAAGCTTTTTGGAAAGGCATAAAAGCATATTATGCCAAATATCAAAATTCCAATGCCATGACGGCAGACTTTCAAAAAGTTATGGAGGAAGTTTCCGGTCAAAATCTAAATGAATTTTTTCAACAATGGATTTTCACCGAAGGATACCCAGAACTAAAATGGAACTGGGAGTACAATACAGGAAAAATTGAAATTTCCATCGAACAGCTGCAAAGCCATCATGTGTTCACGTTTCCACTTGAGATAGGAATTATAATTGATGGTAAAACAAGAATTGAAACCTTGGAGGTATCTCAGAAAAATGAAGTTTTTGAAATTAAAACCGCTACCAAACCGGATGATATTATCCTAGATCCGGAAGTATGGCTATTATTTGAACAGAAATAAGTTAGTTTATCCCTAGACAGCGGAACGTTTCAAAAGATTGTGGATAAACTCCAGCTTGTGTTTCACGGGTTGGGATATGATAAACGGATAAGGGTCTTGTTCGCCCATGGACCTGTTCATACTGTTCAACGCAAATAACAATGGAATTCCGGTATCTAAAAATCGTTTAAAGTTAGGTTCCAGATAAGGATCAAAACTGGCGTTCATGGATAGCTTTTCTTTACCTGTAATATGCGGATCCAACTGCATTCCAAAATTATAGGCTGTTTCCAAAACATCTGTCAAATGTAGGTAGTGGGACCACGTTTCCGCCCAATCTTCCCATGGATGGGATGAGGCATACCTGCTAATAAAGCTATTTTCCCAATTCGGTTGTGGCCCTCTGGCATAGTAATTATCCAGCGCATTGCCGTAGGATATGGATTCATCCCCGAACAAATTTCGGAATTCCTCCAGATTTTGGTAATCGTCACGGATTAATCGGTCCCAAAAATAATGACCGACTTCGTGTCTAAAATGCCCTAATAAAGTCCGGTAGCGCTCGGACATTCGTTGTTTCATTTGTTCCCTTGTTACCGCATCGGCTTCCGAGAGCAATATGGTAATTACACCGTTTGAATGGCCTGTCCTAATATCCTTGTTTTCCTCGGTTACAGCGTCCTTAGATAAAAAATCAAAACACAATCCTTTTTCTTGATCTTCCATTTTGCTAATTACCGGAAGCCTAAAGCGAAGTAATTGATATACCAATCGATGTTTGGCAAGTTCAATCTGCTTCCATTTACCCAAATTGCTGATATCGTGTAAACTAGGGATGGTACGGTTCAAAGAGCAAGCCAAACAATAGCCTGAACCATTTTCTTGGCCAACCAACCAATTACAGACATCATGTGCATGGTTTTTACAATAGGAATAATCTTTTACGGCAACATGGTCCGACAACCAATCCCCTTGGTAAGGCTTGGAAAAAATCTGATTGTAATAGGAAGCGTATCCAAGAAGGTTTCCGCAGTTTAAACAGGTGTAGTTTTCAAAAACTACGGTGTTCGTACAGTTGGAACATTGGAAAAGTTTCATAGCCTATTCCGAGAAAATTATTTCACCATTTTTAGGTTTACCGTTTCTTGGTCGGTCAAATAGCGCCAATGTCCCCTTGGCAGGTCTTTTTTTGTAAGGCCCCCATAAACCACCCTATCCAATTTTACAATTTTATAGTCCAGCTGCTCAAAAAGGCGTTCCAAAATTTTATTACGGGAACTAAAAATCTCGATACCCACTTCGCGTTTGGGTGCATTATCGATGTAACTGATGTCCTGAATACGAACCACTTTTTCCTCTACAGCGACCCCTTCCTGTATCTTCTTTAAATCAGCACTACTTAAATCCCTATCCAATACCAGATGATATATTTTTCGAAGACCGTTGATCGGGCTTTTTAAGCGTTTTGTCAAATCCCCATCATTCGTAAAAACAAGCAGCCCGGTATGTTCCTTGTCCAGTTTGTCCACCGGCAATAGCTTGGATTTGGAAGCATTGGAAATTAGGCCGGAAACATGTCTCTTCCCTTTTTCGTCACGAATGGTAGTGCTAAAATCCTTTGGTTTATTGAGTAAAATGTATTCCTTTTTGACCGGGTTCAACAACCTACCGTCAAACTTAACCTCATCGGTTAGTTTTACTTTGTAACCCATTTCGGTTATGGGTTTTCCGTTGACCGTAACATTACCTGCGGCAATATAAATATCGGCATCCCTTCTTGAGCAAACGCCGGAGTTGGCTACATATTTATTTAGCCGGATGGAGTTTGGGTCCGAAGATTGTTTTGGAGGTGTCGTTTTCCGGATTGGCGCATTTCCACGTGCATAACTCTTCTTCTTAAAATTTCCACCCTGCCTTCCTGATGCCTTCCTATCCTTACTGGAATCTTCCCTACTCATGATACTATATTTTATACAAAGGTAGCAAAGGGAAACGGATGTTATTTGAATTGGAAAAAATTAGTTCTGCAAAAGTTACAATAGCGGAATTATAAAATGAGACCCGAATGGAGACTATTTCTTACAAGAGATTTATATTGCCTCAAGAGCTCTTTTACGCCGCAGTTATAACTGACTTTGGCCCTCAAGAAAATCAATAGGACTAAATTGCCTATTTTTATTCCACGTATTAAAGATATATAGATCATTAATGAACTATATATAATTGTTCGAACCGACTTTACGCGGACAATAAAGTGGATTCAAGATGAGATTCGGTTTCTTGTTGAATCTGGTCTTACTGAAATTGACGCCATCAGAGCAGCAACTTTGAATAATGCCATGGTAATTGGAATTGATAAAACTCATGGTTCAATTTCAATTGGCAAGCAAGCTGATTTAGTTATTTTAACCAAAAACCCATTAGAAAATATTGAAAATTTAAGAAGTGTAAAAATGGTTTATAAAGACGGGAAACGGTATTAAGTAGAAGAGTAAATTAAAACGTACGCCAACAATGCCTATAGCAAATAGGGCGTTAGGCGATAAATTTAAAGGTTTGGTCGTGTTTGCCAAGTCCGCCAAATCTTTTGGATTTGGCAATTAAAAAGATAAAAATAATTACAAAACAAAAAGCTCTGGCTCGTAGACCAGACGGAAACGAAAAGTTTCCTTGCCCACCCTACTTGCCATAGCCGCGCCGTTAGCGGCAATGAAAGAAACAAAATACAAAATGAAATATGGGAAGAGTAAAATTAATTTTATTGACTATTGCTTTTGGGGTTTCAATTCAAGTCCTAAACGCACAACCTTTAAAAAAAAATAGGGCAATAATTTTAACCGATATTGAAGCCGACCCAGATGATACACAATCTTTGGTTAGACTTTTTCTATACTCCAATCAAATAGATATTAAGGGGTTGGTTGCCACTACGTCTTGTTGGCATACCGATAAGGTGAATCCAGAATTTATAGTCAAAGTAATTAATGCATATGGTAAAGTCCAGCCTAATTTACTTAAACATGAAGAAGGTTTCCCAAAAGAGAATGAGCTGTTAAACCTCGTAAAGAGTGGATTGCCTAAATATGGTATGACAGGTGTTGGAGATGGTTTCGATTCAGAAGGATCTGATTGGATAATTCAAGAATTGGAAAAAGAGGATGATAGACCACTGTGGATTTCGGTTTGGGGTGGTGTCAATACTTTAGCACAATCGCTTCATAAAATAACAAAAACCAAAAGTAAGAAAGAGGCGAATAGATTGATTTCTAAATTGCGAGTTTACACAATTTCTGACCAAGATGATAGTGGTATTTGGATAAGAAACAATTTTCCTAATCTATTTTATATTGTATCGCCAGGAGATGATTATAATAGTGCTACATGGACAGGCATTAATGGAGTATTTGATAAAATCGACAACTCCTCTATTAGCAATTCATGGTTTGCCGAACACATCCAACAAGGTCATGGCTCGCTTGGAGCAGCATACCCTGATGTTTCATGGGGGGTAGAAGGTGACACACCAGCATTTTTATCATTAATTCCAAATGGATTGAATAATGCTGAACATCCAGATTGGGGTGGCTGGGGAGGTCGATACGAATTATATAAACCAGATTTTTCAAAAACAATAGAAGGTGGGTCAATTGTCCAAATTGCACCTGAAACAAGACCTATTTGGACAAATGCCATTGACAACTACATTGGCTATATTCCAAGTGAATATGGACGTAATGTAAAAAAAGATACGATTGTTTTTAAGGGATACAAAGAAACCTTATGGAGATGGAGAGATGACTTTCAAAACGACTTTGCTGCACGAATGGATTGGAGTATTATGTCATACGAAGAAGCTAATCATCCGCCAATACCAAAATTATCACACGCCGATAAAATTACTATTAAATCAGGGGAAGCATTCGGGTTGGATGCTTCTAATTCTACTGACCCTGATGGTGATAATTTGAGTTTTTTATGGTTTCCTTACCTCGAAGCAGGTACATATAAAGGGGAATTTGAACTTGGTCAACCTGAAAATGCACATACTACACATGGAGTAGCTCCTAAGGTAAATGAAATTGAAACTGTTCACATCGTTTTAAAAGTGACAGACAAAGGAAAACCTGCTTTGTCAAGATATAAGAGAATCATAATTGAAGTAGAACCTAAATAGAATAGCACAGCCGCCAACAATGCTATGACGGTCATGCCCAGCAAAAGCTGGTCACGCCGCATATACGAGGACGTTCAAGTCGATTAGCTAGCCCACTACGTGGTCGTCGTGTGTTCGCTACGCTCGGAACACCTGTGGTGAACTTCAATCTGCGCAACTGCGTTGCAATGCATCTTAAAGTAAATCGACTCAAAATTTAGCAATAATCATGTCCGAGCTTTTCAAAAGATTTTGAATCCAAAAGAATACCTCATCACGATTGCTATTCTTATCCAAAAAACAGCAACTATGGCAGCCACTATAATTTTTATTCCTAATTAATATTTAGGAAATTTATAAAGTCAACCTTGAAAAAATACTTAAATGACAACGGTCGAAGCAAAACTAAAAGAGCGTGTAAAGGAACTTACCTGTCTTTACGAGGTCACGTCCATTATCGTGAATTCCGATTACGATCAGCTGGAATCATCGTTGGAGGCCATTGCATACTGCTTAAAAAGAGGATGGCAATTTATAGAAGACACTGAGGCGTATCTATCCGTTGGTGATTATACGGCACAAACAGAAGATTTTAAGGATGACAGTGTTGCGTTGCGCTCCAACGTAAAGGTTTTTAATAAGATTGAAGGGTATATCGTTGTTAGCTATCCGTCAGATAAGTATACCATTGAGGATTTTTTAGAGGAAGAACAAACGCTGTTGGACAATGTAAGCCTAGCAGTTGGAAACCTGCTGGAACGAAAGCAAATTAGGGATAGCGAAGCTGTTGCCCGTAGACAAATGGAGCATGCGGATCGTTTGCACATTCTTGGTGAAATTACGGCCGGTATAGCGCATGAACTTAATACGCCATTGGCAAACATTCTTGGGTTTGCGGAGCTTCTGAAAGAGAGCATAAAAGACCCAACCGCTATCAGAGACCTAAAAAAAATCATGGATAGTGCGATTTTTAGTCGCGAAATTGTAAAAAAACTGATGTTTTTTGCCTGCGAAATGCCACAGGAAATGAAAGCCGTCCAATTGAAGCCCGTTATAGAAAGTGTGTTAAAGTTGCTTGGCCCATCACTTCGAGACAAAAAAATCAACCTCGTCACCGCGTTCAGCAATGACTCCATGGAACTCAGGGCAGATACCGTTCAATTGACACAGGTGTTGTTCAATATTATTATGAATGCTGTCTATTACTCACCTATTGGCGGCACTATAGAAGTGAGTGTTACCGAAAAATACAGCAAAATCCGAATTCGCATTTCGGACGAAGGCCAAGGCATTGGAGCAGAACATGAAGATAAAGTCTTTGAGCCATTTTTTACCACCAAACCCATCGGCGAAGGTTCCGGTTTGGGGCTCAGCGTCGTTCATGGTATTATTGCCAGTCACAAAGGGTCTATTTCACATAAGCCAAATACTCCCAAAGGAACTATCTTTACAGTTGATTTTCCTAAATTGTAGGTATGGCATTGCGCAAAGAAAACATTCTTATCGTAGATGATGACATCGATATTTTAGAGCTTTTACAAAGGCATTTAAAATCGATGGACTATCATACCTACAAAGCCGTTTCCGTTAAGGAGGCACTTTTTATCCTAAAGGATACGTACATCGATTTATTGATTACGGACATTCAGATGCCAGAAATCGACGGCCTGCAATTACTGAAATTTACCAACGAGCATTACCCGGAAATGCCTAAACTGGTTGTTACCGGATATCCTTCCGTAGACGGTGCTTTGGAGGTAATTAAATCCGGGGCAATGGATTACCTTACCAAACCTTTTACCAAAGAAGAACTAAAACAGGGTATAGAAAAGGCATTTGCCCATGGTGGTAAACGAAAGATAGCAAAGCCTTCAACAGCAGTCCCTAAAAATAATCCGTATTCCGATATGGTGGGCGAATCGAAAGCGTTTCATAAAGTCACCAATATCATTGAGCGCGTTAAGGACAATAAGGCGACCGTCCTTGTAAAAGGTGAAAGTGGTACGGGAAAGGAATTGGTGGCGCGGGCCATTCACTATTCGGGGAAATTTTCGCGCAAACCTTTTATTGCGGTAAACTGTGGGGCTATACCGGAAAATCTACAGGAGGCCGAACTCTTTGGGTATATGAAGGGTGCCTTTACCGGAGCCAATGAAAACCGTAACGGATTCTTCCAAGCTGCTGAAGGCGGAACGCTTTTCCTGGATGAAATAGGAACCGCTTCGTTGGCGGTCCAAACAAAACTGCTACGTGCACTTCAGGAAAAAGAAATTACAAAAGTTGGTTCCCAAAAAACGGAAAAAGTGGATATTCGGATTATTGCCGCCACGAATACCAATCTTTTGGAGGATATTAAAAATAAGGACTTTAGGGAGGACCTCTATTACCGTCTTACCGTTGTTGAAATCGATGTGCCACCGTTAAGGGAACGTAAGTCGGATATTCCGCTGTTGGTCGAAAAATTCTTGCGAAAATATGGTGTTGAATACAAAGACCGTCTCCTCCGCATAGCACCAGAAGCCTTAGCTATTCTAAAACGGTATCATTGGCCGGGCAACATCCGTGAGCTGGAGAACATCATACAGCGCATGGTTATCATGTCCGACGGTACGATTGACGTAAAAGATCTTCCCGACTTCCTAAAATTTCAAATAGACTTTCCCGATACCGGTTTTCTTTCCCTCAGGGAAATGGAAAAGGAGTATGTACAAAAAGTACTAAACCATACTCAAGGCAATAAAACCAAAGCCGCCGAAATTCTTCAAATAGACCGTAAGACCCTACGCGGAAAATTGAATTGATAAATTGGGTAATATCTCCCTAGTTGGGTAAATTCTCCCCACTTCAAAAAAAATTTCTTTTCATAAAAATTTATTTAATAAACTGATTTTCAGATTATTATATGTTTTAAACATTTTTATCATATTTACGGGCATGCCTTTTGCACTTTAGGGTTTGACAATAAAAACAATAAATAGTAACCCTAAAAAGTATAGTTATGATTAAATATGTAATTGCCTTAATGTTCTCGGTAAGTTTGTTAAACGCACAAAACGCAAACCAAGAAGCGACCAACGTCAAGGTTGGTGATACATTCGAAATAGGAAAACCTGAGACGAATTCTTATAAATACATCAATTTTCCTAGAGCGAACTTCATTATAAAAAGAGGTGGCATCGCCAATTATAAGCGGGTGGAAGGAGAAAAAGTAGTAGTTACTGCCATTAAGGAGAAAAAAGATGGTACCACTCAAGTAAAAATTAAAAGGATAAACGGTAACCGTTTCTTTGGAAGCCACACTGTAGTATCAGCAGACCTTAAGGAAGCTTTGGAATCCGGCGAATTGGAAGTATTATAGAAATTTGTTTGCTTTTCGCAAACAGGGTTGATGTACCCGCCTAGTTTACTGGAATTTGTTTTGCTAAATAGAAGACAAAACTAGGTGGGTTTTTAGACCTTAGAAGCTGCTAGAACAAAAAATGAATCATAAAAATAGAAACCATGTTCGGAAAACTCACAACACCACAACGCATACAGGTAGGTTTGATATTGGCCATGGCTTTTCTATTGGTTTTAGGCTCCAACAGGCTGGACCAAAGACATTTTTCTACGATTCAGACCACAGTCAACTCGGTTTACAAAGACCGGGTGGTTGTCCAGGACATTATTTACCAGCTGAATAACATCATCCACCAAAAAGAACTCCGGTTTATACGTAATGATGGATTCCAAGGTAGTGAATCCGAAAACTTAAAGGCGGAACAATTGCTAGCAGAATTTGGAGCAACAGAACTCACTCCTGAAGAATCCAACTTACTAAAAGACTTCAGAAGTCATTTCTCAGCCTTAAAAGAACTGGAAAGTAAAAAGGTGGAATCTTCCCATGAAGCCATTAGTTACAATGATATGCCAGCTACTAAAAAATTCAAGGAAATTGAGAAAACATTAAATGGGCTTGCCGAGATACAGTTTGAGCAAAGCGGACAATTGACTCAACTTTCCAATAAATCCTTGGGTATGAATATGCTGTTGTCCAAACTTGAAGTTGCCTTTATGATTATCATTGGCATTGCTATGTTGGTATTAATCTTTTATCCTACCAATGAAGTGAAAATGATACTTTAAGAAAGTTGATTAGAATAAATGTTCTTTAGCTTATTAATAAGTCGCTAGAAAAACCCAAAATCTTGAAGTACGAAAATTTAATCCTTGAGAAGAAAGAATACCTACTTCTAAAACGTTTAATCAACTTATCTAGATACTACAAGGATAAAACGCTACGTAAATCTTTTGAAAAGCTAATTTATGAATTGGATGCAGCCCAAATTTATGATGAAGAAGCAATACCAAAGGACATAATCCGTCTGAATAGCTGCATTACGATCGAGTCAAAAAATGGGTATTCAAGAAAATTCCAACTGGTCATGCCAAACGAAAGCGATACAACGCAGGACAAAATCTCAATTGTAACGCTTTTGGGCACAACTTTAATTGGTCATGCGGAGAGCGATGTCATATACCTGGAACTACCCAGTGGAACGGAGGTACTAACAATTACTAAAGTTGTTCAGGATAGAAAATCTATAAACCTAACTAAGGTTCTATAAACCCGAACCAAAACATCCTTTATCCTATACAGTAACTATTGTATAAGTTTAAAATGGATAAAAAAATACCCGTTACAAGGAAAAAGAAAACACTACAAGACCAAACTCCCCGCAAGTTGCTTTAGAATAATTTCAGAAAGTTTGGCCTGAAATTTTGCATTGCTATGACGCACCTTGGCATTAATATAATTGAGCTGCGCCGTTCTAAATTCTATTGTAGGTATGGTACCTATTCTATACTTTTCAACTGTAATATCCAAATTCTCCTTCGCAATTTCCTCATTCTTTGCTTCCAATTCAATAAGACTTATATTGGTCAGGTAGGTTTGGTAGGTAGTGTCTACCAAAGACATAAGTTCTTGCTTTTGTTCTTCAATGGCAACCTCAGCATTCTCAATGGCTATTTTACCAATTTTCTCACTTCTGTTCTGATTAAATCCGTCAAAAAGATTCAAGGTTGCCCCAAAACCATAGTTAAGACCTCTAGAATTGGAACTAGTGTTAAACCCGAGACTCGATTCCGTACTGCCAAAATTATACCCGGTAACGGCGAATATTGTCGGATATCGTGAGGCTTTTATTTGCTGTAATTCCAGTTCGCTAATCTTTTTATTTATCACTCCTGCCTCTAACTGAGGATTCTCGGTAACAACAAGATTTTCCAGCTCCGGCAATTCCAAATTCTGGTCCACAAAAATTTCGGGAACTACAACAAAATCCGTCATTAATTCCCTTGCTAGATGTTCGTTCAATTGAATTTTAGTATTCGCATAAAGTTCCATCTGCCTTTTCATAAGGGTCATATCGGTATTTAAATCCACCTGAGCATTCAACACCTCCAACTTTGAGGCTTTACCAATAGAAAATCTGTTTTGGGCAAGTTCTACACGCTGTTTCGAAATAAAAATAGTGCTATCCAAAGCGGCAAGTTGTTGCTGCTGTTGTACCAAATCAAAGTAGGTTATCATTACCTCCCCAGTCTTTGTTAAAACGACCTGTTTTAGTTCTGCCTCTCCCAGTTTTTGGTTTTCCTTTAGTTGCTCATAATTGGCAAACATTCGGAATCCATCAAAAAGCGTCCAATTTAAAGCTACACCATAGTTTAGACTATTGTTCTTTGCGTTATCACGTTCCACTACCTCACCATCCAAACGTGTTTGAGATAGGTATAATGTGCTATTATTGTCGGTAATGGTAGCCCCTACGACAGGTAGCATTCCCGCAAATCCTGGACTTACGGAATATTCATCTATTCTTAGTTCATTGGCCGCCATACGTATTTGATAGTTGTTTTCCAACGCAGTCTGTACAGCTTCTTCCACCCTTAACAGTTCTTGGGCGGTGGTCATCTTAAAACCTAAGAAATAAAAAAGAAGAATAGGGAAATAAATATAACTACGACCTATCATTTTAATATGTTTCTAGGACTTTGAATTCAGGACGCTGAACTTTTTCCCTCGACCATAAAATATAGAGGGCCGGTATAATAAATAAGGTTAAAATTAGGGAAAACATAGTACCGCCTATAATAACCACACCCATACCTATACGACTAGTGGAGGCGGCTCCCAAAGACAACGCAATTGGCAATGCCCCAAGGGCAATGGTAAGACTTGTCATCAAAATAGGGCGTAATCTAGATTCTGAAGCCTTTAATATTGCTTCCAATTTAGGTGTTCCCTGTTCCCGTAATTGGTTTGCAAATTCTACGATTAAGATTCCATTCTTGGTAACGAGACCAATGAGCATAATCGTTCCTATTTGACTAAAAATATTCCATGTTTGACCAAAAAGCCACAACGAAAACATGGCTCCGGCTACGGCCATGGGAACGGTTAAAATAATGATGAATGGATCAATAAAGCTTTCAAACTGGCCCGCCAAAATCAAGAAAATAAGCAGCAAAGCAAGTCCGAATGCAAACAAGGTATTGGAACTACTTTCCACAAAATCCCTGGATTCCCCACCAAGATCCGTCGTAAAAGTATCATCCAGCACTTTTTCCTTTATGGCTTCCATGGCCTCTATACCATCACTAATGCTTTTCCCGGGTGCAAGATTGGCTGAGACCGTGGCGGACATATACCTATTATTATGAAAAAGTTGTGGCGGACTACTATGTTCGGAAGTTTCAACAAGATTATCAAGCTGTATCAGAAGTCCGTTCTTGCTCTTAACGAAAATTGACGTAAGGTCCATAGGTGCATTTCTGTCCTCTTTATCGAACTGACCAATTACTTGATACTGTTTACCATTCATTAAAAAGTATCCAAAACGCTGACCACTTAAGGAAAGCTGCAATGTCTGTGCAACATCCAATACGGAAACCCCTAGACTTTCCGCCTTCTCCCGATTGATGGTCACATATAATTCAGGTTTATCAAATTTCAAGTTTACGTCAACAAAAGAAAATGTTTGGTCCTGTTCCGCTTCCTGCATAAATTCAGGGATTTTTTCTTGGAGCTTTTGAAAATTTTGAGCCTGTATGATGAATTGAATAGGCGGGCCTCCACGCCTATTTACCGATATTGTTGGTCTTTCGGAAACGTTGGATTTACCACCTACATAAGCTTTTGCCCAACGGCCAAGGTCATTGGCGATTTCATTTTGCGAACGCTCACGTTCACTTGGCTGTACTAAAGCAACGTTCGCCCGACCACTATTTACCGAAGAGCTACCAAATCCAGGAGAAGTAAGTACCAGGCTTACTTTTTTCTCAGGAATGGAATCATTTATGAGATCGGTAATATCGTTCATTAAACGATCCATATATTCATAGGATGATCCCTCTGGGGCAGAAACGCTTAAGCGCACAAAACTACGGTCATCATAAGGTGCCGTTTCTTTTTGAAGCAGGGAATAAAAAAGTACGATCAAACCAATACACCCAAATAAAATAGGAAAGCTTAACCATTTTCTTTTCATGAATACCCGAAGCGAGTCCGCATAGGATTCATTCATTTTTAGGAAATATTTTTCCGTAAAATGATAGAATTTGGATTGCTTCTGTTTTCCCGGCTTTATAAGGTAGGCGTTCAGCATGGGCGTCAAAGTTAAGGACACAAACGCGGACACCAGTACCGCAGCCCCCAGCACCACTCCGAATTCCCTAAATAATCTGCCTACAAAACCTTCCAAAAAGATTACGGGTAGAAAAACAGCGGCCAACGTTATAGAAATCGAAATAACAGCGAAAAATATCTCATTGGAACCTTTTATTGCGGCTTCAATAGGATTCATGCCTTCCTCTACCTTTTTATAAATATTTTCCGTAACTACGATTCCATCATCAACCACCAGACCCGTTGCCAAAACAATGGCCAAGAGCGTTAAAACGTTAATTGAGTAGCCGAACATCCACATGATAAAAAAGGTAGATATCAGGGATACCGGAATATCAATTAAGGGTCTGAGCGCCATGGACCAGTTCCGGAAAAACAAGAAAATGACCAAAATCACAAGGACAATGGAAATCAATAAGGTTTCGGCTACCTCCGTCACTGCTTTTCTCACAAAAACGGTGTCATCAATAACCAAATTTAATTTAAAGCCTTCCGGTAAATCTTTTTTGAGCTTTTCATACTCGAGGTAAAAGGCGTCCGCAATTTCCAAATAATTGCTTCCGGGCTGTGGAACCACTGCAATAGCAACCATAGGCTGGCCCGAGTCGCTCATTTTGGTTTCCATATTCTCCCCCTCCAATGACGCTTTTCCAATGTCGCTAAGGCGAACCAGTTTTTCACCATCGGCCATAATGATGATGTTATTGAACTCCTCCTCTGTATTAAGATTGCCAATGGTCTTTACCGTTAATTCCGTATTATCCCCTGTAAGTTTTCCCGAAGGCAGTTCTACGTTCTGTGCCAATAGAGCCGAGCGCACGTCCGCAACCGTAAGACCATAAGAGGCCAATTTTAATGGATCAATCCAGAGACGCATCGCATACCGTCTTTGACCCCAAATTTGAATACTACTCACTCCCGGAATAGTCTCAATACGCTGTCCAATTACATTTTCAGCATAATCCGAAAGTTCAAGAATATTTTTCCCATCACTTTGTACGGTCATGGAGAGAATTCTTTGCGCATCCGCATCCGATTTGGAAACTACCGGAGGTGCATCCAAATCATCGGGCAAACCCCTTGTGGCCTGGGATACCTTGTCGCGAACGTCGTTTGCGGCATCTTCCAAATTCTTGTCCAAATTGAATTCTATGCTGATAGAGCTTGATCCCTGAACGCTTGAGGAAGTTATATTCCTTATCCCGTCAATAGAATTGATGGCCTTTTCTAATGGTTCGGTTATCTGGGATTCGATGATATCCGCATTGGCACCAGAATAATTTGTCCTTACCGAAACCTGAGCCGGATCAATTGAAGGAAATTCCCTAACACCCAAATACGTATAGCCAATAATTCCAAAAAGGATGATGGCCAAGTTCATCACAATGGTGAGTACCGGTCGTTTAATGCTAAGAGTGGACAGATTCATTATTCGGCATTCATTGATTCGGATTCACTGAAATTCACATTTACTGGAGTACCATTTTTCAAGGCCATAACTCCATAAGTCAATATCGTATCCCCTTCATGTAATCCGGATAGCACCCTAACCGAACTACCAGTTCTTGCCCCTACTTCAACATCAACTTCCTTCGCCTTACCATCTTCACTTATGAATATTTTTTTACCGTTCTGCACCGGTATCAATGCTTCTGATGGCACTAATAAGGCATTATCAACGGTTTCCAACGGAAGTATCACATTGGCATATGACCCTGGGAAGAGTTTTCCCTCGGTATTATCTGCTACTGCACGCATTTTCAATGTTCTTGTGGCTATTTCCACTTCAGGTTCTATCGCATAAATTGTAGCGGAATTTTCTTCTTGGGAATCAGAAGTTGTAAACGTAAGTTGTGTGCCCACCTTAACTTGTGATGCGTATTTTTCCGGAATGGAAAAAGTGATTTTCAACTTGTTGGTATTTACCAACTTGGCAACTGGTGTGGTTGGGGTAACATAAGTTCCTTTTGAAATGTATCTTAAACCGATAATACCGGAAAATGGAGCTCTTACTGTTGCCTTGGAAAGTTGCGCATTAATGAGTTGGGACTCCGCGCTAGCAGATTGAAAATCCGCACTCGCGATATCATATTCTTCCTGACTTATGGCCTGCTTTTCCAAAAGAAGTTTGGCACGTCTTTCATTTTCCGAAGCTAATTTTTGTGCGGTCTTAACTTTTGAAAGCTGCGCCTGAAGCTCAATATCATTCACACGGAACAAAACCTGTCCCTCACGCACCTTGCTACCTTCCTCGAAATTTATGCTTTCAACTACACCAGATACTTCACTCCGTAAGTCTATCTGTTCGTTAGCCTCAAGGGTACCGGAAAGAGATATATTATCGTTAAACACTTGTGGGCGAAGAACCATGCCCGATACCGTTGTAGCGCTACTAGAACCTGGCAAGTTTTTTGGACCGCCTAACTCCTTGTTCGCCATAATTCTATAGCCGATAAGTGCCCCTGTTCCAACCAGCAAAACAAGCCAGATAAAATGTTTTACTTTCATAAGTAACAGAATAGTTGGTTACGATAAATTATGCCCAACAAATCTAAGCCTTAGGTCTAAATTTATCCAAATGTTAGTATTTATTTAACAGAGTTTTAGGAAGGAAACTAAGAGAAATCTATGGTATTTTTATCTAGGTACCGTGGCAAATCAAAACCATATAACAAGGCGGTTATTTGATTAAAATTACTCCAAGGACAGTAAAGCCTAATACGAAATACATTGCCTAATGGATTGGCCAAACTTCAAATAAACCTAAATGGTGTGATATTCAATTCTGTACATCGTCGCCCATAACATCGTACCCCCGCCATTTGAATTCCTTGGCAAGTTTGGTGGCAGCTGGCCAAGCAATCTGATGCTGCTCGCTAGCTACCCATTTTCTGCGGTTTTCTTCGGTATCAAAAGATATTTGAATTTGGTAGTTATAAGTGGTTGGTTCCGCTTGGATTTCCTTGGACAAATCATCCGAAAATAGCCGAAGTAATTTTGAGCTAAGATATCCATCTTGCACTACCATGGCGGGTACATAAATGGAATAGTACATTTTTTCGAAAGCGGCAGCGTTTTCACTATCCACCACAAAATCCATTTGTAAGGCCATCGCCTTGGGTTTTTCCAAAGGCCTGCCAATTGCCTGTCCACTTTCTTTTGAGGCCGCAATACCAATGACCAATATTTCAAGATCTTCATTACCCGTACTTGTCCAAGATATTTCTTCTCCTAGACCCGCATGAAAAGAATCGTCCTTTTGGATTTTGGCCGACTCTGAACCAATAGATACCGAACCACTTCCATTCATCACATAATACACTTCCTCCACACCCTCTAATTGGCGCTTTTCAGTTTGACTACCTGAAGGAACAACCAAATGGTCCACGTGGTTCCAGTTTGTTCGGAATACTTCCGGTCTTAACACCCGTCTATAAAGCACTCCTTCACCCTTATAAATTTTTTCCTCTAAACCCCTAAAACCTTTGTCGTCCGCCTTAAGTTCATCCTTCTCCAACCGCGAAGCGACAAACGTTGGGATTTCATCCGTTTTGGACCCAACAAGATCATCACCCAGGTCAAAAGCATCACCCCGTGCCTTCACTTCACTTACTGCAAAGTTTAACCACTTTAGTGGTTTTCCGGAGGTATTATAAATCCCATGGGAATCCCCAAGTTTACAGGGAACCAAGGCTGGACCTTTAATTTTTGAGGTTCTTCCGTTAATAGTGAATTCGGCTTCGCCATCCAGAATGACATACATTTCTTCAATGGTATGGTGAAAATGATGACCAATTCCTGATTTAGGCTGAATGACACCTGAATGCAAATACAAAAAATTAGTTGCCAAATCATTTCGACCGATCAATTGCGTAAATCCCATTTTACCGGCACCGGCATGTACATCTGTTAATTCTCGATAGGTGGAGGGGTCATTGTGAACTACTCTTTCGCTAAGATTTTGGGAAATACAAATACTGCCCATTAGACAGCATAGAAAACTAAGTACGGATTTCATAATTGTGTGTTATTTCTCGTTGAACTCTAATAATTACTTTTTATCCGGTATACCGTATACTACATACCCTTTGGCAATTGCTCCCGGTTTCTTTGAATGGTCATAACTATCACTTCTGAATCCGGAAGTCGCATTGATTACCAAATATTCTTTCCCATCCAAGGTAAACATGCTTGGTTGGGCATTGGTTTCATTGCTCAAGGTAGTTTCCCAAAGCACACTCCCATCATCCGCATCCAGAGCATAAACTCTGCCTCCCTTAGCTGTTGTAAATACAATGCCAGTTGACGTGATGACCATGCCCTTTCGTTGGGTACCGTTAGGTGCTCCTTTGCTCTCATCACCTTGCACGTAAAGTGAATCCACCCCAATGGGTCGTCGCCATTTAATAGTACCATTGTTTAAATCATATGCTAGGATTGAAGACCAAGGCGGGTCTATTAAGCCAGGCCAATCCAAGCCATAATCGGTTGTATATCTATCTTCCGGATGGTCAACACCTTCAGGATAATCCTGCATTGGAGCACCACGTTGTGCATCTGGCGGGATGGTTACTCCTCCCGAAGCTACAACGGGACCCTCTACAGGTTCTGCCTGACGATTGCCAAACCGAAAACTTCTACGTTCGGGGTCACCACCAAGAAACTTGAACAATGCTTTTAAGGACTCTTCGTCAACGTGAACCAAACCGGGCATTACGCCTTTTCCATTGATTACCGTATTTCTGAATTCCTGATAAAACATATGGTGACCAATATTTTTAAGGGAAGGACCTGCCCCACCCTCCATATTTGGACCATGACAGGCGATACAAGAGGAACTGTAAAGATTTTTGACCCTATCGACATCGTTGTCCGTGAGTTCATTTTTTGGTGGCTCTACTTTATTCAATCTATAGGTAGATGCATATTCCTGAGTCTGAATGTACATAATGCCATTGTCAGGATCTGCCGCAGTGTTTCCATAATTTGCACCACCCAATGCACCGGGCATCATTATGGTCTCATATTTGTCGGAAGGTGGAACATACAATCCAGATTTGGCAGAATCTAGCCGTTTTAGCCAATCTTGTCTTAGGCTATCCGAGAAATAAGGATTCAGGTTTTCTTTGGTTACCCCATGCCGGGTAAAACTGGGAAGCGAGCTTATAGGCTGTGTTGGCCAGGACTCTTCTCCTGGCATTTCGCTTTTGGGAAATGGTTTCTCCTCAATAGGAAATAAGGGTTCACCGGTTTCACGGTCAAACACGAATACAAAACCATGCTTGGTGGCTATGGCCACGGCGTCCACTTTCTTACCATCCTTATCCACTATAAGTAATTGGGGTGCCGGTGAAAGATCGTAATCCCAAAGGTCGTGATGAACGGTTTGGTAATGCCAAATCCGTTCGCCTGTTCTGGCATCTACGGCGACCAAGGAATTGGCAAAAAGGTTACTGCCTAAGCGATCGGCACCATAATAATCATAGGTAGGTGAGCCGATAGGCAAATAGGCAATACCGCGTTCTGGGTCCACTGAAATCTCACTCCACACATTGGCTCCTCCTACATATTTATAGGCATCTTTCGGCCATGTTTCATAACCATATTCTCCCGGGTGGGGAATAGTATGGAAGGTCCATTCCAGTTTGCCGGTCACAACATTGTAAGCCCTAATATGGCCGGGTGGAGAAAAATAACCTTCACCGGGTGCTGAACCTAATATCAGAAGGTCATCATAAATAACCCCCGGCATCATAGGTTGAATTCTAGTAATGGATGTTGGATCGCGGTCCAGGCCTTCGCGAAGATCTACATAGCCATTCTTGCCAAAGTCCATTACGGATTTTCCTGTTTCGGCATCTATAGCCTGTATGGAATTATTCATCGTAAACAATAGTCTTTTGTTCTTTTTGTCCTTGCTCTCCCAATAATTAATCCCCCTCCTAGTAATACCGGGAAGGTCTGAATGTATCCATAGCTCCTCACCCGTTTTGGCATGTACCGCGATTAGGGAGCTGTTTTTTCCCAGTACATACATGGTGCTGTCAACGATTATGGGACTGAAAAAATAAAATCTATCATCCCCGGAAGGATAGCTCCACAGCAGCTCCATTTCACCTACATTGGATTTGGTAATGCTGGGGGACTCAAAGAATTTAGATTGGTCAGGGCTTCCACCATAATGGGACCAAGTGGTGTGCTTTAAAGAAGTTTTGGTTTCATTTTGGCAACCAACCATCAACGACAATATCAATGCAAATGTCCCAATTCTACTGAACTGAAGATATAAATTAGTCTTGAACATAGGATTTTTTAAGGGAGTAACTTTTATTCTGATTTTACTAATTTGATATAAATAAATCGTAATTATTATTTTTTTAAGTGTTGAAAATACAATTTATTTTGAAATATAAGAATGAGATTCTTAAAAGCACCCATAATTAACATTATTCCACTTCTCAGCTGGCTATTCATTGTTATTGGAATAGGAGTTTCTTTCAAATATTCAGGGTAAAGATTTAGATAATCCTATTAAGAACTAGATCAGTGTCAATCAATAAAATACTGAAAACCCCGGCCACAATAATCAATTTCAAGATATTGTGCAGCCAAACGAAATGCTTTTTACTGGTTGATTTGGGCAATAACAATAGAAATGTAATCAGAAAACCGACGCATCCAATAAAATAGTAGTTCATATAGCCCACGTTAAACTTAAAAATCAATAACAATGAGGGAATCAAGGTAAGTAAGATAAGAACCGCTATGCATATTTTTGAAACCGATACCCCATATAGAATTGGAATAGTCTTGTAGTTCTGAGCCAAATCCCCTGAAATATTTTCCATATCCTTTATCATTTCCCTAGCCAATATCAAAAGAAATAAAAATATAGCGTGGACAAATATGACCGTTTCAAAATTTTTATAGTACACGAATACCGCAAAAAACGGGGTTATAGCCAATGTAGCGGAGATAAAATTCCCGACAAAGGGAATACGCTTTAGTTTGTGCGAGTACAACCAAATTCCAAAAATATAAGCTGAAAAGAATAGAACTGCCCTAAACGAAACATAGCTAGCGGCAAATACCGCCAAAAAATTTAGTACAAAGTAGGTGGAAAGTTTAAAACGCTGACTCACCAGCCGATCCAACATACTTTTCCTAGGCTTATTTATGAGGTCCTTTTCGGCATCGTAAAAATTATTGATGATATAACCTGCGGCTATCACCAGTGCAGAAGAAAGTACGATGATGAAAAGATTCAAGTCAAAAACCACCTCACGAAGGGACAAATCCGGGGATAGTATAAATATGGACGCCAAATATTGCGCGAGCACAATAATCAAAAGATTGTAACCGCGTACTACAGAAAACAGACTCAATACCTTTAAAAGCAGGAGTTTGTTCTTTCTACTAAGCATTTTTTGATTGTTTAGAAGTTGTAAACCACTTCTAACTTGTAGTCCTTAAGTGCGGTTTTGGCTTTTTCCAAATCTTCCGTGAACCCAAGAATATAACCGCCACCACCTGAGCCACATAATTTCAAGTAATAATCATTGGTTTCAATTCCTTGTTTCCAAAGGTCATGGAATTTTGCTGGAATCATTGGCTTAAAATTATCCAAAACTACGTGAGAAAGCTGTTTCAAGTTTCCGAACAGCGATTTTACATTTCCAGTCAGAAAATCTTCCACACAGGCATCCGTATGTTTTATAAACTGATTTTTCAGCATTTTTCTAAAGCCTTCATTTTTCATTTGCTCCATGAATAACTGAACCATTGGAGCGGTCTCGCCGGTAGACCCACTATCCAATAAAAATACGGCACCTTTCCCTTCTAGGTTTTGTGAAGGAATACTAGTAGATTCTATATTGTCCTTGGAATTTATTAAAATGGGCAAACTCAGATAACTGTTCAACGGATCCAATCCTGATGATTTCCCATGGAAAAAAGACTCCATTTTTCCAAAAATCAGTTTTAGTGTCAAAAGCTTTTCACGTGTAAGATTCTCTAAAACCGTAATCTTATCTTTTGCATATTTATCATAAATAGCCGCGACCAATGCTCCACTACTTCCTACACCGTAACCTTGAGGAATGGAACTATCAAAATACATTCCTTTATCAACATCTTCCCGTAAGGTCTTTAAATCGAAAGAAACCAGTTTAGGGTTCTCGATAGCAACTTTCTCTAAGTAATCAGCGAACTTTTTAAGACTTTCGTTCGATTTTTTCGCTGCCTCGGATAAGGAATCTTCGGTCTTAAGAGCACCTTTAAAAAAATTATAGGGGATGGACAGACCCTTAGAATCTTTTATGATTCCATACTCCCCGAAGAGAAGAATTTTAGAATAAAATAACGGTCCTTTCATTTTTACTTTCGAACGGCAAAATTATACTTATATCTTAAAGATAACTAAACTGAGCTGAAATTTTTCAACTTTTTCTTTATTCAGTTAAACAAAAATGCCAAAACATACTCTCAAAACGTTGTTATGCAGCCTTAATTATATTGTTATCCCAATCTTTTAGCACCAAAACCAATCCTATCACAAATGTACTGCCCGTTCTGACATAATTCAACTAGTTGGTTTTGAATAAATTGATAAACTTCTTTTTTCTCACTCTCCGGATAAAGTACATGAACATTGGCCCCAGCGTCTAATGTAAAACAGAGGTTCCTTTTTGATTTTGCTCGAAAAGCCCAAATCCTGTTAATGATTTCCAAGGTATTTGGTTTCATCAAGATAAAATAAGGTTGGCTGCTCATCATCATTGCATGTAGCGTCAACGCTTCGCTTTCAACAATCTCAATAAATGTTTTCAAGTTGCCATCTTTAAAAACGGGGCGTAACTTATTTATATTCTGACCTGCTTGGGCAAAGCGCTGTTCCGCAAATGGATGGCCGTGCATCAAATCATGACCTACCGTACTGCTCACCTGCTTTTCTCCCTTGTCCACCAATAAAATTGTATCATGAAAATTTTTGAAAACTTCATGAACTTTGTATGGGTATTTGATACCATAAAAATCTGAACTGCCTTCAATTTCCGCGTGTTTGCCCCATTGCACTAAACTACCCTCAATACTTCTACAAGCACTTCCAGAACCCAAACGTGACAAAAACGAAGCTTTGGCTTTAAAAAATTTTTCTTCCATTGCCGGATTTAGCTCTCGCTCAATCCCCATGAGGCATAAAGCAATTGCGGACATTCCGCTTGCTGAGGAAGCAATACCACTACTATGCGGAAAACTATTGGAAGTTTCTATGCTAAACTCATAGTCATTTAAAAACGGAATATAGGTTTCTATCCGTTTGAAAAAAGTTTGAATCTTGGGCTTAAACTCCGGTTTTTCTTTACCTTCAAAAAGAAGCTCAAACTGAAAATCAGTACTAGGTTTATTCAATTTTTTATAGCGTATGCTAGTTGTTGTAGCACAAGCGTCCAACGTAAAACTTATTGATGGGTTAGCGGGAATTTGATTTTTCCTTTTACCCCAATACTTAACCAGGGCGATATTACTGGGGGATTTGTAAGCTACTTTACCCTCCTTTTTATCAAAAGAATAGGACGGCAACACAAAATCATTTTCGGTCATTAAAGCGGTCTTTGTGCAAAGATAGTTTTTCGTCCCGCCAATTAAAATAAATCCTTATTTTAGGGGTAAACACTAACAAATTGAAAAGGAAGCTCACATATGTTTTTATAGCTGTGACCATTTGTTTGGTTATTGGGTTTCTTTCCAGCATTGTTACACAGAGCTCTGTCGATGATTGGTACCTTACCCTGAACAAGCCAAGCTTTAACCCACCCAAATGGGTGTTTGCTCCAGTATGGACTGTGCTTTACATTCTTATGGGTATTTCTGCTGGATGGGTTTGGGGCAAAGGGTTTCACCATAAATGGGTAAAAACGGGATTGTATCATTTTGGATTTCAATTACTCCTTAATGCGTTATGGAGTATTGTGTTTTTTGGATTGAAGGCCCCTTTCTGGGCACTATTGATTATTCTTACATTGTTGGTAATGCTCGTACTTACCATAAAATGGTTTAGAGTGGTAAGTAAGATAGCGGCAGCACTTCTTGTCCCGTACCTGTTATGGGTTTGTTTTGCAACGTTCCTGAATTATAAAATTTGGGAATTGAATTAATAACGGATAGCTGAATTAAACGATTTGTAAACTTCCAAACCAACAAACTCCAAAACCTTTATTTATTATTCATGAAGCTAACTCTAGCAACTTATTCATCGTACGGTAATTTCGCGTAGTTGTATTCACTTGTAGTTTATGTTCTATAACATTATTGTTCAATTTTGCCTTCCCATACCCAATTTTACAGCATAGATAAACGCAATTATCGGAGACCGAAAATTTTTCATTCGGATATTCAGTTTCCTCAAAAGCCTTAACAAGTTTTTTATTGGGAGTATTCTGAAGCAAGACAAAATAAATGCGGTTTTCTTCAAGATCCTGTGGATTGTCAAACGGGTTATGGTTAAGAATTTCCTTGATTTCACTCACCGATTTTACCAAAACTGGCACATCAAACCCAAAGGTTTTTTCTATTGCAGCATGAATAAGTTCTTCCAGTTTTTCGGTAGCGTTTATTTCATTTTTAAAAACAATATTCCCGCTTTGGATATAGGTTTTCACATCTCCAAATTTTGCATCTGCCATCATTTTACGGACCTCGGCCATTGGCATCTTTTTTTGCCCGGCTACATTTATTCCTCTTAAAAACGCAATATAGCTTTCCATAAGATGCCTAATCGTTTTTTAATAAAGATGTATTTATTCCTTGGGCGGCAATATAGGCACCTGTCCATGCATTTTGAAAATTGTAGCCGCCGGTAATCGCATCCACATTAATGACCTCACCGGCAAAAAATAGATTGGGCAAAATTTTACTTTCGTAGGACTTAAAATTGATTTCCTTTAAATCAACACCTCCTGCAGTAACAAATTCCTCCTTAAATGTGCTCTTACCTTCAACTCTAAAAATACTATTTGTAAGTTGATCCACTAACGATTGTAACTGAGCCTTTGTTACTTCGGACCATGTTGTTACATCCGAAATTCCCGAAGCCTTTACCAAGTTTACCCATAATCGTTTCGGGATATCCAATACCTTTGTTCTAATGATGGTCTTGCGTTCTACTTTTTTGACGTCCATCAATAATTCTAAAAGTCCATTAGGGTGATATTCTGGTACCCAATTGACTTTTATCCTGAAACGATAATCTAATTCCTCTAAAAATCTCGCCCCCCAAGCCGAAAGTTTTAGAATAGCAGGACCACTCACTCCCCAATGGGTAATTAATAAAGGGCCATCCGAAGATAACAGACCTGATTCCTTCATCGCAGTTTTTAACCCAAGTGACTCATTTCGTTTTCCCAAAATTGTAACCTCCGCGGTTGTACTCACCCCTGGTATATCCGCAATTCTTTCATCGGAAATATTAAAGGTGAACAATGATGGAACAGGAGGTATAATGGTATGACCCAACCCTTCCAATACCTTCCATATTTTGAGGTTGCTTCCAGTGGCCAAAACTATCTTATTTGCAGTAAATGTGGTCTCCTGGGTGGTAATCTTCCAATTGGTATTCGCATTTTTATGCAACGGTTCTATATTTTGAACGGAAGTCCGGTCAAAAACTTCAATCCCCAATCGCTCTGCTTCAGAAGTAAAGCAATCGATTATGGTTTGGGAAGAATTTGTGGTTGGAAACATTCGTCCATCTTCCTCAATCTTAAGAGAGATTCCCCTACTGTCAAAAAACGCTACCGTATCCCCGCTCGCATAATTATGGAAAGGGCCCAACAGTTCCTTTTCTCCCCTGGGGTAATTCTTGACCAATTCTTTTGGGTCAAACTCTGCGTGGGTAACATTGCACCTTCCTCCACCAGAAACTTTAACTTTGGTGAGCACCTCCTTGCCACGTTCTAAAATCGCGATTTTTATTTTTGGATTTGTCTCGGCAATATGAATAGCGGCATAAAATCCAGCCGCCCCACCTCCTATTACCAATACATCGTACATTATTGCACCCGTTCTGGATAGTTCGTAATAATTCCGTCCACTGCTAAATCCTTCATACTGGCAATATCTTGCGGTTCATTTACCGTCCACGTATAGATTTTGAAACCGGCATCTTTAATTGCTGAAGCATTCTCCGCAGTTAGCATTTTAAAATAAGGGTTAATTGCCTGTGCATTTAGTTCTTTAGCAATTGGAATGGCGTCTTGGGGATTTTCTTCAGTCAATACGGCAATTGCCACGTCTTTGTTAATTTCCCGCATTGCTTTTAGCTCATCCCAGTTAAAACTGGAAATTATAAAATTCTCCGGTGACCATCCTTTTTCCTTGATATAATAATCCATAATAAAGTTCACGCGGTCCGCAGTATTTGCCCCCTTAAGTTCAATATTCAGGGCTACCTTATTGTCAATCAACTTTAACACATCTTGCAGCATGGGTATTGAATGACCACCGTCCAATATGAGTTTTTTTAAATCAAAAATATTGTACTCCTCAATTTTTCCGCCAGCATTTGCTAAACGGTCTACCGTTTCGTCATGGAATACCACGATTTCCCCACTTTGGATTTTGAAAACATCAATTTCTATCATATCCACCCCAAGCTCCATGGCCTTTTGTACAGAGGCCAGCGTGTTTTCTGTTTCATGACCCATTGCGCCTCTGTGGCCTATTACCAAAGGTTTTTTCATATCACAGCTTAAAGCGGTTATTAATAGAACTACTATGGATATCTTTTTAAACATCGCTACTTATTTTTCAATTCAAAAATAAAGGATTCCAAGGTATCAAGTTTAATATCAATATGACCCACACCGTTAGTAACGGTCAACAATCGGTCTCCGCCATACAATTTATCCTCCAAATCATAAGTGCCTTCTGATAAATTCCATTGGGTTACTATCTCTGGCGGAAGTTTTAGGTCAAAAGTAAAATCAGTATTCACATCAAAATTTGAAATGATTATCAGCTTTTGATTGTCGCTCCAACGAACATAGGAAAGTACCCTATGGTTATAGTTTTCCGTATGGTCTTTATTATAAAAATGGATTTCCTGATACTTACCCATCAAGGCCTCACTTTCTATTGTGAAATTCAGTAATCGCTTATAAAAATCCCGTAAATCAGCCTCCTCTTTGGACAATTGACCCCCATCAAATTTCTTTTCATTTACCCAACGCTGATGGTGCGGCACTCCGATATAATCGAAAATAGAGGTACGCGTGGGACTTCCAAAACCAGCATTCTCAGCTCCGGGTTCTCCTACTTCTTGGCCAAAATAAATCATGGTTGGAGAAGTACTTATAGTTGCCGAAACTACCATGGCCGGTTTCCCGATTTGGGCATTCCCGACAAAATCCGGACTGGGTATACGTTGTTCATCATGATTTTCCAGAAAATGCAACATATGATGTTCAATGTCCTTCAATCCGTTTTGAACAACGGGAATGTGATCCGTCCAACCATATCCTTTCATAATATGTTTAAGACTGTCGTATAACTCTACCTTATCATACAGGTAATCCATTTTCCCTTTAAAGATATACTCCCTATACAAATCCGGATTATAGACCTCAGCCATTAAGAAGGCATCCGGATTTTTCATTTTGATGCTGGAATTCATATAGCTCCAAAACGCTACAGGTACCATTTCTGCCATGTCGTATCTAAATCCGTCCACACCAAAATCCATCCAATAGAGCGCTATATCCCTAAACTTGATCCATGAACTGGGTATATCCTTATCCTTCCAAAAAGTATAATGTTCCTTAAAATCCCTATGCCCAAAATCCTCGGGCAATTGGTCAAAATCTTTAGTTCCGTCCGGACGAACACCATAATTTATTTTAACGGTCTCGTACCAATCATTCATGTCCGGTTGTGGTAAACGAGAGCCATTTCCGGTCCATTTTGCAGGATTTTCAGTGAATTTAGAGTCCGTTAGACCATTTTGTTCACCACCCAAAGACAAATATCCATCCTTCCATTCCGGAACCTTAAATTCTTCCCCCTGGATGTAATAAAAATTATTGTTTCTATGGTATTCCAAAGAAGTGTCATCCTCTGCTCCAAAATCGGTAACTCCTTTAGGGTCGGTCAAACCTTCATATCCTCTCGCCACATGGTTGGGAACAATATCTATAATTACTTTCATTCCCTGTTTATGGGTCCTTATAATTAAATCCTTGAATTCCTGAAGTCTATTGGAGGGGTCAACTGCCAAATCTGGATTTACATTGTAGTAATCTTTCACCGCATATGGTGATCCGGCCCTGCCCTTTACCACATCCGGGTCATCATTTGAAATACCATATTTAGTATAGTCACGAATAACGGCATGGTGTGGAACGCCTGTATACCAGACATGTGTAATACCTAAATCCTTAATTTCTTCCAGCGTCTTAATGAAAAATCCTCAAATTTTCCAACCCCATTTTCTTCTATAGTCCCCCAAGGTTTATTGTTCGTATTGGTATTGCCGAAAAGCCTTGTAAATACCTGATAGACTACAATCTTCTTTTCTGTATTCATTAGTTTTCTATCCGTCTTTTTGTGGTTTTGTTCACATGCGACAATCACAATGAGAAATAGGCCAATTACGAATAGTACAACCTTTCTCATGACTGGCGTTATTTAAACATTAACAGGTCTTCCGGGAACTAGCTCTACTTTTTTACCATTTACCCGTATGGACATTTCCTTATCCCCTGTCAACTCAAAAATGGTTCCTTCTTTCCTAACTTCAACCTTAATAATCCTATTTCTAAAATTGATTTTAAACGAATATGCTTCCCATTGATCGGGTATCTGTGGCTTAAACGACAACTTATCGTCTATGACACGCATACCTCCAAAACCTTCTACAATGCTCATCCAAGTCCCCGCCATTGAGGTAATATGAAGTCCTTCCTCTACCTCTTTGTTATAATCATCCAAATCCAATCTTGATGTTCTCAAATAAAAGGTATAGGCTTGCTCCATTCTACCCAATTTTGCTGCTTGAATACTGTGGACGCAAGGTGAAAGCGATGATTCATGGACCGTGAACGGCTCGTAAAAGTCAAAATGTTTCTCCAAGTCTTCCAAGGAAAAATCGGCCTCGAAAAGATAGAAACCTTGAAGCACGTCCGCCTGTTTGATATACGGTGATCTTAAAATCCGGTCCCAACTCCATTTTTGGTTGATGGGCCTATCCGATTTCGGCAGGTCTTTTACCTTTACCAATTCCTTGTCCAAAAATCCATCCTGTTGCAAGAAAACACCATGCTCCTTGGAATACGGAAAATAGATGTTCTTGGCAACTTTTTTCCATTGATCGCATTCATGGTCAGATAACTTTGTTTTTCCAATGATACGTTTGTAATCATCAGGATAACCATCTTTCACTTTTATCAATTGATCTAGCGTATAATTGATACACCATTTTGCCAAATAGTTCGTGTACCAATTGTTATTTACGTTATTCTCGTATTCATTTGGTCCCGTAACCCCCAGCATCACATATTTACCCTTTAGCTCGGAAAAGTTCACCCTTTGATGCCAAAACCTGGAAATACCTATAAGCACCTCCAAGCCCATTTCAGGAATATAACTATAGTCACCCGTGTACCTGTAATAATTGAATATGGCAAACGCAATAGCCCCATTCCTGTGAATTTCCTCAAAAGTAATTTCCCACTCGTTATGACATTCCTCACCGTTCATGGTTACCATAGGATACAAAGCTGCGCCATTACTGAACCCTAGTTTTTTGGCATTCTCTATGGCCTTTTCCAAATGGTTGTACCTATATTTCAATAATTTTCTGGCAACTTTATCGTCTTTGGTGGCCATATAAAAAGGAAGGCAATATGCTTCGGTATCCCAATACGTGCTGCCACCGTATTTTTCTCCGGTAAACCCTTTTGGACCAATATTTAATCTGGAATCCGTTCCAAGATACGTTTGGTTCAACTGAAATATATTGAAACGTATCCCCTGTTGTGCCTTTACGTCTCCTTCAATGGAGATGTCGCTCATTTCCCAAATCTTGTTCCATGAATTTTTCTGTTTTTGCAATACGTTTTCAAAACCCAATTCAGTTGCCTGGTCCAAAACTTTGTTGGCCGCCTCCACCAATTTTCCTGAAGCATGATTTCGGGACACCGTATAACCTCCAAACTTTGTCAATGTAATCTGCTCACCCACATTGACTTTTTGTTTAAAGCGAAGCGAAACAAAATTTTCGGTTTCGCTACCAGTTTCACCGGCAACCGATTTACCGTTATAATCAACTGAAGCATGCATGAAAGTACACGTTTCAAAATTTGTTTTCATGGTATGTGCCTCAATAAAAGCACGGTCGCCCTCTAGAGATACTCCAGTAGTGTTCCAAAACTTATCGTCCCAGTTGCTATCCTCATTTTTGATACCGCTATCCAGATAAGGCTCAAAAGTAATATCGGCTTCGGCATCAACTGTCTTAATGGAATATGAAATCGCTCCCACTTCATCCAACTCCAAACTCAGAAAACGAGTAATGCCTACATCAATAGTAACATTGTTGGGAAGTACAGCGGTAAAATTTCTTTTATACCAACCCTCCCGCATGTTGAGTTCCCTACGATAATTGGAAACTTTTTTACAAGTGGCTAAATCTAGTTCAACAGCATCAACATAAACCTTAATCCCGATCCAGTTGGGGGCGTTTAATACTTTTGCGAAATATTCCGGATAGCCGTTCTTCCACCAACCTACCCTGGTCTTGTCCGGGTAATAAACACCAGCTATATAACTACCCTGAAAAGTTTCACCGGTATAGGTTTCTTCAAAATTGGCACGTTGCCCCATGGCACCGTTTCCAAGGCTAAAGATGCTTTCTGAAGATCTAACCCGGTCCGGGTCAAAACCCTCTTCTATAATCGACCAGTTATCCGGTTTTATGTAATCTTGATTCATATAAGTTCAATACGTTAGGGGTAGTATTTATAAATGTTTTTTACAAGGGACTAAATTAGGTTTTAGAATCCTGGTTCAAAAGTCCGTTTAGGAAATTATTATCGATTTCCGTAAAATCATTAAAATTGTAGGATGCTTCGGATAAAATATGCTCATCACCAATTCCGATACTCACCATGTTGGCGGCATTGGCAGCTTGTATTCCTGCAACTGCATCTTCAAAGACCACACAGTGATGAGCAATAACTCCCAGTTGCTTCGCAGCAATCAAAAACACCTCTGGATCTGGCTTTGCCTTGGTTACACTGTTTCCATCTACAATAGTATCAAAATAAGACAACAAACCCACTTTTTCCAAAATAGGTCTTGCATTTTTACTGGCTGAACCAAGGGCAATAGGTATTTTTTTCTTCTTTAGATATTCTAGGACCCTGGGGACATCCGGCAAAATCTCCGAGGCATCCATCTTTTCAATATACTCCAGATAGTCAAGGTTTTTCTCGACCATCCATTTAGCAAATTGTTCTTGGCTTGCTTTTATATTTCCAATATCCAACAATATCTCCAGACATCTTTTACGGCTGACCCCTTTGAAGAGTTCGTTCTGTTCCTCGGTGAACTCAAAACCCAATTCGTTGGCCAATTTTTTCCATGCCAAATAATGATACTTCGCAGTATCCACGATAACCCCGTCCAAATCGAAAATAAATCCAATTTTCTGCATATCTAATACCTCTAAAATTAATTGATGGTTGATTCCCTCCTGATAATAGTTCCCTTTATGACTTCCGTCTTGAAGACTTCTTCTGTTTCTTCATTTTCATTTTCCACCCTATCTATGAGCATTTTTGCGGCCAATTCCCCCATCTTTTCCCCATGTTGGGCAACCGTGGTTAATGCTGGTTTGGAATATTGGGATAAAATACCGTCCGTAAAACCGATAAAAGCGATGTCCTCTGGAACTCTAAAACCTTGTTTCTGAACAATTCCCATACAGTGCACGGCAAAAATTTCGTTTACACATAGCACCCCATCAATATCATTCTTATTGAAGAATTCGATAATCAAAGCCTCGTTAAAACCATCTATTGGTAAAATCATTACAAGGTCTTTATTTAAACTTATGCCATTATCCTTTAATGCATCCTCATAGCCCTTTTCCCTGTTCAAACTAACATTAAAATAACTTTCGGTCGTAATCAAAGCAACTTTTTTTCTCCCTGAAGAGATGAGCGATTTAACAGCCTCATATGCAATTTCCCTATCGTTAAGGACTACCTTATCACAGACAATTTCATCTGTCACGCGATCAAAGAGCACCAAAGGTATGCCCTGCTTCGTTACTTCCTTTAAATGGTTAAAGTCGTTTTTTGCCTGAGTTTCAGCAGACAAAGACATTATAAAGCCGTCAATACTTCCGTTAGCAAGCATTTCCATATTAATAACTTCTTTGTCAAAAGATTCATCGGAAATACATACAATAACATTATATCCTCTATTGTTCGCATATTCCTCTATTCCCCTAAATACGGTTGTAAAAAAATGATGTACAATGTCAGGAATAATAACCCCAATATTCTTGGTTCTTTTATTCTTTAGGCTAATAGCTATATTGTTGGGCTTATAGTTGTAAAACTTAGCAAAAGCCTGTATCCTATCTTTAGTATCCTTACTTATTTCTTCACTGTTTTTAAGCGCCTTTGAAACAGTGGAAATAGAAACTTCCAATTCTTTGGAGATATCCTTTAATGTAATTTTTCTTTTCAAAAGGTCCTAATAATTATATCCATAGAACAATAATCAGTTTTGAATTTAACACATAAATAGACAAAATCATCCCTGTGCTTTATAATTTTTCCTAGAAGTCAAAAAACAGCCATAATGTTAATTTTTCAAAAGAATTAATAAAATCCATATATTTACCCGAAAATTGCAATTTCTTATTTAAATGTGCCTATTATTGCGAATTAAATAATTGAAAGTAGTGTTCAACAACTAAACTCATAATTACAAAAGTTGTTAACACGAAACCGTTTTCGTAAGTCTCTATGTATTTTTTTTAATGTTATTTTAACATTTTTACATATTTTTAACTTTTGAAATTAATTTAACTCAACTTTAAACTAAATTATTTATGAAGATTACGTTACTTAAGAGCTTGGTTGTTCTTGGGGCATTTTTGTCCTTTGGTTTAATTCAGGCACAGGAAGTATCCGGTACCGTTTCTGATGCTGGTGGACCTTTACCGGGTGCTAGTGTTGTTGAAAAAGGAACAACGAACGGAACTCAAACAGATTTTGATGGTAATTACACCATTGAGGTTGAAAGTGGCGCCACTTTGGTGGTAAGCTATATTGGTTACAAGACCGTTGAGGTTGCTGTTAATGGGCAATCAACAATTAACTTTACGCTAGAGGAAGATGCCCAAGCACTGGAGGAAGTAGTTATCATCGGATATGGTTCTACGACCAAGAAAGATGCTACTGGTGCGGTAGACGTAGTTTCTTCCGAAGATTTTAACGGAGGAGTCATTGCGTCTCCTGAACAGTTATTACAGGGTAAAACTGCCGGGGTTCAGATTACACAATCCAGCGGTGAGCCAGGTGCTGGTATCAATATTCGTATTAGGGGTACATCCTCTGTACGTTCCAACAACAACCCGTTATTTGTTGTGGATGGTGTTCCACTTTCCGGTGGAGATACGGCTGGTACGATCCGATGGTGGTGTTGGTAGTGCCGCTCCTGCAAATCCATTAAATTTCATAAACCCAAATGACATAGAAAGCATAAGTATACTCAAAGATGCTTCCGCTACGGCCATTTATGGTTCAAGAGGTGCAAACGGGGTCGTTATTATTACAACAAAAAGTGGTAGAGGTACAAACAGGAGGTCAGTTCGAGTTCTCTTCTACCTTAAGTGTTGCCACACCAGCTAACGAATATGATTTGTTAAAAGGTGATGAGTTCTTGGCCGGAATTACCGAGTACGGCGGGAATGCGGCCGTAAATGATTTTGGTTCAGAAACCGATTGGCAAGATGTGGTAACGCGATCTGCGGCTTCCCAAAACCAAAACCTATCTTATTCAAACAGTTATAAAAGTGGATTTGTTAGAGCTTCTCTAGGATATGGAAAGCAATTTGGTATCGTTGAAAATTCAGCTTTAGAGCGTTTGGTTGGAAGAGTTAACTGGACCCAAAGACTTTTTAATGATAAATTAACACTTAATGTTCAAACTACTGTTTCAAGGGTAAATAGAGATGGTACCGCTATTTCGGATAACTCTGGGTTCCAAGGAGATTTGCTGGGATCTGCATATAAAGCCAATCCTACATGGCCTAATAGTGCTAGCTTTTTGCCTCCAGGTGGTTCAAACCTTAATCCACGTCAATTAATTGACTTTGTTCTTAATGAGACACAAACAGACAGAGCTCTTTTAAATTTCTCAGCTGATTATAAATTTACAGATGAGTTGAGTGCTAAAATTAATTTGGGTTACGATACAAGTGACGCGGAAACGGATGTTGTTTTCTCTTCTTTAATAGATAACTTTAATGACGGTACATCTGGTAACGGTAGAGGTGTAATAGAAGATAGAAACTTTAATAACCGACTTTTGGAATTTACCATAAATTATGAAAAAGAATTTGAAAATTCTAAACTTGTCAGCTATAGCTGGTTATTCTTTCCAAGATTTTGAGTCTATTGGTAATAGTGTAAGAGGTTTTGGTTTTTCCACTACTGATTTAAATGGAATGGTAAGAGATTTTCGCGGTTCTTTGGAAGCACTAGAAAATTCTATTCCGTTTGATTATCAAAACTTTGCTTATGATGCCGACGGTGTTTTTGCTACTCAGATTGTTCCCAGCTCCTGAAGTTGTAGAAAACTTGGCAGTACCTGGTGGAATTAAGGTTAGGGCTTTAAGTAGTAATACATTTGACAATACTACCGAGCTACAATCCTTTTTTGGAAGGGTGAATTACTCTATTGCTGGAAAATATATTTTGACAGCTACGGTTAGAGCTGATGGATCTTCCAATTTTGGTGGAAATAACCAATATGGTATTTTCCCATCAGGTGCTTTTGCATGGCAATCTAAGCGAAGAAGATTTTATTCCTGAAGCCTTTTCAACTTTAAAACTTAGACTTGGTTACGGTATAACAGGTAACCAGGATGGTCTGGGATATGGGAATTTTATAAGGAGGGAACGATACGCAGATGTTGGCCCAGACAATGGGGGAAACATTAACCCTCCTGGTTTAACTACTGTAGCATTTGCAAATCCTGATCTTAAAATGGGAGGAAACTTCCCAAGCAAATATTGGTCTTGATTTTGGTTTTGCTAACGATAGGTTAAGTGGTAGTCTTGATTTCTACTATAAGAGATACACAGGACTTTTTGTTACAAACACAAGCAGCGCAACCGTCACCACAACCTTTCTTTTTTACCAATATAGATGCCAATATTATAAACCAAGGTTTTGAAGTAGGTCTTAACTATGATATTATTCAAACTGAGGACTCTAATTGGAATTTTGGTTTCAATTTTGCATATAATGAAAACGAAGTTCAAAACTTTGGTGGTCTAATACCATTTGGCCAAATATTTGGTCAAGGTCTAACGGGTGCCTTCTCGCAGCTATTGGCAGAAGATCAACCATTGTTCTCATTCTTTTTACGTGAATTTGATGGTTATGATGAAAATGGTCAGCAACAGTATGTTGATGGTGATGTTCAGAAATTTGTTGGAAAAAGTGCTTTACCTGATATCAATATAGGTATCAATACTAGTTTCAATTATAAGAATTTTGACTTCTCAGCCGCTCTTGCAGGACAATATGGTCACTATATCTATAACAACACTGCCAATGCCTTCTTTACTGCTGGTGCCATTGCAAATGCCCAAAATGTTACCAGAGATGTTATTGGAACTGATGAAGCAGGTAACAATGCTCCGGATGTATCCACAAGGTTTTTGGAAAAAGGAGATTTTTTACGTCTTCAAAACGCAACTATTGGATACAATGTAAATCTTAGTGGTGAAGGGCTATTTAAATCTATGAGATTATATGTGACTGGTCAAAACTTATTTGTTATCACTGATTATTCTGGTATTGACCCTGAAATTAACACTACCAATACCTTGAATAATCTACCATCATTGGGTATTGAATATACTTCTTTTCCTAGACCAAGAACGTATACTTTTGGTCTTAATGTAACTTTTTAAAAAAAAAACTATGAAAAAAATTAAAATGAAGTTTTACTTGACAGGTTTGGCGTCCATGGCATTGCTTTGGTCCTGTACAAATCTTGAAATCGAAGAATCCGATTCCTTAATATCGGAAGATGTAGGTAGTGAGTTTACTGGAGTGGCTGAGCCCTCTGAATCGTTGGCTAACTTATACAACAACGTGCATGGCCAACTCGGAAACCAGGCTAACCTTTATGCACTTCAAGAAGTTTCTTCCGATGAATTTGTAGTACCTACTAGAGGTGTGGATTGGGGAGATAACGGTGTTTGGCGTACACTACACGCGCATTCTTGGACACCTATTCACCAGTATGTATTGGATACTTGGAACGAACAGAATTCCAATATTTTCAACGCAACAACTATAATAGATTCTAGAAGTGGTGCATCTGCACAAGTTGTTGCAGAAGCCAAGTTTCTTAGAGCTTTTGCGATGTTTTGGGTTCTTGACCTTTACAGACAAGTTCCTTTTAGAACTCCAGACCAAGGTCCAAGTGAAAATCCTACGGTACAAACTCCACAAGAAAGTATAGATTTTATTGTACAAGATTTGACTGAGGCTTTACCAGACTTACCAGCAACTGGTCCGGTTGGAGAAGAGAACAGAACAGCTTCAAAAGCAGCAGCAAATTATTTACTTGCAAAGGTTTTACTTAACAAACATGTGTATTTAGAAACAACACCAGATGCATCCGATATGACGGCAGTTGTAAATGCAGTTGACGCGATTAAAGGTGATGGCTACGATTTACAAGCTGGCTTTTTCGAAATATTTACGGAGGAGGTTGACACTGAGACTATTTGGTGGGCAAGAACTGGTGTAGGTAACCGTATTTGGAACACCATGCACCTAACTCAAAATGCGCCTGACCAAGCGGGCGGTGGTTGGAATGGATGGGCCACCCTAGCGGAATTCTATGATCTTTTTGAAGGTCCTGCGGATACTAACGCTCCAAATTCCGGACAGGAAGAACGCAGAGGATTTGTGCCATTAAACGAAAATGATGGTCCTTTGGCTCCAAATCTTGGGATTGGCTATGGTCTGCTTATTGGTCAACAATATGATAACGATGGAACCAAGTTAAAGGAAAGATCGGGTAATGATTTGGTTTTCACCAAAGAATTCCCAGGCCTAACGGGTAATCCTGAGAGAACTGGTGTTCGTGTTATTAAATATCATCCTGTAAATGGTGGATTTTTAAATCATGAGATAATTTTTAGATATGCGGATGCTCATTTGATGAAAGCGGAAGCAATTTTAAGAGGCGGTTCTTCTGGTGATGATGCTCTATCAGTTGTTAACGAATTAAGAACCATTAGAAATGCTAGCCCTTTGGGTTCTTTGTCCGAGCAGGATATGTTGGATGAACGAGGAAGAGAGCTGTACGCAGAATTCTGGAGAAGACAAGATCAAGTTCGTTTTGGTAAGTTTACAGAGGCTTGGGATCTTAAGGATGCTTCTGAGGAATTCCGTACGGTATTCCCTATTCCTGCAACGGCACTTTTATCCAATCCTAACTTAGTACAGAACGAGGGTTATTAATTAAAAATACTTAAGTGTTTATACATAGTAAAGGCTGCAAATATATTTGTAGCCTTTATTTTTTAATACAATCCATACTTACAAGATTAACTTAATGGACAAAGAACAACATATTCAAATAAAGTCTATATCCCAATTAACTTTTTTCTACATTAACTTATTGTTATACTCAAATCTTTAGTTATTCATTATCTTGTATCTTAATTCTCAGTTGATTCATGCAAAGGCATCATTACTACTTAAGTTTGTTTAGCTTATGGGTTTTTCTATCATGTGAACGTCCCGTAAAAAAAAGACAATTTGAAAAAGTTGATGCCAAATTTTCAGGAATTACTTTTATTAACGAACTCACTGATTCCCCAGAAATAAATATTCTTACTTATTTATATTATTATAATGGCGGTGGAATTGCCGCAGGAGATTTTAATGACGACGGGCTAACGGACCTTTATTTTACTGCAAATCAAAAACCCGACCAACTTTATCTTAATCAAGGTGGGCTACAATTCAAGGAAATTGGTGAAATTTCCCAAATTACCAATGATACTGGATGGACAACCGGAGCTACTTCGGCAGATATAAATGGGGATGGTCTTTTGGATATATACGTATGCAAGGTAGGCAACTACAAATCCTTTAAGGGGAAAAACCTATTGTATCTAAATTTGGGAAACGATGAACAAGGTATTCCTAAATTTAGAGAAGCAGCTAAAGAATTTGGCTTGGATTTTTCAGGGTTCTCCACACAAGCTTCATTTTTCGATTATGACCTAGATGGAGATTTGGATATGTATCTCCTGAACCACTCGGTTCACCCAAATAGGACCTACGGAATGGGTTCACAAAGAAGTACCATTGATTCTCTTGCCGGTGATAGACTTTACCAAAATGTTGAAGGTAATTTTTTTGATGTGACCAAAGGTTCCAATATTTTCCAAGGTAGAATTGGTTATGGCCTTGGTATAGGAACAAGCGATTTAAATAATGACGGTTATCCGGATTTATATATTGGAAATGACTTTTTTGAAAATGATTATTTGTATATAAACCAAAAAGATGGGACTTTTAAAGAGATAATCTCCGCAGATAACACTAAGCTTGGCCATACAACCCATTTTTCCATGGGCAATGATATTGCAGATATCAACAATGATGGTTTTACCGATATCGTTTCATTGGATATGTTACCAAAAGATTTAAGGACATACAAAACCTCGGGCTTGGAATATCCTTTTCCTAATTACGTATATTATCTTAAAAACGGTTATGCCCCTCAATACATGCAAAATACCTTACATGTTAATTTAGGAAATGAATATTTCAGTGAAATTGGAAATTTAAGTGGTATCTCGGCAAGTGAATGGTCTTGGAGTGCATTAATTGCAGACTATGACAATGATGGATTTAAGGATTTGTTTGTTTCAAACGGTATCAAGGGCGCGTCTAACGATATGGATTTCATCAATTACATCGTAAATGATAGTATACAGAAACGTATTCAAAATGGAATGGAAAAAGAAGATTTGGCTTTTTTAAGAAAAATGCCAGAAAAAAAAGTTCCAAATTTCATTTTTAAGAATAATGGTGACCTAACTTTTTCCGATGTTTCCGCGGATTGGATGATTCAAGAACCTACTTTCAGCAATGGCGCAATTTACGACGACCTTGATAATGATGGCGATTTGGATATCGTGGTTAATAATGTAAATGAAAGTGCACATTTACTGGAAAATAAAAACCAAAAAAATAATTTTCTTAAAATTAAATTCAAAGGGCCAGAAGGAAATAGGTTTGGAATTGGCTCAAAAGTTATTGTTTATTCTAAAAATAATGTTATTGTTCAAGAGAATTTTGTCACTCGTGGTTATCTATCATCCATTGCACCTGAATTATTTATTGGAATGGGGCAGGATTCCATAGCTGATTCTTTGGAAGTATTTTGGCCTACAGGCGAAAAACAATTGCTTAAATCCCTAAAAGCGAATAATACAATTGTTCTAAATCATATTGACTCTAAAGTAGTTCCGGAAAATTTGAAGAGTAAAGCAACCTATTTTACCTTATCTAAGATAGATTCTATATTAGATTTCAAACATAAGGAACAACCTACTATAGAATTCAACAGAAATCCTTTAGTTCCGTTTACCCATACAAACGAAGGACCTGATATCTCCATTGCCGATATTAATTCAGATGGAACAGACGACATTTTTATCAGCGGTGCCAAGAACCAACCTTCCGAATTGTTTCTTCAGGACAAAAATGGAGATTTCAAAATAGCGCAAACCTCTGTTTTTGAAACAGATGCGATTAATGAAGATGTTGGACATGTTTTTTTTGATGGAGATAATGATGGAGATTTAGATTTGGTTGTCGTAAGCGCCGGTAACGAATTTAAAAATGGACCACCGCTAAGACCTCGGCTATACACAAACATAAATGGAGAATTCAAAAAAGAGGTAGAGGCGTTTAATGAAATTACTACAAACGCTTCAAAAGTTTTGTCGGTAGATTTTGATAATGATGGAGATCAAGACTTATCTATTTTTTCAGATCAGGTGCCTTGGGAATTTGGAATAACCCCAAGACAATGGCTTTTGGAAAATGATGGGAATGGGAATTTTACGGATATTACTCCATGGTTTGCTAATGATTTATTAGAAATTGGAAATGTAAAGGATGCAAATTGGGTAGATTTGGACAATAATGGCTATAAAGATTTGATTTTAGTCGGACACTGGATGCCTATTCAGATATTCATGAATTCCGGTACCAAACTAGTAAAAATAGAAAACAACGGGCTAAAAGATACGAATGGCTGGTGGAATACCATTGAAGCAAAAGACCTTGACAATGATGGCGATATTGATTTTGCTGTAGGTAATTGGGGTACAAATACAAAATTCAGAGCCAGTAAGGACAAACCAATACGTCTTTATAGTGCTGATTATGATTCCAATGGAACGTTAGACCCTATTATTACCTATTACCACGGCGAGAAAGAAACACCTTTTGCTTCAAGGGACGAACTTGCGAAACAACTTCCCTTTTTGAACAAAAAATATTTACAATATAAAGATTTTGCCAACGCCTCGGTAGAAAAGCTTTTTGGGGCAGAAAAATTGGACAACGCGGATCAGAAAAAAGTTTTTGAGCTACGTAGCGCTATTTTCATAAATGACGGCAATGCTTCCTTTTCAATAAAATATTTACCTTTTATGGCTCAAAGTTCTACCGTAAGAGACATGTTAACGTATGATTTTAATAAAGATGGTCTGTATGATCTGTTTTTAGTAGGCAATGACTACCAAATTAGCACTCAACTTGGTCGTCTGGATGCCTCGCATGGGCTAATTTTGCTAAATAAAGGGAATGGTAACTTTGAATGGCAACCATTTTCGGAACCTATTTCAGGAGCTGCGCGTAGCATCAACGAAATAACCATAAACCATAAACCACATATAATTGTAGGCATGAATGATGAAGAGCCCATTATATTAAAAATGGAAAATGAATAACTCTTATAACACTATCATATTTAAACGAACTTTTCTTGCATTACTCTGTGCTGTCTTTATTTTTTCCTGTGTAAAAAATAAAAAAGAAACTGAAAATCAGCAGTTGGAGGATAAAAAGTCTTCGTTATTCCAGTTAATGGATCCTGATTCAACAGGTATCCATTTTGTAAATCAAGTAGAAAACAAAGAGGATTTCAATATTTTTTCTTATCGCAATTTTTATAATGGTGGTGGAGTTTCTGTAGGTGATATTAATAATGATGGCTTGCCAGATATATATATGACTTCAAACTTTGGAAAAAATAAATTATACCTTAACCAAGGTGGTTTTAAGTTCAAGGATATTTCCGAGAGTGCAATGGTCGAAGGTACTAAAGCTTGGTCTACAGGAGTTGCCATGATAGATCTTAATTCTGATGGTTTATTGGACATTTACGTTTGCAATGCCGGAAGCCTGAAGGGGGATAACCAAAAGAATGAACTTTTCATTAATAACGGAGATTTAACATTTACTGAAAAGGCCGAGGATTACAACCTAGCGGAAGGTGGGTCCACAACCCATGCGGCGTTCTTCGACTACGATAAAGATGGAGACTTGGACGTTTATATTTTGAATAATAGCTTTATCCCGGTTTCTAGTTTAAACTATTCCAACAAGCGAGATCTTAGGGCTAAGGATTGGAACGTTCCGGAAATTTTAAAAGGCGGTGGTGATAAACTATTAAGAAACGACAACGGCAAATTCGTCGACGTAAGTGAAATGGCAGGAATTTATGGTAGTTTAATTGGGTTCGGACTTGGTGTTACAATTAGTGACATAAATAAGGATATGTACCCGGATATTTATGTTTCCAATGATTTTTATGAACGGGACTATCTCTACATTAATCAGCAAGATGGCACTTTCAAGGAAGAAATTCAAAATTATACTTCGCATACAAGCCTAGCCTCTATGGGCGCAGACATACAGGATATTAATAATGATGGCCTGTCTGATATATTTGTGACGGATATGTTGCCGGAAGACGACGAGCGACTTAAAAATACAACCAATTTTGAAAGTTACGATACCTACCAGCGTAAGTTGAGTTTGGATTTTCATAATCAGTTCATGCAAAATGTTTTACAACTAAATCTGGGCAATAACACCTTTGCGGATATAGGTTTTTATAGTGACGTGGCCAAGACCGATTGGAGTTGGGGCGCACTAATTTTTGACATGGATAATGATGGTTATAAGGACATCTATGTTTGCAATGGAATTTATCATGATTTGACCAATCAAGATTTTATAGACTTTTTTGCAAATGATATTGTGAGACAAATGATGCTCACTGGCAAAAAAGAAGAAAAGTCATCCATTATAGAGAAAATGCCCAGTAAACCAATTCCTAATTATGCTTTCCATAATTCCGGTCAACTAAAGTTTGCGGATGTTACTAAAGATTGGGGCCTTTACAGAAACAGTTTTTCAAATGGAGCAGCCTATGCGGATTTAGATAACGATGGAGATTTGGACCTAGTAGTAAACAATGTAAACCAAACAGCCTATGTCTACAAAAATCAGGTGCAGGAAACGAGTCCCAAAAATTATTTAAAATTAAAACTAGAAGGCCTTGCTCCCAATAATTTTGCAATTGGGTCTGTAGTAGAATTATTTCTTAAAGAAGAAATCATAAGGCAAGAGTTGATACCGACGAGAGGGTTTCAATCATCAACAGAATATATATTGACAATTGGTCTGGGAGAAAGCAATAAAGTTGATTCTTTAAGGATTATCTGGCCAGATTCTAGAACACAAACATTGAAAGATGTAATGCCCAATCAAACTGTACTTTTACAACAGACTAAAGCAACCAAAAAGCATAGAAGCACAACAAGAAAAACAGAAACAATCTTTAAAGAAATAGATTCGGATTTTCCAGCCCATTTAGAGGATAACCATGTAGATTTTGACTATGAAGGATTAATATCCAATAAACTTTCACAGGAAGGGCCCGCCGTAGCGGTTGGCGATGTCGACAACAATGGAGAAGATGATTTTTTCCTAGGAGGGGCCAAAGGCCAAGCGGGTCAAATTTATTTTCAGACTGGTAAAAAGTTTCGTAGGTCCGTTCAATCCATCTTTGAAAACGACAAGTTCCTTGAAGATACTGCGGCATCCTTTTTTGATGCTGATGAAGACGGCGACCTAGATTTATTAGTGGGTAGTGGCGGAAACATCTCCTCAGATAGTCCGGGCTACTCAAATAGGCTATACATTAATGATGGCAAAGGTAATTTCATCACAAAGTCGGAGTTGGCTACCACAAATCACAATGTGTCTTGTATAGAGCCTTTTGATTTTGATTCGGATGGAGATATTGATTTATTCATAGGTAGTAGAAGTGTACCAGGTATTTACGGTATTAATCCAAAACACTTATTTCTAGAAAATGAAGGAAAGGGTGTATTTAAGGACGTAACCGAAAGCAAGGCTTTTGACCTTAAAAATATTGGCATGATTACTGACTGTAGTTGGAACGATATGGATGGGGATGGGAAAAAGGATTTGATTGTTGTTGGGGATTGGATAAGCCCTAAGGTACTAAAGAACAATGGCAGAAGGCTTTCCTTATTAAAAACATCTTTGGACAGTCTTACTGGCTGGTGGAATGCGGTAGAAAGTATCGATTTGAATTCAGATGGCATGATAGATCTCCTTTTAGGTAATGCCGGAATAAATATTCCAAACAAACCTTCTCCAGATTCTCCAATAAAACTGTTTATCAACGATTTTGATGATAATGGTACAATAGAACAAATTAGCACACGAAGAATAAATGGTATGGATAAACCAATTATTTTGAAAAAAGAGCTTACAGGACAAATAGCTTCGTTGAAAAAGAACTCTTTAGCATATTCAGAATATGCAAAAAAGGGAATCACCGATTTATTCAGCGAAGAAAAGATAGGCAATTCCATTACTAAGGAAGTACGTGAATCTAGGTCAATTGTAGCCATAAACAAAGGAAAAGGTAACTTTGAAATAAAGCCACTTCCTGCGCAGGCGCAATTCTCCAATGTGGATAGTTTTTATTGTGAAGATTTTAATGATGATGGATTGATAGATGTTCTTTTAGGAGGAAACAACTTTGATCTCAAACCACAATATTCAAGGTTGGATGGAAGCTATGGCGGATTACTCCTAGGCAACAAAAACGGATTTTTCGATTGGGTGGATTATAACACTTCAGGATTCTTTGTTCGGGGTGAAATCAAACATATTGTACCAATAGTTTCAAAGGATGAAAAATTTCAGTTCTTGGTGGGAAGAAACAACATGGCACCTTTAATATTTAGTATAAATGACTAAAAAACTGGCACAAATAGGTCTATTCGTATTGCTCTTAAATGGTTGTCAAAACAAAAAAGATGTCCTTTTAGAAACACTTGCACCTGACCAGTCTGGAATCCACTTTCAAAATACCCTAACCGAGACTGAGGATAATAACATTTTGGACTACCTATATTTTTATAATGGAGGTGGGGTAGCCATTGGTGATATAAACGGTGACGACTTGCCTGATATATATTTTTCAGGAAACCAAGTCAAAAATAAACTTTATATAAACAAAGGGGATTTAAAATTTGAAGACGTTACACAAACTGCAGGCGTAGGTGGCAATAGTGATTGGAACACCGGAGTAGCAATGGCAGACGTAAACGGTGATGGGCTTTTAGATATTTATGTATGTGCCGTAGTAGGAATTAATGGGTTTAACGGACATAACGAACTTTTCATAAATAATGGCGTATCAAAAGATGGACAAACAACATTTTCCGAAAAATCTGCCGAATTTGGTCTAGACTTTGAAAACTATAGTTCCTCCGTAGCATTTTTTGATTATGATTTGGATGGGGATTTAGATATGTACCTACTTAATCACGCTATACATAATGAAACGTCTTTTGGAAACGCAAATATTAGAAACAACAGAAACTATGAAAGTGGCGATAAATTATTAAGGAACGATGGGGTAACCTTTGTGGATGTAAGTGAAGAAGCGGGTATATATGGCGGTGCTAATGGTTACGGACTAGGCCTTGCCATCTCGGATTTCAATCTTGACGGATATCCAGATATTTATGTTGGCAATGATTTTCATGAGGATGATTATTTTTATTTAAATAATGGTGACGGCACCTTTAAGGAATCACTTAAAGATTATTTTGGGCACACGAGCAGATTCTCTATGGGCAATGATATTGCCGACATAAATCATGATGGCTATCCAGATATTCTTTCCTTGGACATGTTACCTAAAGATGAAAAAACATTAAAATCCTCCGCAGGTGATGATAAAGTAGCCATGATGGAAATGAGAATAAAACGACTTGGATATCATTACCAATTCTCCAGGAATATGCTGCATATGAACAATAAGGGGAAATCGTTTACAGAAACGGCGCTTATGAGCGGAGTTGCGGCAACGGATTGGAGTTGGGGTGCCCTTTTTTGTGATTACGATCAAGATGGGGAACAAGATCTTTTTATCTCCAATGGGATTCCTAAACGTCCTAACAATTTAGACTATGTGAATTTTACGTCTAATGAACAGATTAGAACTAAATTAAATAATACCAAATTAGTGGACAATAAAGCGTTGCAGCTTATGCCAAAAGGTAATATTCCTAACTCAATTTTTCAGGGTAATAAAAATTTGCACTTTTTGGAAAAGTCAGGGGAATGGATAGAAAACGACAGTTTAATCTCGAATGGGCTTGCTTATGGGGATTTGGACAATGATGGTGATTTAGACCTTGTCACAAACAACCTAAACGCCCCAGCTACCCTATATGTCAATCAATCAGACACTAAAAACAATTATATAAAAATAAAGCCAACATATAGAGATGGAAATAAATTTGGGGTAGGAACCAAAGTCTCAATCTATACAAATGGGGATTTACAGTACAAAGAACTTTATCCAAGCAGGGGATTTCAATCTTCTTCGGAGCCATTAATCCATTTTGGTCTGGGAAAATCTGCTAAAATAGATAGCTTGCACATACAGTGGCCGGACGGCACGAACCAGTTTCAAAAAGAAATTGCCCCTAATCAAACCTTGGCAATAAATTATGCTGGAAAGACCTTGCCATTAGACGATTTTAATCTTGAGCCACTTTTTAAAAAAGTAGAGGGTAATTTAGGTATAAATTATATCCATGAGGAAAATGGTTATATAGACTTCGATTTTCAAAAGTTAATCCCATACATGATATCGGATAAAGGTCCAGCAACAGCCATTGGCGATATGGACGGTGATGGTAAAAAAGATATTTTTTTTGGAAGTTCCCATAGGTCATCCTCCTCAATATTCCTGCAAAAGGACACTATATTTCTTAAGGCTGAAAATGCCTTCATGGATTCTGAAAAAATTTACGAGGATGTAGATGCCATTATAGAAGACTTCAACAAAGATGGCGCCCAAGAACTTTTTGTAGTATCAGGAGGTGGTCAGTTTTCCGGAAGTCCAACGGTTTTACAGGATAGACTCTATGAATGGGATTCAACTAGGGTCATAAGTAAAAAGTTTGTTGAATCTTTTGGAAATGGTTCTGTGGTGACCACAGGTGATTATAATAATGATGGATTAATGGACATTTTTGTAGGGTGCCAAAGTGAACCTAGGTCATATGGAAAAATCACACCGTCCTTTTTATTCAAAAATGATGGCGTTGGTTTTGAAAAAATATCCTCTGAAATTCTTTCGAACCTCGGAATGGTGACTGATGCCACCTTTTCGGACTTTGATATGGATGGGCTTTTAGATTTAGTTGTAGTTGGGGAATGGATGCCACCAACTTTTCTTAAGAACTCCGGATCAGGTTTTATAAACGTCACTAAAGATGTTTCAGAGGCAGGACTAAACGGGCTTTGGCAATCACTGGTTTCATATGATATTGATGATGATGGTGATCAGGACTACCTACTAGGAAATTGGGGAGAGAATAGTAAGTTTTCAGCAAGTATAGATTATCCCATGAAGATGCACTATGCAGACTTTGATCAAAATGGTTTAACTGAAACTATAGTATCAATAGAAAAGAATGGATCCTATTATCCAATCGCTGATCTTGATGCCCTTTCTTCACAAATGGTATCTTTAGGAAAAAAGAAATTTCCTAGTTACGGGGAATTTGCCGGTAAAAGTCTTGAGGAGATTTTTGACAAAAACATTTTGAATAAGGCAAAAAGGTTTACGGTAGCCACGTTATCTTCAGGGTTTTTGCGAAATGACAACGGAAAATTCAAATTCGTCCGTTTCCCATCAAAGCTCCAGATAGCGCCTATTATGGCGTTTCTTGAAGCAGATTTTGACAATGATGGTAAAAAGGAAGTCTTAACAGCAGGGAATTATTTCGGAGTAATTCCTTACCATGGCAGGTATGATGGGTTTACGGGAGCTTTGATAAAATCTGAAAATAGTATACTTTTGGGTTACGATTTAGGGTTGAATTTTAGCCAGAAATCGATTCGCCACCTAAACTTAATTGAGCTAAACAACAAGAATTACCTATTAGTAACAGTTAATAATGATTCAGTTGAAGTCTATGAATTCTAAACATATAAAAAATATTTATTTAAGTCTGTTGCTTATACTACTCATGAGCTGTGGAAAGGATAAAAAGCCTATCAATGTTGATCCTGAAAATTATCATGCAGTGGTAGACAAGGTTACGGAAATCATGATTCATGATATCTTTTCACCTCCTGTGGCAAGCCGAATTTTTGCATATCCCAATATTGCAGCCTATGAAATTTTAGCGGAATCAAATACAGGTTACAAATCTTTAGCTGGCCAGTTACCAGAATTGACCCCTATTCCAAAATTAGATACAACCAAACTTATCAATCCCCAATTATCAGCACTAATGGCCCATATGGAGATTAGTAGGCAACTCATTTTTTCGGAGGACAAGTTTCTTGTTTTACAGGATAGTCTATATGGAAATTGGAAAGAAACTAATGCATCCGAATTTGAAGATTCCAGGGATTATGCGCTTCTAGTTTCCGATCATGTTAAGGAATGGATGAAAAAGGATAATTACAGTCAAACTCGTACGATGCCTAAATTTACGGTCTCCACCGAGGAACCTTCGCGGTGGCAGCCTACACCTCCAGCCTATATGGATGGCATAGAACCTCATTGGAGCAAAATAAGGCCATTTGTGTTGGATTCAGCGTCGCAGTTCAAACCGCAACCACCTCCTCCATTTTCTATGGAGGAAGACTCCGATTTTTACAAGGAGCTTATGGAAGTTTACAATATAAGCAACGAGATTACAAAGAATGGGGACACCTCGGAGGAAGTTGAGATTGCCAAATTCTGGGACTGTAATCCATACGTCTCAGTTACAAGAGGACATCTTATGTTTGCAACAAAAAAAATAACGCCTGGCGCACATTGGATCGGGATTACCAAAATAGCATCCAGAAAAGCAAATTTGGATTTTGATGAAACCGTTTATGCCTTTACCAAAACATCTATGGCAATCGCTGACGCCTTCATCAGCTGTTGGGAAGAAAAATACAGAAGCAACCTTATTCGACCGGAAACTTTGATAAATCAACATATTGATGAAAATTGGACTCCAATTCTACAAACGCCACCTTTTCCAGAATATACCAGTGGACATAGCGTGGTTTCAGGAGCAGCAAGTACTGTATTAACCTCTATTTTTGGGGATAATTTTTCATTTGAAGATGATACCGAGGTTCAATTTGGCCTACCTCAAAGAAACTTCGAATCCTTTAACCAAGCAGCAGATGAAGCGGCAATAAGTAGAATGTATGGGGGAATACATTATCGCGCAGCGGTTGAAGTGGGAGTTAAACAAGGAAGAGATTTGGGCAAATTTCTTATTAATAAACTTAACATGAAAAGTGATAATGGTTTGGTTTTAAAATAACATGAGTAAATCTAAATATCTCTTTCCTATAATAGGTTTTTGTCTCTTTTTATTTATTTTTTGGTACCTCGCTATAAAATCCTATGATTATAGGACCAGTTTTCAAATAAAAATGCCGTTGGGAATTGCGAGTCATTCCATAGAGAGCTGGGCAAGCTCAGAAAACGAGAAAATATTACTGGATGAAAAATCTTCCATAAACCATTTAAGTCAAATTATTGATAAATCATCTGAAGGGAGGTATGAAATTGAGTGGGAGCTGGAATTCAAAAATGATTCAGTAACCACTGTTCATGCATATACGACCAGTTTAGACAAAACCCCTTTTAATAGATTAGAAATACCATTTACCAATACTGATGTTCAAAAATTTTCAGTTAATACTGCAACTCGTTTGGCGGAATTCTTGAAAGAGCTTAAAAAAAAGTTTAAGGTGGAAATAAATGGTGTTGAAGACTTCGGTATCCAAAATTGCGCATGTATCAACTCAAATACGCCATTAATTAACAAACCAAGGGATATGATTGCGCTAAATTCTGAAATTCTAGGCTTCCTAAAATCCAATAATCTAGAATTCAAAGGTTACCCCTATGTTATGGTTAATACATGGGACAAAAAAAATGAAAGCATAAACTATGATTTTTGTTTTCCAATTGCCGAAGACAGTTTTCCTCCTTCAACCACTGTAAAATTTAGGAGTATTGAAACTAGTAAATTTCTTAAAGCTACGTTTTATGGAAACTACAGTCTATCACATCTGGCTTGGTATGCCCTGTTGGGTGTAGCCTATAATAAATCCCTTGAAATTGAGGAGATTCCCACGGAAGTATTTTATAACGACCCCATGATTGATTCCAACGAAAAAGAATGGAAAGCTGAGATTTTCCTTCCCTTAAAAAATCAAAATGAATAAGTTCATAGTTCTTCTTTTACTTTGTTTGGCTTCCTCATGCACAAACTACGGCCAGTTGATTTACGTAGCCGATATGCCCGGCAATTTGGAAGAAAACTCCGGGTTAGTTACCCTAAAGGATTCCACGGTCTGGGTTATAGAGGATAATGGTAATAAGGATGAAATTTATAAGGTTGATTTTAAGGGAAACATCGTCAAATCGTTTGAGGTTAAGAATGCCAAAAATGAGGATTGGGAAGACTTGACCAAAGATCAAAACGGCAATGTCTATATCGCCGATATTGGCAACAATAATAATGGTCGAAAAGATTTAGTGGTTTATAAAATTCCTAATCCGGAAACAGAGCCTGGAGATAAAATCGATGCCGAAAAAATAGAATTTCATTATCCCCAACAAAAGGAATTTCCACCTGCAAAATCAGAGCGTTTCTACGATGCCGAAGCCTTACTACATTATGGCGACAACCTTTATATAGTCACAAAAAATAGGTCTGACCCATTTACAGGCCAAGCATATGTCTATCGTATTCCAGACACTAAGGGCAGCTATGAAGCAAAATTAGTTGGAACACTAGATATTTGTGAAGACTGGAGCACCTGTCAGATTACGGGAATGGATATTTCCCCGGATGGAAAAAAAATTGTCTTGCTCAGCTATGGAAAGCTTTTTATCCTTACTAATTTCTCATGGGAAGACTTCTCCAACGTAACTATCAAAGAAGTTGATTTGGGAATTAGAAACCAATTGGAATCTGTATGTTTTTTGGACGCAAATACCCTATTGCTTTCGGATGAGGTTTCCCACACCCAAGGCGGTAACCTCTATAAATATCAACTTGTTGATTAAAAAAAGTACCTTCTCAAAAACCAAATCCTAATCCAAAGGTAAATCGCGCCCCATCTTCACTATTGAACAAGGCCAAATTAATTGTCAGAATATCGGATGCGTTCAAAAAGAATCCACCGCCATAGGAAGTATGCCACTGATTGGAACTGATATTGGGGAACCATACCCTACCGTAATCATATCCGGCAAAAACGCCTAACGAGGTAGGTAAAATCCTTGTTCGTACTTGTCTTAACCTAAACCGAATATCGGTATTTTGATAGTAGGCAGTTTTACCTGTAAATCTTTGGTTTCTAAACCCTCTTAAACCATCTGTACCACCAATACTTGCTCCTTGGTAAAACTCATAACCATCACCAATGTTAAAATGTCCCTTCCATTTGGTGGCCAACACCAATCTTCCATTTGGTATCAATTTATAATCAAATGAGATACTGGGTATGACATATCCAAAATTTCTACCCTCTACATTAATATTATCCTTAAAACCTGCTTTTACTACGGCGGCCATGCCAATCGTAGGAAAGGCGTCACTATCCCTATTATCATAGCTATATTCGCCATGTATGCCTATAAAATCATTCTGGGTTTCCTCTCCATTTTGCTGATAAAATGTATTGATAAATCGGTTCTCCGTTTCTTCCACTTCTATGGATTCATAGGATATTCCCGTACGGACTTTGGCCCCCAACTGGCCACGCCAAACCAAGGATGGGGCAAACTCTATATTCTGAATCCGCACTCTATTAAAATCCAAGTCCAAATCGTCGTCCAGATTAACGCTATTGTTACCATACCCGAAAAAGTTGATTGCAAAATTTGGCGTGGTAAACCGGGTTTTTATCTCAAGATTCCAATTCTCGAAAAGTTCTGCGAACTCTCCGATATAGGAGAAATCCACACCACTTGTAGCAAAATAAAATGAAGCTGCAACCTTATGTTGTTGCGTAAAGGGATTTTGTCTGAACCCATTGTACGTATAGGTATTGGAAATCCCAATTCTAACACCATCATCAGGATTAAAACCAATGGTAGGAATCAATTGATTATTGCTGCTCCGTATGTTCAAAGGGCGATAAGTATTTACGTTATAATCATCGGTGAGCTTTATCTTGGCACCTTTCACCTTATCCAAAGTATTCGGTTTGCTTTTGTAATCATAGATTGCAATGCCTTTGCCATTCTCCACATCATAGATATCGTTGTTCTGTCCGCCAATAAGACGGATTTTTATTCCACCCACATTTTTTTCATTTCGAACCTCAAAAATATCATCGTCATCAAGACCGTATATCCAAATTTCTTTGGCAGACGCGCTGTTAAAGGTTTTACCAAAAAATTGCTTTGCCTTCTCCCCTCCTATATTTCTATAAACTTTAACTTCAGTTTCAGTTGCGCTTAACCTGGTAATTTCAAACCAATCATCCTTGTCCGTACCGGTAACCGTTGCATATTTATTTAAAATATCATAATAGGTATTAGCGACATTTTCTATGGTATTGAGCCTTGAAAGCAGAATTCTTTTGATTTCCGTTACCGTACTATCCTGCACCTCTTCCGGGAACTCTAAAAAAGCCCTATCTATTTCCTCCGCACCTAAATTTTCCTTTAGAAATTTGGCCTCTTCCAACCATTCTTCCTTTGTAGTTTCCGATAAAATTGCAAGATCAAGAACGTAAGTTTTTGGAGATGAGTTAAATCCTTTTACATTTCGGATTTCGTCATTAAACCCTTCCATAATCTTGAGTCCTGGGATAATTCTGGTGGCAACGTTCATAAGTGCTCCGTCACCCATTTTGGAAAACACCTGGTCACGATCTCTTGGTATTGGCCTATAAATTGTCTTACCATTTTCTTTAAACTCGGCCCAACGCCATTGGTCTACGTGCCGATCCCAATCCCCAATCACCATATCAAATAATCTGGCCCGCAGGTAAGCCTTTCTATCCACGTCATACTTTTCATCATCCCGTAAATCCTCCAACATGGAATCCGTGCTTTTGAGCTCGTTGGAATAGCCAAAACTTTCCAAATTCCCATGACCATCACCAGCATGTTCCTCAATCATATAGAGCTCGTCTCCAAAACGGACATTATAATCCCCCAAAGCCTTTTGTTTAGGCACATAGAACAAAACTGGATTCGTGTGATAAATCCCGACTGCATCGGAAAGTTTTCCCGTGACAAAGGGTGCGTAGGGATGTGATCCCGTATAAAAATCTTCCAAGAGTTCCTGAGTATACGTCTCCTTTAGGTCGTCCAATACATACTGATCCTGAAAAACCATGGATTGTAAATAGAGTTCCGCACTCTTACGCAAAGCGCGCATTACAAACTCCCTACCATCTTTATGCCTAAGCCTTAGTGATTTGGATTGATGTCCACCTCCCTCCTTAACCGGCGTCAATCCGCCATAAAGTGTATCCAAAACAACTGTTGGAGCCTTTACCTTTGTCCCATAATATTTCCTATACCGCTCCCCCCATATGGTCTTGAAAAAATTGCTTTTATCAATTTCCTCATCAGCATAGACAGAGGCTTTTACATACGGCGGAAAACTATTTTCAAACTCAGTTGGGACATTCTCAAAGTCAGGAGGCAAAACAGCCGAAGTGAACAAAAATTCTTCTTTATCCTGCTCGTCCACGCCATAAAAACGCACTCTGGAAGAACCGTCATCGTAAACTTCCAACACCGCATAACCTCTATGCCCAGTGACGAAACGGGCTCCATTTTTAAGACTTGCCGTTCCCTTTTTAGCTCCTGACCCACTTACAATCTGCGGCGTGCTCTTCTCAACAATGTACTGCAACGTATGTTCGTGTCCTGAAGCGAAGATCACTTTATTAGAGAACTGGGCCAATGTGGTAATCTTATTACGCAAATCCCTATACCTTTTATTCTGAAGGTCTTCTACCGATGCTCCAGATGTGCTTCGCAATACATTGACAAAAGTGCCCAAAATAGGAACCGGTACCGGTAGCTTTTTGGGGTAGAATTGCTTTTTAAACGAATATTCACCCCCGTGTGGCCCATAGCTTGTCATGGGATGGTGCATTGCGATTATCGTGGTCTTCTGCCTATTATCCTTTATGGCATCCTCCAATTCCAACAAGAATTTATCCCTACTCTTGATTTCACATTTGTCATTGATGTCGGGACGCTTATCCCAATTGGTTAAATACCACTCCGTATCCACTACGATTATGGTTACGTTATTATTTACTTCTACCACATCTATTGGACATCCGTTCTGTGGAAGAAAGGTATCTTTATCGTCCAACATTTTTTGAATGTACTTTTCCTCTCTTTCTAATCCTACCAACCCTTCTGTATACCAGTCATGATTACCAGGGATGAACAACGGCTTTCCTTTAAAATTTTCTAACGTTTTCAACTGGGCATCCAAATGGCTTTTTGCTTCAAGATAGGTAACGGTGGAATCCTTTGGGTCAGGTAGTCCGGCTGGATATATATTGTCCCCCAAAAATATTGCGGTGCTATTTTCCTTTGCACCATCCAATCTGTTCTTAAAATTCTTAAGTGCCGGATTCATTCCTCCTATCGGTGAAAGACCGGCATCCCCTATTAGGTAAAATGTATGAATGACATCCTTTTTTGTTTCCAAATCCTCTGCATCGGATTGGTCTACATATTTTGTCTTGTACGAAGCACATCCGGTCAAAAAAAGGACTAGCAAAATCCAAGGGTAATATTTTTTCATATAGAAGTTCCTGTGTTTAATTTTTGTAATTTGGAGAATTCTAATCTTTAAATTTAGTATGTCGGATATTGTTCTTAAAACTGAAAAATTTGTCGTAGAATTATTGTCCAAAGAGCTTAACCCAAATTATCTCTATCATAATTTAAGACATACACAGCGGGTCGTTAAAAGTACTAAAGAATTATTAGAATCATGTGCCTTATCCGTTAAGGAAAAAGAAGCTTTGGAACTAGCCGCTTGGCTGCACGACACCGGTTACACCAAAGGTTCTGAAAAACATGAGGAGAAAAGTTGTGCTATAGCAACGGAATACTTAACCAAAGAAGGTTATGAAAAGGAATGGATATCAAAAGTGTCTGAATATATTATGGCCACCGAGCGGTATGCCAAACCAAAAACGTTACCTGAAAAAATAATAAGGGATGCAGATGCGTCTCATTTTGCCAAAAAAAGCTACATGGAGACCTCGGACCTGTTACGAGAAGAGCTTCGTTTATTGGGCATAGCAAATTTCTCGCATAAAGAATGGCTTATCACCAATATTAAAATGTTCCGTACAGAGCATCGCTTTTATACGGATTATGCCATAGAAAACTGGCAGAAAGGCAAGGATAAAAACCTGAGACAGCTTATAAAGGACAAAAAATCCGAAAAAGAAATTGCCAAGAAAGAGGCGCTAAAAGCGAAATATAAAGGTGAAAGTCCCGACCGTGGTATACAAACGTTATTCAGGGTTACCTTAAAAAATCATATCACTTTAAGTGATATCGCAGATACAAAAGCCAATATCCTTTTGTCCGTAAATGCTATCATTATTTCCTTGGCACTCTCAAATCTAATCCCAAAATTGGACAACCCTTCCAATGACTATTTGATCTATCCAACGGCTATTTTTGTATTCTTTAGCGTAATCTCCATGATTCTAGCAGTTTTGGCCACACGACCGAACGTAACCAGTGGAGAATTCACTAGGGAGGATGTACAACAGAAAAAAGTGAATCTTCTTTTCTTTGGCAACTTTCATAAAATGAAATTGAACGAATATGAATGGGCCATAAATGAACTGGTCAAGGACAAAGAATATATTTATTCTTCTTTAACAAAAGATCTTTACTTTCTGGGCTTGGTCCTCAATAGAAAATACAAACTATTACGATGGACCTACACCATATTTATGATGGGAATGATTATCTCCGTTGTTGCTTTTGCAATTTCCTTCAAATTTTTTGGGCCTGAAAGGACCTTAGGGATTTTGCAGTAGGTTACTCTTTTAACGCCTCCATTAAATCCTCGTAAGTATATGTTTTTTCGGGTTTCTCATCTGTCTTGTACAGTATTTCCGCCCTAATGGCCTTTAACCCGGAAACACCCTGTAGACCTTCCAACTCAACAATCTCAATATTATCTGTAAAATAACCTTTGGATTTAAGGAATTTAATATAACGAAGGTATTCCAGTTCATCCTTTTTCTGTGAATACACGATGGCCATTTTTCCCGTTTGGGTCAAACGTTCGTTCGTTCCTTTGATAAAGGATTTATCTATTCGCTTTTTAACCACCTCATACCTTGCGTTATAGGTGCCGTCTACATCAAATTTCTTTTCATCCATTCTAAATCTAATAGACAAAGAAGTATTGTACACAAGAATAAGTGAAGTTGCATCCAACTTAACCGGAAGTTTAGGTTTTAAGCCATAATGTATGTTTTCCATATCACACATAACTTGAAGCTGCCATAACCTTAGGTTGTTGAGATAGAGTTGGTTAAATTCCTTTCCTCCAGAAATAGAGGCGCCAATGTACATGTTGTGTTCTACACCATCGGTTTTATAGCGTTCAAAATAATGCGGGGACATAGCTTGTGCGGCCTCTTGCTTTTTGTCCAAGAAGGAGGCTAGCTTTTTGTTGATGAGCATCACACTTTCATCATAATTCTTTCTATGATCATAGTAGGATTCTGTTGCCATGTCTATCTTAGATTCATAAGCAAGGATATGTTTTTGAATTTCCGAGTCCGACTTTTTCAAATGTTCAAACACCGGGTTTATTTCCTCTTTAACAAAATCGAATATGGATTGTTCACTGTTCGTATACAGCATTTCTTTTATGCTATCCAAATGATTGCCGACACGGAACATCAACTCCTCATAAATTGGGAGTTTTATTTTGTCCAAAGCAACCTGCAATACTTCAGAAATTTCAGAAAGTTGAATCATTAAATCCCGTTGAATCGCTGTATTACGGGCCTTGGAAGAATCCTTAATATCTATTTGACCGAACAACGGATGAACGTCCTTAAATACGATTTCCTTAAAGGAAGGCTGTCTTCCCTCTAACTGCTCTTTGATAAAATACTTGGCTTCTTCCTGAAACCTCCAGTAAACCGAGGAATGCACAGAAGTACATTCATTTTGGATTATTGCGTCTATCAGATTTTCTTCCTCCACTTTGGACCTTACTACCGCAGAGATTATAAACGGCATAACATCGTCTAACTTCTTCGCGTTTATGCCATGCAGTACGTTTTTTTCCTCTGAAACAACTTCCAATACACCTAATAAAGAACCTTCAAAGGCAATAGGGGCAAAAACGGCACTCTTAATTCCTTGGTCTTGCAACGTTTTATATGGATTTGCTCCACCGGATTTCTCTACATACTTATCCACATCACTAATGGAGAAGTAGGTATTTTCATTTAAAATTCTATCATATGAATATTGACATAGTGCATCCTTACATACCTCAACATCTTTTCCATTTAGAATATAACTGGCCATACCCTTACCGTAAACAGGCTCAAAAAGGTCCTCATTTTGGTTATAGGTGACAAATCCTACTTTAATATCCGGCAATCTGAAAAAGGAACGAAACGTTTCTTGGAGATTGTGCATGAAATTATCACTCCCTCTTTTATCACTAGCTATTAATTCCGATTTAATTTCAGAGATAGAGTGTTCCGCAGTAACATCAAACATATTGGAAATGACGAACCCTTTAACAATAAAACTTTCGGGTGGTATTTTATTCATCCATAGCCTTACGTCATCCGGATTTTCCAAAAGTTCATCCACATCAAACTGTGTTAGTTCCTTGGATTTTTCAGTTGGAATGATGTCCATAAAATCGGCATTATACAGAATGCGATAATGGTGCATCACTCCTTTGGCATCCGGAATATCATAAAAGAAAGGCCTACTATAATCCACTTTGAATCCATAATGAAAATTCAGGATTATAATACAGCCCATTATATAATCAATGCCTTCTTGTTGCTTCCTTAATTCGGGTTCAAAATCGGGGCCAGCGTTATTTATAATTTTCTGGAACCTATTGGATGCGTTGAAAAAGATATTAAAGTAGGGTATAGATGCTGCCTTTATCTCATTATCACTAAGCATCGCAGGAAAACTGTCCTGAAGGATAAAGCTAATAACGTCCTTATATTTTTCAAGTAAAGAAACATCTTGAAATCCCTCACGCAGTTCAGGATAAGGTTCCTGTGCTTTTAAGACTTCTTCTGCACGATTGGCCAATAACTTATCGTCACCTCCTTTTAAGGTGTCGTAATTCCTCAATAGTTTGTCAAAACTAATGAGTGGCTTTAGTGGCATTATTTTGTCCATACCTTTATATGTCTATAAAAGACAACTAAAATTACAAAACTCTAAACAGAATTTTGTTAAAAGATTAGCGAGGCGGTTATGCTCTTTTTCGGATATTTATATAAATTTCCAAAATGTCATCGGCAGCAAGACTTTCCAGAGCTTATGAAAATGCAAAAATCATCCCATTTGACGATGATTCCAAGTTTATCCTTTTTAGTGATTGTCATAGGGGTGACAACAGTTTTGCCGATGACTTTGCCAACAACAGGAACATTTATTTTCACGCCCTCAAATTCTATTACAACGAAGGCTATCAATACTGTGAATTAGGAGACGGGGATGAACTTTGGGAGAACATACATTTTGAGTCCATTTTTGAGGCCCATAAAAATGTTTACCAACTTCTTAGGCAGTACCATTTGGAAAATAGATTGCATATGTTATGGGGAAATCATGACATGGTCTATAAGGATGAAGAGTATGTTAAGGAACATCTTTCCAGTTATTTTGAACCCATAGACGATAAGGACAAAGAACTTTTTGAAGGGATAAAATATAATGAAGCCGTTGTTCTAAAGCATACCGATACAGCGCAGGAACTGTTCTTGACCCACGGCCATCAAGCGGACTGGTGGAACTATACTTTTTGGCGCTGGGGCCGTTTTTTGGTACGCGTGCTTTGGAAACCGCTACAAGTCTGGGGGATTGCCGACCCCACAAGCCCCGCAAAAAATTACACAGAACTTATTAAGGTTGAGCGACGTATAAAGAAATGGATCCTTAAAAACAATCTTAAGATAACTATTGTGGGGCACACCCACAGACCAAGATTTCCGGAACCTGGTGATATTCCCTTTTTTAACGACGGTAGTTGTGTCCATCCCAGAAGCATCACCGGAATTGAAATTGAAAGTGGAAAAATTTCGCTGATCAAATGGCAGATTGCCACCACGGAAGATGGAACACTGCGTGTGGTACGCATTCTTTTAGAGGGACCTCAAAAATTGGCAGATTACATCAAACACCAATAGTTTGAACACTGTAGACAATCTTATAAACGCAATTCCCATAAGGCATAATCTAATCTCAAGTATTATGTTTCTTGGGGTCGTACAAAGTCTTTATTTAAGTACTGTTATCTTTTTACGCTCAAAACATAATCAACCCATTCTTTATTTTGGATGGTCCCTTTTCTTTTCTTCCATAGTATTCCTAGATACCTATTTATGTTATACGGGGCTTATAAAAAATATAATTTACCTGAACGATTCATCAGAGGCATTGGTCCTCCTAATATGTCCATTTATCTACTTTACTATTTATGGTATAACAAAAAGAAAATCGATCAATTTTCGCAAACACTGGATTCATTTTTTGCTTCCGCTATTTTATTTTCTATCCCAAATTCCGTTTTATTTGGGACCTTTATCCGTTAAATATAATGCTTACATAGGAGCCTATTACCCTGATTTTGAGTTTGCAAATGTTTCCCCGCAGTTTAACTATGGCTACCATGTTATAAAGGATGTTTTTGATTGGCTTATCCTTTTCAGTTTTCTTACCTATATTATTTTGTCCTTTAAGTTGCTTCGGGAAGAGAGAAAGAGGACCAAGAACAGGAACACCGGTAAATATAGATTTTCCAGAAATACCGTGGTTATCTTGATATTATTGTTGGTTTTTGTTTTTGCAGTTTTTTACACTTTTGATGATGATGGCGGAGATCATTATATAGCAATTTTTCAGACCATAATCGCTTTCTCTACCACGTATGTTATCCTAGCTGAATCGCAATTTTTCAAAAAGTCCTGGATTGCCGATAAATATGAAACCCTTAACAGTTCTAAAAGTGATATTTCCTTCTCAGAAATCAATGATTTTGTAGAAAAAGAAACCTATTTTCTGTCAAAATACGCCTCTTTAAATGATTTGTCCGCCTTATTAAATGTGCATCCAAATCAAATTTCAAAGGCCATCAATCAAGAAAACAAATCTAACTTCAATGAATTTATAAATGAAAAGAGAGTGTCCTTTTCCAAAGCCAGATTACTGGATAAAGCATATTCACACCTAACTATAGAAGCTATTGGCGAATCGGTAGGATTTAAATCAAAATCCGCGTTCTACAATTCTTTTAAGAAACATACGGGTAGTTCTCCCGTTGTATTTGTAAAGTCCAGTTCTCCAAAATTGTAATTCTGGACAGATCTTCTTCGGATATTTTATAGCACTTCGCAAGATGCGCACATCTTTGCTGCAAAGCTGTGCATTATGGTGAAAAATGTAAGACGTTATGATTTGGATTGGTTAAGGGTAATCGTGTTTACCCTATTGATTTTTTATCATGTGGGGATGTTTTTTGTGCCTTGGGGTTGGCATGTAAAGAACAATGTTATTTATGATTGGTTACGTTGGCCCATGTTATTCTTAAATCAATGGCGGCTACCCATACTATTTGTTATTTCTGGCATGGGAACCTACTACGCCCTGTCCAAAAGAAGCATTTGGGAATTTATACGGGAGCGTAATCTGCGATTAGGAATACCCCTAGTATTCGGCATGCTGGTCATAGTTCCTCCACAAGTTTATTTTGAACGCCTGGCCGACCATGAGTTCGTAGGGTCGTATTATGAATATTATACAACTATCGCGTTTTATGGTATTTATCCCGAAGGAAACATCAGTTGGCATCACTTATGGTTTTTGCCCTATTTATTGGTTTTTTCCATAATCCTCTCGCCTATTTTTAGTTCTATGAGAAGAAATTCTACCGCAATTACCAGATGGACGAAAAATCGCCTTCAAAATCCATGGGGTCTTTACTGGTTTATAATTCCGCTGTATTTATTGGAATCCTTAATGGAGCCCTTTTTTGATATTACACATGCGTTGACAGATGACTGGTTCAACTTTAGTTTCAGTATTGTTCTGTTCTTTTACGGATTTTTATTGATATCCACTGGGGATGCTTTTTGGAATGCTGTAGAGAAAATCAAACAAAAGGCCTTTATCTTGGGGATTATTGCGTTTTCCAGCCAAGTGTTTATTTGGCTGTACCTTGAAGATGGGTACGTAGTCCATTTTACCGAAGCATTGCTCAAGGTGGTAAATATCTGGTCGTGGATTTTAGTTTTATTCGGTTTTGCTGCCAAGAAATTAAACAAGCCGAGTAGAAAACTGGCCTATGCCAACAGAGCCGTATATCCCTTTTATATTCTTCATCAGACCATTACCGTTGGAATAGGCTATTATTTAATGGATTTGAATTGGGGACTATTTCCCAAGGCATTAATCATGATCCTTGGTACTTTTGGGATCAGCTGGATCATTTATCATTTTATAATCCTTAAAATTCCTTTTTTACATTCTTTGTTCGGATTGAAAAAAACCTGATATACCATATTAAGCTCTTTTCGCCAATGTCTTCATCGCATCGACAAAAACATCCAACTCTTTGGTCGTCGTATAGACATTTGGTGTAATCCGGCAACCCTGTACGTTTGCATAATCTACTCCCACCGTAAATATTCCAAATTCATCCAGCAGCGCTTTGGCCAAGTCCGTGGGTTTCATATGTGAAATACCAACATTGGCGATCCCACAACTACGCGCTGAATCCACCGGAGTATTTACCAAAATATTGGGAACGTCCCTCAATTGGTCACTCCAATATTTTTGAAGAAAACGCAATCTGTTCTCTTTACGTTCCATGCCCATAATTTCCAGATAATCCATAGCATCATCAATTGCCAGATCCGTGTGCACCGGTAGCGTCCCAGTATGATTCAGCCGTTGAATTTTATTCTTATCATCGTCCCAGTCTGCAAAAAGTGGCCAAATTTTCATGATTTTATCCTTGTTCACATGCAACATTCCGGAACCTAAAGGAACGCTTAACCATTTGTGTAAACTGGTACCATAATAATCACAATTCAATTCTTTTACATTCACATTAAAATGACCAATGCAATGAGCTCCATCCACCAAAACCTCAACACCGTGTTTGTGGGCCATATCGCTTATTTTACGAACGGGCAGAATCTGACCGGTAATATTGATCATATGGCAGACCATTAGCAATTTGGTTTTTGGGGTGATTGCCTTTTCATAGATTTCCACAATCTCCTCGTCAGACTTTGGATGATTGGGTATGGAAACCACAGTATTGACTATACCATATTTCTTTGCCATTAATTCAAAATGGTCTTTCATAGACCCATAATCCTGTTCCGCATAAATGGCCTCATCTCCTTTTTCCCAAGGAAAACCGCCAATGATCAAATCGAGAGATTCCGTAGCATTTCTGGTAATTACCAATTCCTCTGGTGTGCTCCCAACAAACTTTGCCAATCTATCCCTCACTTTGGCCTTATTTTCCCATTGTACCGTGCGCATGTAATAGGAAGCTTCATAATTGACCATTTTTAGACGTTCAATGTATTTATTCAAGGTGGGTGTGGGAATAAAATTATAATACCCGTTTTCTAGATTTATATATTCTGGTTTTAAAAGATAGTCTTCACGAATACGCAGCCAGAACTCTTCGTCTGAATTGGTATCATAAGATTTTACGGGTTTTTTGTTCGCTGCTTCCAAATGATAAGGTATAAACGGAATAGCCATTGCAGCTTTTCCTATGCTACCTAAAAACTGTCTTTTATCCATTTCACAAAAATTTTGGTTAATTTTTAGTATTAAGTATTTAATTATCAATTGGTAAACCTATCTATTTCTAAATATATTAAAATAAAGTATGCATACTTCAATCCTTCATACCACGTCCTTGATTTTTATTCATATGCTATTTTTTGGGTACTACAATTATCAAAACAGTACAGATCTTTTTTAAATTATGGTATCTTGTAACCACGAATCTAACTATATCAATAGCATGCCTTTATTTATCGTCATTTTAGGAATACTTCTACTTTTTGTTCTAATCGTTTATTTTAAGCTGAACGCTTTTATCACCTTCATTATCGTTTCCCTATTTGTAGGAATAGCGGAGGGTATGGAACCGGTTACAGTCGTTGATTCCATTCAAAAAGGTATTGGGAATATTCTAGGTTTTCTTGTAATCATCCTTGGGTTGGGAGCCATGCTGGGCAAATTGGTAGCAGATAGTGGTGCCGCACAAAAGATTACCACCCAACTTGTTGAGAAATTCGGAAAGAAAAATATCCAATGGGCGGTTGTCCTTACCGGTTTTATAGTAGGTATTCCTATGTTCTATTCCGTTGGTTTTGTAATATTGATTCCATTGATTTTTACCATCGCCGCAGCGACCAACCTACCTTTGTTATATGTTGGTCTGCCCATGTTAGCATCCTTGTCCGTTACCCATGGATACTTGCCTCCGCATCCCGCTCCAACAGCAATTGCGGCAACCTTCAATGCGGATATCGGCAAAACGCTGATATACGGCATCATTGTGGCTATCCCTGCCATTATAGTTGCTGGCCCCTTGCTTTCCAGAACAATGAAAAACATAAAAGCTACCCCATTAAAAGAATTTTTAAATCCGGTAATCCTCAAGGACGAGGAAATGCCAAGTACATCAGTTAGCATAGTAACGGCGTTGCTCCCTGTCATTCTTATTGCTATTGCGGCGTTGGCGACACTAATATTGCCGGAAGGCTCAAATCTTCTAAAAGTCTTGGTCTTCGTAGGAAACCCGGTCATAGCAATGTTGGTATCCGTTCTGGTTGCCATATATACCTTAGGACTTGCTAGAGGAAAACAAATGAAAGAAGTAATGGACTCCCTCTCTAGTGCGATAACAGGCATAACCATGGTACTTCTAATCATAGCAGGTGCAGGAGCTTTAAAACAAGTATTGATAGATAGTGGCGTAAGCGATTATATTGGTGAAATGCTTAACGGCTCTTCTATTTCTCCATTGATTTTAGCCTGGCTCATTGCTACAGTTATTCGCGTTTGCGTTGGGTCGGCTACGGTTGCGGGTCTTACTGCCGCCGGTATAGTCCTCCCTTTGGTGGGTGGCACCGGAGTAAGTGCAGAACTTATGGTATTGGCCATTGGTTCTGGCAGTTTAATGTTGTCCCATGTTAACGATAGTGGATTTTGGCTCTACAAAGAATACTTCAACCTGTCAGTAAAGGACACCTTAAAATCATGGACAGTCATGGAAACCACTGTTGGTGTTATGGGATTGGTGGGTGTTCTTATATTGAATATTTTTATATAATCAGATAAGATTGTTCAACCGCCTGCAAACTACACTATTATCGGAAATAATAGCATCTTCTTTTCTATATAATCCCAAGCGAAAAAGCATTTCGATTTAGGTTTATCGGTATGGAAAGATTCTTATATCGTATCTTTTACCTTTAAATTTTAATCTTATGAAACCCTCGGAAAAAATAAAGGAACTTGGATTGATTTTACCTCCAGCACCTCCACCTGCAGGTTTGTATAAACCAATTCTAGTAGTTGACAATTTCCTATACGTCTCAGGTCAAGGGCCTGTGCTTAAAAACGGTTCTTTGTATACTGGACGCGTAGGTGAGACCCTAACTTTGGAACAAGGCAAAGAAGCTGCCAGACAAGTAGCACTAACAATGTTGTCCACAATTACAACACATTTTGGAAGCTTGGACCGCATTAAGCGATTGGTAAAAACGTTGGGAATGGTCAATTGCACGCCAGAATTTGGAGACCAACCTTTGGTCATAAATGGCTATAGTGAACTAATGTCCGATGTCTTTGGCGCTGAAAACGGTGTTGGCGTTAGAAGCGCGGTAGGAATGATGCTTCCTAGTGGGATAGCTGTGGAAATTGAGGCCATGTTCGAGTTACATAAATAGAATTCCAATGGATAATGAAAACTGGTTTCTGGTAAAAAATACCGATTCACTTATTTCTCCATCCCTTTTGGTTTACCCGGATAGGATAGACCAGAACATAAAGACCATGATAAACATGGCGGGTGGTTTACAGCATCTCAGACCACATGTGAAGACCCATAAATGTGCCGAAATTATTGGAATGCAAATGGAACACGGCATTACCAAGTTTAAATGCGCCACCATAGCAGAGGCGGAATTATTGGCTATTTCTAATGCACCAGATGTTTTATTGGCCATGCAGCCAGCGGGAGCGAATATGGAACGATTGGTGTCCCTCATCAAAAAATTCCCGGAAACACAGTTTTCAGCTTTGGTAGACAATCCAACAACATCAGATTTGCTGGGTGATTTGGCTAAAAAGCATCAATTGAATATCTCTTTATATATTGACCTGAACGTTGGAATGAACCGGACAGGGATTCCACCCGATAATGAAGCTTTCAGTCTCTACAAAAGCATAGCTGAACATGCCAATCTGACCGTTGCAGGATTACATATGTATGACGGACATTTTAGAAATCCCGACCCTAAAATACGTGAAAAGAATTGCGATACAGCTTTCACAACCGTTTTGGCATTAAAAGAAAAAATTGAGAAATCAGGATTGCCAGAACCTATCGTTATTGCCGGAGGATCGCCAACCTTCCCATTTCACTGCAAACGAAAAGATGTGATAGCCAGTCCAGGCACTACGTTGCTTTGGGATGCCGGATATGGCGGACTTTTCCCTGAAATGAAGTTTGTCCCGGCAGCTGTATTATTTACTCGAATCATCAGCAAGCCAAAAGCTGGAATTCTTTGTTTTGATTTGGGCCATAAATCCATTGCCCCGGAAATGCCTTTTCCAAGAGTTCAGTTTTTGACCTTGGACCATGGAAAACAGATTAGTCAGTCCGAAGAACATTTGGTGGTTGAATATGACGACCTCAGGATTTTGGAAGTTGGCGATGAACATTACGCCATCCCCAAACACATTTGCCCTACAGTAGCCAAATACGAATATTTACAGGTAGTTAAGGATGGGAAGATTGTTGATACCTGGAAAGTAGCTGCCCGCAACCAAAAAATCACGATTTAAGCATGTTCATTTTTGACGCACATTTAGATTTGTCCATGAATGCAATGGAATGGAATAGGGACCTTACCTGGTCCGTGGAGGACATCCGAAAAAGCGAGCAGGGAATGACGGACAAACCCGACCGCGGTAAAAATACCGTATCTTTTGAAGCGATGCGCAGAGGCAATATTGGTCTTTGCGTTGCAACCCAGATAGCACGTTATGTAAAACCTCAGAATCCACTACCAGGTTGGAATTCCCCTCACCAAGCGTGGGCTCAGACCCAAGGGCAGTTGGCATGGTACAAGGCCATGGAAGCTGCTGGTCATATGAAACAGATTAGCAATAAGAAAGCACTTGATACCCATTTGAAAAATTGGGAAACAGATAAGGAAAATACGCCTATTGGTTATATTTTGAGTTTGGAGGGTGCAGATTCCATTGTCAATTTGGACTATTTGGAAAAATCATATAAGCAGGGACTCAGGGCCATTGGTCCGGCTCATTATGGTCCCGGAACCTATGCTTTTGGAACCGATTCCGTTGGAGGCATTGGTACAAAAGGAAAAGAACTCTTGAAGGAAATTCGACGTCTAGACCTTATTTTGGATGCCACCCATCTTTGTGACCAGAGTTTTTGGGAAACCATGGATGTTTATGAAGGTCCGGTCTGGGCCAGCCATAATAACTGTAGAAAATTCGTAAACCACAACCGTCAATTTTCAGACGAACAAATAAAGGAACTGATCAAAAGAAGGGCGGTGATTGGAATTGCGTTGGATGCTTGGATGATGGTGCCGAATTGGGTACGTGGAAAATCGACACCTGAAAAAATGGGCGTCACCTTGGATCAAATGGTTCAAAATATTGACCACATTTGCCAATTGTCCGGGAACACATTACATGTTGGTGTTGGAACAGATTTGGATGGAGGTTTTGGAAAAGAGCAATCCCCTGCTGACTTAGACACCGTTGCCGACCTTCAAAAAGTTCCCCAATTACTAGCCGACAAAGGCTATAGCCCAGAGGATGTCAATAACATCATGCACGGGAATTTCATAAATTTCTTAAGATTGAATCTTAAATAAGTTGTTTAATTTTAGAAAATCTTCTTTTCATTAGAGATTATAATTAATATCAAAGACCTGAAAGTTTGAGAAAACAGATGAAATATCTTTTCACGGTACTTTTAATTTTTGGCATTTCGGTGAACGAATGTTCGGTCAGCCGTGGGTGCAATCAAGAAAACAATTTTCTGGTTACGTCTTCTCTTTCTAAAAAAGAGTCTGACGTAGCGTTTTATCGGGTATATTTTTTCGAAAGCTACTTTTTTCCAAATCAAAAAGAATACACCCCCACAAACAATCTGTTTTATGCTTCAAAAGCTCATAGTGCGGATAACTTGATGCTTTTTAAATCCCAAATTAACCGGCATAAAAAATTTAGTTCCAATCTATTACGAAACACTTTTCTAACCAAAAAGCTCACCTCCATTTCCTATTTCAATTTATACATAGCGTAGGAATCTATTTCCTAAGGCAACATGCGCTTTTAACGCATCAAATGATAACATAAATAGTCAACTATTTATCATTCCTAACATGTATAAAAAAAATAAACCCAGCGCGGGGAAACCCCGGCTAATTTATCAATATATCAAAAGAAAAGTCATACTGGTCTTGGCCGCAATTATGATGGGCATATCAAATGCAATTTATGAGGAGGACGATATAATCGGTGGAAATCAAAATTATATCGAACAAGAACAGGAAAAAGATTTATAATCGATTTTCCTTAATAAATTAGTAATTAAAGCGTTATCCAATTACAATAATTTAATGCATTAAATTATCTGAAAACATTATTTAACAAGGCGTTATGTCCCTATGGCAGGGTATTTGTTATCTTTATTTTGATTTTTGAGGATTGATGTATAAAAATAACACACTTCTACTTGGATTAATTTTGCTGGCTTTTGGCTGGGCGAACGCGCAGTCCGATATCCCTACTCAAAAACCATTGAAGGTAGAGGCTATTAAGATTGAAGACCCAAAAGGTACCACCAAATCTGGTCCAGTTTTAAATATACCTTCCGTAATCAAAGACCCCGTAGACCTGGATTATAAGAATAGGGCACCTGTTAAAATGTTGCCGGATGAGGAGCTTGTACAAGCGGGAACAGGCCTTAAAATTGACCCTCGTATCGGACCAGGAGAAAGACTAGGGGGTTCTGGGCAATATTTTGCCGACCAATACCTTGGTGATGTAAAGAGCAATGGAAAATATGTTGGCATCGTCTGCCGCGATCATGAATATGTGGACGGAGATCGTGTAAAAATTTTCGTAAACGACGTGGTTGTAGAGCACAATATGTTGCTTACCGGAGCTTTTAAAGGAATTAATGTTGATTTACAATCAGGTTTCAACAAGCTGGAATTTGAGGCTTTAAACCACGGATCTTCTGCACCCAATACCGCCCAGGTAGATGTGTATGACGATACTGGAAAATTAATATACTCCAACAAATGGCTGCTATCTTCGGGATCAAAAGCTACGCTCATAGTTACCAAGGAATAGCGCTTGGATTACAACCATAAACACTTCCTTTTCTTAACCTAGATTGGGAATAACCCAAAATCTTATTTTAATATCTTTGAACCCTTTAAAAGATGATATACAATGGGTCAAAATAAATATAAAGTGGCGGTAGTTCAGTTGAACTTGGACAACACCCCTAATGAGAACAGGAAGAAATGTCTGGAATGGATAAAAAAAGCGGCGCACCAAGGTGCGGAAGTAATCTGTCTCCCAGAACTATATAGTAGCCATTATTTTTGTCAAAGCGAGGATGTTGAAAATTTTTCTCTGGCAGAGCCATTGGGAGATATTTCCTTTACGGCATTCAGTACACTGGCAAAAGAACTGGGTGTTGCGATTATTGTACCTTTTTTTGAAAAACGAATGTCCGGCATTTATCATAACAGCGCTTATATTATTGATACGGACGGTTCCCAAGCGGGACTTTACCGAAAAATGCATATTCCGGACGACCCCCATTTCTACGAAAAATTTTACTTTACCCCTGGTGACCTCGGATTTCAATCCATAAAAACAGAAAAGGGAACTATTGGAACGCTTATCTGTTGGGACCAATGGTATCCAGAAGCTGCCCGACTTACGGCATTAAAAGGCGCGGAAATTATATTTTATCCTACCGCCATTGGTTGGCATCCGTTTGAAAAGGAACAATATGGTGAAAATCAATACGGTGCATGGATGAACGTTATGAAAGGACACGCAGTTGCCAACGGAATTTTTGTGGCGGCAGCCAATCGCATCGGTTTAGAAAAATATTTACCCAATACGGATGGCATCCAATTTTGGGGTCAATCCTTTATTTGTGGGCCACAAGGCGAAATATTGGCCATGGCTTCAGAGGACAAGGAAGAAATTCTTATTGCCGAAGTGGATTTGATGCTACAAGAAAATGTGCGGCAAAACTGGCCATTTTTTAGAGATAGACGTATTGATGCCTTTGAGGATATTACCAAAAGAGCCTTATAAAAATGGGCAACACAAGAAGATTTCCTGCAGAATGGGAGAAACAAGAAGGTATTCTCCTATGTTTTCCGCACAATGGAAATGATTGGCCCGGTAAATACGGGGCAATACAATGGGCGTTTGTAGAATTCATTAAAAAGGTTGCCGAGGACGAAAAAGTCTTTTTGATAGTGCGCGATGAGAACCTTAAAAACAAAGTACAGACGCTGTTAGAAACGGCAACGGCAAAAACCAAGAATATTCATTTTATCATTCAAAAGACGAACCGCAGCTGGATGCGCGATTCTGCACCTATTGTTGTAAAAAATGGCAATAAAAGAGAAGCCCTAAATTTTAATTTCAACGGGTGGGCCAAATACAACAACTGGAAATTGGACAAGCACGTTCCAAAAAAAGTATCCGAATTTTTAAATATCCCGCTGACACAAGTAACCTATAAAGGCAAAAAAGTTGTTCTGGAAGGCGGTGCCCTAGAAGTTAATGGAAAAGGAACATTGATTACCTCGGAAGAATGTTTGTTGGACCCAAAAATACAGGTCCGTAACGCTGGTTTTTCAAAAGCTGACTATGAAGTAGTTTTTAAGGAATATCTAGGAATTTCCAATACCATTTGGTTGGACAAAGGAATCATTGGAGACGACACGCACGGACACATTGACGACCTGTGCCGATTTGTAAATGATGACACCGTGGTCACCGTGGTAGAAAACAACCCAAAAAGCAAAAACTACCAACCGTTACAGGATAATTTAAACCGATTAAAAAAGGCGAAATTAGAAAACGGTAATTCTTTAAACATTATTGAACTCCCAATGCCAAAACCTATTCTGTTTAATGGATTACAATTGCCTGCCAGCTACGCCAATTTCTTGATCCTGAACAAAAAAGTTCTCGTACCCACTTTTAACGATGCCGAGGACAGAAATGCCCTGAATATTTTGGCTGACTGTTTTCCTGACAAAGAAGTTATCGGAATTAATTGTATTGACTTTATTTGGGGTTTTGGAACGTTGCACTGTTTGAGCCAACAGATACCGGGATAAATACAAGTTCAAGTACTGGTTGGTTGTTGGTTGTTGGAAATTGACATCATTTCCTTAATTCCTAGTTTCTTAAATCAATCCTTAATATATTATTTCCTTTCTCCAGGCCGGTAGGTCTCCTCAGCCCTACTCAAAACATCCGCCCTATAAAAAGCTGCATCTTTCCAATCCACATTGATGTATTTATCAATTTGGTCATCAAAGTGTGGGGATTCCGGATTGCCACTTTGTCCGCCAGCGAGAATGGTTTTCGCTTTCACCTTTTCCCCAAATTCAACTGCAGCAACAAAACTATTGCCCCTTGTCCCATATATTTTTTTTGCCCCAGGCGTAGTATATCTGGCACCATAAGCCGCCAAAGCACCCCAAGTCCCAGAGGCGAAACCAACAGGTTTGCTGGGCAAGTCATCTTTAAAAGTTTGAACAATATCGCCGTTGATTCGCTGATACCTGTTTACCTCCCCCCAAGGCATTTGCCAAGTTCCAAAATCCGCAGTTAATTGGTCAATGGTCTTTTCAAAAATTGTAAGTTGTTCCCCGGGTACGGTTCCCCAATAATTGATCCGTTCCATTGCATCCAAACCATCCGGATACTTTCCTTCCCGATAATATCGTGTCCCATAAAAATGCGCCAAAGTCATGGCCACCGATTCCTTTGAAGTCCTGAAATCCCATTTCTCCAGCACATCAATAGCTTCCTGAAGTTTAGAATTTTTATCATCATTTGCTTTATATGCTTTGACTAAACCGGGTAGCAACACTTTAAACGCCGGCATATACGGGTCATGGGCCAATTGAATTAAACTATCCAAGGTATATCCCTTTCTATCCGTCAATAATTCTATGGCATGGATTCCCCTAAAATTCTCCTGATCGCGTGACATGTAATAGGGATAATCCTCTTTTTTAGGGCTAAATTCCAATGCCGAAGTGTACGGTGTAGAATTACAATTTTGAATCCAGCCATTCTCCGGATTCAATAGGAGAATATTTTCGTTTACTGTGTGCAATCCTTGCCAATCTGTTTGTGGGTTCCACCCCTCAACCGCTTCGGAATAATCAAAATTAACATCGCGCTTTGGAACAAAATTACCATGAAAATAGGCGATGTTTCCTTCGGCGTCCGCATAGACCGTATTGTTACTGGAATTGGTGCGAATGTCCATCATTTCTCGAAAACCTTTGTAACCGTCTTTCTTTGTGCGTTCAAAGGACTGTTCCAATGCCTTTACCGGTTCCCACATCATGGCGGAAGCTGTCCATTTTCCATCAACTGCATGCGTAATCGGACCATGGTGCGTCCTATAGATTGGAAAAAGTCTTTCCTTTAGCGTATCACCTTCCTTGTATTTTAAAGTAATCTCCGAAGATTTAACTGGTCGCAGCTCCTCTCCGTATTGATAATAAAGTCCGTCCCCACCATCCATATTCAAAATATTCTCTTTAAACTCGTCCATGACATCAGTGTAGGTGGAGGTATGCATCCAACCCGTTTTTTCGTTAAAACCTTGATAGACGAAAAACTGCCCCCATGTTACCGCACCGTAAGCGTTTAATCCTTCCTTGGAAACAACATGCACTTCGCCCCTAAAATAGAACGAGGTATGCGGATTAATCAACAACATGGCATTGCCGGATTGCGTCAATTTTCCAGAAATAGCTATTCCATTGGAACCCTGGGGTTCTACCATTTCTTCCTCCTTTTCTAAAAGAATCATTTCGGATTTGGGAATTTCCATACCGTTTTCATAAAAAGCCTTGATTTTTTCAGTGGAAATACGCTCTATATCCCCGCCGATACTACCCTCGCTAAAATACATGGGCATCCACGGTTCAAAATGGGTCAGTAATTTTGGTTTTACTTCTGGATGGGTATGTAAGTAATAATTTACCCCATCCGCAAAGGCATCGCAAAGTTTCTTCAGCCAATCGGGTGCCTTTTCGTAATTGGCTTTCGCTTCATCTTCGGTCATAAAGAGCTTAGCCCGTAAATCGCTATACAACGCTTCTTCGCCCTCCACTTCAGCCAAGCGACCTGTGGCCCAAATATAATTTTGCTCCACCCTATTAAAATCATCCTCACATTGGGCATACAACAATCCAAATACAGCATCCGCATCGGTTTTTCCATAAATATGGGGCACGCCGTAGTTATCGCGGATTATCTCCACGTTTTCTGCTTGAGAAGTCCATTTCTCAACCTCGGAATTCGTTTGATTTTGAGATGTACAGCCAAAAATGATGAACGTAGAGAGTGCAACTAGATATTTCATACCGGAATTTTATACCGATACAAGATACAGACAAACCGACAAAAACTGTACTATCATAGTAATATATAAACTCATTTTCCTACTAATTGAAGTAACTTGCATGTATCATTGTCCGGTCGAGCGCAGTCGAGACCTAAATAATTTTGAATTCAGTGAAACTCTATTATGTTTATATTTTACTATGTTCGGATGGCCTAACTTATACCGGTATAACCAACGATATCACAAGGCGATTTGAAGAACATGAAAAAGGTCGTAACGCCACTTGTTTTACTTTAAAAGAAGACCGCTGAAATTAGTTTTTCATCAGGAATTTAATGACATAATACAGGCTATTTATTTTGAAAATAAAATTAAGAAATGGAGTGGAAAAAAGAAGTTAGCTTTGGCAAACGGAGATTTTGATTTACTTCAAATTTTGTCCGAATGTAGAAATTCATCACATTGCCAATATCAACCCGAAAACATAAAATAAGGTCTCGACTGCGCTCGACCCGACAACTAAATACTACTATGGCAGACAAAAAAGTTAGTATCCTTACCGCATTTAAAACTATCATTTGGCCCAGACGAAATTTGGTTTTTATCGGGCTACTACTAATTGTAATTAGTAAGGCAGCCAGTTTTGTACCTGCCTATGCATCAAAGTCGCTTTTTGATGATATTCTTCCGAACAAGGATTTGGACACCCTAAAAATTTTGGTGGTAATTGTGATTGTGGCCATATTGGTTCAATCCGTCACCTCCTTCCTACTTACTTATATTTTAAGTGTTCAGGCCCAATTCATGATTTCGGAACTACGTGCACAGGTACAAAAAAAGGTGCTTTCGTTACCCATACGCTTTTTTGACAATGTGAAATCCGGAGCTTTGGTTTCCCGTATTATGACCGATGTTGAAGGGGTCCGGAACTTAATTGGGACAGGCCTCGTACAATTAATAGGTGGTACCATAACAGCAATTGTTTCTCTAGTAATCCTTTTGAATATAAGTATTGGCATGACACTCTTTACCTTAATACCATTGGCAGTTTTCGGATTTATTGCATTGAAGGCATTCAAGATAATCCGCCCTATTTTTAGAAATAGGGGTAAAATAAATGCTGAAGTAACGGGGAGGTTAACCGAGACCTTGGGAGGCGTTCGGGTAATTAAAGGATTTAATGCAGAAGCACAGGAACACGCCATTTTTGAAGAAGGGGTGGCCGAGTTGTTTAGAAACGTAAAGAAAAGTCTGGTAACCACCGCTTTTATGACCAGCTCTGCCACTTTCCTTATTGGTCTTGCGACTACAGGTATTATGGGCTACGGAGGGTACAAAATCATTGAGGGCACATTGACCGAAGGTGAATTTATAATGTTTACCATTCTTTTGGCGCAAATGATTGCCCCTATCGTACAGATGAGCAACATTGGAAGTCAACTGACGGAAGCGCTTGCCGGGTTGGATAGAACGGAAGAGCTGATGAACAAAACTCCGGAATCCGACGAGGAAAATAGAACCATTGTTCTGGAAAATATAAAAGGTGATATTGTTTTTAACGATGTGTTCTTTCGCCTACGAAGAGGACAAGGAGGTATTACATAATATCAATTTTGAGGTCAGCTCGGGTTCTGTAGTGGCGTTAGTAGGCAGTTCCGGTTCGGGCAAAAGTACCATTGCCGGTTTGGCAGCAACATTTTTGAATCCGGAATCAGGAACAATTACGATTGATGGCAACGATATTTCAAAAGTTAACCTTGAATAGTTATCGCAGAAATCTAGGGGTCGTGCTACAAGATGAATTTTTATTCGAGGGGACCATCAGACAGAATATCCTTTTCCCAAGACCTAATGCCACCGAAGAAGAATTAAGAGCTGCCGTTGAAGCGGCCTATGTAAACGAATTTACGGACCGATTTGAAGATGGTCTTGAAACCCTAATTGGAGAACGGGGGGTAAAGCTCTCCGGTGGACAGCGCCAACGTATTGCTATTGCGCGTGCCGTATTGGCCAATCCTAAAATATTAATTTTGGACGAAGCGACTTCAAACCTTGATACGGAAAGTGAAGCTTTGATTCAGAAAAGTCTGGCAGCCTTAACAGAAGGGCGTACCACTTTTGTTATTGCGCACCGCTTAAGTACCATCAGAAAAGCAGATCAGATATTAGTAATTGAAAATGGACGCATTGCCGAGCAAGGCACCCATGAAGAACTAATTACAAGAGAAGGAAGGTATTATAATTTGTTTACCTATCAAGCGAGGATATAAGTTGGTTGATGGTTGATGGTAAAATTGAAAATAACTGTCCGTTTGAGCGGAGTCGAGAACAATTTTAAACGTTATTCAAACAGATTGAATCGCGGCTAAAAGCAGTTCGCACTTAAAACTTAAACATCCTCCGGTGCAAGCTCCACCTCTAATCCATCCAAATCTTCGGTTATATGGATTTGGCAGCCCAAACGGCTATTATCCTCAACATTAAAAGCTTCGGACAACATTGCTTCTTCATCATCCGATTTTTCGGGAAGTTCATGGTCGGATAGAACATAACATTGACAAGAGGCGCACATGGCCATCCCACCACAAATACCAATGGTTCCTTCTGGAGCCAGTTCATAAGAACGCACCACTTCCATTAGGTTCATGTTCATATCCGTAGGAGCGTCAATTTCGTGAGTGACTCCTTCCCTATCCGTAATTTTTATTTTAATGTCGGTCATTAATTTCTAATTTTTAACCTCCCTCCTAAAAAGGAGGTCCCGATAACTATCGGGAAAGGGAGGTGTGAACCTACGCTACTCAAATATTGATTTAAATTTCAATTGCCAAAAGTACATTTTCTTGAGTTTTTTTAAATTGCATTTAGTTGTTCTTTTTACACACCCCTTAATCCCCTCTTAATAGAGGGGAAACACTCAATTTAACTTGCTTAGTCAAAAGATTTCACAACTGCTTTTGGAGCTTCCTTTTTACTACCGTCAAAACCTGTAACACCTCCAACAGTAGTATATTTCATTACATATTTTTTATCTGGATAAATACGTTGATAGGCACTTTGGCACATCAATGTTGCTTCATGGAAACCGCAGAGAATCAATTTTAATTTTCCCGGATAGGTATTCACATCGCCAATCGCATAAACGCCGGGAATGTTCGTTTGGTAATCGAATGTATCAACCTTTATTGCATTCTTTTCTATCTCCAATCCCCAATCCCCAATTGGCCCCAACTTTGGTGAAAGTCCAAATAGCGGAATAAAGCTATCCACCTGTAAACGTATATCTTCCGAGGCATTTGAAGTTTTCCGAATCGTAACGGATTCTAATATTTCACCTCCGTCAAGTCCAACAACTTCAGCCGGAGTAATCAGACTAATCTTTCCTTCATTTTTTAATTGTTGCACTTTTTCTACCGAATCCAAAGCTCCTCTAAATTCATTTCGTCTGTGGACCAAGGTTACCTCAGCAGCCACATCGGCCAAAAAAATACTCCAGTCCAAGGCAGAATCCCCACCACCGGCGATGACTACTTTCTTATCCCGATATACCTCTGGATCTTTTATAATGTAGGCAACTCCGTTATCCTCGTATTTTGCTAAATTAGGGAGCAAGGGTTTTCTGGGTTCAAAACTGCCCAATCCACCGGCAATTGCAACGATTGGGGCATGATGTTTTGTTCCTTTGTTGGTGGTTACGATAAAAGAACCATCATCCTGTTTTTTGATTGTTTCCGCTCTTTCCCCTAATGTAAATCCGGGCTGGAACGGTTTTATCTGTTCCATAAGGTTATCCACCAATTCACCCGCTAGTACTTCTGGAAAACCGGGGATGTCATAAATGGGTTTTTTTGGGTAGATTTCGGAGCACTGTCCACCTGCCTGTGGCAAAGCGTCTATTAAATGGCATTTTAGCTGCAAAAGCCCAGCCTCAAAAACAGCAAAAAGACCCGTAGGTCCTGCGCCAATTATCAATATATCCGTTTTGATCATTTAGAATTGAAATTAAAAATCACAGCAAAATTAGTGCTGTGATAGTTTTTGGGTGATGACATTTGTCAGTTACCTAACTAATATTAATAACTTCCTCAATCTGAGGCGCGTACTTCTTAATCGTCATTTCCACCCCACTTTTTAAGGTCATTTGGTTCACAGTGCATCCCACACAAGCGCCTTCTAGCCTTACCTTCACCGAATTTTCATTATCAATGGAAATTAAAGTTATATCGCCACCATCACTCTGCAAAAAAGGACGGATTTCTTCCAAGGCCTTTTCCACGTTCATCTTTAATTCGTCCGAAGTCATTGTTGTCATACCTACTTCTTTTTAACGGCAGCACAGCCCGCCATTGTTGTTATTTTTATAGCCTCCGTTGGAGGTATGTTTTTATTTCTGTTCACCGTTTCCTGCACCACGTTTTTGGTAAGCTCTTCAAAAGCGGCCTCAATGGCCGTAGCGGTTTGCATTGCCGCCGGGCGACCAACGTCCCCTGCTTCCCGAATACTCTGCACTAACGGAATCTCCCCCAAGAAGGGAACTTTCAGGTCTTCTGCCAAGTGCTTTGCACCTTCTTTCCCAAAAATATAATATTTGTTATTTGGAAGTTCCTCCGGTGTAAAATACGCCATATTCTCCACAATGCCCAAAACGGGGACGTTAATGGAATCTTGCTGGAACATCGCGACACCTTTGCGCGCATCCGCCAACGCCACCTCTTGCGGCGTGCTCACGATTACCGCACCGGTAACGGGCATTGCCTGCATAATACTCAAATGAATATCCCCTGTTCCCGGAGGTAAATCCAGCAACATAAAATCGATTTCACCCCAGTGCGCATCAAAAATCATCTGATTCAGGGCTTTTGAGGCCATAGGACCTCTCCAAATTACCGCTTGATTGGGCTGCGTGAAAAATCCAATGGACAGCAATTTTACGCCATAACTTTCAACCGGTTTCATCTTGGATTTTCCATTGATATTGACCGCCAAAGGTTTCTCCTGCGCCACATCAAACATAATCGGCATAGATGGCCCATAAATATCCGCATCTAACAACCCAACCTTAAAACCCATTTTAGCAAGGGTTACGGCCAAGTTTGCAGTTACGGTGGACTTACCAACGCCACCTTTACCCGAAGCAACGGCAATAATATTTTGGATACCGGGAATTGGTTTTCCCTTGATTTCGTTGGCTTTTGGTTTTGCTGCGGGAGCATCTACCTTTATGTTGATCTTTATCTTTGCCTTTTCGTAGACCTCTTTGTGGATAACCTTCAGAATCTCCACTTCGGTCTTCTTACGCGCCTGTAAACTTGGATTGGAGATGGTAATATCCACTTCTACCTCATCTCCAAAAATCTGTATGTTTTTTACCGCACCGCTTTCCACCATATTCTGGCCTTCGCCAGGTACGGTTATCTGTTCCAAAGCCTTTAAAACATCTTTTTTATCTAACTTCATTATGTAAACTCGTTCTAAACAACAAAGATACTTGTTGGAAGCGAGATTAAGAAGTTATCAGATTGAAATGTAGTATGTTGCTATAGGGTGTTTTTATGTTTGGTGGTGGACAACTAAACCTTTCGTCCGTCCAACAAATTAATTATCCTAGACCCGTAAGCCGCATTCTTTTCGGAATGGGTCACTTGTATAATCGTAACCCCATCTTCTTTATTCAGTTTTTGAAAAAGTTCCATAATGTCCTCGCTCTGTTGGGAATTTAAGTTTCCGGTAGGTTCGTCTGCCAAAATCAGTTTTGGATTGGCAATCAAGGCTCTTGCTACTCCTACCAATTGTTGCTGACCACCGCTCAATTGCGCCGGGAAAAGATCCTTTTTTCCAACAATATTAAATCGGTCCAACATATCCGCCACCATGGCCTTGCGTTCCGCACCCTTATATTTTTTGTAAAGCAAAGGCATCTCTAAATTCTCTTGAACCGTTAGTTCATCCAGTAAATGGTAGGATTGAAATACAAAACCTATGTATTCTTTATACAGATTGGCACGGTGTTTTTCCTTTAGGGTATGTACGGACTCATGTAAAAAGTGATATTCCCCTTCATCAAAAGTATCCAACATCCCAATGACATTCAATAGGGTAGATTTTCCTGAACCGGATGGTCCCATAACGGAGATAAACTCTCCCTCCTCCACTTCTAGATTAATGTCCTTTAATAAAAAAATCCGTTGGCCACCAGAATTGACCCATTTGAAAATATTGTTTAGTTGTAGTAGCATTTTTTAATAAGTTAAATTGTGAATTAGTAGTTAATGAACTAGTGTGAGAAAGTTAAACTTTATCCATTGCTTTTATAAAGCTTTTTTAACATTTTATGGTTATTCGTCCCTTAACGAGTCAACAGGATTTGCAACGGCCGCCTGGAAACTTTGCCAACTTACGGTCAATAGAGCAATTACCAAAGCCGCTACACCTGCCAAAACAAAGACCCACCAGCTAAGTGCCGTTTTATAGGCAAAACCTTCCAGCCATTTGTTCATGGCATACCAGGAAATAGGAACGGCAACCAAAAAAGCCAACACCACCCACTTAACAAAGTCTTTATTCAAAAGGGTTAGTATCTGACCAATTGTAGCACCGTTTACTTTTCGGATACCTATTTCCTTTTTACGCTGAATTATAGTATAGGAAGTTAACCCGAATAATCCCATAGACGCAATAAAAACAGCTAGAAAAGTAAAAAACTTAAAAGCAGAACCAAAAGCTTTATCTTCCTTGTATTGTGCTTCGAACTTTTGGTCCAGAAAGGTAAAATTGAAGGTGCTTTGTGGAAACCTCATCCTTCCAATTATCTTCAATTTGGGAAATTGCCTCGCTCATACCCATGGTTGACACTGCGCTCTGGTCTATTTTTATAAGAAGATTACTAACATTTCTATTGTATCTTAAAAGCATTGGTTCAATACCTGTTTTTAATCCAAAATGGTGATAATTTTTTATTACCCCAGAGACCACCCAATATTGATTCCAAAATTTCACAGTCTTGTCAATAACATCCTCCATTTTTGAAATCCCCATATGGTTCAAAATTGCTCATTTAAAACAATTCTGTTACTATTTCCTTGTGATGTTTTGACAAATGGACCGCCAGCCACAAACTCCATATCCATCAATTCAAAGTATTCAGGTCCCACAACATAATTATACCATATACTTTTATCATCTCTTGTCCCGTCGGGATAAGTAATACCTACAGTGGAGGAAAGATTTTCATATTCTCCTCCTGGATATGTTTGTGCAAGAGAAGTGCTTTTTACGAATGATAGACTTTTGAACTCCTTTTTTAAGACTTCCATTTCGTTGCAAACAATCGAATCGGATTTATTACCCATAACCTTACCACTAATGGATAAGACCTGATCTAGATTTGCCCCAATAGGCTGGTTTTGTAAAAAGTCTATTTGCTTGGATACCACAATGGTTCCGACAAGTAAAATAATAGTAGCCAAAAATTGTCCCACTATTAGTGTTTTTCTTAACGATCAAGCCACTTCCAGATGTATGGATTTTTCCTTTTAACGCTTTGGCTGGGAGTAAAATTGCTCAGTATGAAAGCAGGATATATGCCTGAAACTAACTCCCAATAAGAATGAATCCGATAATAGGTATGAATTGCCTGAAAGGTAGAAATACCAATTGAAAGTTCTTTCCCAATATAATTATTAAAAAATGGCAAGATGACTAACTATCAGGGTTGTTGCGATGATAACTAGCAACAAGGTTCAACAAAATGGATTCCAAAAGGGATTGCAAAATAATTTGTGGCTTCTAGTGCACCTGCCACTTTGCGAATCCCAGTTTCCTTAGCTCTTTCCAAAGATTTTGCAGTGGAAAGATTCATATAGTTTAACCAAGAGAGAATAATAATAATTAATGCAATAGCCAAAAGAAAATTAATTCTACTTGCACTTCCGTTCGCCTCTGCCTCATAAGGTTTGTCCGAATATAAATGGATGTCCTCCAATGCTTCAATATTATGTCGTTCATATGGTAATGCCTCCACTTTGAAATTCATAATCTTTTTCTTGCAGCGCTACATTTCCATATTTTATCCATTTTAATATAAGTAAACAGGTTATTATCGTTCCAATTTGATTTCCAGGTTATCTCAATATCCTTCCCATGATTTTAATGTGCTAAATGAAATAAAAAATCATTCTTCATATGGACATTCGCTGGCAGGTCCTGCAAAACACCATTTACCGTAAATACCTTGGCATTGCCATAAAAATTTGCAACGATTTTCCCAGTGGGTTTTCATATTGCCAAAAATCTTCTTTGGCAAGCGATTCTGTCAATACTATCGAATACGGCTCTTTTAAAACTGTATTTAGATCGCCCTTTAACAAGGGTACTTAAAAATATCGAAGAATGATGGATCTGTTAACGCACCTTTCTCACCGTTGATTAATCTATCATCTTACTTAAAAGTCTACATCCGTAATATGTCTGAATCGCACAAATTCCTTGATTTCTGCAAATGCCTCTTTTAAAGTAGGTCCGCTCAAATTATAACGTTTGAGCATCTCCAGGCACAAAAACCCCATCTTCCGTATAATCCATATAAACACGATATACATTTTCCGAGCCATCAAAAGTGTCATAGGTTTTCTCGTAGTTCACATAGAACATGATCAAAACAAAAGATGCAATGCCAATGGCCAGCCCGAATATATTTATAAAGGAATAGAGTTTGTTCTTAAAAAGATATCTAGTGGCGATTTTAAGGAATAATTTGTACATAGTGTCTCTTTAGTCAATTATACAAAAACGATTTTCGTGCCACCTTTGTAAATAACTGAAAAATAGTTATTTACATTTTATTTTTGAAAATAGAAATAATTAAGTGTAAATTTTTTTAACACATTTTGTTCAAATATTTTACACTAGCTAAAGCGTATCTATTCCGTCCGCAAACTTTTTACGGGATTCGCCTTTGCCGCCTTAATGGCCTGGAAACTTACAGTAAGCAAGGTTACGCCAAGTGCTCCCAACATAGCCAACGCAAAAATCCACCACTTTAAAATCACGCGATACGGATATTCCTGAAGCCATCCGTTCATGATAAAATAAGCAATGGGAACAGCGATGAAACAAGAAATTATGACCAGCTTTAAAAAGTCTTTGGAAAGCATATTCCATACGTTGAATATAGATGCGCCCAATACCTTGCGAACACCAATTTCCTTCTTGCGCTGCTCCGCAACGAAGGATGTAAGTCCAAAAAGCCCAAGACAACTGATCAAGATGGCCAAAGCCGTGAAGACCCCGGACAAGGTTCCTATGCGTTCTTCCGAAGCAAATTTTTCTCCATACTGACTATCCACAAATTCATATTCAAAAGGGATGTCTGGGAAATGCTCCTTGAACACCCTTTCTACTACCGCTAAATTCTGTCCAGCACTTTGGTCCGGGTTCAATCTAAGGTTATAATAACTCCCATTATTGAACCGATCATACACGTAAATACCTTGTTTCACGGGTTCGTAAGGAGATTGGGTAATCATGTCCTGTACTACGCCGATAATTTTCAATGGAGGTCCGGGATCTTCCTCGTCATCGTCCTTTAGGAGTTTACCCACTGGATCGGGCATTCCTAAATACTTTTTTGCCGTTTCATTGATGAGTACACCTAGGGAATCCGTGGCATACTCCCTTGAAAAATCCCTCCCCTCTACGATTTTGAGATTGAGCGACTTGGCATATTCCGGTGAAACCTCGGTCCAGGCCAAATCTTCCTGAAAACCTTCCGGTTTTCCCTCCCAAGTAAATCCACTCCTATTGGACCAAATCTGCGTTGTGGGACTACTGGAAGTGGACATTTCTACCACTGCTCCAGAACCTATAAACTCGCTTCGCATTAAATCATATTTTCCCTCAAAATCTTGACTGAACGTTGGAATCTGGATAAGCCCTTCCTTATCATAGCCTACCGGTCGGTTTTTTGCATAGTTGATCTGCTGCATTACGATAACGGTGCCAATAATAAAAGCCACGGAAACCGTAAACTGTAACACCACCAATATCTTTCTGGGGAGACCTGCGTACTTCCCTGCTTTAAAAGAACCTTTTAGGACATCTACAGGTCTAAAGGACGAGAGATATAGCGCAGGATAACTTCCCGCCAATAAGGAAGTGAACAAGATAAACCCAAGAGACACCAGCCAAAACGTGCCATTGGCCCAAGGAAAGGAGATTTCCTTTCTAGACAGTTCATTAAAACCGTTCAATGAAAGAAGTACCATGACCAAAGCCAAAACAAATGCGAAAAGGACCACCAAAAAAGACTCACTTAAAAACTGATAGACCAACTGACCCTTCTGAGAACCTATGGATTTACGAATGCCTACCTCCTTAGCCCTTTTCTCAGAGCGTGCGGTACTAAGGTTCATAAAGTTGATGCATGCCAATAGTAGCACAAATGCTCCAATAATGCCAAAAAGCCACACGTATTTGATGCGGCCGCCTACTTGTTTTCCATTTTCAAAACTGCTCCTAAGATGCCAATCCTCCATGGGAAATAGAAAAATTTGTGGATTGAACTCCGCGCTATTCTCATTCAAGGTCTTTTTTACATCCTTTATTTTGTTCGTAACGCCTGTCATGGTGGTATTATCCGCAATGTGCACGAACATTTGAAAGGAATTGTTGCCCCACTGGTCCTCTGCATTTCGTATCCATTCATTATTCGCCAAGTACTTTTCCCAAGGAATGATAAATTCGGTATCGTTGAAGGTGTTATTAAAAGGAATATCCTTATAAACCGCACTTACGTTCATATCATGCTCGTTGCTCACTTTGATGGTTTTTCCAATGGGATCTTCACTACCAAAAAGTACATTGGCCGTGGACTCCGATAACATAATGGAATTGATTTCCCTTAATCCGTCCTTTTCCCCTTTTATGATTTCCAGATTAAAAAGTTCTGGACCCACACGCTGCATATAATTGCCCGGTCTGGAAATACTCTTCTCCCCATATTTAAGGTAATGGTCATTAGTCCATGAACACATGATCAAATGTTCAAAATTATCGTTATAGCCATCCCTCAGGGCCTTTTCAAGAGGTCTAGGTATAGCTGGCCCCGTTCCAGTTTCTCCATTGAACGTTTGGGACTGAAAAATCTGGGCAATTTTTTCCTTGTTCTTAAAATAACTGTTGTAGGAAAGTTCGTCCTGGATCCAAAGGCCAATAATCAATGTAACGGCCATACCTAGGGCCAGCCCACCAATATTGATAACCGAATAACCCTTATTTTTTAAAAGGTTTCTCCAGGCGATTTTTAAATAATTTTTAAACATGATGAGTGTTTTTTGATGCTGCGACTACGCTCAGCACCGGTTGATGTTTTTATTAAAGACTTTCCTTTTTTTTAAATGTGTCACTCTGTACGCAAACTTTTTATTGGATTCACCTTAGCTGCCTTTATCGCTTGATAACTTACCGTTAGAATGGCCACTAGTAAGACCCCAATAACTGCAGTTCCAAAAACCCACCATGGCATGCTCGTTCGGTAGGTATAATTTTCTAACCACTGTTTCATAAAATGGTACGCAACGGGAACCGCGATAAGACCGGAAACAATTATCAAGACCACAAATTCTTTGGAAAGTAGTTGGAATAGGCTCGGAACGGAAGCACCCAAAACTTTTCGGATGCCAATTTCCTTGGTGCGCTGCTCAGCCATAAAAGTGGCCAATCCAAAAAGACCCAGACAACTAATGAATATCGCAAGAATCGAGAAAATTTCGGACAATTTTCGCATACGTTCCTCAGTCTTGAACTTTTTTTCGAAAGCAGCATCTACAAATTGATAGTTGAACGGAACCCCAGGCGAGAACTTACTAAAGACCGTTTCGATTTGACCGAGCGATGCCGCAAGGCTTTTTCCAGATGCCAGTTTTAAATTAATCCAGTTGGTCTGATTATAATTAATGGAATATATGGCCGGCTTAACGGGCTCAAAAGGTGATTCGGTCAATAGGTTCTTAACCACTCCAATGACCTCATGTTGCCCATCATACCAGCGAATCTTTTTACCAATCGGATTTTCCAATCCCATATAACTTACAGCAGCCTCATTTAAGATGTAACTGGTAGAGTCCGAGGCAAATTCCCTTGAAAAATCCCGTCCTTGGGCCAAATCCCAGTCCACAGTATTTCCATAATCATGGGATACATAAAAAGCAACAATGTTGGTAACAAAATCGGGGTCTTTACCTTCCCATTCATAACCGGCATTACTGTTCCAGACCTCGGTCAAAGGACTTGAGGATTCCGCCATTTCCTGTACCGCGCCAGTTTCTTTCAAAGCATCGCGAAGCGCATTGTATTTACCTTGATAATCTTCTGTAGTTTTTTCGACCATGACCAATTCATTTTTGTCATACCCAACAGGTCGGTCTTTGGAATGTTGAATCTGGCGATTAACCACTACCGTACCGGCTACCAGAATTATGGAAACCGTAAATTGGACGACAACCAGTACTTTACGGAATGATGTCGCCGACCTTCCCGTACGGATAGTTCCTTTTAATACCTTTACTGGACGGAAAGAGGAAAGGTATACTGCCGGATAGCTTCCGGCCAAAAGACTCGTAACCAAAATTAATCCTACACAAATAATCCAAAAAATAGGGTTGATGACAGGAAACAAAATCTGTTTGTTTGCCAATTGATTGAAAAAGGGCAGGAATAATAATACAAGTCCACAGGCCAAGATAAAGGCACAAAGGGTGACCAACAAAGATTCGAACATGAACTGACCCACCAATTGGTTCCTCCGGGAACCCACTGTCTTTCTTATCCCTACTTCCTTGGCACGTTTTTGGGCCCTGGCCGTGCTTAAATTCATAAAATTAATACAGGCCAACAGTAGCACAAATATGCCTATAATACCAAACATACGTACATATTGGATGGTTCCCCCAACGGATTGTCCATTCTGAAAAGTAGACCGTAAGTGCCAATCCTCCATAGCATGCAGAAATATTTGAGGATTGCTCCGTTTAGTGCCCTCGGGTACATGCTGGTATAGAACATTCTTTATTTTATCACTTACGGATTGCATGGAAGAATTATCCGCTATCTGTGCATAAAGCAAATAAGAATTATTGTCCCATAATTTTTGATCGCGCGCCGTCTTCACCCAATCGTTCATGGTCACATACAACTCCCAAGAAGCGACAAATTGAAGTGCCTTTGGCTCAGAAAACGAACTAAGGGCATCAAAAATATTGGCATTTTTCGGTAAATTTTTAAAAACACCTTTCACCGTAACCACAGCGTCGTTATTCAATTGCATCGTTTTTTCCATAGGATCTTCATCACCGAAAAACGCTTTAGCAGTAGATTCAGAGATGATAATAGCATTGGGATTACTGAGCGCATTGTGATTACCCTTCAACATAGGAAACGAGAACATACGAAGGACACCTTTTTCCATAAAAGCCCCGTATTCATTCAGGTGCTTATCTTTTAAGGACAACACATTGTCACCGGGAAAGGAACTCATGACCACCTCATCAAAATCGTCACCGTATGTGCTACGCAATTGATCGGCCAATGGATAGGGATGATTGTACCGGGTTCGGGTTTCCCCATTTCCAGTCTTGTTCATCAAAACCTGAGCTATGTGTTCATGGTTTTTAAAAATGGTATTGAAGGATAATTCATCATGTACCCATAAGCCAATAAATAGGGCCACTGCAATACCCAACGCAAGACCTCCAATATTTATGATGGTATATCCCTTGTTCTTATAAAGATTGCGCCAAGCGATTTTCAGATAGTTTTTAAACATGATTGATGAATTTTTTGATGCTTCGACAATGCTCAGCACAGGTTGATGATTTATTCGGTGCGTAAACTTTTTACCGGGTTGGCCCTGGCCGCTTTAAAACTTTGCCAACTTACGGTTGCAAGGGCCACGAAAAGCGTTGCGAGTCCGGCCAAGCCAAAGACCCACCAACTAATCTGGGTTTTATAGGCAAAACCCTCTAACCATTTCTGTGCGCCATAATAGGCAAATGGTACTGCAATGATAAAGGCGACAATTACCCATTTTAAAAAATCTTTGTTCAGCAAGTTCAAAATTTGTGAAACCTTTGCCCCATTTACTTTTCGGATCCCAATTTCCTTGGTCCTTTTGGCCATTGCGAACGAGGCTATGGCAAAAAGTCCAATACACGAGAGCAGTATTGCCAAAAATGAAAACCACATAATCAACGTATTCACCCGTTCGTATTCTTTGTAATAGGCATCCAGTTTTTCATCGGCGAAAAAATGGGTCAAAGTGGCATTCGGCAGTAAGGTTTGCCATTTATCCTCCAGTAATTTGATTACTTGAAGAGAAGCCTCTTCCTGTGTCCTAATAACTAAATAGTCCCAATCCGTGTAATTCTCCTGTTGCGCATAAAAATGAACCAGTGGTTGCATTTCATTCTGTACACCTTGATAGGTAAAATTATCAATGGCGCCAATGACCCTGTAGGGCTGACCATCCGGACTCCCTTCTCTTAAAACCTGTTCCTGTGCCGTATTGAATCCCAGTTCGTCCATTGCCGTTTTATTAAGCACAACGGTATTTTCCAATAAAAGCCTATCCTCTTCAAATCCTTGACCACTTATGATGGGAATACCCAACGTCTTAAAATACTCTTCGCCCACATAGGATTTTCTAAGGTAAATTCTGGCCTCTTCGGTTTTTCCTTCCAAAAAAAATGTATTATAGTTTTCACTATAATCACCTGGCACATCTCCCGTAAAGCTGATGGAAGAAACCAAGGGACTGGCCTCCAATTCATCTGCCAAAATTTTTAGTTTTTGGGATGCCACTTCCGTATCAGGATATTGCCAGTAATCCGTTTGTAGTACTATTGTATTTTCTGAATCGAATTTTGGATCTTTCTTGACCATAAAGTCAATCTGTTTTCGAACGATAAGGGTACCTGAAATCAGCATAATGGCAATGACAAACTGTACCACAATTGATGCATATTTGGAAAAACCTGGTTTTTGTTTCGCCGTGACTTTGCCATGTAGATTTTCCACCAATTTACTTCTGGACCATAAAAACGAAGGGACTAACCCTGAAAATAAGCCCACAATGCCCCATATACCCAATACCAATGCACCTAAAAATAGGGGGTCAAACGAGCTAATAGATAGATTTGTTTCAAACAGTTGGTTGAAAGACGGAAGAAGGAACCCAGTCATAAGTAATAAGCCAAAGACCAAAGCAATGAGACCCACCGCCAAAGATTCTACCATTATTTGCTGAACAACGTGCTTTTTTGTGGCTCCATGTACTTTTTTAATTCCTATTTCCTTGGTACGGGCCAAAGAATTGGTCACGGTCAAATTGATGAAATTGACAATGGCAATACCGATTATTCCTAAGGCTATAAAGGCCAAAATGATAATCAGTGTTTGGTTGGATTCCACTTCGCCATGATAATCCGCAAAAGGCAATAGGCTCAATTGAATGGTACTTTCCCCAACCGGGAGGAAATTTTCTTTAACGATACGTTCAAGTTTGTCCGCTATCGCCTCCGGACCGACACCATCCTGTAAAACGAGATAGGATTTTGAAAAGGTATTGTACCAATCATGCACACCTACTATCCAAGGTGATAAAGTTTCGCCCGTTTCATAAGAAGCTATCACATCAAATTTTACGGAAGAATTTTCAGGAATATCCACCACCCCTTTTACTATCAAATAGTTTTCAGAAAACCCTACCTGCAACTCCTTACCCACGGCTGATTCCGTACCAAAGTATTTTTCGGCGATGGTTTTATTGATTACAACACCAAATTTTTCATCCAACGCATGGGTTGCTTCACCTTCTACGAAGGGAAAGCTAAACACCGAGAAGAAACCTTTGTCCGCATAAAACACACGTTCTGGAAAAGCAACCTTCCCAAATGCCAATCGATGTTCGTCCCAATCAAAAACCCTCGTCCCGTTTACCACCTCTGGTATTTCCTCCATCATTTTAGGGAGTACCAATCCTTTGGTGACCACGCCCTCCCCTTCATCGTAAATCTCCTGTATCCTATACATATTGGACAGGTTTTTATTGAAATGGTTATAGGTGACGTCATTATATACATAAAGTGCCAACACCAAAAAAGAGGCGATACCAACACCCAGACCTACGGTATTTATAAGAAACGTTCCTTTATTGCTACGAACGTTCCTTAGAAAAAGTTTTAGATGTTGTTTTAGCATGATTTATGGTTTGAGGATTATTCGGTGCGTAAACTTTTCACTGGATTCACAATGGAAGCCTTTATACTTTGATAGCTCACCGTAATCACCGCAACTGCAATGGCCAAGAAGGCGGCCAATGCGAACACCCACCAAGGGATATCAATTTTATAGGAGAAATCCTCTAACCACTTGTTCATGGCATACCATCCTATTGGCAAAGAAATTAAAATGGCCACGCCCACCAACTTTAAAAAATCCATGGTGAGCTTTACCGAAATTTGGGTCACACTCGCTCCAAGCACTTTGCGTACACCTATTTCCTTGACCCGCTTTTCGGCATTGAAGGCAGCTAATCCAAATAATCCCAAACAAGCAATAATAATGGACAGTATGGTGAATATGACAAAAATATTTCCCAATCTACGTTCACTCTGGTAGGAGTCGTTGAAGGAATCGTCCATGAAATAGTAGTTAAAGGGTTCTCCCGGTACTATATTGTTCCATACATTCTCGATTTTTGTAACCGCATTTTCAAAGTTCCCGGCTTCAATTTTGATAGCCATGGCATAGGCATTATTGGATAATCTTAGGCTTAGGGCATCGATTTCCTCCTTCATGGTTTCAAAATGGAAATCCTTAACCACTCCTATGATGGTAAAGAACTCGGGGTTTTCAGCATTGAAGTCAGGTGAATATCTTTCCCCCAAAGCAGTCTCTGGGGTAAGCTTCATAATTTTCACTGCAGTTTCGTTTACTATTATTGCTGTTGAATCATTACCAAAATTCTCATCAAAATTGCGCCCGGCAACCAACTCAAAACCCATAGTATGTACATAGTCATAATCCACGCCCCAAGTTTGCATACTTACGGCATTTTCCTGATCGGTTAGACCTTCCTCTGGAACGAAAGTGCTATCACTGCGACTGGAAGGCGTCGGGAAAAAGCTACTCAATGTGGCGTTTTTAACAAAGCCTAATTGTTTTACCTGTTCCTTAAAGGAGTTGGCCTTGCTGCCCGCTGTATAAACATCATTGACTACCAGTACCTGATCTTTGGAAAAACCCAGATTTTTACTTTGTATGAACTTTAATTGCTGATACACTACCAGAGTGCTGACAATTAAAAACACCGATATGGCAAATTGAAAGACTACCAGAGAGTTCCTGATCTTTCCACCACCTACACTGCTTTGTCCGCCTCCCTTTAACACATTTACAGGAATGAACCTTGACATAAAAAATGCTGGGTAACTTCCCGAAAATAATCCAAGTACAATAACCCCTCCAATAAGAATCAACCAAAAGAAAGGATTTAGAAACGGAAGTGAAATGTCCTTATCCGCCAAATCATTGAAGAAGGGCAGCGCCGATAAGGCCAAAACCAATGCCAAAAGCAAAGATATAAAAGAAATTAACCCGGACTCCACCAGAAACTGCCGTACCAAATCCCTTTTATTAGATCCCAAGGTCTTACGGACGCCTACTTCCTTGGCCCTTTTCAAGGATTGTGCCGTGGAAAGGTTCATGAAATTGACACAGGCCAACACCACTAGAAAAAGCGCGATAAAGGAGAGGATATAAATACTCTGCATATCGTTGTTGGAACTCATCTCGGCAACCAAATTGGAACTTAAATGAATATCGGTCAAAAGAATTGTACTATAAATCAAGTGGTTCCCTGCCGCTTTGAATTGTTCTTCGGTTATTCCAGGCATAAACTGCTGTACGCCGGGAATTACATATTTACTCAAGAAGCCTTCCAACGGTTCTTTAATATCCGCTATATCCGCGGATGGAATCAACTTGAAAAATGTCTGATAGTTGTTACTGCCCCAATTCACTATTTTGGAATCCTCATTTCCGGCCATGGCCTCGAACAAACTGTAATCTCTCAAAAAAGAATTACTCGGTAAGTCTTCGATTACTCCCGTAACCGTAAACGGCTCCTCGTTGTTCAATATTAAATCCTGATCTAAAGCATCGGAAACCCCAAAATGCTTTTCCGCTGCTGTTCGTGTCATTACAATAGTATTCGGATTCTTAAGCGCTGTATTGGGATCACCTGCAATCAATTTGATCCCGAACATGTCAAAAAAGGAGGCATCCACGAAGGTTGTTTGTTCTTCCTTAACATTGGCCTCCACCCCAACTTTCCTGACCAGCGCACTACCCCGAGTCCTGAACCTGGTCACTTCTTCAATTTCGGAAAAGTCGTTTTTCAGAGCATCTGCCATGGGTGCCGGAGTTACGGCGTACTTTCGGGCATCGCCACCAAATTTAATATCCCCATTTACCCTATAGATTCGGTCTGCATCCGTAAACATGGTATCATAGGTCAATTCATCATAGATGTATAACGAAATAAGTAGGGCTCCCGCCATACCAATGGCAAGTCCGAAGGTGTTGAGGAAGGTAAAAAAAGGTTGTTTTTTTAAACTCCTCCAGGCGATTTTGATGTGATTTTTAAACATGATTGTTCGTTTCTTGATTGATGCTTCCACTACCTCAGCACAGGTTGATGCTCAGGCTCATATTATACTGTTTCCAATTTCGTGCCAATTAGTCAATTATTTGTTTTACAGGTACTTGAATAATTTTTTCTTTTTAAGGGTGTAAAATATTTTGACAAATCATGTACAATATATTTACAGGAAGCTCCTCATAAAAATTCTAAAAACCCCTTTATAATCAACATGTCTAAATCAAAAAACCATATCGCCCTACTCTGTTCTTAAACTTTTTACGGGGTTGGCCATAGATGCTTTTATACTTTGAAAACTGATGGTAATTATGGCAATTATTAATGCCATAAAACCTACCAATAGGAACACCCACCAGTCTATTTCAATTCTGTAGGCGAAACCTTGCAGCCAATCGTTCATAAAAAAATAGGCGATTGGACATGCAGTAAGCAATGCGATGACCACTAACCTCAAATAATCTTGTGAAATGAGTGACACGATGGCAATATTGGAAGAACCCAAAACTTTTCGTATACCTATTTCTTTGGTACGTTGCAAAATACTATGTGATACCAAACCGAACATACCCATGCTCGCAATAATAAGTGCCAGTATGGTAAAAATGTTGAATGTGCTGCCCAATCTAATTTCACTATCGTAAAGTTGGGCATACGTGTCATCCAAAAATTTAACATCAAAAGGCACTAAAGGAACTGCGTCATTCAGAACTGAGGTGATATATTTCTTGGTCTCTTCAAAATTATCCGCATCAATGGTCATGATTACTTCACCAAAATTTTTGGCCCACTGCGGTCTTAATCGCATATATAAAGGTTCAATGGCTAGGTTGAATTTTTGAATATGAAAATCCTTGACAACGCCTATCACATGACCCTCATCGAATTCCTTACCTACAGATGTTTTCCAACCTAAAGCCTTGGCGGCTGCCTCATTAATAATATATCCCTCATTTTCATCTGTTGCAAAATCCTTGGAAAATGCCCTCCCTTCTACGATTTCCATACCTAAAACATCTAAAAAGTCATAGTCTACAAAGGTTCGGTATACTCCAAGCAATTCCTTGGTGGTATTACCCTCCCAATTAGAAATAGGGCCTTGATTATCAAAGTTGAGTGGAATTTGAGTACTAATGGAAACCTTTTTAATCCTGGGGTTCTTAAGCAGTTCATTTCGGATTACATTTTCATTATCGGCAATTTCATTGGTGGAATATGGCACGTGAACAATGTGTTCTTTAGTATAACCCAAGTTTTTTTCTTGCGTAAATTGTAGTTGTTGGTAGATGATCAAACTGCCAATAGCCAGAACAATTGCAGCTGTAAATTGCCCTACTACCAAACCTTTTCTAATCCACGCATTTCTTCCGTTATTTTTTAAAAAATTACCGTTAAAGGCTTTTACGGGGGAGACACGGGAAAGGAAAACTGCGGGATAAAGACCGGAAAGGCTTCCCAATAAAATGGCCGTTATGAACATACCAAATAGGAGCCATGTATTGCCAACAAGGTTAAAAGGAATGTTCTTGCCCAACAATTGACAGAAGCCCGGCAAAAGCACCGAGGCCAAACCTAAAGCAAGTACAAAACTAAAAACGGTAAAAAGAAATGATTCCCCCAAGAACTGAGCTTTAAGTTGATGTTTTTTGGCTCCCAAAACTTTGGTTATTCCAATCTCCTTCGCTCTTTGTGCCGCCCTTACCGTGGTCAAATTCATATAATTAATGGACGCTAATAACAAAATTACCATGGCAATCAAGCTATAGAGGTAAACATAGTTCATATCTCCATTAGGCTCCAGTTCAAAATTAACTTTGGAGTGGAGATGAATATCCTTTAAAGGTTGCAGCCTATAAATAGCCGGTTCAAGGCCATATTTCGCATATTCTTCCTCGTAATTCTTTTGATACACCAAAAGCTTATTCTCCAATTCTTTGGACTCTGTTCCGCTCGCCAATCTGACATAAGTGATGGCCGTATTATTTCCCCACGCGCTTTTATTGGTCGAATAGTATGGGGCGTCACTGACGGAAGCAATATAGGAGTAGCTAAAATGTTGATTTTTAGGCGGGTCGGCAATAATGCCTTTAACCGTAAATTGGGTATCCCGATTAAAAGTAATGTTCTGGTTTAAGGGAGATCGGTTTCCAAAAAACTTTTTGGCCAAACTTTCGGTGAGAAAAATATTGGATGGTTCCTCCAAAGCTGATTTTCCCTTTCCTGAAATCAACTTAACGGTAAATACCTCAAAAAAGCCCTTATCGGCAAAAATACCTTTTTCATTAAATGCCTCTTCACCCGTACTCAACAGATTGTTTCGTAAATCAATGCCTGTTTTAGCCTTTACCTCCGGAAAATCTTTAAGCATAGCGGTTCCCAAAGGATAAGGAGTGCCAGAAAACAAATCGGTTCCTTTATATATATTGCCCGGTTGTTCGCTAATCACTCGGTAAATATCATCTACATGTTCATGTTGTTTATCATAACTGATTTCATACTGAACAAAAAGCGCTATTAGAATAAAAGCGGTCATTCCAATAGTCAAGCCTGATAAATTGATAAAAGAATATAATTTTCCTTTTATAAAATTTCGCCAGGCAATTTTTAGATGGTTTTTGAACATGGTCCTATTTTTGTTTAAAACTTATTGCTTTCTAATCCAGTATTTACTTACACCTCCCTTAATCCCTCCTTTTGAGGAGGGAACTTTATTCCGTTCGTAGACTTTTAACTGGGTTTGCAAGTGCTGATTTCAACGATTGGAACCCGACCGTTAAAAAAGTAATGACCAGAGCGAAACCACCTGCCAAAATAAACACCCACCACTGAATATCAATTTTATAGGTAAAGCCCTCTAACCATCTTTCCATAAAATAGTAGGCAATTGGGGAGGCAATCAAAAATGCAACTCCAACGAGAATAACAAAATCTCTAGTCAGCAATTGCACTACAGATCCAATACTTGCACCCAACACTTTACGTATGCCTATTTCCTTCTTCTTTTGTTCAGCGACATAGGAGACAAGACCAAACAAGCCTAGACAGCTTATAAGGATAGCGAGAATAGTAAAAACCACCGAAATTTGACCAAGACGTTTTTCTTCGTCGTACAATTTTTCCACTTCCTTGTCCACGAATCGATAATCAAACGGAACGTTCTCTACCGTGGCCTTCCATTGCTGTTCCAAGCTGCCCAGCAGCTGTCCGTAATTATCAGTTTTTGTTTTAAGGAACAACCAGTTGGGCGATGATTCCTTATGTAAAAAAAGAGGGGCTATTTCCTCCTTAATCGTAGCAAAATGATAATCCTTAACCACACCTATAATCCGCATTTCAAAAGTTTCTTCCCCAAAACTCTGTACAAGTCTAGCACTTAAAGCATCTGCTTCGGCTATATTAAACGCCTTTAAAGTCGCCTGATTAACAATTATCTGATCGGTAGTATCCGCAGTAGTAAAATCCCGACCATGTAGCAATGGAATATCCATAGTCTCAAAATAACCATCACTAATTCCCTGTCTTTTTACAATAGTAACTTTTTCCCTATTGCCTCCTGGTAGATATAATCCATTATCGGACAATACCACTTCGGAAGGTGCATAATTACCGCTGGATACATTCAACACTCCTGGGGTTTCCATAAACGCGGATTTTATGGATTCAAACTTGCTAGATGCCTCATCGGTTCCAATACGTAGCGCTAACAGGTTGTTCTTTTCAAAACCTAAATCTTTTGTTTGAGCAAATTTAAATTGCTGTGTCACGATAATAACCGTAGCTACTAAGCTTATTGAAACTACAAACTGAAAGACCACCAGCGCTTTCCTGAAATTACCGCTACCCGATTGTAACACTGCAGAACTTTTAAGCGCTCTTATCGGTTTAATTGAGGAAAGGATTATTGCTGGATAAATCCCGGCCAACAATCCCGTCATTAGTCCTAGGGCCATCAACAAAACTCCTATCCTCCAGTTTAATAAATCATGGTATGTCAAGGATGCCCGGGTAAGGTCGTTCAATAAGGGCAATAACAGAATAGTTATTGGTATACTGATGATTACGGCAAAAAGTGATAGTAATAGTGACTCACCCAAAAACTGCCGCATTAAGCCACCCTTTCCTGCACCCACCACTTTTCTTACTCCTATTTCTTTTGCTCTTTTGCTAGCTCTGGCCGTGCTAAGGTTAATGAAATTGATACAGGCCACCAGCTGTATGAAGATGGCCAATGTCAATAAAAAATATAGGTATTTTATATTGGAAACCTCATGAATCTGATTCTTTCTTCCTGCCGAATACAGATGAATATCAGGTACACTCTTTAAAAGCAACACTTTATTATCCATTCCCGCATTGGCCATGTCCTGTGCCCCTCTTTCCTGAATGAAATTCGGTAATTTATCCTGCACCTTTGAAGCGTCCACATTTGGTTTCAATTTTACATAGCTATACACAAAATTATTAGTTGCAAAATCTTGAAAGCCTTGTACAAAAGTCCCCATTCCGGGCGTGCCCATACTTACGATATAGTTCGGGTTCAAGTGCGATTTTCCAAAATTTTCATCAAAAACTCCCATAACCGTAAGGGTTTGGGCATTCTCCCCGCTGCCCCATGTAACCGTCTTGCCCAAGGCGTTCTGACTTCCGAACATTTTATCTTTTAAAGAAGAAGAAAGCACAAGAGAATTTGGTCTGTTCAAAGCGGTTTCCTGTCCTTCCAAAAACTTATAGGCAAACACCTTAAAAAAAGTGGAATCTGCTATATATACCCTTGGTTCATAATACGCATCTTCGCTATTGGCAGCACCAATTAAATTGCTGTTAAAGACATCTGCCAATACCACACGGGTAGCTTCCTCAACTTCGGGAAAATCTTCCTTCAGGGCAAACGCAACCGGTGGAGATGCCGCTCCGGTATCAAAACTTTCGGAACCGTCCCTTTCAATAATGGTTTCAACCCTATATATAGATGCCGCATTCTTATGGTGTTCGTCATAGCCAAACTGGGCAAATACATATAGGACAATAGCTAAACAACTTACAGTCCCAACCGTTAATCCCAACAGATTTATTATGGTCTGTTGCCTGTTTTTTAGGAGATTTCTCCAACCGATTTTTAAGTATTGCTTTATCATGATTCTCGTTTTTTGGCCTCCCCCAAACCCCTTCAAAGGAGGGGAGCGAATGGCGTGGTTGTTATATTTTTATTTTTGTCTACCGAATTATAACTAACTTCTCAATCCCCAAATCCCACTAGTTAATTCCTTTTTTTCTCTCCCTTTGGGGGAGATGTCCGAAGGACAGAGGGGACTATTCTGTCCGTAAACTTTTTACCGGGTTGGCCCGTGCCGCTTTTATGGCCTGAAAGCTTACAGTGGCCAGGGCTATGGCCAAAGCAATTCCTCCTGAAAGGGCAAAGACCCACCACTGTATATCAATCTGGTACGCATAGTCATTTAGCCACTTGTTCATGGCATACCATGAAAATGGTGTTGCAATCAAAATGGCCAGCAATACCAACTTCAAAAAATCTTTGGACAACAGTAAAGCAATACTAGATACCTCAGCCCCCAGAACCTTACGCACGCCTATTTCCTTGGTTCTTTGAACCGCGCTATAGGTTGCCAATCCCAGCAAGCCCAAGCAAGCAATTAAAATGGCAAGAAAGGAAAAAATGGTAAATAGATTCTTGAACTTAAAGTCGGCCTCATACTGTTGGTTAAAGGAGTCATCCAAGAAACTATAGAGAAAAGGTCGATGCGGTGCCAATTCCTCCCATTTGCGTTCCACGTTCCTTATGGCCTGCTGCATATTTCCGGATTTTATCTTTAGGGAAAGGTATTTACCATACTGTGAGTAACGTAACGTTAATGGTGCCACTGTTTGATGCAAGGACAAATAGTTGAAATCCTTTACGACCCCGATAATGGTACCTTCACGACCCCATTGTTCAAAGCGCTTACCGATTATCTCCTGTGGGTCTGCATAACCAAAACTTCTGGCTGCTGATTCGTTAATGACCATCGCCTGGGTAGAATCTGTTACAAACTCCCGTGAATAGGGTCTCCGGCAACCACTTCAATTTCATAGTGGGGAATAAAATCAAAATCGATTTCATATAGAAACGGTTCAAAGATTTCCATTTGCCCTTCCTGCGTTTCTATATTTGTACCAGCGGCAGGAAAATGACTTCCCGGTACGGTTCGTGAACCGGCAACCGAAACGACTTCAGGGAGTTCCATAAACTCACTTTTTATGGTTTCCATATTGTCCAGCACCTCCCCGTCCCAATTAAAATCGATAACCAATTGTTGTTCCCGATCAAACCCCAGATTTTTATCCAACATAAATCCCAACTGGAAATACACAATTACCGTACTCGCTATTAATGCTATGGAAAGACTAAATTGAAATATGACCAATCCCTTTCTTAGCCTGTTCCCATTTTGCGATGTCCTGAAAACACCTTTTAAAACGCTTGAAGGTTTAAAACTGGATAGCACAAAGGCAGGGTAACTACCGGACAACAAACCTATGACCAATGCCATTGTCGCGTATAATAACAAGGTAGAACCATCAAATATTTCCTCTGATAAAAATGGTTTCCCAGTAATTCCACGCATTGCAGGAAGACAGAAGAAATACCAACGCAAGGCCCAATAACGATGCTATAAATACCATGGTCAACGATTCCCCAAGAAACTGATAAACCAGTCCTTTTTTATTTGCGCCAATCACTTTTCTGATACCGACCTCCTTTGCTCTTTCCAAAGAACGGGCCGTTGCTAAATTCATAAAATTGATACATGCAATAATCAAAATGAACAGACCGATAATGGCAAATATGTAGATATTGGAAAGGCTGCCCGTTATGCCCGGCTGCCTTGCCGCTTCGGATTGTAAATAAGTCTCCTTTAAAGGTTCAAAAGAAAGGTCATAGTAGTATTCCGCATCCTCTTCTGGTGCGATTCCTCTCTAAGAACGCTGGCATTTTGGCCTGAAATTTCTGTTGATCAAAATTCTCATCGACCAGAAAGTAAGTATAGAAATCTACGTAGCCCCAACAATTAAAAATTTCAGGTCTAGTCTGATAAAAAGAACTCATGGACATCAGCACATCAAAGTTGAAATGTGAGTTGGGCGGTACATCTTTCATTACGCCAGTTACGGTATAAACACCGTCATTTGCCCTTCCCCCTACACCTTCAATAGCTTTCCCCATGGGGTCCTCGTCTCCAAAATATTTCTTCGCTGTACTTTCCGTCAAGACTATGGAATATGGTGCTTCCAAAGCCGTTTTTGGGTCGCCGGAAATTAAAGGCCATGTAAAAACATCAAAAACCGTTGGGTCCATGTAGAAGCAATTGCTCTCTTGGAAGGAACGTCTATTGTATTCCAATAAAACATCGGATCTTCCAGAAAATTGGACTATTTCTAATACTTCGGGAAAGTCGGATTTTAGAGCGGGACCTACCGGGGCATTTCCCCAAATCCATCGGTCTTCCAAATTATCCTCACTTCCATGGTGTACCACCCTAAAGATTCGATTTCCATTTTCGTGGTAGCTATCGTACGAGAGTTCATTCTTTATAAACATGGCAATCAGTAAAAAACAGGTCATGCCTATTGCCAAGCCACCAATGTTAATGGCCGAATACCCCTTGTTCTTCAATAAATTTCGCCAAGCGATTTTGATATAGTTTTTAAACATGATTTTCTTTTTTGATTGATATTGTATATCACTTCGACTACGCTCAGTGACCTAGATTGATACCTTTTAATTCATTCCGTTCGCAAACTTTTTACCGGGTTTACTATTGCCGCCTTTACAGTATGATAGCTTACCGTAAACAATGCTACTAAAGTCACCAGTATTCCAACCAAAATAAAAGTCAATGGACTAATTTGAATTTGGTATTGGTAATTCTCCAGCCAACTTTGACTAACGAACCAGGCTAACGGTAACGCTATCAACAAGCTGATTAGCACAAGTTTTAAAAATTGGATTGAAATCATGGTTACTACATTATTTATTGACGCTCCCATTACTTTCCGAATACCGATTTCTTTTGTGCGCGATTCAATGACCAATAACGATATGGCAAAAAGCCCCATACAGGACAAGAATATGGCAATGGCGGATGCAAATCCGAAAATGGTGGTCATTGTTTTTTCACCCTCATACCAGGCCTGAAGGTTTTCATCTAAAAAGGACGCATTGAACTCCGAATCCAAACTCACCTTTTCCCATACCGAGGAAAGTTTTTGCATGGTGAGCTCTGGGTCCTCTAATCGGGTTTTAACGAAAATATAATCAATGGCCTCGCTCGCTGACAGATGTAAGACAATGGGCTTGGTCTCTTCAGTGGGTGACACGACATTAAAATCTGGTACTACACCAATGATTTGATTGCCTGAAGTGGCGGTTTCACCTCCAAAGAACTTACCAATTGGGTCCGTCTCTCCCATGGCCTTTACAAAACTCTCGGAGACTACTACGGCGTTTATGGAATCTGTTGCAAAATCACGACTAAAATCCCTACCCTTTACTACAGGAATTCCCAAAGTTTCTAGATATCCATAATCGGCAAGTACCCAGTCCGTATTTATTTGGTTTTGATTATAAATAAAATCCACGTTCTCCCTAGAAGTCCTTCTATCCCTTCCCCTTCCTAAATTATTTTTACTACCCGTAATGGAGACTATAAATGGATCCGTAGCAAGCGCATTACGCAGTCGACCAAGAACTTTTCGACCATCCTCTATATTGCCAACGGGAATGCTTACAACCTGATCTTTTTCAAAACCAATCGGTTTCTCCCTTAAAAAATCAAGTTGTTTTCCGGCGACTATACTAATACAAATCAATAAACTTGAAAGCGCAAATTGGGATACCAACAGGGTATTTCGCAATACGCCAGGTTTCTTTGTAGAAACATTCCCTTTCAGGATTTGCACAAGATTAAAATTGGTCATTTTTAAGGCCGGATATCCTCCCGCTATAAAAGTGACCATTAAAAAGACACTGAAGATAATGGCAATAAATTCAGGTTGGAACATTATCGATATACTTATGCCACCACCAAATTGGGCATTAAAAAATGGTACAAGCTGCGTAGCAAGGATAACACCAACAACAAACCCAATAAAATAAAGAAGAAAAGCCTCTCCCCAGAGTTGGGTGAAAAGTTGCCCTTTAAAAGCCCCAAGGGTTTTTCTGACCCCTAATTCGCGACTTCTATTGAAAGCATTGGCTATATTGAGGTTTACAAAGTTGAAACAAGCAATTAAGAGAATAAATATCCCGAGCCCCATGATGGCATAAATCAATAATAGAGGAGCACTTTTTGGACCTGAAAAATGAATGTCTTCAATGTTCGTTAAATTCAAACTCATTAAATCCGAGTTATTTTCGGTTTCAGGGCGTTCTATTTTTAACTGTGCCAATTGCTCGGGATAGTATTTCTCGACCAATGAATTCAAGTTGCCTTGCGCCAATTGCGGGTTGCTTTTATTTGATAGCTTGACAAAAATGTTTGAGTTGTTTACATCCCACTTGGCATTATTTTCGGTGTAGCTATCAAGTGCATCGACTCTGGCAATGGCATCAAATTGAATACTTGAATTTCTTGGAGCATCATTAACCACTGCGGATACAATGTAGGATTTTTCATTTCCTCTTTTACCAATTTTAATTTCCTTTCCAAGAGGATTGGTCTCTCCAAAAAGTGCATCCGCTGTGCTTTTATCCAAAGCGATATTCTGTAGATTTGAAAGAGCAGTGGTCTTATCCCCGACAAGAATTGGAAAATTAAAAACCTCAAAAAATTCCGGATCAGTTCTAGTAATAGATCGTGCTAGACTTTTATCCTTATAGGAAATGTTTTCTACCGAACCTATAACTCTTACCGCAGCTTCAACATCAGGGACATCATTCTCCAAAGCAAATTTCAGCGGTAAGGGCATTGTTGTATTAATTTCAGCACCTTGAATAGAATTCGTAAACATCGAAGTCCTGAACAACTGATTTTTTTCATCATGAAAAGAATCATAACTCAAATGTAAATAGGCAACCAAAAACAGTACAATACTGACCGAAAAGGCTATAGCGAGTCCGGTAATATTGATAAAAGAATGGAGTTTGTTTCTTTTAAGATTCCGCCAAGCGATTTTTATATAGTTCTTAAACATGGTTCTCGTTTTTCTTATGCTGAATTTATTTCAGCATGTTGATTGATGATATATTCGAGACCTGTGAGATTTTTAAAACCTGACAAGTACATAATTTATTCCGTTCGTAAGCTTTTTACAGGATTGGCCATAGCTGCTTTGAACGCCTGAAAACTTATCGTTAACAATGCTATAGTGATAGCAACAGCGGCAGCAACGACGAATACCAACCAATTGATTTCAATGCGATAGGCAAAACTTTCCAACCAATTTTGCATGGTGTACCATGCCAATGGAATTGCAAGCAAAATGGAGATAAATACCAACCTTAAAAAATCTTTTGAAAGTAGATTCACAATGCCGGAAACGCTGGCTCCCAATACCTTTCTAACTCCAATTTCCTTTCTGCGTTGCTCTGCTGTAAATGCCGAAAGGCCAAAGAGACCTAAACATGAAATAAGTACTGCAAGCACGGCAAATATTTTTGAAAGGTTGGCCATTAATTTTTCACTTCTGAACATGGCATTAAAAGAATCATCAACAAAGTCATATTCAAAGGGAAATGCAGGGTTATATTTTTTCATCACTTCCTCCATTGTCGCCAGTATTTCCGTCATAGCTATACCAGACTTCCCTTTTACGTACATATAATTTGCATAATCGGGATTGTTAAAAAACAATACGGGTTCGGCACTACCGTACATATTACCGAACAAGTAATCTTTTACTACTCCAATAATGTTATAGGTTTCCCCTCTTATAATCGTCTTACCTACCGCACTGCCCTCACCCATCATTTTAGCAAGTGACTCGGAAACTAGAACATTGGTACTATCGGCGGCAACATTAGCTCCAAAATTCCTTCCTTCTGCTAATTTCATTCCAGCAGTTTCCAAAAAAGACGGAGTTATGTGTCTAAATGAAATAAGTACATCTTCCGTGTCAGTACCGCCCTTCCATCGAAAACCGGAACCATTATTACCACCGTAAAGAATTTGGGAATTGTTCAGGCCCACATTCTCCACCATTCCAGATTCAATCATATCTTGCCGAATAGGATTGAAATTTTTGACCATATCCCCATTTACATTCATTTTGATGAGGTTCTCCTTTTGATATCCCAAATCGCGCCCCTTTACATGTTGTACCTGTTGATAAACAATAATTGTACTGATAATAAAGATTATGGAAACTGCAAATTGCGCAACTACGAGTACTTTTCGTATAAGGCTTGCACTTCCTTCTTTAGCCTTTACCCCTTTGATAACATCCACAGGCTTAAAGGATGATAAATAAAAAGCAGGATACCAACCCGCTAGGAGTCCACAAATGATAGTAATGCCCAAAAGGGAAAGTATATGTAACGGCGAGAAAATCCCAAGCTCAATCTGTTTTTCTACAAGCTGGTTGAACTCTGGGAGCAATATGAATAGTAAGAAAACACTTAAGATGGAGGCTAAAGTTGCCGTGATCATGGCTTCTGCCATAAACTGTGAAACCAATCTTCTTTTACCTGAACCTAGTACTTTACGTACGCCTACTTCCTTGGCCCGTTTTTCGCTTCTTGCCGTGGAAAGGTTCATAAAATTAATACAGGCAATTAGTAAAATGATAAGTGCGATAAGCGCAAATAACCTCACATAAACAATTTGACCGCCAACTTGTTTTCCGCCTTCAAAATTAGATCTCAGGTGCCAGTCTTTCATTGGGTGTAAAAAAGCGTAAGTACTGGCCTGATCTATCTTTGACGGAATCACTTTTTTAACTTTGGCATTTACATCGTCAAAATCCGCTCCCGGAGCTAGTTCTACAAAAGTGTCAGTAAAATTACTGCCATATTCCTGCATCCATTCAACACCAGTCGAATATCGTTCAAAAGGAGCAAGCCAATTAAAAGTAAAACTTACATTTTCAGGTAAATCCTTAATGACTCCGGTTATCACATAATTATCTGTATTGTTGACACGTAGCACCTTATTCAAAACAGAAGTATTGACTCCGAACAAATCAGCTGCGGTATTTTGAGTTATAACGATGGCATCAGGTCTATCAAAAGCAGTCTTGGAAGTTCCTTCAATAAATTGCAGGTTAAATATTTCAAAGATATCTGCCTTGGCATATCTGCCTTGCCTGTTTATTCCATTCTCGCCCTCAGTGAAGAGTAAATTTTCTGACGATGTTGCTACTGCCCTAACAATTTCTGGAATCTCATCCTTTAAGTCTTGGGCCAATAGCATTGGTGTTGAATAAAAAGTACTCCATTCACCTTCGTATTGCTGGTTGGTAGGCACATAATATACCAAATCTTGTTTAGGGAAAACACTATCGTAGTTCACTTCATCCTCGACCCAAAGTAATATTAGACTAGCACAGGTAATCCCAATGGCTAATCCAAAAATATTAAGAGCACTGTAGCCTTTATTTTTCCAAAGGCTTCTGAAAGCGATTTTAAAATAGTTCTTAAACATAGTTCCCGTTTTTGGCCTCCCCCAGCCCCTTCGAAGGAGGGGAGAAGAGTTTTTTATAGCTGATTAGTTATTCCGTTCGTAAGCTTTTTACTGGGTTTGCCAATGATGCCTTCAACGTTTGGAAGCTCACCGTTACCAATGCAATGACCAAAATGGCAATAAAGGGCAAAAGGAAAAAGCTCCAATGAATATCTATCCTAAAAGCGTACCCTTCCAGCCACTTACTGGTACTGAACCACGCTATTGGAATAGAAATCAAAAATGCGATGAACAACAATACCGCAAACTCTTTGTACAATAATTTTAGGATTCCGGGAACAGATGCCCCCAACACTTTTCGAATTCCAATTTCTTTGGTGCGTTGCAAAGTGGTAAATGATGCCAACCCGAACAGTCCCAAACATGCAACCAATATGGCTAGACCTGTAAAGAGTCCGAAGACTTTTCCAAAGCGCTGGTCCGCTTGATATTGATCATTAAAATGCTCGTCCAAAAAGAAATACTCATAGGTATTTCCAGGGAAAAATTTCTTCCATTCTGTTTCTACTTGTGCTATGGTTTTTGCAATATCCGTTGAGCTCTGTTTTATGGTGAAATAGCCACGGACATCGGGAATTAACCTAATAATCATTGGTTCATAAGGAAGACGCAACGATTCTTGGTTAAAATTCTCAGAAACCCCAATAATGGTGTATTGGTTGCCCCAGAAATCGATACGCTTGCCAAGTGCTTCTTCCGGATTACTAAAACCCAGCTGTGTAATTCCGGCCCTATTGAAAATAACCGCTTCCGGGTCTGTCCCAAATTCCTCAGAAAATGCCCGTCCCGCAATTAATTTAAGCCCAAACTGGGCTACATAATCATAATCTACCCCAATAATTCGGTACTGTTTTCCTGCAGTATCATCTTCCGAAACCAGTTTTACACCTCCCGCATTCCATCCAACGGGTTGTCCGGGGATTGTTGAAGCTGCTGCAACACTTTTTATAGATGGATATTTTAAAAGATTTTCCTTAAAGGATCTCATCTGCCCCATATAGGTAGAATCTGTAACAACTGGCGGAACCACAACCAATGTTTTATCAATGTTCAATCCCAAGGATTGCTTCCGCATAAATTGTATTTGCTCATATACCGTTAATGTTCCTATCAATAAAAACAATGAAGCTGCAAATTGAAATATCACCAATGATTTTCTCAAGACAGCACCTTGTTTGGTATTTATCATTTTTCCCTTTAAAACCTCAACAGGCCTAAAACTTGATAAAACAAAGGCAGGATACGCTCCAGAAAGAAAAACACCTACTACGAACAATGTTATAAGTCCCGCCCAAAAAGAACCTCTGGTAAAAAGCTCATAGGTTAGTTCCTGTCCTGATATTTGGTTAAAGGCCGGAATCATCAATGCCATCAATGCCAAGCCCAAGACTAGCGCCAACGAGTTGAAAAGTGCCGATTCAAAAAAGAATTGGATAATGAGTTGTTTCCTATGAGAACCTACTGCCTTGCGGACTCCTACTTCTTTTGCTCTACCAATAGCACGTGCAGTAGCTAAGTTTATGTAATTGACCCACGCTATGATGATGATAAAAAAGGCGATGGCCAATAATAGATAGACGGTTTTTCCATCTCCCGTTGGACTAGGCTCCATCATATAGTTAGAATATAAATGGATATCTGTTAATGGTTGCAGAATGTATTTCGCATCACTATTGTATTGTCGTAATCCTTCTCCTGCCAGTTCTTCAACCACCGGAATAAACTTAGCTTCTACCATTGATGGGTCTGTCCCTTCCTTCAATTTTAAATAGGTCAAACATCCATCTGAAAACCACCAGGTTTCAGAATCTGCCTCTGGGTCTTGATTATTATCCGCAAGAACCCTTTGCCTAAAGGTGACATAAGACAACAATATATTGGGTTGTAGTTGGGTATTGGTTGGCATATCTTTAAAAACACCTGTAACCCTGTACTCGCTATTGCCATTAAATTCAATAGTTTTACCAATTACGTCCGTAGATCCAAAAACCTTTTTTGAGGTACTTTCGGATATTGCAGCCGTCCTGGGTTCATTAAAAACAGTTGATTTATCGCCGGAAAGCAATGGATAAGAAAATATATCAAAAAACGATTCACTGGCATAAAAGACTTGGTCAATTTTTAAAGTTTCGTAACCTTGATCCACAATGACATCTCCAGACTCCATCACTTTTACATACTCCTCAATTTCTGGAATGGCCTCCTTGAAACTGTTACCTACAGCATAGGCTCCTGCCGCCCATTCCGTGGTCAACACACCATCATTATAACGCTCTTGCTTTACGCGATACACCTGATCCTTGTTTTCGTGAAAATCTTCATAGCTTGTTTCAAAAGCGACATACTGAAGAATTAACAAACACGCAGTAATACCCAATGCAAGTCCCCCAATGTTGATTGCGGAATACGCCCTATTCTTAATAAGGTTCCGCCATGCGATTTTCAGATAGTTTTTAATCATGGTTCTCGTTTTTTGTTAAGATTTATTACATACTAGTCTAGTATTATGCTACACCTCCCTTTATCACTCCTTGTTAGGAGGGAAATTTATTCTGTTCGTAGGCTTTTTACTGGGTTTGCCCTAGCTGCATTTATCGCTTTAAAGCCCATAGTTATCAGTGCAATACCCAAGGCCAGTGCTCCAGAGGAAATAAAAACCCACCATGGAATATCAATCTTATAGGCAAAATCTTGAAGCCATTTATCCATAAAATACCATGCAAATGGAGATGCTATCAGCAATGCGATCACGATTACCTTAACAAAATCCATTGCAAGGAGTTTCACGATTTCGGAAATGCTTGCTCCCAAAACTTTTCTGATTCCTATTTCCTTTGTTTTTTGCTCAGCGGTGAACGCTATCAAGCCCAATAATCCCATACAGGCAATAAAAATGGTAAGCAAGGAGAATATCCCGAACAAGCTTGCTTGCCGTTGGTCGGCGATATAAGCGGCATTTAAATCATCGTCCAAAAACGAATACTCAAAGGGAGTATCTGGCTGGTAATTTTCCCATTTAGAATGAATGGTACCAATAATTTCCTTTGTGTTCTTTCCTCCTATTTTTAAGGTGATATACGAAACCCCGGTGTCATAGCTTTTTGACGTATTGGAAAACAACGCAAATGGCTGAATGTGGCTATGTAGTGATTCTAGATTGAAATCCTTTAAGATACCTATCACCTTATACGATTCCATTTGCCCTCCAGGATAACGAATCATGCTTCCAATGGGATTGTCCCAACCTATCTGTTTTGCGGCAGCCTCGTTTATAACCACGGATAATGAGTCATTGAATCTATTATCAAACCCTCTCCCTTCCTTTAATTTTAAGTCCAAGGTTGAAATGAAATCTTCATCCACCAAATAGGATTGGAGTGTAATATCCTTTGCTACATTTTCATTTGCGTTTAGTGTCTCCGGTACATAAAAATCCCCAAAGCTACCCTGGGTCAGCATGCCTGAGGATATTGTAGCACTTTTAACTTCAGAAAGCGTTTCCAATTCTTGCCTAAAGGTTTCTTGACTTACCCCTAGTTTCTCCGTATGTTGAAGCACTAGCAAATTATCTTTGTCATAGCCCAAATCCCTATTTTGCGTATACTTTAATTGGAGGTATACTGTGGTGGTGGCAATGACCATTATAATGGCAATCGTAAACTGAAAAATCACCAGGCCGTTTCTTATAAAGCCACCTTTTTTACTGGAAATACCGTGCACCCCCTTAAGAATGTTTACAGGCTTAAAAGAGGTAAGATAAAAAGCGGGATAGGTTCCCGATAAAAATGCCGTAAGTAGTACCAAACCAAGTATGATCAACCAAACACCATCTTGAAATATGGATTGAAAGGTTAAATTCTTTCCCGAGAGTTGATTAAAATAGGGTAATAGCACCCACACCAATAGAACTGAAAATAGGGTAGCTATAAAGGTGTATAAAATAGCCTCAGAGAGAAATTGTTTAATCAATTGGGATTTAAAAGACCCTAACACCTTTCGTATTCCAATTTCCTTGCTTCTTTTTGATGATTGTGCAGTAGCTAGATTAATGAAATTAACACAAGCCAAAACAATGATGAAAAAAGCGATCAATCCAAAAATGTAAATGTTCTTGATGCTGTTTTGGTCCGAAATTCCGGATTCCACCTCTCCCGAGTATAAATGAATATCCGTTAACGGTTGCAGATGTAAATCCCACTTGTTGCCCTTTGCCAAAAATTCCTCATAAGGTTGCCCTATCCTTTCAAAGGCGCCTGCTGCATGTGTTTTTAACAAGTCCGGAAATTGGGATTCCAAGTGCGCTATGGCATCAGGATTGGCAGCGGCTTTTTCCGTTAGTTTAACATAGGTTGCCATATTTAACCAAACCCAGCTCCAATCAAAGTACTTGACACTTCCAAAATTATCAACGGGAAGCAGAACATCGAATTTAACGGAGGCTTGCAAATTGGTCATATCCTCCAAAACTCCTGTCACTTTAAATGGTTTTCTATCTTTGCCATAGAATAGCGTTTTTTCCATGGGGTCCACATCACCAAAATACTTTTTGGCAATTGTGCTGGTAATCACGATACTATTGGACTCAACCAAGCAGGTTTCAACATCTCCTTTTAACAATGGGTAGCCGAGTACTTCTAAAAAATTGGAATCTACCGCATAAATGCCGTCTTCATTGAAGACTTTTTTATTGGTGTTATTTTTATATTCGATGACATCAACTCCCGGTCTGTAAATTCTTGTGTAACTTTCTATCTCTGGAAAATTATCAACAAGGGTCTTGCCTGCAGGGGGCGGAGTATAGCCCGCATAAAACTCGCCATCCCCCATTTTACCATTAATGTTTACCCGATATACCTGTTCCGCCCCGGTAAAAAATCGGTCATAACTTAGTTCGTCATTTATAAATAAGGTAATAAGGATAACACTTGTTAAACCTATGGCAAGACCAGAAATATTTATAATGCTGTTGCCTTTATATCTAAAGGTGTTTCTAAGTGCGACTTTTAAATAGTTTCTGAACATGACCGTTCGATTTTTTGATTGATTTTTTTAATACATTCCTTGATGAGAGGAATTTCTGATTGATTTAGTTTTTGTTCACTTCGGCACCTCTCGGTACCCAGTGTAACAATTAATTGATGAATAAACTCCTTATTTTACATCATTGCTCCTATGGCCCTATTTTGACTTTCCGTTACGATTTGACCATCAAATAGGTTAACTACTCTATGCGCATAATGTGAATCCCGATCGGAGTGCGTTACCATTACAATAGTGGTTCCTTCTTGGTTCAGTTCTGTTAAAAGGCTCATCACCTCAATACCGTTTTTGGAATCTAGGTTACCTGTAGGCTCATCCGCAAGAATTAATTTTGGATTTGTAACTACAGCCCTGGATATGGCCACACGCTGCTGCTGACCTCCCGATAATTGTTGTGGGAAATGCTTTTCACGGTGTGCTATTTTCATCCGTTCCAGTACCTTCATCACTTTTTCCTTACGTTCCACTTTTCCCATTTTTAAATAAATAAGTGGCAATTCTACATTTTCATAAACCGTTAGCTCATCGATCAGGTTAAAGCTTTGGAATACAAATCCCAAATTTCCTTTACGCAGTTGAGTACGTTGGCTTTCTTTTAACCCCCCAACTTCGTTACCTGCAAAATTGTAGCTTCCGTCCGTTGGGTTGTCCAACATTCCTATGATATTCAGCAGCGTGGATTTTCCACAACCGGATGGTCCCATAATGGCAACAAATTCGCCATCCTCTACCTTAAGGTTTACATTGTTCAACGCCAAGGTTTCTACCTCCTCTGTTTTGAAACTTTTCTTCAAGTTTTTGATTGTTATCATTTGCTCGCTTTTTAGCCCTGCCAATTTACAGGTGTGTTATAGTTGTTTGTTTAAAGACTTCTGGACATTGTGTCCGTTACATTTATTTTTATTTTACACCTCCCTTAATCCCTCCTTATTAGGAGGGAGGTTGAAGGACCTCCTTCAAATTCGCTCAAGAAACCTATTTAGGTGGTTTCGACTCCGCTCAACCACCGAGGCTATTTCAGTACGATTCGTTCTGCTTCCCCGAAGCTATCGTAATTACTTGTTATCACTTCCTCACCGGCTTGCAATCCTTCCAACACTTCATAATATCTGGAGTTTTGTTTACCAACACGAATGTTTCTTTTCAACGCCTCATCCGATCCGGGAACTACTACAAAAATCCATTGCCCTCCCGTACTTTGGAAGAAACTACCTTTTGGCAACAAAAGTGCATCACTAGATTCGCCCAACTGTAACCTAATGTTGTAGCTCTGTCCTGCTCGAATAGTTTCCGGTTTACTATCGGTAAAAACCAAATCCACCCTAAACCTTCCATTTCGCACTTCAGGATATACCTTTCTTACACGTAGTGGAAAATCGGTTCCGTTGCGTTCAAAACTTGCTGTTAAATCGCGCTTCACCCGATCTATATAGTGTTCGTCTATCTCTGCTTCTATCTTATAATCGGTGAGTACATTTAGCTGACCTATACGCTGTCCCTGATCGATATTCTGACCTATCTCCGCATCCAAAAACCCTAATTGACCATCAGCAGGGGCACGTACATTTAAATGGTCCAAACGTTGGTACACCATACCCAAGGTTTTTTGCATACGATTTAAATCGGCTTCCAAAACCGGTAATGATTTCTCCCTCAACTCATTATCGTTCTCGGTCTGTACCTTTACTATTTCATACTGTTTTTGTGAGAGCTCATAATTTTCCTTGGACAATTGATATTCCTCTTGGGAAATAAGCTCGTCCTCATAGAGTGCTTTGTTCTGCTCATAATTCCTCTTTAAACGTTGCAAATCTGTGCTAGCAGTGGCCAATGATCTTCTACCTTCTACCTGGCGGGAATCAAATGTCAGTTTTGTGGAACGCAAATCGTTCTGCTTTAAGGCTAGGTTACTTTCGCTGGCTAGGATTTGCTCGTAGAGGTTCATGTTCTCAAGCTTTAAGATGATATCCCCTTTTTTGACCATGGCCCCTTCCTCAATCAATTTTTCCGTTACACGCCCCCCTTCATAAGCATCCATATAAATAGTGGTAATGGGTGCGACTGTCCCGTTGATGGTGATATAATCGTCAAACTTCCCTTGGGTTACCTCGGCAATGGAAAGCTTGTCCTTCTCCGTCCTGAAAGTGGAGACCGAAGTTGCAAATAGTAACTGATAGCCTACAAATAACACCAATAATCCCAAAGCGATATACCCGTAATGTTTGGGTCTTAATCCTTTTTTCTTTTCTAATTTTATATCCATCTTACTAATTAATCTTTCTAGTTTATATTAAATACTGGAAGTCCCCTGTAAAAATCCAACGTGCTCTTATTTATTTCGGACCTTAACCGTACTTGTAAATTTTCATTCTGTGCATTGGCAAATAGGTTTTTTGCCGTAAAAAGTTCCAATGCATTGATCAATCCCTTTTCATAGCGTTTTTGGGCTATGGTAAAAGCAAGGTTTTGAGCCTCCATTTTTTGATTGCTCTGCACCACCTCAACCAAGAGCGAATTGTAATCCTGTACCAACTGCTGAATGGTTTGTTGCAATTCCTGTTCGCGGATATCCAAGGCATTCTGTGCTTGTTTGTAGGCTATTTTCCTCTGCTTAACGGTTGAGCGTCTAGACCAGCCATAGCTAACAGGAACCGTCAATGACAAACCGATAAATTGGAACGTATTGTCCCTGAACTGATTGCGAAAGGGTATGGTCGTTCCCAAACTATCCCTAGTGGTCTCAAAATAGCCTGTTCCTACCCCACCGAACATTTGCAGGGAAGGGTATAAATTACCTCTTGCGACTGCAATCTGCTTTTTTGCAGCCTTGGTTCTAAGTTCCTGTGCTTTGATTAGTGGAATGAAATTCTTGGCTTCATTATATATGGAGTCTGTTTCTATGGTGGAAACTGTCTCTTCCATTTCCATCACCTCCATTTCTGGGATTATAGCAATATCGCTTGCATTCTCTAAGTTCATCTCCTGAATCAAGGAAAGTTTGGCAGCTGCCAATTGATTCTTGCTTTGGGTAACATTCAACTTATCCGTAAGTAATAAGGACTCCGCCTCATAAAGATCCGCCCCAGCTTTTAGCCCTAATTCTATCTGCTTTTCCACCAAATCATAATTTGCCTGCGAGACCGCTTCCTGTTCCATTGAAATTGCCAATAAACCTTCAAAGAACTGTATGTCATAGAACGCCTGCATCACCCTAAAGGCCAACAGGTATTTCTGTTGCGCAGTTTCCTCCTTTGTTGCTTTAAAGAGGAACTTGGAAGCTTTTATACTGTTGATTTTTTGAAAACCTTGGAACAGATCTATCGATGAATTTATATTATAGCTATTGGAGAAGAAGTCCGTAGTAACCACATCGTTAGTAAACGGATCTGTACTCCTACCAAAATTGATGGTATAATTTGACGAAGCCTCTACATTTGGTAGCAAATTTCGAATTGACTGTCGGTAGGTCTCTTTGTTAGAATCGGTAATATATTTAAAATCTTTGAGTTGCAAGTTATTCTCCAAAGCATACGCCACACACTCGTCCAGCGTCCATTTTTCCTGTGCCATCAGCGAGGTGCTTAAAGCAAATAGTAATAGAAAGGTTATTTTTAGTTTAGTACTCATATTCTTTTTGGTATGCCAAACAGTTTACTATTTATGTGCCAAGATTTTATATGACTGAATATCAGTTTATTATATATAATTTTATTTCTATACTCAAAAAGCATTGTAAAATAGTTATACATGGATTGTCAAAATATTGGACAACTCTATTTTAATCTGAATTAAAAATTTTAGTTTTAAAAATGCTTTCTCCACTTGGTAGCCATGACTTTAAAGTAAGGACAGCCAAAAAATGAATTCGTTACAATGACAAAAGCAAATATTCTGGTAATAGATGACAATAAAAGCGTGCTTAGCGCTTTGGAAATTCTTTTGCAGTTTGAATACAAAACTGTCCAAACACTTTCCAATCCCAATCAAATAACTTCCTTTCCTAATTTACAGGAAGTAGATATCATCCTTTTGGATATGAATTTTTCCGCTGGCGTAAATACCGGAAATGAAGGTTTGTACTGGCTGAGGGAAATTAAAAAGAAAGCGAAACATATCTCGGTTATAATGATGACGGCCTATGGCGCTATTGATCTTGCAGTTGAAGCGCTAAAGGAAGGTGCTTCCGATTTTATCCTTAAACCTTGGAACAACGAACGACTTTTGGCCACGGTAAAATCTGCCTATGAACTTAGAAAAAGTCAAAAAGAGGTACATCTGCTTAAACAAAAGGAAAGTAACTTAAAACAGGTCATCAATCAGGACAAAAATTATATTGTTGGTAATTCACGTGCGTTGAATTCGGTAATGAATCTGGTCCAAAAAGTAGCCAAAACCGATGTGAACGTTTTGGTAACTGGTGAAAACGGGACGGGAAAAGAATTGATTGCAAGGGAATTGCACAAATTATCACGAAGGAACGACGAGGTTTTTATATCCGTGGATATGGGCTCCATTTCCGAAAACCTTTTTGAGAGCGAGCTGTTCGGGCATGTTAAGGGTTCTTTTACGGATGCAAAAGAGGACCGTATTGGGAAATTTGAAGCCGCCAATGGAGGCTCCCTTTTTCTTGACGAAATTGGCAACCTTTCCCTACAGACGCAAGCAAAACTTTTATCGGCCATACAGAATAGGGTCATCGTAAAAGTAGGGTCAAACAAACCCATTCCCATAAATATTCGGCTAATCTGTGCCACCAATTGCAATTTGGATCAAATGGTGGCGGACGGTCTTTTTAGGGAAGATCTTTTGTACCGTATAAATACCATTAGGGTAGAAGTTCCCCCATTGCGGGAAAGGGAAGGTGATATTTTGGTCTTGGCAGATTTCTTTTTAAACAAGTTTGTAAATAAATACGGGAAGCAGGGGTTGCGAATAAACCAGGCAGCACAGGAAAAATTAATGGCGTACAAATGGCCAGGTAATATTCGGGAACTGTTACATACGGTAGAACGTTCCGTTATACTTGCCGAGGGAAATGTTTTAAAACCGACGGATTTCCTTTTAGAACTAAAAAATGCCGTTTCTATGGACAGTGGTCCCAGCACATTGGAAGAAATGGAACTATTGATGATTGAGAATGCCTTAAACCAGCATGATGGTAATTATAGTGCTGCAGCAGATCAGTTGGGCATCTCTAGGCAAACGCTCTATAATAAACTAAAGAAGAAATCCAATTAACTAAATAGCTGCTGAAAGGCCTGTAAACTTATCGACTTTTTAAAATCATAAACTTTAATCTTAAATCCAAGCATGGTAAGCCGTAACATTTATTTACAGTTGGTATTCCGGATTATTTTCGTTGCCGTAACCATTGTTATAGCTACCTATTTTTTCTTTCAGGGACAATACATCATTGGGTCTATAGGCTTGTTAATAATAATAGGCCAGATTGTATCCCTAATCAATTATGTAAATCAGACAAACCGAAAGATTGCCTACTTCTTCGATGCCATCAAAAATGAAGATTTCACCCTTCGCTTCCCTGAAAAACTAAGTGTCAAGTCGTTGGAGGAATTGAACCATAGTTTGAACATGCTAAACAGCATGATTCAGGATATCCATCTTAAAAAACAGGCACAGGAGCAGTATTATCAAGAAATACTTAGACAAGCGGACATAGGGATATTTACCATCAATCAGAAAGGGCACATACTTTATGCAAATCCCACGGTTCAAAATCTTTTGAATTACCGGCCTTTAAATCATGTTAAACAACTGAATCAAGTCGATAACAGGCTTTATGCGCTTTTTGAGGATTTAAAGCCTTTTGACAATATGATTTTTCAATTGGGCAATGAACGTGGCAAGCGGGCGCTAAGCTTAAAATGTACCCCGATTACCATAGAAGGGCAAAAATTATTACTCGTTGTAGTACACGACATCCATAAGGAACTGGACGAAAAAGAAACCGACTCCTGGGTAAAGTTGATTCGCGTACTCACCCACGAAATCATGAACACGATTACCCCGATCACCTCTATTTCCGAATCTGTTTTAAAATATTTCAAAAAAGGAAAAGAACTCGCTTCGCCCAGCGATTTTACACCTGACCAAATTACTAATACCGCCAAAGGACTGGAGGTCATAAAAAACCAGGGTAATGACCTTATGAGTTTTGTACAGTCCTATAGAACCTTTCTAAGCGTTCCCGAACCGGATAAGGAATTGATCCCTGCGGTTGAATTATTGGAAAAAATAAAGTTGCTTGTCCAAGAGCAGAAAATGGACAAAACAGTTGTTATTGAAGTTTTAGTGAATCCGGAAGATTTAGAAATTTATGCGGACAATAAACAAATTACACAAGTACTGCTGAACTTAGGAAAGAATGCCCAACAATCCCTGCAATATTCCGATGAGGGCAAGATTCAATTTAGGGCAGGAATCAGTGAATTGAACAAAAAATATATTCAGGTAGTGGATGACGGCCCAGGAATAACCCCCGAACTGATCGAGGAAATTTTTGTTCCTTTCTTTACCACAAAAAATACGGGGACGGGAATAGGCCTAAGCCTTTCCAAGCAAATAATGCGATTGCATGGTGGTAGCATTAGTGTAGCTTCTAACGAAACTACTGTATTTACACTGACCTTCGATTAAAATTATTCTTTAAAATCCTTATCCCAGTTCTTTCCAAGGGTCCCAGAAGTGTTTTTCTAGATATACGATTTGATTATCCGCTACTTCTATTCCTTCGCTTTCCAATAATTGTTGCATAAGGTTGGTACCGTCAAAATGGTGTTTTCCAGTTAATAAACCTGCCTTGTTTACCACCCTATGCGCCGGAACATCGTTCATAATTCCAGCACCGTTCAAAGCCCAGCCTACCATTCTGGCACTTCTTGCCGCTCCCAAGTATTTGGCTATAGCACCATAGGAAGTAACGCGACCATAGGGAATCTCCTTCGCGACCTGATAAACTTTTTCAAAGAAATTCTGGTTTTCAGGCTTCATAATCTCCTTAGCTTTGATTGAACAATCGGATACTCGTAACTATCAATAGAATTACCATCAAAGCACTAAGAATGTAGTTGCTATTTTTTGAAAAAGCATTCGTTTTCAGTTCCATTTTATTAAAATAGACCACATAAATATACATGGCCAAAAAGGTTCCACTACCTGCTGCCAAGATATAAAAAACCTCATCTATAATTTCATAGGTCATCATCCCTTGACTATGAAATAACGTGTTCAAGCCGCTATAGTAAGGTATTGCGAGTAAGTTAATCAAGGCCAAAAAGAGTCCTTTGGAAAAACTATTCCTCTTTTTAGCTTCGGTAACCACAAAAGGTTCTTTGTGCTGCTTTTTCGCCTTTAGAAAAAAGTAAATGGCCAAAACCAAAAAAACTCCGATAGCCACCTCTAGCAATACTTCTATAATATGTTGGTTTCTGGAAATATACTTGGCTATACGTACCGCGATATAAGTTTGCAGCATTACGGCAATTGCAACACCCAGACCAAAAATAACCCCGTTGGATTTCCCTTTTTCGACACTCGTCTTGGCTGCATTGAGGTTTAATAAACCTGGTGGCAATGACGCTAAAAAAGCGGCTGAAAATGTTACAACGAAAAGAAGCGGCAAATGCGTCATTTAACTAATTGGTCATGAACTGAAATTAATTCAGTTTAAATTGAATATAGGTAATAGGTTTCCCTTTTTCAAGATACTGATTTTCATAGAAAGTCTGGATTTCCAGTACTTCTTTTGGACTACCTTCATTTTTATACACGTCATGATTGGCATAAAGGATTTCATAACCCAACCCATGTAATAGGCCCAGGGTGTAACCATGCATAAACTCGCTATCGGTCTTTAAATGAATGGTTCCATTCGGTGTCAATATTTTTCGGTAATTCTCAAGAAATGACTTGTTCGTCATCCTATGCTTTGTACGTTTATACTTAATTTGGGGGTCGGGAAAAGTTATCCAGATTTCGGAAATTTCATTCTTATCGAATAGGAGATCGGTCAATTCTATCTGTGTTCTTAAAAAGGCTACATTTTCCAGTTTTTCCTCTAGAGCAGTCTTAGCACCTCTCCAAAATCGGGCGCCCTTTATATCTATCCCAATAAAATTGGTATTGGGATTTCTCCTTGCCAGACCAACGGTATATTCGCCTTTTCCGCAGCCCAATTCCAGAACAATAGGGTTATCGTTTTCAAAATGCTCGCTCCATTTTCCTTTGAGTTTAAAGCCATTTTGAATTTCTTCCCTAGAAGGCTGTATTACATTTTTAAATGTTTTGTTTTCCTCGAATCTTTTAAGCTTGTTCTTACTACCCACAACTACCATTATAATTATGGGCAAAGCTACTAAAATTCAATATTGAAGGCAGTATCTAAGACTGGACTATTTTAGGAATACTTTTCTCCAAGGTAAATGAAAATTCAGAACCCACATCCTCAACACTTTCAATGTAAATCTTCTCACCGTGCGCCTCAATGATGTGCTTTACAATGGCAAGTCCCAAGCCGGAACCTCCTTCCCTCCTGCTCCCACTTTGATCAACCCTATAAAAGCGCTCAAAAAGTCTTGGTATATGCTGTTTGGGAATGCCTTCCCCATTATCGGTAACCCTAATAATTATTCTGTTTTTTACAAGGTTTTCCACACTAACCTCCGTAGTGCCGTCATAATTACCATATTTTATGGAGTTTACAAGCAGGTTCGTCAAGACTTGTTGAATTTTTTCCTTGTCCGCATATACAAGTATTGGCTCATCATAATTGGTATCAAAAGTCAAAATTATATTCTTTTTCGCCGCTTTCATCTCCAATAGCTCAAAAACACTTTCTATCAATTCGAGAATATTAAAACTTTCTTTTTCCAAGCTTAAATCCCCAACTTCCAGTTTGGTGATCAAATCCAAATCCTTTACGATGTAGATAAGCCGATCTACGGCTTTACTGGCACGAAGAATATACTTTTTCCGTACGTTTTTATCATCAATGGCCCCGTCCAGAAGTGTTTCCAAATAACCTTGTACGGTAAACAAAGGGGTTTTTAATTCATGGGAAACGTTGCCCAAAAAATCCTTCCGGTATTCTTCCCTGATCTTTAAGGTGTCTATTTCTATTTTCTTGTCCTGGGCAAATTTTTCAATCTCTGCGGTCAAGGTTCGCATGTCCGTGGTAATGGGATCCGAAGAAAGTGACGAAGACTCTAACAAGGCTACATCGTCGTATATTTTTTTTATCCTTTTATAGATAAATTTTTCTATTCGTATTTGGAGAATTAAAAAGGAGGTGATAAAGTTAAAAAGCGTGATGGTCAACAATAAAGTCCACCCCAAAAAATTTAGAAACAATAAAACGGTTAGAAATAAAAAAGTAGCTAGGGTAATAAATGATGCCGAACGTAAGGCAAACCTATAAGATTTCTTTGCGCGAATGGCCATTAGAGCACAAACTTATATCCTACTCCCTTTACGGTTTTAAAATGATCTTCACCAATCTTTTCCCTAAGCTTTCTAATGTGCACATCTATGGTCCGGCCACCGACCACGACCTCGTTCCCCCAAACTTTATCAAGAATAACCTCCCTTTTGAAGACCTTGCTAGGCTTTGAGGTAAGCAGTGCCAACAATTCGAACTCCTTTCTGGGCAGAATTATTTCCTTTCCTTTTTTAACGATCTTGTACTCTTCCCTGTTAATGACAATATCCCCTACTTGGGTAATATCCTGTTGGGAATCTTCCTGTTGCTTGATCCTTCTCAAAAGGGCGTTGACCTTGCTAACCAAGACTTTTGGTTTAATAGGTTTTGTAATGTAATCGTCCGCACCAGCATCAAAACCGGCAACTTGGGAATAATCTTCCCCTCTTGCAGTTAAAAAGGTGATAATGGTATTTTCAAGACCCGAGGTTTTTCGCATGAGTTCGCACGCCTCAATACCGTCCATCTCCGGCATCATAACATCTAGGATAATCAAATGGGGAAGTTTTTTTTTGGCTTTGGCCACCCCATCCAGTCCGTTTTTGGCCGTATAAACATCATAACCTTCGGCGGATAGGTTATAACTGATTATCTCCAAAATATCCGGTTCATCATCTACTAAAAGTATCTTGATGTCTTTCTTTTTCATTTGCGGTTTTTATTTGGCTTTTCCAATCCAGAAGTAACTTTCATTTTAATGTCTTAAGCATAAATCTTACGAATTGTAAACTAATTTCATGGTGTTTGTTGTGTGGTTATTTTACCAAAAATACTGATAATACCATTATGACACAGGTGCTTAACATTCATTTAATATAGTAACGTTTAGGTAACACTAATAAAATAAAGGTTTAACATGCAGGTAACCTCACTTTCACACCTTGCATTCATCTTTGCCACGGATTTTAGAACAACCATATCTAATGAAAAAACTATTACTAAGTGTCTTCCTTTTATGCGCCATTTATGGAGCTGCCCAAGAAACAGGAAGTATTGTAGGAAAGCTCATTGATAAAGAAGTTAATGATGAGCCTTTAGCTTTCGCAAATATTTTGATAAAAGGAACCACCAAAGGAACCACATCCGATTTTGATGGTTTATATGAAATTAGCAATTTAGAACCAGGGACTTATACGCTTATTTATAGTTATTTAGGGTATGAGACTGTGGAAATACCGAATATAAGCGTAGAAGCCGGAAAAGTTTCAACTGTAAATGTGCCATTGAGCGCATCTGAAGGGGTCTCTTTGGATGAAGTTGTAGTAACTGTCTCTGCTCGAAAAGACTCTGAAATTGCATTATTGATACAACAAAAAAATGCAGTCGTTATTCAAGAGGCCATTAGTGCAGAGGCCTTAACTCTTAAAGGGATTGATGATGCCGCTGCCGCAGTAGCTCAAATCTCCGGTATTTCCAAACAACAAGGATCTAGCAATGTTTACGTACGCGGATTGGGTGATAGGTATCAAAATACGACAATGAACGGTTTATCCTTACCCTCTAATGACGTAAATAAGAAAAATATAAATCTTGATTTATTTGCCTCTAGCATCATAGAAAACGTGTCGGTCAGTAAGGCCTACAATACATCCTATTATGCTGATTTTGCTGCCGGAAACGTTAATATCAATTCCAAAGAATATACCGGAGACGGTTTTATAGATGTCTCTGTAGGTGGCGGTATAAACACCAATGCATCAGGTGAAGACTTTTTTAAGAGCGAAGGAACTAGCGCTTACGGGTTTTATAATCGTTATGACAATGACCCTTTTGCTGTAATCCTGTCCCATGGTGTGGACCCGGAGAATGCGTGGAGTCCAATAAATCTAAACGGTTCTATTGAAGGCGGTTATTCCTTTAATTTTAACGATGAATCGCGACTTAGTTTTTTCGCTTCTGCCGGATTTGCCAATGGTTATGAACTTAGGGAAGGTCCAGCAAGGGACTTTACCAATGTGCTCAAAGTAGATTTCCCAACGGTAGAGGAATATGCCTATAAAACTACAACAACCGCACTTGGTAACTTAACTTACAAAATTGACAACGACCATAAAGTAAATTATAGTAGTCTTTTTATAAACAGTGCAACGGATGCCGTTGGTTTTTATGGAGTTAATGGACAGGGAACTAACCGAGATGCCATATTGGACACCGATCAAGGGTTCTATGTTATGAACGTCCAGTTTAATCAGGACATGATTTTTGTAAATCAGTTGACGGGACAGCATGTTTTTGACGAAAAATTGAGTTTGGATTGGGGAAGTGGTTTCAACAAGGTTTTTTCTGATGAGCCTGATAGAAAAAGAATTACCCTCGAAAATTACCAATTGGCTTTAGATGGTGACCCATCTACTAATCCGGTATTTTATACCAACATTCCTTTTGACAACCAGCGCTTCTTTCAAAGCATTGAGGATGACGAGCTAAACAGTTATATAAATTTAGCATATAAGCCATCGGATAAAATCACTTGGAATTTTGGATACAATGGAAGAACTAAGGAGCGAAGATTCAATAGTATTAGATACGGTTACGAAATTCAGGATAGAGATGGTACCCCAGTGACAGATGTAACCAACTTTAATTCCATTTTCGATGTTAGCAACATCAATATACCAGATGGTAGTGGCATTTATGATATTCTAGTGCTAAATCCTATCAACAACGATATTGGGAACAGGAACAGACCTGGATTACCAGAAAACACCTATAAGGGAAATCTAGATGTTCATGCGGGTTACATATCAGCCGTATGGAATATAGGTGAAAAATGGACTTTGGTTCCAGGCCTACGCGCGGAATCTTATAGTCAAAAAGTAACCTATGATGTAATCAACATTAGACCGGATGATCCGGGTTCAAGGAGTATCTATGAAAATTTGTTCCTACCTAGCTTAAATGTTAAATATGCGTTGAACGAAAACTCTAATTTACGTTTTGCGTTTAGCAAGACTGCTTCTTTCCCGGAATTTAAGGAAGCCGCACCTTTTGTTTACGAATCTGTAACACAACGTGTGGGTGGTAACCCCGATCTTTTAGGCGGACTGGACGGCAATGGGCCAACATACTCTGATATTTATAACTTCGATTTAAAATATGAATGGTTCTTAAAACGCGGGGAGATAATTTCCGTAGCAGCCTTCGCAAAAACTATTGAAGACCCTGTAAACAGAGTAGTTGCCGCTGATGCAACAGGTACTCAACGCTATTTCAGAACAGGTGATCAAGCGGATATCTACGGTATAGAATTAGAAATAAGAAAAGATCTATTAATTGATGAAGACGATAATGGAGTCTTATCATTAGGTCTTAACACGGCGTATACGAAAACAGAACAAGACCTAAAAGATATACCCGCGGGTGCGTTAAATACTTTTGGAACATCCTTTGACAGAGATACGGATGAACTTGAAGGCGCCTCACCTTTCATCATAAACGCAGATATTAATTGGAGCCCCAACTTTAAAACTTACAAACCAAAAATGACCTTGGCCTATTCATATTTCTCCGACAGGATTTTTTCCTTAGGGGCAGGAAGTTTAGGTAATATAGTAGAGAAAGCTGTTCCTACTTTAAATTTCGTTTGGAAGAATTCATTTGGCGAACATTTCGAAGCCAACTTATCAGCAAAAAATCTCTTAGACCCAGACATTAGCCTTGTTAGGGAAGGCACCGGTATAGGTGACATTATAATTAGAGAATACAATATTGGCGTAAACGTAGGACTAACTCTTAAATATAAATTTTAATTCTTTTATAAATTCTGAACAATGAAAAACAAGTTTTTAATTTTAGGTATAGCAGCAGCCCTTTTTTGGTCGTGTGAAAGCGATGATACCTCTGACATCGTTATAAATGATAATAGTGTCACCACAACTAACAACACGACGAACGGTGGAGGAGAAGAGCCACCTGCAGAAACTACCGTAAATCTTAGTGGGGTTTATACGGAAAACTTGACATTAGACCCCACTATTGAGTACATTGTTACCGGTCCAGTGCTAATCGCGGACGGCGTAACTCTTACAATTCCTGCAGGGATGACAATTAAAGCGCAACCTGTTGGTGTTAACGCCTACATAGCTATTCAGCAAGGTGGTAGAATCATTGCGGATGGAACAGCATCCGAACCTATCGTTTTAACATCTAATGCCGCCTCACCATCATCAGGTGACTGGGGAGGTTTGGTTCTATGTGGTAGAGCTCCTATCAACTCAACCGCAGATGGTTCAGAAGATACAGCAACATCAGAAGTTGGTGGTCTATCTTACGGTGGAAATGTTCCTACCGATAATTCAGGTATCGTAGAGTATGTTCGTATAGAATATGCTGGTGGTGCAATTGATGGAAATGCCGAGCTAAATGGTTTATCCGTTTACGGTGTAGGTAGCGGAACCACTATTGATTACGTTCAGGTATTTGAAGGTTCCGATGATGGTTTTGAATTTTTTGGTGGTACGGTCAATGCAAGCCATTTGGTCGTTGTAAACTCTGAAGATGACTCTATAGACTGGACAGAAGGTTTCACTGGAACATTGACAGATGTTTATGTACAACATGGAGAATCTCATGATAAAGCTTTTGAATGTGACGGTTATAATACTGACTTCAGCAACGAAGGGGGTTATTTCTCAAAACCAACTGTAAACAATGTTACTGTAATTGGTGATGGTATAGACGATGATGATGAAGCCATTAGACTAAGAGCAGGTACTCAGGGAATTTTTACTAACGTATTGATTCAGGATTATGCTGAAGCTTTTGACTTAGATGGAGACGCTGGAGACAATCCAACTGGGCAGGGAGTTTTGGATGGTGACCTTAGCGTTACCGATGCTACGTTCAATAATGTAACCTTAAATCTTAAAAATGACACTGGCGCGGTATTTACCGAAGCTGATTTCATAAGCGGTATAGGGAATGGCACTGGTACAGACATTGCCACTTGGGGAGCAGGTTGGACCGTAGGCATCAACTAGATTCAAACAAAAAAATAGTACTTAAAGCCCATAGCGATAACTATCGTTGATGGGCTTTTTTACCTTTCATCGAAAAATTGAAAGAAACCCCTCTATCCTATTGACTTTCAGCAAGTATAATTCCTATATTTGTGGCATAGCATTTGTAACCAGCTATATATGAAGCACCTTTACCTAATCGTTTTCTTACTTTTTTTCTCCTTTAGTTATGGGCAAAGCGCCCAAAACAATGGGGACATAGACGGTTTTCGGATGTATCCGAACCCGGTTACAAATGGTAAAGTGTATATTACCACTACCCAGAACAGTCCCAAGGAAATTATGATCTATGATGTATTGGGCACCCTTGTGCTTAAAACTACAATCCTTGGAAAAGAATTAAGTCTTTCGGATTTGGACGCCGGAGTCTATGTTTTACGTGTCTTTGAAAAAGACAAAATGGCTACACGTAAGCTCATTGTCAAGTAGTTTTATTCCCCACTTTTCAGATTTTTTGGAATCGATGATATACCAATAATATCGGTGAATTACCACACGTATCTTGTTGACCTACAAAATATTAGATTTCACAACATTTTTATGACCTCCCCTTAGCATATACCTACCTTTATCGTGTTGATCCCAAATCAATACAAAATGAAGAAAATCTACTTAATGCTATTTATGGTGTTTTCCGTTGGTATTTATGCCCAGGACACCATTGATTTCAGAAATCTTAAAAATGACGAAATCACGGGTTTCAAACTATACCCGAATCCGGCAACGGCAGATGTGGTCTATGTGACTACCGACAAAAACGACGCGAAGGAAATACGTGTTTATGACGTTTTTGGTGAGCTGGTACTAACCGACAGGATTTCTTCCAAATTGCTGAATATTTCTAAATTATCTCCTGGGGTTTATGTTGTTCAGGTAACCGAAAATGGTAAATCCATCAATAGGAAATTAGTGGTGAAATAAGTGCAAGGCCACCCAAACTTGACTTTTAATCCGTCTTGTCAGTTAACGCTTTTCGTCTTCCCTCAAAATAAATTAAAGTTGAGACCTAAATAGAACTCAAAGCAATTTAAGCCATCCTTTTCTCAACAGTTCTCTACCTTTGTAAACAGTAGGGAACAGGATGAATCTTCAAAGAATTTTTGATATTAAAACGGATACGGAATTTTTGTCCGTAAGTCTGGATGTCTTTAGGCATCAATATGAAAATAATGATGTTTACCGAGAATTCTGTGAGCATTTGGGAAGAAATCCCGAGAATGTAACGTCTTTAGATACAATTCCTTTTTTACCAATACAGTTTTTCAAAACCAAAAAAATCCTCAGCTCCCATAAAAAACCTGAAGCCCTTTTTACCAGTAGCGGTACAACAGGAGCTTCCACCAGTAATCATTTTGTTACCGACTTAAGTTTATACCATAAAAGTTATTTAAGCGCTTTTGAACAGTTTTATGGAAGTCCGGAAAACTATTGCATCCTTGCCTTGTTACCATCCTATTTAGAGCGTGAAGGCTCCTCCCTAATTTATATGGTAAACGACCTCATCAAAAAATCCAACCATTCCAAAAGTGGGTTTTTCCTGAACGATTTTGATAGATTGAAAAAAGAATTGCAGCTTTTGGAAGCTTCCAAAACCCCCACCCTTCTAATTGGGGTTTCTTTTGCTCTTTTGGATTTTTCGGAAGCATTTCAACTTGATTTAAAGCATACGATTATCATGGAAACCGGAGGCATGAAAGGACGCCGTAAAGAGATGATACGAGAGGAACTTCATGCCAAATTAAGAACAGGTTTTGGCGTAAGCGCCATCCACTCCGAATATGGAATGACCGAGTTACTTTCCCAAGCTTATTCCAAAGGCGATGGTGTTTTTAAATGTCCACCTTGGATGAAAATCCTAACTAGGGACACTGAAGATGCGCTTAATTTGACCGTACTAAATAAGACCGGGGGCATAAACGTAGTTGATCTGGCGAATGTTAATTCCTGCTCATTCATCGCTACGCAGGACCTTGGAAAGGTATTTAAAGATGGTAGGTTTGAAGTTCTTGGTCGTTTTGACCATTCGGATATACGAGGGTGTAATTTGATGGCGCTTTAGTTTTCAACCAACTTATAATCCAACCTAAACCTACATTATACTACTACAAGCACAAAATAGTTCTTCTTACCCCTTTGCAGCAGTACAAATTTATCGTTAATCAAATCCGTTTTAGTAATAAGGTAATCTTCCTTTACTTTTTCCTTGTTTACGGAAATGGAATTTTGCTTCAACTCCCGCCTTGCTTCCCCATTGGAGCTCAAAAATCCTGTTTTGGCGGCCAAAGCGCCTATCATATCCAAACCGTCCGTTAATTCGTCCGTTGAAATTTCGGCCTGTGGTACTCCGTCAAATACTTCTAAAAAGGTTTTCTCGTTCAGTTTCTTTAAATCGGCCGAAGTAGATTTACCGAACAAAATTTCACTTGCTTGCACGGCATTTTCAAAATCCTCCCTAGAATGCACCATTATTGTAATTTCCTCCGCCAAACGTTTCTGGAGCAACCTGAGATGTGGGGCATCCGAATGCTCTTTGATTAAGGCTTCAATCTCGCCTTTAGAAATAAAGGTGAAAATCTTAATATACTTTTCGGCATCTTCATCCGAGGTGTTCAACCAATATTGATAAAATTTATAAGGGGATGTCCGGTTCGCATCCAACCAAACATTACCACTCTCCGTTTTCCCAAATTTGGTGCCGTCCGCTTTGGTAATTAAAGGGCAGGTAAGGGCATATCCTTTTCCTCCCCCTATTCTTCGTATAAGTTCTGTTCCTGTGGTAATGTTCCCCCACTGGTCACTTCCGCCCATTTGAAGCGTACAATTATAGGTTTTGAAGAGATGCAAAAAATCATAGCCTTGGACCAATTGGTACGTAAACTCCGTAAAGGACATTCCTTCCTTGGCTTCCGACGAAAGTCTTTTTTTTACGGAATCCTTTGCCATCATATAATTTACCGTAATATGCTTCCCAACATCCCTTATGAACTCCAGAAACGAAAAATCCTTCATCCAATCGTAATTATTGACCAACACGGCGGCATTCTCTTTATCGCTGCCAAAATCCAAAAAACGGGATAACTGTTCTTTTAGCGCTTCCTGATTATGCCCTAAGGTTGCCTCGTCCAACAAATTGCGCTCCGCAGATTTCCCCGAGGGGTCGCCAATCATACCCGTTGCTCCGCCGATCAACGCATACGGTTTATGCCCTGCCAATTGAAAATGACGAAGCATCATAACACTCACTAAATGACCAATATGTAGGGAATCTGCAGTTGGGTCTATCCCCACATAGGATGATTGCATTCCTTCCAATAAATGTTCCTCCGTTCCGGGCATCGCGTCGTGCAGCATTCCCCTCCATTCCAATTCCTTAACAAAATTTGAAGTCATTCCGTTCCGTTCTTTTGATTATTGTTTGCAAATATAAAAGGAATTAGCCCGCCCGTCCACCTTAATTAGAGAGGAATTTATCCAAGCGTATTCGCTAACTTTGGATTATGGTTTTGGTTACTGGAGGTACTGGATTGGTAGGGTCGCATCTATTGTTGCAATTGGTGCTTAGCAATACCAAAGTAAGGGCTATTTATAGAAGCGAAGCGAAACTTTCGGCCGTCAAAAAAGTATTCTCCTACTATGTTGAAAATTCCATTGCTGTTTTTGAAAAGATAGAATGGGTACAGGCAGATATTCTTGACATTCCAAAAATGGAAACCGCGTTTCAAGAGGTTACACATGTGTATCATGCCGCAGCCTATATTTCATTTGACCCCAAGGATTTTAAAAAATTACAACGGATAAATACGGAAGGCACGGCAAACATTGTGAACCTTTGTCTTCACCATCATATTAAAAAACTGTGTTATGTGAGTACCATTGGAACCATTGGGCGAAGTGCCAAGGGAGAAAAATCCACTGAGGAAACCGATTGGACCAATGAACATATCAACGTTTATGCACTTTCTAAATATTCTGCAGAAATAGAGGTTTGGAGAGGCGCACAAGAAAATTTGCCCGTGGTTATAGTGAATCCTGGTGTGATTTTAGGGCCAGGTTTTTGGGAAGGCGGAAGTGGCTCACTTTTTAGTACTGTAAATAAAGGATACTCAATTTATCCACCCGGTGGAACCGGTTTTGTCACGGTAAACGATGTTGTAAATGTTATGATCAAACTAATGAATTCCGGTATCGTAGGGGAAAGATTCATCCTGGTAGCAAAAAACTTGACCTATAAGGAAATTATGGGTAAAGTGGCAATTGAACTAGGATTAAAACCACCGCACAAATGTCTGAAAATATGGCAATTGAAAATTGGAAGATTTTTTGATTATTTGGGAAGTTTGATAGCTGGCAGACAACGGAGGATTACTAAAAACTCTATTTTTTCATTACAAAACCCCCAGATTTATGACAATGCCAAAGTTAAAAATACTCTAAATTTTGAATTTGAAGATTTAGAAGACACCATAAAACGAAGTAGCCAGCTGTTCCTGGAGGAACATGCTTAGTTCTTTTTCGTGGACAAACTATCCACAGCTTTATTTTTTTTAATACCCTTTTTTGACAAATTTAAACTATCGCTTGTATACTTTGCCTCCTCCATTCGTTCCTGTTCCTTTTCCAATAAGCTTTCCACTTCCCTATAAATGGATTCATATTCTTGAGGCAGGGAAGCATAATAACGGTCACTCTCCACAAATTGCGTACTGTCTATATCGTACTTTTTAAACACATAATTTGTAGGGTCTATGCCATACTCCTTTAAAATACCCGAGTTGGTACTCTTAGCGGCATTTATGACGGTCATATCTTTTAGGATGCTTACCATTTTATCCTTGGGAATCAGATTGTCAGGTTTTTCCAAAAGTTTTTGCGCACAGGAGAAGAATACCATAAGCCCGATTAAAATGATTGCGTGTTTTTTCATGGCCTATTAAATGTTAATCTTTTTGCATTCCTGTTTTCGGAGTAGTTTCCATTTTCATAAGCCAAATGCCCGTTTATCATCGTATGGGTGACCTTTGACTTAAAAACTGTATTTTCAAAAGGAGACCAGCCACACTTGTAATCAATGTTTTCTTTTGATACCTTCCATTCAGAGTTTAGGTCAGCCACCGCTAAATCAGCGTAAAATCCTTCCCTTATAAAACCTCTTCTATCTATCTGAAAAAGCTTCGCTGGGTTGTGGCACATTTTCTCTACAAGGCGCTCCAAACTTATTTTTCCTTCCAGATGTTTCTCCAGCATTGCGGGAAGTGCATGCTGCACCAAAGGTCCGCCACTGGGAGCATTGGTGTAAACATTATCTTTTTCAGACAATAAATGAGGTGCATGGTCCGTAGCAATGACATCTATCCTATCATCCAAAAGGGCATCCCACAGCATGTCCCTATCTTTTGCCGTTTTTACCGCAGGGTTCCATTTGATAAGTGTTCCCTTTTCCTTATAATCGGTGTCCGAGAACCAAAGATGGTGAATACAGACCTCAGCAGTAATCTTTTTCTCCTCCAATGGAATATCGTTTCTAAACAAGTTGGTTTCTTTACCTGTGGATAAATGAAAAACGTGTAATCTGGCACCAGTCTTTTTTGCAAGGGCTATGGCCCTGGAAGAAGATAGGTAACACGCTTCTTCACTTCGGATTAACGGATGACATTCAATAGGGATGTCGTCCCCGAACTTTTCCCTATAAATTTCCAGATTCCTACGAATTGTACCTTCATCCTCGCAGTGCGCGGAAATGACCATCTCCGTACTTCGAAAAATATTCTCGATCACCTGCTCATCGTCTACCAGCATATTACCCGTAGAGGACCCCAGAAAAAGCTTAATACCCGAACAGGCATTTTTATCCAGTCTTTTAATTTCCTCCAAATTATCATTGGTGCCACCAAACAGGAAGGAATAGTTAGCGAATGAACTCTCTTTGGCCAAAGCAAATTTTGCTTCCAGTTTTTCAATCGTAGTTGTTTGCGGATTAGTATTGGGCTGTTCCATGAACGTAGTAATACCACCACCAATAGCAGCCCTACTTTCGGTGGCTATTGTTCCTTTGTGGGTTAGGCCAGGTTCCCTAAAATGTACTTGGTCATCTATAATTCCGGGCAATAGGTGTTTCCCGTTCAAATCGATAACCTTTGCCACAGGGTCCGAAATATTATTTGCGATTTTTGAGATAAGCTCCCCATCGACCAAAATATCACATTCTTTAATAAGGCCTTCGTTAATAACCTTACCGTTCTTAAATAATGTCTTACCCATGGTTAAAACCTGTTTTTTTGAAATAAACTTCGCAGTTTCATTACGAAAACACCCCAAATAGCTTCACTGATTATAGAAGAACTCATTTTACTTTTCCCCTTTTCCCTATCCCTGAAAATAATGGAGACCTCCTCTATGTTGTAATTTTTCAGGTACGCCCTAAATTTCATTTCTATTTGAAATGCATAACCTACGAAACGAACTGAGTCCAAATCGATATTTTCCAAGACATTTCTACGATAACATACAAAACCGGCCGTTGGATCATGCACGCGCATTCCGGTAATCATTTTTACATAGACCGATGCCCCATACGATAGCAACACCCTATAGAGGGGCCAATTTACCACGTTTACCCCTTTTTTGTACCTTGATCCTATAGCAACATCAGCACCATTTTCACAAGCCTTTAAAAGCCGTAACAAGTCCGATGGAGTATGGGAAAAATCGGCATCCATCTCAAAAATATAATCGTAATTTCTTGCTATTGCCCATTTGAATCCGTGTATATAAGCGGTTCCCAAACCAGATTTTTCCAAACGGGTTTCCAAGAACAGCCGATTCTCGAACTCTTCCTGTAAACCTTTTACACAATCTCCCGTACCATCCGGAGAATTATCATCAACAACAAGAACGTGAAAATCTCGCTGCAAATCGAAAACAGCGCGTATTATAGCCTCTATATTCTCAATTTCCTTATAGGTAGGAATTATCACGATACTGTTGGACATGAAATGCAGCAAATTTTAACAAAAGTAAGGTTTTATAAATGTTGGTGAAACGGGCTTGTAAGGTTTATGGTTTTTTTAAAACATTTTTTGAAGTCAAGAATTTGTAATTTTGCCCGAGGTAAAATCTGCTGATGTTCGAAAAAATTCCCGGAAGGTTCTATTATTTTCTTTTTGGGCTTTTAGCCCTTAATATTGTTCAATCCCATTTTACAGAACTTATTTTTGACGAAGCCTATTATTGGTACTACAGTCAAAATATGGCCTGGGGATACTTTGACCATCCACCGATGGTTGCTTTATTGGTGAAGCTAAGTAGTTATTTTTTTAACGGAGAGCTAGGAGTCCGTTTTTTTAGCTGTTTCCTTTCTACGGCAAATGTGCTATTGCTCTGGTTATTGATAGACAATCCAAAAAAAAATCAATACATCCAACATTTTTTCGTCCTCGTATTTTCCATGACCTTGTTAAATGCCTACGGTTTTTTTACGTTACCGGATACCCCCTTGTTGTTTTTCACCACTTGCTTTTTACTCGCCTATAAACACTTTATAATAAAGCCTACTCTTGTAAAGTCAGTAATAATGGGCGTGTTTATGGCAGCTTTAATGTATAGTAAGTATCACGCCGTGCTTGTCATTCTTTTTGTGCTGTTGTCCAACCTATCTTTACTTGGGAATAAATACGCTTGGCTTTCAGTATCGGTGGCGCTGGTTTGCTATTCGCCACACTTTTACTGGCTTTATGAGAACGATTTTGTATCCATAAAATATCACCTGTATGAACGGCCCAATGGACCTTATAGTTTTGAAAAATACACCTTGGGATTCTTTGTGAATTTGGTAGCGATTTTCGGTTTGACTTTCCCATTTATTTATCAGGCACTATTCAAGAGTAGATCAACCGATAAATTTACCAAGGCCTTGCTTTACCTAACGTATGGGGTAATTCTTTTCTTCTTTTTTTCCAGTTTCAACAGGAGGGTGCAAACGCAGTGGATCATCATTATCTGTATTCCCCTAATTATTATAGTTTTTAACTACATGTTACAGCATAAAAAAAGTATGCTTTGGATATATAGGTTGGGCATCATAAATATTGTCATAATCCTTTATTTACGCGTTGGTCTGGTTTACCAACCGCTATTATTTAATGTTTTTTATGAATCCCATGGGAATAGAGAATGGGTACAACAAGTACAGGATGAGATTGGTGACATGCCTGTAGTTTTCGAAAATTCTTATAGAAACGCTCCCATGTATGCCTTCTATTCGGGTGGAAATAGTACTTTTTCGCTGAACAATGTTATGTATCGGAAGAACCAATATTCTATAGATGACTCCGAGGAAAAGGTTAGAGGCAAAGATGTACTCTACGTATCTCGTTTTATAAAGGATGGTACTTTCCACTACACCAAAACCGACGGTGGAGAATACCATGGAAAATTCATAGATAACTTTCAATCCTATCGCAAGTTGGAATGTATCGTTCCACAGGAACACATTTCTTTAAACCCCAATGAGGAACTAGAAGTAAAAGTCTATAGTCCGTACAAATTTGATATAAACATACAAAGCCTGAAATTTGGTATTGCTTACTTGGATTCCTATAAAAGAACCCTAGAAACGATTCCAATTTCCGTTAAACCTTCTAAAGAGGGAATAACTAATATAAAAGCCAGAGATACTACGAATTTTAAATTTAAGCTGCCCGCTCCGAAAAATGAAAATCCTGGTTATTTTAGAGTAGTAATTTCAGAGAACAATCTGTACTTTGGCCTCAATGGAAAACCAACCGAACTAGAATGATAGACCCTGTTTACAGAACGGCAGTAACAAACGACTGGATAACCATTTTAATCTTTGGGAGCCTACTTTTTGTTCTTGTAGCAAAAAGTCTTTTTTATTCCCGCTTTCTGAATTTCATCATTCTCCCCTTTAATAACAAGTACATATTTATGTACAACAAAAAGGAAAAACTCTTTAATTGGTTTTCTTTTTTCTTTACGTTGTTTCAGATTATTAATACGTCGCTTTTTATATTTCTCGTTTGGCGTATTTTCTTGAATCCGCAAAACAATGCATACCCTTTTGTTTATCCTATTATTTTATCGGGTTTCTTTCTTTTTATACTACTAAAAATTGCACTACAGCTAGGCAACGGTTTTGTGTTTGGGTCATATCGCGCTATTAGCGACCTTGTTTTTAAAAAACTTTCCTATTTAAATTACAGTGGAATCGTTTTGTTCATCGCCAATATTCTCTTGACCTATATTTTTGTGGACAATAGGACAGTAGCCATTGTAGCGGCTATTTTGTTCTTACTTGTGAATATAATAGGTTGGATTACAGTAATTAGAAATTCCCAAAAATTAATTACCAATTATTTTTTCTATTTTATTTTGTACCTTTGCACACTCGAAATTGCACCCTTAATAATAATGGGAAGCTTTCTTAAATAGTGCGCCGTATGAAAGTAAAGACGATTTTGGTCTCTCAACCAGAACCAAAAATGGAAAATTCTCCCTATTCCAAGCTTATCGATAAAGAGAAGGTAAAGGTTGATTTCAGACCCTTTATTCATGTAGAAGGAGTTGATGCAAAAAGTGTTCGTCAGCAAAAAATAGATCCTAAAGATTACACTGCTATAATTCTTACTAGTCGAAACGCGGTGGATCATTTTTTCAGGATTTCCGAAGAAATGCGTTTTAAGGTGCCGGATAGTATGAAGTATTTCTGCCAGTCAGAAGCAGTGGCCTATTATCTACAAAAATACGTTGTATATAGAAAACGTAAGATTTATGTGGGTCAACGCTTATTTTCCGATTTAATTCCCTTGATCAAAAAATACAAGGACGAAAAATTTCTGCTTCCTTCTTCCGATGTTTTGAAACCAGAATATCCAGAAACCCTGGATGCACTTAACATTTCCTGGAAAAGAGGGATTTTTTATAAGACCGTTATCAGTGATTTGTCGGATTTGAGGAATGTATATTATGATATACTGGTATTTTTCAGTCCGTCGGGGATTGAATCCCTTTTACAGAATTTTCCGGATTTTAAACAAAACGATACAAGAATTGCCGTTTTCGGAAATTCAACCGTGGAGGCGGCTACGGATGCTGGACTTAGAATAGACATTAAAGCGCCAACGGCAGAGACACCATCCATGACCATGGCATTGCAAAAATACATTACCAGTGTAAACAAATAGTTTACGCTTAATTCCATAAAAAAAGCCTTACCGTTCGGTAAGGCTTTTTATTTTAGAAAGCATATCGCTGTGGACCTCCCCTTCGTATTTCTTCACTGGCATAACTTTCAAACTTTTTAAAGTTTTCCCTAAACGCATTGGAAAGTTTGAACGCCGTAGTGTAGTATTTTTCATCATTGTTCCATGTTGCCCTGGGACTTAAAACACTTGTTGGAACTCCAGGACATTCCCTTGGCTGTGCAACCCCAAATACGGAATGTATATGATAGGTATCATACGAATAAAGTCCCAACTTGCCGTTTAATGCGGCACTGATCATAGCCCGCGTATATTTTAATTTCATTCGTGTGCCTATACCGTAAGGTCCTCCGGTCCATCCTGTATTTACCAACCAAACATCCACTCCGGATTCCTTCATCTTACTACTCAACATTTCGGCATATTTGGTAGGATGCAAAGGCATAAAAGGTGCCCCAAAACAAGCTGAGAAAGAAGGTTGCGGTTCCACTACCCCGGCTTCCGTTCCTGCTACTTTTGCCGTGTAACCGGAAATAAAATGGTAGGCTGCCTGACTTGGCGTAAGTTTGGATATGGGAGGTAACACCCCAAAAGCATCCGCGGTCAAAAAGAAAATATTCTTTACATTCTTCCCAATGGAAGGTTCTTGAATATTATTAATATGATAAATAGGGTAACTAACTCTTGTATTCTGGGTTACTGAAGTATCCGTAAAATCTACGTGGCCGCAATCGTCCAAAACGACATTTTCCAATATGGCACCCGGCTTAATAGCCGCGAATATTTCTGGCTCCTGCTCTTCCGATAAGTTGATGACTTTTGCATAACAACCACCTTCAAAATTAAAAACACTGTTCTGGCTTGTCCAACCGTGTTCATCATCACCAATAAGTTTTCGTTCCGGATCAGTGGACAATGTAGTTTTTCCAGTACCGGACAAGCCAAAAAATATAGCCGTATCCCCTTCCTCTCCAACATTAGCGGAGCAGTGCATTGGGAGGGTGTTTTTATAAACCGGAAGAATAAAATTTAAAGCAGAGAAAATTCCCTTTTTAATTTCACCCGTATATCCAGTTCCTCCAATTAAAGCTATTTTCTTGGAAAAGTTAAGAATGGCAAAATTGTGCTGTCTTGTACCGTCCACTTTTGCGTCGGCCATAAATCCTGGTGCGTTGATTACCGTCCATTCCGGAGTAAAACGCTCCAGTTCAGATTCCGTAGGTCGCAAGAACATGTTGTAGGCAAACATATTTGACCAAGGATATTCGTTTATTACTCTAATATTAAGTCGGTAGGCATCTTCAGCACATGCATAAGCGTCCCTTACAAATAATTCCTTTTTGTTTAAATAGTCAATTACCTTTTTGTGAAGCGCGTCAAACTTATCTTGCTCAAAAGGTATGTTAATTTTTCCCCACCATACTTTGTCCTCCGTAATTTCATCTTTAACAATAAAGCGATCCAAAGGCGATCTTCCCGTAAATTCTCCAGTATTGATTGCCAACGTTCCATTCTCCGTTTCAACGCCCATTCCCTTGTCCAATGTTATTGCTTGTAAGGTCTTAGGACTTAATTGGTAATGAATGTTTTTATGATTTATTCCATACGCCTCTAACGAAATCGTTTTCGTGTTTTGTTCAGATGATGTCATAAAAGTGTTTTTGTTTGTGCAAAGCTATAAAATTCTGATATCAACCTTTTTGTTTTTAAGCCTTAATAGGGATTAAACTCGTCGAATTGTGTTATTCATAACTTTCCATCTTTGTAGTTGAAAAATGATTGTTATAAGGTCCATGGGGTCAAAACTTTATACAGTAAAATCAGGATTAAGTTGTAAAATCTGTAGAAGGTTGATTGTACTTCTCAATTCAGAAGACAAGCTATTACATACTTATTTCCTTAATGCATCCGGAAAACCGATTATGGTCAAATCCCATAATTCCGGCAAAAGAAAATACACAAAAAGCGTCAGAATCAAGACAGAAGCTACGTTCATTACAAACCCTTTGCGCACCATATCCGGTATTCTCAGGTAACCTGAACCAAATACCACCGCATTTGGAGGCGTTGCCACAGGGAGCATAAATGCACATGAAGCTGCCACTGCAGCCCCTACCATTAGGACAAAAGGATGAACATCTATAGTCAACGCCATTGGTGCCAATACAGGAAGAAGCATTGCCGTTGTTGCCAAGTTGGATGTTATTTCCGTTAAGAAGTTTACTGCGGCCACAAGCACCAAAATCAACAGGAATATGGGTAGTCCTGACAAAGAAGTCATCTGTCCCCCGATCCAAACAGCAAGTCCACTTTCCTCAAAACCTTTTGCAAGGGCCATGCCACCACCAAACAGCAAAATAATTCCCCATGGCATTTGCACGGCCTCTTCCCATTTGATGAGTCGTTCTTTTTTATTTCGGGCCGGAATCAAAAAAAGTAAAATAGCGAAGAATATTGCGATAATGGTGTCGTCCAATCCCGGAAGCAACCTTTGCAAAAGAAAAGACCTTGTTATCCAGCAAAATGCCGTAAGGGCAAAAACTACCGTAACCAATTTCTCCTCGTAGGTAATTCTACCCAGTGTGCTTAGCAGTCGTTTGATTTCCTTTTTCCCACCAGGAAATTCATTTTGGGTAAAGGTAAAGGCATATCTGGTAAAATACTTCCAACATATAAATAGCAGGGTTATGGATATGGGCAAACCAAAAATGAACCATTGCATAAATGTAATTTCATAGCCATAGGTGTCCAAAACGATACCTGCTAAAACCAAGTTGGGCGGTGTACCAATTAAAGTTGCCACTCCCCCAATAGATGCACTGTATGCAATGGCAAGCATTAAGGCCTTCCCAAAAATCAGGTTTTCATCTTCTATCGTATCCGGATTGTCCTTTAGTTGTTTTATAATCGCAATACCAATGGGCAACATCATTACCGCGGTTGCCGTATTGGATATCCACATGGACAAGAATGCGGTCGCCAACATAAAGCCAAGAATAATCTTTCGTATATCCGAACCTATTAGTTTAATGATATTCAACGCAATACGTTTATGTAAGTTCCATTTTTCAATGGCAATGGCGATAATGAAACCGCCCATATATAAGAATATATACTTATGACCGAAAGAAGCCGAAGTGGCGGACAAATCCAGCCCTCCCGATAAAGGAAACAACACAATCGGTAGCAAAGCAGTTACGGCAATGGGTATCGCTTCGGTAATCCACCAAATAGCTATCCAAGCGGTTGTGGCCAACACGGCATTGGCTTCCTCAGACAATCTTTCCGGGTGGAAGAAAAATAAAATTAGGAAAAATGCAATTGGTCCTAACTAGTAATCCTAATAACCTTGTCTTGTTCATGGCAACTATGTTGGTTGATGGTTTAAGCTAGTTTTTGGGTATGGTTTTTAACAAGTGGTATCCTAGAACGCTCCAGCCTGATATAAGAAACACACCTCCAATAGGTGTTAAAAAACCAATTTTCCTGAAATCGAAAGCTATCAAAGTATTAATCGCCAAAAAATAAATTGAAAAAGAAAATAGGAGGATTCCAACGACTATCAAACAATAAATCACCCTTTTTGAGCCCTCCTTAATATTGGGCAAAAGGCCTAACACGAACAATAAAAAAGCATGGTACATCTGATATCGGACTCCGGTTTCAAAGGTGTTAACTGCATCAGCCTCTACCAATTGTTTCAACCCATGAGCCCCAAATGCCCCCAATACAACAGCAAGAGTGCCGAAAATACAGGCCGTGACAAATATTGTTCTGTTCATAACTTAACGATTCTCTTTTTTTATAAATGTAACAATTTGATACCTTAGTATTCCGTTGTAAAACAAATGTAAGGAAACGTATGCCACGAAAAATACTTGTTGTTGGAGCAGGAAAATCAACTTCCTATTTAATTGATTATTTCTTGGAAAAAGCAGAGCAAGAGCAATTGCATTTGACCCTTGGCGACATAAATCCCGATTTTATTCCGGAACATATCCGCAACCATATATCCTGTTCCGTTTTAAAGCTGGATGTGTTTGATGATGAACAACGTAAAAATGCCATCTCAAATAGTGATATCGTGGTTTCCATGTTACCCGCACATTTGCACATAAAGGTTGCAGAAGACTGTATTATTTACGGAAAACATCTCGTAACTGCATCCTACGTCTCTGAGCAAATCAAAAAATTAGATGCCCAAGCAAAAGAAAAAGGTCTTGTCTTCATCAATGAAATTGGGCTTGACCCTGGTATAGATCACATGAGCGCCATGCAAATTATAGATGGTATCAGGGCAAAGGGAGGTAAAATGCTTTTATTCGAATCCTTTACCGGTGGTCTGGTGGCACCAGAATGCGACAATAACCTTTGGAACTACAAATTTACGTGGAACCCAAGAAATGTGGTGGTTGCAGGACAGGGTGGTACTGCCAAATTTATTCAAGAAGGAACCTATAAATACATCCCGTACAACCAACTTTTTAGAAGAACCGAATTTTTTGAAATAGAGGGCTATGGAAGATTTGAAGGCTATGCCAATAGGAATTCCCTTAATTATCGGGAGGCTTACGGTCTACAAGATATACTAACACTTTATCGTGGCACGATGCGAAGAGTAGGGTTTTCCAAAGCATGGAACATGTTTGTACAATTAGGCATGACCGATGATAGTTATGAAGTTGAAAATTGCGAAGGAATGTCATATCGTGACTTTGTAAACTTATTTTTACCCTATTCTACCACAGATTCCGTAGAACTGAAATTGCGTCATCTATTAAAAATAGATCAGGACGATATCCGTTGGGAAAAACTGTTGGAACTTAATCTTTTTGATTCCAAAAAAACCATTCCTTTAAAACATGCCACACCTGCACAAATGCTGCAGTACATACTGGAAGACAGTTGGACGTTGAAACCGGATGATAAAGATATGATTGTGATGTACCACAAATTCGGGTATGAATTAGATGGTGCAAAAAAGCAAATAGATGCCAATATGGTGGTCATAGGCGAAAATAGAACACATACCGCAATGGCGAAAACCGTGGGGTTACCCGTAGCAATAGCCACCCTACTTATTCTGAATAAAAAAATTAAGACTCCTGGAGTTCAAATCCCGATTACCAAAGAAGTCTATGAACCTATCTTAAAGGAGTTGGTTGGTTATGGAATCAAGTTTAAAGAATATCGAGTACCCTATCTGGGTTACGATATCGATGGAAGTACAAACTAAAGTTTTGATATAAATTCTTTACTTCATTAAAATAGTGTAATCCTATTGCCTATATTTATTGATATCTAAAAGTAAAATGGCAAAATCCAATAACGAAAAAGTAAAAATTGACGGTATAGACAAGAAAATCCTAAGATTTTTGATGAACGATGCCCGGAAACCGGTATTAGAAATTGCCCGTGGTATCGGAATTTCGGGAGCGGCAATACATCAGCGATTGCGAAAACTGGAAGCATCCGGTTTACTATCCGGTTCCAAATTTATTATCAATCCCAAAGTCATGGGTTATACTACCATGGCTTACATTGGAATCTATCTGGACAAAGCAATGAGCAATCCGCTTGCCGTAAAGCAGTTGGAAAAAATTCCAGAAGTTTTGGAATGCCACTATACTACGGGAAACTGGTCCATCCTTATTAAAGTATTGTGCAAGGATAACGAACATTTAATGCATGTTCTCAACAAGGAAATTCAGCAAATTGAAGGAGTATCCAGAACCGAGACCTTTATATCCTTAGCGCAACAGATTGACCGACAAATTACGATTTAGGAATTTGTATAAACAAATGAATAAAAAAGACCCCAAAGGTTTTGAAAACCTTTGGGGTTATAATTTTCAATTGGTTAATCCCTGCCACCAAAAACTTGGAGTCCCCAATAAACCAATGTGGCCAAAGAACCTATAGCAGCTACCAAATAAGTTCTGGCCGCCCATTTTAAAGCATCTTCAGAGCCTTTATATTCTTCTGGTGTAACCACGTTCTTAGCTTTTAACCACGCCAAGGCACGGTTACTGGCATCGTATTCTACCGGTAAAGTAATAAAACTGAACAAGGTGGCCATTCCCATCATAATCAATCCAGCAACAGCAACCCAATATCCGAATCCAACCCCGGCCGCAGCTCCTAAAATTAATCCACCAAACACGACCCAAGTAGACATTCCGGAAGTTACACTAACGACCGGTACCAATTTGGAACGCATTGTCAGCCACTCATAAGCCTGCGCATGTTGTACCGCATGGCCACACTCATGCGCAGCAACTGCTGCCGCAGAAGCATTGCGCTGACTGTAAACCCCTTCACTAAGGTTTACCGTTTTATTCTTTGGATTGTAGTGATCCGTAAGCATCCCTGGTGTAGAAATAACCTTTACATCGCGAATTCCGTGATCTGCCAACATTTTTTCAGCAATTTCAGCACCACTCATTCCATTCTGTAAATGCACTTTAGAATAGTGCTTAAACTTACTTTTTAACCGACTACTAACCAACCAGCTGACCAGTGCTATGGCACCTATCAGTATATAATATCCCATCATATCTTTTCAATTTTAATTTAATTAAAGATACTAAACATTCCGTTTCAAGCATCCATAATTTGAAAAGCAAAAATCTCGCCAAACCCTTAAATTAGTTATAAGTGTCTGCCGAGATCTATCTTACTGACAAAATGTACGTTTAGGCGAGTACCTCTTCCCAGCCAAAAGCTTCAATTATTTCATCATATACTACCTTCCCTTCAACAATGTTTAAGCCTTTATTTAAACTGGCATCCTTTTTACACGCCTCTTCCCATCCCAAATTTGCCAATTTTAGGGCATACGGTAAGGTAACATTGGTCAACGCCATGGTGGAAGTATAGGGAACCGCTCCCGGCATGTTCGCCACAGAATAGTGTACCACGTCATCAATTATATACACTGGGTCCTCATGTGTAGTTGGTCTTGTAGTTTCCACGCATCCCCCTTGATCTACGGCAACATCAACAATAACAGTTCCGGGGCGCATTTCCTTTAGCATATCCCGTGTTATCAAATTAGGTGCCTTGGCTCCTTTTAACAATACGCCGCCTATAATTAAGATCATGGTCCTTAATATGTTTTCTGATATTAAATTCGTTTGAGAATTCGGTCACAACATGTGGGGGCATTACATCGTTCACATAGCGCAAACGTTTCATATTGATGTCCAAAATGGTCACATGGGCCCCAAGTCCCGCTGCCATTTTTGCAGCCTGAATTCCTACGACTCCCGCTCCAAGTACCAAAACCCTACCGGGGGCAACTCCAGGTACTCCACCTAAAAGAACACCACGTCCTTTTACCGGTTTTTCCAAGTATTTTGCGCCCTGTTGTATTGCCATTCTCCCCGCAACTTCGGACATTGGTGTCAACAACGGCAACGTACCTTCCTCATCTTCAACTGTTTCATAAGCTATACAAATAGCTTTTTGCTTAATCATAGCCTTGGTAAGTTCCTCACTTGAGGCAAAATGGAAATAGGTAAACAGTATTTGACCTTCCTGAATTAAATCATATTCTTCAGCTATAGGCTCCTTTACCTTTACGATCATTTCCGCCATGGCATATACCTGTCCTATAGTATCCAAAATTATTGCCCCTGCCTGTTGGTAATCCTTATTGAAAAAACCACTCCCCTCTCCTGCTCCTGATTGCACGAAAACCTTGTGGTTGTTCTTTACCAATTCGAAAACCCCTGCTGGTGTCATACCAACCCTGCTTTCGTTGTTCTTAATTTCTTTAGGAATACCAACAATCATTGTTATATAGTTTTGGATTAAGTCACGAAGTTGTGACAAATTAAACACTTATCAAACAAATATTCGATAAAAGGTAGGGGTAGACAGCCAAAAAATACAATTATAATGAACTAGCCCCATAATTTTTTAGGGGTATATATCATTATTTGTATTTTATTTTCATCAGAAGCATAAAAAACAATAGGATAGCGGTAATACTATTAGCTGCAACTATCGGAATACTTTCTATGAATAGACCCATAGACAATCCAAAGGAGAACTCCTGTTAACAATACCGAATACATAGTAAGGGAAATATCCTTCGTAGATTTTTCTTTCCAAGTCTTATATACCTGTGGGACAAATGCCCCAGTGGTAAGTACAGCGGCAACAAGCCCAAGAATTTCGATGTTGTTCACTTATTTTTTAAGATTATATGGCACAAAAAATGACCAGCGTCCGATTAGCTTTTGAAACAGGATCAAACAGATTGCTTCGTTGCTGCGCTCCTCGCAATTACGTTATCCCACTATATTCACAATTTTCCCGGGTACCACAATTACCTTTTTAGGTGTTCTTCCTTGCAATTGTTGTTGGGTCTTTTCGTGGGCCAGTACAGTAGCTTCAATTTCATCCTTGCTCAAATCCAAAGGTAGTTCTATGGTGAACTTCATTTTTCCATTGAAAGAAATGGGATATTCCTTGTTGCTTTCCACTACATATTTTTCCTCAAATTTTGGAAAAGGTGCAGTTGAAATGGATTCTTCATGTCCCAATTTCTCCCAAAGTTCTTCGGCAATATGTGGCGCATAGGGTGATACCAAAATAGCAAGCGGCTCCAAAATAGCACGACTCGAACATTTTTGGGAAGTGAGCTCGTTTACGCAAATCATAAACGTAGCAACCGAAGTATTAAAACTGAAATTCTCTATATCCTCGGCAACTTTTTTGATGGTCTTGTGCAAGGTTTTAAAAGCCTCTGCCGAAGGAGGATCATCTGTTACGTGGAAATCACCGTTTGGGCCGGAGTGATACAATTTCCATAGTTTTTTTAAGAAGCCATGTGTTCCGGTAATCCCTGCCGTATTCCAAGGTTTGGATTGCTCCAAAGGTCCTAAGAACATTTCGTATAAGCGAAGGCTGTCCGCCCCGTATTCCTTTACAATATCGTCTGGATTGACCACATTGTATTTGGATTTGGACATTTTTTCGACTTCGCGGCCTACGTTAAATGAACCATCTTCCTCAGTAATAAATTCTGTATCGGTAATATTCTGGTCACCATTTTTTAAATCTCTCTATATCCATTTCATCCGAAGAGTTAACAAATGAAACATCTGCATGTAGAGGATTAAAATGATTCCATTTTGACTCGGAAATTGTCCGCCCTTCTAACATTTTTGATTTTAAATCAGAAAACAGATTGTCCTGTTTGGCGAATAATCGTATATAAATCTCTTTTCAGCTATAGATTTTTCGATATTCCTTTGGAATTAACACGGGATTTCCATTATGCTTATTATTCCAAATATTCACAAAAGCACTAGTCCCAGTAATCATCCCTTGATTAATGAGTTTTTTAGCAAACTCATCTTTAGGAACCAAGCCTTTATCAAACATAAACTTTTGCCAAAAACGGCTATAAAGCAGATGTCCTGTAGCATGCTCACTACCGCCAATATACAAATCCACATCCTGCCAATAATTAATGGCTTCCTGAGAGAAGATTTCCTCTTCATTATGCGGGTCCATGTAGCGGTTAAAATACTGGGAACTTCCCGCCCAACCCGGCATGGTGTTGAGTTCAAGTGCCCCTCCTAGCCTCCCCGAAGGGGAAGAGTTTTCAAATTCCTCTTCTGAAACTACTTTACCTTCTTCACCATACTGCAACCAATACCATTCTTTGGCATTACCCAAGGGTGGTTCTCCGCTTTCGGTAGGTAAATATTTGTCGACCTCGGGTAATTTTAAAGGCAAGAATTTTGTATCCAGCATCTGTGGCATTCCGTCTGTATCATAATAGACCGGAAAAGGCTCTCCCCAATACCGCTGACGGCTAAAAACGGCATCACGTAATCGGTAATTAATTTTTCCTTCCCCTTGACCCAATGTTTCCAGCGTTTGTATGGCAATCTTTGTGGCTTCTTTGTAGTCTAATCCATTCAAAAAATCAGAATTGGTAATTATGGTTTTGTCCTTGTCCGCAAAAGCTTCTTCGGAAATATCCACTCCTTCAAAAATATTTGGGATAGGAATATTAAAATGTTTGGCAAAATCATAATCGCGTTGATCCCCACAGGGAACGGACATCACCGCACCGGTACCGTAACCGGCCAATACATAATCCCCGATCCAAATTGGAATGGGTTCTTTGGTAAACGGATGTTCCGCATACGCTCCAGTAAACGCTCCCGTAATCGTCTTTACATCGGCCATTCGATCACGTTCCGATCGTTTTGCCGTAGCTTCAACATAAGCATCAACCTCAGCTTTTTGTTCTGGAGTCGTGATTATATTCACCAATTCATGCTCAGGGGCCAAAGTCATAAAGGAAACTCCAAAAATAGTGTCGGGGCGGGTGGTGAAGACTTCTATTGAATAGTCCCCTCCCCAACCCTCCCCTAAGGAGAGGGAGTTTAATTCTTTTCTGATTTTGGCCTTTACTGCCTGAATATCATTTAAAACTTCTTCGTTGGAAAAACGAATAACCTTAAATCCTTTCTTTTCTTCTAAAACTAATTGTCTTTCAGCATCCTCATTTAACTGATGTTCGTGTATTTTACCATCAACTTCAATAATCAAATTTTTCTCTAAACAAACAAAATCTACGATGTATTCATAAATAGGATGCTGCCTTCTAAACTTGTAAACAAAGTCCTTCTTTCGAAGCAGCTCCCAAAGTAATGCTTCTGCTTTTGTAGGATTCTTTCTCATCTCCTTTGCACGTTCTAGCAAGGTGCGGATTATAGAAGAATCCCCTGTCAATCGAGAATTAGTTCCCCCTCCTCCGGAGGGGGTTAGGGGGAGGTCAGTCTGAAGGAGAACTTTAAAAGTCACGCTTGCTCCCTCTGAGCGACCAATCCAATTGGTCTGGGAATCCTTAAGCGGCTGCGGCCAATCTATTTTAATCAATCCATCCAAAAAACGCTGCGCGTATGCGGTGATACGCATACTCCATTGGGTCATTTTTTTACGTATAACAGGATGGCCCCCACGTTCCGAAACGCCATTAACAATTTCATCATTTGCTAAAACCGTACCCAATGCCGGGCACCAATTAACTTCGGACTCTGCCAAATAGGTCAATCTATATTTTAAGAGTATTTCCTGTTTTTTGATGTTAGAAAAATTGATCCATTCTTCAGCAGAAAAAGGCTCAATATCGTCATCACACACTGCCTTAACAGAATTATTTCCATCGGTCTTGAAAATAGAAATCAAGCTTTGTATATCCTCGGCTTTGTCCGAATCTATATTATACCATGAATTGAATAACTGAATGAAAATCCACTGTGTCCATTTGTAATAGCTGGGATCCGAGGTCCGGACTTCCCTACTCCAATCAAAGGAAAATCCTATTTGGTTCAATTGACGACGATAGGTTTTTATATTTTCTTCGGTGGTAATTGCAGGATGTTGCCCAGTTTGTATCGCATATTGCTCCGCCGGCAATCCAAATGAATCATATCCTTGTGGATGCAGTACATTAAATCCTTTATGGCGCTTGTACCTTGCATAAATATCACTGGCTATATAGCCCAACGGATGTCCTACATGCAGGCCGGCACCCGATGGATAGGGAAACATATCCAAAACATAGAATTTCTCCTTAGTGGAATCATTCTCCGCTTTAAAAGTTTGGTTCTCCGCCCAATATTTTTGCCATTTGGCCTCAATCTCATTGAAATTATAATTCATCCTTAATGCTCTAAAAAACAAAATGACCACATCCGAATTCCCGTATACGGGCCTATTCTTCTATGATCTTTTTAATTAAAATCCGAGTACAAAAATAGGTGGAATCGATGAAAGTTGAAAAGATAAAGCCCAATAACACCAGATATCCGCCAACCATGTTAAAAAACAAGGTTTTTATCCATTTATAGTATCTTTAGAACCGTGAGAGATTCAAGTCCCAAATGGTTCATCCCAATCGTAGTTTTTCTGGCGTTTTTTACCCATAATCTACAAGCACAGTTAGGCTTCTGCGGCGGTAGTTCTGGGGACCCTATTTTTACCGAGGATTTTGGGTCTGGGACAACGGACGGGCCTGCCTTGCCCCCAGGTACTACCACATATAATTTTACTACCGGCACCCCTAACGATGGTGATTATACAATCTCCAGTACCACCAATTATTTTGATTGGATAAATGTGATGGACCATACCCCGGGAGACACCAATGGAAAATCATTAATCGTAAACGCCAGTTTTACAGCAGGTGAATTTTATCAACAGCAAGTTGCCGGGCTCTGTGAAAATACTACCTACGAATTTTCTTCTTGGCTCATAAACCTGCAGCCCTCTAACAGTTGTGATGGAAATAGCATTCCTATAAACGTGCGCTTTCAGATTTGGGATGAAACCGATTCCATTCTCTTGGCGCAAGGTGATACGGGCAATATCATAGGTAATACAAATAGCACTTGGGAAAAATACGCTTTGGTTTTTAAAACGGAACCGGGACAAACATCCGTAATCCTAAAAATACGTAATAACAGTAACGGTGGGTGTGGAAACGATTTGGCGTTGGACGATATTGTTTTTAGATCTTGTGGCGATTCGGTTACGGTAGCAACGGACCAGAATGAAGAATCGATAGTAAAGTGCGAAAATCAGGGAGGCCTATCTACTACACTGGTGGCCACACCAGATTTTTCAATCTTTTCCACGCACGCGTACCAATGGCAGGAAAGCGTTGATCAAGTTAGCTGGACCGATATTCCGGGCGCAAACGCTAATACCTATACGACGTCAGCCCTAACCAATACTACTTATTTTAGGGCCAAAATTGCGGAGGACCCAATTAACGTATCCAATGATCTTTGCAATGTGCTTTCGGACGTGTTTGAAGTTTTGATTGTTTCTGTTCCGCCTGCGCCAATTAGCAATGGTGATATAACCCGATGCGAAAATGAATCAAGCCCAATAAGTGTAGCCGTTCCTGCCGACTTTAGCATTAGTTGGTATGATGCTCCCACAGGTGGTACCCTTCTATTGGAAAACGATTCCAATTTTGATCCCGAACAAGCTGGTACCTACTACGCGGAAATGAATTCAGTTTTAATAGATTGTCCTTCCGACTCTAGGACTGCTGTGACCCTTACTGTAAATCCTGTTCCGGAAGTCCCAGAGGATACATACACCTTTCTATGTGAAGGCGAAAGCATCACCATTAATGCAGGGGTAGATGATGTTAACTATTTATGGAGTACAGGAGAGACCACTGGAATGATTGACATTTCGGAACCTGGAGAATATACTGTAATTGTTACCGATGGTAACAGCTGTTCCAACATGAGGTCCTTTTTCATTGAACAAATAGATTTACCGGTTATTCAAAGCATTACCTCGGATGGCCCTTCCATCATTGTATCACTCTCCAACACGGGAGATTTTGAATATTCCCTGGACGGTTCGAGGTATCAGGATAGCCCAATTTTTGAAGCGGTCGCCGGAGGAAACTATACCATCTTTATCCAGGACAAGCAGGGTTGTGGCGTCGTCACCCAAGAATATCTACATCTAGTAATTCCTAAATTCTTTACGCCAAACGGCGATACTGTTCATGACATTTTTGTTCCCGACGGTTTGGAAGCCTTCACATCCAGTGAACTTTTTATTTTTGACCGATTTGGAAAATTACTGAAAAACGGTAGTCAGGATTCGGCTTTTTGGGATGGCACCTTCAATGGACAACAGCTTCCAGCAGGAAACTATTGGTACAAGATAGTTGTGGACGACACTACTTTTACCGGGGCCCTTGCCCTTAAAAAATAATTTAGATTTATGATACTTCCATCGGTATCAAATTCGAAACAAACTTTTGCCAAGTACTTAATTAATAAACTACCGCAACCATTATAAATGAAGAATCCAATCATTCATATCACAATACTTTCCTATTTTTACAACTCCTATTTATCTGTATGAGCACTTCTTTTGAAAACTACCAGAGGCGAAAGCTGATTTCTTCGTATTTCTCCGTAGTACTAAGCATAGCTCTGGTACTATTTCTTTTGGGCATTTTAGGACTTTTGGTCCTGAACACAAAAAAAATGGCGGATCGTTCCAAGGAACAAATCACCATCTCTATTTTTCTAAAGGAAGATGCCAAGGAAATAGAGGTAGAACAATTACAAAAAACCTTGGCGATGTCCGACTATACCAAATCCGCCACATACGTTTCCAAAGAAGAAGCTGCCCAGCAACATAGCCAGGAAATTGGGGAGGATTTTGTAGATTATCTTGGGTACAATCCGCTTAAAAACTCTATTGATGTAAAACTGAACGCCGATTTTGTCACCGCGGAAAAAGTGACGGAAATTGCAGAGGAACTTTCCGAGAAAAGCTACGTGGATGAAGTAAGCTATGACAAAGTATTGGTAAGTATGGTAGCAAAGAGTGTGGAAAAAATCGGATTTTGGATTTTAGTGGCCAGCGCAATATTTACGTTTATCGCCGTGTTGCTTATCAACAGTTCTATCCGGCTTTCCATTTACTCCAAACGTTTTATCATTAAGACCATGCAAATGGTGGGTGCTACCAAAACGTTCATTAGAAGGCCTTTTATCTGGCAGAACATAAAATTGGGAATGATCGGTGCTTTACTGGCACTTTTGGCTATTGGAGGTGTAATCTACTATGTGAATACCAATTTTCAGGATTTGGGGCTTTTGGAAGACCCAATGATTCTTATCATACTCCTTGTAGGTGTTTTTGTATTGGGCATTATAATTTCTTTGTTAAGCACCTATTTTGCCACCCAACGGTTTTTAAACCTTAGAACGGACGAATTATATTATTAAATTTGTATCATGAGCAAGAAAAACAGAGCCGAACAAGCTGTAAAACAAGATTTTATTTTTCAAAAGAAGAATTACCTTTTTATGTTTATCGGGATAGCTTTTATTGCCCTTGGTTTTATATTAATGAGCGGCGGTGGAAGTGACGACCCAAATGTGTTCAATCCTGAAATCTATAATTTTAGGCGAATTCGATTGGCACCCACCTTGGTACTTATCGGCCTTGGAATAGAGGTTTATGCAATTTTGTTGAATCCCTACAAAAAGACTAACTAGTTGGACACGCTTGATGCCATTATTCTCGGAATCATTCAAGGATTGACCGAGTTCCTTCCTGTTTCCTCCAGTGGCCATTTAGAATTAGGGAAGGCCATTTTAGGAGACACTTCTGTTCCTGAAGAAAGTCTATTATTTACTGTTGTGCTCCACTTTGCAACAGCACTGAGTACATTGGTCGTATTTCGTAAGGATGTATGGGAAATCATTAGTGGATTGTTTCAGTTTAAATGGAACGAAGAAAGTCAGTTCTCCGTAAAAATTATTATTTCCATGCTTCCCGCTGTAATTGTGGGGTTATTTTTTGAAGAGCATTTAGAGGCCTTTTTTGGTGGAAATGTCCGGTTTGTAGGTTTCATGCTACTGATTACGGCGGTACTGCTCTATTTTGCCGACAAGGCCAAGGATACCGATAAAAAAGTAAGTTTTAAAAACGCTTTTTTCGTTGGCGTTTCCCAAGCGATTGCTATGCTCCCTGGTATCTCTAGGAGTGGAGCCACTATTTCTACCTCTGTCTTATTGGGGGTGGACAAATCAAAAGCTGCCCGTTTTTCCTTTCTTATGGTCGTACCCCTAATTATTGGTAAAATAGCAAAGGATTTAATGAGTGGGGAATTAACATTTAACGGGGAAAATAATATTGCTATGGGTGCAGGTTTTATAGCTGCTTTTGTTGCTGGACTTGCCGCTTGTACTTGGATGATTCAACTGGTACGTAAAAGCAAACTTTCCTATTTTTCTATCTACTGTCTTATTGTTGGATTGATAGCCATCACGTACGGGTTTATGAACCCTTAAATACATTTGTAAAAACCTTTATTTTTTTCATGAACGAATTGACTAAAGAAGACTTTTTAACCGGTCAATTACTATTGATAGACAAGCCTTTGGGCTGGTCCTCATTTCAGGCGGTGAATAAGCTCAAATGGGCCATCCGTAAAAAATTCAATCTAAAAAAAATAAAAATAGGTCACGCCGGGACGTTAGATCCACTCGCCACAGGCTTATTGATAATCTGCACGGGTAAATTCACTAAGAAAATACCAGAGTTTCAAGGTCAAGTAAAAGAATATACGGGTACAATTACCTTGGGAGCTACAACACCTTCCTATGATTTGGAGACTGAAATAAATCATATGTTTCCCATAGATCATATTAGCGAAGATTTAATTAAAAAAACTATTCCTAAGTTTTTGGGCGAAATAGAGCAAGAGCCACCCATATTTTCAGCCTTAAAAAAGGATGGAAAACGATTATATGAATACGCCCGGGAGGGAAAGGAAATTAAAATAACCACACGAAAAATCCATGTTCACGAGTTCGAAATTACGAGTTTTGAACTACCTAACTTACAGTTCAGAATTGTTTGTAGTAAAGGGACTTACATACGCTCCATAGCCCATGATTTTGGTAAATCCCTAGGGTCCGGTGGACATTTATCGGCCCTTAGAAGAACCAAAATAGGTGATTTTAACGTAGATATAGCCCAAGACCCTTTAGTTTTCTCGGAACTACTATTGGGTGAAAAAGGAGATAATTAGTAAATTAAAGAAATGCCCTTTCACCGATTTATAATACTATTTCCCTAAAAATAATGTTATATGAACATGAACCTCAACAGACAACAACTATCACTCATTATTACCATTTTTTCTATGGCGATAGTGGTATTGGTGCTGTACAACATCAATCTGGGTGGGCAGGAGGAAGAAGATGACTATGTGGTTGAAATGGTCATGGAGGAGGAGTTATTGGAAGAATTGACACCCGAAGAGGAAAAAATGTTGGAGGAACTTTCCAAAGCAGATCCCATAAAAAGCCATATGGCTTACAACGAAACTGCAAAACCTAGCTATGGCAATCCCGAACCTTTAAAAACCTTGGAGGAAATTCTTGAGGAAAAAGCTGAAATGAGCGACGGAGATCCTACCGATGATTTGATTTCAGATTCGGAATATGCCGCACGGGTAAAGGAATTGGCAAAGAAAAGAGAGGAAAAAAAGCAATTGTTGGGAGAAAAAGAAGCTGATAAGAAGGAGTTTACCAATAATCTTGCTAAGCGAAAAACATCGGTGTCCTATTCCTTGGTAAATCGCAATAACTACAAATTGCCGCCCCCTATCTATACCTGTATCGAAGGTGGGAAAGTGGTTATCAATATAATTGTTGATGCCTACGGCAATGTTACAGAAGCAGATTTCAATGAAAAAAGTTCGGGTACTTCCAACGGCTGTTTGGTGGACAATGCCATTACGTATGCGTTAAAAGCCAAATTTAACTCGGACAGTAAAGCCTCCCAAAAAGGAACGATTACCTATCTATTCCAAGGGAAGTAATTCCATTAGGTCATTCAGAATATCTTGACCCTTATCCCTGTTGTACCAAATTTGAAGTTTCTCCTTAAATTCTGGTTTTAGAACTCCATTTGCTGCTTTATTCTCCAAAGCCATCCTTGTTGCAATGGAAGGTCTTGGTCCCCACTCCCCGAGCACCTCTTTAGACGTAGCGTTCAGAATAATTAATTTTGGAATGGACATGGCATCGTTGGTCAAAAATAGGTTCATTAAATCCAGATTTTTATCTCGGAGTATTATTTTCAAATCGATTTTTGGCGATACTTCCGCTATTTTGTTCATAATAGGAAGACTAGGCGCCGCATCGCCGCACCAACTCTCTGTCAATACAAGAAATGAAATTGGAGTTTTAATGTTGAAAAGCTTCCTTGATATATCTTCGCCCAGTTTTAAGGTCTTGTCCCACCGTTTCATTCGTCTATCGCTCAATATCGTGTAGTTGGACAATGCTTCGGTCTGAACGGGACCAGTAGACAACCGTTCATTTGCAAGATTTGAAACCAGTAACCTATAATCGGAATAGGTCATGGCTTTTGCAAGTGCCTGCTTTATTAGTTTTTGGGTAGTTTTATTAATAGTATCCGACGGACTTCTTAGCATCTTCTTGAATTAAGAAACTATTAGTTGCAAAACCTTGCATAACTTACAACATCTTCTTCTTGATCATCCCACCCCTGGTGTCATTAATTTTACTCATGACCACAAATGCTTTTGGGTCTATTTTAGATATCTCAATATTGAGCTTACGTATTTCTAGACGTGTAATTACGGTAAAGATTACATCATAATTATTTTGCAAACCGTCTTTTCTATAACCTCCCTTGGCATTATAAATAGTCACACCACGGCCTAGTTTGTTGATAATCATATACCTAATATCATCGCTATATTCGGAAATAATGGTTACACCGGTGTATTCTTCAATTCCCTCTACGACAAAATCCAAGGTTTTGGATGCTGCCAAATAGGTCAAGCATGGAATACAATGCCGTTTCCATGGATAATAAGTAGGCTGCGGCCAAGAAAATCAAGACATTAATGAGAATAATTACGTCGCCAATAGTAGCTCCAAGCTTTCGGCTCAAGAAAATGGCCAGAACTTCCGTACCGTCCAGAACTCCACCACCCCTAATGGAAAGTCCGATACCGGCACCTAGAAAAAACCCTCCAAAAACCGATACCAATAATTTGTCCTGGGTTATCTCGGGAAAATGCAAGGTGGACAAAACTAAGGCCAGTCCGAATATGGCTGCTGCCGCTTTTATGGTAAATTGCTTGCCGATTAACTTATAGCCCAACATCAGAAATGGAATATTCACGAGAACAATGAGCATAGGTAAAGGCAGGGAAGTAACTTTCGCAACCAATAGGGAAATCCCTGTGGCTCCTCCATCTATAAAACTATTGGGCAACAAAAAACTTTCCAGTCCAAAAGCGGCGGAGAAAATACCAACAAGAATAAAGGCTATATCCTTAAAAGTGGACTTTACCGATATCCTAAACTTTCTTGAACGCTTCAGATAGAGACCAAGATGCCCCAATACATTAAAATTACGCTTCGAATTCCCGCTCATTTCCTTCCTTTTGTTTAATGTTGAAGATATCGTTTTTTAAAACACCACCTAACCCAATACCGACGATGGTGTTTACAAATTCTCCGGGTTGACCGCTAAACTGTTGAAGAGCTTGGCCTTCGCGGCAAAGTACTTGTTTTCCACAAGGTTTTGCTTTAAAACAGCATCGATTAGTTTACTCTCGCGGGAATTGATAAGAAACAGTGAACTCTCCCCAAAGCTGAACTTTCTTTCTTCTGCAGAAAGCATCGTATCATAATTGCCAACAATATCCAAAATAAGTTCGTTTTGCCTTTCAAAGGATTCCAGCTCATTGTAAATGGCCAAAATCTTATTGCGTACCTGCACTTCGGCATTGTCCAATTCAAATTCAGCATCTTGTAATTTCAATTTCGCCAATCTAAGGTCTCCACGCTCTTTCCTCAAAAACAAAGGAAACTGAAAAGTCAATCCTCCCTTGTATTGTTGGGTTTCAAAGGAATTGATAAATTCAGGGGTCTCGGTGAGAAAATTGTATTCCAAGTCTATTCTAGGGAGCAGCTTATTGGTCTTCAACCGTTTATCTACCGTTAAGCCATCAACCTTAAAACCTAAAGATCTTAGTTTGGGATGGTTTTGTAAATCGAAACTGTCCAAGGGCTTGCCCATAATTTCAAGGGTGGCATCGATACTGGAAGCAATTTGGGTGTCCGGTATAACATTGGGTTGCAACTCTAAAGGAATATTGTCTCCCAACCACAAAAAATTGGACAGTTCCAAAGATTTATTCCTTAACCTAACCTTGGCCTGTTCTAGCTCCAAAGCCCTATTTTGAACCGCGATTTTGGCCTCTACAGTATCAATAGCAGCAACATCGCCAGCCAAGGCACTCTTTTTAATTCCCAAGAACCTCACTTGGGCATTATTTAAAAAATTAAAGAAAACCTTGCTGTCCTTATATGCCTGTACCCAATCAAAATAGGCAAGGGAAGCTTCAAACAAAATTTGGTTTACCAAAAGGTCCCGGTCAGCTTTGGTTTGTTCCCTAAAAAATTTAGCCTTTTTCAAGGTTGCCATTCGTTCGTTTATCCAAGAACCCCTACCCAAGGAAACGGATACCCCGGCGCTGTATAATCCATCTTCCGGAACGGTTTGGTCCGGGTTCAAGAATTCCCCTTCATTCTGTTCTAAAGTTCCCTTTAATTCGATGCCGTACCAGGTTGGTATTTTAAAAGCGGCGTTCAACCTATCATAATATTCCGTTCCCTTAAACTCTTTCCTGTCATAATCTACCTCTATTTTTGGGTCGAAACCTCCTCTTGCTTTCATCAAATTCGCTTGGCCCATTCCCAAAGCTAGTTCCGCTTGCTTTGCAATAGGGTGGTATTTTTTCACATAACCCAAAAACTCGTTGAACTTAAGCATAACAGTATCCTGTTCCTGACCTTGTGAGAACAACCCTATACATAAAAACAATAGCCAAATGTAATTTCGCATTCCTTTATTTTTTTACCGGTTCGGCTTGAGCTCCCTGTGGTTGATAATAGTTGGGTGGAAAACCGTTCAACTGCCTCCAAAGTTCAAACCAGATAGGAACATCCTCTAATAGAGCAAGGGTTCTTGCCCCTGAGCCCACTCGAATATCCTCTGGCCAAGGATGGTCATCGGGATCTGGTGCCAGCAGGATCCTGTATTTTCCATTTTGGCTGATAAACGTTTCAATAGCCACAATTTCGCCCCCATACGTACCATAGGAAACATTTGGCCAACCACTAAAAACAATTACCGGCCAACCATCAAACTGAATCCTAACCTTTTCTCCTAAATGGATCAGTGGTAAATCTATGGGGTCTACAAAAGTTTCAACGGCCATCTCATAGTCCGAAGGCATAATGCCAACCAGACGATCCCCTTCTTTAAAGGTCTCACCAATTCCCGCTTGTATGGCCTTGTTTATATACCCATTCTGTGGGGCTCGTATGTAGTAGAGACTGTTTCGCATCTCATAATTGGTGTATTCGTTTTCCAATTTGGTCACTTGTGCCTCAGAATCGAACTGACCGGACTGTGCCGTAAACATATCGCTCTGTGCTTTTGAAATCTTATCGGTGTACTCCGCCTGCACCCTATTGATCTCTACTTCCGCATTTATAACTTCATTTTTTGCGGCCAATAATTTATTCTCTTGAGAAATGAGTTTTGCCTGTGTCTCCTGTAATTTTAACCTTTTTTCCTCCACATCGGTTACGGCCTTTAGCCCCTCGGTCTCTAATTGAGCCGTACGGTCAAATTGCCTTTGTGCTATACGGATGTTGGTCTTTGCCGCTTCTAAGTCAATACTATCACTTTGCACCTTAAGTTTAGCCTGTAACAACTTGTTTCTGGCCTGCTCCAATTTAAGGACACGCTCGTTGGAAAGTGCTCCAATTTGATTTTTTAATGCCTTTACCTTTCCTTCATACGACCCTACAGAAGCTTCTTTTGCCTTTATCTGCATGCCCGTTCTTTCTACCAACCTCGGGTCGAAGTATTCATTTTTGACTTCTGATATGAAGAGAATGGTATCACCTTTTTCAACATAATCACCTTCGCGCACATACCATTTTTCTATCCTACCAGGTATTGGTGACTGTATGGTCTGTGGACGTTGATCTGGCGTTAAGGTTGTCAAATATCCTGTACCAATTATTGTTTGGGTCCATGGCAACAACAAGACCAAAAAACCCACAATGGCAAATGCCAACAAAAACCTATTAAAATGCTTGTAATGTCTTTGATGGAAAACCCTTTGCGCAGATTTATACCGCTCAAGACTAACCTTCTGGTTTAATTTATTATGAGAGATGTTTAACATGCTTCAGCTTACTTTTCGTTGATAATTCTTCCTTTATCCATCGTAATTATTCGCGAACAGTGATCCGCCCATTGAAGATTCTCGCTTACCACCACTAATGCCCAACCATTATTAGTGTCGCTCAAGAAATTCATGATGCGAGTTGCCTCCTTTTTATTGAACTGATCTAAGGGATCTTTAAGTATCAATAGTTTAGGTTTTCTTACAATACTTCTTGCCAAAACAATTTTCTTGGAAATCGTAAACGGAATTTGTTGTCCTTCTGGGTATAGAATGGTCTGTAATCCATTTGGTTGCTCCCTAACAAAATCCAGCAAACCAACATTTTCCAAGGCCCAGTATAGCTGTTCGTGGGAGATGGATTCATCCCCAAAGGTTATATTATCAAGAAAAGTGCCTTCAAAAGGAGACTCCCCTGGTAACGATTGTCCTACATGGGAGCGGTAGTGATTCAGGTTCACACTTTTTAAGGAAGCATTATTTACATAGATTCCTCCAGAGGTAGGTTCTAAAATACCTGAAATGATACGTAGTAACGTGGATTTTCCAGAACCTATTCCACCATTGATCAAGATGGTGCATGTTGGGGTTATTTTTAAGCTTACGTTATTCACTATTAGCTTATTTACATCAGGAATCTCATAAGAGATATCATCCAATTCAATCTGGAAACTTTCATTCTCAGCAAATGGTTTTTCACCATTTTGGGATTCCAATTCCTTATCCACTACCTGACCCATTTTTTCCAACGATGTTAAAAGATCATAGAACGTTTCCAAACCAAGAATCAGCTTTTCTACAGAACTGATGACCAGAAGAATGATAATTTCCGCTGCCACAAATTGACCAATATTCATTTCTTGGTTCAATACCAACAAACCACCTATCAGCAAAAGTCCCGCCGTGACCAAGACCTTGAAACCGATCATTTGAATAAACTGAATGACCAAAATACGAAAGTGGCTTTCCCTTGCTTTTAGATATTCCGTAACAAGTGTATCGTTCTTATCCAACGCATGGGATGTTTTACCGGAAAGTTTAAAACTAACTAGAGACCTGGCAACCTCCTGCAACCAATGTGCCACCTTGTATTTACTTTGAGATTCATCCAAACTGGTGTCCAGACCCTTTTGTGCCGTAAATTTAAATACCACGTAAATTAGCAATAACAGCAGAAGACCGTAGATGATAAAAAACGGATGATAAAAGGAGAGCAATAAAAGTCCAAAAACAATCTGTAATAACGCTGCAGGAAAATCTATTAGTATTTTGGACAAACCCTTCTGAACGGTCAAGGTGTCAAAAAATCGGTTTGCCAATTCCGGCGGATAATAATTACGCAACTCGCTCATTTTTATTTTTGGAAAACGATAGGCGAACTCAAAAGAGGACCGTGTAAATATTTTCTGCTGTACATTTTCTATAATCCGTATCTGCATTAATTGAAGTACTCCAACAAAGGCCACTCCCAGAGTTACCAAAACCACCAACACGATCCAGGATGTGCTTATCTGGGCACCCTGTATAAGATTGATAATTGCTTGTATTCCCAATGGAAGGGAAAGGTTGACTATACCTGCGAAAATAGCATAATAGAAGATTTGAAATACATCTCGTTTGTCCAAGCGCAGCATTCGAATTAGCCGTTGCCAGGAGGTGAGAATATCTTTGGCCATAGTGCTTATGATTTAAGTGATGAGAACGTTAGGTGAAGAAAATATTTTGTTGGGTCCTGATCATCATGACAGTCGGTGAGTGAACTAAAATGATCTTTTAAAAAATTTTGATGTAATGTGCCTTCTAAAATCGTACTCGCTAGACTTGACGGGTACCTATAATCCGGGTTTAAGCTATTTATCATTTCACTAATTCTATTAACCATTCTTTTGTATATTAAAAAGTAACCATCTTTGTTCTCTTTATCAACTTCTTTGGTCAAATAAGATTTGGAGTATTCATTAATGACTATTTTATTTAGCAGTATCTCATTAATATGAGAAAACGAGGAATCTTCCACTGTTGTCTTGGTTACTATTTCAATAGCTTTTTGCAATTTCAATTTGGGATCCACAATACCGTTTGTGGCAAATACAAGCTGATACTCCAACCAGCCCCAATACCAAGAAGTTAAATACAATAATAGCTTATGTTTGTTTTCGAAGTATCTATATATGGAGCTTTCATTGGATTTTATTCTAACACCCAACTTTTTAAACGTAAAGCTTTCAAAGCCCATTTTGTCAATCAGTAAAATACTTTCCTCAATAATCCGCTTACCTAAATCAGATGATTCCGGATCCTTTACATAAATATTTTCGTTGATTGCTATTTTAACCGATTGTAATAAACGCTCCATTACGACTATTTTAAATGATTGACAAATATAATAGTATTACTATTGACATATAATAGTTTAACTATTTTTTAACGAAAGTAATACTTTTTTATAGCTTGTGTTACTTATATTTACTTATAAGTTAAAGTTTTGTATTATGAAAAATATTTACCTTACTATTATAGCCGTAGCTATATTAACCTCTTCCTACTCACAGCAAATAGCCACATTAAGGCTAACGGCCGTGGAAGAGCCTGAGACCTCTTACAATGAAATCAGACCGGTGATAGGCTTAGGAGACCATAAAGTAGTAGCTGTAATGGGTGGGCTAAATGATTGGGATGGAATGAATAATTACTTTAATATTTATGGAAGTAAAGTAATAGTCCAAAGCAGGGATATCTCCTCACATGGTATTATTAACTTAGTTTTAAGAAGAGAAGATGGTGACAATTTTTTTGGGCAGTACCCAACGTTAAAAGCAGAAGTAATACCGAATGAAGCTTTGAACGTAGACCAGCAAACAATTAATAACAAAAGTATCGTGCCTTAAAATAAATACTTAGTAATGAAAATTATTCTCAACACCAGTTTAGCCCTTTGGTTTCTTCGCTAGATATTTTCACAAAGGACCCCCTAGACTGGTGTTTTTAAAATTGATTGTATGATTCTTGCACATATAATAGTTAAAGAACGAGACCAGACAATGGACATCATTAGACTCCTAACGCAAAAGGATCTTATTTTTAGTGCTGTTATTTCGACCAAAAAAGTTTACGAAAAGAATATAAATACAGGGGATATTGAACAGTTGGAGCATACCTTGATTATTGGTAAGACAAAAGCTCTTTTGTTTAGTACAATAAATACAGTACTTAAAGAAAATTACCCTAACAGCATGCCCATTCTTTACGCGATTCCCATAATCTATATGGACGAGGAACTTACAGATATGGTACGTTCTAGAACGGCATTGGTTTAAGTTTTAGATTAATCCCATATCTTTAATCCTAAATTTTTTTATGGATAAGCAGCGTTGCGGTTGGTGTGAAGGCGATACGCTCTATGAGGCGTATCACGACAATGAATGGGGCGTCCCTGTTAAGGACGATGCTACTTTGTTTGAATTTTTGATATTGGAGACGTTCCAAGCTGGATTGAGTTGGATTACGATACTCAAAAAAAGAGATAACTTTAGAAAGGCATTTGACCATTTTGACTACCGGAAAATTGCGAAATATGATCAAGTCAAAAAAGAAGAACTTTTACAGAATCCCGGTATCATAAGAAATAAGCTCAAAGTAAATTCCGCAGTAAGCAATGCACAGGCTTTTATGAAAGTACAAAAAGAATTCGGGACTTTTAGCTCGTATGTATGGGGGTTCGTAAACGAAAGACCCATCAAAAACAACGTGAAGAATTATAAAGAAGCCCCTACCAATACCAAAATTTCCGATGCGTTGAGCAAAGATCTTAAAAAGCGAGGTTTTAAATTTGTAGGAAGCACCGTTATCTATGCTTTTATGCAGGCTATAGGCATGGTGAATGATCATGAAGTCGACTGCTTTAGATATGATGAAGTTTAATACAGTTGTTAGAAACAATGAAATCTAAATTTTTACTACTTGCCGTTTTAATTTTTTGTGTGTCTCAGGGAGCTGCCCAAAACAAATATGAGCGTGAATACCGGATTAAAAAATCCCAGTTTCCAAAAGAGGCCATTCAACTGATTTCAGATAAAATCGAGGATGTAAAAAGATTGAAATTCTATAAGGAAACGGATAGTGCTAAAGTTAGTTTTGAGGCAAAGTTTAAAAAAGACCGGTTATGGTACAGTGTTGAATTTAATGAGGATGGGATTCTTGAAGATATAGAAATTACGGTTAAATCAATAGATATGCCCTCGGATTCCTATACAGCTATATTAGCCTATCTTGATAAATCCTTTTCTAAATATCGAATAAAAAAAATACAGCAACAATACCCAGTCGCCGAATACGAACCTTTGGAAACCACCATAAAAAATGCTTTTCAAAATCTGCTTTTACCTTCAATAAACTATGAATTGATGATTGGTGGAAAAAAGGAAAAGGAGTATATGGACTATGAAATTCTATTTAATTCCGAGGGGAGGTTTTTGAGCATTAGGAAGTCTTTGCCCCCAAATTATGACCATGTGCTTTACTAGGTCTCTTCTTGCCTTGATTTTATTTCCCTTATGGATTCAGGCTCAGGAAAATTTGACAATCTATTTGGAACCTCAGACTTCATTTAATTATAAGGTAGCGGGCAATTATCATCATAATTTTGCTTTTTCAAACCGCTCATATTTGTTCCGTAATGAGAATTTTCAGCTAAAGGTAAGGCAATTGGACATCGTGCATTTTTCCAGTCTTAAGATTAGGGACAACCAAAGTATAGGTTTTGGAATCCAATACCGTTTTAGGGAGGCTTTTGAGAACGATAGGTCCAATGAACTCCGGTTAACACAACAATACAACATCACCCACAAATATCGAAATCTAAGGTTCGGAGACCGGTTTAGGGCAGAGCAGCGGTTTACCCAGTCCGCAACAGTCCATAGGTTCCGGTACCGCCTGGCACTGGATTTTCCGTTGCAAGGTGTCCAATTGGACATTGGGGAACCCTATTTTATAGTCTCTACGGAGTCTTTGCTAAGCGTTGCGAAAGGCAGCAAACCAGAATATGACCAACGGGTTACCGCACATTTAGGTTGGCTATTGAGTCCGAAAACCAAACTACAACTGGGTTCTGAATACCGATTTGAAAACTACACCCAAAACACGGAAAACGTACTTTTCTTTTTAACAGGTCTAATCTTATCCCTTTAATAATTGAATAAATTCAGCTCTTGGAATTTCCCTGGCACCCAAACTTGCCAGATGGTCCGTGTACATTTGACAATCTATAAGAGCGTAATTATCATCGGAAAGCGCTTTTGCCAGATGTATGAAAGCAAATTTGGAAGCATTCGACGTTAAATTGAACATACTTTCCCCACAAAAAACATGTCCAAGATCTACCCCGTACAAACCTCCAACCAATTCATCATTTTCCCATACCTCATAGGATTTGGCATATCCCTTTTCATGAAGTTCCAAATATGCTTCTTTCATCTCTTGGGTTATCCAAGTACCGTCCTGCCCTACCCTTGGGACGGAAGCGCACTGTTCAACTACTGCTGAGAAACAGCTATTTTTGGTTAATCTAAATTGGTCACTTCGGAGGACTTGTTTCATGCTTTTAGAGACTTTTATTTCTTCTGGAAAAAGCACCATTCTAGGGTCAGGGCTCCACCACATGATAAGTGAATTCTCATTGAACCAAGGAAATATTCCGTTTTGATAGGCCAACAATAATCGCTCCGGACTCAAATCGCCCCCAACGGCCAGAAGACCTTCAGAATTGGCTGTTTCCAAAGGTGGAAATGCCAACCTATCCGAAAGGAAACTTATGGTATTTTGTCTCTTTTTTCCGTCCAAAGCTTTTTGATTTTCAATTTACGATTATGGTCAAAAACCAAAAAACTTGTTTAACTTTTTTAGTCAAACAAGTTTCAATTGGTTTTAAAAGGCTTTACAACCTTTCTGACTTATATCATTTAAAAAGGAAGGTCGTCGTGGTCCTCTTCATTAAGGTTGTCCGCGGGTTCAAAAGCTTCCATGGGTGGTACGGGAGGCATTCCTTCCCCTTGCGTATTTTGTTGTAGGCTTTCTATACGCCATCCTTGGATAGAATTAAAGTATTTTACTTCACCTTGTGGGTTCGTCCATTCCCTTCCCCTTAGGTTAATGCTCACCTTTACATCTTGCCCAACATTATAATTGTTCAACAAATCACACTTATCTTGCACAAACTCAATCATGATATGTTGCGGATACTGTTCATCTGTTGTTACGACCAATTCTCTTTTTCTAAAACCGTTGTTTCCATAGGTCTTGGTTTCCCCTACCAATTTAACTTTTCCTTCTATTTCCATCTTATTAAATACTCGTTTATCAATAAAAATCAAAAATACATAAAATGATGCGGTAATAAAACTTCGATAGCGAATACCGCACAACAATTATTTACATTTTGGGTTATCTTTAGTAACATAAACTATCGGATGAATTTTAATCCCAAAAACAAGGTTTCAAACATTTTCCTTTTGATAGGTTCTTTCGTATTGGTGAGCCTTATCTTATTGAATACCAATAGCTTTTTTAAAAAGTTTAAGGAAGAGGAACGACTTAAAATGGAAATTTGGGCAACCGCGCAGTCAGAATTTCTACAATCTGCCGAAGATGTTGATTTGGGAAGTCTGCATCTAAAGGTTTTCCAGAACAACACCTCTACCCCAATGATTTTGATCAACAAGGATGAATCTATACGGGTAAACAATATTCCCGCAGAAAAGGCTGCAGATTCGCTTTATATCCAAGAAAAATTGAAGCAATTTCAAAACGAGAATACGCCAATCTCCATAGATCAGCAAGGAGAACACTTAGCCACTTTATATTACGGAAATTCTGAAGTTCTGAATAAACTTAAATACTATCCCATTGCGCTATTATTGATTATTTTTCTATTTGGCGCTGTCATCTACTTCCTGTTCAAAACCAACAAGGCTTCTGAGCAAAACAAGCTTTGGGCCGGTATGGCAAAAGAAACCGCACACCAAATAGGAACGCCGTTATCCTCATTATTGGGTTGGAACGAATTACTGAAAACGGAAAGTATAAATCCCGACATTACAAAGGAAATAGAAAAAGATATAGATCGCCTGCAGACAATTACGGAGCGCTTCTCAAAAATTGGTTCATTGCCCAAATTGTATGAAAGCGATATCGTACTGGAAACCAGAAAAGCCTATGAATACCTAAAGCGAAGAAGTTCTAAATTGATTCATTTTTCCTTTGAAACCAAGGTTGACAAGCTCCCCGTTCTTTTGAATAGTTCACTTTACAATTGGACCATAGAAAATTTAGTGAAAAACGGAATTGACGCAATGCGCGGCAAAGGAAGCATAGCTATTGAAATCGTTCCGGACGGCAAATTCGTGAATATCCTAGTCGCGGATACTGGCCACGGAATCCCCAAAAGTAATTTTTCCACTATCTTTAATCCCGGAGTGACCTCAAAAAAAAGAGGATGGGGTTTGGGCCTATCATTGGTCAAAAGAATAGTAGAGGAATACCATAATGGGAAAATAAAGGTGCTTTCTTCCGGAAAGGAAGGTACCATAATGCAAATATCCCTTAAAGTACATTCGTAGTCATGGCAAAGGAAAAACTAGTAGTCATTAAGGAAGCCGAACTTAAGAATAACTGTCCGGAATGTTTTAATCAAGATTTAAAACTGTCCTTTTATCAAAAACATACCTACGGTAGTCTTTTCCATAAAACTACCAATGAAGTTTCCAATAAGTTGGTTTGTGAAAAATGCAAATCCACCATTTACCCGGTAAGTTGGACGGAAGATATTGAACGTATGTTCGATTATTATCAAAAAACCGTAGTTCCGGAAAAAAAATCCACCAAGCCTACCTTTCTTTTCTTTGTATTGGTATTGCTCTTCATTGCATTGGTAGGAGGTACGGTATACATTTACTTAAACAAAATCATTCAATTTTAGATCGTATCTCTTCTGCGATAGCTTCAAATTCCTCTTTGTTAAAATTGGCTTTGTCCTGAAAACGAATGTCCTGCATGCTGTTCAAAGGTATGAGGTGAACGTGCACATGTGGTACTTCCAAGCCTATTACCGTCAACCCTACACGCTTACAATTAATAGCTTTTTCAATGGCTTTTCCCACTTTTCTTGAAAAGGCCATAAGACCCAAATAGGTCTCTTCATCCAAATCCAAGATTTTATCCACTTCCTTTTTGGGTATGCATAAGGTATGGCCCTTAGCATTGGGGTTAATGTCCAAAAAGGCCAAAAAAGAATCGTCCTCGGCTATTTTATAGCTTGGAATCTCACCGTTCACGATTTTTGTAAAGATTGTGGGCATAATAAACTTATTTAAATAAAAAATCCTGCCATTTTCAAATGACAGGATTAAATATAGGTATTTATCAAATTCTATTCTCGTGTAATTTCCAAGATATCAAATTTAAGGGTTCCGTTCGGCACAGTTATTTCAGCCGTGTCTCCTACTTTCTTCCCAAGAAGCCCTTTTCCAATTGGTGAACTTACCGAAATCTTCCCCGTCTTTAAATCGGCCTCGCTTTCCGCCACCAGTTTGTATTTCATTTCCATACCGTTGTTCTGGTTCTTTAGCTTAACCGTGGATAATACCAACACCTTGGAAGTGTCCAATTGAGATTCATCTATTAAACGTGCATTTGCCAAAGTAGCTTCCATTTTGGATATCTTCATTTCTAAAAGTCCTTGTGCCTCTTTTGCAGCATCGTATTCTGCATTCTCGGATAAATCTCCCTTGTCCCTTGCTTCCGCAATGGCCTGTGACGCTTTGGGGCGTTCAACATCCCTGAGAAAATTAAGTTCGTCCTTTAACTTTTTAAGTCCCTCCGCCGTATAGTATGATATATTACTCATAACTTCATCTTTTTATAAATAGAGAAATCCTCTGCAGCCGCCTTATATACAAGGGTTTTTTAGAGAGGATTTAACGCAAATATACATAATTTTTATCCATTTTTGTTTAAGATTTATTAAAACAGCGTCGTGAAATGAGAAGAATTCTCAGTTTAATTTTGATGGTTTCTCTTTTTTCTTGTAGTAATGACAGGACGAACAGAAATCCGTATTTACAGGAAATCAGCTTTCGGTTTGACGCCAACCTGAACCTACCTCTTTACAGTCCGTTGACAAACACTGGTAGTGCTGTTCCGGTAACGAGTGATGGGGTTGGTACGCGTGGGGTATTCATCATAAATGTAGGATTTAATCAGTTCCGTGCTTTTGAGGCCAGTTGTCCCAACCACGCTCCAAACTCCTGTTCCACAATGGTTTTGGACGGACAGGTAGTCACTTGTTCTTGCGAGGGCTACGAATACAGTCTTTTCACCGGGCAACAGTTAAACCGGCCGGATGACGGCAACCGTTATTATGATATGCTAGAGTATCGAGCTACTTTTGGGGGCAATGTGGTGAGTATATCAAATTAAAAAAATTAGGCAATGAATTATAGAGTATTAGGCAAAACAGGATTTAAGGTTTCAGAAATTTCATTGGGAACTTGGCAAGTGGGTGGTACTTGGGGGTCAGGTTTTGATGATGCCCTCGCAGAAAAGATTTTGAACGATGCCATAGACAAAGGTGTTAATTTTATAGATACCGCTGATGTCTATGAGGCTGGAGCAAGTGAGGCGGCAGTGGGGAGAGTCGTAAAATCCAGGTCTGAAGAAGTATTCGTAGCCACAAAATGTGGAAGACAGATTAATCCACATATCAACTCCAACTATACCCCACAAGTGTTGCGGAAATATGTGGAGGATAGTTTGAAGAATATGGGTATGGAATGTTTGGACCTAATTCAACTACACTGCCCACCTACAGAAGTCTATTATAGACCTGAGATTTTTGGGCTGTTCGATGACTTAAAGAAAGAAGGGAAAATAAAAAACCTTGGAATAAGTGTGGAAAAAGTAGAAGAGGCCCTAAAAGGAATGGCTTTTGACAATGTGGCCACGGTTCAGATTATCTACAATATGTTTCGGCAGCGACCCAATGAACTGTTTTTTGAGGAGGCCAAAAGAAAGGATGTCGGAGTCATTGTACGAGTACCCTTAGCAAGTGGGCTTCTGACCGGAAAATTTGATGCTGACACCAGCTTTGCTAAGGATGACCATAGGAATTTTAACAGGGACGGCGCCGCATTTGATAAAGGGGAAACCTTTGCTGGAATTCCTTATGAAAAAGGGTTGAAAGCAGTTTCTGAACTTAAAAAGGTATTTCCCGAAGCAGAAAATCTTGCTCCGCTGGCATTGCGATGGATTCTGGATTTTGATGCCGTAAGTTGCATCATACCCGGAGCTTCCAAACCCCAACATTTGATATCCAATATAAGTGCAACTAAGCTATCTCCAATTGACTCGGAAAAACTAAAAGCCATCAATCGTATTTATAGTGATTTTATAAAGCCACACGTACACCATCTATGGTAGTGTCAGGGATTGATAGATGTTTTACTCTTCCTGCCTATATTTTTCCATTATTCCCCTGAAAAGTTCTCCAGTAGATGGTGGGGTATAGGATATAGCATTTGCCCCGCACTCAATGGCCTTAATTATAGTGTCGTCAGTTTTACCGCCCGTGGCAATAATGGCTACCTCCTGATCCAAATCCCTAATATGCTTTATGATGTCCGATGTTTTATCCGCTCCCGAAACATTAAAAATATCCACTCCGGCCTTTAGTCTTCCTTTAACATCATCCTTGGTGGATACAATAGTAATGGTGACCGGAATATCTATTTTATCCTTAAGTTTTTTTATCAAATCATTTGGCGTAGGCTTGTTGAGCACAACTCCCAAGGCTCCCTGAAATTCCGCATGTACGGCCAATTCTACGGAGCGTTCACCCGTAGTAACACCACCACCTACGCCACAGAATATTGGCTTGTCCGCAGCAAGAATCAATGCGTTGGAAATGGTAGGTTGGGGTGTAAAAGGATAGACTGCTATTATAGCATTGGCATTGGTGTTTCTAATTATTGCGACGTCCGTGCTGAACAAAAACGATTTTAGCAACTGTCCAAAAACCCTGATACCACTACATTCCCCGATTACTTCGGGAACCGTAACGATATTCTTACGTAACCTACTTCCAAATTGGGGTATATGCCGCATAGCCTTACAAATAACTGTACTATTAAAGTTAATCTTTTAATGGTTGCTATGCGTTAAAAGGAATACAAATCAAACCAGTGAAATTTGCAAACAAGGTAATTTTTAAGGTATACCCTTTATTGATATGAGCGTTTAAATAAAAATGTCTGGAAATTGGAATTTTGACCTTCAGGCTTATTTAGAATAGCATTTCGGTCTTTGCATTTTTGATTACATACTTTTCATCTAGAAATTTACCGTTGCTCCCAGCAGAAAATTAATACCCGCCTGCGGATAATATCCGGCACCTTCCACCGTCGTAATAGTTCCAGGGTTAGAAAAATCATCGTCAAAAGTGAAAAAGTATCCGTTGGATTCAAATTCTGCATCAAACAAATTATTTACCAATCCGGAAAAAACAATGCTTTTTAAGAATCCGTCACACTTCAACTCATATTGAAGGTTCAAATCCGTTTGGGAATAGGCATCCAGCACAGATACCTCGGAATCTATATTGCCCATATACTGTTTACCAACATATTTGGACAATAAAGAAACTTGAAATACTTCTGAAGGGCTATAGGTGAGAATATTGCCAATAATCACATCTGGGGAATAGGCAATATTGGTGTTACCCAATTCCTGTAAAACCCCATCCCTTTGAAATACAAAATCCTGATTCTTATTGCTACTTAAGGCTACATTAGGACGTAAACTGAACTTTTCACTTAACCTAATATTGGCATCTATTTCCAACCCTAGTCGATAACTATCACCAACATTGGCACGTAAAGGTGCACCAACATCATTTAGCTCACCGGTCAACACCAATTGATCCTTATAATTCATGTAATACACATTGGTATTTACTTGAACATCCGGTGAAAGGTATCGCCATCCCAATTCAAAATCATGGAGTCTTTCAGGTCTTGGATTTCCATTTTCATAGTCATTCCTGTTGGGCTCCCTATTGGCTACCGCGTAGGAGAAATAGAAATTATTGTTCGGGTTCAAATCATATGTAATACCCGCTTTAGGATTGAAAAAATTGAACGTATCATCAACTAGTCCCGTGTCTTCGCCGTTTGCCGTATAGCCGACCGTTCTATATTGTAAATCCCCATAAAGTGACCAGTCTTCGTTTAATTGATAATTGGCTTTGGTATAAAGGTTAAAATCCGTCTTTTTAGAAGTATCATCGTAATACCTATCCCTATATTCACTGTTACTCGCAAAACGAGCCCATATAACTTCTCCAAAATGGTCTCCCTCATACTTGTTCCAACCACCGCCGATGATAAGGTTTAGTTTTTCTTTGGTATAATTTGCCGAAAAAACCGTTCCATAAAAATCGTTGTCCAACCAGCGTCTACGGATTAAATCGGTAGTAGTAACTGCTACACCATCAACCGTTAGCGGCACAAAACCATAGATGGCAAAATCATCGTCTTCCCTAAACTGTTCAAAATAACCTCTTCCACGTGTATAATGCAAAGCTATATTGGTGCTCCATACATCCGAAATCTGTTCGTTCCAAAGGAGTTGTGCATGGTCCTGCTTGTAATTGTCTACTTCATTTTCATAGAACTGTGTATTTCCGTTTTCATCGGTATATATACCTGACGGATTAAATGTTCTATCGGATTCCAGCGTTGCAGCATCAATACCGTACCAAGATTGATATGTAATTTCGTGACCTCCAAAAAGCAATGCCTTTATCAAGGTATTATCATCTTTATAGGCACCTTGCAAAAAATAGGAGTCCAAATCCGACGTTGCCCTGTCCACATATCCATCCGAATTGATCTTGGAAAGTCTCCCGGAAATTTCAACATGATCGTTCATTAGACCCGTGCTAAATTTGATGTTATGCCTAAGCGTATTAAAGCTTCCAATAGAAGAGGAAATTTGCCCGTAAGCATCCTCTGAAAACCCATCAGTCAACAGATTAAGACTTGCTCCAAAAGCTCCTGCACCGTTGGTAGATGTCCCCACCCCCCGCTGTAATTGCAAACTTTCGGTTGATGAAGCAAAATCGGGCATGTTTACCCAAAAGGTTCCTTGGGATTCCGCATCGTTATAAGGAACGCCATTAATAGTAACGTTTACCCGTGTGGCATCGCTCCCCCTCACCCGTATACCCGTATAACCCACTCCGGCTCCAGCGTCCGAAGTTGTTACCACAGATGGTAAAAAATTCATTAAAATAGGAATATCCTGTCCCAGATTCCGGGGTTTGATGTCCTCTTTTGTAAGGTTGGAAAACGTCACTGGAGATTCTTTGGTGACACGTACCGCGGAGACAAAAACTTCGTCCAAAACCACTTTTTTACCTTCCAAAGAATCTGTTGGTTGTTGTTGGTCTTGAGACCGCATGGTTAGCCCTAAAAGGACCAGTGTAGTAAAAATAAAAGTCTTCATTCGTAAAACTATTTTACGAATAAAAGGGGCTATTATTCTAAGTTAAAAATTGATTTTTCGTTGCTTACCAAAACCTTTTCGGCGCAACAGTATGTTACCTAATGGCGATTATCGCCTCCCTTGGCAGCATTACCTGCCCAGGTTCTTTGGGTATAATCTCAGCTTCATCCTAAACTCCTTGTCGGTTAACCGGACAAAGGTTTTGGGATTAGGCACCCCTTTGAGATGCCGCAAATGTAAGACAGCAATTTGATTTTTCATAGCATTAAATAAAAATCTAATTGCCCTATTAATAATTAACAGTGCTTTAAAACTATAAAAGTCATAAAACACGTAGATACTCTATGACAGGAATCAAAAATAGATTTACCTTCAAGATTATCTTTAGTTATGGCTTATTGATAGTTTTGGCCGTAATCGCTTCATATTATGTGTATGTGGAGATAGAGGATTATATTTCTACGGAAACCTCCTCGGAGAATGATGAAAAACTGCTCAAGACCAGTTCGTTCTTAACACAATTGTACGAAGCAGAGAGTCTTTCCAGATTGGCCATCCAATCCAAGACAAAAAAGAACTTCAACACGTATGCTAAAAAGATAGACTCCATATTTATTGATATCGATGCACTTAAGACCTTAACCGATAATGACCATCAACGCATATTGTTGGACAGTCTTCATGTGCTTCTGGAAAAAAAAGTAGCTAACAACGACGTGTTGCGTAAATTAAAAACACAAAACCAAACAAGCGTTGCCATCACCTCCGCCTTGGATGAATTTGATAAGATGGAAGCCTCTCTGGGAATCATTACCCCAGAAGGGTTGGCATCAAATATTGATGAGCTATCCCCAAAGGCGCAGGAAGCTATTAGAAAGGTAGCGGACTATTTAAATGCAAATGTTCCAAATACTGAATCTGAAGAACAAAAATCTCGGAAACTGGATAGTGTGTTACAACAATCCAAAGCGCTGTTAAAGGAAGTTCAAACTGAGAATACCGTAAATGAAAACTCGCTTGCACAACGGGAAATAAGTATTAATAAGGCTGATTTGGAACTGTCACAACAACTAAGGGCCATAGTATCCTCTTTTGAGCAGGAAATGATGGTAAACAGTTTTAATGATAACCTTAAAAAGGAAGCGGCACTTAGACATAGCATGCGATTGGCTGGAATTGCAGCTTTGTTGGGTTTTCTGGTAGTCGGTATTTTTACATTTATCCTGAACCGTGATTTTTGGAAAGCCAATCTCTACCGTCAAAAGTTGGAAAAGGAAAAGAAATATTCAGAATCGCTCTTAAAAAGTAGGGAGCAGCTTATTGCGACCGTAAGCCACGACCTTAGGACACCGCTGAGTACCATTTCCGGATATACGGAGCTTATTGAAGATTCCGGGATATCAAAAAAACAGAAAGAATATGTCAGTTCCATAAAATCTGCCTCGGGATATGTAAATAATCTAGTCAACGACCTGTTGGACTTTTCGCAATTGGAAGCAGGGAAAATGACTGCTGATAAAAAGTCCTTTAATCTTTCCAAACTTTTGACGGAGACGGCACAGAATATTGCCAAGAATCAAACTGCTGAAAACATCGATTTAATTTTAGAAATTGATGACCGGCTAGAACAGCCAATCATTAACGATTCTTTCAGGATAAGACAAATTATGACCAACCTCATTGGAAATGCCTATAAATTTACTGCCGAAGGAAGCATCACCGTAAAAGCGGAACTGGTTAATTCCTTTTCTCCAAAAAACAAGGTGAAAATCAGTGTCAAGGATACCGGAATAGGCATATCTGAAGAAAAACAAGAACTTATTTTTAATGAATTCACCCAAGCGGAAAACGATAAAAAATATGGTGGATATGGTCTTGGATTGACCATATCCAAAAAACTGACCGAGTTATTGGGCGGAAAATTGAGTTTAGAAAGTACTATGGGCAAAGGGAGCGTTTTCACTTTTGAACTTCCAGTTGTTTTTGACACGGAAAGAAAGTCCGAGAAAACCATAGCACAACCCCATAGACTACAAAGTAATATCAAAATTCTTGTTTTTGATGATGATGCTTCCTTTTTGCAATTGATAAAGGAGATGGCAAAATCCTCCAATATGGAAGCCATAGCTTTCAATAGCTTTAATGATGTGGACAACTTGGATTTATCAATAAACTACGATTTAGTATTAACCGATATTGAAATGCCAACCGTTTCTGGTTTTGATGTTTTAAAACAACTTAAATCCGGTAAATACCCACACCATATCAATCAACCCGTTATTGCTATGACGGGAAGACGCGATTTAAAACGTGAGCTTTTCATTTCCCGTGGATTTTCCCATGTTTTACAAAAACCCTTTAGCAAGAGTGCCTTGGTTTCTGCCATTAATTTGGTGTTGAAACACGAAGAGATATCCGAAAAGGCCAAGGAACAACTATTCTGCAATCTATAAAAACAGTCTTTATAGCCTTGATACCTTGGAATCTTTTTTAGGGGATGATACCGATACGATAAATTCAGTATTGCAAACTTTTTTAATGGATACCGATGAGAATGCCAAACTATTGAAAAAAGCTGTTGCTCAAAAAGATTATGATGCGGTTACTAAAACCGCTCATAAAATGCTTCCCATGTTTAGACAGCTACAGGTAAATAAAAGTGTCCAAATCCTTGAGGCAATGGAAGTTGCGAATGCCGAAACCTACCCTTTGGAAAAATTAGAAAATGAGTTTAGTGTCTTGGAAAAATTGATTAATGAACTTGTGGCTGCATTGGAAGAAAAAATTACTACACGTCCAAGTCATAGTGGCTAATCCTATTATACAAAGTTTTTCTCGTCACTTGAAGTAATTTTGCCGCCTTGGATTTGTTATAATTTGTACTTTTCAAAGCTTTAAGAATTTGTTCCTTTTCAAATTCCGCTTTGGACATCGTGGTTGTTTCCACATTCCCAACCAAAACCTGTTGGGGTTCACGTATTTCTGCTGGTAAAACTTTTAAAGGCACCTCACTTCCATCAGACAGAAGTACAGCACGCTGTATTACATTTTGAAGCTCTCTAATATTTCCTGGCCAATGATAGGACTGAAATACCTCCCAAACCGCTGGAGAAAAATCCTTGACTTTTTTTCCCAATTTTTTATTGGACACCCTTAAAAAATAATCCGCAAATACGGGCAGATCGCCAAACCTGTCCTTTAAGGATGGAATCTGCAATGAGAATTCATTAAGCCTGTGATAAAGATCCTCCCTGAACGTTCCTTTTTCTACTCCTTTTTTTAAATCTTCATTGGTTGCGGAAAGCACCCTTACATCCACTTCAATTTCTGTATTGCTTCCAATACGTTTTATTTTTCGCTCTTGTAGTGCCCTTAGCAACTGCATCTGATTATCATAGGAAAGATTGCCTACCTCATCAAGAAACAACGTTCCCCCGTTGGCAGCCTCAAAGCTTCCCATTTTATCGGCAATGGCACCTGTGAAACTCCCCTTTAAATGTCCAAAAAATTCGCTGGATGCCAACTCCTTGGGAATAGCGCCACAGTCCAATGCTACAAAAGCATTTCTGCTTCTGTTACTATTCTCATGTATGGCTTTGGCAGTAACCTCTTTTCCAGTACCACTTTCTCCAATTATTAGAACAGACATATCTGTGGGTGCGACCAAGGAAATATAGTTATTAAGCTCCTCAGAAGCTTCACTGACTAACTGAAGTTCTTCGTTGGAAGCTTTGTGGTTCTGATTAGCGGCCTTACTATGGGTTATTTCAATTGGTTTGGTAGTATCTTTTTCAATCGGTCTTTTGGAATCCATTTTTAAAGCTCCCTCAATTACCTCTAAAATCTGATCTGGTGTAAACGGCTTGGAAATATAGTCGTACGCCCCTTTTTTTATGGCCTTTACGGCAGTAGTAACTTCCGCATAACCAGTCATTACTATAACTGGAATTTTACCGTTAAGCTGCGAAACCAATTTTATACCGTCATAATCAGGAAGTCGAAGATCCGTTACGACCAAATCAAATTCATTTTCATTTAATTGAGTCTCTCCGTCAATGCCCGTAGCGCTTAAGCATACATCGTATTCTTTGCGCACTAAAAACTTTTGTAGCATTTGCGCAAAGGAGGTGTCATCTTCAATGATCAAGATTTTGGGCATAGTATCCTTCATGTTCTAAATAGCCACGTAAAAATACCATAAGAAAGTTATTTGTTTTCTAAAGTTTTCTTAAAGCTTTATTGCGAGAACTCAAATATTTGAAATGGTTGAAAATAGGAAAGGGTAGCACTAGTGCTACCCTTTCCTGACCAAACCAACTTGATACAAACAAGCTAATCAAACGTTACATATCTAACCAATTACCATTTTCATCAGCATATAATACTCCAGAAGTACCATCCTCCAAAGAAACTTCCAACTTATATTGCTTTTCGTCGTTTGCGTAAGCCTTATTTACTTTAGCAGTTGGAAAATTAGTGGAAAGCGCTTCCGTTACCGCTGTTGGAATTTCAGATATTTCAATCTCTGCGAAATCATCCGTTGCAACTATAATTTCCGTTGCATCTACTTGAGCTACATCCGCTTCCTGAGCTGTTACCGTAAATCCTCCTATGGCCAATGCGCCTAATAAAAATAACTTTTTCATGTTTCTAGTATTTAATTATTGTTAATCACTTAAACTTGTCTAGTATAGAGGAAAAATAGTGCCATAGCATTTATTAATTTATAAATTATTGATTATCAGAAAATTAAATAATTTTGTTATAGATTATCTTGGGTAAAAACGTATCAAAGCAAATTAAAATGTGTAATAATTATACACTTTCGCAACTTATTTTTTGAACGTATTTCTAACCAATAATCACTTTTAGGTATAAAAAAAGCTGCTAAAAGCAGCCTTTTTTAAAATCGTAATTCCGTTTAACTATTTTTTGTCCAACCAATTTCCGTAAGAATCAATATATACGGTTCTTCTTGTACCACTTTTTAAAACCATAATCAATTTGAATTCTCCTTTGGAGTTTCTATAGGCTGCTCCCAATTTAGATGTAGGATATTGTTTCAATAATTCCTCAACCACAGCTGGTGTTAGTTCGCTTGACGGTATCTTCTCATATTCTTCCGATACCTTATTAATCATATAATCAACCTTCCCATTTGATGCGATTATGACTTCTAGATTAAGCATCATTCCGATAGCTAACAGCGCTATTACCACGTATTTCTTCATCTTTAAAATTTTAAAGGTTATTAAAAGTTAGTATTCGTTTTATTTACGGACAAGAAGTAAAATCAGATGTTCTCCAATTCCATTTTTAGGTTTTTTTAACTTCTAGGTAAGAAAAAAGCTGCCGGAGCAGCTTTTACAATAAACTAACAAACTATAGAGAACAATTACATTTCAATCCAATTACCTTCGGCATCTGCGTAAAGCTCCATCATACTTCCATCTTCCGAAGAGACTTCCAGTTTATACTGGTTACTTTCATTTATATACGCCTTATTTAATGTTGCTCCTGGATAATCTGTTTCCATAGCGGTAACTATTGCCGCGGGCACATCCGAGGTTGAGATTTCCTGAAAATCCTGAATCATAACCTCTTCCATAATACCATCGTGAAATATCATTGGAGTTGCTGCTGTTCCTAAACTTAAACTCCCTATTGCCAATGCTGTTGCAAAAACTAATTTTTTCATCTTTAATTATTTTTAAGTTAATGTTCTTATTAATTAATTAACTAGTAAGAGAAAATAATGCCAATTGATACTAATAGGGTTTTTTGATTTCAACTAATTGATAATGAATTTTTTAAAATATTTCTAACCATTTTTAATGTGTATAAAATTGGCCGGAAATGAAAAAAGTGTGTAATACATACACACTTTTGCCTACAAAGATTGAATTTCTTTTATGCCTGATGTGAAGGTTTAAGAAGGTCGTTTACCGTTTTAACCGGATTAAAGGTTACTAATGGCACCTCCACAAAAATAGTATTCCAAAATGCCATGGCACCGTTCCATAATCCAGGAAGTTCCAAGGCCTTTAGCTCCTTACCATCTTTTGTTTTACCAGTGATGAAACCTTGCTTTGGATCAACAAAATCCAAAAGGTTATACTTCTCACCTTTATGATTTCTTACACCACAAACCAAATCGACTGGATTGAAATGGGTTGAATTGTTCAGAATATCCACTTGATTCGGATTATCCATATCTATTTGTGCCGATTCAATGATTTGCAAAGAAGTTTCACCTTTAGAATTTCGTATCCAAAATGGTCCTCCCCCAGGCTCCCCTTCATTCTTTACCATACCACATATACGAATTGGTCTATTTAGCTTATTCTTTAATGCATCTATTTTCGCTTCTTTTGACAGGTCCTTGAAATCAGGATTGAACCTGACATTTAATTTTTCTCTTACGAATTCTGTGATTTCTTCAAGCGAATCGTCTACGTCCTTTCCAGATTCTAAACTTTTAGCATAGGAAAATGCTTTTTCCTGCACTTGCAACAACACCCCGGCCAAGACTTTTTTACATTCGGCAACGGCATCGGCGTCTTTCATAACGGCCACATTATCAATGTTCTTTATAAAGATAATATCCGCATCCTGTTCGTTTAAATTCTCTATTAATGCGCCATGACCACCTGGGCGAAACAATAATGAACCATCGGGATTTCTAAAAGGCTCATTTTTCATGTCTACTGCAATGGTGTCAGTAGAAGGTTTTTGAAAAGAGTAATCTACGTGAAACTTCGTATCGGTTGCCTCAGAGACTTCTTCCCTTACCTCGTTCAATTCAAAATTGAACATCGTTTCATGCTGCTCGGAAATTGTAAAATGTAATCTGGATTCCCCCTTGGAACTCGCATAAAGCGAGCCTTCTTTAAGATGTTCTTGAAATGGAGTTTCAGCCCCACCAGAATATTTATGGAATGGTAACAACCCCTTAGGGTAAAAACCATAATTTAAAGCGTTTTCGTCCAAAAGCTCATTGACAAAAGCATATACTTTTTTACCCTCGGTACTTGTATCGCCCTCCAACCTGCTCATCACGTCATTATAGAAAGGAAACTTTTCAAGTCCCTGTGCAAAGACCTTCATATCCTTATCATTCGTCCTCTCCACGTAGGCACTAAATTTTTCATTTTCGGGGTCATAAGAGTCTAAAAAACCAAATAACGCCTTGAACATCCGTGAAGCTGCCCCGGAAGCAGGTACAAACTTTAGAATGGAAAGTTGCGGTAATTTCTTTTCAAAAAGTGAAACCAGTTCCTTTTCTTCAAATTCTGAAAATTTGTAGATACCATTACCGACTACAGCCGCGCTTTCTAACTTCACAAAGGGAATGCCTTCCTTAAAGGTATCTATTTGTTCCTGTACTTTGGTTTCATTTATTCCTTTTTCCGCTAACTGTTTTTTGTCCTTATCCTTTAGTTCCATCTTTTTTCAATAAATTATCTATGTGTTCTACTGCAGTTTTGAGCCGCTGCTTTTTACTTCCCTTCAATATAATAAATTTACGGTCGTATTTTTCCAAAGTCTTTTGGAAATACAAAAACATTTTCTCCCGTTCATTTGGTTTATCCCGTAAATCATCCGCTTCCCAAGGAATATCAATATACGTTAACAGGTAAAGGTCATACTTGTTTTCCAATGCATATTTTTCAAGCAATGGATCACAATGGCCAACGTAATATGCCTCAGAATATACTTTGGTTTCTAAAAGATCAGTATCGCATATAAGAATTTGTGTTGCTTTTTTGGTCAACTTATTTTCCAATCGCATCTGACCTTCAGCTATGGGTAACAAATCTTTTGGTTCACAGGTCTTGCGCTCATTGTTCCATTTATCCTGTAGATATTCCCGAGCATATTCAGGAACCCAAACAGTATTATAATGTCTTGCCAACTGCTCGGACAAGGTAGTTTTCCCAGTAGATTCCGGTCCAAAAAGGACTATTTTAATAATGTTTGAGGGCTCTTGTTTAAGCTTTTCTTCCATGCGGAGTAACCGTATATGGCAATTATAGTTAAGACAAAATACAAAACAGAACTAAAGATAAGACCTTTATAAAGATAGAGCGGAACCGTAATTACGTTTCCGGCAATCCAATACAACCAATTCTCCAATTTCTTCTTTGCCATAAGCCACATTCCGACAAAGAAGATAGCGGTCGTAAAAATATCGGTATATGCAGTCCATGTATTAAACCTATCCGTAAGTGAATAAACCAAGGCCACAAAAATGATGGTTCCAAAAAACAACAGTGCCGACCATATTTTTTCCTTTGACGTCGTCTGGGTAATAGGTATATAATGATTTTCATCAACTTTCCTAGTCCAAGCATACCAACCCACAATACTCATTATAAAATAATATGCGTTTATGAGCATGTCTCCCAAAAGGCCATAAACGAACAAAATATAAACTGCAATTCCGGTACCAATAATCCCTGTTGGAAAAACTAATATATTTTCCCTTTTGGAATAAATAACACTTAATAATGCAAAGAATACGCTTATAGATTCCAACACGACTATGTGGGTGGGAACACCATCGTACTGAGAAAAAATCCAATCAAAAATGAGGTTCATAGTCGCTTCTATCGGATTTCACCATTTTCATATACAACAGTCCTTTGTCCATTAGTTCAAAAGCAATTTTAATTTCGGTTTGAAGCACGTTCATCACTGTTTCGTACTCCCCATAGACTTGAGTGCTTAAGGGGTTCTCAAGAATAGTAAGTCCGGAAGTTCGCAGTTTTTTTATAAAATTGATGATATGTTCTTCAAAATCATCCTGTAATGGAGAAAAAGTAAGTTCTACGGATATGTTCATATTTTAAGGTTTAAGGGTTAAAAAAGAGGTGAATTTTTCATTGCATAAACACAGGTAAAGCCTTCGAATTCCAAAAAATCAATGCTATACTTGGACGCTTTGCCTTCGTACAAAATTTCTGCCGTGGTATTCCGGTCATCAAAGGAGAAGTCCGTAACATCTATATGATGCAGAAAACTAATTCCTTGTTCTCCGTAGATTTTGTAAAGTGATTCCTTTGCGCCCCATACAATTGTTAATTTTCTAATGATTGCTTCGGTATTTGCCAAGGTTTTATATTCTTCAAATGGTGTGAACTTATGTGCTATCCGCAAAATCTTTTCACGTTGCATTTCAATATCAATTCCTACTTCTATCTCATCACTAATAATGATACCCGTGAAATTATGCGAGTGGGTAATTGAAATAAACTTACCATCATTCAAGTGGGGTTTGCCTGCTTCATCATAGAATAAATCGGTATCAACGTATCCGAAATGTGCCATTAGATGACGAATACTCAAAAAGGCACGGCGGTGCATTTGAGATTTCATCCCATCATACCGTTGTTGACAATGCTCACTTAATTGAATTCCCCCGGTTAAATATTCTTCAGTTTCTTCAACTTTCCAAATAGCTATGGAAGTATTGGTATCAACTGTTATAGTTTTGTAAAGCGGCATGGAATTCCTTGTCTATTTAGTACCTTTGCAGCGCATTATAAAAGCAATACGCTTACGAACGAAAGTATAAAGAAAAAAACATATGAGCACCAAAACCATTCCATTTGTACCTTATAAAGTGAAGGATATTAGCCTAGCAGGATGGGGCAGAAAAGAGATTGAATTAGCGGAAGCGGAAATGCCCGGATTAATGGCATTACGTGAAGAATATAATGACGAACAGCCCTTAAAAGGTGCCCGTATTGCCGGATGTCTCCACATGACCATCCAAACCGCGGTTCTAATCGAAACTTTAGTCGCTCTTGGGGCAGAGGTTACTTGGAGTTCTTGTAATATATTTTCCACACAGGATCAGGCGGCCGCAGCTATCGCAGATGCAGGTATCCCAGTTTATGCATGGAAAGGAATGAACGAGGAGGAATTTGATTGGTGTATAGAGCAGACCTTGTTTTTTGGCGAAGATCGTAAACCGCTGAACATGATTTTGGATGATGGGGGAGACCTTACCAATATGGTGCTGGACCGCTATCCAGAGTTGGCTGCCGGAATCAACGGACTTTCAGAAGAAACAACCACCGGAGTGCACAGGTTGTACGAGCGTGTTAAAAAAGGGACGCTACCTATGCCCGCAATTAATGTAAACGACTCCGTAACCAAATCTAAATTTGATAATAAGTACGGTTGTCGCGAAAGTGCCGTGGATGCCATCCGAAGGGCAACGGACACCATGTTGGCCGGAAAGAAAGTTGTGGTTGCAGGTTATGGCGATGTTGGTAAAGGTACTGCGGCTTCTTTTAAAGGTGCAGGCTCTATTGTTACGGTTACCGAAATTGACCCTATTTGTGCGCTACAGGCCTGTATGGATGGATTTGAAGTAAAGAAATTGGAAACCGTCATTGGCAATGCGGATATCGTGATAACCACTACTGGTAACAAAGATATTATCCGTTCAGAACATTTTGAAGCGTTAAAGGACAAGGCTATTGTTTGTAATATTGGTCACTTTGACAATGAAATCGATATGGCATGGTTAAATAAAAATCATGGCAATACCAAAGATGAGATCAAACCCCAGGTGGATAAATATACTATTGACGGGAAGGATATTATCATTTTGGCCGAAGGAAGATTGGTAAATCTAGGTTGCGCGACGGGACATCCGAGTTTTGTTATGAGCAATTCCTTTACGAATCAAACCTTGGCTCAAATAGAGCTTTGGAACAATAAGGATAATTACGAAAATGATGTTTATATGTTGCCCAAACATTTAGATGAAAAAGTAGCCAAATTACATTTGTCCCGCTTAGGCGCAGAGCTTACGGAACTTAGTAAAGATCAAGCCGATTATATTGGTGTAACCGTGGAAGGTCCGTTCAAACCAGAATATTATAGGTATTAATTTATAAATAACTCATATCAAAATACCCTTTTCTTAATGGAGAAGGGTATTTTTATTTAACACAATCTTCAATTGGACCATCAACTATTTTCAGGAATATTTTGGTTCTTCGAAACAAATTTTAAAAAATGATTATTTTTATTGATATGGACGAGGTATTGGCGGATACCTACGGTGCACATATAGAAATTTACAACAAAGAATTCAACGGTGGCCTAACTGAAGAGCTATGTTTAGGAAGTGAGGTTTGGAGAATGGTTCCGGAAGACCACCAAAACAGTGTTCGCAAGCATGCGACCCGAAGAGGGTTTTTTAGAAGTCTTAAGCCGATCAAGGACAGTATTAGCGTACTAAAGGAACTTTGCAAAAAGCATGAGGTTTATATTGCATCGGCCGCTATGCAATTCCCTAATTCCTTAGAAGAAAAAAGCGAATGGCTAGATGAGCATTTATCCTTTATTCCTTGGCAAAATCGCATACTCTGTGGACACAAACATATTTTAAGGGGAGATGTTTTGATAGATGACAGAAGTTATAATTTGGAAAACTTTGAAGGCAGGGGCATTTTATTCACATCACCACATAATATAAACACAACGGGTTTTGAAAGAGTAGGTTCCTGGAAGGAAGTGGGCAATTTGTTATTATAGATTTCGTCAAACATAAAAAACCCCCACCAAAAGGTGAGGGTCTATATCTTTAAAAAATGCTTTGTTAAGCTTCAAAAGCCTCAATGGAAACATAAGATTTTCCTCCTGCTTTCTTCTCAAATTTTACAATTCCGTCTACACGGGCATGCAACGTATGGTCTTTCCCGGCATATACGTTCTCACCAGGGTTATGACTTGTTCCTCGCTGCCTAACAATTATGTTGCCAGCAATTGCGGCCTGGCCACCAAAAATCTTTACACCTAAACGTTTCGATTCTGATTCCCTGCCGTTCTTAGAACTACCTACACCTTTTTTATGTGCCATTTGTTACGGTTTTATCTATTTATTAAATGGAGTGAAAATTATTTTCTACCTCCGTCTAGCTTATCTTGTAATTCTTTAAGCTCGTCCCACTTACCATCGGCAGCCAATTGCGCCTGCTGCGGCCAAGTGTTGGCAACTAAATGTGCCAATCTAGAACTTGCTTCTGCCAAAATCGCCTCTATAGCTTCTGGCTTTGCTTTTGCGATTTTCGCGAAAGTGTCCAATCCAGCGTTGACTAATGCCTCTGCAGCCTTTGGGCCAACACCTTCAATTTTCTTTAAATCATCTGCTTTAGCATCCTTTTTAGGAGCTGCCTTTTTTACCGATACTTTTTCAGCTTTCGGTTTTGAAGCTACTGAAACGTCTACAGGAGCTGCTTTACCCTCTGCTTTCTTGGTCTTGGCAACTGGTGCTTTTTCCTTTTTAGCAGGTTCGGATTTTTTTGCTCCTTTAGCAACGATACTTTCAATAACGATTTCCGTCAATGACTGACGATGACCGTTTTTCTTTCTGTAACCTTTACGTCTTTTCTTATGAAAGACAATTACCTTGTCACCTCTAATGTGCTTAATGACTTTAGCCTCAACAGCGGCTCCGTCTATAGCCGGGGCGCCAACAGTGACGTTCGTACCATCATCCAAAAGAAGCACATTGTCAAAAGTTACCTTTTTCCCTTCTTCTGTTTGCAAACGGTGAACGTACACTTTCTGGTCTTTTGCAACTTTAAATTGCTGCCCTGCCATCTCTACAATTGCGTACATATTGTTAAAAATGTATGATTAAACCTGTTGGATTTTTTCCAAAGGCGGGTGCAAATATACTTCTTATTGATTAATGTACAAGGGTTTTTTAAGGAATTTCATCCTCTTTGACCTTCAAATTATTGGTAGACTTAAAAAGCTGCATAAAAGATAGTGTGAGTACCAATGTGGTAACAAATCCCATAGTGGCAACAACAAGAAATACGATGGCCTCAAAACTTTCATAAGTACTGGCCCATTTTGTGGAAAGCTCCTCTAAAAACCCCGGAGAAATTTCAGTGGAATAAAGTGCGAAAAAGAATGTAAAAACAAGAGTTGCAACGCCGCCTGTGACCAAACCGGCCATGAAACCGGTACTATATTTGAAAGCGCTACCTTTCTTAATTTTATAATATTTTATCGCCTCATAAATACTGAACCCCGTAATCACTGCATTGAAAAGGCTATAGAAAACATTGGTGTGTAGTCCTAATAGCGATAGGATTAAAAAATAAGCTATCAAACAGCCACTAGCTGCTATTCCGAAACGGATGGGTAATGCGTAGTCCTTCATATAAAAAAATTTAATTCTTCCCTTAAAATACTAAATATTTAAAAGCAATACAGGGATAATTTGATTTCAAGGAAAATTTCATGAAGAATCTACTTACAAAATCTTATTTTCACGTAACAAATTAACTATTAATCATACTTATACTTTAGGTATGACAATTAAACACTAGGGAAATGAAATTAAAACTACTATCAACTTCTGCTTTGCTCCTTTCATTTATGGCGATCAATGCACAGGAAGTAAAGTACGAAGAGTATGATCTGGACAATGGTCTACACGTAATCCTGCATCAAGACAACACTGCTCCGGTTGTTACTACTTCCGTTATGTATCATGTAGGCGGAAAGGACAGAACGGAAGGCAGAACCGGTTTTGCCCATCTTTTTGAACACTTGTTGTTTGAGGGGACAAAGAACATTGAAAAAGGAAAATGGTTCGAAATTGTGTCTTCAAACGGTGGCAAGAACAATGCCAACACTTCTCAGGATAGGACTTATTATTACGAAGTATTTCCTTCTAACAACCTAAAGTTGGGCTTATGGTTAGAGTCCGAGAGAATGCTACACCCAGTTATAAATCAAGATGGAGTAGATACACAGATCGAAGTGGTAAAAGAGGAAAAAAGGCTGCGTTATGATAACTCGCCATACGGCCAGTTACTTCCTGTATTAGGAGAAAATCTTTTTGATAAACACCCTTACAAAGACCCAAATATTGGTTACATGAAAGATTTGGACGCAGCAACCCTTGAGGACGTTGTTGCCTACAATCAAAAGTATTATGTGCCTAATAACGCCGTACTAGTAGTGGCTGGGGACATTGATGTTGATGAAACCAAGAAGATGATAAAGGATTATTTTGGGCCTATTCCACGAGGGTCGGAAGTTGCACGTAATTATCCCCAAGAAACACCCATTACTACAGAAAGGAAAGCTACTGCATATGATTCCAACATCCAAATACCAGCAGCAGGATTGGCCTATAGAACACCTGGTTTTAAAGAAAGGGATGCCTATGTTTTGGATATGATATCTACCTATTTGAGCGATGGGCCTACATCTAAGCTCTACAAAAAAATGGTAGATGATCAAAAGCAGGCATTGCAAGTAGGCGCCTTTAATATTCCACAAGAAGATTACAGTATGTATTTGGTATTTGCCCTACCAGTGGGCGAGACTTCCACGGATACACTTATATCCGAAATGGAAGAGGAAATTGCCAAAGTGCGAACTGAACTTATTTCAGAAAAAGACTATCAAAAACTTCAAAATAAATTTGAGAACCAGTTCGTGAACTCAAATTCAAGTGTAGAAGGTATTGCAAATTCTTTGGCCAGAAATTACATGCTTTATGATGACACCTCATTGATAAACAAGGAAATAGATATTTATAGGTCGGTATCCCGTGAAGAAATCATGGAAGTAGCAAATAAATACCTTAAACCCAATCAACGTGTGGTCATAGATTATCTACCGGAAGAAAAACCTTCAAATTAAAACTGAAATGAAAAAATTATATATACTATTTTTTACAGTCCTTGCTACCTTGGTGTCACAGGCACAAGTAGATAGAACCAAAATGCCAGAACCTGGACCGGCTCCAGAAATCAATCTGGAAGAACCCCAAAGTTTTGAACTAAAAAACGGACTTAAGGTAATGGTGGTTGAAAATCATAAATTACCAAGGGTTTCCATCCAGTTGACTATTGACAATCCTCCTATTTTGGAAGGGGAGAAAGCTGGGGTTTCCAGCTTAACAGGAAGTCTAATGGGAAAAGGTTCCAAAAATATCAGTAAAGACGAATTTAATGAGGAAATAGATTTTTTAGGGGCAAGAATGAGCTTTAGTTCGCAAGGAGCTTATGCAAGCTCACTTTCCAAATACTTTCCTAGGATGCTGGAGTTGATGGCGGATGCAGCAATCAATCCAAATTTTACACAAGATGAGTTTGAGAAAGAAAAAGAGAAGTTGATTACAGCATTGAAGACCGAAGAAAAAGATGTAGCGGCAATTGCCGGAAGAGTACAGCGTGCCCTGGCCTATGGGAAAAATCATCCATATGGAGAATTTACCACGGAATCTACGGTTAACAATGTTAAGTTAATAGATGTAGAAAGTTTTTATAGGGATTATTTTGTCCCTGCAAATGCTTATCTGATCGTTATTGGTGATGTGGACTTTAATGAGGTAAAAGAGTTGGCCGAAAAAGCGTTTACCCCTTGGACCAAAGCTGTACCCCCATCATTTACGTATTCCACTCCTAGTGACGCACAGTACACTCAAATTAACTTTGTAGATATGCCCAATGCGGTACAGTCTGAAATTGCAGTACAAAATTTGGTTGAGCTTAAAATGAAAGATGAGGATTATCTTTCTGCCTTAGTGGCTAACCAAATTTTAGGTGGCGGCGGTGAAGGCCGTTTGTTTCTAAATCTACGGGAGGATAAAGGGTATACCTATGGCTCCTACTCTTCCATAGGGAACGATAAATATGATGTTTCCAGGTTTAGGGCTACGGCAAGTGTCCGCAACATGGTAACAGATAGTTCCGTTGTGGAGTTACTAAAGGAGATAGATAAGATTGTAAACGAACCAGTTACCGAAAAGGAATTGGAGAATACAAAGGCTAAATATGCCGGTAGATTCGTGATGGCCTTGGAACAGCCACAGACTATAGCTGGTTATGCTTTGAATATTGAAAAAGAAGGACTTCCAAAAGATTTTTACAAGACTTATCTGGAACGTTTGGACAAAATTACCGTTTCCGATGTTCAAAAAGCCGCTCAGAAATACTTTAGTTCCAGCAACGCACGAGTAGTTGTGGCGGGCAAGGGCAGTGAAGTTCTGGGCAATCTGGAAAAGGTGTCCATAAAAGGAAAACCGTTACCCATTTTCTACTACAACAAAAATGGTGAGAAAACCGAAAAACCAGATTATAACGCTGCTATCCCGGAGGGTATTGACGCAAACAAAGTACTGGAAAAGTATATTGAAGCTATTGGTGGGAAATCAAAATTGGAAGGTGTAGAATCCTATTCTATGACGGCTGAGGCAGAAATGCAGGGCATGAAATTGGAACTGGAAATGAAGAAAACCTCTCAGGATCAGTTTATGCAGGATGTCAAAATGATGGGGAATTCCATGAGCAAGCAAGTCATTGATGGGGACAGAGGCTATATGGTAGCACAGGGCCAACGTAAAGACCTATCTGAAGAGGAAATCATGAAATACAAGGAAGAATCCGCTCCTTTTCCAGAACTTAATTATCTAGCTGCAGGTGGAATAACCTTGGACGGAACGGAAAACGTTGGTGATAAAAAGGCTTACAAAATAAAGGTGACCGATAACAAAACGGTATTCTATGATGCTGAAACAGGGCTTAAGTTACAGGAGGTAAATCTTCTTGAGATGCAGGGACAACAGATGCAACAAACGCTTATGTACGATGATTATAAGGAAGTATCCGGAATTATGTTCCCATATAAACTTACTCAAAGTATGGGACCTCAAAACATAGAGTTCATCGTGTCGGATATTAAAGTAAACGAAGGCGTATCCGCCGCCGATTTTGAATAAAATTTCACAAAAGTATTTCACACTAAAAACCCCGCTCCAACGAGCGGGGTTTTTTCATCCAAACATTAATAATAAACACTATCCAATTTTTCTTATTTCGGCTTCACCGATAACTATACCAGTATCTACTTCAGCATCACCAGTATAATTTATAGTCGTTTCCCCGTAGCAGGTTACCTTTAACCTATTGGAAACATTTACCCGAAAGTTGCTCTCCCCATATGCGGTAATTTTCGTTTCATTATTTTCCATTGTGGAAGTATTCACTTCACTTTCACCATAAGCCCTAAACACTTGTCTCCCTACCTTTCCATCGGCAATTTCCAGATAGCTTTCTCCGTAGATGGCAACGGTTAGTTCGTCTAACGTTAGACCATCAAAATAAACTTTTGATTCGCCGTAAATAGCAAGTTTTAATTCATTTTGATCCATCGGACTTTTAACTTTAACCATTTCCTCTCCTCTAATGGAAAGATTTCTTAGCTCTTTATAGGTGATTTTGACGCTTGCCATTGTTCCGTTATAAATGGATCTCTTTCCTTTCCACTTGTCAGTGGATACCCGTTCGGACTTAGTTACTGTCTTGGCGCCATCAAGATAAATTCGCAACGTACGCCCTTCCACCTCAATATTAATTTTATCCAAGGAAACCTTGGCATCTGTGATTAAAAAGGATTCTTCCGGACCTTCTACCAATTCCACTTCTATATGTGGGCTTATGATAATTTTATCAAACGAATCTACACTTACGGTTTTGCTTTGGGCAAATACTCCTACTACCAGAAACAAAAAAGCTACTATGGTAATGTTTAATTTTTTCATGTTTGTTCTTTTTTCTTAAACTGAAGGAATTTCAGAATTGATTAGACTTCCAACTAAAGACAGCTAAATGATTAATTTGTTACACTTTATGCTTAACGGTTTGTATTCCAATTACCTAAATAATGGACAGAACTGCTTTTCATTTTAAGCTGATTAGCATTTCACAGGGTTTAAATAGTAATTCAAATGCTGATTTTTAGGTTCAAATCATAGATTAATTTAAGTTCTATTAAAGTTGTTGCTAGCAAAAGATTATCAAGTAAGACAATTTTAATAATTGACTACTTTAGACATTTTCATTATTTGGTATCTTTACACTGCCCATGGGGTTATTATAATTCACTGTAACATCAAAAACTTTTAATGGCTTAAAAATGATTTCAAAAAAAATAATATTCTTCTCATTAACCTTCGCCCTAATATCACTAACATCCTGTAAAGAAGAAAAGAAAGTAGAGGAAGGTAACACTCAAATGGAGCAGGTAATGGCAATACATGATGAAGTAATGCCAAAAATGGGCAGGCTCGGCAAGCTTGTTGGCCAATTGAAGCCTATGGCGGATTCCCTTGGTGCTGAATCTCCACAAGCCATGGCGATGCGAGATTTACAGAAAGCCAATAAATCCATGATGGATTGGATGCAGGATTTTGGAAATCGTTTTGACTCCGAGGAAATCATGGAAGGGAAAGCCCTTACCGCAGAAAAACAAAAGTGGCTGGACGAGGAGGAAGAGAAAGTGAGAAATGTAAAGGAACAGATTAACTCCAGTATTGAGAAGGCCGAAGCCCTGTTGGAATCCTCTAATTAAAATTATCCCACCAATTATACTGATACGTTTCAGTAGTTTGCAAGTAAATAGGTTCCCCAATTTTTGGCACTAATACAGGAATACCCAGTTCTTCCGCTTTTTTTGATACCCGCTCCACTGGTTCTATCCAAGGATGCATGGCCAATTTGAAAGCGCCCCAATGTATTGGCATAATTTTCTTGGCTTTTACATCTATTCCTGCTTGAGCGGTTTCTTCCGGCATCATATGAATTTCCTTCCACAGCTCATTGTATTGGCCACATTCCATCATGGCAAAATCAAAAGGCCCAAATCGCTCGCCTATTTCCTTAAAATGTGGACCATAACCGCTATCCCCACTGAAGAAAATATTTTCTTCATCGGACGCTATTGCCCAAGAACTCCATAACGTTTTTCCACGATCCGTAAGTCCCCTGCCAGAGAAATGCTGTGCCGGGGCACATTTGAACTTCAAATCCTGAAAATGGATTTCGTCCCACCAGTCCAATTCCGCTATTCTTTCTTTTTCAATCCCCCATTCCTGCAAATGTACCCCAACTCCTAAAGGAACATAGAACATCCCTACTTTATCCTTTAACAACTGAATGGACCCATAGTCCAAATGGTCATAATGATCATGGGAAAAAATTACAGCATCAATTTGTGGCAGCCTTTTTACTTCAATAGGCAATTCTTTGCTAAATCTATTTTTTCCCAATAATGGGTGTGGTGCCGGTACTTCCCCAAACATTGGGTCAATAAGAATATTCTTATTTTTAATCTGCAACAAAAAGGCGGAATGGCCAAACCATATTAATCGTGTAGGTCCACTATATTGGGCTATTTCCAATGAGTCAATTTTTTCAACGGAAATGTTTTTCTTTGGTGCCGTGTTTGGTTGTGGACCAAAATAGCCACGAATACCTTTTACGAATCCGTTAAAACCCATTTCCATTTTTACATCTTCTTTGTTTTTAAAGACCCCGTCCCTAAAATTTTTGGATTGGGCGTAACCTTTTCTTTGCTCTTTTGAGACAGAACCTCCAAATTGCGGACTTAGATTAACAAAAAGCACAATTACGCCAAAAACAAACAATAGCAGAATCCCCAATATCATGACCATTTTCTTTAACGCTTTTTTAATTCTTCGCATTTAAAAAGGTAAGTTGTCCAAGTCGACATTTCCGCCAGAGATGACAATACCCACTTTTTTATTTTTATAGATATCTGGGTATTCTTTTGCATCACGAATAACCGCCGCAACCGCAACTGCACTGGATGGCTCTATGATAATCTTCATCCGCTCCCAAACCAATCGCATCGCGGAAACAATTTCTTCTTCGGTAACCCGAATAATTTTTGATACATGTTCCTTTATAATGGGAAAATTAATATCTCCCAAAGTAGTTTTTAGTCCGTCAGCAATAGTATTTACAGTATCGTTACCTTCTATTTTACCGCTTTTAAGGGACCTATAGGCATCGTCCGCTTCAAAAGGCTCACCACCAATAACTTTACCATTATTTCCAAAATAATATGCCGACAAGGCCGAGCCTGCAATAAGCCCCCCGCCACCTACGGGGCAAAAAATAAAATTTAAGTCAGGTTGGCTTTCCAGTAACTCCAAAGCAGCGGTTCCCTGACCGATGATAACGTTTAAATTATTGGATGGATGTAAGAATGTTGCTCCGGTTTCCTTTGCAATTTTGTCCGCTTCGGATTGTCTTGCTTGCAAGGTAGGTTCGCATTCATAGAGAATTCCTTGGTACTGTTCTACACCTATTTTCTTCACTTTTGGCGCGGAAGTGGGCATAACGATATGCGCCTGAATACCTAAGCTTTTGGCAGCCAGGGAAACTGCTTGGGCAAAGTTCCCGGACGAATGTGTAACTACCCCTTTTGCTTTCTGTGCTTCGGAAAGGTTCAATATCGCATTTGTTGCACCGCGTATTTTATATGCTCCCGCGCGTTGGAAATTTTCACATTTAAAATAAAGTTTGGCCCCTACTTGTTCATTTATTAAACTAGATGTCAAAATAGGAGTATTGTGGATGTAAGGCTTAATCCTTGAGTGACAATCTAGAATATCTTGCTTCTGCATACCATTATAGATTTCCTATTTCCATTGGATGGATTCCATAATCCTTCGGATGTCATTTTGCAGATAGGCAGCCGCCGGAAGAATGGAGTCATAATTGGGCCTTGAAGCAAAATATACCGCTCCGGTCATGAAATGATTGGTACTATCCGTAACAAAAAATTGGGTTTGAGAAGCAGCATTACCTTGGACTTCAAATAACGCTCCATAGATTTTAGCATCAGGATTTACAAAAGGTTGCTCCACAATATTATCGGCTTTTACGGCATGCTCATAACTCAATCTTTTAGCATCCATTATTAACTTGTCCAGGTTATTATCAATCTTTTTATAATTGATGAATATAGCCCCTTTCATATCCGGATAACTTAAGGTAATAGCCTCCTTATCATCGGATTCAACCTTTGCAACTTGGTTGTAGTTAAAAGTAAAATCATCGGTTTCCAATGTGGCCAGTTTTCCTGCGGGATATTCCAAACGTATCTGTGCCTTTGGTTTAGGAATAGGTTCATCCTTGCAGGCCGTAACCATTAAAAAGAATCCCACTATCGTTATAAAAACTTTAAACTTCATGAGGCATGGTGACTTTTATCTGTTTTAACCTTTTTTTATCTAAGCTTTCAACAACAAACTGATAATCATGAAACGCTATTTTTTCTCCCCTCTTGGGGAAACTGCCCGCTATTTCCAGAACGAATCCCGCAATGGTCTCGGATTCCCCTTTATTTTCCTCAAACAGCGATTCGTCCTCCATTCGTACTACCCGATAGAAATCCTTGAGCGGAGTCTTGCCCTCAAAAACGTAGTTATGGTCGTCCAGCTTGGAAAAAATCAAATCTTCGTCATCAAATTCATCGCTTATATCACCAACTATTTCCTCAATAATATCTTCCAAAGTAACAATCCCCGAAGTTCCCCCGTACTCGTCCACTACAACTGCCAAATGGTTCTTTTTGGCCTGAAATTCAGCCAAAAGGTCATCCAGTTTTTTATTCTCTGGAACAAAATAGGGTTCCCGTATCAAGGTCATCCAATTGAAAGACTTTCTATCCAAGTAAGGCAGTAAATCCTTAACATAAAGCACTCCTACGACCTTATCTATATTATCGGAATAGACGGGAATTCTAGAATAACCGTTTTTCTTGATTTCCTCCAAAACCTCCGGAAATTTCATTTGATCATTCAGGGAGAAAATATCGATACGTGGCCGCATTACCTGCTTGGTATCCGTGTTTCCGAACGAAACGATACCTTCCAGAATTTTCTGCTCTTCTTTTGTGGTATCTCCTTCCGAGGTAAGCTCCAAGGCCTGTGATAAATGGTCCACGCTTAAACTGGACTTTTCCTTGCCCAATTTTTTGTATAAAAAAATGGTTCCTGAACGCATTGGGAGACTTAAGGGAGAAAATAGAAAATCCAAAACTTTTAAGGGATAAGCCATAAAGTTGGAAAAACTCATTCTATTCCGGTTGGCATAGACCTTTGGAAGAATCTCCCCAAACATTAGTATTAAAAACGTAGCAACCACCACCTCTAGCACGAACCTCAGCGAAACTACGCCGAAAATCATATAATTGATATTGGAAAAAATAGTATCACCTATCACATTAAACAACAGCACTACCCCAATATTAATAGCGTTGTTGGCAATAAGAATCGTGGCCAATAATTTTTTAGGCCTTTCTAGTAGCTTTATTAGTATATTGCCTTGTGCTGTTTTCTTTTCTTCAATTTCATTGGCTTCCGTTGGCGAGAGTCCAAAAAGTGCAACTTCTGCCCCGGATATCATTGCGGAACAAATAAGTAAAATTATAAGGACAACAATATTTAGGGCAAAACCACCGTCCAAGACCATGAAACTTATTCCAAAACGTAAGGGGTCGGGATCCAATAGTAACTAATTAAATTATCCAAATTAGAAAGGTAAATCATCGTCGTCCTCTTGACTAAGCGGCGCAGGAGACTTTGGCGGTGTTCTACCTTCGTTAGATGTGTTCTGTGGTTGGGAGTTTTCATTTGCGTTATTGGACATACTTTCCTTTTTTGTGGTTAAAAAAGTAAAATCCTGCACATGCACTTCCGTGGTGTATCTGGTATTCCCATCTTCACCTTGCCATTGCCTGTTCTTTAAACGCCCTTCCACGTAAACCTTGTCTCCTTTACTTAAGTATTTTTCACAAATCTCGGCTGCCTTGTTCCTAACTACTATATTGTGCCAATCCGTATTGGTTACCCGCTCGCCAGTCTGTTTATTTGTATAGGTCTCATTGGTAGCTATAGGAAATCTACCTATACTGCCGCCTCCCTCAAAATAATGCATCTTAACCTCATCTCCTAGATGCCCAATTAGCATCACTTTATTCAATGTACCGCTCATGTTGTTCTCGTTAAACTGTGTGGAGGAAAATTATTACCGTTTTTAAGTAAAAAGCTAATTATCCTATGATTTGATCCCACTTTTTGATGCCGCACTCATCCAAACCTAATGGGAATTATTAATACATCAAAAGTACTAAAATTTAAATGCATTTATAAAATCGGCAATCAAAACTGGAACAGGATACTCCTTTAGATTATCTATGGGAATTCCGTTCGTTATCGACCCAGCAGTTTCCAAGATCCAAAATTTGGTCTGTAAATGCTGATGGGACAATTTGTGGACAATTAGCTTTTCATTGAATAGGGAAATATCAGTACTTCCCTTTAAATCTATTTTTTCCGAATATCGATGTTCTATTTCATCGGCATCAATTTCTGTTTCGGTTTCTAGCAGCGGAAACTCCCATAAATTTTGCCATATCCCTTTACCCTTTCTTTGCCTTAACATAGTTATTTTTTCATTCCCGTTACTCAAGAATATTGGCACCAAATAATTAAAATATCTGGTCCTAACCTTGTTTTTTTTTAGTTTGACAGGCAGTACGCTAACTTTTCCTTCTTTTAAAGCGACACAACTATCATTTAAAGGGCATTGTTCACAATTCGGATTTTTTGGCGTACACTGGATAGCCCCAAATTCCATGATGCCCTGATTGTAGTCCCGGATGTTATCGGTGTCCATCACCTCGTTTGCCAGTTTCTTAAAATAGTTGACACCATCGGCAGAATTAATTGGCTTGGATATACCGAAGTAACGCGCTAACACACGGTAAACATTACCGTCCACAACAGCGTGGGGAGCATCAAAACAAATGGAAGCAATGGCACTTGCCGTGTAATCCCCCACACCTTTTAATTTAAGTAGTTCCGTATAGTTGTTGGGAAAATGGCCATCGTAAGTATTTACTACCATTTTAGCCGTGGCATGCAGATTCCTTGCCCTGGAATAATAACCAAGCCCTTGCCAAAGTTTCAATACTTTTTCCTCCGGGGCATTCGCCAAATCTTGAACAGTAGGAAATGCACTTATGAATTTTAAATAATACGGTGTTCCCTGCGCTACACGGGTTTGCTGCAACATTATTTCAGACAACCAAATTTTATAGGGATCACGCGTTCTACGCCAAGGTAGCGTACGCTTATTTTCACCGTACCATATCAATATTTTGCTAGAAAATAACATCTCCCTCACAACTAAGCGATAAAAGTAGCGGTTTAAATACTTAAAATTAACCCTTTAGAAAGAAAGATTGAATTTAATTTATATATTTGCAACCCGAAAAAACATACAGAAAATATAATATTGTAAGATGACGAAAGCGGAAATTGTATCAAAAATCTCAGATAAACTGGGAATTGAAAAAGGAGATGTTCAGGCAACAGTGGAATCCTTTATGGAAGAGGTTAAAACTTCGTTGGAGAGTGGTGATAATGTTTACCTAAGAGGTTTTGGTAGCTTTATTATTAAGACCAGGGCGGAGAAGACGGGAAGAAATATTTCCAAAAACACGACCATAAAAATACCTGCCCACAACATTCCCGCGTTTAAGCCGGCAAAAGTTTTTGTTGAAGGGGTTAAGAGCAACGTACAAGTAAAATAACAATAATCTAAAAGAGAACTTTATGCCGAGTGGTAAAAAAAGAAAAAGACATAAGGTAGCTACTCACAAGCGTAAGAAGCGTAGAAGAGCTAACCGACACAAGAAAAAGTAGTTTTTTAAACTACTTTTTCATTTTAACATGTTCTTTGACATAGAGGTTTCAAAGTAAACCTCGGCAGATTTCCAAAAATCTGTTTATGACATTGTTTAATCATTCCGTTCCCAATTTCCAATTGTTATTTGGAGGGACGGATAAAAATACATTCAGGTGAATAGAGAATTAATCGTAAGATCTAGTTCCGATGCCGTTGATTTTGCCTTGTTAAAGGACGGTAAACTCACTGAACTGCATAAAGAAGAAGACAATAATGATTTTTCCGTTGGCGATATTTTCTTGGCCAAGGTGAGAAAGCCAGTGACCGGTCTCAACGCTGCTTTTGTCAACGTTGGGTATGAAAAAGATGCATTTTTGCACTACCACGATCTGGGGCCTCAATTATCTTCTATGCTCAAGTTCATAAAACAAGTGAGTTCTGGAAAACTAAGGGATTATTCCCTTAAAAATTTCCCGTTCGATAAGGACATTGATAAGAATGGTGTAATTACAGATGTAATTAAAGCAAACCAATCATTGTTAGTGCAAATTGTTAAAGAACCCATTTCCACCAAAGGACCAAGAATAAGCTCAGAACTTTCAATTGCTGGGCGTTATTTGGTAATGGTGCCATTTTCCGATCGTGTTTCCGTATCGCAAAAGATAGGAAGCAACGAGGAAAAAGACAGGTTAAAGAGACTTGTTAAGAGTATAAAGCCAAAAGGGTTTGGTGTAATAATCAGAACAGTTGCAGAAGGCAAAAAAGTAGCAGAACTAGACAAAGATTTAGAAAACTTGCTGAACAAGTGGTCAGCAATGTGTAAAAAATTATATCGTGCTCAAACTCCTTCAAAAGTATTGGTAGAACTCAATAGGGCCTCCTCTATATTAAGGGATGTCTTTAATGACAGTTTTACCGGGATTCATGTAGATGACGATTCCCTTTATAATCAAATTAAGGATTATGTTGTGGAAATAGCTCCGGAAAAGGAAGCCATCGTCAAGCACTATAACTCACAAGTTCCCATTTTTGAAAAGTTTGGTATAGAAAGACAAATCAAAACATCTTTTGGACGTACCGCTACCATGAGCAAAGGGGCGTATCTAATTATAGAGCACACCGAAGCACTACACGTGGTGGACGTTAACAGCGGCAACCGATCTAGCAAAGCTAAAAACCAAGAGGATACGGCTTTGGAAGTGAATTTGTTGGCGGCCTCCGAAATAGCCCGGCAATTGCGCCTTAGGGATATGGGAGGAATTATAGTTGTGGATTTTATAGACATGGTAAAGTCACAACACCGTAAGAAACTTTTTGAGCATCTCAGGAATGAGATGAAAGATGACCGTGCAAAACACAAAATTCTACCTCCAAGTAAGTTTGGTCTTATCCAAATAACCAGACAACGTGTTAGACCGGAGATGAACATCAAGACCACCGAGGAGAACCCAAATATTAATGGGCAAGAAGTAGAAGCTCCTATAGTATTGATCGATAAAATAAACGTGGATCTAGAGCGACTTTTAAAAGGGCCTGCAAAAGACAACAGTATAACACTAAATATACATCCGTTCATTGCTGCCTATATTACAAAGGGTTTCCCGTCCATGCGTACCAAGTGGTTCTTGGAGCATAAAAGATGGATTAAAATACAACCCAGGGATGCCTATACGTATCTTGAATACCGTTTTAAGAATAAGGACGGTAAAACCATTTACTAAAGCCAGTACGGCTATTTAAAATTTAAAGCGACTTCCTAAGGGAGTCGCTTTTTTGTTTTAACAAAAGATTTGATTCGGAAAAGTTTCTGGTATTCTAGTTACGAGTCAAGTAATTTTAACCGTTTCAGTATACCATTTGTTACCTTTATAGCTACATTATATTAATCATTAATGGTAAAGAAAAATCAGAGAAAACGCCAGGCCAAAATCCTCAGAAATTTTAGAAAAGTACATCGAATGACAGGTGCCTTGTTATTTTTCTTTTTTCTGTTCATCTCAATAACAGGACTTCTCCTAGGATGGAAAAAGCATAGCAATGGTTACATTCTGGCCACAACTGCTAAAGGAAGTACCACTGAATTGACCAATTGGCTTCCTTTGGAGACGCTACGGGAGAATGCTATAAAGATATTCAAGGATTCTATTTCAATGGAACTTTCACCCGAAATTGATCGTATAGATGTACGCCCTGAAAAAGGTGTTTTGAAATTTACTTTTAAAAACAATTTTTATGGTATTCAATTGGATGGGGCAACCGGAAGGGTTTTAAAAATTGAGACAAGAAGGTCAGACTTTATTGAACAGGTGCATGACGGCTCTATTTTAGACAGGTATATAGGTACTTCCAATGGTCAAGTGAAATTGTTCTATACCTCCATTATGGGTGTAGCCCTATTGATTTTTACAGTAACGGGATTCTGGCTATGGTATGGCCCAAAGCGTATGAAACGGATTTCAAAAGGAGCATAGGACAATGTACAGAGAAACCTATACCGTATCGGAAGCCACCAAAAAGATAGAGCGCTATTGTGCTTATCAAGATCGATGTCACAAGGAAGTAGTCCAAAAACTCAGGGATATGAAAATGATCCCTGCGGCCATAGACCAAATTGTAACCCAGCTTATTCAGGAAAACTATCTGAACGAGGAGCGCTTTGCCAAAAGTTTTGCTAGAGGGAAGTTCAAAATAAAGAAGTGGGGGAAAAAACGAATCGTTAACGAATTGAAGCTTCGTGATATTACCAAATACAACATCAATATCGCTTTAAAGGAAATTGATGAAGATGAGTATATTAAAACCTTGGATGAACTATCCAAAAAAAGATTACGACAAATCTCAGAAACCAATACCCAGAAAAGGAAAAAGAAGCTGGCGGATTATTTACTTTACCGTGGATGGGAAAGCCATTTGGTGTACGGAAAATTACAAGATTTAATTCCTTAAATCAACTTTGTTTAGATTTCTCCAAAAGAAAAATTACCAAATTTATTTCTATAAGCTAGGATTAGTTAGAACCAACCAAAAACTGGTTTGTTTTAACTATGGCTTTTTTGTTCTTTTTTTCAATCCATTTTTGACCTTGTATCTTTCGCATCAGAACATCAAAATGGCGCATGAAAAAAATGTTGTATGCCGCATGGGCAAAATTTATGGGGTTTCTTGCCAAGGCCCGTAAGCTCATGGAAAAGCCTGGGGTTCTATACTTCATATAATGCCAATATCCTTCTGGCATATAAAGCACTTCCCCATGTTTTAAGATGGTTCTATATCCGTATGCATGCTTTAAGGCAGGCCATTTCTCAAAATCCGGGTTGGAGAAATCTATGCTTTCATGGGTAATTAAACTGTGCGGTACTTTGTACAAATATTTGGTTTGCGACTGTGGAAAAAGAATACATTCCTTTTCACCTTCAAAATGAAAATGGAAAATATTGGCTAAATCGATATCATAATGCATAAAGGTATGGGAGTCTTTTCCTCCAAAAAACAGCATCGGAACTCCTTTTAACAGCCGAATACCAAAATCTGGAAAACTAAAATCTTCCTGTAGCTTTGGTACTTCCTTTAAAAGGTTCCAGAGAAAAATACGGTATTTGGTAGGTTCTTTTTTTAGAATATTGATATAATCGGTCATCTTCATTCTAGCATGCGGCTCATTAAAACCATCCTCGTGATGTACCGGACGATCATCATACAGCGGTACTGTCTTTTCACCTGCAACGCTTTTTATGTAATCCAAGTTCCATTTGTTGTAGGCGGGCCAATCCTCAATGGCCCTTTCTATAACCAAAGGTTTCTGTGGCTTTACATAATTCTTAATGAAGTCTTCCTTGGTGATGGTAGTCACCCTTTGGATATCTGCTAATTTCAAGAATGTTCAGGTTTTAGGGACTTCAAATTTAGTTAACCTGAAGAAAAGATTTTCTTAAAAATTTAATAATGTAGCGCTACTCTGCCAACTTGGCCTTTTGCTTAGCGGTTTCGTTTCGTTCAATTTTATGACCGGGTCTTGTCCATTTCGGCTTTTCACCAAGATTTTGATATTCAGAATCCGAAGCTTCTACAGTTTTGGGCTGGGAAATTTTAGTGAACGGTTTTTGCGGATTCAATCCCAATAACTTGAACATTTCCATGTCCTCGCTCACGTCCGGGTTTGGGGTGGTCAGTAATTTGTCACCAGCAAAAATAGAATTGGCTCCGGCAAAGAAACACATAGCCTGTCCTTCCCTACTCATTCCGGTTCTACCCGCGGATAGCCGAACTTGAGTTTCTGGCATAACAATCCTTGTGGTAGCCACCATTCGAATCATCTCCCAAATCGAAACCGGTTCCATATCCTCCATGGGTGTACCTTCCACCGCAACCAAAGCATTGATCGGAACAGATTCCGGTTGTGGGTTTAAGGATGACAAGGCAACCAACATACCAGCACGATCTTCCAGCGCTTCACCCATACCTATGATTCCGCCACTACAAACTGTGACGTTGCTTTTTCGAACGTTATCTATTGTTTGTAAACGGTCTTCAAAAGCACGGGTAGATATAACATCTTTATAATAATCCTCCGATGTATCCAAGTTGTGATTGTAGGCGTATAATCCGGCTTCCGCCAAACGCTTTGCTTGGTTCTCCGTCAGCATTCCCAAAGTACAACAGACCTCCATGTCCAGTTTGTTTATGGTGCGAACCATCTCCAAGACCTGATCAAACTCGGGACCATCCTTTACATTTCGCCATGCCGCTCCCATACAAACCCTTGAGCTTCCGGAAGCTTTGGCCCTGAGTGCTTGGGCTTTTACATGCGAAACGGTCATTAAATCATTGCCCTCGATATCTGTATGATATCTGGCAGCCTGTGGACAATAGCCACAATCCTCCGGACAACCGCCTGTTTTTATAGACAGTAAAGTCGATACCTGTACTGTGTTGGGGTCGTGGTTTTCCCTGTGGATGGTGGCGGCATCGTACAAGAGCTCCATCAAGGGTTTATTATAAATATCTAGGATTTCTTGTTTGGTCCAGTCGTGTCTTGTTTCGCTCATAAATCTGTGCTGATTTAGATTCAAAAATAGGAGAATTTAAACAGAAAATGTAATTATGAACTTTTAAATCGTTCCGTTACACTACTAAAGGATTTTACGGATTCTTAATTAAGAAAATACTAGTTTTAGGGTTTAGAAAGTAAAATGCTTACCGCATTACCCCCGAACCCCACAGCGTTCACCAAAACTCTTTTTATACTTTTAGGCTCGCTATCATAAGTAACATAGGGGACTCTTACCGCTTGCTGATTTCTTAACATTAAAACTGCGAGTTCTAAACTCAACATCCCAGATGCCCCAAAGGTGTGTCCTACTTTCCACTTATTCGTAGTTAAAAAAGGAACTTTGCTAGAAAAGATGGCACTTATCGCATTCAACTCGGTCAAATCTCCTTTAATGGTACCAGGCGCATGCAAAACAACAGCATCAACCTCGTTGGGCGAAATTTCACCCAAAGCCATTTTCATGGACCTTTGAAAGCAAACCGCATCCTTAGAAATGGAAACATTGTGCTCCAACGGTTCTGTGGCATAGCCAATACCCTCAATAACTGCCATAGCATTTTTTGGAACACCTTTTTCCAAACAAGCCATGGAGGCCGCTTCACCCAAAACCATTGAACTTCTTTTCTTGTTGAAATCCAATGCTTGGCATGGGAACGATTTCTCGACTTCGCTTGAATTAACGTTAGTGCTAGCATAGATTTTCAACGCCTTCATCTGAGCAATTGTAAATGGTGTCAAAGGTGCCTCGCTTCCTCCAACCAAAAACTTATCGACCATATCGGCTTTTAACCAAGCAATACCATTTAGCATAGCATGTAATGCCGTGGAACATGTGATGGAATGTGATATATCCGGGCCTTGGGTCTGTAAATCATGACCTACCCAAGAGGAAATATTTCCCAAAGTGGTAGTGGGGGAAGTGAGCGTAGCCGCACTTTTATTTTGCAGATACTCTTTATGATATTTTTCGAATAGCCCGGTAGCACCTCGAGAAGATCCGATATTTACGCCAAAATTATCCAAACCCTTCCATCCTGCTTGCTGAACAGCCAGCCTTGAGGCAAATATCGCATACAAAACACTATTATCCAGTTGTTTATATTTTGAATCCGAATTTTTAAGTCGGATTATTTTCTCCCTTACATCTTGAGGTAGCGGTGCGACCCAAGTTGGTTTTCTATCGAAATGTTGTTGGACAAAGCAGTGTTCGTTATCCCCGTATTTTTCCCAAGCATCCAATGTTTCACCTAGGGCGGATATAGAACCAATTGCGGTAATGGAGATTTTATCTTTCAAAAAAAGGCATTAAAAGGTTTCCAATAATTCTAAAATAACATTATATATTTTATTCAGCTGTCCGTTTGTAATGACATAGGGCGGAAGTACATAAATTGTATTTCCCAAGGGTCTTAGCAAAACTCCTCTTTCCAAAAAGAAGCCGTATAGTTTATCCCTCAAATTTCCATAGCGTTCCGTTTGTATATTCAAATCCAATGCAAGGATTACGCCCATGGACCTAACATCCTTTACCTTTGGGTGGGTTTCTATTTTAGAGGCAAACGTAGCATGGGCATTTGCTATATATACCCTTCTTTCTAAGATTTCATCCGATTGCAGCAACTCAATTCCTGCAATAGCAGCAGCACAGCCCAACGGATGGGCACTGAAGGTATGGGCATGGAAAAAACCTTTGTGCACGTCATCACTCAAAAAAGCATCAAAAACATTTTGCGTACAGCTTGTAATGCTCAAAGGAAACATTCCTGCTGTCAAGGCTTTGCTCAAACATATGATATCCGGTTTATTTGCCAAATTTTCCGATGCGAAATTCCTACCAGTTTTACCAAAACTGGTCATGATTTCATCAGCAATGCATATAATGTCCAATTCTTGACACCTTCCAACCAATGTATCCAATCCTTTGGCTGAATGAAATTTCATCCCGGCAGCCCCTTGTACTAAGGGTTCAAAGATAAAAGCCGCACAGTCGTTATTTTTCACTATGTTCTCTAACAACTCTAGTATTTCATCAATGGTATCATCCTGTGGTACCGGAATGCGCTTAACCTTTAACAAGAAATCCTCAAAAGGACCATTATAGGATGAAAGACCGGAAGCGCTCATGGCGCCAAAAGTATCCCCATGAAAGCCATCCTCAAAGGCAATTAATGTATCTCGCTTATGTCCTTTGTTATGATGGTACTGCAGCGCCATTTTAATCCCTGCCTCTACAGCCGTGGAACCATTATCGTTAAAAAAAATCTTCGCTTGATTGTGAGGTAGAATTTGCATCAAACGCTCTGATAATTCAACCGCCGGTTCATGGGTAAACCCACTGAACATTACAAAATCCAATTGATTCATCTGCTTGGTAACTGCCTCTACAATATGATTATGGGAATGCCCGTACATGGTAGTGTACCAAGACGCGATTCCGTCTATATATTCATTCCCGCTTTCATCCCACAGAACAGCTCCCTTAGCTTTTACGATAGCTAGTGGGGCAACTGCTGTTTTATGTTGGGTGAGCGGATGCCAAAGGTATTTTTTATCCCGCTGCGATAGATTTTGCATGTTCATAGAATCCAAAAATCCTCAATTTATCTATCTTGCAAAGATGGGGAAAATTTAGTTCTACCTTCTGAGGGAGTCAATCTTAAAACTGCACAGCCCTTCAAAAATTACGAGTTTTTCTGTTTCCAGTAGTTTAGCGTTCTAAAGTTCTGAAGTTTAACAGCCTACTTTTCCCACTGCCTATTCTATGGAAACTACTAAAAGTTTGCGGAGATTATTAGAAATTGAATTTAAAAGCTGAGGTTTTATAATGACTCTAGGACATGCTTAAATTTCTCAGCGTACTTTTTAATAACAGCCTTATCAAAATTAATTTCCTCGTCAATCCTCCCAATTAGAGAGACGCCGGTCTTGTGAAGGATAATGTTTTCCGTATGCGGATTGGCATTACCACTGAACAAAATTGAAACGTCATACCCTTTTCTCTGTAACCAATTTACAGTTAACAACGAATGGTTTATACTCCCTAAATAATGCCTTGAAACCACCACCACTTTATAATCTGGCATGATAATATCAAACATGGTATCTTCCTCGTTTAGCGGCACTAAAATCCCACCTGCTCCTTCGATAACCAAATTATTATCGGTTTTAGGTTCGTTAATATGAAAACGGTCTATACGAATACCGTCAATCTCGGCAGCGGCATGTGGGCTCATCGCAGTCTTCAGTTCATAACTGCTTGGGTGAATCTTGCTCTTGGAATTGGAGATTAGGCTTGCTACTTTATCGCTATCGGTATTGTCCAAATCACCTGATTGAACCGGTTTCCAATAATCGGCTTCCAAAGCTTCTACAATTATTGCCGAAGCCATTGTTTTTCCTACTTCAGTGGATATGCCGGTTACAAATATTTTCTGCATTAGTTGATCGGATTAGTGATTATACCACAATTTAGGCACTTATATTTTCTTATTTCAAAAAAAGGAAAAAGTTTATAAAAAATACCTTTCCTGTTATAATATACTTCGGATTTCGCTTTTTTACAATTGGGACAAACTATTGGATAACCATTTTCATCCGCAGCATAAGCTCGTACCTCATTATAAATTTCCAATGCCCTCTCTTTATCCCTGGAATATACCTGCAGTTTAACCCCTCCTATAGCATTACTGATTATAGGGTCTGAGTTCAACGTATTTTCGTCCCTTAGAAATACCGGTATTCCTTCCGACTCCAACTTACCTTTTATAATTTGTACGTCTGCTACATATTCAAAAGAAGCAAGATGATAAAATTTGGATTCCATATAAAATTAAAGATAACTAGAAAGTAGTTTTAACAACAACCCAATTTCTTCTTTTGAATTATAACTATGAATACAGAAGCGAAGACGTTCCTGGCCTTCAGGTACGGTAGGGGAAACAATAGCCTTTATACCAAAACCTTTATCCAACAGCTTTTTAGAAATTGTTTTCACCTTTTTAGCACCAATCACTATGCAAGATTGGATAGCTGTATCACTACTTATAAAATGCTTGGTCAATTTCTGGACACCTATTTGGTCTTTAAAAAACTCAATATTTTCTTTCAATCTTAGCTTTGGATCTTTTCCAAATTCATCAAAATAAGAATGTGCAGTAATTATAGTAGCCAATGTATGGGGCGTTAAAGCGGTCGTATAAATAAATGGTTTGGCAAAATTGACGAGATACTCCTTTAATTCCACAGAACCCAGAATAGCGGCACCATGACAACCAAAAGCTTTTCCAAAAGTGACCGTTCTTGCGAAAATATCATTTTCAAGACCTATCTGGGGAACCAAGCCTTCTCCCTTAGCACCCAGAACACCTACGGCATGTGCTTCATCCACAATCAAAAAGTACCCTTGTTCTTTTGAATACTTTGCGAAAGCCTTTAAATCTGGCTTGTCACCATCCATGGAAAATAAACTTTCAGTCACAATATAAATATCTGCTTCCCCAAGGTTTTCATTTCTACTAAGGTTAAGGTTTATTTTTTCCTTTAGATTAGTAATATCATTATGTGAGAAACTATAAGATTTTGCATTACTCATTCGAATGCCCTCTCTAATACTTGCATGGATAAACTCATCATAAAAAATGAAATCACCACGTTGGGGAACAGCACTGAAAAAACCCATATTGGCATCAAAACCAGAATTGAAAACAAGGGCCGCTTCAGCTTTATAGAACGATATCAACGAGGATTCCAATTTGCCATATAACTTGTGATTACCGGAAAGTAATCGTGAGCCGCCTGACCCATTAGCGGCTACTCCTTCATTTAATAGCAATTGAAAGGTTTTGGAAAAAAGACTTTCATTGCTGGCAAATCCTAAATAATCATTGGAAAGAAAATCAATAAAACCATCCACAGAAGATAAATCCCTTAAAGTATTTTCCTTTTTACGATTTGCTATTAGCCGAAATAATTTTTTAGGAAACTTGGTCATTCAACAAAAATACGTTTATGCTACTTTAACTATGCATAGTTATGGAATTTGTCAATAATATGTTTCTCCAATACGCAAATCGTTTACAAATTGATAATTATTCTACCAAATTATGATTTTACACCTCGTAAGATTTTGAATTTTAAATACTTAAATAAAAACCAAAAAGCATAAAGTTTAATTAAAGTTAGGTTCTTTACCGCATTCTTCTAAAGATTAAGCTTAGTTTTGCCAGCTTTTTTAGTGAATTTTCTTACATTAAAGTAAAGAAGCTTGCAAAATAATAACAAGGATGAAAATGAATAATACTTTAGATAATAAAAGAACAGAGACATTGGATGCCCTGGAAATAATGGACACAATGCCGGAGAAAATATACGACGATATTACTTCCCTGGCAGCATCTATATGCAATACTCGGATAAGCCTCATAACCTTATTGGATGATAAAAGACAGTTCTTTAAATCTCATCATGGAATTGATTTCAAAGAAACACCGATCGAGTCTTCCTTTTGTAAACATATCATCCATGATGAAATTGACCGTTTAGTTGTAGAAGATGCAAGACACGACGAACGATTTGCAGACAACCCTTTTGTGCTAAATTCTCCAAACATTTCTTTCTACGCCGGTGTTCCATTGATTTGGTCAAATGGAATATGTCTTGGTTCCTTGTGCGTCTTGGACGAGCAGCCCAAAAAACTTGGAGACGAACAGATTCATGCATTGGAAACACTTGCGCAGCAGGTGATTCAATTGTTTGAATTAAGGAAAGTACAAAAAGAGGTGGTTAAGAAAAATGAAGAGTTGGAAAAAATAATGAATTCCTCTCTAGATATTATCTGCACGGTTGATAGGGAGGGTACTTTCTTAAGAATAAATAATGCCTGTAAAAAGATTTGGGGTTACGAGCCGGAGGAATTAATTGGTAAAAATTATATGGATTTTGTCTGTGAGGAAGATAGGCAAATGACCAAAAAATCATCAGAATCTACTTTTTCCGGCAATAAGACACTAAACTTTGAAAATAGATATGTCCATAAGGACGGCTCATTAGTTTCGGTATTATGGTCAGCCAATTGGGACGAGCAAGACAAAACAATGTATTGTATAGCCAGGGATATTACGGAAAAGAAAAAAGTAAGTCAGCAACTTGAACAAAGCGAGCGTCGTTTTAAAACCTTGGTGCAAGAAGGAAGCGACCTAATTGCCATATTGGATGAAGAAGCCAATTATGAATATGTAAGTCCCACATCGACTAGAATTCTACAGATTGAACCGGAAGAATTTATTGGAACCAATGCTTTTGACTATATACATCCGGACGATCAAGATTCCGTGTATAGACAATTCAAAAACATTTTAGGAAAATCACAAGTTGATATTGAACCATTCAGGTTTAAAAATAAAAATGGCGAGTGGAGATGGGTAGAGACTACTGCTACCAATCAACTAAATGAACCTTCTTTAAACGGAATTGTTGCCAATTCTAGAGATGTAACAGAACGTATTTCATATCTTAAAGCAATAGAGGAACAAAACGCCAAACTAAAGGAAATCGCTTGGACGCAATCCCATATCGTACGGGCTCCCGTGGCAAGGTTAATGGGATTAATAGACTTGATTAAGGATGAAGAATTAAATTTTGAAGAAAGAGATAAAATTTTAAGTTTCATCATAAAATCTGCAAATGAAATAGATTCGGTTATCAATCATATTGTAGAAAATTCAGTGTATAAAATGGAACTAAAAGACCCTAAATGAGCACTCAGATATTATTGATTGAGGACGATTCAATTTTTACCTTTTTGTTGCAAAAGGCAATCCAGAAATCAAACTTTGAAGGAAATCTGATTACATTTAACAATGGATTAAGCGCTATTGAACACCTCCAAAAAGAATACAGAAAAGATAGCAATTATGTACTATTTCTGGACTTGAATATGCCCGTTATGAACGGATGGCAATTTATGGAAGCCTTTAATTCAATAGCTGAGCCAAGTAATTGCATGGTTTTTATAATGACCTCATCAAGAAACCAACTTGATATTGATGCCCTCATGGAAAATCCATTAATTGCCGATTTTATTATAAAACCAATTACCGATATTCTAATCAATGGCATAAAGGAGAAGGTAATTGCCAAGTTTAAGGAGTAGGTTAACCGATAGAATCAACAATTATTTAAAGATTTCAATTTAAAATAGATAGATAGGCTTCATTATCTTAGCTAAAAAAATAGCTATGCGATACTTACTACTCTGTTTCATTTTAATTCTTCAGGGAAATCAATTGACTGCCCAGACGAATAGATACAGTATTTCATTTGAAAACGCAGTTCATCACGAAGCGGAAGTCACCATCATTTTTCCGAATATCGAAAACGACACCTTGGCCGTTAGAATGAGCAGAACTTCCCCTGGACGTTATGCCTTGCACGAATTTGCTAAAAACGTTTATGGCCTTAAGGCAATGGATAGCAAAGGAAATAGCTTGGAAGTGATGCGTCCTGATCCCTATCAATGGTTAATTTCTGGTCATGATGGTGAGGTTCACCTCACGTATACTTTATTTGCCAATAGAGGAGATGGCACGTATTCACAGATTGATGAGACCCATGCGCATTTGAATATTCCGGCGACGTTTATGTACGCACCTTCCCTAAGTGATCGACCTATTGAAGTTGATTTTCAACCGAGAGAAGACTTGAAATGGAAAATCGCCACGCAACTTCCATTATTAAACGGCACAACCTACACCGCTCCTAATCTGCAATATTTTATGGACAGTCCTACCGAAATTAGCGATTTTGGCTTAAGGGAATTTGAGGTAGATGGACAGACCGTGCAATTGGCACTTCACCATAACGGTACCGAAGAGGAACTGGACACCTATTTTGAGCAGGTTAAAAAAGTGGTGTTGGAGGAGAAAGCGGTCTTTGGGGAACTACCAAAATTTGACTATGGCAAATACACGTTTTTAGCATGTTATATCCCAAATGCCTCAGGAGATGGCATGGAACATCGGAACTCGACGATTTTAACAAGTACCAGAAGTTTGGCAGATGGCGGAATGGAAAGCAATATTGGCACGGTATCCCATGAATTTTTTCATTCTTGGAACGTAGAACGTATAAGGCCCAAATCCTTGGAGCCGTTCGATTTTGAGCATGCGAACATGAGCGGAGCACTTTGGTTCGCTGAAGGATTTACCAGCTATTACACCAATTTGATTTTATGTAGGGCCGGGCTTATTTCTCCAGAGAAATATGTTGAAGGCCTATCTGGCACCTTCAATTATGTTTGGAATTCCCCGGCAAGAGGCTATTTTAATCCCATAGAAATGAGCTATCAAGCTCCATTTGTGGATGCGGCAACATCCGTAGACCCCGTAAATAGGGAAAATATGTTTATCTCCTATTATTCTTACGGTAGTGTTCTTGGCTTGGCTTTGGACCTCTCCTTAAGGGAAAAAGGACTGAATTTGGACGATTACATGAAGCTGGTTTGGAAAACTTATGGTAAAATAGAGAAACCCTACACAATTCCCATGTTAAACCAAAGTCTAAATGATTATGCTGGAAAATCCTTTGGGGATAGTTTCTTTGAAAATTATATTTATAAAAGTGAAATGCCGGATTATCAAAAGTTGCTAAAAATGGTAGGAGTTGATTTAAAACAAAAATCATCTGATCCTAGTTTTGGGGTAAATGCATCACTTGATGGAGATGGAAAAGGTAAGATTACATCCAATCCTCAAATAGGGAGTCCGGCATATAAAGCCGGTTTGGACCAAGGGGATGTAATCCATACAATAAATGGAACTCCTTTTCCTAAGTCTGAACAGTTTAATGCGTTTATAAAACAGTTTGCTGTTGGCGATACATTGAAATTAGAATACGAGCGTTTCGGAAAAAAGAAAAGTACAAATGTAATTTTAGAAGCCAATCCTTCATACTCCTTTTCTTTAATGGAAAATGAAGGTGAAAAACCATCCCAAGAAGTGCTTGAGAATAGAAAAAACTGGTTAAAGATGGAGTAGATGGAAATCCAGTATACCAAAGCTTCCACTGACAAGGAGCTAAATCAAATTCTAGCGCTTCAAAAAAGAAATTCTATTTCGATTCTTTCAAACGAGGAAAAAGCAAAGGAGGGTTTTATCACGGTAATACATTCATTTGATATCCTAAAAAAAATGAATAACGTCTGCCCACATATTATTGCCAAATATAATGATGAGGTTGTTGGTTATGCGCTAAGTATGGATAGTTGTTTTGGCGAAGACATCCCTGTTTTGGCCCCGATGTTCACAGAGCTGAAAAAACTACAACTTGAAAATTATCTGGTTATGGGCCAAGTTTGTGTGGATAAAAATCATCGTAAAAAAGGAATTTTCAGGGAATTATATGCTACTATGAGACGGGAATACAATTCTAGATACAATTCTATAATTACTGAAGTGGATAGCAAAAATATACGTTCCTTAAACGCACACTATGCAATAGGATTTGAGCTTTTAAACAAATATGATTCCTTGGGGCAGCATTGGAACATAATAGCTTTGCCTACGAGCTAAAACTTTATGTTCATACCAGGTAAAATTGCTAGAAGCCTGTTCTGTTACTTGGAAATTTTTACTATTCCCTCTACAACATTAGTAGCGCCCATATCTGTCAATTCTTCCAAGTCCTGTTCTATTTCCACAATGCTTTCAACATCAAATTTAGATTCTTTTACCATGTAGGAGGAGACCAAATCGTGGTCTTTCTGACAAGAAGTAAAAACAGTACAACATAAAAGAAATGCAAATGCTCCAAGAGCAGTTTTTAGGCTAGAAAACATAGTTCAGTAGGGTAGTAAGTTAGACTTGGGCTCAAAAATATGTAAGTAAATATGTTTACCGATGAAATAATCCATTTTTTCGATGAAATGCACATTTGGACAAAAAATATTAGTATTCGAGTTAAAGAATACAAAATCCCTGACTAAAGAAAATTCCAGAGAAACTCGGTAGACCAGACCTAATTCGAGAAGAAATTTTAATAAATATTATTGTTTATCAATAATTATTTTATATTTGTTATCGTTAAACAATAATTTTAACTATGAAAATGCTCGGTCCAAAATCAGTTTCTAGCTATTTATTCTATATCATTCGGCTAGGAGCCATTAGCTCTTTTGTTTTGGCACTTTTTATTTTACTTTCCTTTTTATTTGGTAATTATGAATTAAAGAATGGGCGCTTTACCATTCCTTTTCCTCTTTTTTCCTACTTTGACATCAAGGGCGATTATAAAACCTCCATCATAACAACTATCACATTAATTTTAACTTACATTGGAGGATTTCTATACAGTTTGTCAATGATTTTAAAATCCTTCAAGTCAGCAGTTCTTTTTAATGCATCGGCTATTCGCCATTTAAAGCTACTTGCAAGTATCAATTTACTGATTTTCCCAATAGTATATATATTGATACGAAGCATAATCCTAAATATTCCAATAATGAGTGGGATCCATAATTTGATTCTCAGTGTAATATTCGGTGTGTTTTTACTCTTTGTTGTATCAATTTTCAAAAGAGGGCAAAAGGTTCAAAATGAAAATGATTTAACGATTTAATATTGGATTATGAAAAGTATTTCTTTCAATATTCGAGTTTTAACTTGGGTTCTCATAGGCTTTTTAGTTCTTATGATTTTTTCGAGAATATGGCATGGGATTTTATTTATAGAGGAAGCAAGGGGATATAAATTACTTGGAGTAGAAATTTCCAATAAATTAAGCCCCAATGTTTTTAGAACATTGACCCTGTTCTATTGTCTATTGCTTAGTTATATTGTATTTCAACTAAAAAAATTCAATGATGTCATGAATGACTTTTATAATGACCTTTTTTTTAGTGCAAAAAATGGAGTGCAACTAAAAAGGATAGCAAATGGTATTCTTTTCTTCACAATTTTAATTGGTATAATAAAACTTTTCTTAGAATTATATTCAATTTCATCATTGGACACCTCTGAAATGCTTATTCAGGAAAGTGGTTTTAGGAAAGGGCATTTACACCACACTGGATATCTTTTTGGTCAAATCGTTGCTAAAATTTGTTTTATATGTATTCCACTATTCATAATATCCCAGATTCTTTCTTTACAGTCTGAACTTGTTCAAAAGGGACATCTGCTAAAATCCGAAAACGACCTAACCATTTAAGCATGAGCATTGTCGTAAACTTAGATGTCATTTTAACGAAAAGGAACATGAAGAGCAAGGAACTGGCAGAACTTGTGGGTATAACAGAAGCTAACCTTTCCATTTTAAAATCGGGCAAGGCAAGGGCTATTCGCTTTTCTACTTTGGAAGCTATTTGCAAAGCTTTGGATTGCCAGCCTGGGGATATTTTGGAATATCAGGAATAAAAAACCGTCTGGTCACTTCGACTTCGCTCAGTGACCGTGTCTTTTTTAGAGTAATTCAGTCTAAATTTAAAATGAAATGTTTGATACCAAATATCAATTTTCACGACTAAAATCCTTCATACTTCTAAGAAAACACTTATAAAAAAGATGCACTTCATCGAATAGTTTAATATAACTTAGGGTTTTAACTTATTTTTAAGAATTTTAAGAGAACACTTTTGTCCAAACTATTAGTTCCCTTTCTTATGTGCTGCGCTCTTGGATTTTCTCAAAATATCAATTTTGACCAATTGGGCAAAGAAAAGTGGCTACGCTATAATGGTGGTATTGCCGCCAATGGTGTCTATTATAACGGGTCAGCCGAACGCCAAGCACTCACCTATTTTGTTACAGGGAATCTAAACTTTAATATTGCAGGCCTTTATAATATCCCTTTATCCTTTACTTATTCCAATCAAGACTTTAATTTTCAGAATCCGTTCAAGTTCAATCGCCTAAGCCTTCACCCATCCTACAAATGGGCAACGGCACATCTTGGCGATGTAAACATGACTTTTTCGCCATATACTTTAAGTGGACATCAATTTACGGGAGGTGGTTTTGATTTAAATCCAGAGGGAAAGTTTCAAATTAGTGCTATGTACGGGAGGCTTTTAAGGGCTACCGAATACAATGAAGACGCACCCAATACGCTCACTTCTTTTAAAAGAATTGGGTACGGAATCAAAACAAGTTATGATTTCGATTTTATGAAGCTTGGCATTATTCTTTTCAAAGCCTCAGATGAAGCCAACTCTTTAAAAAATCCTTTTCCCGTAGAATTGGGATTGACCCCTAAAGACAATTCGGTACTTTCCTTTGAGTCACAATTCAGGCTATTCGAGAAAGCAATGGTACGGGTAGAATATGCCATATCGGGAATGACGGAAGATACCCGACTGTCAGAAATGAGGCCTCAAAAAGGTCTTTTGTCTTTTTTAATGAATGAAAACATAAGTACAAATTATTATAATGCTTTAAATGCCTCCTTTGATTATCCAGCCGGTAATGGAACGCTAGGTGTTGGCTACGAGCGTATTGACCCTAATTATAGAACATTGGGCGCCTATTTTTTCAATAATGATCTAGAAAATATTACGGTAAATGCTAGTCAAACAATTTTTGCTAATCGGCTCAACCTAAGTGTAAATGCAGGTCTCCAACAGGATAATCTGGACAATGCCAAAACCTCGGACCAACGGCGAGTAGTAAGTGCCATAAATGCGAACTTAACCGCATCTGAACGGATGAGCATCAATGCGTCTTATTCCAATTTTCAATCGTTCACCAATATCCGGGACCAATTTGATTACATCAACCAAGTGGGGGAATTTGATAATATAGACACCCTAAATTATCGTCAAATATCGGAAAACGTAAATCTGGGCATTAATTATATTCTAAAAAAAACGGAAACCAAACAACATACTACCAACCTAAATCTGGTGTATCAAAATTCCGATAGTCAACAGGAAGGAGAAACCATAGAAGGGGGGGACAATGCATTTTATAACGGGACAGCAGCTTATACATTGGGCTATCCAGAGCGAGCCTTAAATATTTCCTTAGCTGCAAATACCTCATATAATACGGTTGCGGAGAGTAAAAACCTAACCTTGGGGCCAACCCTTGCCATTGGAAAACAGTTTTTTGACAAAAGGTTACGGACTAACTTCTCCAGTTCCTATAATACTTCCTTTACGGACGGGAATCAGCAAAGCGATGTTTTAAATTTTAGATTAGGAAGCAATTACGTCTGGCTGGAAAAGCATAATCTAAGCCTAAATTTTCTTATGCTCTTTAGGAATTCCCAACTGAATACTGGTAGGGATCTTACCATCACCTTTGGGTATAGCTATGCTTTTGATAATTTTAAATTGAACATTAACAGAGGTACTAGAATGCCTAATGAGACTAACCCAAAAAATACGATTGGCACCTTAAGTTTTAGATATAGGAACGTGTCCTATAGTGGTACCATCCCAGAAGTGAACGAACAACTGACCAATGTTTTCCAAAGCTCACAGTTTGCAGATATCCCAATCTTTAAAAAGGACGACCTCACTATTTTGTTGGCCACGGTAAAAGAACAGAAAAAGGAAAACGACTATAAGGAAAAAGCCCTTGTCTTTCTAAAAGAACTCTATTCTTTTGCCGATTTCCAATCGGTTTATGACGATGCCCTATTCGAAGTTATTACACAAATCAGAAGAGACCAGCAAAAAGTGGATTTTGTGTTGGAAAAGGCCTTTGTAGAAACCAAGTTGGCACTTGACAAGCATCCGTTATTTAATAAACCTAGAGAACAATATACACAAGAAGACACCTCAAAGGCTGAAGGATTTGAGGCTATTAGGAAAACGCATTTAGATCGCTCGGAAAAATTGGCAGGACATCGGTGGATGGAGACCAAATTTTCCCAAATAGACCAGTTAGAAAATGTAAGTGATGCAAATGGGCTGTTGGCCGAGTTTAAAGATAATACGTTGGAAAAAGCGTTTGAAATTTATACAAAAACAAAAGACTTAAATGAGATGGAACTATTCCTTGAAAAACGGATAATAGATTTTTATTATAAGAAATCATTAGGAGTGGCGAACCCGGATAATTTTGAACTAAGGTATATCAATAAAAATTAGATGGCTCATAGTTGATGGCATAACGCATTGATTATAAATGAATAATACAAAAAACATTATAAGTGCATTGGTTTCCTATTTAAGGAGTGGTCTTCCTATGAGATCCATCGTCAAAATGCGCGCAATTATCAATCGCAAACCAACAAGATTTTTCGTCTTTGTACTTGTCACCTTGTACTCCGTACTTTCCTTTTCACAAAATTTCCCAGTTCAAATAATTCCCCAGGCACTGCCGCCCGCTCCCATTTATATCTCAAATTATGCGGATGCCAATACTATAAACAGTCCGTTACGGATACAGATTATCCTAAACGATTTTGATATTACCAACCGGGAGGTCCGGTTAAAAACATACATGGTTGGCTCCGGACTCTCCTTTGAAAGCAATGATGTTGTTGTTGGTGCAAGCCCTTTATTTTTAGAGGGCGGTGTTCCTTTGGTACTGACGAACGTTGAACTGGCACCCTACTTCAAATTTGAAAACATTAACGGCATTTCTCCCAACATTTATGGCAGGCCAATACCGGAAGGTGCGTATCAGTTCTGTTTTGAAGTGTATGATGTGCTTACCGGCAGCCGATTGTCTAACCGAAGTTGTGCTGTAAGTGTGGTCTTCCAGAATGAACCGCCCTTTTTGGTGCTGCCAAGAAATAAGACCAATATAGATGAGGTTAATCCACAGTATATCGTTTTTCAATGGACGCCGCGTAGCATCAATGTAACTAATGTAGAATACGAACTCAGCTTAGTTGAAATTTGGGATAACCAAGTAGACCCACAGCAGGCCTTTTTGAGTTCACCGCCTGTTTTTCAGACTACCACTTCTGCAACTACCTATGTATATGGCCCTTCGGACCCCTTGCTACTTTCCGGTAAAAATTATGCATGGCGGGTACAGGCCAAAGCCAAACAGGGTGTAGAGGAAATAGGGCTGTTTAAAAACCAGGGCTATAGTGAAATCTATTCCTTTAGCTATGCCGGAAGCTGCGATTTACCCATTGGCATAAACCACGAAGTAAAAGGCAGCACCAATGCCAATATTTTTTGGGACGATTTTTCTACGGATGTGCCTGAGTATACGGTGCGATATCGACAGAAAAACGTAGCGGATGCCGAATGGTTTCAATCCAAAACGTCGGGGAACTTTTTAACAATTTGGGATTTAAAAGCAGGTACGACCTATGAATATCAAGTACAAAAAAAATGCATCGTTACGGGTAGTGATTGGAGCCTTACCAAACAGTTTACCACTTTTATTGCTGATGATGAAGCAAGTGTATACGAATGCGGTATTAACCCTGATTTTAGTTTAGATAATCGAGAGCCTTTACCCACCATCTATGTAGGTGATCAATTTATTGCTGGAGATTTCCCCATAAAAATACTTGAAGTAAGCGGTAGTAGCGGCTACTTTACAGGTAAGGGCTATGTAACCATACCTTATTTGAATAGCGTTAAAGTTGGTGTTCAATTCACGAATGTACTGATCAATACAGAAAAACAGTTGGTAGAAGGTTCTGTAATTACGATGTACGACCCTACCCTTAGCAATATACTGGATATAGACGATTCGATTGATACGCTAGAAGATGTCACAGATTCAGCAGGCGAGTTTTTTGAAGGCGATAACGACCTTGACGAAATTCAGGTGGATTGGACTATTGGATCCAAAGACGATATCACCATTGAAGATGGTATGGTTGTTATTACGAATCCGTACAATGGTGTGACCAAAACCGAACCGTTAGGAGATGACATGGTGATTACCGACCAAGATGGCAACACCTATTATGTAAGTCCGGAAGGTGAAATTACCGAAGGTGGACAAATTACACCTGGCGAAGAAGTAAATCCCGGTAATGTCACTGGTGTCTCGGACAATGGCGACTTGGAAAGTCTTACCGCTGAAAACATCAAGGTAACCTTTAACACAAAGGGCACTTATGGCTTTGACCAAATGCCGAATGCTGCCAACTCTAACGAAAAGCTCAAGAAGGAATATACCATCATTAAAGATGCTGCGGGTGGTGATTATGTCTTGCCCCATCATGCTGTAAAGAAGGGAGGTACTACTCAAATACAGGCCAAAATTGATATACAAAGTAATGCCTATACGCCTAACCAGGTCGTCTTTAAGAACAAGCAGGGGAAAATAATTGAAAGAACAATCAGTGGCAATACCGCCACTTTATCTGTTGATGGTGTTTACACCTTTGAAAACGAAACCATTTACGCGGTAGTACCTTCAAAAGAAGATGCCGATAAACAACTAACGGCGGGTGCCTTTACGCTTTGGCATTTAGAAGAACGTACAATTAACGTAGCAATAGTATCGGTAGGAGCTTCAGTTGGTGACGTAAACACTATAGTTAACGATATTTTTGGTAACGGACTTGCCAAAATTAATTTTAAGAATACCATTTCCTTAGATGTCAATGCTGTGCGCTCAGCTTTAGGAAACAATGGTATGGATGTTGGTGAAAGTCCATTCACCGCGGCTTACAATAATGAGCAAAAAGCGTTACAGGCCTTGGCAAAAACAGCTGGAGCGAATGATTCGGACACCTACTATTTAATTGTCTTGGGCAATGAATTCAGCAACACCAAAAGCATAGCCGGGTTTATGCCCCTACAACGCCAGTTTGGTTTTGCATTTCAAAAATATGCCGGCAGTGGTGAAGAAGCGAAAGGTACTATCGCCAAAACCGTCGCCCATGAAATTGGGCATGGCATTTTTGCCCTGCAACATCCTTTTGCTCAGTATGGTTTACCTGAGAGTAGTACCAATTGGCTTATGGATTATAGCGGAGGTACAGATTTACCTCATACGCATTGGTCTCAAATGCATGACCCCGCTACTAGGTTTTATGTATTTCAAGATCAGGAGGATGGGGAATTAGGCGGTGAAATATGGTTTACTCCGGACTGGAGACCCGTAGCAATAAATGGGACATCTACCATATCATATACTTCCAATTCAGTAAAAGTAAAAGGGACACTACCAGGATTTAATATAAATGGGAAAAAATATATAGCATTGTTTTCACCTTCTGGTGAATTTGTTGACTATTATGAGGATGGGAAATCTGACGGTGCGGTTTACGATATTCTGCCTATAAATGAAAGTAATCTTGATGGAAAAAATGTTTTTCTATTTGCAATTGGCACTGAATGTAACTATGCATATTCAGCATCTTATGAGTACGTAATTCAAAATAAGTCAGCTATTTCATTTGAAGATAGCAACACTAATCTAACAAAAAGCGATAGAATAAAATGTTGGAATTGTGATAAAGGGCAGGAATTTATAGCCAAATACAAAGATATAAGCGACCCTGAAATTCAAGCTGTAGTTGTTGAAATATCAAAATTAATTTGTGCTCCAAACACAGACCCTTCATTCATTGATGAATTAGAAAAAAGAGGCATAAGTAATATGTTTGGTTGGCAACAAGTCGACTATTACGAAGGATTCGGAGATAGGAGTTTGGAGGCATTTAAAAAATTTAAAAAAATCTATGAGCTTTACATAGCATACTTCAATGCCGCTAAAGAAATTGTCAAAACATCGGAAGATAGAAAAGCAATAATTCAAATTGCATTCGATTTAACCTTAAACCAGTTAAAATTACTCCCAGTCAATGATAAGTTGCATATGCTTCGAGTTATTACCTCTGGTCGAATGGGGGGGTATTGGACTAGTACTAGTTATAACATAGAGGCACTAGCGTTAAAAGTCATTGAGTCTATAATTGAAGAGCAAAGCAAGGATTTCATAGATGGGCTTACTGCTACATCCTACGAAATTGATGGAACTCCTCTTTACAGAGAACTATTCGAAAGAATTGATGATGTTTTCGGAAGCAATAACTTTACAACCTTATCTTCAAAATTCAATGAGTTAGCTTTTCAGGCCCATAATCTCAATCCTAGCGACCTTACTAATCAGCAAATTGACGATTATGCATCTGAAAGTGTTACCTGGGATGTAGTCAACAAAGACTATTGGATAATCAAGTTAGTCGATGATAGAAGCAAATTAGAAGTTATACCTCTTTCAAATGGGTTTCTCAGGTTAAGGCAAAATTGCACTAAATTTCAAACTACTGGGAGCACAGAAAACGCGACCATTACTTGTATTGAATGGGAAATTGACAACAATACTCTCTTGCCCTTTGATCTTGTAGCAATACTAGTAATAAATGACATCAATCTTACCCAACCTAATGCGGAGCATCCTTTTGATTTTGCTGTGAATGGCAAAGTCGGTCTAGTTCCGGTTGTATTTCTTGAGTATCTAGATGCAAAAAAGAAATCTACCATTACGTCAAACTTCATAGTAAATACCCTAACAATTGGTTCTATATACTTGTCAGGTGCAGAGATTATTGCGGCAAAAGGAGCAATGACTTTAGCTGTAAAGCTGGCCATGGCGGATTTGTTTGTGACTTTTACTAGCCCTTATTTCTTAGGTTCAAGCTTTTATAATCATGCTTCCTCTGCTTTACAAGTAACTTTTGGTATTAGTGAAAAAGATGCCAACGAAATCGCAACTATTCTACAAGTAAATTGGACAGTTGTTTCTACTGTAGCAACTTTAGGTACAGCCAAGGATTTAGCAACTCCTCAAAAGCAAATTGAAGCAATAGCCACCTATAAGGCTTTAGCTAAAAAAATTGGAGATGTCGAAGCCTCCAAAGTGATTTCAACAAATAATGACCTCGCAGAAAAAACAGCGGATAGTTTTAAAAAGGCCGAAGAGTTTATAAGAAAGGATGCTAAAGCAAGTGAATTGCTTGATGAGGAGATTTTAAAGGTTGAGAATAAACTCAATACATTTATTGAAATTGCTGGGGACTGGAATTCGGTAATCGGTAAGAAAATAGATAAAATCCTTAACCCTCCAATAGGATATGATTTTTATTTTAAAAATGGTAAAAAATGGATTCGAAGAAAAGTCGCTTCAAATCCTGATACTCCTAGGTTAACAGTCCAAAATGGAAATATCACAAGATATACTGGCAATACTGTTGCACGTTTTACTTCAAAACAAATTTCCGATTATGTTGAATTGGCCACTAAAAATAATAATACCAATAAAGTTATGCTCGGTATGTGGGATGGAGGTGGGGCATCATCTTATATAGCAAAAGCCGGTAATAACCACACTTATTTTGATTTCGGAGATGATTGGGATGGAGCTTATAAATTGGTTAATGAGAGTAATGATGAAATATGGAAAATCAATAAAACTTTCATTGATAATCAAAAGGCTGCAAACAAAGAATTTTGGTTTTCTCATGATCCTTTTTCTCCATTAAATGAACAGTTTTTTGCAAGGGAGGTTAACTATTTGATTGATTTAGGTGTTGTAGATTTTGTTAAAGAAGATAATTTATGGAAGGCTTTATGGTAAATAAATGGACTTCTGACAATAATACGATGGTTAAAGACTTTTTTAAAGTCAATTTTCCTGAATTTATTCTGAATGAAGAAATTTCTCATGGTCCCAATTGGGGAGTTAGATATACTAAGGACAATGAGATAGAAGTAAGAATTGAAGGTGATATAGGATTTGGTATTACGATACGTATTGATGATGAGCAATTAGACTTATGGCGCTTCGATAAAACTGTAATGAAACACCAAAAAACTAGCTCAGAAAACATTGATTTTCAGCTATCTGTTTTAAAAAAATTTCTAGAATAGTTTAATACAAATTCTTAACATGAACCACATTTAAAATTTTGAAAAAAGATAAAAATATTCCTAAATCTCTAAAAGAAAGAAGAGGAGAAAGAGCCCTTATTACTGTATGGTTTGGAATTATTCCGCTGTTTTTGGGTTTTTATGGAGTTTATCGCTCAATAACAAAACCAGATGTGACTAAAATTTATCAAAATGAAATAGATATAAAACATTTCTACAATTGCAAACAACAGGAAATAAACGACAATTGCTTACGGTTCGTTATTAAAAAGACTGAGGATACCTTATATACTGGTTTAGCCTTTGAGGAAGAAAATAGATATTTAGCATTGGTCGATTTTAACAATAATGACCTAAATAGAAAATTAGATTCTCTGCCATACAAAAGTGAATCGCTTATTGAATTAATAAATAGAAAAGAAAGAGATAAAAGACTAAACCTAGTAGAGGATTATATAAATAAAGTAGAAATTGAATATTTAGAAAAAGACGTGATATCATTAATTAAAATTAATAACGTAGAGATAAGAAAGTATAGAAATCCAATTTGGGGAACTATTACTTTTTTAGCAATAGGTATTTTATGGATTTGGTTACATGTAAAGTTTTTTCTAAAAGACCCTTATGACGTTTACAAACCCATTAAAGACCCTTTTTCGAAATATAAAAAGTAAAATGACTAAAAACTACCCACATATCATAATAACTTTAAGCTGTTTCCTACTCTGGGCAAGTCCGGCCATGGCTTCTTTTGAATCCGACAACGATTCTTATTCAAAGGTACTCGCAAGTACAAAAGACAACATTCTTCCTGAGCGAAGCCGAAGGGTAAATCCAACCGAAAAAGACACCACCAAGACTTCGACTACGCTCAGTCACCCAATACACGATACTAAAAAAGATAGCACTATAATTACGAACCAAGGGCAAAGTCGAAACGAAGTAGACCGGTTGACTGAGCGTAGCCGAAGTCATTTGGCCCATTTACAGCAAATGGCCAAGCACCAGCCCTCTATTTTACATAAAAAAACGGAGGCTGTTCCCCCTCCCTCGGAGGGGGCTAGGGGGAGGACTTTCCCAACCCTTGACCAAAAACTACTCGAAAACAACAACTTCAACGTCTCATTCACCAATCGCAAACCAGAATTTACCCCAGAATTTATAAAAGTAAATTTTGAGCAAAACCCCGTTGCGGAGAAGTTGAAAAAACAGGCCAAAGGTGCTCTGGAGGCGGTTGCAAAACTGGGTAATTTTGTGGACATTATCACCGGCAACGAATTGCTAGAACTACCCGTTGGCCTAAAAAAGCAAGACCAAACCTCTGGTAATACCGTTGAACTTGCCATTACAGAGGTAAAATTCACCCCGGGCTATGCCCTTTTAAAAGTATGGGCACGTGTAACCGTACCTGAAAAAGGAGAAGTGAAAAATGAAGACCAAAGAGGTGTTGAGCGGGAACTGTTTTTTGGTGCAGAAAATGTAAAGCTGTCCTATGAAGGTGGACTCTCTGGAGATATGAAATTAGTGCTATTAGGCAATCAGGCTATTCCTGTACAAGGGGATAATTGGCTATTGACCCTAAAAGGAGGCATTGACCTTAAAACGGGAAATTTTGAAGCTCAATCCTTTGTAGAATTTAGCTGTTCAGATTTAAAGGGAATAAGTCTGGTGGGAGATTTACGCATCTCTAGAAACGTACTATTGCCCATAGACGAAAATGGCGACTATACATGTGGGGATATGGGTACCAATCAATACACAACCATTTCAGACGAAGACCCAGAATTGATTATTGATAACAGATGCTATGTAGGCACCTCTTTTAAAGCATCGGCTAGCGGTTGGAACGATATTTATCTAACAGTAGACCTCCCTCGTTTTGAGGTGGTAGGCCTTAAAGGTTGGGGCTTCAATTTGGAAAACGTGGTTATGGATTTTAGTGATCTGGAAAGTGACCCAAATATGGTACTCCCGCCAGAATACAGCAATATATATCCCGGTAGCGACCGCAAATTATGGCGCGGATTTTATGCCCAAGAAGTAAGTGTAATGTTACCCAAGGGAATAGAGGATTCAAAATCAAACAACAAACGGGTATCTTTTAGTGCCCAAAACCTTGTTTTGGATAGCCAAGGCGTGTCTGGTACCTTTTTTGCAGAAAATGTATTACGAACAGGTGATGGTAGTGCGGGAAAATGGGCATTTACCATTGAGGATGTAAGTATTTCACTCTCTAGAAATTCGCTTACGGGAGGTTCTATTGGCGGCGATATTTCCGTTCCCATATTTGAAGAACCTATGGATTACGCAGGTTATATTTCCCAAAATGGATATGGCCTAGAAGTTGGTTTACAGAGTAACTATACTACTCCAATGTTTTTAGGCGAAATGCAACTGGAACGTAATTCAAGCGTAGCTATCAATGTGAAAGATGGCAATGTATATCCCTATGCTAGCCTTACAGGCAAATTGGCTATCGCCGGAAAAATAAACCAAAAACCGGATGACCCTGTAACGCCTCCAACGGATGGGACGACAAACTCGCAAGAAGACTCTAAAGGATTTGCTTTTAGTGGTATCAGCTTTCAAGAGCTTGAAATACAGACCGAGCCAGGAACAAAAGCCTTACAGGCAAAATATTTTGGGTATGAAGGCGAAATGAAATTGATGAATTTCCCAGCATCCATTACTGATCTTTCCTTTGTTTCACCAACGAACAATACCGCCGGACTCTCCTTTGAGCTAAAAATAAATCTGGATGGCGAAGGTTCGCATGCCACCACTAGTATGGATATACTAGGAAAGCTAGAAGATGGTGCGAAAGTTCAAAGTTGGAAGTTCCAAAAGATTAATATAGATGGTATCGATATCAATTACACCAAAAGTAATTTCACTTTAGAAGGAAAGCTTTTAGTTATGCAAGATGACCCAGTATATGGTGATGGTTTTGATGGTAAGGTATCCGCTACTTTTAAAAACCCCGGATTTAAAGTTGGGGGGCGTGCCGTATTTGGCAAAACGGAATTCAGGTACTGGTCCGTTGATGTTTGGACAGATAATGTGGAAGGTAACGGAGCATCAAAATTACCCTTGAAAGCTTTTGTTGGCGGTATATCCAATCGAATGCGAAAAGCAAATGGTAATGCTTCAGGTTTTGAACCGGGCACCACAGTTTACTTACCTGATGCAAATTCAGGTCTGGGAATTAGAGCAGGAGTCAAAATACAAACCCAAAATGCAGGTTCCTTTTCTTGTAAAGCCTATTTAGAAATGGAATATAATATACATGGTGGCCTTAATCGCATTGGGTTCATGGGTGAAGGCGCCGTTATGGGTGATGGAGATGGAGGAAGTTTAGCAGAAACTGGTGCGACAGCCGCTAAAGTTGAAAAAGCCATTGAGGGGAATAGTGCAGCAGCGGCCAATCAGCGCTATGGTAATTATTTAAGTGTTGCGCAAGAATCTATTCCTGTGCATGACGTCGCTGCCTCGGGTAAAGTCGGTGTTTATGTAGGTATTGAGAGAGACTTTGTAAATGATACCTTCGATGGAGAATTTGAACTTTATCTAGATTTATCCGCCGTAAGAGGTGGTGGCGAAAACAATCTTGCTGGTTACGCTAAGATTCATACCGGACCCAATGAATGGTATATGCATATTGGCACCCCGAAACAAAGAATTGATCTCCTGTTTAATGTTGGTGTTCAAATTAGGGTCGGTGGTTATTTTATGACCGGAACCAGTCTGCCTTCTCAGCTTGATCCTCATCCCATTGTCGTAAAAATATTGGGTAATGATATGTTGAATGGCGAACGAAAGGACAATCAACTTAGCGCGGGTAAAGGTTTTGCCTTTGGCATGAATTTCGGTTACGGGTATGCTTGGGATTGGGCACTCTTTTATGCTTCAGTAGAATTAGGTGCAGGTTTCGATGTCATGCATGCCTATTACCCAAATGCGAAATGTGTTGGGAGACCAGGTCCTGTTGGCAATAATGGGTGGTATTCCATGGGCCAGGTGTATGCCTATCTATATGGTGAATTTGGGGTGAAGGTTAATCTTGCATTTATAAAAGGTAATTTTAAAATCGCCGAGGCGGGAGTAGCTGCCGCATTAAGGGGACAATTTCCAAACCCAGTGTATATTCAAGGTTACGTAGGTATGTATTATAGTATTTTAGGGGGATTAGTAGAAGGTAGAATGCGAATGAAGGTTGAAGTTGGCGAAGAATGTGAATTGGAAAATATTGGTGATGCTGTTGGTGTACCTATAATTTCAGATGTTACACCAAGAGACAAAAGTGATGACGTATCTGTATTTGCTGCACCACAAGCAGTTTTTAACTATGCGGCGAATAAGGAATTTACAGTAAACGTAGATGAAGGTGTTCGCACCTTTAAACTACAGCTTAAAAATTTCACGGTTACTTCAGAAGGACGGGAACTAGCGGGTGAATTGAAGTGGAACGACACCAATGATGCCGTTACCTTTAAACCTGCAGAAACCTTACCATCAGAAAAAAAAGTGCAAGTTTTAGTAGAGGTAAGTTTTGATGAAAAGATAGGAGGCTCATTTCAAACGCTGGTCGAAAATGGCGAGCCTGTAATTGAGCGTGCCGAATCGACCTTTATAACGGACAAGGCACCTGATCATATTCCGTTAGAAAATATAGCTTATATGTATCCCGTCTTGGATCAGCAAAGCTTTTATCCAGAGGAATATGATACCGGTTATGTAAAAATGAAACAGGCACAAAACTATCTTTTTGAGAGCGGTTTTGAAATGCGTGCTGAATTTGTTTCCAACGGAAATGGACGTGGTGTACGAACCAACCTATCATATGATAAATCAACGGCTACTGTTTTTTATGATGTACCAGAAATGACTTTAAATGCTCCACATACGCTAAATTTAATAGTTTTTCCTCCAGGGGCAGATATTCAAACTGAAATTATTATTGTAAAAACTGATGAACTTCAAGGTTCAGAAGCTGGTGATACTGCATGGTTCGACCCTTCTTCTGGAACTCAAGAAACAAAAAACACATCAGCCAGTGCAGTAGTCTCCAATAAAAAGGCAGCTAATGTTACTATATCCAATGGAGCGCCTAAATCACTATTGGAATATGACTTTAAGACCAGCAAGCATGCAACATTTGGTGATAAGGTGCGTAGTTTAGACATTACGGATAATCTCCTCAACTTTATTGCCGCAGATGTTCATTCAATGTCAATAGAAGTTGCAGACTATGAATATTTAGAGAAATTGGAAGTCTCAGGAGGAAAATATACGGCATCGCAGCCTCTAGTTTATGGGCAAGCTATATTAGATGATCAGTATTACAAAAGAAAAATATATCCTCTTATTTACGAAGCTTACCCCCTTGATTATAATATTATAGTCAATCGTGAAGAAAACGTTCTTGGCGTACCTCCAATTAGGGCTTTTTATGTTGGGAATGAATATTTAGCAAATTTAGAAAGCAATTCGAATTCATACTGGGTTAAGAACAGGGTTCCGTTTATTTATAACCTACCCTATCAATATAAGGAAGATTTCCAATATCTCCGCAACGCAGTTTTAACTCGATATGGAGGAAGTACTGCAGGAGATATAAAGAAATACGAATCATTCAGTTATCTATTAACTGGATTTCCTGCATTACCACTTGGAACCTATAAATCAGAATTAATATATAGAACTCCAGGGAAAATCCATGAACAGGGGTACACGATTAAATATAGAAACGATTAACAAATTGACACATAATTTGAAACATATATTATTCGTATTAATTTTTATACTCGGCAACCTGTGTGTCGCTCAGGATTCAACATCGGTTCAAGTCATAGCCCGACCATTGCCCAACAAGATAATGCTGCGTTGGGCAGTAAACGAACCCTTAGCTTGGAAACAAGCTAACGAACACGGTTTCTTGATTGAGCGAGCTACCATAGGACGAAATGATATGGCCGTTGTTCCAATAGAAAGACAAATGTTAGTAGCCTCACCTTTAAAACCTCAACCACTTGAGGCATGGGAAACTCCTGCAAACCAAGATCAAAATGTTGCCGTAATGGCCCAGGCTTTATTCGGGGATAGTTTTGAAGTCACTACACCTGGTAGTGAAATGGGTGAATTATACGCGATTAGCGAAGAACTTGAGCAAAGGTTCACCATTGCTCTTTTGGCGGCTGAACAAAATTTCGAAGCTGCTAAATTGGCTGGCTGGGGTTTTGAGGATAATTCAATTGTAAACGGAGAAAAATACGTTTATACGATAAGTGTTGCCTTGCCTCAAGAATCTGGGCTAAAGATTAAAGATGCTGCTGTTTATGCTAGCACTGATTTGTATGAAAAACTTCCAGTTCCGATAGGGTTAGCGGCCACTTTTGGAGATGGATACGCTCAGCTCAGTTGGAATTTTAGTTTGCTTCAAAGTATTTATACAAATTACATTGTTGAACGTTCTGAAGACAATAGTAATTTTTCACAATTAAATGGGTTACCCATTTTCAATGCGGAGAAAAATGATGGATCAGAGTCTTTGTCTTTGCACTATACCGATTCGATTCCTAATGGAAAAACCTATTACTATCGTATAAAGGGAAAAACGGCTTTTAACGAAACTAGCGAGGCTTCAGAAGTAGTTTTTGGTGGTGCCAAAAAGGAATTGGAATTTGTGCCCCGTATATCTAGAAAAGAAATTCCTACGGATACTGAGGCCATTTTGTTTTGGGAATTTAATGAAAAAGGCAACGAACAAATTTTGGGTTTTGAATTGCAACGCGGTAATACCGACCAAGGCCCATTTGAAGTAATTAAACAAAATATTCCTTCCGTAGAACGTAGCACACACGTTCAAAACTTGAAGCGAATTAATTATTTCAAGATTATCGCAAAAGGGAAAAACGGCTTGGATAGCGAATCATTCACTACCATGGTACAACCTGTAGATTCTATTCCACCCAAAGCACCGATAGGTCTTACGGGTAAGATGGATACTACAGGAATTGTAACTCTCAATTGGAATAAGAATTTGGAAGAAGATTTATCGGGGTATCGTATTTTTAGAGCGAACAATCCAAATGTAGAGTTTAGTGAAGTAACTATTGAAACTTTCAAAAGTGCAACATTCTTAGATACAGTTCCTTCAATAAATTTAAATCAAAAAATCTATTATAAAATCCAAGCAGAAGACCAGCGTTATAATCGGTCGGAAGATTCAGAAATGTTAACAATTATTAAACCTGATATGATTCCTCCCTCTCCTCCCGTTCTCACTAAATATAGGGTTACGGAAGAAGGTATTCGTATCAATTGGATACCGAGTAGTAGTGATGGCATTGCATCACATAGTATCTATAGAAAAATGGGAGTTTCATCAGAAACCGAATGGACATTAATTGAGTCTACCATTCAAACGGATACCACTTATCTAGATTCAAAAGTAGTTGTGCCTAACAACTATAGCTATACAATTGTGGCGAAAGATTCTGTTGGTTTGGAAAGTACTCCATCAAATGCATTAACGGTACTTTGGAAAGGTAAAACTTTAGACAAAGATGATATTAAGTTTTCTGGTACTGTAAATCGAGAGCTTCGATTTATTAATCTTTCCTGGAGGGTGAAAAATCAAGATGTGGTGGAATACAGGTTGTATCGTGGCAATACTGTTGAAGATTTAAAATTGTACAAAACCTTTGAAGGAAATATAAATGGTTTTAATGACGTTTCATTGGAGATAAATTCAACTTATACTTATGGGCTTCAATTAATTCTTCGAGGAGGAACAACTTCATTAATAAAAAAAATAAGTCTAAAATATTAAGGCTATGAAAAAATTGATTTTTCTCTTAGTTTTTATGTTATCAGGGATAGCATTAAGTCAAGACAATGATGTGTATTTGGATTATTTTTTAAGAACTTACCCCTATATAGAAAACAACATGGAATGGCAGCGAACCACTCGTGGGACCATGCAAGTACTTGATGCTAACAATAATGTTTTAATCAATATCAACAGAACATTCGAAACAGGTAACACAGGCATCTTTGAGGATTCAGGTCCAATAGTTTCTGCAAGAACCAATTCAACATCACTAAGTTTTAATGGTACTTTTAGAGTAGATACTTCGCCGCGAAGTTTCAATCAAACCGACTCAGGTACGTTAAACGGCCTAAATAACATAGGGTACCTATCCATGATCTTTAATCCTCCGGATCCTCAATATAACTTTGAAGCCATAATTTATTTTTCGGAGAAAATGAATATCACTGCGCCTAGTTCAACTGAATGTTATGACATACCAATAACACTTACAGAAAATTCAGGCCCACACCCAACGCAGGCCTATAAGTGGAGATATAGAGGTGTAGTCAATGGTGTTTTAGATAATTGGGCCGATATCACACCTAATTCTACTTTTGAATCTAGGACAAAAGAAATTAGTCTAGAAGACCTTTATCCTGACCCCAATGATTTGATTGAAAGGCTCGGCGAACCCATCCAATTTAAAGTATACAATACCTTGAATGATTATGATTCAAATATAGTATCCTATACATGGTTTGACTGTCCTCCGGAATATAATCAGGCAAGTACAACCAGTACTAGTTGTTTTGATAGTAATGACGGAAGTGTTACGCTAACTTTTAATGAAGATATTGATACCGATAATGGTTTTGAAATGCGCTACTTCATTTACCAAGGTAATCCTAGTACATTTAGCGGTAATATCGATGATAAAATTCCACCGCAGGCCTATCAGAATGTACGACTAAGTTCACTGGTTGATAATGGAGATGGTACATTTAGCGGGTCAACAGCCAATAATCTTGAACCTGGCCCTTATTTTATAGTATACCAAAAAGTGCTCTATAATGGTCCGGATGTAACCGTTAGCAGTGGTGGAATAACCCCAGCCAATGCAATTATTATAAGTAATCCTTCAGCTGTTGAGATTGACCAGATTATTTTAACGCAACCCAATTGTTCTCTAACGACTACTGGATCCGCTGAAATTAGGGCAATTGGTGGCGGTTCTGGCATATATGAATATTCTAAAAATAATGGGTTAGATTGGCAAACCCAAAACGTATTTGAAGGTCTTGAACAAGGTGAAACATACGATTTTAAAGTAAAGCTGGTTTTGCCAAATGGTACGGACGAATGTATTTCAGCTACAACGGAAAGCAGGACAATTGATACTGTAACAAACATTCTTTCTATAAATAGTGGAAGTGGTCCTATATCACCCACAAATAGTAACTCAAATGATGGAGAGCTTTATATAAGAGTTGACGGGGGAGCACCAAATTTCACCTTTGAATTATATAATGTTCTAAACCCAACAGTACTCCTTCAAAGTGCAACCGTAACTAGTGCCCCAAACAATGAATACACTTTTTATGGTCTTAATGAAGGCACCTATTTTAGTATTGTTAAGGGTGCAACTTGTGCTGTTACGAGTACAAATTATGATTTAGAAGCGGCACCTACGGTTCAACTCGGTATGCCCACAGTTACTCCCATAAGCTGTAATGGTGCGAGTGATTCAAGAATTACAGTAAACGCAACATATCCTACAGCTACCACTTTTACATATGAATTGCGGGATGCACCTACAGGTCCTGCAAACGTCATTCTCCGTGGAACAGAAACATCATTAATTTCACCTTCCTCAGAAAATATTATAATTTCAGATGTCGCCCCAGGAACGTATTGGCTATTTGTAAAGGCATCTTCGAGCGATTTTTCTTCTATACCAATACCGGAAATTTTTAATCCTGAGCCAATTACAGCAGCAATTACCGCTGTTCCTTTTTCATGTTTTGATTCAACCGATGGTGCAATAACAGTAGTTGCAACGGGAGCAACCAATTATGAATATGAACTAAGTACAAATCGTGGAAGATGGGTTCGGTTGGTCGGCAACTCCATTTCGGTATCCGATCCCAATTTTTATGAAATAACACTGAGAGATTTTGATAACCCAAGTTGTGTTTCGGCCCTTTCAAATGAGGTCGAGGTCACAAGACCGTTGGCAATCTCAATAACCGAAATTACCACCAGCCATGTTGACGTCTCCACAAATGGGGGAACCGATGGTTCTTTACAGATTGAAGTAGATGGCGGTACACCTGGTTATACATATGCATGGACAAGGAGCGAAACGGCAACATCGCCTAGAATAGCCTTTGCTCCTCCTGTAGGAAGTACTGGAAATAATCTTGTTAATATTCCAGCAGGCTTTTATCAAGTAACTGTTACCGATGCTAATAATTGTACAAGCGTTTTGGACCCTCTCATAGAAATTACAGAACCTGGACCGCTAAGAATTCTAAGTTTCACAGGCACCCCAATAACCTGTAACGATTTAAATAATGGTACACTCACTGTAAATATTCAAGGAACCCTTCCTACAACCTATAGTTGGATTTTGGAAGACGGCAGCCCATCCGGAATTGAAATCGCAAGTGAAACAAATAGCTTGAATTCCGCAACAATTAACAATCTTGGCCCGGGGACCTATCATGTCATAGTACAAGATGCCGATGCAGGTCCTTTACAAAGTGATTCGTTTATAATTCTCAACCCTGACCCCATTACCTCATTAGTCACTTCCACCCCCTCTTGTTTTGGGGCGAACACTGGAAGTATTACGATTTCAAATACCATTGGCGGTATATTGGCTCCTACTTCCAATTATCGATATAGTGTTGATAATGGCACATCATTTCAAAATAATAATACATTCAATGACCTACCTTCTGGCTTCTATAACATTGTTATTGCGGATGACAACAACTGTACCTATACTGAAGCAGTAACAATTGTTACTACAGAAGAAATAATCCTTAATACTGAAAATACTGTTATAAATAACGTTACGGCCCAAGGAAACAGCGACGGTTTTATTTCCGTTGAATTTAATGGTGGTTTTGGTCAATTATCTTATGAATGGACAGGCCCCAATGTAGGAGGTACGATTACTCCAGAAATTAATAATTTAATCTCTGGCACATATTCGGTTACTGTTACTGATGAAAATTTTTGCTTTGTATCGGAAAAATTTACAATTACCGAACCCGGCCCTTTATCCATTACCCTCAACCAAGCGAATAATATCAGCTGTTTTGGAGCCAATGACGGTAGCATTCTTACAACCGTAGTGGGTGAAGCCCCTATTGTATATACTTGGTCAGAGACCAATACTGGAGTGTTAACGACTACCGCCGAAGATGATATAGAAAATTTACCTTCAGGCACCTATACACTCACGGTAACCGATGCTTCCACAACACCGGCTGTAACCAGTGCTGAAATTACAATTACTGAACCTGATGCATTAACCGGGGAAGTTTTTCCAACAGATGTTTCTTGTGCAGATGAAACCGATGGTAGTATAATTGTAAACGCAATTGGGGGCACACCTAACTTTGAGTATTCTTTAGATAACGGAGCTAACTATCAACCCGATGCTAATATAAATGGCTTAGCCGCTGGTAATTATACCGTTCGGGTGAGAGATGCAAACGGCTGTACTATAGACCTACCTTTTACCATAAATGCACCTCTTGCCCTAGGAGCTGAGATAGTATTCCAATCACTATCTCAAGCAGGCGCAGCAGACGGTGCCATATCGTGGGTCGCTTTTGGAGGTACGGGCAACTTAACCTATGCCTGGACAGGGCCAAATGGGTTCGTTTCCAATGAAGAAAATAACCTTACCGGATTGGAGGGTGGTAATTATCAACTAACACTAACCGATGAAAACGATTGTGTCTTCATCTCCGATGTAATAGAAATAGCAGAACCTGGTGAACTTCTTGTGTCGGCCACACAAACCGTTTTTTTAGAATGTAATGGCGATACTTTTGGCGAAATCACCGCAAATGTTCAGGGCGGCGTAACACCCTATGTATTTCAATGGTTTGAAGGGACTTCTGGTAATGGAACTGAATTGGCCGAGACCACTCCCATAATTGCCGAACTTGCTGTTGGCACCTATTTCCTATTAGTGACGGATGCTAACGGGGTCAGTAGGGAATCCAATGAAATAAATTTAACCCAACCTGATGTGTTGGAAATTGAACTCCTAGAAACCACATCTATTTTATGTAGTGGTGAAAGCACGGGTGCTATTAATATTTCGGTTTCCGGCGGAACATTACCGTACTCATTCAATTGGGATAACGGAGCTATATCAGAAGACCTTAACAACATACCAGCAGGGGAATACAATGTCTTGGTTACAGATGGAAACGGTTGCTTTACAGAACTTGATGTAATAGTTGACTCGGCCCCGGATGCTGTTCAAATAGCCAATTTTACTGTAACAAACCTATCCGATTATCAATCCAATGATGGTACTATTTCCATAGAAATTAATGGTGGTGCTAGCCCATATGCAATTGAATGGATTCGAAATTCAGATAATGTAAACCTAGAAGCTGGCACCATAATAAACGGCCTGATTGCAGATACCTACACCCTTAACGTTACGGACAGTAACGGTTGTAGTATAACCGAAACCTATGAAGTAACCCAACCCGATGTTGTTGAAGAAACCATTACACCACCAACATGTGCGGGCGAATCCAATGGTAGTATATCACTTTTGGTAAACAGGGGAAATGGCAATTTTACCTATACATGGAATACTGGAGAAACCACTAATGCCATCGCTAACTTAAGTGCAGGTAGCTACACGGTTACCATTACCGGTTTTGGCGACGGACCTCTGACAAGAACATATATCTTAGAAGACCCACTGCCTATAGAAGTAGATTTAGGCGAGGATAGAACACTTTGCGTAGGTCAGATATTAAATTTAGACGCTACCGTAGACGATGACACAGCTATTTATACTTGGACATCGGACACGGGATTTAGTAGTTCTTCTCCCTTAGTGACCCTCACCACTACCGGAAATTATACCGTAACCGTTCAAACAGCAAGTGGCTGTACGGCAATAGGTTCTATTTTTGTAGATATAAGTACCGAAGAAATAGATGCGGAATTTGCCATGTCTAGCCAAGTCTTCGTAGGAGAGACCCTGATTGCAGTGGATATTAGTTTCCCCTTACCAGAAACCTTGGAGTGGATAATACCAGAAAATGCGACCATTCTAAACCAAGATAACGACGAAGCTGAAATTATTTTTAACGAAGCTGGCGAATTCGAAATTACTTTAATCACAACTCGCGGAAATTGTATTGCTAGCAAAACCAAAAAGGTAATAGTTGTAGATGTAGACCCAACGGTAGACCAAGATATAGAATCACAATTGGAAGGCAAATCAGTTCAAGAATTTCTCGTTTATCCAAATCCTACAGGTGGTCAATTCACCGTTGATGTATTATTGCCAGAAAGCGGAAATGTAAGCGTTAAGGTATTTAATTTTGCAAACAATTCCTTGATGGCCTCGGAAAGGGCAAGGGGTCAAAATGAATACAGCATTCCTTTTGATATTTCAGGTATGCCAACCGGGGTTTATGCAATAGTGTTAGAAACTCCATATGGTAACACATTACGCAAAATAATTTTACGGTAAAAGCTAACCAAGTAGCTCCAAAAATAAAAATCCCATCAATATAGCTCTTGATGGGATTTTCTATTTTAAATATCTGAATCGGACTAATTAATCAGCCAAAACAATCACTTTATTGTCTTTCAACTCAATAGTTCCACTTGAAATAGGAAGAATAATTTTACCGGAAGCATCAGTAGAGAACTTGTCCTGATGGTCCTCATCAATTCCAACGTTACCATCAATCTTTACATTGCCCTCCTGCAATAAAGAAACTATTGGTGCGTGATCCTTCAACATTTGAAATTCCCCATTTATTCCCGGTACGGTTACCGACGTAACTTCTCCCGAAAATAAAGTAGCCTCTGGTGATACGATTTCTAAATACATTTCTTTTAGTTATGAGTTATGAGCAACACTGCACTCATAATTTTGAACTCTAAAATTATTAGGCTTCTGCCAACATTTTCTCTCCAGCTTCAATAGCTTCTTCGATAGTTCCTTTCAAGTTAAAGGCAGATTCCGGTAGGTGATCTAGCTCACCGTCCATTATCATATTAAATCCTTTTATGGTTTCCTTGATATCCACCAATACTCCAGGGATACCTGTAAACTGCTCGGCCACATGGAATGGTTGGGACAAGAAACGTTGTACACGTCTTGCTCTACCCACCGCCAATTTATCCTCTTCTGAAAGTTCTTCCATTCCCAAGATGGCAATAATATCCTGAAGCTCCTTATATCGTTGCAACAACTCCTTAACTCGCTGCGCGCATGCGTAATGGTCTTTTCCCAAAATCTCCGCTGTCAAAATCCTAGAAGTAGAATCCAAAGGATCCACCGCAGGATAAATTCCCAATTCCGCGATCTTACGAGACAATACGGTTGTAGCATCCAAGTGGGCAAACGTAGTTGCCGGAGCCGGATCCGTTAAATCATCCGCAGGAACGTAAACCGCTTGTACCGATGTAATAGATCCTCTTTTAGTTGATGTAATACGTTCTTGCATCGCCCCCATCTCCGTTGCCAAAGTTGGTTGATACCCTACCGCTGATGGCATACGACCCAATAGTGCCGATACCTCCGAACCTGCTTGTGTAAAACGGAAAATATTATCTACGAAGAACAAAACGTCTTTTCCTTGACCTTCTCCTGCTCCATCACGAAAATATTCAGCAATAGTTAAACCAGAAAGTGCCACACGTGCACGTGCTCCCGGTGGTTCGTTCATTTGTCCAAAAACAAACGTTGCTTTGGATTCTTTCATTGCTTTCTTGTCTACCTTGCTCAAATCCCATCCACCATCTTCCATAGAATGCAAGAAATCATCTCCGTATTTGATAATACCGGATTCCAACATTTCACGAAGTAAATCGTTTCCTTCACGTGTTCTTTCACCAACACCTGCAAAAACGGAAAGACCACCATGTCCTTTTGCAATGTTGTTAATCAATTCTTGAATCAATACCGTTTTACCTACTCCGGCACCACCGAAAAGACCAATTTTACCACCTTTTGCATAAGGTTCGATCAAATCGATTACTTTAATACCAGTAAACAAAACCTCCGTAGAAGTAGAAAGGTCTTCAAATTTTGGAGCTTCACGGTGTATTGGCAAACCATCTTTTCCAGCTTTGGGCAAATTACCCAAACCATCGATAGCATCCCCAATTACATTAAATAAACGTCCATAAACATCATCTCCAACAGGCATCTGAATAGCGGCACCAGTTGCAACAACATCAGTTCCTCTGCTTAAACCATCCGTAGAATCCATGGAGATTGTTCTTACCGTGTTTTCTCCAACATGGGATTGAACCTCCAAGACCAATTTGGACTTATCCTTATTGGTGATTTCCAAAGAATCATAGATTTTAGGAAGGTCTGCTCCCGATTGAAACTCTACATCAACCACTGGGCCAATGATTTGCGAAACTTTACCTGTAACTTTTGACATTACTAATTTGTTTATGTATTACGTTTAAAATAGCCGAAAAATCCTATCATTTTCAGGCTGCAAAGATATACTATTCACGCTAAAATGAAAACTACTTTTTCACTCTTTTTTAAGCATAAAAAAAAGCACCTTAAAGAGGTGCTTTTTGTTTGATATAATCTCTTTTTTATGGATTGATTGTCCACGACAAATAATAGATAGAACCTATCAACCCAGAACCTATAGCTTGGAAATATTCATCTGCCAATAGGTTAGAACCACCTGCCTTGAATACCGATTTTATACATGGAACTGAATAGTTGATCTGAGCATCCAATACAGAATACGCAGGTACTTCACCATCAGCAAAAGAAGCTTCCCAAAAGAAACTATCGCTCCATCTCCAGTTTACGCCAAAACCAAAGTTTTTAAATAAATCTGTCTTGCCAAAGGACAACTTTACTTTGTGCTCTGGAGAATTGAAATTAACTCGTACACCTCTATCTCTTAAATCTTCAGCATCTTCAAGTTTGGTATACGTATAATTTGCACCTAAATCAAAACCTGCCAGTTTAGTATCCATTCCAAAAGTACCCCCATAAGAAGTGATTTCTTCTTGAGAATTGGTGTAGACTTGGTAAACAGCCCTATCTCCATTCTGTAAAGCCAATAACGACAACCCTCCATCTCCAGCTTCACCATATAACGGTACCAATACTTGCGTTTGTGAAATAAAATTATTGTAGACATTGTAGTATCCACTCGCATCAATAGTAAACTTACCTAGTTGTGCTCTGTAGCCCAATTCAAAAGCGGTTATTTCTTCAGGCTGTATCAATGGTGTATTCACCGCTGTAGGAGCACCAGCTTGTGCGGAGACCAATGAAAATGCATTTTCATAAGCGGCTCTACCTACAATATCAACTGTTTCAGAACCCGTAAAAGCCTGTCCTGATTCACTAACATCAAAAGTCCGAACATCTCTATCCAAGTTATCCGGTGCAGAACCTACCAATATTGCATTTCCAACATTCAAACCAATAAACAAATCTTGGGTTGTAGGATTTCTAAACCCTTGTTGAACAGATGCTCGTATATTATGATTTCTATTTTCGCCTAAAGTAACCGCGACTCCAGCCCTTGGCGAGAAGAAACCATCAAAAAATTCGTTCTTATCATATCTTCCGGATAAGGTTAATTTTAATCTCTCGTCCACCAGTTTTTTCTGAAATTGCAAATACCCTCCATACTCATTATATGTAATGGGACCATCAATATCTGTAAATATGGTACCCGCAGAATTCAACTCGTATTCTCTAAAGGAACCTCCAATTTGGATATCTGCCCAATTATCTATCAAATGAGCAATATTATAATTTCCATTTACATGACGAAACTTCGTATTATCAATAAACTTAGCACCAGTTTCAAAGTCTCCATCACTAATAACAGAATTAAATGCAGATTGGAATTCGGGAGTTCCAGGAATGAACCTTCCAGTATCGGCAACAGTTCTTGCCGCGGCATGTGCTTGTTCGTCTGTTGCCTGTACACCAGTTCCAACACCTAATTTAGCTCCAATAAATGTGGTAGCATAATCTGTAAACCATTCGGTGTCTCCTTTCCATCTTCTATTTATATTAATTCCCGCAAAACGGGTATCGTATGCATCACCAGAATTTTCCGCGACGATATAGCCACGAATAAAAAAGTTATCATTTTTTAACTCCACTTTATGCTGTTGCATCTTAAATCCTGTAACCGAATATCTATTTGCTCCTTGGTAAATTGTGGTCCCGCGACCAATACGGCCATTATAAATCAATTCTAAATCGTTACCAAAAGGCCTATAGTTCAACGACCAGTCCGCCTTAATGCTTTGGGCATTGTAATTAGCCAAATCAGTCTCATTATATCCTGTTCTTGTTACAAATGCGGAACCTACAGTACCTGTTGGAAGGCCAGCAGCTGCATCAAAATTTAATAAAACACCAACTTCATCACCATATACATTTAAACCGTTGTAAGCAGGATTGGTTCTATCAGCTCCAGGATTATTTAAATCATCCGTTCTATTGGCGTACCAATCCTCTCCTTCTAAAATTGAAAAACTTACTTTGGCTGCCAACTTATCACTAAAGGCGTGAGCAGCACGTATCCCAACGTCATAGTAGGCATTGTCTCCTGCAGCTTCCTGAGAGGTAAGTCCAGTTTTCACGTAGGCGCTTATCCCTTGAAAATCAAACGGACTCTTACTGCGCATAAACAGAATACCATTAAAAGCACCAGCTCCATACAATGCCGAAGATGCACCTGGAAGAATCTCAACACTTTGTACATCCAACTCGTTCATCCCAACCAAATTACCCAGTACAAAATTTAATCCCGGAGCGGTATTGTCCATACCATCTACCAATTGCAAAAATCGAGTATTTGCAAACGTCGCAAAACCTCTAGTGTTTACGGATTGAAATGTTAAACTGTTTGTGTTAATATCAACACCTTTTAAATTTTGAAGTCCTCCATAAAAGGACTCGGCGGTAGTATTTCTTATTTCTTTTAAACCAAAACGCTCTACGGAAACAGGAGATTCAAAAATACGTTCAGGAGTTCTCGACGCCGAAATCACAACTTCGTCCAAGAAAGTTTGCGTTTCATTTAATACGACCGTAATGGTTTGATCGTTGGATGTTATACTTTCCATGCCGTCCGAGTACCCTAGACTAGAAATTCTTAATTGAAAGGGAGGAACCTCTGAAGTTTGTAGCGTAAAATTGCCATCGAAATCTGTAACCGTTCCTATAGCCTTGCCAACAATAACGATGTTAGCTCCGGGAATAGGCTCGTTGTTCTGATCAACAACATTTCCATTGATGGTAGTTTGGGAAACGCCTATAGTTCCTACCAAAATCAATGCTAAAAATAGTATTGTTCTCATTATAGAATTGAGTTAAAATTAGTTTGGGGTCAAGATACAGATTATTTCATATCGAAAATAGGAAAATGAAAAAAATTATGCATGCATAGTATTATTTTAGCAAAAAATAGGGTGCAAAACTAGCATATTCCCAATAAACTAAAAGGGAGCATCAAATTGATGCTCCCTTTTTAATCTAATAATTTGATTCTTTACTCTACCGTGACCGACTTTGCCAAATTACGTGGTTGGTCCACATTACAACCTCTCATAACAGCTATATGGTAGGATAATAGTTGTAATGGTATGGTAGTTAATAATGGGGTTAGGCTTTCCAATGTTTCGGGTACTTCTATAACATGATCGGCAAGTTCCGTAACTTGTTGGTCTCCTTCTGTAACTATTGCAATTATTTTTCCCTTTCTAGATTTTATCTCTTGAATGTTGCTGACTACTTTTTCATAGTGCCCCTTCTTGGTAGCTATTACGAAAACCGGCATATGCTCGTCGATCAAGGCTATAGGACCATGTTTCATCTCCGCAGCAGGATATCCTTCTGCATGAATATAGCTTATTTCCTTCAATTTAAGTGCCCCTTCCAATGCGACAGGAAAATTATAACCTCGCCCTAAGTACAGGCAATTGGTAGAATCTTTATATACATCGGAAATTATTTCGATTAATGGATTGGATTCCAACGCTTTTTCCACTTTTGCCGGAATGGTTTCCAATTCGGTCAAATACTCATGATAACGTGTTTCAGAAAAAACACCTTTAGCCTTTGCCAATTTTAGTGCTATCAAAGTCAATACTGTTATCTGGGTCGTAAACGCTTTTGTAGAAGCTACACCAATTTCCGGTCCGGCATGGGTATATGCTCCAGCATCAGTTTCACGAGCAATGGATGAACCAACTACATTACAAACTCCAAAAACAAAGGCTCCCTTTTCCTTAGCCAGTTTTATAGCTGCAAGGGTATCGGCAGTTTCTCCAGATTGTGAAATTGCTATAAGTATGTCCTTATCCGTTATAACAGGATTTCTATACCTAAATTCAGAGGCATATTCCACTTCAACAGGGATTCTAGCCAAATCTTCAAAAATATACTCCGCCACCAGCCCGGCGTGCCAAGAAGTACCACACGCAACAATGATAATTCGGTTGGCATTTAAAAACTTCTCCAGATTCTGGTCGATGCCTGCCATACGGATCAATCCTTGTTCGGCGAGCAATCTACCACGGTACGTATCCTTAATCGCCCGTGGTTGCTCATAAATTTCCTTAAGCATAAAGTGATCATAACCACCCTTCTCTATCTCTTCCAAGTTCATTTGCAATTCCAGTATCCGCGGATACGCTACTGCATCATCCTTTATCTTTCTTAGTTTAATTTCCTTACCCAAACGGATAATCGCCATTTCTTCATCTTCCAGGTAAACGGCATTATTCGTAAATTCTATAAAAGGTGAAGCATCGGAAGCAATAAAAAACTCATTGTCCCCAATTCCAATTGCCAAAGGGCTTCCAAGTTTGGCCACAACAATTTCATCAGGTTTCTGCTTATCAAAAACAGCTATGGCATAAGCTCCAACTACTTGATTAAGGGCAATCTGAACAGCCTGTCCCAATTTTACATCTTCGGTCTTTTTTACTTCCTCTATTAAGTTAACTAGTACTTCTGTATCCGTATCCGAGCTAAACGTATAGCCCCTTTTAGACAATTCTTGTTTTATGGAATCATAGTTCTCTATAATACCGTTATGGATAATAACAAGGTCTCCAGAATTTGAGTAATGTGGGTGGGAATTAACATCATTTGGAACACCGTGGGTAGCCCATCTTGTATGCCCAATTCCTAAAGTTCCATTTAAGGAAATCGTATCGTTGGCTTTATTTTTTAAATCTTCTACTTTTCCTTTTGTCTTTGCTAAATTGATATTATTACCATCAAAAAGTGCAACTCCCGCACTGTCATAACCCCTATATTCTAGACGTTGCAACCCTTTAATAACAATGGGATAGGCATCCCGATGACCAATATATCCAACAATTCCACACATATCTTTATAATGACTTATTTATTGATTAGAAAATTCCTACACAAAAGTAATTTAATACCCGATAACATCTACTGTTTCCCGTTATAAAACGCTTAAAATCTACAAACTGATATGTTCAGAATGATTTATTTTTCCAACAGGTAAAAATTGAAACAGCAAAAAATAGGCTAGTCCGGAGAGGTATAAAAAACTTCCAATCGTAATCTTTTGTCAAAATTAGGATCACTTGGAGGAATATTTGGTCCATAAAGTACGGTGCTAAGTGGGGTAATTGTAGACGTCACCGGTACATTCTCTTCTTCCCCCGAAGCCAGCATCGCATTGGTAAAGCCAACATTCTGAATATCTGTCGTAAGCAACAAACCTAAAGTTGGATTCTCCGTTTCCCTATAAACCAGGTTACTTATATATTCCGTGATACGAACCGTGTACTTAATTCCGTCCCCATCTTCGTCCTTTTCAATTATGCCATCATAATTTAGGAATAAACCAAATAGGTTTTCTTCAACATTTTGCTCTGTTTGGGGATTGTACAACGGTGCGTTGGTTTCCGAATTATACAGATATAATCGCGGAGGCTCCTCGTCAGCTCCCAATACATCCAACTGCTCCCTATCCACATAAAATACAAGGTTGGCCTCATTCAATATCCAATTATTGGCTTCAATATCCTGTATGATGTCCCTTCCATTATTACTATCGAACAAATTAATCTGTGTGTAAATTCCAGATCCTCCCTTAAGGTAGATTCGTGAAGCGTTCTCCTCTGTATCCAGAGAACTAACTATTTCAGAAGGATATTCCTCATTTCTGATAGTGTTAACTGCATTTCCCGCAACTGAAGCAGTGGACTGCTGCCTTAAAAAAGAAAGAACAAAATCCGATTCTTCGGTCTCAACCGTATCATCTGATAAATCATCCGCCGTGCCATTTGTTTTATAACTCTGGTAGGTATATGTAAGCGTAATATTGGCATCCTTTAAATCAAAAAGAATCATCATATCCTCTCCCTCCGTAGTTGTGATAGTAAAGTGAAGCCCCCTAAGAAATTCATTGAAATTAGCCTGACTCAAAAGTTCCGAGCCCCCTTCCTTATCCAAAATATTTTCTTGAAAGAAATCAGCATCCAAGGCAACCCTGATGCCTGGATTCAATTTTGTAAACGTTTCTGATTCGTCAACGTCCTCAGTTGACTCATCATCTTCATTCGGAATTAAAATTTCCTCGTCATCTATAACTACCTCACCTTCAAATAATGTTTCCGCAACAAAATCCGGTGCAAACTCTTGTGAAGAAAAATACTGTTGCGCTTCCTGAAAATTGGTATTTGGGTCCAAATCCCTGAGAAAGAATGTAGAGCGTTCTATTTTTAAATTAAATGGAGTTTCCCTGTTCCCGTAAATACTATCCAAATCAAATTTTCTTGCAAAATTATTGGCAATAATTCTAGTATCATCCGTGTCGTTTAGCCCATCACCATCCGCATCAAAACTATTAGCATCCAAAGGATCCGTATTGGCAGCTCTTTCCTGATTATTTGTTTGACCGTCACCATCACTATCGTTTGTATTATCATTGGGTGCCGAATCAAATTCATCATCCACTCCGTCCAAATCACTATCCCTTGAACCATCTTTTATTAGATAAGGTATGTATAGAAACACCTCTTTTACGGTTTCCTCCTCATCAATTGTAGTGACAGAGGTGTCGGTTTCCGCATTATCTTCAGCACTTTGCGTCAGCGCACCAAATCTAGGATTGCTAGAGGGTAATTGTATTTGAGAGGTTACAAATGCCTCAGTTTTACCGTAAATGGGGTCGTTAAAAGTTCCTAGCTGATATATTGGAAGTTTATTGGTCCTTACCGCTTCAATATTTTTGTTGAAAGCAAAAACGTCATATGTTGCACTTCCGGTAGTAAAAGGTTGAGAACCCACCACTCCAGAACCAACAGTAGTCAAATCACTTTCACAGGAAATAAAAAAAGCCAAAATTAAGATAATACCCAAAGAGATGGGCAAAGGGCGTTTTTTCAAGAAATTCATTCAGATTATTTTAAAACTTCTGTGTTATAAAAATTGGCGTAGGCTTCTTCAAATTCTTGAATTGGCACATACGGCAACACCGGTTTTTTAAGGTTGGCTATGTGTGAATTTAATTCTTCTGGAATTTCTTCCGAGGCTAAAATAATCGCATCAGAATAATCTACTGCTACTTTTAACAAATTATTATAGGTGGGGGTACTCAGGGCTTCTATTTCTTCTTCGGGAATTCCATCAAAAGCAATTTTCTTAATCATATCCTTATCCAACTGTCCTTCAAATGTCTTGCCATAAACGGAAAGTACAATTTTACTATCTGCAAAAAGAGGCTCGTCGGCATAATATTTCTTTAGGTAGAGCGGCAACAAGCTTGCCATCCAACCATGTACGTGTATAATATCCGGAGACCAATTTAGTTTTTTTACCGTTTCCATCACCCCTTTGGCAAAAAATATGGCCCTGTGGTCATTGTCCGGAAATAAATTCCCTTGTTTGTCCGTAAATGTGGCTTTACGCTTAAAATATTCCTCGTTATCTATAAAATAAACCTGTATGCGCTCCCTTGGTATAGATGCAACTTTAATGATTAACGGCATATCCATATCGTTAATGACCAAGTTCATCCCGGACAATCGTATCACTTCATGTAATTGATGTCTTCTTTCATTAATATTGCCATATCTTGGCATAAAGATCCTTATCTGGCCACCATTGCTGTTGACCATTCTAGGAGCCTCGTAAGACATTAGGGAAACTTCGTTTTCGGGTAGGTAGGGCACTAATTCAGAAGATACAAACAATATCTTTTTACCATTCATAAAAGCTCTTTTTAATTTTTCGCAGAAACGCAGGTGCAAAATTACAAAAAATATAGAGATTACCAGTATTTATAGTAAGTTTGCTCGCTAATTGCGTAATTTGATGTCCCTTGTAAGTACAAAAAAAGAACTAAAGAAAATACTTTCCGGTCTAGGGAAGAATTCAACTGTAGGACTGGTTCCGACCATGGGAGCCCTGCATACTGGCCACGCTTCATTAATTAATAAAGCGATTTCCGAGAACGACCATGTCATCGTTACCATTTTTGTAAATCCTACTCAGTTTGATAATCCCGAAGACCTTAAAAAATATCCTTCGACCCTTACTGAAGATTTAAAGCTTATCGAGAACATTTCACCATCAATAGTTGTATTTGCACCTTCTACCAATGAAATCTATGAGGCTACCGTAACATCAAAAAGCTATGATTTTCATGGTTTGGACAAAGTTATGGAAGGCGAGTTCAGGGACGACCATTTCAATGGTGTAGGCACCATAGTGGAAACCCTTTTTCTTTTAATAAAACCTCATGTCGCCTATTTTGGCGAAAAAGACTTTCAACAGCTAAGAATCATTCAGAAACTTACAAAAATTCAAAAGTTGCCCGTTCAGATTATTGGGTGTCCTATTGTAAGGGAAGCCAATGGACTGGCCATGAGTTCCAGAAATGAAAGGTTGTCTCCCGAATTGCGACTAAAAGCTGGCTTTATTTACAAAACCCTAAAGGCTGCCAAGCAAAAATTTGGCACGGAAAGTGTACATAAGACAAAGGAATGGGTTGCCAAGGAATTTGAGCAACAGCGGGATTTTGAACTAGAATATTTTGAAGTACCGATGTAGAAACCTTGACGCCTACCAAAAGAAAAGTAAAAAACACAAAATATAGGGCTTTCATTGCCGTTTATGCGAACGACGTTAGACTAATAGATAATATAGCCCTGAATTAATTAATTTTGTTCCATGCAAATTGAAGTTGTAAAATCTAAAATTCACCGTGTTAGGGTAACCGGTGCAGATCTAAACTACATTGGGAGTATTACTATTGATGAAGATTTAATGGATGCGGCCAACATCATACAGGGTGAAAAAGTACAAATAGTAAACAATAATAATGGGGAACGTTTAGAGACCTACGCCATACCGGGACAACGCGGTAGCGGTGAAATTACTTTAAACGGTGCCGCCGCTAGAAAAGTTGCCGTTGGGGATATCTTGATCTTGATCACCTATGCCCGAATGGAATTGGAAGAGGCAAAAACGTTCAACCCATCCCTAGTTTTCCCAAATGAAGAAAACAATCTTTTAAACTGATTTTGAATCAACAAGTAAAAAAGACACTTAAAACAATACTCCCAATCGCATTGGGAGTATTTTTAGTTTGGTACTGGTATGATTCCACTGCTCAAGAAGATCGGGAACAAATTGTAAAATATATTACAGAAGCAGATTTGTTTTGGGTTGGCAGTTCTATTCTCTTGGGAATTTTAGGTCATATTTCAAGAGCCATACGTTGGAATTATCTTTTGGAGCCCCTTGGTTATAAACCCCGACTTACCAACAATATCATGATTATTCTTATGTCCTATTTTGCGAATTTGGGCATTCCAAGAATGGGAGAACTACTAAGACCCACTGCACTAGCTACTTATGAGGGGGTTCCTTTTGAAAAGGGTCTTGGAACCATTGTTACAGAGCGTGTAATTGATGTTTTAATGCTCTTTCTAATAATTGCAATCACCTTGTTTCTTCAGACAGAAGTAATACTTGGTTTTCTAGAGCAAGGCGGTTTTAACCTTAACGGTCTTCTGTTTATGGGAGGAATTGGGCTGGCCGGGCTATTTCTTTTCTTTGTGTTTATCAAAAAATCCAATCACAAAATCGCCTTGAAAATAAAGGGCATTGTAAATGGGCTGATGGACGGACTTTTGAGCATCTTTAAAATGAAGCATAAATGGGCATTTGTTTTCCACACTTTATTCATTTGGGCGTGCTACATTGGAATGTTCTGGGTCATTAAATTTACCATTCTGGAAACCGTTGAACTCTCCCTAAATCAACTAATGGTAGCCTTTGTAGCAGGCGCCATAGCCATGATGGTAACCAATGGAGGAGTTGGTCTTTACCCCATACTTGTAAGTAAGGCTTTGGCTGTTTATGGCATCAGTTCTGTTTCCGGTGATGCCTTCGGTTGGATCATGTGGATTGCACAAACCCTAATGATTGTGATTTTTGGTGCAATATCTTTTCTGCTCTTACCGTTATTGAACAGAAACCGTTAGTACTTGGTACTATTCAAAAGAATTCTAATGCACCGCATTCTTCTCTTATTAGCCCTACTATTGGGCTTCACTTCCATCGCACAAGTAAAACAAGAAATTTTCGAATCCTTCAAATTACAGGAAAGAAGGGATGTGCAATACTATTTTCCAGAAAATCTTGACGATACTAAAAAGTATCCCTTAATCGTTGTTTTGGATGCCAATTACCTGTTCGATCAAGTAGTTGCCACCTCAAAATTTTACAGCCGGTTTCACGGTATGCCGGAAAGTATTATCGTTGGCATAAACCAAAGCAAGAACGACCTAAGATATGAGGACTGCGCGTTTGAACCGGATACGGGTTTGCCCTCGGAAAAAGGAAAAAAATTCTTCGAGTTCATTGGTATGGAGCTTATTCCCTATCTGGACCTGAATTTTAGTACGGCACCTTTTAAGATGATTTTGGGCTATGATATTACTGCAAACTTTCAGAACTATTGGTTGTTTAAGGACAATTCACTTTTTAATGCCTACGTAAGTATTTCCCCAACATTGGCCCCTGAAATGGAGACCAGGGTTCCTGCCCGTTTGGGAAGTTTTGACAAGCAAATTTTTTATCAAGTCATTGTTGAGGGAGAAGCCAGTGAGGATACCCCAGCAATAATGGCGATGGACAAGTCCATAAAGTCAATCGAAAAAGAAACATTGCATTATTTCTTTGATGAATATCAAGGAGCGGATCATATCTCCGTTGCCACTTACGGGATTGGAAAAGCTTTTGACAATATTTTTGGGATGTTCAAACCTATTAGCCCAAAAGAATACAAAACTCAAATTTTAACATCGGAAGAGCCCGTATTTCAATATTTGGAAAACAAATACAAAGGAATAGAGGATTTATTCGGATTTAGTAAACCAGTGGAACTTAATGATATTATGGCCATTTATGCAGCCTCAAGAAAAAAAGAGGATTTTGAATCTTTGAAGCCCTTATCGGACTTATGCAAGGCGCAATATCCAGAAACCATGCTGGGCTTTTATTTTGAAGGAGAATATTATGAACAATTGGGAGAGCCTAAAAAAGCCTTGAAAACTTTTGAAAAGGCATTCCAGATGGAAGAAATAGATTTTCTTACCAAAGAGATGGCACTGGAAAAAATGGATGCGCTAAAAGCCGACTTTGGGTTCTAAAGACAGAAACCACCACCAAACCAAGTCTTAACAACCTACGCTTATGATTAAAATTGATTCCAAATACTTTATCGTTTCGGGAATTCTATTCACATATTTTGGCCTAAAGGGTGAATTTAATCTCGTGTACAATGGGCTAGCACTCTTGATGGCATGGGCGTCTTTCTTCATCGCTTTTATGGAGTTCAACAAAAAAAGATATGAGGACGATTAGTTCTTAATACAAAGTAAACATCCGCACATTTTCAAACTTCTTGCTACCTTTAGCGCAAACTGCAAAAGCTAAGGATGGCCAAAACAAAAACAGCATTTTTTTGTCAAAACTGTGGCACCCAATACGCCAAATGGGTGGGACAATGCTCCGCTTGCAAGGAATGGAATACTGTGGTGGAGGAAGTTGTTCAAAAGGAGGAAAAAGTCAGTTGGAAAACGCCCACCAGCGCAGCTAAACGCGTTTCAAAACCTCTGTTGGTCAATGAAATAAGTACCGAAAAAGAATTGCGCTTAAATACGTTTGACCTTGAGTTCAATAGGGTATTGGGAGGAGGCCTGGTTCCAGGCGCTCTGGTGCTGTTAGGGGGTGAACCCGGTGTTGGCAAAAGCACCCTGCTTTTGCAAATCGCTCTTAAGCTTCCTTATAAAACGTTATACGTTTCCGGTGAGGAAAGTCAGAAACAGATCAAGATGCGGGCGGACCGTATTCACCCCAATAGCGAAACCTGTTTTATACTGACGGAAACCAAGACCCAGAATATTTTTAAACAGATTGAAGCTACGGAACCTGATATTGTGGTTATCGATTCTATTCAGACCCTACATTCGGATTATATAGAGTCCGCCGCGGGAAGTATCTCACAAATAAGGGAATGCACCGCGGAATTGATAAAATACGCGAAGGAAACCAATACGCCGGTGATTTTGATAGGTCATATTACAAAAGACGGTTCTATAGCCGGACCAAAAATACTGGAACACATGGTGGATACCGTACTTCAGTTTGAAGGAGATCGCAACTATGTGTACCGCATCCTGCGTTCTTTAAAAAACAGATTTGGCTCTACCGCGGAATTAGGGATTTACGAGATGCAAGGGAGCGGGCTGCGCGAAGTGAATAACCCTTCCGAAGTATTGATTTCAAAGAACGACGAGGGTCTTAGCGGAACAGCTATAGCCTCTACCGTGGAAGGGATGCGGCCTTTATTGATTGAGATTCAAGCTTTGGTGAGCACTGCGGTCTACGGCACACCTCAACGGTCCACAACGGGCTACAATGCCAAAAGGTTGAACATGCTTTTGGCCGTATTGGAGAAACGTGCCGGATTTAAACTGGGTGCCAAAGATGTATTTCTGAATATAACCGGTGGCATTTCAGTAGACGATCCGGCCATTGATTTAGCAGTCGTGGCGGCCATACTTTCCAGCAATGAGGATATTCCTATTGAAAAAGGTTTCTGCTTTGCCGCAGAAGTGGGTTTGGCAGGGGAAATACGCCCCGTACAACGGGTGGAACAACGTATTCTTGAGGCCGAGAAATTAGGTTACACTACTATAATAGTGTCTAAAAACAATAAAATTGGATTAAAGAATACCAAAATAAATATTCAGCTGGCGTCCAAGATTGAGGATGTTGTTAGAAGTTTGTTTTCCTAAGCTTAATGTTTACAGACAATAACAATTTCTTAAATTAAAGAAAAAATAATTTTTTTCCTCAATCCTCAGTTTAACCATTTTTATTTAATTGCAATATGTGTTTCGTTAAGACCTTTTTCTTTTAAATAATCACTCAAATCTTTGGCCTCACCCACATTTGCATGATGGAGTAACGTGAAACCATGGGGTCCTTTGGCAAAGACTAATTCCGGATAAGCTTCTAAAGTTGGTATTACCAAGTCGGTTTTTCCCAACATCGTCAATACAAATAAGTTGACTCGAGCTCCTTGGGAAATCAGATAATTAGCTATTTCCTTATTTCCTAAATGGCCAGCACCTTCAATGGCCTCTTCAAAATCTGAATTCCCCCAATCATACCGAGCATAAATTAAATTCGGGTATTCTTGAAGCATCTCCTTTACAAGAGCTAGGTTTTTATGTCCTGCTACTACAAAGTCTTTCACTAATTTTAAGTCAAGAGGTTCTGGTTCTTGAATGTTTTGAGCAAATGAGAAAGTTGATGAAACTCCAGCTCCCAACAAGACGATTCCTCCTAATGAGTTTTTGATAAATGTTTTTCTCTTCATGATATATCTTTCAAATTCAAAAGCTAAAATCAATATTTCAAAATTGGAAATGTTTAACAAACATGTTTTTTACAATGATAAACCTAATTTGAACTTTTTCTTTTTTGATATGCAGATGGAGTTATTCCAGTTATCTTCTTAAAAGCAATATTAAATGCTGTTACCGTCCCAAAGCCCGAATCATAGGCAACGGTAGCTATTTTCTCATTCCTACCTTCAGAATCAACCAGTAGTTTTTTAGCCTTTTCAATTCTATGGCTGTTTACAAATTCTCTAAAATTCTGTTGGGTGTTCTCATTTATGGACTGAGATACTTCCCTTGAACTTTTTGATAGCCTTTCCGATATGGTGTTCAAAGAAATAGTTGGTTCTAAGAATAACTTTTCAGTTTCAAATAATTTTTCAATATTCTTGAACAATGCAATTGAGCTCTCTTTGTCTAGACTTGAATTTTCATATTTATCCAAATCAAAAGTATCTCGATTTAGAAAAAGATATGTAAATGCATAAATCAAGAATGAATAAAAAATAGGTCCCCATATGTAATGAAGTTTTAAATTCAAAAAATTACTCAGATAGAATAACCATATGAATGTTACTCCGATTAAAATATTTCTATACCATATTGCCCTCCTTGTAATATAATTTGAGTTATTTCTTATTAAAATTGACCAAGAAGCGACAAGGTAAATAGCCAAGTGAAAAACAACTAAACCGTAATTCCAAAAATTCTCAAAATCACCGCTACTGGGTATTAATGCCAACATTAAGGCAAAAAGGGTAAATGGTAACAAGTGTAGATAGTTACTTTTAGATAGCGTTTTACTTTCTTGTAATAATATCTTCCCATAAAACCATAAAAATGGACCAACGAGTAAGCTTCCTGAGATACCAATATTCTTTTGCCAAGCTTCCAAGGGAATGTAATAACCTAATACAGATTTCCCAATTCTTATGGTTAAGCCCATTAAAATTAGAGCCAAATAAATATTTAATTTCCTATTTCCTTTTTTAAGAGTAAAAAGATACATAGAAAGGAAAAATCCTTGAAATAAACCTAAAGTTGCAAGAACAAGGATGATATTGTTAGATAACATCTATTAAAAGTGAGAGAGTTATTTTAGAAATACACAATAAAAATTGAATCTATGCACAACTGTAATTAATTACATTTTACGCACACTAATCTAGCAGGTTTTCTTCGGATTCAAAAGTATTTATGGGCAAAGGCAATCTTTGCCCACTTTTGGTTTAAACCAATGCGACTGTTTAAATCAAAGCAAAATCGGTTTAATCAAAGATGTTATTGGCAGGTAATACACTTAACGCTTATCACGCATTATTCTCGCAATCACCATAAAAATAATAATCACGGCGATTATCAATACGATTTGACCAAATCCAATTTTAAGAAAAACATGACTTATCATATTACGGTGCTGGATTAGGAATTTGATTATGGATAGCCTCTATACCTTTTAAAACGGTGTCGGAGAGTTCCAAATCTATACTGCTTACATTCTCTTTCAGTTGCTTCATAGAAGTAGCTCCTATAATATTGCTGGTTACAAAAGGCCTGCTGTTTACATAAGCCAATGCCATTTGTGCCAATGACAGATTATTCTCCTGTGCCAACTCATAGTATTTTTGAGTTGCTTCTATTGCAGTTTCACTGCTATATCTGATGTAGTTAGGAAACAACGTGATTCTGGCGCCGTCCGGTTTACGGTCTCCCAAATATTTTCCGCTCAATACTCCAAAACCTAACGGGGAATACGCCAATAACCCTATTTGTTCCCGAATTGAAATTTCAGACAGCCCTACTTCAAACTGTCTATTCAACAAACTATACGGATTCTGTATGGTAATTGCTCTCGGTAACGTACCATGTACCTTGCTTTCTTCCAAAAAGCGCATGGTTCCCCATGGGGTTTCATTGGAAATACCTACATGACGTATTTTTCCTTCCCGTATCAAATCCCGCAAGGTTTCCAGTACCTGGTGTATGTTGTCTTCCCAGTGGTCCGATATGTCATGGGAATAGCCTCTTTGCCCAAAATAATTTGTATTGCGTTCTGGCCAGTGTAATTGGTAAAGGTCTATGTATTCGGTTTGTAATCGTTGCAAACTAGCTTCCACCGCCTCAATAATCGATTCCCTGTCAAAGCCGGTTGTCCTGATAAACTTGGTAAAGTCCGCTTTGCCCGCAATCTTGGAGGCCAAAATAACCTTGTCCCTGTTCCCGTTCTTTTTAAACCAAGTTCCTATTATTTTTTCAGTTACCGAATGCCTATCCGGATGGGCGGGTATAGGGTAAAGTTCTGCCGTATCAAAGAAATTCACACCTTTGTCCAAGGCATAGTCCATCTGTTCGTGACCTTCGGGTTCGGTATTCTGGTTTCCCCAGGTCATGGTTCCTAGGCAAATTTTGCTTACTTCAATATCGGTATGGGGAAGTTTAGTATAAATCATGTGGTGGTTTATAATTATAAAGTTGCAAAATTACAAAATATATGGTTCAGGGTTTCAGCCAATAGTTTTAGTCTTCAACCTCTATCAGAATAGGACAATGGTCACTATGTTTTGCTTCGGATAATATTACGGACCGCTTTAATCTATCCTTTAAAGGCTCGGCCACCATTCCATAATCCAACCGCCACCCTTTGTTATTGTTTCTGGCATTGGCTCGGTAGCTCCACCACGTATAGTTATCGGGTTCCTTGTTAAAGTGTCTGAAGCTATCAATAAAACCACTATTTATGAAATTACCTATCCATTCTCGCTCCACTGGCAAAAAACCCGATACATTTTTAAGACCTACAGGGTTATGAATATCAATAGCCTCGTGACAAATATTGTAATCGCCCAAAACTACTAGATTGGGATGCGCTTTCCGAAGAGAATCAGTATATCTTTGAAAATCGGCCATATAGGTAAGTTTATGTTCCAACCTTGCCAGATTAGTACCGGAGGGCAGGTACATACTCATTACGGACATATCTCCGAAATCTGCACGAATATTTCTTCCTTCAAAATCCATATAATCAATACCAGTACCTTTCTCCACATAATCCGGTTTTTCTTTTGATAAAATGGCAACACCGCTATATCCCTTTTTCTGCGCACTAAACCAATAGTTATGAGAATATCCTGCCGCTTCAAAAACGGAAAGGTCCAATTGTTCCTCCATTGCCTTTATTTCCTGCAAACACACCACATCCGGATCCACGGCTTGTAACCATTCTATAAAGCCCTTCTTCAAAGCCGCGCGAATTCCATTTACATTGTAGGATACTATTTTCATAAAAGAATTTGGTTCAAAAATAGCAAAAGGCATCTGTTATATTAGTCATACTTTATTTTTTAAAAATCTAACTTCGTAGCTTTGGAACAACATTTGTTATATGGTTTTTAACCATAACTTGGATTTACATGAAAAAAATACTGCTTCTACTTTTTGTTCTTCTAGTTTCCAATTTAGGGTATAACCAAGCGTATCCCCAATTCATGAATAATCACGAAGTAAAATTTAACATTGGTCATTTCTTGGCCACCTCCACGGTTGAGGGATCTTATGAATATTATTTGAACGAGGATACAAGTATTGGGGGCACGTTATATTTTAATGGCGATGCCACCGATTATAATGGGAATTTTGGTATTGGCCCAAATTTCAGGGCCTATTTTGGTTATAATCCAAGAAGCGGTGTTTTTGCCGAAGCTTTCGGAATTTATTATACTGGGGAAGATGAAATAAATACGGCTACCCTCGGTGGTAGAAACAACGATTATGGCACAACTGCACTAGGATTGGGAATTGGCTCAAAATGGGCTACTAGGAGCAATCGCTTCACTATAGAAATTAATGGAGGTATGGGAAGAAATATTAATCCTAAGGATTTTCAAAATGAATTTATGTACCGCGCCGGTCTTTCTATTGGGTTTCGATTTTAAGCCCTATTTTTAGCATCTCAAATTTTTACATGAAGCGATTTTCAATACTCTTTACCCTTTTGATATATGGGCTTTGTTCCGGACAAAATCCAGTAGTAACGGACAGCGTAACACAGTTGGACGAGGTTATTCTCTTGGATGCCTTGAAGAAGAAAAATGCAACGGGAATTATACCCTCCGAAGTCATTTCCGCCAAAGTATTTCAGAATTATAGCCCGGTTTCTATGGTGAACGCAATGAACCAGATTCCAGGCGTCTATATCCTTTCCGGAGCACTGAATACTAACCGAATTACCATTAGGGGAATTGGCGCAAGAACACTTTTTGGTACGGACAAGTTACGAATGTACTATGATGATATTCCTGTAACCGACGGGTCCGGGTTTTCTTCCATTGAAGCTTTTGACTTAGAGAATCTAAGCCAAATTGAGGTCATAAAAGGTCCAAAAGGTGCCGACTACGGCGCTAATCTAGGAGGTGCGATAATCCTGAATCCAAAGGAGGCCTTGGGAAAATCTACAAACTTTTCAAACAACTTCACAGTAGGTTCTTTTGGACTTTTGAAAAACAACCTTTCCTTTAATCATTTTGATGGTAAACTTCGTCTAGGATTTCAATATGGGCATTTGGAAACCGATGGATACCGACAGAACAGCAATTTTGAACGTGACGGACTTTTATTGAATACTTCATACCAAATCGATGAAAAAAACAAAGTCTCCTTGTTGATAAACCATATTGATTTTACGGCTCAAATACCCAGTTCTTTAGGTGCTACTGCCTTCGCCGAAGACCCACAGCAAGCCACTTTTACGTGGCGGGCATCCCAAGGTTTTGAAGCAAACAAGTATTCTTTGGTGGGATTGAATTATTCGCACAAATTTACGGATAGACTTGAAAATTCCACCAGTGTCTTTTATACCTATTTGGACAAGGATGAAGCGCGTCCTTTTGGAATATTGGATGAAATCACCAAAGGTTTCGGATTTCGTTCTCGATTTTTGGGAAAATTTAGTTTTTTAGATAGATTGGCGGAGTATACCTTGGGCGCAGAGCTTTTTAAGGATGAGTACGACTGGGATGAATTTGAAAACCTATACGAAGAAAACAACGACAATGGAAGTCTAAAAGGCGACCTATTTGCTCGAAATAAAGAATTTAGAAGTCAGTGGAACGCTTTTGGAACTTTACTATTGCCGATTACTGAAAAGTTTTCAGCCCAGTTGGGTCTAAACCTCAACAAAACAAACTATGATTATCGGGATTTGTTCAATACCGGAACAGAAAACAGAAATGCCGAACGAAACTTTAAGGCAATTTTACTGCCCAGTGTAAACCTCAATTACGCATTTTCTGAAAACCATGAAGCTTATGCAAATATTAGTCGCGGTTTCTCCAATCCTACGGTAGAAGAAACATTAACTCCCGAAGGGGTTATTAATCCTGATATTGCACAGGAGACGGGAACCAATTATGAAGTGGGTAGTAATTTGTTTTTGGCCGATAGGCACTTGCAGCTCAACCTATCATTATATCAAATGAACATTGAAAATCTTTTAGTGGGGGAGCGCATTAGTGAAGACCGCTTGGTAGGTAACAATGCTGGTAAGACCCGTCATCGGGGACTTGAAATCGGCTTAAATTACAACTGGGCAATCAGTGATAATCTACAGCTATCCCCTTTTCTGAACTACACCTTTAATGACCAGATTTTTGTTGAATTCATTGATGACGGGGAAGATTTCTCAGGAAACCCGGTTACCGGTGTTCCTAAGCAACGTATGACTTCAGGAGTTCAAATAAGGCTTTTTCAGAATTTTTATTGGAATACGACACACCAATATGTAGATGAAATTCCACTGACCAATACTGCTGATCTGTACAGCAATTCTTTTAATGTATTCAATACCAGAATGGGATATCTTAAAAAATTAACCCCACATCTCTCATTGGGAATAGATTTTGGAATAAATAATATTTTTGATTCGGTTTATGCCCAATCCGTACTAATTAATACTTCTGGTTTTGGCGGTAGCGAACCCAGATATTTTTATCCAGGAGATGCCCGAAATTATTACGGGAGTTTAAGGCTTGGATACAAACTCTGACCTATTCCATCTTCTTTAACCAAGACTTCATATCCACTTCTTTGTGAATAATTTCCTTGATATCTGCGATGGCTACTCGTTGTTGTTCCATGGTATCCCGATGACGGATGGTAACCGTTTGGTCTTCTAAAGATTGGTGGTCTACCGTAATGCAGAACGGCGTTCCGTTGGCGTCCTGTCTTCTATACCTCCGGCCCACGGCATCTTTTTCATCGTAAAGGACGTTAAAATCCCATTTCAGGTCCTCAATAATTTCCTGAGCCAACTCTGGAAGTCCATCTTTTTTTACAAGCGGGAAAACCGCTGCTTTTGTTGGCGCCAATACTGCTGGCAATTTAAGTACCGTCCTGGTGGTATTGTTCTCCAATTCTTCTTCCACTAACGAGTTGGAAAAAACGGCCAAGAACATACGGTCCAACCCAATAGATGTTTCTAGAACATAAGGAACATAGTTCTTGTTGGTCTCATGATCAAAATACTGAAGTTTTTTTCCAGAATACTTTTCATGACTTCCCAAATCGAAATCGGTACGGGAATGAATTCCCTCCAACTCCTTAAAACCAAATGGAAAACGGAATTCTATATCCGCAGCGGCATCTGCATAATGCGCTAGTTTTTCATGATTATGGAAACGATAATTATCCTGTCCCATTCCCAAGGAAAGGTGCCACTTCATACGTTTTTCCTTCCAGGTTTCATACCATTCCATTTGGGTGCCGGGCTGTATAAAGAACTGCATTTCCATTTGCTCGAACTCCCGCATCCTAAAAATAAACTGCCTAGCGACAATCTCATTTCTAAAAGCCTTTCCTATTTGTGCAATGCCAAAAGGAATCTTCATACGCCCACTTTTTTGGACATTCAAGAAGTTCACAAAAATCCCTTGTGCAGTTTCTGGTCTTAGGTATAAATCCATCGCGTTTTCTGCACTTGCGCCCAATTTAGTACCGAACATAAGGTTAAACTGCTTTACGTCTGTCCAATTTTTAGACCCAGACATGGGGCAAGCGATGTCCAATTCCTCGATTAGTGCCTTTACATCCGCTAAATCTTCATTTTCCAGAGATTTCCCCATTCTTTTAAGAATAGCCTTGCCCTGCTCTTGGTATTCTACTACTCTCTGGTTGGTACTCAGAAATTGTTCTTTGTCAAATGAATCTCCGAATCGTTTTGCAGCTTTTGCAACTTCCTTCTCAATTTTAGCATCAATCTTACCTACGTAATCCTCTATCAATACATCTGCACGGTATCTTTTTTTGGAATCCTTATTGTCTATCAGGGGATCATTGAAAGCATCTACATGTCCAGAGGCCTTCCAAACTGTAGGGTGCATAAATATGGCGGAATCCAAGCCAACAATATTATCGTTGAGCTGTACCATGGCCTTCCACCAGTACTCACGAATATTCTTTTTTAGCTCGGCACCATTCTGTCCATAATCATAAACGGCACTAAGACCATCATAAATTTCACTGGATTGGAATACATAACCGTATTCCTTTGCGTGGGATATAACCTTTCTAAAATCGTCCTCTTGTTTTGCCATTTGGCAAAAATAGAATTTTAGGCTACAAAAGTGTAATTATTTTAATTGAAATTCAGAAGAGGCAAGTAGTCGCTCGTCCTCAAAAACATTAAGGGTGTAGTTACCTTCAATGAGCGAGCCCTCTGGTATAGTAATAAAATCACAAATGTTTGTTTCAATACCCATGAATACGAATTCTACCCTTTTGCTATAAATGTTACCGTTAACCGTAATCGTATTGGCATTGTCCTCAATGATTTGTTTGTTAGGGTCAAGAAACTGAAAGTATATCACTTTCTCGGCTTCCAATTCACTTGGGTCGGCCATAACCGTAACACATCCCCTTAATTTTTCTATAGTGGACGCTTTGTTCGTCTTGATTGGTCTGGAACTTCTCATCCTAAAGCCACTACCTTCGGAGTTTTCCATTTTAAGATAACTCTTGGTCTTAAGACGTTGATTAAGTTCCAATATCTTGCGACGTTGTAGGGCTTCTGCTTCTGCTAGCGAACTACTATTTGCTCTAAGAATTTCAATCTGATTTCGGGACTCCTCATACTTGTCCGTAAGCAACATATTATTGTAGCGCAAAAAGTTGTTTTTTAGCCTAAGGCTATCGTTCTTGGCCTCCAAGCGACGAAGCTCGGTCTTAAATTCCCTAAGCTTATCTATTGTGAAATTTAACCTTCCCACAGAATCCAATAGTTGCTGCACCTTAAATTTAGAGGTTTCCAACTCAATTTCGTAGACCTCACTTAGTGTAGAAAGATGGTCTACATCGGCTTTCATTATGGTCAAATCCTTAACCAATAACGCCTTTTCCTGCTCCAAAAAATTGATTTGGGCACTGGACTGCGCATAGCTATAATAAAAGGCGATAAGAATGCCGATAATTACAGCAACCAAAGCACCAAGGATTATTTTATAATTGAATTTATTATCTTGACTATCCATCCAAAAAATTGGCCTTTTTAAGTAGGTTATTTAAAACGTAAGATTTGATACGTACTAAGCTTTCAAATATACTAAATGATGTAAACACCCTCCTATTACCCATAGCGTGTTTTGGATGTAATGCTCGATTAAATAGAGGAGAGAAGTTCTTGTGTACCGTTTGTCGACATCAATTACCACTCACCGAATACAACTTTAACGTTGAAAATGGGGTAGACCGTATTTTTTATGGACGAATTAACATTAAGAAAGCAAGTTCCTTTTTGCTTTTTACGGATTACGGAATTGTTAAAAACCTCATTCATCATTTAAAATATAGAAATCAAGAACAAATTGGAGGCTTTCTGGGAGACTGGTATGGGCAACTTATTAAGGACAACGGTTTTTTAGAAAAAATAGATTTTGTAATTCCAGTACCCCTACATAAAAAGAAACTAAAAAAGAGAGGGTATAACCAAGTGGCGTTGTTCGCAGAAAAACTTGCATTTCATATTGATGCGGAATTTTTGGAGCACGGACTCATTAAAACCGCCAATACGCGCACACAAACAAAAAAGAGTAGACTAAACAGGTGGCAGGATAATAGATCGTTATATGAGGTATGCGATATCAATCTGCTTAAAAATAGAAAAATACTTTTAGTAGATGATGTAATCACGACCGGTGCCACTATGGAAATCTGTGCGCAAACTTTAAAGAAAATCGAAGGAACATCAATTTATATTGCCAGTATGGCCATAGTGCCTTGATTTATTTTTTCTACAAATAAATCGTTTCTTTGTGCTGCGAAACATACCTATGCTAAGAAGAATTATTGCCTACTTTTTCATCCTTTTTATGGCCTTTGCATTTTATGAATGTGCAAACCGTGGAATGGTGACCGGCGGTCCAAAAGACGAAACTCCACCCGTACTGGTAAGAGCGGACCCGGAGAATATGACCATTAATTTCGATTCCAAAAAAATACGGCTCTATTTTGATGAACTGGTAAAATTAAAGGACGTACAGAATCAGTTGATTATATCCCCACCTTTAAAGTACCCTCCAATTTTAACTCCACAAGGAGGTGCCAACAAATTTGTGGAAATTACTATACAGGATACCTTATTGGAGAATACCACCTATACCCTTAATTTTGGCCAGGCCATTGTGGATAATAACGAGGAAAACCCTAATCCATTTCTAACCTATGTCTTCTCTACCGGAAGTTATATAGATTCCTTGGAACTTGCAGGCGTTATAAGGGACGCATTTAATAAAGAAGCGGACAATTTTGTTAGTGTGATGCTCTATAGAATAGATTCTGCATATACCGATTCTACTTTGTATAAAAAACCCCCTAATTATATTACCAACACACTTGATAGTACTATAATCTTTAGACTTAAAAATCTGAAAGAGGGCCAATACAAACTATTTGCGATCAAGGATGCGTCCAAAGACAATATATTTGATCAAAAGACCGATAAAATTGGCTTTATCAATGATACCATAAACCTTCCCACGGATTCTATTTACAGACTAGATCTCTTTAAGGAAATACAAGATTATGGAGTGGCGGTACCATCCATGGCAGCTAAGAACAAAATAAGCTTTGGTTATTATGGGGACGGAAGTAATATAGAGGTAACCCCATTAACTATTTTACCCGATACCTTAAAAACACGAGTATTAAAGGAAAACGAAAAAGACACATTAAATTTTTGGTTTACTCCTTTTGAAATGGACTCCATCATTTTTACCGTAACCAATGAAGTCCTAAAAGTCATTGATACCTTTACGGTTAAAAATAGGAAGGTTGATTTGGATTCTTTAAGATTAGTTCCGAACCAATCCGGAAATGTAGATTTTGGAAAACCCTTTTTTGTTAATGCAAACACTCCACTAGTTGGTATAGACAGCTCAAAAATCAAAATAACCAGAAAAGACTCCACTTCGGTTTTAAATACCGTAAGTCTGGATTCTACAAAAAATAAAATAGATTTTGATTTTACACCAGAGCCTAACGAAAGTTACAAAATTCAACTGCTACCCGGTGCGGTCCAAGATTTTTTTGACAGTACAAATGATACGATTGTCTTCAATTTAGGAACCAAAAGTCTAGCCGATTATGGAAATTTAAGCTTAAACGTAAACGGTAACAACATTCAATATCCCATAATTGTACAACTAACGAATGAAAAAGGAGAGAAGCAAAGAGAAATCTATGCTACTGGTCCACAGGTTTTTGAATTCAATAACCTTAATCCCGGAAAATACATGGTACGCGTTATTTTTGATGAAAACGAGAATCAAAAATGGGATACGGGAAATTATTTAAAAAGAATACAACCTGAAAGAGTAAGCTACTATCCTGGTCTAATAGAAATGAGGGCAAATTGGGAAAAAATAGAGACGTTTAATCTATTAGATTAAAGTTATCCCTATCATTCAAAAACCGTAATTTATTTCTTGTTTCATTTAGATGGGACTTCTCAATAATTACTTCGATTATCTCTTCGTTTTTTGAAAAAGCAACTGGAGCTCCCAAAGTGTCGTATACTGCGGAATGTCCACAATAGCGATGACCATTATTATCTTCACCAATGCGATTAACACCAACACAATAGGACATATTTTCGATAGCCCTAGCCTTCAAAAGAGTATCCCATGCATTAATTCTTGGTTCCGGCCAATTGGCTACATATAATAAGAATGTCATAGTCGGCTGTGTTTCTGCTCCAAACGGGAAAACGAAGATCGTAACAGATTAAAGGACAAAAACGAAACCCTTTATAGTCAACTATTGTGAGTTTATCTCCCGACTCATATTTTTTATGCTCACCTGCCAACGTAAATGTATGCCGTTTGTCATAAGAGGAAAATTCACCATCCGGTTTAACAAAATAAAGTCGATTGTAATATTTTCCATTTTCTGCAAAAACGATGCTTCCCACTATAGCAGCTTTCTTCTCGGCTGCTTTTTCTCTCATCCAACGAATGGTTTCCGAACCTTCTTCCTTATTTATCCGTTCCGGTGACATAGTAAAACCAGTTGTAAACATTTCCGGTAAAACAATGAGCTCTGTTTCCTTAGATATGGCTTTGATTTTTTTAGAAAAAATTGATCTGTTTTCTTCTGGATTCTCCCAAACCAGTGATGATTGGATTAGTGCTATTTTTAAGGAGCCACTCATTTAAATGATTTATAACTTATGCCAGAAATTATATTGAAGATTGATCAATAGAAGAATTGAACGAGTTTTGCCATCTTTTCTTAAAGTTTAATTGTTTTTTAGCTTAACAATTTCCAAAATACCAGTTTCCGAAGAATGACTATTTCAACAAATCTATTAACTCTTGCACACCTTGTGTCTTCGCATGGTCCAATGCCGTAGACCCTCTGGAATCCCTGATTGTTTTATCAGCTCCATTAGCCAAGAGCAATTTAGCTATTTCCACCCTTTTAAATGTAGCGGCATAAATGAGACCTGTTGCACCCATTGTATTCCTCTCGTTAATACTGGCGCCCTTTTTAATTAGCACCTCGGCAATATCATAATATCCTTTAAAACAAACCCCCATTAAAGCAGTATTTCCGGAAGCATCCTTGGCATCTATTTTAGCCCCTTTTTCCAGTAACAACCTTGCTATTTCCAATTCATCGGAATAGGTAGCCAAAATAAGCGGGGTGGAGCCCCTATCGTTCTTGCTGTTCACAAGAATTGGATTCTTTTCCAACATCGCTTTTACTTCGTTGAAGTTTCCGTTTCGGATTTCGCTAAAAAAAAATTCGTTCATAGAAAAATTCCTAGAATATTAAAAGTATAAAAAAACATTTACCTTATCTATTTTATCGCTTTAGAGTTTGAGAAATAATTGTAACGCAATAAACAGATTCAAGTCATAATTAGAGCTACTTCGATATTAAATTTTAACCCTATTTCTTACAATTTATGTACATTTTCCTACGTTAAATCTATACCTTTATACAAAAATCCGCAATAAGTTGGAAAACTTAACGGTTGATTTTCTTGTAAAAGATATCTCCTGCTTCGCGGTTGCAATCCTTGATACAAACTTGAAAGTCATTAGCTGTTCGGACAGTTTAGCTAAAAGATTTTGGTATAGATAAAGAATATCCAGTCGAAAAACTTCCTTGATATTTTTACCGAAATTCCCACAGGTTTAGATCATGCTTTAAAGAATGTTTAACTGGGAAGAACCAAATAAACAACGGTAAAAAATTTACATTGCCGAGTGGGCGAAAGCAATGGTTAAAATGGAAAATGAATCCTTGGAAGAAGCCTTGATGGTGCCATTATTGGATTATTTGTTTCCATTGAAGATATTACAATACAGGAAAGAGAAAAAGAATTGCTCCAAAAGGCAGAAAAGGTCGCCAGAGTTGGGGGCTGGGAGGTAGATTTAATAAAAATGAAGTTCATTGGAATTCTGCAACAAAAAACATTCATGAAGTTTCTGAAGATTATATTCCCACTCTAGAAGAAGGAATAAATTTCTATAAAGAAGGGAAACACCGAGGAGAAATAACAAAGTTAGTGAGCCGGCCATAGCGGAAGGTAAGCCATGGGACACAGAACTTATCATAGTTACCGCAAAAGGAAAAGAGCTTTGGGTACGTGCTAAAGGTGAGGCAGAAATGGCGAATGGTAGGTGCTTACGTTTATTCGGGACTTTTCAGGATATACATGAAGATAAAAAAGCGGAACTTAGATATCAAGAAACTGCAAACAGGCTGAAGTTAGCCACTAAGAATGCCAATATTGGTATCTGGGAGTATAATATTCTTGAGAATATCCTTATATGGGACGACAATATGTACAACCTATATGGGGTAAAAAAGAAGGATTTTACAGGAGAATTTGAAGCATGGGAAGCTGTGGTTTATCCCGATGACAAGGAAAGAAGTTTAGAAAAATTGAATTTAGCGATTGCTGGAGAAAAAAAATTTGATACGGAGTTTAGGGTGCTTTGGCCAGATGGTACGGTAAGAAATATAAAGGCCATAGCAACGATAGAAAGAAACGCGAAAGGTGAGGCCATTAAAATGATAGGTGCCAACTGGGATATTACGGAACTTAAACAAACTAGATTACGACTAGAAAGAAACCAAGAATCTTTTTCTGAGACATTTGAGAATGCTGCAATTGGTATGGCCTTGGTATCCAAAGACGGTAATTGGATAAGAGTAAATAATGGGATTTGTAAAAGTTTAGGCTACACAGAAAAAGAACTTTTAAAGTTAACCTTTCAGGATATTACGCACCCTGACGATTTAGACAAAGACTTGGAATTACTGCAGGAAATTTTGGATAACAAAAGGGATAGTTACCAATTGGAAAAAAGGTATTTACATAAAGCAGGTAGTATCGTTCATAGTATTCTTACTGTAACCGCCGTAAAGGAAATAGATGACAGTATTTCGCATTTTATTTCCCAGGTAGTAGATATAACATCAAGGATAAAAGCCGAAAATAGACTAAATACTTTGGTAAATATTACCAAAGAACAAAATGATAGTCTCCTGAACTTTGCGCATATCGTTTCACATAATTTACGGTCTCACTCTTCTAATATGTCCATGCTAACTCAATTTTTAGCTGATGAAAAGGATGAAGAAGAGCGTAAAAATATAAACCATATGCTTATTAACGCATCCGACGGTCTAAAGGAGACCATAGAACATCTTAACGAGGTTGTGCAATCCAAAACAGGGGCATTGGAACAGATGCAGTCCGTAAACCTTCTTAGTACGGTCGAAAAAATAGAGAAAAGTATACATGGCCTAATTTCAGAACAGCAAGCCATTTGTAAAATCAACATAGAGAAATTTCATTTTGTCAATGCAGTTCCCGCTTATTTGGAAAGTATTTTGTTAAACTTATATACCAACGCCCTTAAGTATAAATCGTCTGACAGGAACCCCATTATAGAAATATCTTCATCTGTAGAGCTTGATTGGGTGATTATTGAATTCAAAGATAATGGCCTAGGTATTGATCTAGATAGACATAAGGATAAGATATTTGGAATGTATAAGACGTTTCATAGGAACAAAGACGCAAAAGGTATTGGTCTATTTATTACCAAGAACCAGATTGAATCAATGAACGGAACGATAACAGTAGAAAGTAAGATAGATCTTGGAACTACATTTTATATTAAATTAAATAAAGGATAAAATAGATGACCATGAAAAAGATTGATAGCTGTTGTATTATTGATGATGACCCTATTTTTGTATATGGAACAAAACGCCTAATGAAAGAAATAGATTTTTGTGAGAACATTACCGTGTACAGCAATGGTCAAGATGCCTTGGAGGGACTTTTAGAAATATCGGAATCCGGGGAAAAGTTACCCCCTTTTATCTTTTTGGATTTGAACATGCCAATTATGAACGGATGGGAGTTTTTGGACGGGTTCAGGAAAATACCAAGTATCAACTTAATGAGGACCGTAATTTATATCGTCAGCTCATCCATTGACCCACGCGATTTGGAAAAAGTGAAAAATTACAAAGAGGTGAACAATTATATTCTAAAACCAATAACACCCAAAGATTTGGAAGCTGTTCTTAATGCAGTTATGGTCTAGATTTCATTTTTTGCCCATTGATTTTTTTTTGATCTTTTATTGAATCTTACCTACAAATTTGATTGCTAAAAAATAAAGTTCTATCTTAACAATAACCTACATAATTTCAAATATCTATTTTATTTATTACATTTTAATTAAAAGAAAAGTGTTCCTTTCCTTTTTCCCCATATTTAGAAAATAAATTTAATTACTATGGGAAAATTTAAAAGCTGTTGTATAATAGATGATGATGAGTTTTTTGCTTTTAATACCAAAAAGCTGCTAAAGGATTCCGGTTTCTCAGCAAATGTATTGTTGTACACTAATGGGCAAGAAGCCATTGACGGAATCATAGGTCTTCTTATTGAAGACGTTTCCTTGCCAGAAGTTATATTTCTTGATTTAAATATGCCAAAAAAAGACGGATGGGACTTTTTGGAAGAACTGGAAAGAATTCCAATTAAACAACGTCGTGATACCACTGTCTATATTACCAGTTCTTTTATAAGCCCTGAAAATATGAAAAAAGCCGAATCTTTTGAAACGGTTAAACAATATTTGGTGAAACCGTTAACTTCCAAAATGCTAGATTCTATTATAGCCGCAAAAACTGCATGCTAAGTTTCATCTTATCCCAGGCGTAAAATCATTTGGGGCAATTTGAGGTAAATCAATAGTGCCATTGTCTCCGGTATCATTGTACAAAATCCATTCGGACGCGGTATATGTTGCGTTCCCTTTGATTACTGATGCATTTCTTAGCGCTTTCCCATCTTCAAATTCATGATTTGTGCCGGAACCATCTTCACCAATTACTCCAAAAATATCGATAACGTTACCAAAAGGGTCTACTAATTGTAAATTATCGTCCCCATTGGAATCTGCAGGGGAATTTGTTCCCACAACAATATCCGGCATAAATCCATAAACATTTTCAAACGCTGTCGCATTGGGTGAGATTACCAAGGTTTCTTGGGCACCAATAGCATAATCCGAAAGGCTCAAAGTAGAACTAACTTCTGTATTGGCATTTGTAAAGCGCTGCAGTTGCCAACCTTTTAATGAAAGACCTTCACTACCAGAATTATAGAGTTCCACAAATCTAGCTCCTGCATTATTATCAGGGTCGGCAAGTTCTGTAAAAAAGATGTTTTCCGATGTAAATTCGTCTATGACATCCTCGCACCGCTCTTGATCAAATTGAACATCCTCCAAATCCCTAATAATGAGTTGATGGGTACTGTTAGACCGAGTCAATACACCCGTTATAGTACCTCTTTTATCCGGCAATTCGATTGCCTGAAAATCGGAAAAACCACTGTTTAATAGTGTAATTTCATTATCCTCACAGTCCAGTAAAAGTCTTTCGGTTTCCTCTCTTTCCTCTGCGTAAGAAAGTCCCAGTTGATCATTTGATAGCTCCACATTGTCCAATGTTATCAAAATACCGGACATTTCCTCTGTAATAGCTTCAATTGTTGTCTCTAGAGGGGAAAGGACTACAGGAGCTTCGCAAGATGCTAATACATGATTAAAAACAGCGGTATTCGGTAGCCGCCCAACAGATACATTTCCAAAAGAACTAAAAACTCCTCCCAGTTTAAAAACACCTCTGGACTTGCCCAAGTACAGTCCTTTTAACTTGATTACTATACGTTGCCCTACATCAAAAAATAAATGGGAATCCCTTAACTCTACCTCAATTTGCAGTCCTTCGGATGGACTATCCGGACTGTCTTGAAAGTGAATGACACTAAAAAAATTACCCGCCTTATCGGATGAAATAACATATCCTTCAATTACCAAATCTTCCTGTATCTGAATAGTTTGGTCCATATATAAATTTTTAACCTCGTTATATGAGGCATTTACAGTAATAGTATCCGCACAACTTAAAGTTGGGGTATCAAAATCCCTATTCTTAACACATCCACATAAAAAGACCATGGCCAAGCAGCCGGTGATTAGAACTATTTTATGTGTAGTCTTTATCATGTCATTTAAAAACTGATGGCTACGTTCAAAAAATAAGTGCGGCCATACCCGTACCAATATTTTGGCGCAAAGGATGGGGAGCCACTTAAACTATCCCGATTTAACTGACCGAAATTGCCATTTCTACTTTGTTCATATCCTCCCGTTCGAAAAACAGTGTCAAATAAATTGTTTACGCTCCCAAATATCCCAATGTATTTGCCCTTTTTTAGCCAAGACTTACCCCCTACCAAATTCAGTAAATAAAAATTATCCAATGGTTTTTGCGCTAGTAATTTAGCTACATTTTCATCAGTTGCGTCAGGGAAATTCTCACCGGTTTCCGGATCAAGGTAAAAACTCTGTGTTCTGGTTATCGTAGATATATTAGCGTAATTATTGGCCAAATAATTTGCTGTCATTCCTACCCACCAATATTTTGGATCACGATACTCTATTCCCAGAGCAAATGCCTTTTGCGGCCCTTGTGCCAGTTTATATCCTTTTATAGCTGCTGTACCTAAATTTTTTGAACCACTAACATCAATTAGTTCCTCATCCGCATCCGCAGTATCAAAATTAATTGTTACCAAAGGGTTGCTTGCGTATAAGTATTTCCCAATAGCCGTAACCCCAGATAATTTAACTGTTGCGGATAATTGGTATTCCAGCCCCAGTTCTATACCCATATGTAGTTTGTCCAAATCCGTTAGTACTTCTTGGACAAAGTCAGAACCTACACCTGCATCCACAAAGAAAAAATTGATATCCGTTGTATTTTGGAATCTCGTATAAAAACCGCTAAGTCTTCCTGTTAATTTTGGCATCCGTAAAAAATAGTTCAAATCAACAGATGAAATAGTTTCGCTTTGCAAATTTGGCACTACCAGGTTAGATTCCCGCGGATTCACTAATATATTCTGTAATACCGGAGCTTTCCTTATATAAGCTGCATTGGAGGTAAGCCAATGTCTACCTGTTATTTTATGGGTTACCCCTCCCTTTATTCCAAAATTTGAAAAACTTATGTTTTCGCCATCGCCTAAAGAATTTCCAATGAACCGTTCGTTTTCAAATAGTCCTTTTCTTTGATAATCAACAAATGAATAGCGTCCGGCGATAAATGCTTTCCACGAATTAAAATCTAAATTCAATTGTGCAAATGCTTCGCTTTCATTTGCCTTTAATTCGTAATTATAATTGAAAATGTCCCCCTCCATTTTTTCTTCAATACCCAAAAGGTCGTTTCTCGTATTGGAAAAAGTATCTATGTCCTCATGAAAAGTTGCTCCAAGCAAATCATTGATTTCTGCATAATTATGAGAATTCAACTTTTTATGGGTAAGGCCAAAATCCAGTTTTATAGCATTATTAATTTTCCAATTGCCATTTAACCTTGCGGTAAGCTGCGTGTCATCCACCGTATCGTCATAAAGCACATAGGCCGCCTTCCCATTTTGGGAGGAATTGTTGTTTGCCCTATAAATATTCTCCCAGTTTAACTGTGGATTTTCCAAAAAACCTTCCTTCGCAATATTAGCGCTTACAAAGTTTGCTCCGATAGGACTATTGATATAAAAGCTTGGAAGATACCTATAATAAGTAGGGTCCGGGTTTGGGGCATTATAGTATCCAAGCCTGCTTCTTGCATGAGTTCCTGTTTGAAATGCCAATCCCACATTAAGATTTAAGCTTTCCGAATTATGGAAATAGTTAAGCATCATAACCGGCTCGGCAATTTTTCGCTCACGGGAGTTCCTAATCTTGTTATCTTGATGTCCCCAATAAGGATTATAAGCGTTACCGACCAAATTAAAAACCTCCTCCGTTATGGCAGAGGATCTTCCTCTTCTATTGGATGCTAAAAAGGCAGTAAATGACAAACTATTTTTATTATCAAACTGATACTCCAGAGCCCCATAAAAAGAATAGGCATCATACAGGGTGCCATCTATATACCCTTCTTTTGCCCACCTTCTGGATGCTGAAAACATATAGGCCAATCCGTTTTCTTGTAAGCCAGAATTGTAAGTGCCCATTATTCTTCCAGCATAAGTTCTATTTGAAGCTGAGCTAGAAATCCTGAAACCTGGGCGTAGGCCAGATGGTCTTAAATCGATATTCGTATTTCCTAAAATTCCTCCAAAAGTATAGTCCGAAGCAGTTAATCCAATTGAGAACTGCTGGTTTCTAACAACATCGTTAAGCCCTCCCCAATTGTTCCACTGCGGCCTCCCGTCAAATAGTTTGTTCATTGGAATACCGTTCAACAGTATTTCACCATTTTGGGAATCATAGCCACGCACCCTAAAGAAAGCCTGTCCAAAATCGAACGCTGCCCTGTTAAGGAAAACATCCCTTGTAGACTGTAACAGGCCCAAAGCGTTTGAACTTCCTTCATCATCCAAAAGCTCGGCATCCGTCAACGTTATCAAGTTATCATTCTGCTCTACAGAAATATCCCTTTGTAAGTATACAGAACCAATATTCAAACCTGTATTTTCTAAAAGGACAGGTATTCGTTTCACGCCGAAATCTTGGAATGAAATGGTCAGGATGAAATCTCCTGCTGAGGGAATGTTTATTTTAAATTCTCCCAAATCATTAGTCTGTACCGTATTCTGATTTCCTTCAATACCAATTGTGGCCGAAACTATTGGAGTATTGTCTACACTGTTTAATACCTTACCTGTAATGAAGGATAATTCTTGAGCGCTAAGTCTCATTGAAAAAAGGAAAAGTAGGAGAATTATATATTTCCTAAACATTTGGTTGGTTGGTACAAACTTGATAACTAGGACAATATATTGAGAAAGTCAGAGATTATGGACAAAATTTCGATTAATATGGGTTATTTTAGGCTAAACGATTTGTGAAATGAGAATCATTGTACTTTACTTTCTATTGTTTTCTCTCTCTGATATAGTTGGTCAGACCTCGCAACAATATCAGCTTAGAACAGTTGCTTTTTATAATCTAGAAAATCTATTCGACACACAGAATGACACGTTGATATTTGATGACGACCGAACTCCAGAAGGAAAGGATAAGTGGACTACGGAACGTTTCAATAAAAAGATAGCCAACCTGGCCAAAGTACTTTCTGAGATTGGATCTGCAATCAGTACTACGTCTCCTGATGTCATTGGGGTTTGCGAAGTGGAAAATAAACAGGTGCTTATAGATTTGGTAAACCATCCGCTTCTTAGAGAAAGGAATTATGGTATTGTCCATTTTGATTCCCCAGATGAACGCGGAATAGACGTTGCCCTGTTGTATAAAAAAAGCGTTTTCATCCCTTTGAATTTTGATAGTAGGCGCCTCCTTTTATTTGATGAAGAAGGTGAACGCAATTATACTCGTGACCAACTTGTTGTGGAAGGTGTTTTGGACGATGAGACGATTTTCTTTATTGTAAACCATTGGCCGTCACGTAGCGGTGGTGAACTTCGTAGCCGCCCATACCGACTAGAAGCAGCAAAACTGAACAAACGAATCATAGATTCTATCCGAAGAATAGATGTTTCTTCTAAAATTATTGGAATGGGCGATTTTAACGACGACCCCGTTGATCCCAGTTTTAAAAAAGTCCTTGAGGTAAAAGGAAAAAAGAATAGACTGGATTCCTTAGACCTTTTTGGACCTATGGAAAAATTGTATAAAAAAGGATTCGGCTCTCTGGCGTACCGCGACCGTTGGAATCTTTTTGACCAAATATACATGACCTCGAATCTGGTCAACAAAGTCGGCAGACTCCTTCAGATATTGGAAAACTGGAATTTTTACTCCCTCCTATTTAATCGATGACAAAGGTACATACAAGGGATATCCGTTACGTACCTACGCCGGAGGCAGCTATATTGGAGGCTATAGTGACCATTTTCCGGTTTATATATATCTACTAAAATCAGTTGGTAAAGAGCAATAAATCTAGTCCAACTTGGTCAATTGAATATTCTTCCATTTCACTTTTATTCCTCCTCCATCATGTATCTGTAACAAAATAGACCCTTCACCCTCTCCAATGATTTTGTCTGTTAAAGAAACCATTTCCGTACCGTTAAGCCATGAGGTAACATTATCTCCATCCACCTTTATTTTCATATGGTTCCAATCCCCAAACTTTAACGCATCATCTTTATCAAGCTTTGGTTGTGCAAGCCAGTGCCTTCCATAAGATTCATATATACCACCTGTAAATTTTCCGGGCGGGGCTACCTCTACCTGCCATCCGCTCACAGTGGTTCCATCAACGGTTGACCTTATAAAAACCCCACTGTTGCCATCAGCTTCTTGTTTAAAATCCAAATCCAAAATAAAGTTTTTGTATTCTTTCTCAGTACCTAAATATCCGTAACCTGCATTGGGGCCACTTTCACAGATTAATAATCCATCTTCCACATACCATTTTTCGGTACCAAAAACTTCCCATCCATCCAAATTCTCACCATTAAATAATTCTACCTTTTGAGCATTTATAGCCCCTGTCATTATCAACACTAAAACGAATACATAATTTTTTATCATCTTCCCTGTATTTAAAACCATTGATCCCATGGAATTCTACTCAAAATTAAAATCAATCCAATTCCATAAAAAATGGCAATACTTTTAAACTTTTTATCCCCTTCAACAAACTTCTTGTGTCTGGACCACCCAATGGTTATGAAGATTATGGCCAAAATATTTACGAATGGATGCTCTACGGCCAATAGACGCGCTGCGGAAGTAAGTCCACCCATTCCAAACTCTTGAATTGCGCTGAACCCGCTTGGTGAAATAAAATAAAGCAATAATCCAATTAATAATTGAATATGACAAAGGATAAGCGCAAATAGGCTTAACCGTAAATCCTTACCCATAGTAAAAAATTTCTTGCCTACAAGGCCAGAGATTGCATTCCCGACGGCCAAAATAAGTACGGCCAAAGCTATATAGGCCAGATAAGAATGTAACGGTTGTACATATTGATATGCGAGGCTGGTTTCTTCCATAGTCTTAAATTTTGGTTTCTAAATGTACTGATTTTTGAGCATAAAAAAACCCCGTCTAGTAGACGGGGGTTAATTAAATTCTGTTACAATCCTTTAATTAAATAAATATCTTACTCCAACCTGAAGCCTCCAAGTATCTCCTATACTACTTGAAGCTCTATTGGTATCAAAAGGAAAATTCGAAGTTCCGGGAACAGTATTTAATCTATATACAGGTTCGTTTGCCGCATTTCTACCTCTATAATTTAAAAGGTTGTTTTGGGCTGCGAACTGAGGAACTCCCCACTCCGAATTCAGCATGTTTCCAATGTTCAAAAAGTCCATAGACAACTGAATTCTATTCTTTTTGTCCTTTGTAAGGTTTATATCCTCAGTAATTCTTAAATCATATCTATTTAACCAAGGATTCTTTGCTCCGTTTCTTTCAGCAATTTGCCCCCTATTTTCACTCAAATAATCATCTTGAGCAATGTAGTTGTTCAAAGCATTAATTTGAGCCTGTTCGGTAATGGTTGAACCATTCAATGTAAACTCTTCAAAATTTAGCTCAGAAGCATCGTTTGGTATATAGATTAATCTATTGGAATTATCTCCAAAATTACCTGAATAAGTATAACTAAACCTTCCATTTTCGCCACCTTGCCAGAATAGTGCAATAGTGGTATTATCCGTTTGATAATTTAAATTAGCAATAAAACGATTTGGCTGATCAAATGACGCAAAACCTAACTTAGGATTGTTCCTATCTTCTTGAACAGTAGCAGTCCATAAAGAACCTGCCTGTGAGCCTCCCGAAGCATCCAAATCTCTAGCTCTGGAAGCGGTATATGCAATCATGGCATAGAAACCATTATCAAACTGCTTCTGCAATTGAGCGGTAAACGAGTAATAGTCAGCCTTTTCTTTAGCATTCGTCAACAAAAATACATTTGTAAAATCATCGTCATTGGAATATCCTCCATCCCAGTAAGGTCTTGCATCCGGACCACTTAAAACACCGTCAGGGTCTCTCAAAACCGGGTTATATACTATAGGGGTGGAAACATCCCTAGAATAAATTAAATCTAAAGTACCGGTAATGCCCCATGGCAACTGATGATCAACACCAATATTGGTACGCCATACTTGTGGTAGTTTAAAATCCCTGTCCGTAAGGTTAAGTTCATTTGATAACGTTTGGCCAGGATTTGTAGGATTTCCAAAAGTTACATCTGGATTAAAAACATAGTTTGGACCTAGAAAATCTACAACTTCATCACCCTCAAATCCTAGTCCACCTCGAACCACACCGGAACCGTTAACTTGGTTGCTCAACCAAACGAATGGAATACGACCGGAGAACACGCCGGTACCACCTCTTAGTTGGGTTTTACCATCACCATTTACATCCCAGTTAATTCCAACTCTTGGAGACCACAGAGGCCTTACCTTAGGAAACTGACTAACATCAGGTGTAAAAGTATCACCATCAGCATCAGTGAATGTTTTATTTAAATCATCCAGCAAAGTATTTCTAGGAATATCGGTAGCGTAAAATGGGAAATCTATTCGCAGACCTCCAGTCAATTTCATATCATCCGTAATCTGGAACTCATCCTGAAAATAAACACCAAACTGACCAAACTTAGTTTCATCAACCGGGGGGGTTGTAGAACCATCTAAAGCAAAGCTTTTTGCAAAAGCATCGGGATAGGCCCCAGGAGTTTGGTTTATTACTGTTTCAACGAAACTATCATAACTGGTAAATCTATAAAAACCATTAAAAACAGGGTTAAAAGCGTTTTTAAAAGTCATATATTCAAAATTAGCGCCTATTGTATACGTATGCTTTCCTGAGTATATAGAAAAGTTATCCGTGATGTTAAAAACATTGTTCTCCAACAAATTCCCAACTGTAAAAAGCTCATTTCCCACAGCTGTATAGTACAACAAGTTTCCACTTGCGTCTGGTTCTAGAACTTCAATAAACGGGAAAGCTTGTCCGCCAGGTATACCTCTTTTAGGATCAGCTATGGCGGTATATCCAACATTCAACTGATTGGACATATTGTCAGAAACCTTGGAATTCCATTCACCAACGACTGATTCAACTAAACGGTCGTTAGTATAATTTGAATTGGCAAAAGTAATGGCCTCTATGCCAAACCTATCCGTATTTCTATATCTAGTAGGTAGAAATCTATTTGAATTTCCATTAATACTCACATCGTTAAATGCCTTGTACCTGTTATAACGTAGTGAAAATTTGTTGTTTTGATTTAAGTTATAATCTAATCTTGCATTAAATCTTGTTTGCTCAGAACCAAAAGGATAGTTCTCATAAGGTCCTGTTTCATAACCATAAAGAGAGCTTAGTTGATTACTAACAAACTCCAAGTCAGAAGCAGGGACTCTAGAAATAGTTAAGCCATCAGGAGCCAATCCGGGTCTTGATGCTTGTCGTGTAAAACCAGGAACTGCCTCAAGCTCTTCTTCGTAACTTACGAAAAAGAATAATTTGTCCTTAATAATTGGACCTCCCAAGCTTATACCTTTAATATCGTTTTGGGAGTCTCCCCTATTTAAAGTAATGTCTCTTAACTTATCCCCAACCATTTGATCGTTTCGATAAAAGTAATAGACAGAACCCTTGAAATCATTAGTACCGGATTTAGTAATTGCATTTACCGAGGCTCCAGTAAAACCAGCTAAACGCACGTCATATGGTGCCAAATTAACTTGTACTTCTTCAATGGCATCCAAGGAAATGGGGTTTGATCCTGCAAACTGCCCGCTACCTAATCCAAAGTTATTATTATAGATATTTCCATCTATGGTGTAGTTGTTAAATCTACCAGAAGTTCCTGCAAAAGAAGTTCCATTTGATTGTGGCGTAAGTCTAGTAAAATCATTGATACTTCTGGAAATTGTTGGTAAAGCGTCTATTTTTTCCCTAGAAAGGTTTATAGATGCCCCTGTTCTATCCGGATCAATAATGTTTCCTCTTTGAGAAGTTACTACAACTTCTTCCAATTCAACACCTTCATTCAAAGTTACCTTCAAATTGTAACTCTGACCTAGACCTAAATCGATTCCATCAAATGTTTTATCCTGGAAACCTACATAAGTAACAACTACTTTATAAGGTCCACCAACTCTAATATTAGGTAAGTAAAATATACCATCTTCGTTGGATATTGCACCATAAACTGACCCTGAAGGAGTATGGGTAGCCACAATATTGGCTCCAAAAAGAGGTTCTCCAGTTTGATCGGATACACTACCCTGCATACTTGAAGTAGTTACCCCCTGTGAAAATGCCGTTGCAACCATTAGTAAAGCTGCAAAAGCTAGATAGATTTTTTTCATTTTCTAATGTGTGTTAGTTTTTAATGTGCTGCAAAAGTCCTGTATTTTTAGACTTCTAACGTTAAGGTAACGTTAAATCAGCATTGTAAAAATAACCCACTAAATGATAAAAAAGAACTGAAAATGAATTAGTTATATGTTTTAAAATGATTTTATGAAAACTCTAAATTAACTCTTAAAAAATTGAAGAAGTCGCATTGTGGAACTGTCATGATCCGCAATTTGCGAACCTTTTATATCCTTTAGAATTGTTCCTGCCAATTGTTTTCCCAATTCTACTCCCCATTGATCATAACTAAAAATATTCCAGATGACCCCTTGAACAAAAATTTTATGTTCATACAAGGCTATCAGCGCTCCTAAACTATTCGGGGTGAGTTTATCTATTAGAAAGGTGTTTGTTGGTTTGTTACCTGCAAATACTTTATATGGTGCTAAATCGGCGATTTCTTCTTCAGAACTTCCCTTGTCCTGCAATTCCTTCTCTGCCTCTTCTAACGTTTTCCCGTTCATCAATGCCTCGGTCTGGGCGAAGAAATTTGCCATTAATTTATTGTGGTGATCTGTATCTCCGTGTAAGGAATGCTTAAAACCGATAAAATCCGTGGGGATCAATTTCGTGCCTTGATGGATCAATTGGAAAAAAGCATGTTGCGAATTGGTACCTGGTTCCCCCCAAATAATGGTGCCTGTTTCATAGCCCACAACATTTCCGTTTCTATCTACACTTTTTCCATTGCTCTCCATGATTCCTTGCTGCAAATAGGCTGAAAATCTACTTAGATATTGGGTGTAGGGTATAATTGCCTCTGTCTCCGCCCCATGAAAATTATTATACCAGACACTGATAAGTGCCATAATTACGGGTATGTTTTCGGTAAAATCCGACTCTTTGAAGTGAACATCAGCCTCATGGGCTCCACTTAACATGGCATCAAAATTCTCAAAGCCAACGGCCAGTGCAATAGAAAGTCCCACGGCACTCCAAAGCGAGAATCTACCCCCTACCCAGTCCCACATAGGAAAAACGTTATCAGCAGAAATCCCAAACTCTGCGATTGCTTCCGTATTTGTGGAAACAGCAGCAAAATGTTTTGCTATATCTTCTTGCTTGCCATATTTTAAGAACCATTTTTTAATAGTCGTAGCGTTACTCAACGTTTCTTGGGTAGTGAATGTTTTGGACACCACCACAAACAACGTCGTTTCCGGGTCCAAATTTTTCAATATTTCGTGAACATGGTCCCCATCAACATTGCTTACAAAATGAACATGCAAATGATTCTTGTAAAACTTAAGTGCTTCCGTTGCCATAGCGGGACCCAAATCCGAACCCCCTATGCCAATATTCACCACATCCGTAAACTTCTTTCCCGTATAGCCTTTTTTTGAACCGTTGATTACAGAATCCGTAAACCTCTTTATATGTTCCTTCACGGAATATACCTCTGGTATTACATTATCCCCATCAACTAGAACGGTATCATTTTTTGCTGCCCGTAATGCGGTATGCAAGACTGCTCTACCTTCAGTTTCATTGATATTATCTCCCTTAAAGTATTTATCGATACTATCCTTTAACGCAACCTCATCTGCCAATTGCAGCAATAATTCCATTGTTTTGGAATTAATTCTGTTCTTGGAATAATCGAAAAGGAAATCCTTCCATTCCAAACTAAATTCTTTGGCTCTATTGGAATCTGAAGAAAAAAGTTCCCTTAAATCCGTATTGAAAGATGAGATAATGTTTTAATAGTTTTTTCCAGGCTTCGGTAGTGGTGGGATCAATTTTCTTTAGTGGCATTTTCTTCATTAAGTGTTAGCAAATCCTCTTCTTCTATTAGCTTCTCAGGATATTCTATGCAATCCAATTGGTCTTTCTTTGGTGCTATGTAGGCAAAGTAATCCGGTCGTAAGGATTCGTCCAAAGGTTCTGCCAAAGGTAGTTCTTCACGTAAAGGATCAACTTGTCTGCCATTTTTCCAAAAACGGTAACAAACATGTGGGCCGCCCGTATTTCCTGTCATTCCAATCCAACCGATAACATCTCCTTGTCGAACGAATTGTCCTTTTTTCACCTTCTGATTTTTCATATGTAGATACTGGGTGGAATACGTGCCATTATGCCTAATCTTTACATATTTCCCGTTACCTCCCCTTCTAGTAGATTCTGTAACCGTACCATCCGCGGTTGCTAAAATTGGAGTTCCGATCGGTGCTGCATAGTCCGTACCCTTGTGCGGGCGCAACTTGTAACCGTAATATCTTATACGCCTTTTTAAATTGTAGCGTGATGAAATTCTACTGAACTGTACTGGTGCGCGAAGAAAAGTTCTTCTTAGATTATTTGCATCCTCATCAAAATAATCAACGATGTTTTTTAAGGAATCGTTCTCATAGGCAAAAGCGTAAATGGGGCGGCCGTTATGTTCAAAATAGGCAACCTCTATAGGTTCCGCGCCCGCATAAATAGTATCGTTAATATACTTTTCCTTGTAAATGACCTTGAACTTGTCTCCCTTTTGTAGTCGGAAAAAATCTATTGTCCAAGCATAGATCTCGGATAGATTGTTCGTTACATTATAGTCAATACCCTGATCTAATATTGCCTCAGACAGTGAAGTCTCTATAACACCAGAAGCTTCACGTTCTACATATTTTACTTTTTTCTTACTTCTGTAGGCCATGGCACTGTCCCTAAAATCTATTACCGTATAATTTATAGGATCGTTTTCATAAATGAATACCTCTGCCTTTTCTAGGGTATCCTTAGATTTTAATATCATATAGGGCTTGCCTATCCTTATTTTCCGAACATCGAACGTATCCTTAAAATCCTCGGATATTTTAGCGATTTTTGGATAATCTACCTTGTTCTGAATCATGAGTTCACCAAAACTATCTCCACGTTTAACCGTATCTGCCTGAACATTAAAATCCTGAAGATTAAAACCAAAATGGGTTACAACCGGTTCTTCAACTGGAGTTATTTTTGGAGGAGTATGCTCTACTTCTTGATTCTTATCTTCTCCACAAGAAACAATTATGGTCGATGCCAATATTATGCCCCAATATTTTCGCATTCTTATTTTCTTATTTATCTGGGTTAAAGATATGGTCTACCCACTGCTTTCCCCAATCATTTAACTCTTGCTTTGTGTAAAGTTCCGGAAAAAACACAATTTTCTGAAAACTGGGAGGTAGATATTTCTTCCAATTTGTTCCACCTGTAGCTTCCAAATCACCGGATTCCTTTCCAAGATATCTATGTGCAGAACCCATATGCATCAATGGCCAGTTTACATTTGCATTTAGATCCAAACTCTTTAACGATTCAACCAGTTCTTTATTTTGTCGTTGTTCCTCTGATAGCCCTAAATATTTATGATAAATCGTGTTATTCTCAACTTGCCTTGCAATACGTATAAGTCTTGGCGTATATCTGTATTCAAATTGTTTAAGCGTTAGCGTTTTTTCACCTGTGGCACTATCGGTCGCACCGCTTTTCCAATATATGTTTTCATAAAGGTCTTCTATGGAATTTTCAGAGGAGAAATTTTGTCTTTTGGAATGATGAACCAAATTTTCCATGGGGGTACTATAAATCTCTATCATTCTAAACTGGGCTGATTGGAAACCGCTTGCCGGTAGAAGTGCCATACGGTATTGCAGAAACTGTTCGCGCTCCATCCCTTTTATCATTATACCAAAGGAGGAAATTAATGCGGAATAATAACTATTTATACGCCTTATCTTTTCAATGAAAAAATCTAGTTTTTGGGATTTATCGTCTACAATTTGCTTTTGTTCATGCAGAATGAGTTTAAAATACAACTCCGTAATCTGATGGTACATAATAAAGATTTCCTCATCGGGGAAATGTGTTCTTGGAACTTGTAGACTTAATAATGTGTCTAAATGAATATAATCCCAGTAGGTAAGATAACGTTGGTAGAGCAGCCCGTCCAGATACGAATTAAGGTCTTGTCCTGAATCTTTATATTTTTCTTCTAGTTTTGAGATTTGGGATTGGATCCGCTCCTTTTCCGTCATGTTGTATTAATCCATTACTATCTTAAACTGATGTTTTAGGCCATTGTAACCATCCAAGTCGGCTTTAATTGAACCAACGGCCAAGTCGGCTTTAATCCTTATGGGAATCCTATTGTCATCATTGGAAACCCAAAGTGATAGACTTTCTTCTTCCTTAAACACCCTGCCGGACTGTACCAAGGGCCTAAATTTAAGACATTCTACCTTGCCGTATTTGGTGCGGACAATTTCCTTTCCTAAATATTTTAGCTTGAAAGTAAATATACCGTCATCATCATAAAGCATATTTAAGTCTATGGATTCTCCTTTTGTAAGATCTTTAGGTTCATAGTTGTTCCTAAGAAAATAAAAAGCGGATATTAAATCCTGGATACTGTCCTGAAGTTCAAAATTAAACTTTTTCTTGTTTTTCTTGTCATTAAGGACAGCTTTGTCATTTTTATGGTCAAAATTTATTTCCACGTCCTTGGTGTATCCACCTTCATTTATCTTCCTAATAAACCTATAGGGCTTTCCGTCTTTCTTGTCGAAATAGCTTTCGTAAGTGTCGTCTACCTTAAAAAACCAACTGGCAAAGCCTGTAGTTTCGCCGTGTCCCACAACATGATAGACGGGAGTAGAACCGATTGTTGCATTTTTAACCTGCAAGGTGGCGTAACTAGCATTTAATGGACCATAGTGCATTCTAAATTTAAGCCATTCCCCGGACTCAAACGCGGATGTCCTGTTCTGCGCTTGCAAACCGAAAAAAGAACTTAAAAGAAGAATTACTACTATTCGCTTCATAGTCGATTTTTATAGTAAAGTTACTAACTGGTTTTCATAATCCCGTTTAGCTTACAATTAGTTAAACAAAATTTATTCCAAAGTATTGTACAAAAAAAGCCCAGTTTAAAAACTGGGCTTTTCCTAAATAACCAACCAAACTTTAAATTATGAAAAACCAATACTTAAAGTTGCAAGGGAACCACCCCTTGCTGATGTAAATTTAAAACAACATTTTTGTTGGTTAGTAGGTTTTAACTTACTTTAACGCTTACCTTAACAGTAATTCACAATTCTTCGGTTTATTTGGGAATTTGTTAAGGTTTTGTTGAGTTCTGATTGAGGTTTCATCACCAAAAATCGATTCAATTAAAAATTAAAACCAGTAGCCCACACTTACAAAAATATTGGAATTATCACGCTCCGGAGACCATGAATAAATGAGCTGGATAGGTCCCATAAAAGACTCCCAACCGTACCCTATGCCATAACCTGAAAATGTAGGTGCCGTAAACCATTCACCGGTTCTAAAGATATCATCATCAACATTGGCAAAATTAGCGGCCAACAAAGCGTGATTCTTATCGGCAAATTCAAAATCCAGTCTTGCATACGCTTTTACAAAACTATTTCCTGGAAGACTTAAAAAATCATATCCGTAAAACGGAACAAAATTATTTATTAGATTGGTACCAAAACCGCCAAGTACAAAATCGAAAGAGGTTACTCCTGAAGTCCCTAGTTTAAAACCACCTTCGGTTTCTATATTGATTGATAGCCTTTCCATTACAGGTAGCGCTACTCCCATTCTAGCCTTGGAAACTGAAAAGTCCTTAAAATTTTCATTAAAATCGGAAGACAGTATGTAATAATGCATATCCCCATCAAAAAACAGCCCCCTTTTAGGAAAATACTTATCGTCATAGGTGTCCAATTTTAGGTTTCCAAAAACACTGAAAAAATTGCTGTTTTCAAAAAAAGTCCGTCCATTTTTGGTGTTTAGTATGGGAGCTTGAGCATTATCAGAAAGGTCACCAAGCGTTCTTGTACTGTATTTTAGCAATTTATGTTCTACTCCAGTGGTAAATGCAAATTCTTCCCTAACCACAGTCTGCAAATAGACTTGATTGGTAAAATCCGTAACATCCAAGTTGACCGAGTTAAGATTTAATCCGGGAGGTATTTCAAAATTTCCCCTTATGATCCCAAAATCTATTTCTTCCCCAAAATCGTTGAACCTAGAACTTATGCCAAAGCTCCAATAGGTTCCCTTATCTATATAGTATTCAAAATTGTACCTTAAGTTATCCCCCAAAATGAGGTCAAAAGAGGCTACATCATCTCTGGAAATTATATTTTTCTTTGTAAAATTGATTATTGCGGCACTCTTATAAAGGTCGTCATAATGGGCTCCAAGCCTTAAAAGTGAGGTGTTTGCGGTTTCATCCAGCCGCATGATCAAATCCTCTCCAGGGCCATTTGATATCAACTTATACCTATTTGTTTTAAAATTACCGGTCGCTGACAAATTACTAACACCCTGTTGTAGTTTTTTAAACGTAATTGGTTCACCAAGCTTAAATCTAAGTTTCCCTTTTACGTAACCCCTTGTATGTACGTCATCACCCTTTATGATAAGCCTGTTTATCATTATAGAATCTTCAAGACCAATGGCCGGAACCGGATTTGGGCCTTTACTATATTCGGACGAAACCTGTTTAAGTTCTTGAAACTTTTCAATCGCGGCCAACTCTCCACTTTTTATTATTTCATCCGCTTTGTCAAATTCTATAACCGTGTAGTTTTCGATTTCCGGCTGGATATATATATCCGTTTTCTGAGACTTCTCAACCATATCAGCAACGGTACGGTAGTTGTTGATCTGCAACAGAATCTCCGTTGCGGAGAGAAGGCCATCCCTTTCGGACAGGCCATGCTGAACGTCTACCCCTATGATAAAGTTTGCTCCAAGGTCCTTTACCTTATCAACAGGATAATTATTTACAACTCCACCATCTATTAATACTTTATCGTCAATACTAGAGGGTTCGAACAATGAAGGAAGTGTTCCACTTGCCATGACCGCTTCCGGCAAATATCCCGAGTCTAAAACTACCTCTTTACCAGTTTCAATATCCGTGGCTACACAGACAAAAGGTATTGGAAGTTTAGAAAAATCGTCTATATCCTTAACATGATATAATAATCGAACAAGTTCATTATATATATTTTGACCTCCGGAATATGCAGGTGGCACGGATACTTTAAAGTTATTGAAGGGCAGGCTAATTGAATATCTTTCAGAATCTTCTTTCTCGTAAAACGTTTTGGCGCTTCTGGGAAGGTTATCCTGTATCAACAATCCAAAATCCACAGCCCTGAAAAGGGAGTCAAGCTCATTTGCCGAATAGCCCGATGCGTACAAAGCGCCAACTATAGCACCCATACTGGTTCCCCCAATATAATCTATCTTTACACCCGCTTCTTCAATCACCTTTAAAGCACCAATATGTGCAAGTCCCTTGGCACCACCTCCACTAAGAACCAGACCAATTTTTTTATCCTTTTGTTCCAAAATGGCCTGACCAAAGGACTGCAAGCAAACAAGAAATGTGATTAGTAATGCGAGGGACACTTTCTTGGTCATAGAAAAATTGTGTCTAATGAAATGATTCATATATCTTTTTTGCTTTGGATTGTCCCACCACCTCTGTAAGATTCTCCATTGTTGCTTCCTTGATTCTTTTGACGGATTTAAAACGCTTTAATAATTCTCTGGCCGTTTTTTCGCCAACACCATCAATACCTTCAAGTTCGGAATTTATTGCGGACTTACTACGTTTATTCCTGTGGAAAGTGATTCCAAATCTATGCGCCTCGTTCCGCAACTGTTGAATTATTTTCAGGCTTTCTGATTTCTTATCCAGATATAACGGAATGGAATCTCCCGGAAAATATATCTCCTCCAATCTTTTGGCAATTCCTATTATGGCTATTTTACCCCTTAGGCCTAAAAGGTCCAAACTTTTTAGGGCAGAAGACAATTGGCCTTTTCCTCCGTCAATTACGATTAGCTGGGGCAATGACTCGTCCTCTTCCAAAAGACGTTTATATCGCCTAAATACAACTTCCTCCATGGATGCAAAATCATCCGGGCCATCTACCGTTATAATATTATAATGTCTATAGTCCTTCTTTGATGGCTTCCCGTCCTTAAAGACAACACAAGCCGCCACAGGATTACTTCCTTGGATATTACTATTATCAAAACATTCTATATGTCTTGGTTCGGTGGACAATCTTAAATCTTTCTTCATCTGAGCCATAATCCTATTGGTATGGCGGTCGGGGTCGATTATTTTAATTTGATTGAACCGTTCTTGTCTAAAAAACTTTGCATTGCGTTCAGAAAGCTCCAAAATGCGCTTTTTATCACCCAATTTTGGAATGGTAACTTTAAGTTGGGTATCCACCACAACTTTGAATGGCAAGTAAAGTTCTTTGGATTCCGATTTGAAACGTTGACGTATTTCCACAATCGCCAATTGCAACAACTCCTCGTCGCTCTCATCCAATTTCTTTTTTATCTCCAGCGTGTGTGACCTTACGATGGAACCATGGGAAAGTTGAAGAAAATTTACATAGGCAAACGCATTGTCCGATATAATGGAAAACACATCAACATTATTTATTTTAGGGTTTACGATGGTAGATTTAACTTGGTAATTTTCCAAGACCTCAATTTTATCCTTAATACGTTGCGCCTCTTCAAACTGCATATTATCGGCGAACATTTTCATCTGACCCTTAAAATAATGTATCGAGGACTTGAAATTCCCTTTAATGATTTCCCTTATGTCGGAAATTTGCCGTTCATATTCCTCAAACGTCTGCATGCCTTCACAAGGACCTTTGCAATTTCCTAAATGATATTCCAAGCATACCTTGTATTTACCATCCTTTATTTTAGACTCAGAGAGGTCATAATTACAGGTGCGTAGGGAATAAACGCTTTTAATTAAATCCAATATGGTCCTCACGGTTTTCATGCTTGTGTAAGGGCCATAGTATTCGGAGCCGTCATTAATTACCCTTCTTGTGGGGAAAAGTCTGGGGAAACGTTCGTTCTTTAAACAAATCCAAGGATAAGATTTATCATCCTTTAGTAATACATTATATCTTGGTCTATACTCCTTAATTAAGTTGTTCTCCAATAACAATGCATCGGATTCCGTAGGCACTACAATATGTTTTATCCTATGGATTTTCTTTACCATGACACGGGTTTTACCGTACTCATGATTTTTTGTAAAGTATGAGGATACCCTCTTTTTTAGATTTTTTGCCTTTCCTACATACAGAATAGTATCATCAGCATCGTAAAACTGATATACCCCTGCACCGCTAGGCAAGGAACTCAATTGTACTTGAATAGGAATTTCTGACATAAAAAAATAAAAGCTTAAATGAAATTACTCTGTTTTTATAAAATGAATAAAGGGTTTAGCACTTTTAACTATAAAGATACTATGCTTAACACTGTGATGAATCTTTCAATAATTTAGAATAATCTATTTTTTTAGCCATACATTATTAAAACCATATTTTTATATGATGTTGATTGTCATATTCGGAATTTTAAATCGAATACTTATGGAAGTTGAACATTTTTTAATTGATTGAATATCAGTTATTTAATTTTTTGAACCCAAGCATAAATTCCTCATTAAGTTAATTTTTTCAGAAAAATGTGCTTTTAAACGATAAAAAGTGTCGTTTCAAGGAGATTTAATATTTTTTTTACTTACATTTAACCAGAACAAAACAAAGACCTATGGAAAGTTATGTTATCACCCTCGGCACTTACCTAATTTTGATGTTATTCTTCAAAGTTTTCGTTGCCGTTTCCACAAAAGAGTAGTAAAACTTAATTTCGTAAATGCTATTTTTCAATGTTGAAGAAAGACTTACGAATTAAATATACTAAGCTCAGAAATTCCCTTCAAAAATCATATTTAGAGACCCAAAGTCTTTCCGCTGCAAACCAAGCACTTAAGTTGCCCATATGGAATTACGATTACTATCATGTTTTCCTCCCTATTTCTGGTAAAAATGAGATTGATACACTTAGCTTAATAACCATTCTCCAAGGCAAAGATAAGAACATCATCCTTCCCAAGGTAACTTCCAAAAATACCATGTCCCACTATCTTTTAACAGATAGCACTCTGTTCGACACTAGTAAATGGGGTGTGCCAGAACCCGTTGACGGGATACCCATAGCACCAATAAAAATTGATGTAGTTTTTTTACCCTTATTGGCATTTGATAAAATAGGTAATAGGGTAGGTTACGGCAAAGGGTTCTATGACAAATTTCTAAGCGAATGCAGGCCTAATGTCCTAAAAATTGGGCTATCCTTTTTTGAAGCGGAAGAAAAAATAGCAGACGTATCTACCAATGACATTCCAATGGACTACTGTATTACTCCACACAAAATTTACTCTTTTACAGATTCTGAAGAGGATTCCTCGGTTTCCTCATAGAACTCATCTTCATTATCCTTCTTAAAAGCCTTTTTATTAAAAACCAATAAAATACCTACACCTGTACTAATAGCAGTATCCGCAATATTAAAAACAGGTTCAAAAAAACGAAAATTCCCTCCCCCTAAATAGGGCACCCAACTTGGCCAAGTAGTATCAACCAATGGAAAATAGAGCATATCTACTACTTTCCCATAAAATAATTTTCCATAGGGCTCATCAGAAAATAGCGTGGCAACCTCGTTATAACTGTCATTAAAAATGACGCCGTAAAAAACCGAATCCAAAATATTACCCAAAGCACCAGCGAAAATTAAGGACACCGCAACGATCAAAGTCTTGGAGGAGTTTTTTTTGATTACATCAAAAAGCCAGTATCCAATTCCACAAATTGCAAACAACCTAAATACCGTTAGGATAAGCTTCCCCACGGCATCCGAAACCGGAAGAACATCACTCAGTTTTGCTCCCCAGGCAGCTCCTTCATTTTCTATAAAAAGAATCTTGAACCAGCTAAAAACATCCACAGACTCCCCCAAAACAAAATGTGTTTTGATGTAAATCTTGCTCCACTGATCAACAATCAAAATCAAAAAAATAAGTGCGACCGACTTCTTAATGTTCATGAGGTTTTTTCAAAGCGCAAAAGTAGAAATATTATTCGGTTTTATTTAGGTAGATATTGCCAGTAACCGTATTTAAATTAAATTGATTTCTTCCATTAGGTATGGGATTGCTACTTACCTCACCATATTTATTGTTCATAGTAACAGTAGCAGCAGTCGAAGAAACTGAAATATCTCCACTCTGCGTTCTTACCGATACATTTTGGGAGACATCAACCAAATTACAACTCCCGTCGGCCAGGCTAATGTCTAGATTCTCATAAACCCCTTTACCTATAACTCTTGTATTTGAACCATAAACCAGTACGTGCTTCCATTCTGGCAATACTATGGTTAACGCTATAGAAATCACTTTGTGGGCGCTAAGTTTGTCGTTAGGATGTTTGAAATTTGCCTGAAAACCCGCGCTTACCATAACCGTATTGCCGTTTTCCAATACCTTAAGATCTAGGTCTTGGCTATACTCCCCATCTATTTGTGCCTCAATAACTATGTTATTTGATTTATGGGTAGATAGGTCTACTTCGAAGCAATTATTGGCGTCAATTTGTATCTGCTGAACGTTGTCGTCCAAAACCGATTTCTTAATCAATTTTTGCGCACTACCCGTCCAGGCAAAAAATAATGTAGTTAAGAGGAGAAGGAAAACTTTCAAGAATACCTATTAAAAAACGCCCCAAGAGGCGTTTTGTTTATGCTTGCATGTTTTTGGCTTCTATACTTAGCGTTGCATGAGGTACGAGTTTTAGTCGCTCCTTGTTAATGAGCTTGCCCGTTACTCGGCATATGCCATAGGTTTTATTCTCTATTCGCAACAGTGCGTTTTTCAAATCCCGAATAAATTTTTCCTGCCTAATGGCCAACTGCGTATTTGCTTCTTTACTCATGGTTTCGGAACCTTCCTCAAATGCCTTAAAGGTCGGGGATGTATCATCGGTACCGTTATTACCATCGTTCATATAGGAACTTTTAAGGAGCTCTAAATGACTTTTTGCCTTTACAATTTTTTCTTCGATAAGCGATTTGAACTCTGCCAAATCCTTATCGGAATATCTAATTTTTAAATCTTCTGCCATCTTTCTTTTAATGTTTTTCAATAAACAATTTAGTGTTCACTTCATCAAAGGCAACCTCGGTGCCAATTTCTAATTTTTCCTCAAAATCAAGTTCCGCGGTCAGCGTTTCGGTTTTAATATAATTTAGATTGCTCGCAACGGCCTGTTCTACAAAACCATCTTTAAGCATCTTGATATCAATTTTATCCGTCACTTCAAACCCAGATTCCTTCCGTATGTTCTGAATTCTGTTGACCAATTCCCTTGCTATACCTTCTTTTCTTAAATCGTCATTAATGGTAACATCAAGCGCTACCGTTAACCTTCCAGAACTAGCAACCAACCAACCTTCAATATCCTGAGAACTGATTTCTACATCCTGTAACTGTAATTTAATACTTTTATTTTCCATTTTAACGGATAATTCGCCCTCCTGCTCAATTTTTTGGATATCCTCCTGCGTAAATGCATTTACAATAGTAGCAATCTGCTTCATATCCTTTCCGTACTTTGGGCCTAATGTCTTGAAATTAGGTTTAATACGTTTTACCAAAATGCCGGAGGCATCATCCAGCAATTGAATTTCCTTAACGTTCACCTCGGACTTTATCAAGTCCGACACCGCCATGATGTCCCTTCTATCCTGCTCGTCCAATATGGGAATCATTATTTTTTGCAATGGCTGTCTTACCTTGATTTTTTCTTTCTGACGGATGGAAAGCACCAATGAGGAAATTGTTTGGGCCTTGTTCATCTTGGCTTCCAATCGACTATCGATTAAACTGCTATCCGCAACTGGAAAATCCGATAAATGTACACTTTCAAAATCTTCGCTGTTTGTGGTGGCAATTAAATCACGATATAATTGATCCATAAAAAACGGCGCGACCGGTGCAGACAATTTGGCAACGGTAATCAAACAAGTATAAAGCGTCTGATAAGCCGCGATTTTATCCTTCTCGTAATCACCTTTCCAAAACCGCCGTCTGCACAGACGTACATACCAATTACTTAGATTTTCCTGAACAAAATCCGATATTGCCCTTGTAGCCTTCGTAGGCTCGTAATCCGAGTAAGCAGCATCCACAACGTTAATGAGTGAATTCAATTCCGACAAAATCCATCTGTCGATTTCTTGACGTTCAGACACGGGTATATCTGCTTCTTTATATGCAAAATCATCGATATTGGCATATAAAGCGAAGAAAGAATAGGTATTGTACAATGTTCCGAAGAATTTACGTTTTACCTCAACAATTCCTTCGGAATCAAACTTTAAATTATCCCACGGGTTGGCATTACTAATCATATACCAACGCGTAGCGTCCGCACCATGTTCGTTCATGGTTTCAAATGGATCTACTGCATTGCCCAAGCGTTTGGACATTTTTTTGCCCTCCTTATCCAAAACCAAACCGTTGGACACCACATTTTTGTACGCGACAGAATCAAATACCATGGTTCCAATAGCGTGGAGCGTGTAAAACCAACCTCTGGTCTGGTCTACACCTTCCGCAATAAAATCTGCTGGGAAGGTTTCTCCTTTATCTATTAGGTCTTTATTCTCAAAAGGATAATGCCATTGCGCGTAGGGCATGGAACCACTATCGAACCAAACATCTATTAAATCGGCTTCGCGTTTCATCGGTTTTCCAGAAGCTGAGACTAAAGTGATTTGATCCACAATGTTTTTGTGCAAATCGATTTTATCATAGTTGTCCTCGGACATATCACCAATAACGAAACTTTCAAAAATATCTTTTTCCAAAACCCCGGCGGAAATCGCTTTTGCCATTTCACTTTTCAGTTCTGCAACAGAACCTATCATAAGCTGCTCCGTACCATCCTCCGTTCTCCAAATTGGAAGAGGAATTCCCCAATATCTGGAGCGGGAAAGGTTCCAATCATTTGCGCTGGCAAGCCAGTTCCCAAATCTACCTTCCCCAGTAGCCCTGGGTTTCCAATTGATAGTTTGGTTCAGCTGAAACATTCTATCCTTAATCTCCGTTACCTTAATGAACCAAGAATCCAACGGATAATATAGTATAGGTTTATCCGTACGCCAGCAGTTTGGATAACTGTGCACATACTTCTCTACCTTAAAGGCTTTATTCTCTTCCTTTAGTTTGATGGCAATCTCTACATCAACAGATCTTTCAGGGGCCTCGCCATCTTCATAATATTCATTCTTGACATACTTTCCCCCAAATTCCTTTAGTTCTGGTCTGAACTTTCCCTGTAAATCCACTAACGGAACAGCATTGTTATTTTCATCCAAAACAAGTAACGGAGGTACTTCAGGCACAGCTTGTTTTGCAACAAGGGCATCATCCGCACCAAAAGTAGGGGCTGTGTGTACTATTCCCGTACCGTCTTCGGTTGTAACAAAATCGCCTTCAATTACCCTAAAGGCATTTTCTGCATTTTCATAAGGCAAAACATAGTCGATAAGTTGCTCGTAACGAATCTCCAGCAAGTCTTTGCCCTTAAACTCCTTTACAATGTAATATGGAATTTTCTTATCGCCTGAGTTATACTCCAACAATGCCGGCTTCTCGTCTACTTGGTAAAATTTTCCTGCAAATTGTTTCCCTACCAAATTTTTGGCAAGGATAACATTTATTGGCTGAAAGGTATATTGATTATAGGTCTCTACCAGTACATAATCAATTTTCGGGCCTACCGTCAGTGCCGTATTGGAAGGTAACGTCCATGGCGTAGTGGTCCAAGCCAAGAAAAATATGGTGCCTTCGTTTTGTAAAAAATCTGGCAACGTGCTTTCCACTGCCTTAAATTGCGCGGTAACCGTAGTATCAGTAACATCTTGATAAGTTCCTGGCTGATTCAACTCATGTGAACTGAGTCCGGTACCCGCTTTGGGGGAATAGGGTTGTATGGTATACCCTTTATAAATCAGACCTTTATCATAGATTTGCTTTAACAACCACCAAACGGACTCCATATATTTTGATTTGTAGGTAATATATGGATCGTCCATATCCACCCAATAGCCCACTTGTTCCGTCATGGCGTTCCAAACATCGGTATACTGCATTACAGCTTTCTTACATGCCGCATTGTATTCTTCTACCGATATCTTTATTCCAATATCTTCCTTTGTAATTCCCAGTTCTTTTTCAACCCCCAATTCTATGGGTAGGCCATGGGTATCCCAACCCGCTTTTCGTTTCACCTGAAAACCCTTCATGGTCTTGTAACGGGGAAAGATATCTTTAATGGTACGCGCCATTACATGGTGAATTCCCGGCATACCGTTTGCGGAAGGCGGACCCTCATAAAAAACATAGCTTTCCTTTCCTTCGCGGGAAGTAACACTTTTATCAAAAATGGATTGCGTTTTCCAGTAGCTAAGGACTTCCTCGGCAACTTTTGGCAAATTTAATCCCTTGTATTCTTTGAACTTCATACGAAAAGCTTATGGTACTGGGTTTTAAGGCTGCAAAATTATAAAATTTAGATTTAACGTAGCTCATATTATTGGATTGAAATGTGCTTAAAAGGAGAATGATTTAACTATCAGATTCCTTCTAAGTCCAAAACGTGCTTTAAATCGTATATGTGTATGTAAAACAATCACTAAAAATCAACAAAATGAAAAAAGTAATTTTAGGATCAGCACTAGTATTCGCATTAAGCATCTCTCTTATTTCTTGCAGGGAAACTGCTGACAAGGCTGAAAATGCTGCCGAGCAAGCAGGTGAAGCTATGGGCGAAGTTGGCGAGGATTTAAAAGAAGTTGGTGAAGATGCTATGAATGCAACAGAAAATGCCATGGATAGTGCTGCAAAAGCAACTGGAGAAGCGGTAGATGCCGTAAAAGAAGCAGGTGAAGATGCTGCGGAAACAGCAAAAGAAGTGGGTAGCGATGTTGAAAATGCGACAAAAGAAGCCGCCAATAAAGTAGCTGAAAAAGCTAAAGAGGTAAAAGACGCCGTTAAGGACTAATACATTAGTTTTCTAAAGTAAAAAAGCCTGCTAATTAGCGGGCTTTTTGTTTAGAATGTATATCCCAATCCTAAAATAAGGTTGCTTCCCGGGGCCACTATGCCAGAGGAATAGGTCCTGTAGCGTTGGTTCGTAATGTTCTCAAAACTCAAGGAGGCTTTCAACCGATTGGTTACGTCATACTGAGACCGGAAATTTAAGGTATACCATGAAGGGGAATACGGATTTCCATTGGCGTCACTCGCGTAGATATAGTCTTTTGATTGTTCCGATAATGCCAAATCCTCATATTCTACCTCTCCGTTAAAATTGAGAAAAAAATCGGTTTTTAGATTTTGATTTTTCCATAAGATGTGAAAGTCACCAAAGGTTGGAGCCGCATGCCTTGCCGGGGTTTCCGTACCATCTTCTTCTTCCTCAATCCCTTCGGTGATGGTCAAGTTACTGGCCAAAGACCAGTGCTCCGTTAAAAAAGCGTCCAATCCTAGCTCAAAACCATACACATAGGCTTTTGCGGCATTTTGGATTGCTTGGACATTACTTAATTCACCTCCATATTCAATTTCGGATACTCCATTAAAAGTAAAGTCCCTTCGTACCAGGCATCAACCAAATAAGTATAAAAAGTAGCACCTTTTAACACCACCTTGTCCTTAAAGTTTTTCTGTATGCCAAGCTCTACATTATAGGCGTATTCGGATTCTAAATCTGGATTGGGAACCACTACGGAACCCGGCTCCGAATCAAATATTTTCCCAACATCGTCAATATTCGGCGACCTAAAACCTGTTGACCCATTAAACGTAACCTGCAAGTCCGTTCTTGGAAACCAACTAAAACCCAAACTGCCAGTTAGTGCACCGGTACTCAAGTCCGCATTTTCAAAAGGAAACGCGTAAAAGGTATCATCGAATAAGGCATCAATCCATACATGACTATACCGCAAACCAGACATAAATGTAAAATTGGGCTTTGCCTTATATTCTCCGTTCACGTAACCCGCTAAACTTTTCCAAGTGGAACCATCCGGATACCTGGAGGGTGCACCAACAGCTTCGTTTGTTACAGTATTTAAACTGGAACCTTCTGAATACACCTTGTTGAAAATAAACTCAGTACCATAATACAACCTAAAGTTCCCGATTTTCTTGTTCTCAAAATCCATATTCAGGTTCAAAGCATCCACCTTTTCCTTAGTTCGGTTTAAATTGATGTCGTTAAAATTCCTGTCATTTCTACTTTCCTCAAAGTGTTGGTACGCTGCTGTCAGCTTTAGTCCATCATAAAACTTTCCATCACCTCTTTTATTCAACTGAAGATTTCCCATAAACCATTTTTGAGGCCCGTAATACCACTCCGCCGAACGCAGGCCCTCACCATCTGAAGTGGGACGAATCAAACGATCATACCTAGAATAGTTTGATGTTTCCGAAAAAAATGTACCAAGGTTAAAGTCCCATTTCGCATTGGGTCTAAACCGTAGTTTCTGCATAAAATTTATTTGGTCATACCCAGTAGGCACCTGTTTTTCTGGATTGGGATTTGGAACCAACCTATCCTGACCATTTATGGTTTGTACGTAGTTGTTCCTTAAATAGGAGTCGGGGCCATGACTGCCCATTTTTAAATCCTGAAAATTATTGTACGTAAAACTTGTGATAGATGCCCACTTCCTTTTGCCAATACCAACATCCGCATGTACCGTATTTTCCGAATTTGCTGATGAAAAGCGATAGTTCCCATTTCCAGTTACCAAAAGGCTATCGGTCTGGTTTAGCACCGGCTTTTGAGTATAGAAATTCATTACACCCCCAATAGCATCACTCCCATAAATGACAGACCCTGGACCAAAAATGATTTCAGTGTTTTTAATCGTAAAAGGGTCTATGGAAATCACGTTTTGTAAATTTCCTCCTCTAAAGATGGCATTGTTCATCCGAACCCCATCTACGGACAATACCAATCTATTTGTAGAGAAGCCCCTTATCATTGGGCTACCTCCGCCCAACTGACTTTTTTGCACAAATACTTTTCCGCTCTGTTGCAGTAAGTCCGCGGATGTTTGTGGCGCATTAAAGGCAATCGCCCTCGCATCAATTGCTACAATCTTGTTGGGAATATCTTTCTTTTGCTGTTCCCATTTGGAGACGGACATCACCACTTCATCCAATTGCTCCGTGTTCATTACAAGGTATACTTTTAGACCTTGTCTACGTATTTGGGACCTTGTAATGCGCTTCACCTCATAACCGATATGTTTAAAGGTGATACGTTCATTGGCAGAAAAAATACTGATATTGAAATTCCCGTCAAAATCGGTCAGGGCAACCTTGGATTTGTCTGCATTGAATATGGCCACATTGGAGATCGGTTCCTTTGTATCAAAATCCAAAACGGTTACCTCTTGCGAATACCCTAAAGCAATAAAAAACAGAATAAAAATGAGTACTGATTTATGCATACTAATTGAAAACTTCATTTAGAATGACGAGGGACTTAGGTTTTCTGAATCCCTGTAAATGCAATTCAAAGTAGAGAATAAGGGATTTTAACAGCTCCTGACGGCTGGCCTTCCTCATTTGAATCGTATGAATACCCTCAAAATTTATGCCCAAAAATAGTTTTAGGTTATTTAAATTTTCTCCGGTTAGAATTGGGTTGAGAGACGGTGTGTTTGTAAACTCGCCTTCGAGCAAATCAAAGGAAGATGCATCAAAATTTTCGGTATCCGGATAAAAACCCAAATACTTGGTAAGGGCCAAAAGAAAATACAAATGAAAATTAGCGACGTCATCCTTCATGTCCAACCATTGAAAGGATGCTTCCAAAAAATTATAAAGCTCCACGTTCTGTTCCTCTTCATGTATGCTATTTGCCAACATCTCCGCCAAGAACATGGTAATGGCATTTTTTGATACATCCGTATGTAGGGTTTGATAATGATAATGAACCTTGGCCTCTCGAATATTTTCCAAAGTGCCCTTATTCCTATGATTGGCAACTAGCTCCAACTGTGTTAGGGGTTGGAAATATGAGGTTCTTAACTTTCCCTTTTTAGAAGCAAGAATACCCTTGAGCATATAGGATTTTAGACCGTCCGAAGCTGTGAATATTTTAGCGATAAGACTTGTATCCCCATATTTTATTGAAGTCAGCACTATCGCCTTGGTCGTTACTTGCATTTGCCCGAGTTGGTTGCCGACAAAGATAAAGTTTAGAAAGGTATTTGAGAGACAGTTTAAAAAGACCTGTTACGTTTAAAACTTAACTTTTTCCTATACCACTGGAGAATTTAATTCTCGGCATTTGGATAAATTTTCAAAAAATAAGTGCTTGAAGGGTCGGTATCGTAAATAGGCATCGAGTTGTTATTCTCCGGTTTAAAAATTGGCATCGATTCCTTTCCTTTAATTGAGGAAAGATTCTCCTTTTTAGAATTCAATAATTTACTTAAACGAAAATCCGGTTTGTTGCCAAACAGGGAATCGACCAATTTATGTCCTGGAAAATATTTTTGATTAAAAATTGGATTCGCTGGTTTTTGACTCATTGCCGAATGAGTACAAAGAAGAATAATTATGTCCAGTAAAAATCGCATCCTTGGAAATCTGTTATCTAAATTGAAGATACGAAAAAGTAGTAGTAGAAAATATGTTGTAGCCATTTAAATAATTTGATACTGACAAAAATTAAAAAAGTAATATGAACTAAAAGACCCGTCAGGTTTTGAGCACCTGACGGGTCTAATTAAAAGTTAGTTGAATCCAGCAGTTAAATAACTCCCTGTGCGAGCATTGCGTCCGCAACTTTTACGAAACCTGCAATATTAGCTCCTTTTACATAGTTACAATACCCGTCTTTTTCTTTTCCATATTCGATACAGGAATCATGAATATCGGACATAATCACTTTTAAGCGGTCATCTACCTCTTCACGTGTCCAACTTATTCTAAGTGAGTTTTGAGACATTTCAAGTCCTGAAGTAGCAACACCCCCGGCATTGGAAGCTTTTCCTGGGGCGAACAATATTCTGGCATTATGAAACGTGTGAACAGCGTCTGCGGTACACGGCATGTTAGCCCCTTCGGCAACACACATACACCCATTGTCAATGAGTTTTTGGGCATCTTTTTCCTCCAATTCGTTTTGGGTAGCACATGGCAATGCAATATCACATTTTACATCCCATGGTGTCTTACCTTTAAAGAACTTGGCCGAGGAGTATTTGTCCGCGTACTCAGAAATCCTACCTCTTTTATTATTTTTCAAATCCATCACAAAGGCAAGTTTCTTTGAATCGATTCCATCCTTATCATGGATGTATCCACTAGAATCCGAAAGTGTAACCACTTTACCTCCTAGTTGAATTACTTTTTCAGCCGCATACTGTGCAACGTTTCCTGAGCCGGAAATAACTACGGTCTTCCCGTCAAAATCCTCCTTCTTGGTTTTTAACATGCTCTGTGCAAAATATACCGTACCATATCCTGTTGCTTCTGGACGAATTTTGGAACCTCCCCATGAAAGTCCTTTTCCCGTTAACACTCCGGTAAACTCATTTCTTATTTTCTTGTACATACCAAATAGGAAGCCTATCTCGCGGGCACCAACACCTATATCCCCTGCAGGAACGTCCGTATTGGGACCGATGTGCCTATTCAATTCCAGCATAAAGGCGTGACAAAAACGCATTACCTCATCATCGGATTTACCTTTTGGGTCAAAATCCGAACCTCCTTTACCCCCGCCCATTGGCAGTGTGGTCAAACTATTTTTAAAAACCTGTTCAAAGGCCAAAAATTTCAAAATACTGGCATTCACCGTTGGGTGAAAACGAAGTCCCCCTTTATAAGGTCCAATTGCAGAATTCATCTGAATACGGTAGCCACGGTTTACGTGGATTTCCCCATCATCATCAACCCATGCAACTCTAAAGGAAATGAGACGCTCTGGCTCTACCATTCTTAGAAGAATATTTTTTCCGTTATAGATTTTATGCTTAGCAATGTAAGGTATTACCGTTTCTGCTACTTCTTGTACGGCTTGAATGAATTCAGGTTCATGACCATTTCTGGTCTTAACCTCATCCATAAAAACATCTATTTTTTGTTGCATTTTTGCGTCCATAAAGCTATATCAAATCAGTTTAAATTATTGAATTCAAAATATATCGGCAAAATTATAGTATTATTATAATTTAAGGGTTAAATTTTTTACAATTCCTCAAAAATTATTGTTTTGACGGGGATATTCTGATTTTAATGAAAAATAAGCACCTTTCTATTTCAAATGCCATAAAATATGCTGAATTATCCGATGGCCTCTTCTAAATCCGCAATAAGATCGTCCACATCTTCAATACCTACACTTAAACGAATTAACGCATCTACGACACCACTTTTTTCCCGCTCTTCCTTTGGAATGCTGGCATGGGTCATACTTGCCGGATGCCCCGCAAGGCTCTCCACGCCTCCCAACGATTCCGCCAATGTAAAAACCTTTAATTTCTCTACAATTTTGATGGCATCCTCATAACTACTGCCTTTGGTCACAAAGGATATCATTCCCCCAAAATTCTTCATTTGGCTTTTCGCTATGCTATGATTGGGGTGGTCTTCAAATCCTGGCCAGTACACCTTTTCTATTTTTGGATGTTTTGCTAAATATTCGGCAATGGCTCGTCCATTTTCACAATGCCGTTGCATTCTAACGTGCAACGTTTTTATTCCCCTAAGCGTAAGAAAGCTATCCATGGGGCCACAGACCGCACCGCTGGCGTTCTGAATAAAATAAAGTCTATCCGCCAATTCTTTGTCCTTTACGACCAATGCTCCAACAACAACATCACTATGTCCTCCCAAATATTTAGTGGCAGAATGCATAACGATATCCGCACCCAAATCCAATGGCGTTTGTAGGTAAGGCGTGGCAAACGTATTGTCAACCGCTAAAAGAATTTTATTCTTCTTCACCAATTGTGACACCCCTTTTATATCTATTATGTTCATCATGGGATTGGTAGGCGTTTCAACCCAAATGAGCTTGGTATTGGCATTGATATACCCTTCAATAGCATCAACCTCCTGCATCCCTATAAAGTGAAAAGTAATCCCATACTTCTCAAAAATCTGTTTGAACAACCGATAGCTGCCGCCATATAGGTCATTCGTAGAAATTACTTCATCCCCCGGATTCAATAACTTGATAACAGCATCTATTGCTGCTAATCCGCTCCCAAAGGCCAAACCAAAATTTCCGTTTTCTATACTCGCCAAGGAGTTTTCCAAGGCGGTTCTGGTAGGGTTGGCGCTACGTGAATATTCATAGCCCAAATGACCACCAGGTGTGGATTGTGCGTAGGTAGAAGTCTGATATATCGGGGGCATTACCGATCCATAGGCTTTATCCGGTTGTTGGCCTCCATGAATGGTTTTACTGTTGAATTTTAATTTTTTTTCGCTCATTATCTATAATTATTCCTACAAATGTATCGTTATCTTTCCGAGAATACAATGAAGCCTTATTTTTGCCATTAAACCTATTTGTCCCATGAAAATCCGAATCGCTTGTGTATTTCTTCTCTTAATGTGCTTCGGTTGTAATAATACTGGGGAAGAACTTACTTTTGAAAACATAAATTTAGATATAGATAAATGTGTCGATTGCCCTTCAGTGGATATCACCATTCCTAAAGCCTTGGGGAAGACCAAACTGGACAATACCATCAATAATGCTATAAGCGAAGAGATAATTTCACTCTTAAATTTTGATGATGATACGGATGCAATTTCCATTGAAAAGGCGGTAAAATCCTTTCAATCCGAATATACAACCTTAAAGGAAAGGTATGCGGAAGAATCCATGCCTTGGGAAGCTGAAATAGAAGGGAAAATTTCCTATGAAGGCCCCAACATCATAACGATTACATTAAATTCGTATTTGTTTACGGGCGGAGCACATGGTTACAGCGCAACGCGATTTCTTAATTTTGATAAGAAGAAGGGTAAAGCGCTTAAAAATTCCGAACTCTTTAAAAGTCAGGATGCCTTTGAAAAATTTGCAGAAACAAAGTTTCGTGCTCAGGAAAATATCCCGTCCGATTTATCCATAAACAGTACCGGTTTTATGTTTGAGACGGAGTTATTTTATCTTCCGGAAAATATGGGCTTTACCAAAGAAGGCCTGCAATTGTTCTATGAGCAATACGAGGTGGCCTCCTATGCAGATGGTCCCATTGTTTTAACGTTGCCCTACGCGGATATTAAGGATTACTTGGCTCTTAAAACAAAGTCATGAACTAATCAAACCATTTTTCGCAATGCTAAAATTGAGCCCAAATGGATTCCCTCGTGAAATAAATTAAAGGGAATGGCATCATCAACATTTCTCAATGTTACCTTGGCACTTGTAGTATACTCGTTGTAATCCTTAAAAAGACTTGCTTCATAATCTTCTATGGTCCATTGAATTGTGGATAGCAACAAATTAGCTACCGTCTTAATTTCCTCGTCCGTTGCCGTACCGTCCGGAACGGTGCCTTTTTTGAACTTGTCCACAAGCTCATCCGATACCCGCATTTGTAGGCCGCTAAATTTATAGACCAATAGCTGTTGCGTTACCACCACATGGGCAATGTTCCACCAAATATTATTTCTAAAACCTTCAGGGATTTTCAACAAGTCCGCTTTTGGAGTTTGTTCTAAAATAGCATGAAAATTTTTACGATTTTGAAGTGTGATTTCTAATATATTCTTCAATGGGATAGATTTTTAAATGAGCCTTAAAAATAGCACATTTAATGAGATTTAAGTTTCTTTGTGATGAAAACCGATGACATTGTGCTAATGAAAAAAATTTACCATTTAAGTATCTGTGACACCTGCCAACGGATTATAAAGGAACTCCAACCTTTAGACGGATTTGAATTGCAGGATATTAAATCAGTTGAAATTACCGAAGCGCAGTTGAAAGAAATGCATCAATTGGCCGGGAGTTATGAAGCACTATTTAGTAAAAGGGCGCGGCTGTACCGTGAAAAGGGATTACATGAAAAACAGCTCACGGAAACCGACTACAAAAATCTGATTCTAGAACATTATACTTTTTTAAAGCGACCCGTTATTCTAGTGGAGAATAAAATTTTCATAGGAAATAGTAAAAAAGTGGTAGCTGCCGCAAAAGAAGCCATCCACTAGTGAATAGAAGAACACTAGCAATAGCTGCAGCCGTAGGGGCCACAACCATCTATGGGCTAAACCACACCATTGCCAAAGTGGTGATGCCAATATATGTGCAACCTTTGGGGTTTATTATTTTAAGGGTACTTGGGGCAGCTTCGTTGTTCTGGCTTATTTCTTTTTTTGGCCCCAAGGAAAAAATTGACAAAAAGGATTATTTACGTATGTTGGTCTGCGCCGTGCTCGGCATGGGTGTTAATATGCTAGTTTTCTTCAAGGGCCTGTCTTTGTCCACGCCTATTAACAGCTCAGTTTTAGTAACAACGACTCCAATTATTGTATTGATTCTTTCTGCGCTTCTTATCAAAGAAAAAATATCCCGTCGAAAAATTATAGGAATAGCTATAGGATTGTTGGGAGCATTGGGATTGATATTGTTCAGTAACGAAATTAGACAGGATGCCAAAAATATTCCCTTAGGTAATTTTCTTATTCTATTGAACTCCGTGTTCTATGGTTCGTACCTTATAGGAGCCAAAACCCTTATTGCCAAATACCATCCGTTTACCTTTATGAAATGGCTCTTTACTTTGGGGATATTGATTTGTTTACCCTTTGGATATAAGGAGTTTATGGAAATTGATTTTGTAAATCTCCCTTTTGAAGCTATTTGGCGCATAGCTTTTGTGGTTATTGGAACTACATTTTGCACCTATTTGTTTAACATTTTTGCGCTTACCCAACTCAAGGCATCCACGCTAAGTGCGTTCGTATATATTCAACCCTTAATTGGGATTATCTATGCCATATCTACAGGACAGGACACTCTTACAACCCTTAAAATTGTTGCTGCCAGTTTAGTACTCCTTGGGGTTTATTTGGCAAGCAGAAAACCGGCTGTTTAAAAATTACACGACAAAATAGAAAACTAGCTCAACTCAATTTTATCACTTTACCGGTTTTTGCGGATTCATTAATGGCCTCCACAATTATAATATCTTTCATACCTTCTTCTCCGGGCACCATCATTGGCCTTTTTTCAATTATGGCCAAGGCATCGTCGTCCATTTGGCGCGCTTGTTGGTTTTCGATATACGTATTCAACAAAGTGCCGTCGCTAGCCTTTCCCTGTACACCTCTATATGCTTGAAACGGCTGTAATTGATACCATCCATCCTTACAATCGGCGTGTAAAATATTCGCGTTTTCCCTTCCAGTAGTCTTTCCACTTGCTTTAACCCCATTGGGAAAATCAAGATTAAAAATACTGGTCTCCGGCACTTCCTTATAGATTTGGGGCCTCGTATTTTCATGATGGGCGGTAAGGCTCAAGGGCTCCATTCCTGAAGTATACCGGATAGCGTTTATAGCATATACGCCCACATCATAGACAAGACCGCCGCCCAATTCCGCGTCCATTCGCCATGTATCGGGCGGATTTGGGATGTTGAAACCGATTTCCGCTTTTATGTTTTTAATCTCACCATATGGTTTCATCTCTGCCCAAGAAATAAGCTTTCTGGTGTTTGGCTCATGTTGCATTCGGTAACCAATAGATAATTTTACTTTGTTCTTAGCACACGCATCAATTATCGCCTGACATTCGGAAGCGGTTTTAGCCATTGGCTTTTCACACCATACGTGCTTACCCGTGCCCGCTGCTTTTATCGCATATTTTGAATGCAAACCGGTAGGTACCACAATATAGACAACGTCAATGTCTGGATTGTTGGCAATACCTTCCATATTATCATAATTGTAAACGTTCTTGTCCGGAATACCATGTCTCCTTTGCCAAACTGGAATCTTCTCTGGACTACCTGTCACAATCCCTCTAAGCTCACAATGCTTGGTCAATTTTAGTGCAGGTGCCAACAAATTTTCGCTGTAATTACCTAGACCAAGCAAGCAAACACCCAATTTTGTTGAATCAGAATTCCTCTTGAAAGCACAGCTGGGAAGGATACTTAATCCACCAAGAAAAATTCCCGTGTTTTTTATAAACGTTCTTCTTTTCTGCATTTGTATTTTTTTAGATTGATGCTATTTATGCCAACTTACTATTACCACAATATAACTATCTTACCCAACGTGAAATGCCGTTTTAAGAATTCATTAATATAACTATTGCTTTTATCGTTAATTTGCACCTAGTTAAATATTTTATTCTCACCAATAGTAAAATTCCAATTATGTCTGTAAAACCAGCTTTTATTAAAAACCTTTCCTTACCTGCTATTGCAGCGCCAATGTTTCTAATTTCCGGACCTAAACTGGTTGTAGAGTGTTGCAAAAACGGTATCGTGGGTACCTTTCCCGCCCTTAACCAGCGGACTAGTGAAGGTTTTGAAGAATGGTTGATTGAAATAAAGTCGGAACTTCAAAAATTTGAAGAAGAAACCGGAAAAAAAGCTGCTCCATTTGGTGTCAATCTCATCGTTCATCCAACCAACCCAAGATTGGAAGCGGATATAAAACTCTGTGTGAAACATAAAGTTCCCATAATTATCACTTCGTTGGGCGCTGTTTCTCAAGTGGTAAATGCCATACATAGTTATGGAGGACTTGTTTTCCATGATATCATTAAAAAACGTCATGCCGAAAAAGCGGCCGAAGCGGGGGTTGACGGACTTATTCTAGTAGCAGCTGGGGCCGGAGGCCATGCTGGCACTATTAACCCTATGACCTTGGTAGCGGAAATCAAAAAGATATTCGATAAAACTATTATTCTTTCCGGTTGTATTAGTACAGGAAGGGATATTGCTTCAGCAATGCAAATGGGGGCAGATTTGGCCTACATGGGAACGCGTTTCATTAATACGGAAGAGAGTAAAGCAACTCCTGAATACCGTAAGATGATTATCGATGCCGGGGCTAGCGATGTGGTGTACACGGCATCAATTTCCGGAGTTCATGCCAATTTTCTTGGCGCAAGCCTAAAAGCTGCCGGTATTACCGAGGAAGATTTGAAAAAGGACACAAAAATAGATTTCGGCAAGGAACTGGACACTGAAGCTAAAGCCTGGAAAACAATCTGGTCCGCCGGTCAAGGTTCCGCGCTAATAGACGACTCCCTTCCTGTTTCGGAATTGGTATCAAACCTAAAAAAGGAGTTTAAATCCTCCATAGAAGAGCAGTATAAAATACTGGAAAACTACCCCAAATAATTTAATTTTATTAAGAGAATTTAGCCCCTATTTTATTTTGCCATTATTAAGCTCCAATTACAACCCACCTGCCTTTTTTAAAAACGGACATTTATCTACCATTTATGCCGGAATAATCCGAAAAGTAAAAGGTCTAGAGCAGAAAAGGGAACGGCTTAGCCTTCCCGAAGATGATTTTCTGGACTTGGACTGGAGCTATTCTCCAGAGCCTACGGACAAAGTTGTGCTTTTGTTACACGGGCTGGAGGGCAATGCCCAACGCGCCTATATGAAAGGTAGTGCCAAAGCACTGATTAACGCCCATTTTGATGTTTGCGCCATAAACCTAAGGGGATGCAGTGGTGAACCCAACAAGACCTATAGATCTTATCATTCCGGTGCCACCGAAGATTTAAAAACCGTACTTGAACATATACTATTGAATAAGAACTATGATAAAATCTATTTGAAGGGATTCAGTTTGGGCGGAAACCTATTACTGAAATATTTGGGCGAAGGCAATCTGATACCTAATCAGATAAAAGGTGCCGTGGCCATTTCCGTCCCCTGTCAACTGGCAGATTCCCTTACACAGTTACTGTCCTTAAAAAATGTTCCCTATTCAAATCGTTTCAAAAAAAATCTCATCCAAAAGTTAAAAGCAAAACAGCATTTGTTCCCCGATAAGATTTCAGATTCCGACATCAGGAACGTAATTACCTTGAAAGATTTTGATGACATCTATACCAGTAAGGCACATGGTTTTAAAGATGCTATGGATTACTATGCACAAAGTAGTTGTTTGCAGTTCTTACCTAACATAAAAATTCCATCACTAATTATAAATGCACAAAATGATTCCTTTATAGGCGAAGCATGTTATCCCATTGAAGAAGCCAAATATAGTAAGCACGTTTACCTTGAAGTGCCAAAATATGGTGGACATGTAGGATTTTATGGTGATAATAACCTTACGTATACAGAACGGCGCGCCGTAGATTTTTTCCTGAACTTATAACGGCGATTTTATTTCAACTATGATTTTGACTTAAAAACATTGGGACTGCTACAAATAAAAATTCATATCTTAGTCCTTCCTTTTATTATACTATTTTAAATTAAATAAAAATGCGAAAACTACTCACCCTATTTGCCCTAAGCGCCTTGATCGTAAGCTGCGGCGAAAAAAAAGAAGAAAAGAAAGAAGGTTTTGAAATGAACCGCACCAAGAAAGAGGTTAAAGCCGAGGATACTTCCGAGGGTGTTCCCGTGGATATGGATAATAAAGGAGTTGGTCCTATATCCTCCGTTAGTTTTGGAGATGAAATAGATACCGATATGGCTGCTGCGGGTCAGGAAAAGTTCCAAGCCATCTGTACCGCTTGCCATATGGCGGAACAACGTATGATAGGCCCGGCCCTAAAAGGTGTTTATGACCGTAGAAGTCCAGAGTGGGTCATGAACATGATTCTAAATCCTGATGGTATGCTTAAAGAGGACCCGATTGCAAAGGCTTTATTAAAGGAATACAATAATGCTATAATGCTTAACCAAAACTTGAGCGAAGAAGAGGCCCGTAATGTTGCAGAGTATTTGAGGACTTTATAGTTTTTAGCAAACAGTATTGAATGCCGTTATCCTTTAACTTGGGATAACGGCAATTTTTTTGCCATAGTGGTTTGTGTTTTCCGTTTTTAAAAAAAATATAACTTCTGGCGAAGCACGGGCCTCTCTTAACTTGGTAAATATCCCCTCTACTAGGTATTTTTTTAAGAATGCTAGCTACCTTTCTTTGCTAGGAAATTAGCTAGCCCAATAGTAGTAGCTTTAACATCATGTTCGGGGGAATTGTGTTATTGCCAATCTATTGGGCTTTTGACTTCGGCTACACTCAGCCAACGGAAAATGATAAAATCTTTTAAAAAGCAACATCAAATCAAAAAAACTTAACGTCGATTCATGTTGAGTCCAGCAGCAATTTTGCTGATATGTCTTAATGGTTGTTATGCCTTCTCTGAATCATAAAGGTTATAGGAGCAAGGAATTGTTTTAATTGAGTTCCTCTATTCTTTGTTAAATCCATACATTGTTTGGAATTAGAACTAAATCCACTCTTATGACAAAAAAGGAAATTTTAGGAAAAGAACTGAGCAACTTATATGCAATAGCAAAACAGGTGAATACTTATTTTGATGGAAGCGATATCAGTTTTCTATCAGAGCGAACAAAAGTTACCCTAAGCGAATATGTAAAGTTCAGTTGCGCGAGTGAGGAGGAAACTTCTGAAACCCTAAAAACGATGCAGGTTAACCCTGGAAACACGACGGATTCTATCGTAAATGAAATAACGGATAATCTAAATGAAGTAGTCAAAGGCAACTATGGCAATAAGATAAAGGAACTCAACTATCAACTTTCACTTAATCGTTTGATCGCCTATCACGCAACGAATGTTGAAAACTGTATTTATCTGAAACTTTCGGTTTAAGTAAAGTATTTTAGAAATAGGTTCAGCCAAGTAAAACCACATTGCTTGTTTGTTAAAAAACGAGTGCTAAACAAAAACTGCAAGTCAATTCGAGCGCGCAGTCGAGAAGCAATATCGATTAAAATTTAAGAGTAGAACGGCCATATTTGACTCCGGCTAAGCTCAATTAACTTAAAATGTTTACGCCTTGTAAACTAAAGACTCCCGCGTATACAATTCTTAAAATCCTTACTGCTGATATTATGTATCTTAGAGTTGAAAACGATTCCGCTTTTAAATCTATACCAATGGAAATGTTAGAAAACCTAAGAGCTACTACCGAAAAAATATACCATAGTATAGAGCCTAGAGTAAAAGCGGAACGCGTTACCGCGGTTATTTTAGTCTTAACGCCATTGATTCTATGGCTCGCTGATGATGGAGCTCACGTTCGGGAAAGCATCAGCAACTATGCTTATATGGAACATAGCTACTGGTTTGGCAGCTTATTGGCACTTGCGGGTGCTATGTTCATTTTTAACGGGGCTTTGCATTTACAGCCTGGAATGCCAAAAAAAGTGGGCAAGGGTTATAATATTATTTTAGGGTTAGCGCTCTTTGGGATTATCTACTTTAGACATTTGGAATATCCCGTATGGCATTATTCCTTTGCCTTGATATTTTTTCTGGGATGCGCTATTATTACCGCCTTTGTTTCCAATGAAGAAAAACATTGGTCTCGTTATATCTTGGCCTTGGCCATTGTTGTACCCGTATTCTTGGCGTTGGATTTTATAGGAGTCTTCAGTCTTTTTTGGGGGGAATCCATATCACTATTTTTTATAGCTACACATTATATTTTGGAGTCTTAGCCATCTTTTAATAATGCTATTCCATAAATTCCAAACACACCGGACTTGGCAGCTCTATTTCATGCAAATATTCCAAGGTCCCTTTTTCTTGGTCCCTTTTAAAAACTGATATGTTATTACTCTTTTGGTTGGCTACCAATAGAAATTTATCTGTTGGGTCTATACTAAAATTACGGGGCCAATCTCCTTGAACACTTTCTCTACCTATTAATGTTAACTTCCCAGTTTCGGAATCAATCTTAAAAATCACGATGGTATTTTCTCCCCTGTTAGAGCCATAAAGAAATTTACCGTCTTTGGAAAGGTGAATATCCGCACAATAGCTTTCCCCTTTGAAATTCTTGTCCAAAGTACTTTGTGTTTCTATTGGATCATAACTTCCATCATCAATTCTACTTAAAACGGTAATGGTGGAATTCAGTTCATTAATGACATAAAGGAATCTACCTTCTTGTCCAAAAGTAAAATGGCGAGGTCCCGCACCTGATTCCATTTCCAATGAACCGATTGGACCTATAATTTCCTCGTCCTGTACTTGGTATTGTTTAACAACATCCAATCCCAAATCCGCAACAAAAAGAGTGTTGTCCATAAATTGCGCAGAATGGGCGTGTGATGTTTTGGAAGTATCCAATTGTTTGTGATCAATAGTTTGTAACTTTGCAGTTCAAAAGGCCATTTTTTCATCTACGTATAAATAGCAATATTACCTCCTGTATAATTGGAAACGCTACCAAACTTCCATTCTTGGACATACCGATATGACATGGATGTTCCCCCATAGTAGATTTTGTATTCAACTTTATCAAACTGTCGTTTTTAATCTCAAAACTGGTAATCGACCCACTAGCACCTTCAAAATCAGCTACCTCGCTTACCGCATAGAGGTTTTTTTTATTAGGCGATATTTTTAGGAAAGAAGGGTTAGTCATTTCCGCAACTAAGGCCTTTTGGGTCAACTGTCCGTCATCCGGGTTAAAGGAGTAGCTGTAAATGCCCTTACTACCATTTTCCGTGTACGAGCCTACATAAAGTGTCTTGTTTTCTTGAGATTGATTCATTATGCAGCTAGTTATAAGGAGCAAAGAAATTGCTATGACTGTTGCTAATTGATATTTCATAAGTCTATGTTCAACCCTTTAAAAATAAGCACTATTCTTTCTAATTAAGGGCGAAACTTATTTATTGTTATTAAAAACTCATATGTCGCGCCCTCCAAATATATCAACAAAGCCAAATTTAGTTGATGCATGCGTGAATTGCTTAGTCATTTTTTACAAGATAATATGTAACTTTTACCAAACTTATATACCTATAAGTTGAGCAAATAGATTTATCATGGATGGAGAAGGAAGTATGAACCATGCAGTTACTAGCATGAAGAACAACAGGGCGCTTCTTAAGAAGAGAAGAATCTTTAGGGACATTCGTAACATTTATCAAACACAGTTAAACGACACTTCTCTTAGTTATAAACAATTAAATCCAGCTGAACTTGGCTGAATTCGGAAGAAAATAATTGCCCAGCCCAAAAGGGATAGAAGAATAGAATTTCGATATTATTTTCTAGGATTTTCGGTAACCTTAATTCTTTTTTACGGACTTTTTAAATTTTTTAGTTAAATCAGATTTTTACTTTTCGCAATTTTACCCAATGGCTAATAGCTTTAAGTAAAAAATCCAATTTTTCCTTTAACAATGACGCAAATATCCTTTTTCTTCTCCACAATGTACTATACACCACATAATTACATAAGCATACAACAAAAATAGCTCGAAGGATTTCATAATCTTTAGTTTTACTAAGACTATGATTCGAGCAAAATTTATAAATTGTTCCTTAAAGCTTTTTAAGCTATTCATTCTGTTGTTTTCGGTGGTCAAAATTTCAGCTCAAAAGATTCCTCCCATTGCAACAGATGACAACTACACTGGTAGTCTTAATAGAACTATAAATATTCCTTTTGTAACAGGTCTTTTATCAAATGATACAGATGTCAATGCTGGAACTCTATTGACCGTAGATACCACCCCAGTAGTAGATGTGATAAATGGTTCTCTCAGTTTGGCTTTGGATGGGAGTTTCAATTATACGCCAAATTCAGGATTTGTAGGAACAGATTCTTTTCAATATAGAGTATGCGATGATGGAACTCCAAATCCACTTGTATCACAATTTGATTTTGATAGCAATCCGTTGACCACAGCAACATTAGGCCCTAATGCAACGTTTATTAATCCCGACGCTGTCCAGACAGACTGTGGTGTTAGAATTCCATCGAACTCAACAGGAGGTTCAGTCGGAATTGACTTAACAATTCCTAACTCAGAAGGAATTTTCAATTTCACAAGTTTTAAAGTTGATATTGAATATCGAGATCAAGAGGGAACTGCAGACATAGTAACAGCAGGGAACTTTAGAATATACCACATCACCGGAGACCAAATAGGCGTAAGAGTATCAGTAATTAACAGCGGGACAGGTTTGCCCGCTACCTATACACAGAATTTAGGTGGTTTTCTTCCAGGTAATAATCCATATTCAATTGAATATGATGAACTTACAGGTAATATTATATATATAGCCAATGGTGCGACTACAACATTCTCGCTAGCACCTTCCAATTCACCTTTAGATACTAGTTTGGCTTCTTCAGTTACCATAGGAAGATTTATGGATAATAACGGAAGTGCTTTGCCTTCTTTGTGTTATGTAGCTATTACCGATACCAGTAAATTATGTGATATTGGAGAGGTTACCCTTACTATTAATGCTAACCTTATTACGAACAGGCGGATAACTTATAGGGTTAAACTTGATTAATTCTATTATAACTCCCAAAGATTAAATGGCCGTTCAGGTTCAGAATTGTCAATTTTTTTGATCCTGTCAACCGCCACTTTGTAGGTGGGGTCTTCCATTACATTTACATCTATAATATCCTCCGCATTGTCCAAAAGCCGGATACAATCCTTGCTCAAGTGCCTAAGGTGTACCTTTTTCCCCGCTTTTGCATAACGTTCTGTAATCTTGTTCAACGCTTCTATACCGGACATGTCCGCAACACGACTTTCCTTAAAATCGATAATCACCTCATTGGGGTCGTTTTGAATATCAAACTTCTCTGCGAACAGGGTAGTAGATCCAAAAAATAAAGGACCATATATTTCATAGTGTTTTACGCCGTTTTCATCAACATGTTTTCGTGCGCGTATCCGTTTTGCATTTTCCCAAGAATAGGCCAAAGCGGAAATGATTACTCCCAACAAAACTGCAACTGCGAGATTGTGTGTAATGGCGGTAATCAAGGTTACCAAAACCATAACTACCACATCCGACTTCGGCATCTTGCCAAAAGTCTTGAAACTGGCCCACTCAAATGTTCCAATTGCCACCATAAACATCAATCCTACCAAGGCGGCCATAGGCAATCTTTCAATTAGGCTGGAACCGAACATGATAAAAACCAAAAGCATGACAGCCGCGGTTATACCGGAAAGTCTAGCCCTAGCACCTGCCGATGTGTTGATTAAACTCTGCCCGATCATGGCGCAACCGCCCATCCCGGATAAAAAACCAGAAAGGATGTTTGCCGTTCCCTGAGCGACACATTCTTTATTACCACTTCCACGGGTATCTGTTATCTCGTCAATAATGTTCAGTGTCAAAAGACTTTCGATAAGACCAACCCCGGCCACAATGGCCGCGTAGGGAAATATGATTTTAAAGGTTTGTAGGGTGAACGGTATCTGCGGAATTGATAAGGGAGGAAAACCACCTTTTATCGTTTCTCCTTCGTTCATGGTTCCCGCTACCGTTAACGTATCAATATCAAAACCTATTACAATCGCTGAAACGATTAAAATAGCCACCAAGGATGAAGGTACGGCCTTTGTTAATTTAGGTAGTCCCCAGATAATGAACATAGTTAGAAGCGTAAGTCCAAGCATTACTAAAAAAGGTGTCATGGACAATAAATCATCCGTTCCCTTTTGATAAAAGTTAGGAAACTGCGCCATAAAGATGATAATGGCCAGTCCATTTACGAATCCGAACATCACCGGATGTGGTACCAGTCTTATGAATTTCCCCAGTCGTAATACTCCCGCAAAAATCTGCAAAATTCCCGCGATTACTACAGTTGCAAAGACGTAATTGAGAATTGTTTCCGGCTCTATTCCCGGAAAATTCCGTTTCAGTTCCAAAATCAATCCGACAAAAATAACGGCTACCGCTCCCGTTGCTCCAGAAATCATTCCGGGACGGCCTCCTAAAATTGAAGTGATTAAACAGAGTATAAAAGCGGCATAGAGTCCTGTTAAAGGTGAAAATCCGGGAATCAAAGCAAAGGCAATGGCCTCTGGAACCAATGCCAACGCTACAGTAAGTCCCGATAATATTTCGGTCTTATAGTCTACTTTTTGTTTGAAATCGAATAAGTTTAAATACCTGCGCACGCCTTTTTATTTTAAGGGCGCAAAAATAACACAATTTCCGTAACGCCCCTAAAAGGGTGTTGATTATTACCGATTTAGCATTTTTACCAGCTCCTTAATCCCAATAACTTTTCGCCAAGCTCGGTTAATTTTGCAGTTTCATATTTGGTCTGTTCCCAATTTCTAGGATCTCCGGGAAAAGCATAACCTTCCGGTGCGATCCTATTTTTCCATGAATTTATACGCCAGTTCCTAAGTTCCTCGTTATCCTCTTCCGCTGGCATCATGGAAATATATTGTGCTATGCGCACTTTATCTTTGGACTTGTTTGGGCGAATTCCATGTGGTTCCGTGCTATTGAAAATAAGCAAATCCCCCGCCTGCATTTTTACCTTCACTATCTTATCCTCTAAACCATCCAAACTAGGTTGAAAACGGTCTCTATCCTCTGGTTGCGTTAACTTCCAAGTATCGTAATTCCTGTACAACCAAGGTATGCATTGAAATCCACCCATATTCTCATCCTCTTGATCCGCCAAGGCCAAAACTCCCTGTACATTTTGCGGCCGTGTTTCCGGATCATAATCCCAATGTATAAAACCATTTTTATCCACTCCTGGTGGTAATGGAAAGTTTAAATTGGCCCGGTCTATGGTTACCCATAACTTTTCCGTTCCCCAAACATCTACAAAAGAATCATAGATCCGTTGCGATTGTCTGTTATTCCATAAATATTGATGGTTATAGACCTCTACCATTCCTGTTCCGGTCAGTTCCTTCATCTTCATTTCTGCCCTTGGCGGGGCGTACCATGTTTCTGGGTCGTTAGGATTCTTTTCATCAAACTCCCAGATAAAATCCGCCGTCTTTTTGGCCTGTTCCCTAGGGATGGCATTTTTAACTACGATGTATCCGTTGTGCTTCCAAAACTCCCAATCGGCTTCGCTCAAAACACGTAGGGGTTTTCCATTGGAACGGTCGTTCAGTTTTTGTTTACTACTTGTTGCGGTAGAAGGATTCCCAGGGATTTCCTCATGTGCCTTATTGGCCATTTCCAATTTGCTTTCCATTTTATTCATCGCAGTATATTTTAAAAATTGCTAAAATCAATAGGATAAAATTAGCTATAGAATAAAAGAGAAACCATAGTAATATTGACCTATATTTGAACAATATTGATATTTTTGGCTATAAATTAATGGTTATAAGTCAATTTTGTAATTCAAATCTTCTATAATTAGATTCATTAATTCAAAGAAATACACTTGAAAATTCAGCTGGAGACCATAGCGCCAAATTCCAAAAGTCCGTTCCGGCTTTTGCACGACCCAAAACTGAGCCACCTTTTTTATTGGCATTTTCATCCTGAATTAGAGTTGGTATATATTGAAGGTGCAAATGCCAAACGTCATGTTGGAGAACATATTTCTGAATTTGAAGAAAGTGATTTGGTCCTCATTGGTTCCAATATTCCACATCTAAATTTTGATTACGGGGTAACAACCAACTACAGAAAAGAAGTGCTACATATTAAACCTTTGTTCAAGGAAAATATATTGGAATTATTACCGGAACTAAAGCAAATAGAACGGTTACTGGAGCTGTCCAGATACGGCATTGCCTTTCATGGAGAAACCAAAAAAGAAATTGGGGCGCTTTTAAAGACCTTACATCAATTGGAGCCTTTTGAATTCTTCATGACCATAATTACCATTCTAAAAAAACTATCGGCCAGTAAGGAGTTTATACTGCTTCATAAAAAACCCTACGTGAACAGATTCAGTACCAAAGAACAAGAACGCATCCGTAAAATATATGCATTAATCGATAGCCGTTACCATGAAAAAATCGCTTTAGATGAAGTGGCTTCAACTTGCAATTTAACCAAGGAGGCTTTTTGCAGGTATTTCAAAAAAAGTACAGGGAGTACATTTGTTTCCTTTTTGAATCAATATAGGATTAGTCAAGCAAAGCGTTTATTGCTCAAGGGCAACAATGTTAGCGAAACCTGCTTTGCCTGCGGATTTGAGAGTCTCTCCTACTTTAACCGAAGTTTTAGAAAGATTACAGGGGAAAATCCATCGGCATTTAAAAATAGGATGCGGATAGCTTAGGCTATACTTGTTGCAAATGCATTATGATTATTTTCAAATGAGTATGTATCATAGCATTATTAAAACTATATTCTTAAAAACATTTATTCATGAAGACGACAACTACTTTTTCTGTATTATTTTTTTCACTTTTCCTTTTAGCATCCTGTTCCTCTAAACTGGTTGGAACATGGAATGTTGAAAAGTACCAGCGCTCCACTCCAGGAGAGGAAGGTATGTCCGTTAGCAATATTGGGACTATATCCTTTAATAAAAATGGAACGGGCACCAAACAATTGGATTACTCGCTCTTAGGCATATCAAAAAACGACGCAGCTCCTTTTAAATGGTCTATGACGGAGCAGTTCATAACCATTGAGGGTGATGACTCCGAGCTTTCCAAAACATGGATTTTTATAGAAAATAAAGGGGATTATCAAAAATGGCAATCTACAGATGGTGCCAATAATGTTCAAACTCTAGAACTCGCCAAAAAATAACTATGGAAATTTTTGAATCGCTTTCTTTAAAGACCATTCTACAGATGTGTGTGTCGGCAATCTGTATTTACCTGTTTATCATGTTTATAACCAGAGTAGCGGGTAAACGTACATTCGCCAAAATGACCAGTTTTGATTTTGCTGTGACCATCGCCATGGGTTCTATCCTGGCCGATGCCGTTAACAAGCCTGTCTCTAGTTTATTGCCGGCTTTTGTTTCATTGACGCTTCTAGCAGGTTTACAGGTGCTTTTCTCCAAAATTTTATCCAAATCTGACAAGGCGCAAAAAGTATTGACGAATACACCCATACTTTTAATGCAAAACGGAAAAATCTTGGAGCAGAATTTAAAGAAAGCATTGGTAAGCAGGGCAGACCTTATGGGAAAATTACGGGAAGCAAACGTACTTCAATTATCGCAGGTTAAGGCAGTAGTTTTTGAGACCACCGGGGATGTTTCTGTATTACATACTACAAGCTCAATTGAAATTGATGCTGTAATTATGGAAGATGTTGGCTGATTACCCTTTTGCAAAATCTAAAATAACCTATTGTCAAAAATCAAAATTGCCTTTACTCCTAAAAGTAAAGGCAATTTTCAACTAACCAACCATCTAAAATTCTCTATTTTTTTCTCTGTCTTTTTACGTTCATTACAGGATTGGACGTTTTGGTTCTCTTTTTACCAATGGCTCCTTTTCCTGATTTTAAATACTGCTGATAGCCCCTACCCTTAAATTCATATATGGTTCCGCTATCCGGATGGTACAATTCTATCGTTCCATCATTAATCACATACAGTTCAAAATAATCATTGCCAAAGAAATCATAGTCCAATGTCAAAGTTTTAAGTGATGCGTCGCCGGCAACATCATAAATTTCATAATCGCCTTCAAAATCCCATTGTAAGTTGGACAAATTAGTACCGGGCGCATCCACCGATGAACGGAAAAAGTTAGGCAAGAACTGAAGGAAGTTCTCATCGTCAAAATCGTTTAACGCACCCGCTTCACTGGTATACGATTTTTCCCAGGCATCATACTCCTGAATGAAGTAATTAATATTATCATAGAATACCTGATCATAATCAAAGTTGTTTCTTTGGTAACCCTCAAGAATATAGGAGGTATCCGAACTTGCATCATATAATTCCAACGTATTACCATCCAACGCATAGACCTCCAATAACCATTTACCATCCACATCATGGTCTATTTCCACGATTCCCCTTAGCGTATTGTAAAAACCAACATCTATACCCACACCGTTTCCAGTTTTTCCTATGCCCACAATATTATTGTTGGCATAAAAAGTTCCGCGATCAAACGTTACAGTAAATGCCCTTTGTAAAAATGGCACCTCTCCGTTACCACGAGTCTGATTTATATCTACATACCATAAATCATAGGCTTGCAATACCTGATCTGTATTAAATGCGGATTCTTCAATAAACTCATCTTCAACCAATACTTCCGCGTAGCAGGAAACCAATAAAGTTGCCATCGCTATATATCCTAAGAATAGTTTTAAATTTTTCATATCCTTTAATTTTTGGTCCTACTCATTTAAAACAATCACCATGCCAAAAAATATATGTTGCTGATTATCAGTCACTAGATTGATGATTTTTATTTGGTAATTTTGAGGATAGATTAATTGATAATCCATGAGCGATTTAAAATTTGCAGTATTAGGAGGTGGAAGCTGGGCAACCGCCATAGTTAAAATGTTGACCAACAATCAGGAAAAAGTGGGTTGGTATATGCGTAATTCCGATGCTATCGGTTACATAAAAATCCAAAAGCACAATCCCAATTACCTTACTTCCGTAGAATTCAAAACGGAACAACTGGTGTTGACCGATGATATAAACACAGCGGTTGGCCTAGCGGATATTTTAATTTTCGCCATCCCATCTGCATTCTTGGTGGGGGAATTGGAAAAACTTACTGTCCCAATTAAGGATAAAATTATTTTCTCGGCCATTAAAGGCATTGTGCCAGAAACCGGACTAATCGTTGGTGAGCATTTTCACGAAACGTACAAAATTCCTTTTGAACACATTGGTGTTATTACAGGACCTTGTCACGCGGAAGAGGTCGCTATGGAACGACTTTCCTATTTGACCATTGCCTGCGCCGATAAACAGAAGGCGGAATTTGTGGCTAAAAACCTATCCAGCAACTACATCAAAACCAATATCAGTAAAGATATCATAGGTACGGAATATGCTGCCATGCTAAAGAATATTTATGCCATTGCTGCAGGAATAGCCCATGGTCTGGGTTACGGGGATAATTTTCAAAGTGTTCTGATGAGCAATGCGATTAGGGAAATGAAGCGATACACCAAACGAATACACAATATAGACAGGAACATTAACAAATCCGCCTATCTGGGTGATTTGCTGGTTACCGGTTATTCCACTTTTAGCCGAAACCGAATGTTCGGTAATATGATAGGAAAGGGTTATACCGTAAAAAGTGCACAGATGGAGATGAGTATGATTGCCGAAGGCTATTATGCCACCAAAAGTGCATACGCTATAAAAGAAGGTTTTAAGAAAAAGGTAAAGACTCCAATTATTAATGCCGTGTATCATATTCTTTATGAAGGAAAGAACCCAAAAAAGGTTTTTTTAGCATTGACCGATAAGTTGGATTGAGGGAATTCCACTACACTATCATAAAGAAGTTTTATAAAACGTCTATTCACCATTTGTATTTCTTTAAAACTCTTCTCTCTATTCTAAAAGAGTTTGAGTTTGCTTACAATCCTCTGAGAAAGTGTAATTATGTTATTTTTTCAAATACTTCCAGTTAAGACCCTTCTTCAAATTGAATTGAAGAAGGGTCAAAGTAGTATTTGAACTCTATAGAAAATTCACTACTCCAGTATCCATATCATAGACTGCACCTTTTATATCTATTTCCCCGTTTTCCAACATGCTGTTAAGCAAAGGGCTATCCTTTTTAATTTTTTCGATAGCATATTTGACGTTGTTTTCACTTATCTCGTGGACCAACAACCTATTCTTGGAAGTTCTGGGGCCTTTAGACTTGGTAGACAGATCGACGGCAGGCTTTAAGTTCTCGAGCATCGTGGTAATATGACCGAGTTCAACACCGTCGATTGCTGCATGGATTGCTCCACAGTTTTCATGCCCCATTACTAGTATTAACTTTGCCCCTGCAACTTTGGTGGCAAACTCCATACTACCCAAGATATCGTCGTTAATGAAATTGCCAGCGACCCTGGCTACAAAAATATCGCCTATACCCTTATCGAAAACATCCTCAACGGGTACCCTACTGTCTACACATGAAAGCACAATGGCCTTTGGGAATTGTGCATCAGCGGTTTCACGTATCTGAAAAGAATGGTCTCTAGCAGTAAGATCGTTCATTACGAATCTTTCATTACCGGCGGCCAAGCTGTTAAAAACGTCCAACGGAGATAGGGCGGCTTGTTCATCCTCGGTAAGAACGTCTTCCACTAGAATTTGGCTACGGTCGATTTCAATAGTTTCTGAACGCTGAGCGATAACCACGGTGGATAGAACTAGAAGACCTGCTAATGTGATAAAATCTTTTTTCATAATGTTTGTTTTAAAATCAAAACAAATATATCTCACAAAAATAAATTTAAAAGTAATACTTTTATAAAAAAAAGTTAAACTATTATTTATTGATAGTAATACTATCAAATTTATATTTTAAAATTGTTGTATATAAAAAAGAAGAAGAACGAGTAATACCGTTTGCTGAATATCAAAATGAAACATTAGGTTATGAAAAGAAGTAGCCTCCAAAACTAATTCCTACATATAAATCACATCCTATGCACACTTTGTTATTGAAAACGACCGTGGAAAAAAGGGAAGGATTCGATATAGGTTTGTCTAATAATTATATTACCAAGTCACAACCAATCTATGAATTGTTTTCTCAAAGGACATGGCCCGGAAAACAAAGTTAATGCCTTGAGAATTCCAGGCCATATTTTTATGTAACAGATGCTTACATCAGAAACCCTGCTAAGATTTCGGTGTTGGACTCAGTATTCACAATCTCTCTTTTAAGAGCTTTACCGTTAGTCGAAATCCATTGCATGTTCTTTTGATATCGTTTGATGTCATTGTCCTGAAGAGGGTCCATTACCATCAAATAAATCCATTCGTTGTCAAGAAGTGTTTTCAAATTCTCATTTCTCGCAAGGATATCGGACACCCTAGAAATAGGTGCTTGAATCGTTACCGATAGTCGTAAAGGTTGATGATACATCCCATCATCCGAGTCAAATAGCGATTGTAGGGGCAGACCCATTTTCAGGTCGCCTCCGTTACCCTGAACCACTCCAAATTTCCCTGTAATATTGTGTGTAATTTTAGACCCACCTCCATATATGTTGTTGTCTACTGTAGAGAAATAGTAGTGATTGTTGATCCATTGCGTTACAACCATTGGTCCTTGCATGATGCCTTCCAATGCCTTTCCTTCGGTGTCCAATTCCCAATCATAGGAATGAAGGAAGCATCGACTGTCCAGATTGGTGTTTTTGGTCAAGCTCCGTGGACCTATGATAAAGCCAGCATTTTTGGCAAGCCCCCATTCTGGTCTGGTTTCTCCCCAATCATTCGCTTTTCGTTGGGCCGAAGCAACACTATTAAATTTGTTACCAAGTCTGTCTTGAGTTGCTGTATGCTGTGCTTTTAAAAGATTTGCTTTTAAGTTTTGGACTAATTTCCTGTGTGATTCGGGAACTTCTGAGTCAAAAAGTAAAATATCATCTGTGGTCGTATTATGTTCCGCTCCTAGAAAAAGTGTGTCCTTTGGGATCACCAAACCATGACTCTTCGCCAAAGATTTTCTGACTTCAGGAAGATTTGCGAGTTTAGCTAACATTCGGGCATTATGCCGTCCAGGACTTGCGGCACAAGCGCCACAATCCAAACTGGACCCAAACGGATTATTGGCGGAATGACTTCCATGGCCTGCGAAAATTACCAAAGGTGCAAACTGTTTCCAGCCTGTTAAAGCAAATGCCGATTTTACTATACCAACTTTCTCCTCTAATGAAATTCCTAGTGGTACATCATCATTGTTAGCCTTATTGATATCAGGTTGGCACATTTGTTCCATTCTAGAGGCCTTTTGGTTGCTCGACTTATAAAGTCGTCTTGGCAACAAAGTTCTGCCAAGTAATGAAAGTCCGTAAAACCATCCCGACCCTTCTACGTATCCAAATGCAGAAGGCAACATATTTTTCATTCGCCTTAAAAAATAATCTACGAATTGCCATACCTCAACTTTCTTCCTGTATCGCACCAAATCTTCTTTTTTGGTTGTTTGGGCAATTTCTGAAACCTCATAGGCCGATGAGACGATGGGTGGGCATGCTTTGCGAACAATACCATTGTCTAGGCTTTTATAGTCCATTGCTATTCCGAAAAATCCGGCGTAGCCATAGGTTTCATAGTTTCCAGATGCTTCTACGTGCCGTCGGATAAGTTCTGAGCGTGTATCGATGCAGAATACCATTTGTGCATCTGGAACAGTGGTTTGAGCAGATGAATTAGTCGCTATGGATTGATTGTCCAAGATTTTAATCAATTGGTTTTGCCAACTTCCCTCCCATGCCCTTAACCAGATGTGCCGTAATTTTACCAAATCCGTATTAATACTTTCCTTTTTATCTTCCGGAAGGATTTGAAGATTTAATTTTTGGGTTGTCCAAAGACGTGCTGCCAAATAATCCATCAGACTTATCGGAAAATCTTGCTGCCAATCGGAGCCTGAAACTGTACGATGGTTGATGTAACCTGTCCACCCTGGAAGTGCTGCCAGATGATGGGTGAAAATCCTAACATAATCACTATTGGAATATTCTTTCAATAGCTGCTCCAATGCTTCTGTACTTGTTTTCGGAATATCTTTTAAAGCAGTACTTCCCGTTTCAGAATCGTAGGGAGCCAACAATCGCCAGGCTGTGTAAAACCCTTCACTTTTAAATGGCATATCCCATTCTGCCAGACCCTCATCCATAAAGCAAGCTAACCATTTTGCCATGATACGGTCCACTTTATGCGTGGCGTTCAGGTTTTCTGTTTTCTTTTGTGATTCTATGGATTGTAAATAATGTTCTGGAGTTTCCTTAAATCCATTTTGCTCAAGGAGTGAAACCAATACTTTGCTATCAATATCTCCTTTTTCCCAAGCTTGGCGATACAATTTAGCTTCAGGAAAGGCATTGCTATTTAAATGCCTTTCAGCTGAACTTACGGCATCTTGAAATGATAAGTTTTCATAACCAGACAATGGATTGGAAGCCACAAAGGTGTATAAAGGCCAGGTCTTACCAATAACCTTTGCTGCTTCGTCAATACTGTTTAAAATCTCTTGGTTCATATCGATTTTGAGTTATACATTAGCACTGATTTTTTATAGGGTTGGGATAAGTTCATCAATTTAACATAGAGCCAGGGAAGTTTTTTGTAGACACCCAATTTCATAATGAAGAAACCTAATAGGAAGATGATTCCAAAGATAATCTGTGTCCAAGATAATGGCATTGGCTGCGAAATCATCGGCATGCTCGACATCAATATTGTAACGGCGTTATACAACAAGGCATAAATACCTATTCCTGCGATGAACAATATTGGCGGTATAATCGTTTTTTGCACCAGGGAAAGGCTTTGTTCCTTTATAATATTATAGGTTGCCTGCCCTACGGTAATGGCAACGATCAGCGTCAAAAATATACTGCTATCCAATACAAACCCTTTACCAGTCCAAATGGTGAAAAGATAGGCGCCAAGTATGCCAAAAAGCAATACCAAAATAGCTTGCAAGGGTTTAATCTTTAATTGGAGCGGTTTATCTGGTTTGGTCTCTGCAATTTGTTCTCCTGAAGACAAGAATAAATAAGCTTTATAAAATCCATGGAGAATTAAGTGAACCACTGCTGCATTGAAGAAACCCAAGCCACATTGCATAATCATAAAACCCATTTGGGCAATAGTTGAACAACCTAGTTTTTGCTTCACGTTTACTTGAAGCAATTTTGTAAACTGTGCTATGATAGCGGTAAACCCCCCGATTATAAATAAAAGTGTCAGGGTTTTTGATGCAAATAAAAGTGTTGCGAACAAGGCCAATAAAATCCCTGCCCCATTTACAAATCCTGCATGCATCAACGCGGATGCAGGGGTTGGAGCAGTCATGGCGGAGAGCAACCACCTATGAAAGGGATAGATGGCCGATTGTACAATAGCTGCCCCGATAATACATAAGGCTGAAATCATTAACATCCAACCGGGTACATCCCTTACGACCAATGACAGTTCAGTAATCGTGAATTGATTTGTGTAAAACGCCAATGACAATAAACCAATAGCTAGGAATAAAGTGCCGGTAAAAAAGTATTTTTGAGTAAATATGAGAGCTTCTCTTGCCTCTCCCCAATCCTTATCGATTCCAATGAGTTGGGACATGAAAATACCCATTAGCAACCAACTGAAAATTAAAACTGCTACATGATTGCACATTACCAAGAGCATTACCGATAAGGTGAAGCCCAAGCAGAGTAGTATAAATCGCGAATGGTATCTAAATCCTGTCAGATAGCTACTGGCATAACTACTAACGATGGCACTGAAAAATGTAACCGTAGTCCATATTAAAATGGTAAAGCCATTGATTCTGAATATACTTTCAAGATACCACTCTTTAAAAGAGGAGAAACCTAGAACTAGATAAACAAGATTCCCTAGAAAGAGAAGCCAAAGAAGAGAGGTGACCACTTTAGGAATAGTGGGATTATAGAATCTCGTACTTTTTTTAGTTGCGTTTTTTGAAAAATCCTTTTCGGAGTTGTTTTCAAGCTTCATTTTTGAGTTTTTACGTATTTTATTTTTGATTAGTGTTTAAACATTACTTCTATCTGGGAACAATTATGCATTCCCGTTGTAATTTGAAATAGTATTGATAGCTAATTAAGGTTATGAAGCACTTAACCTGTCAACAAGGGCTATTTCTATCGTACTTTCAATGGAAAGCTCCATACCTTCCCTATGTGCTTGGAGCACCAACCCCTCAACACATCTTTTTGCTTCCTTAAGTTTTAAGATGCGTTCTTCCGAACTCCTATTGATATCCGGTTCTTCTTCACGAAGATTAAGAGCCTTAACTGTATGAAACTTAATCTTATCATTGATTAATGACAATAATACATCAGCAGCCTCCGAAGGACTAAAACGACCTTTAATGAATGTGATGTTTTCTCTCATCCGGTAATTATTGTATTCCTCTCTTTTCAGAATTCGAAGCTGATTGCTTTGGAGAGCTTGCTATTTTGAGCAGGAAGACCAAAAATAGGATGAATCCTGATACCAAGATTTCATCCATGAAAATATGATCGTTGAAATAGGACATTCCTAAAAATATTATCAGGATCAATATCCCGGCAAAAGATAAGATGTTTGATTTTGATGGGTGCATTATATTTTTTTTAGAATTAATGATTGGGTTTTATGCTCGTAGGTCTTTGATTACTCGGAAAGGGTAATCTCTAAAATTCCGTTTATTTTTAAATTTTTTCCAGCACTTCTAGTTTTGGAGATGAATTCCTTAGCAATTCTTTTTTCTTCTTCGAGCTCCTTAATACGGCCGTCCAGTTGTCCCGTTACGCACTTATGATTGCCTTCCCAAATTTGTAGTCTTTGTATTTTGTGAAAGTTGATTTTCTCATCAATTAACGCCATGACGACATCATAGGCTTCCGAAGGAGTAAATTCTCCTTTTACAAGTTGAATTTTTTGGTCTGTGTTTACTGTTTTTGTAAGTTCTTTTGTTTCCATCATAATTGTTTTAAAAGATTTTATTGTTTGAATTAATTTTCAAGTGCAAATATTACTTAATAAATTCATTAATATTTATTTATATTTATTATATAAAGCATAAATTATTTTTATGAACTATACTTTGCACCAGCTTCATATCTTTCTTAAAGTATCTCAAATACAGAGTATTACGAAGGCTGCGGAAGAGTTATATTTGACCCAGCCAGCCGTCTCCATACAGCTAAAAAATTTTCAAGATCAATTTCCAATTCCCCTCACTGAAGTGGTAGGCAGAAAACTTTATATCACGGATTTTGGAAAGCAGATTGCAATGGCCGCGGAGAAAATACTAAATGAGGTAAGCACCATCGATAACAAGACCTTGGCCTATCAAGGCAAACTCTCAGGACGCCTTAAGATATCCATAGCATCGACCGGAAAGTATGTGATGCCCTATTTTCTTAACGATTTTATGAATCGCAATACCGGTGTGGAACTCGTTATGGATGTAACCAATAAGACAAGGGTAGTTGAGAGTTTGGAGCTTAACGAAGTTGATTTTGCCTTGGTCTCCGTATTGCCCAAGAAATTAAAAGTTGATCAGGTCGAACTGATGCCCAATAAACTCTTCTTTGTTGCCAGTAGTGCATTAGAATTAAAAAGATCCCTCACCAAAAAGAAATTGTTCGAGGAATTCCCCCTAATATATCGTGAACAGGGTTCGGCAACTAGGAATGCAATGGAAAAATTTATAGAAACGAATGGATTCTCTGTAAGGAAAAAAATGGAACTGACTTCAAATGAAGCGGTGAAACAAGCAGTTGTAGCCGGGCTCGGATGCTCAATTATGCCTTTGATAGGAATCAAAAATGAGCTAAATAACGGAGATTTGCAGATTATACCCGTCAAGGGCCTCCCAATGATTACTACTTGGAATCTTATTTGGTTGAAATCAAAAAATCTGTCCCCGGCGGCATTGGCTTATTTGGATTTTATTAATTCTGAAAAAAAGGACATCATAGTTAAAAAGTTCACGTGGGTAACTAATTTTTGACCTTGGTATTATTAGCACGAGCTACATTATGTAAAACCTGAACAAACTGGGCAAGAGAGTATTAAAACAACTTTATTATTGAATATTCCAAGTATAAAAAATTAAGCCCTTTCCAAAGAAAAATAGGAATGTTCTTTTAATTTTATTTGTAGAATCTCCTTACATTGAAAGCCTGAGTATATCTACGTTATAGACTGACTTAAATTCATTAAACGCTAGCTTTATAAATCCCGTAAAGTGATAATTATCACCGAACTACTAAAAGTGAAAGAATACCATCTATTACTCTCAAAATATAGTCCGATGAAAATCATCCCTGCTATTAGACTGTTATTGTTTAATTGCAAATCTCCAAGTAAATCTGCTTTAGGAATTAATTATTCTTTAGGTAAAATATTCTGATTTACCCTAAAGAAGTTTTCTGGATCATACTGCTTTTTAATCTGTGAAAGTCTTTCGTAATTAACTTTGTAACTTGCTTTTATACGCTCCTGTCCTTCATCCATGATAAAGTTTAGATAGGCGCCTCCCGTAGAATACGGATGTAATGCTTCCCAATAGTCCTTACACCAATCCGTTATCTTGGTTGCATTGGCGGGATCAGGATCTACCCCCACTATAACCCCCGCATATTTGGCATCCCTATTGGCCCAAGGAGTATCCTCAATTCCCACTCTACTAGCGGCTCCACTTATGGGATAAAGGTGCATTTGCGAAAGTGGTGTTGGAATTTTAGATCCGAACTCCAAATGTTGCGCCCTTACTTCTGGACCTAGTTCACTGAAATAGTCTGCTCTCCAATACCACTGTAGGCCAGGAGGAAGCATTCCGTCAAACAAAGTTTGTATTGCTGGATAAGGCATTTCACCTACATGATGAAAAATAGGTTCCATAGCTAGTACTGGTTTAAATACTTCTTCCTGCTTTTTAGGATCTACAAGATAGGACCAAACAATACCACAGAACATTTTGTTATGCAGTTCTTCAGGAAATGGAGCTCCTGGTATGACCATTGTTGCAATAAATCCGTTGAGTTCATCCGGGGCTTCATTAATGAATGTATGGTACCATTCCATTACTTCATCAATTTTTTCAATAGGCCATAATGAGGGTCCCCCAACTATATTTTTTACCGGATGGGCCTGGAATTTAAAGGAAGTTACAATTCCGAAGTTACCCCCACCTCCACGGATGGCCCAGAACAGATCAGTATTCTGTTTGGAATTTACGGTAACAAATGAGCCATCTGCCAATACCATATCCGCTTCCAGTAAATTATCAATGGTAAGCCCGTACATTCTGGAAAGATATCCTACACCTCCTCCTAGGGTAAGTCCACCAACACCTGTGGTAGAAATTATCCCCGCGGGAACGGCCAGACCAAAAGGGTGCGTAGCGTGGTCAACCTCGCCCCATAAGTTGCCTCCGCCCACGCGTACGGTACTATGTTCCACATCCACATGAACGAACTTTATACCGGAGAGGTCTATGACCATACCATCGTTACATAGCCCAAGACCACCGCCATTGTGGCCACCTCCTCTTACGGCAACCAAAAGGTCGTTCTCCCTGGCAAAATTTACTGCATACATTACATCTGCAGTATCTACGCACATTACAAATAGGCCTGGGCGCTTGTCTATCATTGCATTGTAGATTTTTCGGGTTTCATTATATTTTTCATCCTCGGGAAAAATCAATTCACCCCTAATTTGACTTGCAAATACATTTAAAATTTCCGCATCTAATTCATTCACTTTTGTTGACATGGTTGTTGTTTTTAATTTATTACTGATTGAGATTATCTTAATGGTTCATTGGTGCTTTTTCGGATGCATCGGCGCTTGATTTCATAGTATCGATGACAAAGTCGAGTGCCGTATTCCAAGCCTCCAGTGTTCTTGATGTTTTATCTTCGCCCAAGACCTCATCTATGGTTTCTATCATAGACAGCTTCACTATAGGGTAGTATTCCGCTTTTACTCCATATTGAACATGGCTTTGGCCTAATTTTGCCAAACCTTTTTTAAGGTGTTCCGGGCGTGATAAGGAATAGACAATTCCTCCCAACATATGGGTTAGCAATCGTCCTTGGTCTGTCATATTGTTTCTGAAAAGTGCCCTTACAAAAGGCGCCTTGTTAAAAACTTTTTCGTAGAATATATTGGCAAATCCTTCTTCATCCTTCAGCATTATGTTCATGGAAGATTGAAGCTCCAATTGAAGATCCATATCTTTAAATCCAATAAGCTCGTACAAGGTTAATGGATCATCCTTACCCGCCAATTTGTTAAGAAAGTTTTTGCCTACTACCATTTTTTCCGTGTCCACATTTTCATAAACGGTATCGGATATTAGAATATCAGTATTTGTTACTTTGGTTTCATTCTGTATTCTGCTGGCCACATTAACGGGATCACCTATCACGGAAAATTGTTTATGGGTAGGATGTCCTAAATGACCTAAAAAAGCAGTTCCAAAATTGATTCCAATACCTGATTTAAGCTTTATTTCAATATCCTTTAAATCTGAACGATTTAATGAATCCAAGGCATATTGCATTCCTAAGGCAGCACGTATCGCATCTTCGCAGTTCTTCTTGGCAGTTCCTCCCGTGGTTCCAAATACACCAACTATTTCGTCACCCACATATTGATAAATCACGCCGTTATTCATTAGAATTGGCTCGCCTAAAGCCGTATAGAACTTGTTCAGCATATAGGCAATGTCAAAGTTTAAATTATGGGACGAGAGGTTCGTGAAGTTTCTTATATCGCAAAACAGTATTGCTATTGGTCGTTCTTCCGCCCGGCCCCTAGGCACCAATTCCTTTTGCAGGTTATTGACTTCACCACTAGACCAAATTAAACGTTGCAGCGTAACGTCTCCTTTAGGCCGTGCCTGACAGGCAAGACGAATCGACGGATCCCACTTTCTAGCATGACAACTCGCTTTTTCAAATTCCGTTTTGGGGCTCAAATTCTGTATACCCTCCAAGACCCTTACCCTACAGGTGGTGCATATTCCATTACCCCCACATTCATGTAGGTGTGGAATTTTGTTCTTTATAGAAATGTCCAACAGCGTGTCTGATAAAGAGTTTTCTGCTACCTTTCTGTTGATTGCCGAATATGTTATTGTATGAACCATTTGAATTGGTATTAAAAAGGTTGTTCAGAATCTTGATTTGGTATTGGTCAAAGTTAATTTTAGACCCTGGGCTATTTTACACCCTTTAGTGTGATTTTTAAAAATCATACAATTTATAGAGACGGCATCACACAATTGTGTGATGCTGATAATCATTGTTTTAGGGCTTGTTTGAAATCTATAATTCGATAACTTTGAGCTTAGGGAATTCCTATACGGACAAGCCCCTGAGTAACAATTAAAAACTTGGGAAATAATCTCATACTTTAAATAGGAAATATGCTGGCAAAACGCCTATTCATTTTTTTATTTCTCATAGGTTTCAAATTCATGGCCGGTCAATCCAAGGAGTTGGATAGTTTACGACTGGCTGTTAACAGAATGCCTGAAGATTCGCTTAAATGTGAAACGTATCTAAAGATTGCTTACATACTATACGCCGGAGATGAATCTGAGACATATGCCAAAAAGGCATTGGCGCTTTCTAAGAAACTTAACAGTCCTGGACTTATTGGGAAGTCATTTCATAGATTGGCCTGGTGTCTTGGTCTTGATGAAATGGATAATAAAACTGCCTATTTGGATAGTGCCACAATCAAATTCTCTAGTATAGATGACTACTACGGCATTGGAAATGTGTATGATACAAAAGGTATAATTCTTATGACCTATGGCTCTATAAAAGAAGCCTTGAGCGCATATCAAAACGCTTTTGATTTTTTTTCCAAGATTTCCGATGAAGAACGAAAGGCCGGTATTTTAAACAATTGGGCCATAGCGGAATACACGGGTGGAAATACAAATGAAGCGCTGGAGAAGTACCAAAAGGCATTGGAATATAGATTGACAGAGAATCCCATAGCGCATATTGAAATCGCCAGGCTATATCAAGGTATGGGTGAGTGTCATCGATTAAATGATAATTTGGAAATGGCGGTTTCCAATTATCTTAAAGGATATACCCATAGAAAAGCGGCGGATAATATTGCCACGGTAGAATCTATGTTGAGTTTGGCTTCGCTAATCTATAATGCTGCTGAAAACAAAAGGGATACGACCTTTTTATTAGATTCGATTAGGCCACATGGTTTCAGGAATTCAATGGACTTAATCGAAAAAGCAGAACAAACAAAAGGTGTAGCTGACAGAATTGGTATTCAGAATTCCATTATGGACGTTAAACGACAGCACTATATTTTAAATAAAGATTTTGCATCAGCTTATGAATTATTGTTGAAGCAAAAAGAAATTGAAGAAGCCTATAAACTAAGTGAAAGCAGCCTAGAGGCAATGGCCGATATGAAAGTTAAATTTGAAAAGGACCAATTAAAAATTCAGCTACTGGAAGAAGAAGTCCTTAACCAAAAAAGTCAGGATCGCATGAACATTTTATTATTTTCCATGGGAGGATTACTCTTGTTTTCCTTAATAGGATTTTTATACTATAAAAATAGGGTAAAGAATGGGCAACTTGAACTTCACGAGGCGCATAGGGAACAGCAGATTATATCCATGCGTTCCATGTTGGAGGGACAGGAGAAAGAACGTACCCGTATTGCAAGGGATCTACATGACGGATTAGGGAATTTACTTTCTAGCCTTAAAGTGAATATTGGAAGTTTACAAATGGATTTTGATGATAACAATTCCAAAAAAATATACGGAACCGCTAGTAAAATGATAGATGAAGCGTGCACCGAGGTTCGCAAGATTGCCCATGAAATGATGCCGCAATCCCTAAAAAAATTAGGGCTTAGAAAAGCATTGGAAGATCTGGTTCTGAAAATGGATGCCATACACGGATTCAATGCTGAATTCAACGTTCATGGGCAAGAAAAAATATTCGATGACAATACCAATGTTATGCTATTCAGAATTGTCCAGGAAGCTTTAAATAATATTGTAAAGTATGCCAAAGCAAATGAAGTTTCTGTCCAAATAACTTACAGTGAAGATTGGTTTGATTTAACCATAGAGGACGATGGTGTAGGCTTTGACACCAAAAATCCGGATTCCGAAAAAGGTATGGGATTAAAAAGCATTGCGTTTAGAACCGAGTTTATTGGGGGTACTTTTGATTTGAACAGTCGTCCCGGCACAGGGACTTTGGTGACCATCAATATTCCCATGAAAAAGGGAAACAAGACTTAGTCCTTAAAATTTATAAGTAGTATGGAAAAAATAAAGGTGCTTATAGCCGATGACCATCAAATAATGTTGGATGGATTAAAAGCAATCTTGACCAAAGATCGTTCATTATCCATTGTAGGTACGGCATCCAACGGTTTAGAGGTATTGGAGTTTCTAAAAGATGAACAGGTTGATGTAGTTTTGTTAGATCTTCAAATGCCTATAATGGATGGTTTGGAAACGACCATGCACGTTAAAAAATCACATCCTGGTGTCAATATCATCATGCTAACGACCAACGACGAAGGAAGCATTATCACCTCCTTATTTAAAGTTGGAGCTACTGGTTACTTGCTTAAAAACACTTCTAAGGAAAACCTGATACAAGGTATTAAGGATGCCTATGCTGGGAAAAAAGTAATAAGTTCCCATTTGACGGAGAAAATGATCGAGAGCCTTACCGAAGAACCTAAACCAAAGGAAGGTTCCGTTCCGATGATTACCAAGCGAGAGATAGAGGTCATTAAATTGATAGCGCAAGAATATACCACACAGGATATTGCGGACCAGTTATTTGTAAGTACAAATACAGTGGCCACACATAAACGAAATCTCTTCGTGAAGATGGATGTAAAAAACTCCGTAGGCATGATAAAAAAAGCGGTGGATTGGGGACTTCTTTAGTTCAATGCTAATTGTAGGATTTTAATAAAGAACGATTGTATCAAATTTCTTCTAAATGAGTATAACTTATAGAATAATTATAGTATTACCAATTAATGAACATCGATTCGACGATGTAAGTTCTTCAAATAATCTGAGGGAGTAACACCCATTTCCTTCTTAAAATTCCGATAGAACGTAGCTTTTGAGTTAAACCCTGCCATTTCATAAAGTCCTTCCATACCATACCGTCCGTAATTTTCATTTTGTGATATTTTAATGAACTCTTCTACCTTAAGCTTATTAATAAATTCATGAATGGTACGGCCCCAATCTCTTTTGACCGTCAAGCGAAAATCACGCTCTGAGAGATTGTTGTCAGCTAACGCTTGTTTAATGTTAAAATCGGGCTTTAAAAACAGTCTTTCCTCCAATAGTTCCTCTTGAATAAACCTTTTTACTTCATCTCCCCTATTAATCGTGTCAAAATGATGATGGATTTTATTTCCCAAAATAAATGAGTGTATTCCTTTTATTTCAGAGATGGCGAACAATAAGAAAACAATGCTTACGATGATATTTAATGGATGCCAAAAATATCGGAACGATAGAATATAGTAAGCTTGTTTATCGATGTCGATAAAAGGAATTGCTACAAATTCCAAATGACCCAAAAAGCGTGGTATAAAGAACAGGGAAAAGATAAAGGTATAACGTTTACTTACTCCTGGTTTCAACTCAGTTTGTTTCTCAAAAAGAAAACGGACAATTAAATAAGAGTACCAAAAGAGTATCAAAAAACCTAAAACCCTGATGGTGTTCATTATCAAAATAAAATGGTTTCCAAAGAATTCCTTGAAAACAAACTTCGTTATCAAATAGGCAAATGATATCAAAATTGGAAGCGTCAAGTGCTTAACATAGTCCTTTAAGTCATCGGTTTTGTCAATTCTAGAAAGAAAAAAAAGATAGAACAATGGAAACAAGGCCAATTCTTTGTAACCGCTCAAAATAATATTTGCCCAAATATTATCCCTAAATATGGGAAAGTATAGACTGTAAATCCATCCGGTACCCAAAATAAGACAGATAATACCCAGTGACTTATCCCGACTTTTAAAAAGATACCATACACCCACCAAGAACAGTTGAATACTGAGGCACAACAAAAATCCGTTTATTAAACTGTCGGGTAAAAACTGATTCAATTTTATCTTCTCATTTTGTGATATGACACTAATTTATCTTTAAATACGGCCATTGGGTAAATTGAAACCCTCAATTTTGAAGACCGTTCCAGGTATTCTTTGTATTCACAAAACTAATATAAAATGAAGCTAGGTAAATTTTCATTGAGTTTGACCGTAAAAGACACGGAAAAATCTATGGTCTTTTATCAAAAACTGGGTTTTGAAGTTATTGATGGAGGGCATGTAAATGAGTATTTTAAAGACACCGATACAATGAAGTGGCGAATTTTAGAAAATCCATCGGTCACAATAGGTTTGTTTCAAGGAATGTTCGATCGTAATATTTTAACCTTCCATCCAAATGGTGTATTGGAAATCCAAAAAACATTAAAAGTGAATGGCGTTCATTTGACCAAAGAAACCATGGAAACAGACATCACCAAATCCATATTATTTTTGAATCCTGATGGAAACCAAATTATGCTTGATGAAGGTTCAGAAAACAACTGATTTTCCACAATCCATCCGTAATGTTCAATCAAAAAATAGTACTATATCATGAAATACCAAAAGTTCCTTTTAGCGATGCAGCTACTATGCTTCATCTATGCTTGTGATACACCAAAAAATGATGTTTCAGAGGTTGAAAAAAACCCACATGTTCAGAGTGCTATTGGTGATTTGCCAAAAACAACATCAAAATATCAACATGAAGTCATGGTGCTTGGTACCTTCCACTTTGATCGTAACAATGATGGCAGCGATGTCGTAGGAAAACATAGCGCTGATATTAAGTCGAAAAAAAACCAAAAAACGCTTGAATCATTGACCGATAAAATAGTGAGAGAATTTCAGCCTACTTTAGTAGCCATTGAATTACGCCCTTCCTCCCAAAAATATATAGACTCTCTATATAATGCCTACAGAAGTGGGGCCTATGAACTTGGTAAAAATGAAGTATTTCAAATTGGTTTTAGAGTGGCAAAGAAAATGAACTTGGATAAAGTGCATTGTGTTGATAACCGACCTCCGCAACCCGAGACCGTTATTTCGGTTGATGACTGGGACCTATATGCCCAAGAACTATCCCAGGAAGAAGTTTGGCACGAATATGATTCGATCAACAATCGCCATAATGCTTATATGGATGAACTAATGAACAAAATCAGCTTAGTGGATTACTTTAGCGTCATCAACAGTTGGGAACTCTCAAAACGAAATAAAGAATTTTGGGTTACCGGATTGGTCAACCTTGGGGTGGGCGATAAATATTTAGGAGCCGACCTGACCGGTAATTGGTATAGACGAAATACTAGAATATTTACCAATGTTAGGAATTTATGCAAAAACGAACACGAAAAAATATTCATGATATATGGATATGGACATAAATGGGTTTTGGAAGAACTTTTTTCGGCCTCACCGGAATTCACTTTAAAACAACCATTTTTAGAAGAAAATTAATAGTTTCAATCGACCAAAAATGTCATAGTCAGACCTTACAATACAATGTACAAATTACCACTATCTTTTTAGCATGATGAAAAAAATTGAAATACACCATGAGCTTTTTATTGAGTCTTCCCCTGAAAAAACTTATATGGCCATTACACAACCTAAACATTTAATTAATTGGTGGCCCTTGGCATGTGATGGAAAACCAGAAGAAGGTGAAACGTACAACTTTAATTTCACTGATGTATATGACTGGTACGGAATTGTATTGAAGGCTGAGAAAAATAAAAGCTTTCATATTAAAATGACCAAATCCGACAAAAATTGGACCCCAACCTCATTTGGGTTTGATCTTCAAGAACTGAATTCGGGGGTTAATTTAAGATTTTGGCATATGGGTTGGCCAAAATTGAATAAGGAGTTTAGACAATCATCCTATTGTTGGGCACTATTATTAAAAAGCTTGAAAGATTACTTGGAAAAAAACATCATTATTCCTTTTGAAGAGCGCTCATAAGAAAGATCCTTCTTCTTTTTGCTGCTTTACAAGAAATAATCGATTAACTAGTCTTAGTTTCTAATCTTAATTAAAGCATATAACCATATATATATATTCAACATCAAGCTTTACAATGCTTCTAAAACAAAAAAGTTCTCGGAAGAAACCATATTCTTAGAGAACTTTTTTAAAATAACTTGACGGGATGACGGGATTTGAACCTGCGACTACTCGACCCCAGCCCAGTGCGCTACCAGATATTTACTAAAAAACACTTCAAAGGAAAATCTGATACAGGGCATTAAGGATGCCTATGCTGGTAAAAAAGTAATAAGCTCACATTTGACGGAAAAAATGATCGAAAGCCTTACCGAAGAATCTAAACCTAAGGATGGTTCGGCACCAATGATTACCAAGCGAGAGATAGAGGTCATTAAATTGATAGCGCAGGAATATACCACACAGGAGATTGCGGACCAGTTATTTGTAAGTACAAATACAGTGGCCACACATAAACGAAATCTCTTCGTGAAGATGGACGTAAAAAACTCCGTAGGCATGATAAAAAAGGCGGTGGATTGGGGGCTTTTATAATAAATCTAACCCCTTTCCAAAGAAAAATCAGAATGCTCCTTTAATTCTTTTTCAGGGTTTTCTTCCATTTTGAGTACTTGAGCATCGTCAACTTTATAGACTGTTTTAAACTCCTCCAGAATGGGTTCCATGTAGTTGCGGATGCTATCAATATCAAAATAGAGTCTTCCCGTTCTCCTAATAAAAAAGTCCATAGGATTCTGCACCATTTCATAGGCGATACCAAATTCCAATTCGGCCAGAATAAGTCGCGTAGGATTGTCCTTTTCTTTTCGGTTGTCGTAATAGGTTAAAACGGTTTCTGTCTGTTTTCCGTAATTGGTCACTAAAAACCATGCGTCATGTTCTTCAAAACCATCCGCCTTTAGTCGCTCGTAAATCGCAGCAATATACTTCTTTACATGTTTGTGTTTCTTGAAATCGTTGCCGCATAACGGAATATTCTCCGTATTGCAGTCATTGGTCTCCAGGTCATATTCTTCTTCCAATTTTTTCGCGATACGGTCTACAACCCGCTCCGCCATTTTGCGATAACCTGTAAGCTTACCTCCAGCTATACTGATAAGTCCAGTTTCCGAAGTGAAAATTTCATCTTTACGCGATAATTCCGATGCGGATTTTCCCTCCTCATGGATTAAAGGTCTCAATCCTGCCCATGACGATATAATATCCTCCATCTCCAAATTGATTTTTGGGAACATATTGTTTACGGCGGATAGCAAATAAATGGCATCTGCCAAATCTGTTGTTACATAATCCTTGTCATTATTGTAGTTGGTATCCGTAGTGCCCACATAGGTTACCTTTCCGCGCGGAATGGCAAACATCATTCGGCCATCCGGGATATCAAAATAGACGGATTGTTTTACAGGTAATTTTTCCTTTGGGAAAACCAAATGCACACCTTTGGTCAAATGCAGCCGTTTCCCTTTTTTGGAGTTGTTGATGCTTCTAAGTTCATCTACCCAAGGTCCGGCAGCACTTATAACATATTTGGTTTTGATGTTGAATTCCTGCTCGGAAATGACATCGTGTATGGTAACCCCGGAAATCTTATCTTCATTATAGATGAAATCCTTTACCATGGCATAATTCAAGGCCTCTGCACCAAATTGAAGGCTCGTCTTAATATTCTCGATGGTGAGTCTGGCATCGTCAGTCCGGTACTCCGCATAATACCCGGCTCCTTTTAAAATTTTTTTTGGTAAAAGTGGCTCTAATTTTAGAGCTTCTTTCTTCTCTAACATTTGTCGTTTGTCATCACCGGTAACTTGTGCAAGAATATCATACACTTTAAGCCCAATGGATGTTAACCATTTTCCGTAAGATCCATTTTCGATTAAAGGCAACAACATTTTTTCTGGGAGCACCAAATGCGGGGCAAGCTTGTGCACAATGGCGCGCTCCGAACCTACTTCTTTTACCAGCCAAAAATCGAATTGTTTCAAATAGCGAAGTCCCCCATGTATCAGTTTAGTGGATTTACTGCTGGTGCCCGAAGCAAAATCGTTCTTCTCTACCAATGCTACTTTCATACCTCTGGAAGCGGCATCCAAGGCAATACCACCGCCAGTAATACCACCTCCTATAACAACAAGGTCATATGTTTCTGTAGCTAATTTTGATATTGTTTTCTCCCTATCCAAATTGGAGAATTTTATGTTTTTCATAGTTCTTTTTTTGTGGCTTTCTCAAAACTTTAGGGTCAAAAAAATCAAAGCATCTCGACTGCAATCGATGTGACGGAATAAAGGTTATGGCCAGTTGGAGGGAGGTTCAATCGTGCTGCAATTGCACCTCCCTTAATCCTTCCTTATTAGGAGGGAAATTAATTTTCTTCCCATCCTTTGGTACGTTCCACGGCTTTTTGCCATTTTTTGTACAATCTTTTTCGCTTTACCCTATCAAACGTGGGTTTGAAAATTCTGTTCATAGGTCGGTTCTGATCTATGTCTTCCTGTTTCCAAAGCCCCACTTGTATCCCAGCCAAGAAAGCGGCCCCCATTGCCGTAGATTCAATGACCTCCGGCCTATGTACCTCCGTGTCCAGAATATCCGCTTGAAACTGCATCAGGTGGTCGTTGGCACAGGCCCCGCCATCTACGCGCAAATTCTTCAATTGTATTCCGGAATCATCTTCCATCGCCTTTAAAATATCTTTGGTTTGATACGCGAGCGATTCCAACGTTGCTTTCGCCAAATGGGCTTTTCCCGTATCCCGCGTCAGTCCAAAAATGGCCCCACGCGCATACATGTCCCAATAGGGTGCTCCCAATCCCGCAAAAGCGGGCACCACATAAACGGAACTTTCCCCTTCAACGGAATCCGCCAAATCCTGGGTTTCCTTCGCGTCCTTAATGAGCTCTAGACCATCCCTGAGCCATTGTATAGCAGCACCGGCAATAAAAATACTGCCTTCCAAGGCATAGTTTACTTTACCGTCCAGACCGTAAGCTATTGTTGTAAGAAGACCATTTTTGGAAAACTGAGGCTTATCCCCAGTGTTCATCAGCATAAAACATCCCGTTCCATAGGTATTCTTTGCCGTACCTGCCTTAAAGCAACCTTGACCAAAAAGTGCCGCCTGCTGATCTCCGGCAATTCCTCCAATGGGAATTTTAACACCATCAATTTCGAAATCTCCAAAATGATATGCCGAAGGTTTAACTTCTGGAAGCATGCTCTTTGGGATACCCAGAACATTCAACATTTTATCGTCCCATTTTAGGTTGACGATATCGTAAATCAATGTTCTGGAGGCGTTCGTATAATCGGTAATATGATTCTTCTTATTGGTCATATTCCATACCAACCAAGAATCTATAGTTCCCATAAGGAGTTCCCCTTTTTCTGCCTTACTTCTGGCTCCATCAACATTGTCCAATATCCATTTCACCTTTGTTCCGGAAAAATAGGAATCGATAACTAGCCCTGTAGTTTTTCTTACATGCTCCGTTAATCCATCTTTCTTCAGGTCCTCACAGATGTTCGCCGTTCGCTTATCTTGCCATACAATGGCATTGTAGACCGGTTTGCCCGACTCTTTGTCCCAAACTACCGTGGTCTCCCGTTGGTTGGTTATTCCAATAGCCCTTATTTCCGATAGTTTGACGTTTTTTTCCGAAATCAACTGTTTCAAAACACCAAGTTGGGATCCCAAAATCTCCATGGCATCATGTTCCACCCAGCCCGATTTTGGAAAAATCTGCCTGAATTCCTTTTGCACCATTCCTTGAATCTTACCTTCTTCGTCTACGAGAAGTGCTCTAGAACTGGTAGTTCCTTGGTCTAATGAAATTATAAATGTTCCCATAAATTTGGTTTAAAACCCATACGAAAAATGGTGTTGGGCAAAATCGTCTATTGCACTAAATATAGTGGGATTAAATGGGTTTTACAATGTAAAGCCGAAAGGTAACATTGGCGGAGTCAACAATTTATTTTGTAAAGCCATATTCACGCTCTACTTTGCAAATTCGAACATGGTAAGAACTATACCAATCTTTAATACCTTTCTTCTGAGCTAGCAGATGATCCGACTGTTTTTTCCATTGCGAAATGGCCTCCAACGTTGCCCAGTAACTTACTGTTATTCCTATTTGTTCCCGGGCACTTTCAATACCCAAATAGCCTGGCTGATTCTTGGCAAGATTCTCCATATCGTGCGCCATTTTAGCGTATCCGTTATCACCTTGGGTACGGGTAGAGGTAAATATTACGGCATAATAGGGTTGGAACTCCATTAGCTAATGAATTCTTTCTCCAAAAAATAATCCACTATCGCTTCTTTCATTAAGATAGACTGTTCTCCTGCTTTTAGGGTGGGAAGTTCTTCCTTAATCTTATAATGGGGCCAGCCTTCTTCATCAAAAAAATCAAATTCATAATAGCCGTAGGGTTCCAACAACCTACAAATGGCAATATGCATTAAATCCAACTTGTCGTCCTTTTTGTATTTCCGATGGTATTGTCCCAACTCCTGAACACCTACCAAGTAAATTATGGCATCCAATTCCAAAGGGTCTCCGTCTGAAAACTGCTTGGACAGTTTTTCTACCAGATAATCCCAACGCTCCTTCAGTTGCGTATCCCTTGCCATTTTTGTGTTCTATTTTTTGATATTGAATTTGAAAGTATAAAGGTAGTAATCAAAGTTCTATATTTGTTTAAACACCATGTGGAAATGAGTTTTTTGGATATCATCTTGGGGCTTTTACTTTTATGGGGGCTTTGGAAAGGCCTAAAAAATGGACTATTGGTTGAAGTTGCATCCATTATCGCTTTAGTTGCAGGGATATATGGCGCTATTCAATTTTCCTACATAACTGGAAATTATCTTTCCGCCAGAATGGAGTGGAACGAGCAATACATTAATATTACAGCTTTTATAATCACTTTTATCCTAATCGTTTTAGTTATTCATATTTTAGGCAAACTCCTGACAAAAATTCTGGACATTGCTATGCTTGGCTTGTTGAATAAACTTGCCGGAGGTCTATTTGGTGTATTAAAAATGGCAGTAATTCTTGGAGCCCTATTAATTTTCTTTGATAGACTTTCGGACAATGTAAATTTGTTGAACGAAAAGGTTAAAAATGAATCCAAATTATATCAGCCTTTAATGCAAGTTGGTGCCTTTGTTTTTGATAGTGTATTACAGTCAGGAACCGTTACAAAAGAAAATCCATAAGCCTAAGTAATACGCCCAAATACTACGGTCGTTTTTCCTTAATTATTGACACTTCATCGAAAAAAGAGGTATTCTTATCGCGAGTACATCAATATTACTTAATATTATCATATCGATATCCCCTATCGAAAAGAGAACACAAAAATACCCTTTCTTACAGACCTACTTCCTGCGCTGAACGGCCTGCTTACAAATAGAACATTGTATGAAAATGAGATTGCGTTACGCTATCCCGGTGTTGTTTGTATTCATTATTTCTTGTACAAGCGAATCGGTTGATGAAACTCCAATTGTTGAGGCAGAGAACATGGTTCAACTGGAAGGTGCACTTTTAACAATCGTAAACGATTATAGGGCTGGGCTTGATACTAACTCGCTAGAATTTAGCGAAGTTGCCTATAAATATGCCAATGATCATACCGATTATATGATTGCCAAGGGCAGTATTAGTCATGATAATTTTAGTTCAAGGGCGTCCAGCATACATTCCGAAGTGACCGTGGAAATGGTCGCGGAAAACGTTGCAAAGGATTATAAGACGGCCCAAGAAGCTTTTGAAGGGTGGTATAATAGTATGAGCCATAAAAAAACCATGGAGGGCGATTTTACCCATACCGCCGTAAGTATAAAAGAGGACAGTAAAGGTAACTTCTATTTTACACAGCTATTTTATAAAAAATAGCTCAAACAAAACGAATAAAATTTATACTAAAATAGCGTATAAAGCCTTTGAATATTCAAAGGCTTTTTTTGTTCCTAGGATTTAGGTTAGCCCCAATGGTTTTTATAACTTTCATTAAAATTATTCCCATGAGCATAAAAGCACCCTTTAATCTGAATAAGTGGATAGAGGAAAACAGGGACTCCCTAAAACCTCCGGTAGGCAACAAGAACCTTTACAAAGATGCAGGGGACTATATTGTAATGGTCGTTGCCGGCCCAAACGCGCGTAAAGATTACCATTACAACGAAACGGAAGAACTTTTTTATCAATTGGAGGGAAACATTGAAATTCACATCCAGGAAAAAGGTGAGAAAAGGACAATGAAATTGGGACCAGGAGATATGTATTTGCACCCTGCCAAAGTTCCTCATTCCCCGGTTAGACATAAAGATTCCATTGGACTTGTCATTGAACGTAAACGGGCACAGATGAATGTGGACGACGGGCTCCTTTGGTTCTGTGATAATTGTAACAATAAACTGTACGAAGCCTATTTTACTTTGAATGATATAGAAAAGGACTTTCTAGGCCATTTTAAACATTTTTATAGTTCCAAGGAATTAAGAACCTGTGACAACTGCGGCACGGTGATGCCTGTGGACGAACGCTTTATAGCAAAAGATTAAGTACGATGGAGTATCTTATTAAAATATTGATTGGAATTGTAGCACTGCTCCACCTCTATTTTTTATACTTTGAAATGTTCGCTTGGACTACAAAAGGAAGGAAAGTTTTTAGGAATTTTCCATCGGAGCTATTTGAGCCTACCAAATCCATGGCCGCAAATCAAGGATTATATAACGGATTTTTAGCAGCGGGATTAATATGGTCCTATTTCATTAGCGATTCCAATTGGAGTGATAATGTTGCGCTATTCTTTTTAGGATGTGTTGCTGTTGCCGGAATTTATGGAGCAGTCTCGGTCACCAAAAAAATATTTTATATTCAAGCATTCCCAGCCTTACTAGCAATCACCTTAATCCTTTTTACGTAGTGAAACGTATTCTGTCTTTCTTATTTGCTATTTCACTGGCATCCTTATCCGCACAAATGAAACCTGAACAAGTCGTACAAAAGCAATTGGAACATTATAATGGCCGAGATATTGACGGATTTATGTCCGTAATCGACCCAAAGATTACAATTCATGAATTTTCAGATGGAAAAGTTCTCATTAATGGCTTTGACGATTGCAAGAAATTCTATTCCGACCTGTTTGCTAAATCTCCAAAACTTCACTCAAAACTTATTACGCGGACAGTTATGAGCAATAAAGTAATTGACCATGAATATATCACAGGGAGAAATGGAAGTGATACCGCAACGGAGTTGGTGTTGATTTACGAAGTGCAGGATGATAAAATCCATAAGATCACGGTTATTAGGAAGTAATCATAATCCACGACTTTATTCGTAGCTTTGCATCAAAATTTCACAATAATTATAGAAAAAGTTATAAAATGTCAAAAGTAGCTGCTGCATTTGGAATAAAAGAAGCCTTAAAAGCTTTAGGTATTCAAGAAGTAAATGAAGGAACTTCAACTGGTTCCAATAATTTTTCATCTGGCGAGGTCATAGAATCTTTCTCTCCGGTAGATGGTTCGCTAATAGCAAAAGTAAAAACGACCAGTAAGGCAGACTACGAAAAAGTAATGACCACGGCTACAGAAGCTTTCCAGTCTTGGAGGAAAAAACCCGCCCCTCAACGTGGGGAAATCGTTCGGCAATTTGGTGAAAAACTTAGGGAACTAAAGGAGCCCTTAGGAAAATTGGTTTCTTATGAAATGGGCAAAAGCTACCAAGAAGGTTTAGGCGAAGTTCAAGAAATGATAGATATCTGTGATTTTGCAGTTGGTCTTTCCCGTCAGTTGCACGGTTTAACCATGCATTCCGAACGTCCTGGCCACCGCATGTACGAGCAATACCATCCCTTGGGTGTAGTAGGCATTATTTCTGCCTTCAACTTCCCAGTGGCAGTTTGGGCTTGGAACACTGCATTGGCATGGGTATGTGGCGATGTATGTGTATGGAAGCCCTCCGAAAAAACGCCTTTGTGCGGTGTTGCCTGTCAGAATATTGCTGCTGATGTTTTTAAAGCAAATAATTTGCCCGAAGGCATTTCCTGTCTCATTCATGGGGACTATAAAGTTGGCGAGATGATGACCCAAGATGGTCGCATTCCTTTGGTATCTGCTACGGGATCCATCCGTATGGGAAAAATTGTAGCACAGGCAGTTGCCGCAAGATTAGGAAAATCGCTTTTGGAACTAGGAGGAAACAATGCCATTATCGTAACTCCGGATGCAGATATTAAAATGACAGTCATTGGCGCCGTTTTTGGTGCGGTAGGTACTGCAGGACAGCGTTGTACATCCACCAGAAGATTGATTATCCATGAATCTATTTATAATAAGGTAAAAGATGCAGTTGTTGCGGCCTATGGTCAGTTGAAGATTGGGAATCCGTTGGATGAAAATAATCATGTAGGACCTTTAATCGATACCGATGCCGTTGGACACTATAAAAAAGCATTGGAAAAAGTAGTCGACGAGGGAGGAAACCTTATTGTTGAAGGGGGCCTTCTAGAGGGTGACGGTTATGAAAGTGGTTGTTATGTAAAACCTGCCATCGCAGAAGCTCAAAATAATTTTGAAATCGTCCAGCATGAGACTTTTGCCCCAGTACTATATTTATTGAAGTATACGGGGGAAGTAGACAATGCTATCGCTATTCAGAACGGTGTGGTACAAGGTCTGTCTTCAGCAATTATGACCAACAACCTAAGGGAAGCGGAACTTTTTCTATCCACGGCTGGTAGTGATTGTGGTATTGCCAATGTTAATATAGGAACTTCCGGTGCGGAAATTGGGGGTGCTTTTGGGGGTGAAAAAGAGACAGGAGGCGGTCGTGAAAGCGGCTCGGATGCATGGAAAATATATATGAGAAGACAGACGAATACAATTAATTATACAGACCAATTACCCCTCGCCCAAGGTATACAGTTTGATTTATAAAAGTGTAATCCTCTTGCTCCTGTGGTCAATCGTCGGTTGCAGGAGCACAAGGCATAAATTATTTAACCTCTAGATTTATCTTTTGGTTACTCTAATTGTAGAATTTAATCGATGGTAAATCCCTAGACGGTTTCCTGTCCGGAACTTTCGTTGGACCAGCTTCCATGTAACAAAGACTGCGTTCCAAGAACAACTATCATACATAGAAACTTTAGGAAAGCTATCAGTTTTTTCTTTAGTGTTTTCATATTCAATTGATTCTCATTGTAATCTACTTATTTTCAAAGCAATCAATCTCGTTTTCTGTATACTCGGCTGCAAGAATTGTATAAAATGCATCCAATACATCCCTGATATGGACTACGAAAAAGCCCCGTGACTTAGGAAGTGACAGGGGCTTTATCTAACCAACTAACTCAAATATCTACTTAGATGCTATCCCAATGCCAGAACTTTGTTGGGAGAAATAGCTCTGTTTTATTTGTTTCTACAAGTTCTGAATAATATCCCTTTTAGAAAACCTGAATTGCATATCCCAGTCGTTTATGTGTGTAAACGGTTCATTATTCCTTATGGTTGGAAAAAACACTTTCTCCTGATTACTAGGAATTAAGACCTTCCAAATGTGAAAATTTTAAGATATTTTTAATACATTGTACATCAAACACTAAACGATTTTTCACAATGACAAAAACAACAACCAATCTGCTACTGATGTTGATTACCATCTTGGCGGGAACCTATTTTTACATTACCTGTTGCAGCGAATGCATGGCTAGTGTAGAAGAGGAAATCCCAAAAGAGGCGGTAATGCCTGTGGCTCCAGAAGCCACTTCGTATCCCTTTGCGTTCAGCAATGGTGATTATGCTTATAACAGCAATGACAATTTTAATTTTCAAAATTCTTCTTCATCCATCTTAATGCCCTTGAGCGCCAATGTAGAAGCTGGTGTCAACAGCCTTAGAGGGTTCTTGGAAGAGAATATGGGAAAGGTTATTAATATTACCGGTTATTATACTAATGATGAGACCAATGATTCGGCGTTCCCAAATCTAGGTTTGGCGCGAGCAAATGCGGTCAAAAATCACTTCGTATCTAGTGGAATTTCTTCTACTAGAATAAACACAATGGGTGAATTGATGAACGATATGGTAGCTAAAGATGGTGCCTATTTAGGTCCTGTCGCCTACAGTTTAGAGGGAGAATCGGAGAATGCGGAAGATGAGCTAAAGGCTCTTTATGAAAAGATAAATGCAAATCCGTTGGTGCTGTATTTCAATACCGCAGAAGCATCCATTAGTTTGGACGCCGGGCAGCGACAAAAAGTGGCCGATATTTCCCGATACCTGGACAAAGTGGAAGGCGCTACCGCAAATGTGGTTGGCCACACGGACAATACAGGCGTAGCGGAAACCAACATGAAACTTGGTCTGGATAGGGCCAATTTTGCAAAGGAATACCTAATGCAAAATGGTATTTCCGAAGCTAAAATAAATACATCTTCCAAAGGACAAACAGACCCTATTGAAAGCAACGCCACCGAGGAGGGTAAAGCTAAGAATAGGAGAACCGTTGTAACCCTCAATTAAACTTTAAACACTAATCATTAAATAATAAGAAAATGGATTTTGAAAATATGAACATCTGGTGCTGGTTAATTCCCTTATTGGTAGGCGTAATATGCGGAATTTTAGGTTATCTAATCGGGAAGAGCGGTGATACTACCATTGATAACTCCGCAGAATTAAAATTATTACAGGACAAGAATGCTAAACTACAGGCAGATTTGGATGCTTGCAACAAAAAAGTAACGGCTAGCAGCAGTAATTTAGGAGCTTCCGCAGCCTCCTTTGCAGCTGGTGCCGCCGTCGCATCCATTCCTTTTGATGCAGCTGCCGCAAAAGCGGTTTTTGGCAAAACAATAAAACAGGACGATCTTAAAGTTGTGGAGGGAATTGGACCCAAGATAGAAGGTATGTTCAAAGATGCTGGTATTAAAACTTGGAAAGCTTTATCGGAAGCGTCTGTTGCAGATTGCCAAAAAGTGCTTGATGGCGGTGGAAAGAGATATCAGGTCCACGACCCTGCATCTTGGCCAATGCAAGCTAAAATGTGTTATGAAGGTAAATGGGCGGAATTGTCCAAATGGCAAGACGAGCACGACCACGGAAAATTATAGTAATCACCAACCAAAAACGAAAAACCCGACCTATTTCCAGATCGGGTTTTTTATTTCCATAGTTTAAACCTACAACGCTCCGTTCGCTTCCACCCATTTAAAATGGTACTGGTCCTCCGGAAATTTCATGCGTTCAGCAATACGTTCTAAGCGTTCCGGCAGTTTAATAAGGTAATCCCTGGCTTTTTCCGCTTCTTCATTTAAAGAACGAATAGCATCCAGTTCCCAATATGCATTCAGTTTTCGCAATATATCAACATAATCTTGTGCGGTATAGACCCCAAGCCGTTGAGCACAATTGGAGAAATTTTCAAATGCGGAACCTATGGTACCTCCAGATTCCCTTAAGAAGTGGGCAGGCATTACAATTTTTTTCTTCATCATATCCGCAAAAGCCAACATCATCCCGGATGGATCTTCACCAAAAATGGTTTTAACAAATTCCCTGTACGCCAAATGGTGTCGCATTTCATCCCCGGCTATAATGGTACACATTTTGCCCAATAATGCATTTCCTTTTTTCTTCGCCATTTGACCCACACGTTTGTGCGAAATATTGGTGGCCAATTCTTGAAAGGAGGTATAAACAAAGTTTTTATAGGGGTCACGATCGGTCCCTATGTCAAACCCATCTGAAATGAGGTGTTGTGTAGTAATTTCAACTTCCTTCATATTTACCCTTCCAGATAAATACAAGTATTTGTTCAGCACATCACCGTGCCTATTTTCTTCCCCGGTCCATGCGCGCACCCATTTTGCCCAACCATTAGTCTTAAAATCCCCATGTTGGTCAATCCCCACAACATCCATTAACCAAGATTCATATGTTGGCAATGCTTCCTCGGTAATGGTATCCGCTACCATGGTTACCCAAAAATCATAACCCAATTCCTTGCTTTCTTCACGTAAGTCCTTTACTTCTTCCAAAAACCCATCCTTTTCCGAATCCGGTAAAAAATCGGTCGGTTGCCAAATATCGGCTATAGGGATAAGAAAAGAATCCATAAATCCTGCTACTTTAGGCTCAAGCGCCTGCATCACTTCCAGTCTTATATTTTTTTCGACCATGCTACAATTTTTCTCAAAGTTCGTTATTAATATACGGATTTGAATCCTATTTTAACTTCATTTTTCAATTTCTACCTCTTTCGGAGGAATAAAATGTGTGAACGGGCTCACTTTGCCAGTATTCTTTCGTGTCAACATCCAAAATCGTCAGTGGGCCTTTAAATGCCGCTCCCGTATCAATATTCCAAACATTTGCTGCATTCTGAGGAGTAGTCTTTCCTATTCTAGTTACGGGGGTGTGCCCAATATAAATCTCTTTGTACTGTATCAATCTTTTTGGATAATGTGGATCATTCTCCTTTAAGTCAGGGTCCAACGACAATGCTAATTCCCATAAGGTCCTGTCCCAATAAAACGTTTTGGGGAAATACTCGTGTTCGACTCCTTTTAGGTTTGTAAACCCAGCGTGAAGAAAAAGACGTTCGGCTTTGTCCAAATGGTAATTTATAAGGTTTTCATAAAACCTCAAATGTATAGCTTTGGTAGTTTCGTCTATAGCCTTATAGGATTTTGCAGTTGCCTCACCGCCATGCATAAACCATGTTGGATTATCCGCTGCGCCAGTCAACCAATCATAACAAAGTTCGTCATGATTTCCACGTAGGAAAACACATTGGTGCGTTTTGTCAAGTTCAAGTAGGAAATTTATGGTTTCCACAGCTTCGCTCCAACCATCTATGTAATCCCCTAAAAAGATTAACGTATCGTGTGTCGGTACCTTTGTTTTTTCCAAAACTTGTCTTAGGGCCTTTAAACCTGAATGTATGTCACCAATAACCAATGTTCTTCCTGAAATCATTTTGCAAAAATCGCAAATAGTCCAATGACCACAAGGATGAAGACCACTAAAAAGAAGATTTTCCAAAAAGAATACGGTCTACTTCCACTTAAAACCCCTGTTTGACCATTGATGTAGAAATTAAATTCTTTTCCATTATAGCGATAGGAACTTATGTAAACGGGCAACAAAATATGCTTAAAGGTCTCATCGGACAGTTTGATATCCGCATTGGCGATGCGCTGAGTATCTCCACCAATATCTCTTCGTATCCAGTTGTAGGCAATATTTTTTGCCTCTTGAAAAGATTGATGATGACCGTCCTTTAACGATACCGTATATTTTTCGGTTATGAATCCCGATAGATATTTAGAGTTAAAAACTACCAAATCCTTCAAGTTCCAGAACGCGATTTTGGAAGGGATTTCATTTCTTTTCTTTTGTGATGCGCTAATTAAAATATCATCTATAAAACCATCTACCCTTCCGGAAGCATATGTCCATTTTGTTTTGCGAACCTTTCGTGTTCTCCGCCCTTTATCACTATTATAGGTTTGGGTCTCATAGTAATAATCTCCACGCTGCCCTTGATATGAGGCAAAGAGATTGGCATCAAAAGTCCAATAAGGAACATATAACCCATGCAAACCTTCCGGGTCCAAGGCCGCTTTCTTTAAGTTGTCCGGCGCGAACCAAAGACTACCAACCCATGTTTTAAATATTGACCGTGCTTTTTTAACATCCAACTGAAAAGGAACCAAAGCCCCAGGCAAAATCCAACCTTCCGTTTCTATATCCTCTCGATCAATGGTTCGCCACAGTAAACACAATCCAAGGATTTGTAATTTTCCTCCACATGCTGATTGGCGCCACAGTTTTTGCAATGCAACAATTCAATGGTTTCCGTGTAGGCATTTTCACCGACTATTTTTAAATAATGGGTCAACTCCAGTTCCTCAAAGCTGCTTTTGGACTGCTCAATGAATTCTTCATAACCGCAATATTCACAATTCAACTGATGGGAGCCGGGTTTAAATTTCAACTCGGCTCCGCAGTTTGCACATGCTTTCTTATACTCGGTGTTTTGAATGTCTTGCATTAGTCTATTTGTGTCATTGGCAATTTTGATAAGTGACACTTACGTATGGTAGATTTTTTTCTTTATTAAAATAATGGCTATTCTGAAGGTAACGGCGGTGGCGTATTCCCTCCTAAAAAAGATTTTAGTTCATCCACATCCTTTAAGCTGGTCCAATTTTCCATTCCCTGTTTCCAGACCAACGAATCCCTATTTATGGTACGGCTGGCAAAAAGTTCTTTAATTTGTCAAAGGAAACAGGGCCAGATTGCTGTCCATTAACGGCGTAGTAGTAGCTAACCTGCGCGGGTATCGGCGGAGGGGCAGCCTGTGTTTGTTGGGGTTGTCCGCCAAAAGGTTGCCCGGAAGGTTGACCCATCATGGAGCCCATTTGTTGTGCCAGGACAAAACCCATGCCCATACCCATGCCCGCGCCTGCGGTACCACCTTCATTTTTGGCAGCGGCCTCCATGGCTTTGGCAGCTTTAAACTGCGACAGTTTGGTCATATCCAATTTATCCAAACGGCTATATTCAAATATTTCCTTTTTTAACTCCTCTGGCATGGAAACATTTTCTATGTAAAATTTCTCCAACTCTATCCCCACCCTTCCGAATTCCGGTTGCATTACTTGTTGGCAGGTTTCAGAAAGTTCACTGGTATTAGCCGCATAGAGTTCTATGGGTAGATTGGCTTCCCCTACGGTATCTGTAAAACGTGTGACTATCAAGCTTTTCAGATGCTCGTTTATCTCATAATTGGTGAAATTTCCATCTGTGCCCACCACATCTACCACAAACTTGCCCGGGTCATTGATTCTAAAACTATAGGTCCCAAAAGCACGGATTTCCACCAGTCCAAAGCGGTCATCACTCAACATAAAAGGATTTTTGGTGCCCCATTTTTCATCCGTAAAAAGACGGGTGTTCACAAAATAAACCTCGGCCTTAAACGGACTGTCAAACCCATATTTCCAACCTTTCAGCGTGGTAAGAATAGGTAAGTTTTTTGTATTAAGCGTATAAGTGCCAGGTTTGAAAACATCGGCCAGTTGGCCTTCATTTACAAATACCGCTGTTTGACCTTCCCTAACAATTAACTGTGCATTGTTCTTTATTTCGTTTTGATACCTTTCAAAGCGATGCACTATGGTATCATTGGTCGTGTCCAGCCACTCGATTATGTCTATAAACTCATGGCTAAGTTTTTTTTTGATTTCGTCGAAGATGCTCATTTTTTTAGTGTTTTTCAATTACCCAAAAGGTAGGGAATTCTATTGTTCATCGCAAGATAGCTAGTAAACTCCCTCGGGGCAAGTCCACAAGGTATTGGAAGAAAATTCATATTTGATTTCGACGCAAGGGTGGAGTATTTAATCTCGATTATCGAGTAAAATCTACTACAACGATTTCGGTTCTCTTTTTGCATTAAATTTATACGAATAGCTTAAAAACTATACCTTAAACTACTTTTTCTAGTTAAATTAGATAACTCGTAAGATAAAACAGCAGATGAAAAATATATTTTGCTTAGGCGAATTGTTAATAGACTTTGTGGCGGAAAACCAGGGAAAAGACCTATCCAAAGCAAACGAATTTTCTAAAAAAGCCGGAGGTGCTCCTGCTAATGTTGCCTGCGCCATAAGCAAATTAGGCGGTAAAGGAATTTTCATTGGCTGTGTGGGAAAAGATCCTTTTGGTACGTTTCTATTGAATGTGTTGGAGAATTCGGAAGTAGACGTTTCCTTAGCGCAACGTTCGGATATCTTTACCACTTTGGCGTTTGTATCCAACGATGAGGATGGGGAACGGGATTTTGTCTTTAGCCGAGGTGCGGACAAGGAATTAAAATATGATTCCTCCTTAAAGAATAATTTCAAGGACAACATGGTGCATTTTGGAGCTGCAACTGCCATGCTTGGCGGCAACTTAGAAGATGCTTACAGTCGCTACTTTTTTGATGCACTTACCCAAAACGCGTTTATAAGCTTTGATCCTAATTATAGGGTGGATTTGTGGAAAGGAAAGGAAGATATTTTTATCAAAAAGAGTATGCCTTTTATAGAAAAATCAAATTTGTGCAAATTTAGTTTGGACGAGGCCTATCTTATTTCAAAAACAGATACGTTGGAAAAGGCGTGCGACTATCTTCACAATATAGGTACTCCAATTATCGTAATAACGCTGGGCAGTGAAGGAACGTATATAAGCACAAAGGGTTTTAAGACCACCGTTAAAAGTATAAAAGTTAAGCCGGTAGACACCACTGGTGCGGGGGATGCGTTCATTGGTTGTTTATTAAAGCAGATTTCAGATTTGGATAGTTTGGACAACCTTCATGAAAAAACCGAATTACTTAGTGAAATGGTAGCTATGGCTAATAAAGCGGGTGCTATAACCACTACTAAATTTGGAGCCATCAATGCGCTACCTACCCAAAACCAACTAGAAAACTAGCATGAACCAAGCAGCATTGCATCGCCTATTGGCCACGGATGTCGCAACTACAGGGAGTCAAAATACCGAAGAACTTTTCAGGTTACGGTTGGCGACCAATCTTTCATTTATTAAAACCCTGTTTTTTTCACTATATCCAGAATCCCCAGAAAACAACGTTCATTTCCATAACCTTTTGGAATCGCTAGAAGAATTATTCGGGCTTAGGTCAGAAGAGCTTAAAAAGCTTGATCTTGAAAGGGTCAACCAAGGAAATTGGTATCAAGATGAAGGACTTGTGGGAATGCAACTTTATGTTGACCGATTCAATAAAGACCTCAACGGATTGATTGACAAACTTTCCTATATCGATGGCCTTGGGATTAACTTTCTTCATTTAATGCCATTGACCACTAGGCCCAATGGAGAGAACGACGGGGGCTACGCCGTTAACAGCTATCATGAAATTGATCCTAAATTTGGAACAAAAAAAGACTTTTTGGCGTTGACCTCTTTGGCCAGATCCAAGAATATTTACCTGATGTTGGATTTTGTGGTGAACCATACTTCCGATGAATTTAGCTGGGCCAAAAAGGCAAAGGCAGGAGACGAAAAATATCAAGACTATTATTATACCTATCCCGATAGAAGTATACCGAACGAATTTGAGAAAACCCTTCCGGAGATTTTCCCAGAATCCGCCCCAGGTAGTTTTACCCATATCCCAGAAATAGATAAGTGGGTAATGACCTGTTTTAATAATTATCAATGGGACCTCAACTACTCCAACCCAGAAGTATTTATTGAAATGTTGGGCAATCTCGTGAAGATGGTAAACATGGGCGTGGACGTGGTACGATTTGATGCACTTGCCTTCCTTTGGAAAAAATTGGGCACCATCTCACAAAATTTACCGGAAGCCCATCAACTGATATCTCTTTTTAGGCTGTGTCTTCAAATTATTGCTCCAGGTGTTGTGCTCTTGGCGGAAGCCATAGTGGCACCAAGGAACATTATTAAATACTTTGGAGAGGGTCCCATTAGGGAGGGCAATGAATGTGAAATTGCCTATAATGCCTCTTTAATGGCCCTTTTATGGAATTCCATCGCTACAAAAGAGACGTCCCTGCTCAACAAGAGCCTAATGGAAATTCCCACTAAACCAGATGATGCCACGTGGATCAATTACATCCGCTGTCATGATGATATCGGACTTGGTTACGATGATGATTTTATAAGGGACATTGGCTGGGAACCCCATACCCATAGGAGATTTTTACTGGACTATTATTGCCTAGGTTTGGAATGGTCGCCCGCAAAAGGACTAATATTCATGTACAATCCTAAGAATGGGGACGGTAGGATTACCGGGAGTACCGCCTCACTTTTGGGCTTGGAAAAAGCATTGGAGAAAGATGATAAGAAAAACATTGACCTTTCCATTGCCAAAATCTTTATGCTGCACGGAATAATTCTTACTTACGGTGGCATCCCAATAATCTATATGGGGGACGAACTGGGAACGTTGAACGATTATTCCTTTAGAACGAATGAGGAACATAAGAATGATAGCCGTTGGGTGAACCGCCCTATACAAGATTGGAGCGTTGTAGCGGAGCTAAAAACAAAAAAGAACCACAGTTCAAAAATTTATAATGGCCTGAAGAAATTGATTAAATTACGAAAAAGGCTTCCCCTGTTGGCGGATAACAACAACCTTATCCTCCACCCATGTCCAAACAAACATGTATTTGTTTTTGAACGCTTTTCTGGAAAAGAAAAATTATGGGTTGTTTCCAATTTTGACAACTCAGAACAATTTTTAGATGCAGGATGGTTATTTTCCATTGGAATATCGTTTGGTAGTGACCCCAAAGACCTTATTATCAATAAAGAATTAAAGCTAGAAGGAAACCGATTAAAACTACCGCCTTATGCTCATTTATGGATATCCTCAAAATGATAAAACATCATTCTTTCAAAAAAAAAATTCTAAATCATGTCATATTTTCCAAAGTCGTGTAACTAAATTAATAGAGACCGACAGCAAAAATGTGCAAGGACCAAGAGAAGACTTTTTTAACAGCATTAGAAAAAAACCAACAGAAACTGTTTCGCGTCTGTTCGGTTTATGGTAAAGATTTAGAGGATACTAAGGATCTTTTTCAAGAAGTGCTTATTAATATCTGGAAATCCATGTCCTCTTTTAAAGGGGACTCTTCTCTAGAAACATGGATGTATCGCATCACACTCAACGTTTGCCTTCGCTTTCGTTCCAATCGAATCAAAAAACAAGAACGTTTCATCCGTTTGGACAGTTTACAAATAGACAAAATAAAAAATGACTTGATCGAAAGTGAAGAAAACGAGTCATTGGTGCGTCTCAGAAATTGTATCAAACTATTAAATGAAGCCGATAGGGCGGTAATTAGCCTTTACTTGGAACAACTACCGTATTTGGAAATCTCTAAAATTTTAGGTCTTTCAGAAAATAATATCGCCGTGAAAATAAAACGCATTAAAAAGAAATTGTTGAACTGCCTAAATCATAAATCATGATGGAAGACGAACTCGTAAAGATTTGGCAATCCTCTCCTGAACAAGAGCAGATAAAATTTGAAAAATCGAGGCTGATAATCGATATGGATTCTAGTTTGAATCGTATTCATAGAGTCTGGAAGTACATGGTTATTAGGGAAGCTGTGGCCGGTGCCATTACTGTTCCAATTTTTGCCTATGTTGCATTTACACACTCTTTTACCCTAACTAGGATTGGATCAGTTTTGATTGCCCTGGGGGTCATATATATTCTTTATCGACTTTTAAGCATAGCTAGGCAAAAGCCTATTAATTACTCCGATACGTACTTGGATTATCTATATAAGGCGAGAGAAGTTCTCGGTATGCAGAAAAAGGCACTTGACAATGTCGTATTTTGGTATGTGTTACCCATAGCTCCTGGTTTTATTCTATTTCTGTTGGGTTTTATACATATTCCAGAAAAAACTAACATAATTCTTTTTACTTTTTCCCTTTTCATAGCTGTAGCGATTGGAGCTCATTATCTAAACAAATGGGCAGCTAAGAAGCAATTCGCTCCAAGATTGAAAAAAATTGACGAACTTATCAAAGTGATGGAGGAAGGCTAATCAAAAAAATCTAAGAACACTTATAAATTCACCATGCTAAAAAAAATCATATCAGCTTTTGTACTGACGGGAGTTTTACTCTCATGCCAGGCACAAACCTATAATATTGAGGAGGTTCAAAACAACATTAAGCTACGGGTAGATAATGGTGTCAATACCGGTATTGTCGTAGGCCTAATGGATGAAAATGGCACAAATTATTATAGCTATGGCGTAAAATCATTAGAGACGGGAGAGCCAGTGGATGAAAATTCTATTTTTGAAATCGGCTCAATTTCAAAAACGTTTACCGGGATTTTATTGGCCAATATGGTACTCAATGATAAAATGAAGCTGGATGACCCTTTGCAAAAATACCTGCCGGAAGGAGTTACTGCCCCTACAAAAAATGGGAAGGAGATTACGTTGGTGCATATGGCCAACCACACTTCCGGATTACCGCGGATGCCTTCGAACTTTTATCCCACTAATCCCAACAACCCTTTTGCGGATTATTCAGAGAATCAATTATACTGGTTTTTGAGCAACTATGAACTTCCAAGGGATATTGGCTCCCAATATGAATATTCCAATTACGCAATGGGTCTTTTAGGGCATATTTTGGCTTTGGAAAATGACATGAGTTATGAAGAATTATTGGCAAAAGTTATTACCGAACCTTTAGGGCTTAAGGAAACAGGAATCACCCTTACTCCAGTAATGAAAGAAAACCTGGCCATGGGCCATAGTGGCGGTGTAGAAGTAGAAAATTGGGATTTGACTACGCTCGCGGGTGCCGGGGCAATAAGGTCCAACGCTGTAGATATGCTAAAATATTTGGAGGCGAATATGGGGATTATTAAAAGTGATCTTTACCCTGCCATGCAACTGTCGCACAAAAATTCAAGGGCTGAAAAGGCAGAACCAATTGTTGGTCTTGGATGGCATACCATGGTTTTTGATGATGCCGAAATAATTTGGCACAATGGCGGAACGGGCGGTTATAGAACCTTTGCGGGATTTGTAAAGGGAGAGAACAAAGCTGTAGTAGTACTTTCAAATTCCAATGCTGGGGTTGATGATATCGGTATCCACTTATTGCATCCTGAATCTGCTTTAAAATCCGTTAAGCCCTCTATTGCAATAAAACTAAAAAATGAAATTGACGCACATGGCTTGGAAGCAGGTTTAAAGACCTATGCAGACCTTAAGAAGAATAATGCTACGGAATTTGATTTTGAAGAGTCACAATTGAACCAATTAGGCTATATGTATTTAAATACTTCACAAATAGAAAAAGCCTTGGCGATTTTTAAGCTGAATACGGAAGTTTATCCCAATTCCTCAAATGTTTATGATAGTTACGGAGAAGCATTCATCAAGGATGGAAATGAAAAACTAGCTGTGGAAAATTACAAAAAGGCACTGGAACTTAACCCGGGCAACTTGAACGCAGTTGAAAAATTAAAGGAGTTGGGAGTAGATCCAGAAAGTTTAATTCCGAAAGTAACCGTGGACGAGGAAATCTTGGAAACGTATCTAGGCGACTACGAATTGATGCCAAATTTTATTCTAACGGTTACTAGAAACGGCACTCAATTGATAACGCAGGCAACGGGCCAACCACCAGTGCCGGTTTTCCCAAAATCCCAAAATGTTTTTTACCCAAAAGTTGTAGAAGCACAGCTCACCTTCAATAAAAATGAAGATGGAGAAATTGGAAGTGTTACCCTCAATCAAAACGGTCAGGAAATTGTTGGAAAAAAACTGAAAGAGTAAGCCTCCTAAAGATTAATTATACCTCACCTTTCTAATAATTCTTAGCGCTTCCTTAAATGAATCATAAACCTCTGGAAATCCGTTTTTGACCAATTTTCTGCCCATTTCCAATTTGGTTTTGGCACCTTCAAATCCGTTTAAATAACAGATAAGATACGTGTCCGACAAGTGGTTTAAATCATCCTTTTCGGACGGACTTAACCCGATACTTTTTTGGATTTTAGAAAGAAGGCTGTTATTGGCATTGAAGATATGATGCAACGTTTTTTTGTCATATTCGGGAGGAGAGAATACCAACTCCGACTGTATCCGATATTTGCCATTATCCTCAAAGTTTATGACCACTTTTTCCAACGGATAATATTTTTGTTTTTTACCCAATCCTAACTGTACATATTCCATCGTAGTAAAGGAATGTTCATCATAGGTAATGGTGACTTCATCCAAGTTGGAGTAGAAAAGTTTAACCTGTTCGTTGATCAATTCAATATCCACCCTATAAAAATAGGTTTCCTCTTTAACCACTTTTTTCTTTCCTGCCCAGCAGACAACAAACTGCTCCTTGAAAACTTTATAGTCGCTCTCCAAGTCCTTATGGCGATTATTGATAAAATCGATAACGCCGTCCAAAGTGAGTTCAATGTTATTGCGCGCATGTTGTTCAATAGTGGCAACCACTTTAGAATTAATATCCTTTAGTTCAACGCCATATGCTTTTGGCAGACTAATGCTTCCCTCCCTAAAATAAACGGAGCCACCGTAGTATTTCCAAATATTCCTACGCAGGGCACATACTTTTCCATTGGATGCAATGGTTACCAAGCCGACCACCTTGCCTTCCGGAAGATGAGGAAACGGAATATTCTCATACGTAATTAGGGGCGGGTTATCCAAATACGCATTTACCAAATTTTGAATCTTGCTATCGTCGAAAAAGTCGACACCAACTATCTTGTTGTCCTCGTCCTCTACACCAACTACGATAAAGGAATTGTTATTAGGATTGCTATTGGCCAAGGCGCAAACATGCTTCAAGAATTTTGCCTTACCTTCTCTTTCGCCGATCGCTATAAATCGCTTTTTGTCATAAAAACTATTCTCATCGTTATGGGCGAGAAGATTTTTAACAAGAAGACGTTTATTAATCATGCTCCCTTATTCCAAATAGTAGCCGTTGCCTGTGCCGTAGGCATAACGATTAGGTCAGCAATGTTTACATGATATGGTCTCGTGACAACAAAGTGGATAATATCCGCGATATCTTCTGCTACAAGTGGTTCGAATCCTTTGTAAACTGAGTCGGCACGCTCATCGTCTCCCTTAAAACGCACATTACTGAATTCGGTCTCCACTGCCCCCGGATTTACGGCACCCACCCGTATTCCATAAGCATTCAAATCAATTCGCATTGCAGTAGTAAGGGCATCCACGGCATGTTTACTAGCACAGTAGACGTTGCCTTTTGGGTACACTTCCTTACCTGCAGTAGAACCGATATTGATGATGTGGCCCGACTTGCGTTCCACCATTTTGGGAATAATTGCCTTTGAAACATACAAAAGCCCCTTTACATTAATATCCAGCATCGCATCCCAATCTTCGGTGCTCCCCAACTCAATGGGGTCCAGTCCATGTGCATTACCAGCATTATTGATGAGAATATCGATGTTCTCAAATTCTTTGGGCAACGAGGCGATGGCCTCAAAAACAGCTTGCTTGTTGCGAACATCAAAATTTAAAATATGGACATCGGTTTTGGAATCCAGGTCGTTCTTTAACTTTTCAAGTCTATCATTCCGTCTTCCGCAAAGCACCAACCGTATGTTATGTTGAGCGAAAAGTTCAGCAGTCGCTTTTCCTATTCCACTTGTTGCTCCTGTAATAAATGCAGTTTTGTTCATTTTCAATGTTTTTTCATGCTACTTCATATCCATTACTTGCCTCCAAAAGGATGAACCAATCTTCAAGTTCCAAATCAATCCCAACCGCCTCCATAGAAAGTTTTAATCGCTCGGGGGTGGTTGTTCCAACAACTGGATAAATTTTTGAAGGGTGCTTTAAAATCCAGGCCAAAAGTATCTGGTCTTCCGTAGCTTCATATTTTTTGGTCATTTCTTTAACGACCTTCTTTATACACTCCGTTTGTTCTGATTTTTCTTTAAAATAAGATCCTAAAGGACTCCAGGACATGGCCAGTCGCTGATTTGCAATACAGTCATCCAAAGTACCATCGTACATTACCTCATTTGCAGTCAATGAATATTCTACCTGATTACCATCTATTGGAATAACAGTTTCCAATAGGGCGATTTGTGACGGCGAAAAATTGGAAACTCCAAACTGTTTTATCTTACCCGCTTTTTTAAGGGAATGGATTGCTTCGGCAATTTCATTGGGCTGCATCAAAGGGCTTGGACGATGCAATAGCAAGAGGTCTAGATAATCAGTTTGCAATAATTGTAAGGACCTTTCGGCGGACCAAACAATATAATCCTTGGAGTAATTATAGTGTTTTACCCTATTCTTTCTGGTTTTTGAATCGAATTGAATACCACATTTACTTATCAGCTGAATGTTTTCCCTTTTAATTGTACTATCCGAGAATGCCTTTCCAAACTGCTCCTCATTAGTGTAATCCCCGTAGATATCTGCATGATCAAAAGTGGTAATATTTAGTTCCAAACATTGATTCATCAAACCAATCATTTGATCGGTCGAAAGCCGTTTACCCCAATTGCCCCACGTCATGGTACCGGCAATAATTCTAGAATACTCCGATGTCCTTTTCATAAGCAAGTGAAATTAAAAAGAAATCCCTTAAATCCTTCATAAAAATAAGGGGTTTTCGCTTTTTTTAACCAATCATTAACAGCGACTCAATGAATAAATTTTCAATTTGCACAACTGTTAAAATTATAACCGACCAACACCAAAAATTTAAATAATTACATGGAAGAAAATACAGCTGTAGACATTAGTGCGGTGAATGAGAAAATAGCTCAGGAAAGTGCATTTATAGATTTACTTGTTCTAGAAATGAACAAGGTAATCGTAGGTCAAAAACATATGGTCGAAAGACTACTTATAGGTTTACTTGGCCAAGGACATATTTTACTGGAAGGTGTACCGGGTCTGGCCAAAACATTGGCTATCAATACGTTGTCAAAAGCCGTAAAAGGTAGTTTTAGTAGAATACAGTTTACCCCGGACCTTCTGCCCGCGGACGTTGTGGGTACCATGATCTACAACATGAAGGAAAACGATTTTTCCATCAAAAAAGGCCCCATTTTTGCCAACTTTGTGCTGGCCGACGAGATTAACAGGGCTCCGGCAAAGGTACAATCCGCGCTTTTGGAGGCCATGCAGGAGAAGCAGGTGACCATTGGTGACGAAACCTTTGTATTGGACAAACCTTTCTTGGTAATGGCAACGCAAAATCCGGTAGAACAGGAAGGAACCTATCCTTTACCAGAAGCACAAGTGGATCGATTTATGTTGAAAACAGTAATCGATTATCCAAAGATGAACGAAGAGCAAATGATTATGCGTCAAAATCTACTGGGCGCGTACGAGACCGTAAAGCCGGTAGTTTCCTTAAAGCAGATACTTAGCGCGCAACAAGCGGTTCGCGAAGTCTATATGGACGAGAAAATAGAAAAATATATCTTGGACATTGTTTTCGCCACCAGATATCCGGAAAAATACAATCTTGAAAATCTCAAGCCGTTGATCAGTTTTGGAGCTTCGCCAAGGGGAAGTATCAACCTAGGGAATGCAGCAAAATGTTATGCCTTTATAAAGCGAAGAGGGTATGTGGTGCCAGAGGATGTAAGAGCCGTTGTACATGATGTCTTACGACACAGAATTGGCATCACTTATGAAGCCGAAGCGGAAAACATCACCTCGGAAGAAATCATCAACAAGATCGTAAACGAGATTGAGGTACCATAAATCAGTTAACAGTTCTCAGTTAACAGTCAGCCGTTCCTAAAGAATTTTAGAGTTGACTTTTACTGATAACTGCTTTCTAACAACTGATACTCAAAAAAATGGATACTAAAGAATTACTCAAAAAAGTACGTAAAATAGAAATAAAGACCAGGCGTCTTTCCGACCATATTTTTGGTGGGGAATATCATTCTACGTTCAAGGGAAGGGGTATGACATTTAGTGAAGTACGCCAGTATCAATTTGGTGATGACGTTCGCAGTATAGATTGGAACGTTACTGCTAGGTACAATGAACCCTATGTGAAGATTTTTGAGGAAGAGCGGGAGCTTACCATGATGTTGTTGGTTGATGTTAGTGGATCGGAGCTTTTTGGGACCACCAATCAATTTAAGAACGAAATCGTTACTGAAATTTCAGCTACCCTGGCATTTAGCGCATTGCAGAACAATGATAAAGTTGGTTTGATATTATTTTCCGATGAAGTGGAACTTTTTATTCCTCCCAAAAAAGGGAAAACGCATGTTCTTAGAATCATACGGGAGCTATTGGAATTTAAACCAAAGAGCAACAAGACCAATATTGGCGAAGCTCTAAAATATTTGACCAATGTGATGAAAAAGAAAGCCATTGTATTCGTGCTTTCCGATTTTATTGCCGGTGATTACGAGAGAACATTAAAAATTACCGGAAACAAACATGACGTTACGGGAATTAGGGTCTATGATGAACGTGAAGAAAGCATACCAAACTTGGGCATGGTCCAAATGATGGATGCGGAAAGCGGTGCGTTGAAGTTGGTGAATACCCAATCCAAAAGGGTTCGTAATTCATACGCCGAGTTTCATAGGGAAAGGGTGAATTATTTTAAGGAAACTTTTACCAAATCTGGTTGTGGGGTTTTGGATTGCAGGGTCGATGAAAGTTATGTGAGAAAGCTTTTAGGATTTTTTAAACGAAGAGGTTGATACAATTTAGGCATTTTAAATTATTGGAGGTAACAGATAATCCATCGCTTTTAAAGCGATGGGGCTTTATACTTTTTCTTTTTTGTTTGCCCGTTATTGGTCTATCCCAGACAAATCCCAACATTACCTCTGAAGTAGATACAACATACATTAGAATTGGTGATCAGGTACAATGGAAAGTGACTGTTGATGTGGATTCAACAGACCAAGTCATTTTTCCCGAGGGTCAAACGTTCTCTCCATTGGAAACCGTGGAAGCTTTTGCAACGGATACTACTCGCAAAAAGGATAGGCTTACCCTTCAAAAAATATATGCGCTTACGCAATTTGATTCTGGCGCTTATAAACTTCCCACTCAACGTATTGAAATTAATGGTGTAGGCTATTTTACGGATTCGCTTCTAATCAATGTCGAAACCGTTCCGGTGGATACCGTGGCGCAAAAGATGTACGACATTAAGCCCTTGATCAATGTAGAGAAATCAAATACGGATTGGTGGAAATACCTTTTAATCGGATTACTGATTTTAGCTGTTTTAGGAGGGCTGTTTTATTGGTTTGTTTTGCGAAAAAAACCGCTGACGGAAGAAGAGAAAGAGGCACTTTTACCGCCCTATGATCGAGCGTTGTTGGAACTGAAACGTTTGGAAAACTCTAAATATTTGATTCAGGACGAATACAAGGAATACTATTCGGAATTGACGGATATCGTACGTTCCTATTTGGAGGAAGATGCACATGTATCGGCCTTGGAAAGTACTACGGATCAATTAATTGCCAAGTTGGAGTTACTGAGTGATTCCGGAGAACTAGAGCTGGACAAAGAGACCATTAATCAATTTAAGAACATTTTGTACACAGCGGATTTGGTGAAGTTCGCCAAATCCAAACCTTCTACTTCCGTAGCGGAACAGGACAGGAAATTAGTGGAGCAAATAGTTGTTAAGACCCATGACGCGCTGCCAGAGCCCACGGAGGAAGAATTAATGCAACAAGCGGAATATCAAGAAGAACTGCAAAGAAAAAAACAGAAGAAAAAGTTGGTTATCGGTATTGCTTCTTTGGCCGCCATCATTCTTATCGGCACCACCATTGCCGGGGTTAAGTTTGGTTTCTCTTATCTTAAGGATACGGTGTTAGGTCATCCCACAAAGGAACTTTTGGAAGGGGATTGGATTTCCAGTTCCTATGGCTATCCTCCTATCGTATTGGAAACGCCCAAAGTACTTGTGCGGCAAGAAGTAAAATTACCGCCGGAGGCAAAGGCCACAATAACCGATATCCAGGCATTTGGTTATAGAAGTCCTATTGGGCTGTTTACGGTCGGATCAACGTCTTTAACGCTAAACCCTGAGGTAGAGCCTGATTTTGCACAGACCGTGGAGCAGATTATTCAACAGTTTGAAGCGCAAGGTGCTAAAAATATAATCACCAAACAGGAAGAGTTTACCACCATTAGCGGTGTTAAGGGACTTAAGGTCTATGGTAGTGGAAAGTTTGCCGTTCCGAAATCGGAGGAATTGGTACAAGGGGAATACACGGTTTTGTTGTTCGGTGGTAAGGGATTTCAGCAATATGTAATTCTTTCTTGGCTTGAGGATGATGTGTATGCCCAAGAAATTGTAGATCGAATATTATCCACTGTTGAGGTTAAAACGGAAGTTTAGATGTTAGAGAATATATCATTTGCAAATCCAGATTTCTTTTGGCTGTTTCTATTGCTGCCATTGGCTATCCTATGGTATATTGTTAAGCGGAAGGAGGAAAACGCTTCCTTACGGATTTCTAGCGTGAAAGGATTTAAAACTGATGGACTACTACCCAAACTAAAGCCCGGTTTGTTCGTTTTGCGGTTATTGGCACTTAGTGCCATAATCGTAGCCATGGCACGACCCCAGACGGAAGATATCTCTACCCGAACCAAAACGACCAAAGGAATTGATATTGTGATGGCCATTGATGTTTCTTCCAGTATGCTGGCCCGTGATCTCAAACCCAACAGATTATCGGCATTAAAGAAAGTCGCGGCAGATTTCATCAAGAAAAGACCAAATGATCGTATCGGTCTTGTGGCCTATGCAGGGGAAGGCTACACCAAAACACCTATAACTACGGATAAGTCCATCGTGTTAAATGCATTACAAGAAATTACCTATGGCCAATTGGAAGATGGAACGGCCATTGGGATGGGATTGGCAACATCGGTGAACCGACTTAAAGAAAGTAAGGCGAAAAGTAAGATTATTATTCTCTTAACCGATGGGGTAAACAATTCAGGGTTTATAGAACCCCAGACAGCAGCGGATTTGGCCATTGAATTCGACATTAAAACTTATACCATCGGGATGGGTACAAATGGGAATGCCCTTACACCGATTTCCTATAATGCGGACGGTTCCTTTAGATACGGGATGCGACAAGTGGAAATAGATGAGGAATTGTTGAAAGATATAGCCGATGTGACCGGGGGTAAATACTTTAGGGCAACGGACAACGAAACCTTGGAGGAGATATACGATGAAATAAATACATTGGAAAAGACGGATATTGAGGAATTCAAATATTACCGTTACGAGGAAAAGTTTAGACCATGGGTATTGTTGGCCGGCGCGCTATTACTTTTGGAATGGATTTTGAGAAATACGTTATTCAGAAGCTTTGTATAGATTATGATTCAGTTAGACGAAAAAATATATTTCTATTTACTGTTCATCATACCGGTGATTGTCGCCCTATTCCTATTGCTTTTAATTTGGAAAAAAAGAACCCAAAAAAAGTTTGCGGACAATGTACTTCTAAAACGGTTAACTCCCAGTAGATCATACTACAAAGGAACCTTAAAACTAATTGTATTCTTGTTGGGACTTACCGGTATGATCATCGCATTGGTGAATCCTAAAATAGGCACTAAGTTGGAAACAGTAAAACGTGAAGGCGTCGATATCGTATTTGCGGTAGATGTTTCCAAAAGTATGTTGGCGGAGGACATAGCCCCAAACCGATTGGAAAAAGCAAAAAGAGTGGTGTCAGAAATCATCAATCAACTGGCAAGCGATCGCGTGGGCATCATTGCATATGCAGGCCAGGCATTTCCGCAACTTCCTATTACAACCGATTACGGGGCGGCAAAAATGTTTCTCCAAAGTATGAATACGGATATGCTTACCTCACAGGGTACGGCAATTAACGAGGCCATTGAATTGGCAACAACTTACTACGATGACGAAGAGCAGACCAATAGAGTACTTTTCATTATTTCCGACGGTGAGGACCATTCCGAAGGATCAACCCTAAACGCTGTTGAGGACGCTGTAGACGAGGGCATCCAGATTTATTCCATTGGTGTTGGAAAACCTAAAGGGGCTCCTATACCGCTTAAAAGAAACGGTATTCTAGAAAGCTTAAAAAAAGATGCTCAGGGAGAAGTGGTCATCACCAAATTGAATCAGGAAATACTAATGGACATAGCAAACGAAGGCAATGGCAAATATATTGATGGTTCAAATACAGATGAGGCTGTGGAGTTCATAAAAGAGGAATTGCTGCAAATGGATAAAAAGGAATTTGAGGCCAAACAGTTTGCGGAGTACAAAGATCAGTTCCAATGGTTTCTCGGTGCCGGACTTTTGTTCCTATTTTTGGAAATCTTTATATTGGACCGAAAGACACAATGGCTTAAAAAATTAAATTTGTTTAACGAAAAACAGATAGACTAAGATGAAGGAATTTATAAAATTACTATTCTTATTGTTAATCAGTTTTCCTGTTTTGGCACAGGAAGAAGATGCCAAAGCCAAAGAAAAGGAGCTTAGAAATTCCACCAATCTTACGTGGGAAGGGAACAAAAAATTGTCCGAAAACAATTTTATAGCTGCAGAGGTGGATTATAGAATGGCAATTGCGGAAAGTCCCGAAAATGCAGCTGCTCCCTATAATTTAGGCACAGCCTACTATAATAATGAAACCTACAGCGAAGCTTTTAGCAGATTCAAGGAAGCCGGAGAAACTGCAAGTTCCAAAAAGGAGAAACATAAAGCGTACCATAATATGGGCAATGTTTTTATGAAGCGGAAGGATTACGCCAAAGCAGTTGAAGCCTATAAGGAGGCACTTAGGAACGACCCAAAAGATGAAGAAACACGTTATAACCTTGCGCTAGCCAAAGAAATGCTCAAAAAAGAGGAGGAGAATAAAGATAAGAACGACGAAAACAAGGATAACGAAGACCAACAAGACAAAAAGGACAAGGACGAGAACAAAGAGGGTGATAATAAGGACGACAAAAACCAAGACCAAAAGGATGAGGGTGATGAAGGCGATAAGGGGGATCAAGGGGATGAAGAGAAGGATGAAAATAAAGAGGGCGATGGCGATGAGAAAAAAGAGCAGAATAAAAAACCGGAACCAGGAGACAAACCTCAAGAAGAACCCCAGAAACGTCCAAATCAGCTGTCCAAGCAGCAAGTTGAAAATCTGCTAAGGGCCATGCAGAATGCGGAGAAAAAGGTGCAGGACAAAATTGACGCCAAAAAAGTACAGGGGGCCAAAGTAAAAAATGAAAAGGACTGGTAATCGATTATGACATATAAAAAGCTCATTGTCTTAATTCCTGTAGTACTTTTTGCCTTTATCCTAAAGGCACAGGATAATGCTGCCGTGACTTTTGAAATGAACCTGAGCAAGTCCAAATTAGGGCTAAACGAACGGTTACGTGTAGATTTTACAATGAACAAAGACGGGGATAATTTTAACCCTCCGGATTTTACGGGTTTCCGAGTGCTCATGGGTCCTTCCCAATCCATTAGTTCCTCTTGGATAAATGGTGTGCGTAGCTATTCCAAAACTTATTCCTATACATTGGCCCCTACTGCCAAAGGCAAGTTTACTATTAAGCAAGCAACCATTGTCATAGACGGAACTACCTACAAATCCTTGCCAAAGGAAATTGAGGTAACAGCAGCTGTTGACAAACCTAGTGATCAAATGACGGCGGACGACATTGCCGATGACAACCTGCATTTGGTCGCCGAAGTCTCAAAGACCAATCCCTACCTGAACGAAGCTATTAGTGTGGTCTACAAATTATATGTGAGTCCATCCATTAGCGTATCCAACTATCAACCCTTGGACAATCCTAAGTACAATAACTTCTGGAGCCAGGATATTAAAGTTTCCGCACTAAATGCCCAGAATGGTACCTACCAAGGAAAACCTTATCGTTATGTAGTGCTTAAAAGAGTCGTGCTATATCCGCAAAAATCAGGAGAATTGGAAATTGAACCCCTTTCTTTGGATGTTACCGTTGATGTTCCCACCAATAAAAGGGACTTTTTTGGCGGTCGGGTGTATGCCCAGACAAACAAAACCGTTTCTGCCGGTAAGAGAACCATTAAAGTAAAGGCGTTACCAACAACCAACCAACCTGCGGATTTTAATGGCGCGGTGGGAGATTTTGATTTCGCCGTGACAACTAGTAAAACAAGCCTTAATGCAACGGAATCCTTACAGGCCAAGGTGGAAGTGACCGGGAAAGGAAATTTAAAACTTTTTAAACTACCGGAACCCGTTTTGCCAAGTTCCCTTGAAGTTTATGAACCGGAATTCAACGAAGGTGTCCGCACTACTTTGGCAGGTATGCAAGGTACAGTCTCCAATGATTACACCATCGTCCCGGAATTCAGGGGTAAATATCCATTACAGCCCATATCCTTTAGTTTTTTCAATCCGAAAACAGAAAAATATACCACGCTTACGTCGGATGAAATTGTAATCAACGTGCTTGAAGGGCCATCAAGTGCAAGCAGCGCAACGGGTGTTGCCTCGGGTACCGCCAAACAGAATGTAGTCACGAGCGGAAGTCAATTCAATTTTATCAAACTGAATCCAAACCTAACGGCCATTGGCACCAATTACTTTTTAGGTTCCAATCTTTTCTACATGCTGTTATTAGGGCCTCTTGTATTAATTCCAATAGCGATTCTGTTCAGGAAAAAAAGAGAGGAAATTGCCAGTGATGTTGTTGGGAACAAAGTCAAAAGAGCGAACAAACTCGCCCGAAAATACCTTTCGAAAGCACGAAAGGAACTTGGCAATAAAGATTCGTTCTACGTGGCCTTGGAAAAAGCATTGCATAATTACCTAAAAGCGAAACTTAAAATAGAAACTTCCGAGTTCAGTAAGGACAAAATTTCAGAGTTACTTCATAAAAAGCAAGTGGACGAAACTACAATTGCCGGTTTTCTAGAACTTCTTACCAACTGTGAGGCAGCTAGGTATAGCCCGTTCTCACAAGTTCAGATGCAAAATGATTATGATAAGGCCAGTGAAGTTATTTCTTTAATGGACAAACAATTATAGGACAGTGAAGAAGATACTAATCTTATGTGTAATGCTTTTTGGCCTTGTAGCAAACGGTCAAAACGAAGCTATTTTTACAAAGGCCACTGCTGCCTATAATGATGGAGATTACGAAAAAGCGATTGGATTTTACAACTCCATACTTGAAAATGGCCAACATTCCGCAGCATTGTACTTTAATCTTGGCAACGCGTACTATAAGCTTAATGAAATTGCATCAAGCATCTACTATTATGAAAAGGCCTTGTTGTTAAAGCCCAATGACCCGGAAATCCTAAACAATTTGGGCTACGCGCAAAATATGACCCTAGATGCTATCGAGACGATACCGGAAACAGGGTTGTCCAAAATTTATAAATCCATTACCAACAAACTTTCCTTTGACCAATGGGCATATCTGGCCGTATTCTTCATGTTTCTGTTTGTAGTATTCTATATTCTTTTCTACTATTTCCGATACTCTTCAAGAAAAAGATGGGCCTTTATAGGAAGTTTCGTTTCGCTCTTTATAAGTATCGTAGCAGTTGCGCTGGCATTTATACAATACGATGATTTTAATAAGGACCAACCTGCTATTGTATTTGCGGATGAGATAGGCATCATGTCAGAACCCAATGACAATAGCAGTGAGGTATTTGTGCTTCATGCGGGCACCAAAGTAAATGTGTTGGATCAATTAGAAGATTGGAAAAAAATTCGCCTCAAGGATGGAAAAAGCGGATGGATTTTATCAGAAAATATAAAATTGCTTAAAGATTTTTAGACTTTCCTTAACTATTATGTATCTTAATACCGATATATTTGTTTTTTACCTGTGAATGAAAAATCTAGCGCGAATAACTTTACTTTTTCTATGGCTCTTTGCCATAACCGCACCTAGCATCATTACTTTGATGGATGTTGACAGGTCCATTGTGCTAACCAATGTTAACGAAGAGGAACAACAGGAATCTAGCAAAAAATCCCAAGCCGAGGAAAAGATGGTCAAGGATACTGCCTTTAATTTTTTACTTGAAACTTTACACAAGAATTCCGTAGTTGATGCCCATCGTCCCGTTGGCTATAAAGGTTATATACTGGAAATTATATCTCCTCCTCCCGAATTATATCATTTATAATTCGTCTTTTCCATTTCCCAATAATTATTTTAATTGGCCTGATAATGACTTTGGTCCTAATAACCATTATTTATGTTTAAACATTTAAAGAACGACCTTCCAGCCAGTATTGTCGTATTTTTTGTAGCATTACCACTTTGTTTAGGTATTGCATTAGCGAGTGGTGCTCCCTTATTTTCCGGTTTAATTGCCGGTATTATCGGTGGTATTGTTGTAGGAGCCCTGAGTGGTTCCAAAATTGGGGTAAGTGGTCCGGCAGCGGGACTGGCAGCCATTGTACTCACCGCCATTGGAGCGCTAGGAGGCTATCAAAACTTCTTGGTTGCTGTTGTTTTAGGAGGAATAATCCAAATCCTATTTGGTGTTTTAAAAGCAGGGGTAATCGGGTACTATTTCCCCTCTTCCGTTATAAAAGGGATGCTAACGGGAATTGGAATCATCATCATATTAAAGCAAATCCCACATTTTTTTGGCTATGATGCCGAACCCGAGGGAGCGGACAGTTTCTTTGAACCTTCCGGGGAGAATACATTTTCCGCCATATTAGGTATTTTTGACAATTTGATTGTTGGGTCAATGATTGTTGGAATAATAGGTTTATTGGTAATTATAGTTTGGGACAACATATTGGCTAAAAAGGCTAAGTTCTTTCAAGTGGTGCAAGGGCCATTAGTAGCAGTGGTTCTTGGTATTCTTTTTTACATCTTTACACAAGATAGCGATACTTTTTCCATTGCCAAGTCACACTTGGTAAGTGTTCCCGTCCCAGATGATTTGGATTCGTTTATTGGGCAATTCAGCTTCCCCAATTTTTCAGCTATTACCAATCCTCAGATTTGGGTAACTGGTTTCACCATAGCTTTAGTTGCGAGTTTGGAAACATTACTATGTGTAGAAGCAACCGATAAGTTGGATCCACACAAAAATGTTACCCCTACAAACAGGGAGTTATTGGCACAAGGAACAGGTAACATTCTTTCAGGTATGATTGGGGGCCTACCCATTACACAAGTAATCGTTAGAAGTTCGGCAAATATTCAATCGGGTGGTAGAACCAAATTGTCCGCTATCGTACATGGTTTTTTTCTACTTTTTTCTGTAATTCTTATTCCCAATCTATTAAATAAAATACCGCTTTCGGTACTTGCCGCAATATTACTTATCGTGGGTTATAAGTTGGCCAAACCTGCGCTTTTCAAAAAAATGTATGATTTAGGGTGGAAACAATCTGTACCCTTTTTTGTTACCGTAATAGGTATCATATTTACCGATTTGTTAATTGGAATAGGTCTTGGACTTGCGGTTGGAATCATAGTAATTCTTCTTAAAAGCTACCAAAATTCACACTTTTTGCATATTGAAGATAAAAGTGATGGAAAAAACAGGATAAAGATGACTTTGGCCGAAGAAGTTACCTTTTTCAATAAAGGAGCTATTTTGAAAGAGTTGGATAAACTTCCCGAGAATACGTATTTAGAACTTAATGTTCTAAACACAAGGTATCTTGATAATGATATTATAGAAATTCTTGAAGATTTTAGATATAAGGCAAAAGAGCGAAACATTGATATTAAGCTTATTTCCAAAAGAGGTGTAGAAGAGAACCCAGAGAGTTTTGTTGATTTTTTTGAAAAAAAGCCCAAATCGGATATGAGCCTTAGCTAGTTAACTATAAATTAAAGAAACATGAAAGCACATACAAAAGAAACCCAAGCAACAATGACCCCTGAAAAGTCCTTGCGATTTTTAAAGGAGGGGAACCAAAGATTCCAAAACAACCTAAAAGCAAACCGTAATCTTTTAGAACAGGTGAACGACACCAGTGAGGGGCAATTTCCTTTTGCGACCATATTAAGCTGTATAGATTCACGTGTTTCCGCTGAATTGGTTTTTGATCAAGGTCTCGGAGATATTTTCAGCATACGTATTGCGGGGAATTTTGTGAACGAGGATATTTTGGGTAGTATGGAGTTTGCCAGCAAGCTAGCAGGTACTAAATTGATCGTTGTCCTTGGCCATACGAGTTGTGGGGCCATAAAAGGTGCTTGTGACCATGCTAGATTGGGAAACCTTACGGCTTTAATAAACAAGATTGAACCTGCCGTTGCCGCCGTTAAGGAGCCAAAGGATGAAAGTAAAAGAAACTCTGGCAACCTAGAGTTTGTGGATAACGTCTCGGCAAAAAACGTAGAAATTACCATTGAAAATATTCGAGAAAGAAGTAAAGTACTGGCAGAAATGGAAGAAAAAGGTGAGGTTATGATTGTTGGAGCAATGTACGACGTATCTTCCGGAGCAGTAGAATTCTATTGATTTTTTAAGAAAGATTCGATTAAAGAGCCAATGTTAAAAACATTGGCTTTCTTTTTGCAGAATAAACTATCTTTTCAACCAATAACATTCACCAATATCATCCATGAACTTAAATACAGTATTTGAAAATAACGAAAAGTGGATAGCGGATAAGCTTTCATTACAGCCCAACTACTTTCGATGCTCTTGGAAAAGGACAAAATCCAGAGATTCTTTACATTGGATGTTCAGATAGTAGGGTTACCGCAGAAGAACTCATGGGTCTAAGCCCTGGTGAAGTCTTTGTTCACCGCAACATTGCCAATATGGTCATTAATATTGACCTCAACGCTATGTCCGTTATTGAATATGCCGTGGAGCATCTAAAAGTAAGTCACCTCGTAGTCTGTGGCCACTACGCCTGCGGGGGAGTAAAGGCGGCTATGCAGTCTGCAGACCTTGGACTTTTAAATCCTTGGTTACGCTGTATTAGAGATGTGTATAGGCTACATAAGGACGAATTGAACGCCATTGACGAAGAGGAAGAAAAATATGACCGGCTTGTTGAGCTCAATGTACAAGAGCAATGCGTAAATCTCATCAAAACCGCCGTAGTGCAAAAAGCTTATAGACAACGGGAGCTTACCGTACATGGTTGGGTGTTTGACGTACATAGCGGAAAATTAATCGATCTAAAAATTGATTTTGAAGGTATTTTAAAGGAAATCATGGAAATTTATCACTTGGATTAAAAGCAATTGACCGCTTTTAGAAGCTATCAAAGAATAACCATACAATCTATTCTATCCGATATCTTAATCTTTAAAAACATATCCTAGCTTTTCTAAAAGTTTTAAATTTGTGCTTTTAGTCCATACTATGATTGACACTATCAAGAAACATATAGCCGAGGTTGAAAATTTTACTGCGGATACCAATGACGCAGTTGAGTCATTTCGCATCAAGTATTTAGGGAAAAAAGGTCTTTTGAACGATTTTTTTGCTGAGTTCAAAAATGTACCAAATGATCAGAAGAAGGAGTTTGGGCAAACTATCAATCAATTAAAACAAGCTGCTACCGAAAAGGTAAATATGCTAAAAGAATCTTTGGATAATACATCCGTAGCTCAGAAAGTCTATGGTGACCTTACAAGACCCGGGGAGCCCATAGAACTTGGTGCCAGACATCCCATATCAATTGTAAAAAACCAAATTATCGAAATATTTTCCAGAATTGGTTTCAATGTTTCCGAAGGACCGGAAATTGAAGACGATTGGCACAATTTTACCGCACTAAACCTTCCAGAATACCATCCGGCACGAGACATGCAGGATACTTTCTTTGTCCAGACCGATCCGGATATCCTATTACGAACTCATACATCTTCCGTACAGGTACGCTATATGGAAAACAACAAACCACCCATCCGTACCATTTCTCCGGGAAGGGTTTACAGAAACGAAGCCATTTCCGCCCGATCCCACTGTTTCTTTCATCAAGTGGAGGGCTTGTACATAGACAAAGACGTTTCCTTTGCGGACTTGAAACAGACGTTACAATATTTTACTACGGAGCTATTCGGGAAGTCAAAAATCAGATTGAGACCTTCCTATTTCCCGTTTACGGAACCAAGTGCAGAGGTTGACGTGTATTGGGGACTGGAGACCGAGACCGACTACCGCATGACAAAAGGAACCGGCTGGTTGGAAATTATGGGTTGTGGTATGGTAGATCCCAATGTGCTTACCAATTGCGGAATTAATCCTGATGAATACTCCGGGTTTGCATTTGGAATGGGAATTGATCGTATCGCACTATTGCTGCATCAGATTTCCGATATTCGGTTATTAAGTGAAAACGACATCCGTTTTCTTGAGCAGTTTAGGAGTGCGCTTTAAAATTTTAACTTGAAAAAAGATATTGAAATCCCAGTTGCAAAAGACGTTTATATTGCACTTATACGCGAGTGGAACAAGGATTTTCTATCCAAAGATTGGAATGCCTACATAATTAATAATCGCACTACTCCCATAGAGATGGCCCTTATTGTTTCCAAAGGTGATGACGGAGATAGAAAAACCTCAACGATGAGGCATGCCATCCCGGTCGTTGCTGCCAAGGGATTTGAAAAAATAGAATTGGTACAAGAGGATGTTCTCACTCTTAACAACGAGTTTTTTGTGACCTATTACGCGGATAACAAACTTTATGAAAGAAAGTTCCTTTTCAAAAAGAATACCATAAGTGAAAAGGAGCTGAAAACCGTTCCTTTGATAGAAAAGGATGGTATTCTCGCAAAATAGCCCCTATTTTTTCAATTAAAAATGCGGGATTACCAAATTAGTATACTTCAAAATTGATTATCCTGATTTTAACCTATTGATTTTTACAGTTTTACCATAGGAATTACTGTTGTTGGTTTTTAATTTAGATGGATTAGCTAATTCACTAAAAAAACAACTACATGAAAACTGGAAATATAAACCGCAGAGACTGGTTAAAAACAGGTTTGCTAACCGCTGGAGGCATTACTCTGTTCCCTCATATTGGTTTGGCGGAAACGACCAAATCTCCCCTTACGCTAGATTTGGAAGGAAATGCATTGTACAGTCCATTTTTTAAGGAATACATCCCTGACGCTTTTCCGGATGAAAACATGTTGTTGGCAAAATTGAATGCCAATGAGAATCCTTACGGGCCTTCCCCTAAAGCAATAGAAGCATTAAAAGGTGTTGCCGAAAAAGGAAATAGATACGCATGGAAAGAACTTTTTACACTTGTTGATAAGATAGCGGAGAAGGAAGGAGTTTCTCCCAAACATATTATGATGGGCCCTGGTTCATCGGATTTATTGGAAAAAACCGCCATGGTGCTATTTTTAAATGGCGGAAACGTAGTATCGGCTGATCCATCCTATATGTCCCTTATTAGAGTGGCAGAAGCGACAGGGGCTTCATGGAAAGCTGTTCCTTTAAAAGAAGATTGGTCCCATGATTTAAGTGCTATGGAAGAAGCCATTGATGATGACACCAAACTAGTCTACATCTGTAATCCCAACAACCCGACAGGTAGCATGACGGATCATGCCGAGCTGGTTGATTTTTGTTCTAGGGTTTCCGAGAAAGTTCCTGTTTTTGTGGATGAGGCCTATCTTGGGTTTTTAGAAGACGGTGCCAAGAAAAGTATGGTATCCCTTATAAATGAGGGTAAGGATGTGATTATTGCCAGAACATTCTCCAAAATACATGGTATGGCCGGCCTAAGGGTAGGCTACATTATAGCACAGGAAAAAACGCTGGATAAAATTCAAAAAATCACAAGAGGAGGAATGGGAATTTCCTACACGTCAATATACGCGGCATTAGCGAGCATGGATGATGATCCTTTTCAGGATATGTCCCGCACCAAAAATGCCGAGGCAAGGGAATATGTATATGAAAGTTTAAAGAAATTGGGTTACGACTATGTGCCCTCCTCTACCAGTTTTATCATTTTCCCTATAGAAATGGACGGCAAACTGTTCCTGGAAAAAATGATGGATAAAAAAGTGGGGGTACGAGCCTTTGAAATTATGGGCAAAAATTGGTGCAGGGTAAGTATGGGAACTCTGGATGAAATGAAAATATTCACCGCTGCCTTAACGGACGTGCTTACATAGAATGGATTTAACTTTACAAAAAACCCTGACCTTTATCCTTTTTATCGGTATCGGTCTTCTTTTGAAATTAAAATTCAATTCAAAAGAGGAGCTTAACGGTATTAAAAAGATAATTCTTAACCTGGCATTGCCTGCCACCATTTTCATTGCCTTGATAGGTGTGAAAATAGATGCAGCGCTCATGTCGCTTCCTTTTTTGGCCTTATTGCTAAATATAGTTGTTTTTCTCGCATTCCCTTATATTTTACCGCTCACAGGAATAAAAAAGGACAGCCCGGACGGTAGAACAGCCGGATTACTGGTAGCCTCCCTTGCTCCTGGTCTTTCTTGTTTTCCTTTTGTTTTGGAATTTTTAGGAGAAGACTATCTGGCAAAAGTCGCCATGGCGGACTTGGGAAATAAAGTTTTTGTCCTAATTGTCCTTTATCTCATAGCCATGAACTGGTACTACCGCAAAAGGGCAATAGCAAGAACATCAAATAGTAAGAAAGTAAAATCCTTGATATTGGCAATGATTTCCGAACCTGTAAATATCTTTATAGTCATTGCCTTGATTTTGGTATTTTTTGGGTTCACTATGGAATCGTTGCCATTTTTTCTTAGTGATACCTTGGGCAGGTTAAGCATGATTATGACGCCACTTGTGCTTTTATTTATTGGGCTTGCGGTGAATATTAAAGGGAAACAACTGTTCAAATTACTATCCTTGCTTTTTTTAAGGGCCGGTTTTGTTACGTTATTGGTTGGAATCTTTCTTGTAGTCGCAAATATTTCCATTCAAAATGATATTCTTGCGCTTCTTGCCTTTGGGCTTAGTGCCTGCAGTTTCTGGCCATTTTCCCATATTGCGGTTGTTGAAGCCCAAGAAAAAGAAATTGGAAAAAAACAACGGACTTTTAGTTCCAAATTTGCGGTGAATATTTTGGCGCTTTCCTTTCCGCTTTCCACCATATTGATTTTAGCGATATTATCCAGCGGAAACCTATTTTCCAGTGCAGTTCCGGTGTTTATTTTGGGAACTGTTTTACTGCTTTTTGGATGTCTTCCCTTTCTGATGAAAAAGATTAGAATGGTACGAAAAGTATCCGAAAGGAAAAAGACAGAATGGATTGTATACCGAAGTACGCAAACGGAAACCTCCTAAACGCAACCCTTACTTACTTTTTACATCCTATGTACATGAAGGCAAAACTTATTTTCCTAGGATTTCTTTTGATTTTTTTGGTTCAATGTGATAACTCACGTGTAGAATGTGCCAATGTGAGCTGTTTGGCACAATCATTCGCTATCGAATTATTAGATGGTAATGGCACTAATCTAACAACAAATGGCACATATTCTCTTGAAGAAATCAAAGTTTTTAAAGGAGAAAATCAAGTAAATGAAAATTCAAGTAATTCAGATAATGTCATATTCATTTTTATTTCCGGGATGGAGGGTGAAAATACCTATCAAATTTCCTTGAATAATTCGGAAACTGATACTTTAATTTTAAGCTTAATAACAAACAGTCGCGGTGGCGACTGCTGCGGTCCTTATTTCACTATTGAAACTGCAACCTACAACGGAAATGTTGTTGACATAATTAGTGCGGAATCAGGTATAGACAAAATAACTGTGGTAAAGTAAATTACCACTTGCGATATGGTCTCTTACTTAATTGCGAATTATAGTACTTCGCTTCTCCCGTTACCTCAGTTCCCAGCCAAGAAGGTTTTTCAAAATATTCGTCTTCCGAGGTAAGCTCTACTTCCGCAATGCATAATCCACTATTTTCTCCAAGGAATTCATCCACTTCAAAGACATGATCGCCAATAGGGATTTCATATCTTATTTTATCTAAAATACCTGTTTCACAAAGTTTCAACAAGGTTTCCGCTTCTTCCACCGTAATCTCTTTTTCCCATTCAAAACGGGCTGTCCCGGTTGTATTGGACTTTCCCTTAACGGTAATAAACCCCCTATCGGATTTGATTCTAATACGCACCGTCCGCTCTGGATGGGTATTCAAGAATCCTTGAACAATCCTATTTACAGAAATAGCTCGTGACTTAAAACCATCCGACTCCACCAAGAATTTTCGCTCAATTTCTATCATTAGTACATAATTAGCATATCGAGCTATTTTTAGATGTTATAAATTTACAATATGCAACCTGATTTTCCCCAACGAAAAATAATCCATGTGGATATGGATGCATTCTACGCTTCCGTGGAACAAATGGATAATCCGGAATTAAAAGGAAAACCTATCGCTGTTGGCGGAAGTTCTCAACGAGGTGTTGTGGCAGCCGCAAGTTATGAAGCTAGAAAATTTGGGGTAAGAAGTGCCATGAGCAGTGTACTGGCAAAACGAAATTGCCCTGAGCTTATTTTTGTAAAAGCCCGTTTTGATCGCTACAAGGAAATATCGCACCAGATACGGCGTATTTTTCATGAATATACAGACCTGGTAGAACCGCTTTCCTTGGACGAAGCCTATTTGGATGTAACGATCAACAAAAAAGGAAACCCCTCGGCCACGCTCATTGCCAAGGAAATTCGCCAACGTATCTTGGAAAAAACCGGATTGAACGCTTCCGCTGGTATTTCCATAAACAAGTTCATCGCTAAAGTTGCCAGCGACATCAATAAACCTAATGGACAAAAAACCGTAAATCCAGAAGAGGTAATTCAGTTTTTGGAGGAGTTGGATATCCGAAAATTCTATGGCGTAGGAAAGGTCACTGCAGAAAAAATGTATAAGCTGGGCATATTTACGGGGAAGGATTTAAAATCAAAATCCATGGCATTTTTAGAAGAGAATTTTGGGAAGAGCGGTAGTTATTATTACCATGTAGTACGTGGTATTCATAATAGTGAAGTAAAGCCACATCGTATTCCAAAATCCGTAGGGGCAGAAAGGACTTTCAATGAAAACCTCAGCAGTGAAATATTTATGCTGGAACGTTTGGAACACATTGCCAAAGAATTGGAAAGGCGTCTTAAAAAATCCAATATTGCAGGTAAAACTATTACTCTTAAAATAAAATACAGTGATTTTACCTTGAATACCCGCAGTAAAACCCTCCCATATTTTATAGCGGATAAAGGCCTTATTTTGGAAACTGCAAGGGAACTTTTATATCAAGAGGAACTACAGAACTCCGTTCGGCTTTTGGGACTTTCTTTGGCCAATCTGAATACCGAAAAAAGAGAGAAAACAAAAGATGAAGAGGACGCAATCATGGTCCAGTTAAAATTTGACTTTTAAATGAAAAAGCAAATTATCTTTTTTTGAAATTTTCACAAGAAATTCTGTTTAGCCTTTTTGAGTTAATTACAACATGATAATTTCATTTATTAAACAAGAATGTTAATACTTTGCTTCTATTTTAGCTTGATACGTACTTTTTTTAGCTTTATAACAAATTGCTATGGAAAAGAAAATCTTTATGGAAAGTCTTAGAAATTACGATGATGCGGTTGTCAAGTTTCATAAAGGTTTAAAGTTTAATGCCCTACCCCTTTCATCATGGGATTTCTATGCCCAAACATTTGATGAAAGTTGCAAAATCGAATACGATTTGAATTCCCTTAAGCAACTAGCTCAAAACAATGCATGGGACTTTAATGCACCAAGTTTTGAGGAAAAGTTAAAAAGCAAAGAGCATGTAATCGTGGTTACGGACGTTCAACTTAACATTGTTTATGCAACACAGAATATCTGGGATATGAACAGGTATCACCCTAATGAAATTATTGGCAGAAAGCCTAAAATATTTCAAGGTGAAAAAACCTGTAAAAACTCGCTTCAGATAATCTCAAATGCTGTAAAGCAAAAGAAATCGTTTGAAACGACAATTATAAATTATAGAAAGGACGGATCTCAATATAATTGCTGGATAAAAGGGCAGCCCATTTTTAATACATCGGGCGAAGTCATAAATTTCATCGCATTTGAAAAGGAAGTCGCCTAAAAATAACATATAGAAGCAAAAAGTAAAGACCCGCTGTTTATAGCGGGTCTTTACTTTTTATAAAATTGACTTTTAGAAATTACAAGTCTCAATTTCCGTTACCCTAAGTGTATTTACCATACCCTTATCCTTTATGGGCATCGCCGCCAAACTGATAAGCATATCACCAACATCCAAGAATCCCTTTTTACAAGCTATGGCATTCACATCCTCAATGGTCTCATCGGTAGAAACAAACTTGTCGTAATAAAAAGCTTTTACTCCCCATAACAGATTAAGCTGTGTCAATATCCTCCTATTGGAAGTAAATACCAATATATGAGCGCTAGGTCTCCAAGCAGAAATTTGAAATGCCGTATAACCGCTATTGGTTAGGGTAGAAATCGCTTTGGCTTTAATTTCATTTGCCATTGTGGCCGCATGAAAACAAATGGATTTTGTGATGTATCTTTTTGTTCTGACGTGTGGAGGATCGTGAGGTACATGGATTAGTTCAGAGCTTTCAACACTTTCCAGAATGCTGGCCATTTTTTCAATTACCTGAACTGGATAATTTCCAACCGAAGTTTCTCCCGATAGCATTACTGCATCGGCCCCGTCCATTACGGAATTAGCAACATCGTTCACCTCAGCCCTTGTAGGGGTAAGGCTTGTTATCATGGTCTCCATCATCTGGGTAGCGATAATTACCGGTATTCTGGCCTTTTTAGCGCGCAAAACAAGTTGCTTCTGTATCAGAGGAACTGCTTGTGCAGGTACTTCAACACCTAAATCCCCCCTAGCTACCATAAGACCATCGCAATAAGCCACAATTTTATCAATATTTTCAACTGCCTCGGGTTTCTCAATCTTCGCGATAATTGGAATCTTGTGTTCCGAATGCTTTTTGATGATTTCTTGAAGATCTATTAAATCCTGACTAAACCTAACGAAAGACAAAGCTATCCAATCTACCTCTAAGGAAATAGCAAACTCAGCGTCCTTAACGTCTTTAGAGGTAAGCGCAGGTAGCGAAATGTTGGTATTTGGAAGATTAACCCCTTTCTTTGATTTTAAGGGTCCGCCCTGAATTACCTTAGCCCTTACTTCGTCCTTGCTATTGGTAGTCAGTACCTCGAACATAAGCTTACCATCATCCAAAAGGATGCGTTCCCCGGCTTTCACATCCCTTGGAAACTCTTTATAGTTCATATAGACCCGCTCAGAGGTGCCCTCAAAAGGCTTCCCTGTTACAAAAGTAATTTCATCACCCGGACTTACTACAACTTCACCGGCCATTACGCCTACCCTTAGTTTTGGACCTTGTAAATCTGCCAATATAGAGGTGTTGGTCTCCAACTCATCGTTAAGCTCCCTAATCATTTTTACACGCTCGGCAACATCATTATAATCCGCATGCGAAAAATTTATTCTAAAGACATCTACTCCCGCCAAAATCATACTGCGCAGGACATCTTTATTACTCGTAGCCGGCCCAAGGGTAGCTACTATCTTTGTCTTCTTTTTAGTTGGCATTGTTAAAATATTAAATTGTTCTTAGACTTAAGTTTGTTAGGTTCTACTTGGTACGCGGCCATTATCTTTGGAACATTGAGTACTTTTTTTATTACTTCTTTCTTAATTAAGCTTGAATCCTCCTCTATCCTTAAAAAATAATCCACATCTTTTAATTCCGGTATAAGCCTGGGCTTAACATACGTATGGTCATTTGAAAACAAATCGTTGTTCTCCAATACCGTTTCCTTAGTACTGCGGTTGGCAATAAGTTTCCAAAACCTATCGTGATATTTATCTTCCCACTCATACACTGAAAAGGAACTACCTTCACTTAAATCAAAATCTTCTTTGGTTCTTTTAAATTTCGCTTTAAAACTTTGATTTAAAAAATAAATCATAGCATAGTCCTCCAATGAGCTATGCAAAGCTAATAATAGAAAGGAGTCATCATAAAAATCACTGTCAATTTTGTAGACTGCTGCCATATGGACTAGACCAAGCGGTAAATATAGAACTATTACCGTATAATCCCTAAAATCAAAGCTGGTTTAAACTGTTCCTAAAGTTACTATAACGTTAGAGTTTTGTTGATTACTTCTAAAGCTAGCTCATTTTATCCTGAAGTGCAAAAAAGGCTCTTTTAGACGCCCTTTCTTCCGCTTTTTTCTTTGATGTTGCCCTAGCTTTCGCCACAACATTACCACCAATGGACAATTTTACCGCAAAATGTTTTAAGGGGTCGTTACCCGTATCTTCATAAACATTGTAATTGAACGTCTTCTTTTGTTTTTGACACCACTCGATTACCAAACTTTTGTAACTGATGACCCTACCCTCCAATTGTTCAATATCTACATATGGTTCAATAACCCTTGAATTAATAAACTTTTCGCAGTATGGGTAGCCCCTATCCAAATAGATGGCTCCTACCAAAGCTTCAAAAACGTTGCCGTGAATATTTTCGCCAAAATTGGATTTGGGTATCCTACTTTCTACGTATTTAATAAGCCCCAAATCCTTCCCCAATTCATTCAGATGCTCCCTACTCACCACCTTCGAACGCATTTTTGTCAAATACCCTTCGTCTCCGTTGGGCACTTCGCTGTATAAATATTTAGAAATAATGGTTCCCAACATGGAATCTCCTAAAAATTCCAATCGTTCATAGTTCATAGGGTTTCCGTTTTCATCCTTTTTGTTCATGGAACGATGTAGAAAAGCCTTTTTGTAATAACTAATATTCTTTGGCTTAAAACCTAGGATTTTTTTTATCCCTAAAAAAAAATCCCCATCCTTATCGGGATGGGAATTGAAAAGATTTTTGGGAAAAGTCATACGCTAGTATTAACTAATTTTTTTAAATACGACACAAGCATTATGTCCTCCAAAACCAAAAGTATTGCTCATGGCAACCTTTACATCCCTTTTTTGGGCCTTGTTAAGGGTCAGATTTAAGCTTGGGTCAATATTTTCGTCAACTGTGGTATGGTTTATAGTGGGAGGTACAATACCATGTTCCATGGATAATATGGAGGCTATTGCCTCTATGGCTCCAGCTGCCCCTAATAAATGACCCGTCATGGATTTGGTGGAATTGATGTTTATATTCTTGGCATGTTCACCGAATACTTCAGAGATTGCTTTTAATTCTGCAACATCTCCCAATGGCGTGGAAGTACCATGGGTGTTTATGGCATCTACCTCTTCAATATCCATATTAGCATCTCGCAAGCAATTTTCCATTACCCTTACCACTCCTATTCCATCCGGGTGCGGGGCCGTCATATGATAGGCATCACTGGACATTCCGCCACCAACGACTTCGGCATAAATTTTTGCTCCTCTGGCCTTTGCGTGTTCGTATTCTTCCAAAATCAATGCTCCGGCACCTTCACCAAGTACAAATCCATCTCTAGTGGCGTCAAAAGGTCTGGAAGCCGTTTCCGGGCTTTCATTCCTAGTGGATAATGCATGCATAGCGCCAAATCCTCCCATTCCTGCAATGGTTACGGCAGCTTCACTACCACCTGTAACAATTACATCACAATGACCTAAACGTATATAGTTCAAGGCATCTATCATGGCATTCGCCGAGGAAGCACAAGCTGAAACTGTAGTATAGTTAGGTCCCATAAAACCATGTTTTATAGAAATATTGCCAGGAGCAATATCGGCAATCATTTTAGGGATGAAGAAAGGGTTAAAACGGGGGGTACCATCACCTTGGGCGAAGTTCATAACCTCGTTTTGAAACGTTTCAAGACCACCTATACCAGCGCCCCAGATAACCCCTACACGGAATTTATCGATTTTATCCAAATCCAATTTGGAATCCAGGATGGCCTCGTCAGAAGATACTAAAGCATATTGCGCAAACTTATCCAGTTTACGACCTTCCTTTCTGTCAAAATGATCTTCTGTATTGTAGTTCTTTAGTTCGCAGGCGAATTTGACCTTGAATTTTTCCGTATCATAGTATGTAATGGGTGCAGAACCACTTTTACCGTTCACCAGACCGTTCCAATACTCCTCAATATTATTACCTATAGGGGTAAGTGCTCCCAATCCAGTAACTACAACTCGCTTTAATTGCATTGAACTTGTTTTTCGTTTAAATATAAACCAAGTGTAAATTAAAAAAATTATCCATGCGGAGTATTTACCACATGGATAATTTAAAATCTATTATTAAAGAATCATAGATTATTTAGCTTCTTCTATATAGCTTATGGCCTGGCCAACGGTTGCGATATTCTCAGCTTGATCATCAGGGATTTGAATATCGAATTCCTTTTCGAATTCCATAATCAATTCAACGGTGTCCAATGAATCTGCCCCTAAATCGTTAGTAAAGCTAGCTTCTGTTACCACTTCGTTCTCATCAACTCCCAGTTTATCAACGATGATAGCTTTAACTCTTGATGCAATGTCTGACATAATAATATTGGTTTTAAAAATTTAAATTGTTGGCAAAAATAAAAAACTTTGGTTGAATTACACTAATTGTCGTTAAAATGTGATGTAATTTAAGAAAATTAAAAATATACAAGTACCTTTTTTGAAATTAAAAATTCAGGATTTTAATAGTATATTTTTATTTTTCCGGATATTATAAAACTTTAAAACCAATCCGCAATTCCTGACCCACACTAAGGAAGGTCTAATTGTTTATACTATTTTTGCCATACTTTTTGGGGAGGTAAATGGTACTTCTAAACTTAAAATCTATTTCTTTTGAAGGCTAAACGAATTGTTCTTTTTGCATCCGGTTCAGGCTCTAATGTTGAGAACATTGTAAACTATTTTAATGATGAGCGTACTATTACTGTCACCGCTGTATTGACTAACAAAAGGGATGCCAAAGTTATAGATAGATGCAATAGACTTAATATCAGCGCATTATATTTCAACAAAAAAGCATTTTTGGATAGTAGTTGTGTGTTAGATATTCTGAAATCCATGAATCCAGACCTTATCGTGCTTGCCGGATTTCTTTTGAAAATTCCTGAGCATTTCATCGAAGCATTTCCAAATAGCATCATAAACATTCATCCAGCCCTTTTGCCAGATTATGGTGGGAAGGGAATGTATGGGATGAACGTGCACAGGGCCGTTAAAAAAAATAATGACGCTGAAACCGGTATCACCATTCATTATGTAACCGCTAATTATGACGAAGGAGCAATAATTCATCAAGCAAAAACTGCTATTTTACCTGGTGATACGCCTGAGCAAATAGCGGAAAAAGTTCATCAATTGGAGTACGAACACTTTCCAAAAGTGATTGAGGACTTACTTTTAAATCAATAATGGCCAAAAAAGAGAAGTTTTACGTAGTTTGGAAGGGCAAACGCCCCGGCATTTATAACTCTTGGGAAGATTGCAAGGCGGCCATAACCGGTTATAAAGGGGCCGAATACAAATCCTTTCCTTCGTTTTCGCTAGCACAAAAAGCATACAATGGCAATTATGACGATTTTAAAGGAAAGAAAAAAGAGGAGTCTACACTCACACAGGAACAACTATTGAAAATAGGGCAGCCAAATTACCATTCTATCTCGGTTGATGCCGCGTCCAGCGGCAACCCAGGAGTTATGGAATACCAAGGCGTGGACACAAAAACAGGTAAAAAACTATTTAGACAAGGGCCTTTTCCTGAGGGAACCAATAATATTGGGGAATTTTTGGCCATTGTCCACGGACTAGCGTTTTTAAAGGAGCGCAATAGCGACCGGATTATTTATACCGATTCCCGTACCGCCATGAGCTGGGTGCGAAAGCAAAACTGCAATACCAAATTACCAGAAACAACTAAGAACAAAGTGTTGTTCGATTTGATAAGACGTGCAGTCGATTGGCTTAAAAAAAACCAATATAATACCCCCATCGTTAAATGGGAAACCAAGGCTTGGGGTGAAATCCCTGCGGATTTTGGAAGAAAGTAAAGACCAAACCTAATACTTCTATGTTGTGTCCCAAGGTCTTCAATTAATTACTAAAATATTTATTATTTGATATAAACATCGGTATTCTATTCGTCTTCCAAAACCGTATATTTGCAGCTTAATTTTTACTCCACAGATTTGCTATGGGAAAATTGGTAATTGTCGGAACAGTTGCATTTGATCAGATTGAAACTCCCTTTGGAAAAACAGATAAGATTTTAGGTGGCGCTGCCACTTTTATAGGTTTGGCGGCTTCTCAATTTGATGTTGATGCAGCTATTGTTTCAATTGTGGGAGACGATATGCCCGATGCTTATCTAAACCTACTTGTCGATAAAAACATAAACTTGGATGGGTTGGAAATCGTAAAGGGCGGTAAGACCTTTTATTGGAAAGGAAAATACCACAATGACTTAAATTCTCGGGAAACGCTTATCACCGATCTAAATACCTTGGCTGATTTTAACCCTGCGGTTCCAGAAGATTATAAAGATGCTGAAGTAGTAATGTTGGGTAATCTTCACCCAAGTGTTCAGTTAAGTGTAATTAATCAAATGGAAAAGCGACCAAAACTCATCATTCTTGATACGATGAATTTTTGGATGGATAATGCCTTAAAGGAACTTTTAAAGACCCTAAAACACATTGATGTTATTACCATAAACGATGAAGAGGCTAGGCAGTTGACCGGGGAATACTCGCTTGTGAAAGCGGCCCGTAAAATTTATGGAATGGGCCCAAAATATGTGGTTATCAAAAAAGGAGAACACGGTGCATTATTGTTTCATAAAGAACAAATTTTCTTTGCGCCCGCATTGCCTTTGGAAGAAGTGTTTGATCCAACAGGAGCAGGTGATACGTTTGCTGGTGGGTTTTCAGGTTATTTGGCAGCGACTGGGGATATATCCTTTAAGAACATGAAGAAGGCTGTCATTCACGGGTCTAACCTAGCTTCGTTCAGTGTGGAAAAGTTTGGAACGGAACGTATGGAAGATTTAAAACGTGAAGAAGTAAATAAAAGATTGCATCAATTTAAGGCATTGACACAATTTGAAATTGAATTACAATAAACTTGCGCCCCACAATTGGGGCTTTTTTAATACAAACACTAATGAGTGACGCTATTAAGCACGAGTGTGGCATCTCAGTTATCCGATTGCTCAAACCACTTGAGTACTACAAAGAAAAATACGGGTCTGCGTTCTATGGGGTAAACAAGATGTACCTCATGATGGAAAAACAGCATAACCGTGGACAAGATGGTGCCGGTTTTGCAAGTATCAAATTAGATGTGGAGGCAGGACAGCGCTACATGAGCCGCGTACGATCCATAGACCAACAACCCATACAGGATATATTTGCACAAATCAACGACCGAATCAATAGAGAGCTGAAGGAACATCCAGAATATGAAAATGACGTGGCATTGCAAAAAAAGAATATTCCATACATAGGGGAATTACTTTTAGGTCATGTTAGATACGGGACTTTTGGTAAAAATAGTATAGAGAGTGTTCATCCGTTTTTAAGACAGAACAACTGGATGCACCGTAACCTTATTGTTGCGGGCAACTTTAACATGACCAACGTTCATGAGTTATTCGATAATTTGGTACAGTTGGGGCAGCACCCAAAAGAAATGGCGGATACCGTGACCGTGATGGAAAAAATAGGTCATTTTTTGGATGATGCAGTTGCCAAATTATATAAGCAAATAAAGAAGGAAGGATATACCAAAAGGGAAGCTTCCGCTATAATTGCCGAAAGACTCAAAGTTTCCAAGATTTTGAGAAGGGCTGCTAAAAATTTTGACGGCGGATATGCTATGGCAGGTCTGATAGGGCACGGCGATGCCTTTGTACTTCGTGATCCTGCAGGAATTAGGCCGGCATACTATTATAAGGATGACGAAGTAGTCGTGGTGGCTTCGGAACGTCCTGCTATACAAACAGTTTTTAATGTTCCTTATGATAGTGTCATGGAGTTGGACCCAGGCCATGCCATCATTATCAAAAAAAATGGCTCGGTCGCCCTTAAGGAAATTCTAGAACCTACCGAACGCAAGGCATGCTCATTTGAACGTATTTACTTTTCACGCGGAAGTGACAAGGAGATTTACCAAGAACGTAAGGAGTTGGGTAGATTGGTCTTCCCCCAAATTATAAAAGAGATAGACCATGATATTAAGAACACCGTGTTTTCCTATATCCCCAATACTGCCGAGACTTCATTTTTTGGAATGGTGAAAGAAGCCCAAAATTACCTGAACAAAAAGAAGGAAGAACAAATTCTATCCATAGGCTCCAAAATAACCAGTGATCAACTACATGAAATACTTGAGGTACGGCCTAGAATAGAAAAAGTGGCGATAAAGGACGCTAAACTAAGAACATTTATAACACAAGACGATAGTAGGGATGATTTGGTGGCACACGTCTATGACATTTCCTACGGCTCTGTAAAAAAAGGAGACAATCTTGTTATCATTGACGACAGCATCGTAAGGGGTACCACGCTTAAAAAAAGTATCCTACGTATTCTTGACCGATTATCTCCAAAGAAAATTATTGTGGTTTCTTCTGCACCCCAAATTAGATATCCTGATTGTTATGGTATAGATATGGCAAAGTTGGAAGATTTCATCGCTTTCAAAGCCACACTTGAACTACACAAGGAAAACAATTCCATGGACACTGTGGACGCTATCTACCAAAAATGCGTAAATCAAGTAAAATCCAAGGACAAGGATGTAGTAAATTACGTGAAGGAGTTTTATTCTCCGTTCACGGCAGATCAAATATCAAAAAAAATTGGAGAACTGCTCAGTCCGGAAGATATTAAAGCAGAGGTACGCATTATCTATCAGAGCATTTCCAGTTTACACCAAGCCTGCCCTAAAAACTTAGGGGATTGGTACTTTACAGGAAACTATCCAACTCCCGGTGGAAACAGGGTTGTGAATAGGGCTTTTATGAACTTTTACGAGGGCAAAAACCAACGTGCCTATTAATTAAGAAACTCGATGAAATGCGTAAAATCATGTATTTCATCGATAAAATTGGTCGTTCATCGATGTAATGACCTTTATCCATAGGACCACTCTATTTTTAGGCTTGCCATAGCATAAGTAGGTTAAGTTCATGGTAAGATTTGGGGCAAAAAAGGTGGAGGACTCTCCACCTTTTTTATTTCTGCTAACACCAACTATTTCTAGTTTCTAGCATTTTAAGAAGTAAACAAAGACAATTAGTCTAAACTGATGTCCATTCAACCTTTTTATTGGGAGTTTGACCAATAGCTTTTTTTCCATGATGGACATCATATATTTTTGAAGGACCATAGCATAAGTAGGTTAAGTTCATGGTAAGATTTGGGGAAAAGGCGGAGCAATGCTCCGCCTTTTATTTTGAACAAATCCTAATTTGTATTCCTTTTACATCCGTTATGTAGGACAATAATACAGTAGAGGTATTTTGGCTAAGGTTTAAGGCTTTCATCCAATACCTTTTAGTCAGAAAGGTTTATCATATACCTTTGAAGGACCATAGCATAAGTAGGTTAAGTTCATGGTAAGATTTGGGGAAAAAAGGCGGAGCATTGCTCCGCCTTTTTTATTACCGTTTATCGAATAGCCCCTGATATAATTACGTTAGCAAACATGAGTTTTAAAAGCTAAACGTTATAAAAAGAATTCAAAATTTCTTAAAATTTCTTTTTTTATTTCCCACAATACCAGTAATTTAGTATTGCCATAGCATAAGTAGGTTAAGTTTATGGTAAGATTTGGGACGAAAAGGGCGGAGACTTCTCCGCCCTTTTCTATGTCTAAAAACTAAAAAAACCACTTAAGAATTTCTTCATAAGTGGCTGCTATTCTACTTGTTAGTAAGAATTTTCTGTACTATTCTATTTGTTTTCACTATACAATTTTTCAACTTCATCCCAGTTGATGATATTGAAAAATGCACTAATATAATCCGGTCTTTTATTCTGATAATTTAGATAGTATGCATGCTCCCATACATCCAGTCCAAGAATTGGGTGACCCCCACATCCCACGCCGGGCATAAGTGAATTATCCTGATTAGGAGTTGAACAAATCTCTACTTTCCCGCCTTTATGAACACAAAGCCAAGCCCATCCGGAACCAAAACGCGTTCCTGCAGCGGAAGTGAACTTTTCCTTAAAACCTTCATAAGAACCAAAAGCTGTGTCAATAGCCTTAGCGAGTTCTCCACTAGGTTTCCCACCTCCACTAGGAGATAAAATAGTCCAAAATAAGGAGTGATTATAAAATCCGCCACCATTGTTTCTCACCGCACCATTATCCATATCCAACCCGGTCAAAATATCCTCTATGGATTTTCCCTCCAAGGCAGTTCCTTTGATTGCGTCATTAAGTTTTGTTGTATATCCATTATGATGTTTCGTATGATGTATTTCCATTGTCCTAGCATCAATATGAGGCTCTAGAGCGTCATAAGCGTAAGGCAATTTTGGTAATTCAAAAGCCATATTTTTCTATTTTAGTGTTAATATTATGTTTTTTCAAATTTAAGTATTTTAACAATTATATTCCCCCAATAATTTGTTAAGAACTGTCCAAGAATCCTTATTTTGCAAGTAAAAGTTGGTGCAAGAGAATCCATTTAAAATATTCAACGCTTCCGCAGGTTCCGGGAAGACCTACGCGCTCTCCAAGGCTTATCTAAAACTTGTTCTTGCCGCTCCAAATAGTTTCAGACGAATTTTAGCGATTACGTTTACCAACAAGGCCGTAAACGAGATGAAACATCGAGTTTTAAATAGTCTTAATGAATTCAGTAAAATAGATTTGGAGAAAGAGCTACCTTCTCTATTTAAGGAACTTTTGGTCGACTTAAACTTGACACCAGACTCGTTACAACAACTAAGCAAGTTAAGGCTCAAGGAAATTCTGCACAATTATGCTTTTTTTGATGTTTCTACTATAGATAAGTTTACTCATAGACTTATTAGAACATTTGCAAGGGATTTAAAAATACCGCAGAACTTTGAGGTTGTCCTGGATACCGATATTTTATTGAACGAAGCCGTAGCAAGGGTCATTGGAAAGGCGGGTGAAGAAAAAGAACTTACCAAAATACTCATGACTTTTGCTTTGGAAAAAATTGATGATGACAAAAGTTGGGATGTTACCTATGATTTGCTAAAAATAGGGAAGCTGCTGTTCGATGAAAACAATGCTCCACATATAGCGCGCTTAGCGGAAAAAGAAATACAGGTTTTCTTAAAGCTGCAGGAAAAGCTGCAGGAAAAGATTAATCAAAAACAAAAAAGGGTAGCAAGCATTGCCAAAGAAACACTTGACTATATTGAAAATACGGGTCTAGAGCTCACCGATTTCCCAAGGGAGACATTGCCCAATCACTTCAAAAAAGTACGCGATGGAATTTTGAATCCCAGTCTACTCTATGCCAACAAATTAGAAGAAAATCTTATAGAGGGAAAAATTGTAAAAGCGAATGTTGAGCTTCCCGATTCATCTATTCCTCATGAGTTACTTCAGCGTTATATGGATATTAAAGAACATATCTTTGACAGAAGCTTGCTCGTGAACATTTATAAAAATATTGTTCCGCTGACTTTATTGAGCAGTATTCAAAAAGAACTTAAGCTTATACAAGAAGAGAAAGACCAAGTTTCCATTTCGGAGTTCAACACTATTATTTCAAAGGAGATAAGGAATCAACCTGCTCCGTTCATCTATGAGCGCTTAGGTGAAAAATACAGACATTATTTTATAGATGAATTTCAGGATACGTCCGAGATGCAATGGAATAACCTTGTCCCTTTGATCAGTAATGCTTTGGAAGGACTTGATTCCAGTGGCCGTATCGGCTCTTTGTTCTTGGTTGGTGACGCGAAACAGGCAATTTATAGGTGGCGAGGTGGTAAGGCAGAGCAATTCTTAGACCTGACAACCAAACGGAACCAACCATTTTCCGTTCCCGGGGAAGTTTATGTCTTACCTAAAAACTATCGTAGTGAAAAGGAAATCATAACATTTAATAATCTTTTTTTTCAGAGTATATCATCCTTTTTGGAAAACCCGCCCTATGAAAAATTTTTCAGGGAAGGCAACCAACAGGAAACAAATGATAAGGGAGGAGGGTATGTAAATTTGTCCTTTTTGGAAGAGGAGACCGATGAAAACTATGCGGAAAAAACCCTTTCCATAATTAAGCAAAATCTCCAAAACGGTTTCAACTACGGAGATATGTGCATATTGGTCCGGAAGAAAAAGCACGGGGTATTGCTTTCGGATTTTTTGCTTAAGTCCGGTGTGCCGGTAATATCCCCTGATTCACTTTTGCTATCCAACAATCAGAAAGTTCGATTTTTGGTGAACCTGATCCGCTTCAAACAGCAGCCTGAAGAACATGCCATTAGTTACGAAATACTTAGTTTTTTATCGGAGGAAAAAAAGGACAGACATTCTTATATCTGGGATAACCTAACTTCATTGAATGACCTCCTTCAAAAAGAATTCAGTTTTTATATGGACACTTTTTTACAGGAATCCATCTATGATGGTATTGAATATGCGCTTAAGACCTTTGACCTAACCCCATCCTCGGACGCCCATGTAACCGAATTTTTGGATGTAGTTTTTGAAACTGAGCAAAAAAAAGGTCCCGATATTCACTATTTTCTGGATTATTGGGAGAAAAAAGGCGAGACACTTAGCATTAGTACTCCAGATAATATGAGCGCAGTGCAGGTTATGACCATCCACAAGGCAAAAGGACTTGAATTTCCTGTGGTGATATTCCCTTATGCCAATACCTATATTTTTGAGGAAATCGACCCAAAATTGTGGATTCCCGTTGAGGAAAATGATTTTCTTGGTTTTGAAGAATTACTAATCGATAAAAAGCAAGAGGTCAAAATGTACGGAACTCAGCAAGCTTCTATATTCACGGAAGAGGAAAACAAATTGGTTTTGGATGCCTTTAACCTATTATATGTTGCCTTAACAAGAGCAGTTTCCTCCCTTTACATTATAAGTTACAAGGACCTTGAAAAAAGTGGAGGTTATAAAACCAAGTACTTCTCCGGGTTGTTTATCCACTTTTTAAGTTCAATTGGGTCGTGGAGGCCAGAAAAATTAGAATATGAATTTGGTATGATTAATAGAAACAGACTTTCGGATATTGAATTACAGTCCAATATAGATATACCTTATTTATATACCCATAAAGACCGGAGGAGTTTTAGAATAATGACCAAGGCAGGCATGCTCTGGGAAGCTGGACAGGATATTGCGGTAGACCAAGGCAACGTAATACATTATACCTTGGGGAATATCAAAGATTCTGAAGACTTGGAAACCGCTATCTTCAAATCGCTCAGAAAAGGTTTTATTGATGAAAAGGACAAGGAAAAAGTCAAATCCAAAATTAATGCCGTTTTGACACACCCGGAGCTAGTTCCGTATTTTAAAGCAGGAAACCTTATATATAATGAAAAGGACATATTATTAGCTGATGGAACTATTGAACGTCCGGACAGGGTAGTGGTAAACCCAACGGGAGTAACTATCCTAGATTATAAAACCGGTAAGAAGAATTCTCGGTACCAAGAGCAAATAGAAGCATATGCAAACGCCTATAGAAGTATGGGGTATAATGTAGAGAATAAAATCATTGTGTATATTAACGAAAACATAGAAACAGAATTTATTTAAGATGTACGGAAAAATTAAGCAGCATTTGCAAAAAGAATTGCAAGGGATTAAGGAAGATGGCCTCTTTAAGGAAGAGCGTATTATAACTGGGCCTCAGAAGGCAGTTATTAAAATTTCAACCGGACAGGAGGTTATTAATTTCTGCGCCAATAACTATCTTGGGCTATCCTCGCACCCGGAAGTAATACAGGCCGCAAAAGATACCATGGATACACACGGCTTTGGAATGTCTTCCGTTAGATTCATTTGTGGAACACAAGATATCCATAAGGAGCTAGAGCAAAAAATAGCTAATTTCTATGGTACAGAGGACACCATATTATATGCTGCGGCCTTTGACGCCAATGGGGGCGTTTTTGAGCCCTTGTTCTCCGCTGAGGACGCAATTATCTCTGACTCCTTAAACCATGCTTCCATTATAGATGGCGTGAGGTTGTGCAAGGCTAAACGCTATAGATATGCCAATAGTGATATGGCTGACTTGGAAAAACAGCTTCAGCAGGCTAACGAAGATGGTGCTAGATTTAAAATAATAGTAACCGATGGTGTTTTTTCTATGGATGGTCTAGTAGCGCCCTTGGATAAAATCTGCGACCTAGCGGAAAAGTATGATGCCATGGTAATGATAGATGAATGTCACGCCACCGGTTTTATAGGACCCAAAGGCATTGGCACGTTGGAAGAAAAGAATGTAATGGGCCGTATAGACATAATTACCGGCACCCTTGGTAAGGCCCTTGGTGGCGCCATGGGAGGTTATACTACCGGAAAAAAGGAGATTATAGAAATATTACGGCAACGCTCCAGGCCCTATCTCTTTTCCAATTCTTTGGCACCGGCAATCGTAGGTGCTTCCATTAAGGTATTTGAACTTCTAGAAAATGACACTTCGCTCAGAGATAAACTTGCGGAAAACACGGCTTACTTTAAGAAAGGGATGACCAGCGCCGGTTTTGATATCATAGATGGTGATTCCGCTATTGTACCTGTTATGTTGTACGATGCCAAGCTTTCGCAAAACATGGCCAAAAAATTATTGGAAAAGGGTATCTATGTTATTGGTTTCTTCTATCCTGTTGTCCCAAAAGGCAAGGCAAGAATACGAGTGCAGCTATCCGCCGCGCACACAAAAGAACATTTGGACACCGCAATAAGCGCATTTATTGAGGTTGGAAAGGAATTAAATATCGTTTAAATGCCTTATTTAATCTATCAAATGCGTTAAAAAAAATAGGAAATTGATTTTGTTAATAATATTTAACAACTTACATTTGCAGCTAATAAACACTTAAACTTAAAATTTTGAACATGAAACATCTTAGCAAATTATTGGTTGTTGCCCTACTTGTTGTAGGTTTCAACAACATACAAGCGCAAGACGAGAATAACCCTTGGCAAGTACAGTTTGGGGTTAATGCTATTGACGTATATCCAACTGGGGATGTAAGTTCTTTTGGCAATGAATTCTTTAATGCCAACGATCACTGGAACATTCTTCCTTCTATTTCTTACATAGGAGTGTCTAAGTCTGTTGGTGATGGATTTTCTATTGGAGCCAGAGGATCTCTAAACAAAATCAGCAAACTAGGTGACGTTAGCGTTGATGACTTGTCTCATTATGCAATAGATGGAACTATTAAATATAACTTCACAAAAGAAACCGTTATCCAACCTTTTATCGAAGTTGGTGGTGGTTATACTTGGGTTGATGAAATTGGAGCTGGTACGGTTAATGGTGGTCTAGGTTTGAACTTTTGGTTCTCTGAAAACCTTGGACTTACATTACAATCTAGCTACAAGCACGCTTTCGAAGATTACGGTGTTAAACACTTCCAGCATCTAGCCGGTATCTCCGTTAAATTTGGAGGAACTGATACAGATGGTGATGGAATTTATGACAAAGATGATGCTTGTCCAGAAGTTGCTGGTCTAGAGGCATTCAATGGTTGTCCTGATTCTGACGGCGATGGCATAGAGGATAGCAAAGATGCTTGTCCTAACGAAGCTGGTTCTAAAGAAATGAACGGATGTCCTGATGCTGACGGTGACGGTGTTGCTGATAAAGATGATGCTTGTCCTAACGAAGCTGGTCTTGCCGCTCTTGCTGGTTGCCCAGATGCTGACGGTGACGGTGTAGCTGATAAAGATGACGAGTGTCCTAACGAAGCTGGTCCTTCCGAGAACAAAGGTTGCCCATGGCCAGATGCTGATGGTGACGGTGTACTTGACAAAGATGATCAATGTCCAGATGTTGCCGGAACTGTAGCTAACAATGGTTGCCCAGAAGTTACCGAAGAAGTTCAGAAGCAATTGAACGAGTATGCTAGAACTATCTTGTTCGACACTGGTAAAGCTACTTTGAAAACCGAAACTGTATCTGTCTTCGTTGATATCATTAAGATATTGAACGAGTATCCAAATGCTAAGTTTACTGTAGAAGGACATACAGATAGCGTTGGTAGCGAAAGCTTAAACCAATCATTATCTGAAAAGAGAGCTAACTCTGTTAGAGATTTCTTGATCAAAGAAGGAATTTCTGCCGACAGGTTGACTGCAATTGGTTATGGTGAAGCTAAGCCAATAGCTACTAATAACACTAGAGCAGGTAGAGCTCAAAACAGAAGAACTGAAATCAACTTAGTAAAATAAGTAGATAAACAAACTAAGTGTTTTAATTTAATAAAAAGCTCCGCATTGCGCGGAGCTTTTTTATTTTTACCATATATGCAACAAAGTTTTATTGAGGAGGTAGTAGAAGATGTGTGGAAAATACATTCCGGTATTGATGATATTATCTTTATACTTCCCAGTAAACGAGCCGGTACCTTTCTTAAAAAAGCATTGTCTAAAAGAGCTGGAAAAACCATTCAATCTCCAGATGTATATAGTATAGAGGAATTTATAGAACTTGTTGCAGGGATTTCATATGCCAATACTACAGAGCAACTATTTGAATTATATAAGACCTATACGGAAACTGGGACCTATGAAAAGGAATCTTTTGATTCATTTTTAAACTGGGGTCAAACAATACTCCAGGATTTTAATGAAATAGACAGGTATTTAGTAGATTCTAAAAAGTTATTCTCCAGTCTTTCCGCAGTTCAGGAATTGAATCATTGGTCCCTAAGTACAGAAAAAACAGAAATGATGGAAAACTACCTGAACTTCTGGAAGCATCTGCAACCCTTATATGACAATTTTACTAAAGTGCTTCTGGCAAAATCTATGGGTCACCAAGGACTCGTTTACAGAAAAGCCTATGAAAACCTAGAGAGTTATATCAACAAAGTAGAAAAAACCCATATTTTTCTAGGGTTCAACGCATTAAATACTGCCGAAAGTAAAATCCTCCAAGGTATGCTTGAGGCAAAAGCAAATATCTATTGGGATATTGACCCCTATTTTTTAAACGATAATTTACATGATGCCGGTTTGTTTATACGTCAGCATAAAAACTCATGGGCTTTTTATCGGGAGAATAAGCTTAAAGGGATAAGCTCCTACTATCTTAACAAGAAGAAAATAGAAGTAATTGGAGTGCCCAAAAATGTATCCCAAGCAAAATACGTGGGAAATATATTAACCCAAATTCAAAATACTAATCCCGGTTCCTTAAGGTCTACCGGGGTTATTTTAGGTGATGAAAATCTTTTGAATCCAATTCTAAATTCAGTTCCATCCACTATTTCAGCAGTAAATATAACTATGGGGCAAAATTTGGAGGACACCCAGTTGGCCAGTTTTTTTAAAGGCCTGTTGGAGCTCCATGAGCTTAAAACCAACAAAGGTTGGTTTTATAAAGATTTTCTCAATTTTCTATCGCATTCATATACCTCGGTATTATTGAAAACAGCGGCAATTGATGTCGAAAAGTTGAGTTCTACCATAAAATCCCGAAATTGGTTATATATAAATAATGACCAAATCAAATCTTTTGGAGTCTCTGATTCAAAGATTGATACTTTGCTTTTTAATGATTTCGATTCAAATGCGGAACTATTCGTTGAACGTTGCAGCGCTGTAACGCTTCTATTAAAAGAAGCTTTTTCAGCCCAAAACAACAAGCTTGTATTAGAGCAATTATTTAAGTTTTCCAACCTCTTTAATCAAATTAAATCTCTTATTTCCACCTATTCCTTCGTGAAAAACCCTAGAAGTCTAAAAATCTTGTTTCAGCAACTATTGTCGTCGGAAACTCTGGACTTTCAAGGTGACCCCCTAGAAGGGTTGCAGATTATGGGTATGCTGGAAAGTAGAAACCTAGACTTTGAGACCGTTATTTTAACATCCGTGAACGAGGGCATACTGCCTTCGGGAAAATCAAACAATTCATTTATTCCCTTTGATTTAAAAATTGAGCATGGTCTTCCTACGTATAAGGAAAAAGATGCTGTTTACACCTATCATTTTTACAGACTGCTGCAACGGGCGAAGCAAGTGTACTTAATTTATAATACAGAGCCGGATGTACTGGAAGGTGGTGAAAAAAGTAGGTTGATTACACAACTATTAACGGATGAAAACAGAACTGATATTACGGAGCGTATAGCTTCTCCCACATTGCAGCCCATACCGGTGGAGAACGAAGAAATCTTAAAATCGGAAAGGTTGTTGAAGCACATTGAGGATTTCGCCCAAAGAGGTTTTTCTCCAAGTTCTTTAAGTAATTACATACGAAACCCGATAGACTTCTATAAAAACAGTATAATTAGGGTTGAAGAAATATCTTTGGTAGAGGAAACGATAGCTGCTAATACGTTTGGAACCATTGTCCATGATACTTTGGAAGAACTTTACACTCCTTTTATTGGTAAAGAACTATCAAAGCCGCTGTTGGAAGCTGCAAAACTCAAAATTCAACCTATTGTTAATTCCAATTTTAAAAAAACCTATCTAGATGGTGATATAACTACTGGAAAGAATTACCTGTCCTATCATGTTATTATCAAGTATATCCAGGATTTTATCGATTTAGAAATTCGTGAACTGCAAAATCATACTATTAAAATTATCGGGTTGGAAGAAAACATGAAAATGGAACTTACTATTCCCGGAATTAATTCCACCGTTTTGCTGAAAGGCAAACTGGACCGCATTGACGAATTTGACGGCGCCCTAAGAATTATAGATTATAAAACTGGTAAGGTTGAACGAAGAAATGTTGAACTAATAGATTGGAGTACGCTAACAGAAGACTATCAATATAGCAAAGCTTTTCAACTACTATGCTATTCCTATATGTATTCTCATCATCATTCTGATGAACCGTTACAGGCGGGAATTATTTCTCTTAAAAACTTAAAAGAGGGTGTTCTGGTTTTTGCCAAAAAAGAATCATCAAGAGGAGCAAAACAACCACTAATCAATTCTGAAATTCTGTCCGAATTTGAAAAGTCACTGCATCAACTAATCCTTGAGATTTTTAATCCTAAAATACCATTTATTGCTAAAGAGGTTTAATATTATTTTTTATCCGGTCTTGTTGGACGCACTTCAATTTTACTAGGTAACGTCCTAGGATTCATACACAACAAATCTAAAACCAACTCTCCTATATCCTCTGGCTGTATCTTCCAAGCATCGGAAGCGTCTGGTTCATTTCCGTTGAAATGAGTGGCAACAGATCCAGGCATTATTGTAGAAACCTTAATATCATACTTTCTTAAATCTAACATTGCAGCTTGGGTAAAACCTACAACCCCAAACTTAGATGCATTGTAACCCGCACCACCCGCAAAAAAGTTAGTCCCTGCCAGACTTGCCAACGTAATGTAATATCCTTTGGATTTCTTTAAGGCCTCAACAGAGGCTTTTAAGGAATGGAACGCTCCATTAAGATTAGTATTGATCATTTGGTGCCAGTCGTTATCCGTCATTTCGTCAACAGGTGCAAAGTTACCTACTCCAGCATTTGCCAAAACCACATCCAATTGTCCCCATTTATCAATGATTTTTGAAACAGCATTCTTTTCATCATCTATTTTAGATACGTCGGATACGATTCCTAAGGCTGAATCTGTATTAAGATGCTTTACAGCCTTGTCAACACCATCCTTTGACCTTCCACTAATGGCTACTTTCATTCCCTTATCCAACAATGCCTTAGCAACACCGTAACCTATACCTTTTGTACCACCGGTTATGTAAGCGACTTTATCTTTTAAATTCTGCATATTTCCTTTTTTTACAAGTTACTGTTTATCCTATTTTAAGCTAACGTATTTACATTAACATTTAACGGTATTGATTTACTATATTTAAAGATTACAAAATTATCTTATTATGAACAAAATACTCCTTTGGTCCATTACCGCTGCTCTAGCCGGGTTTTTATTTGGTTTTGATACGGTGGTCATCTCTGGCGCAGACAAACAACTGCAATTACTATGGGAGAGCTCAGATTCATTCCACGGATGGGTAGTTATATCGGGAGCACTATGGGGTACGGTTTTAGGAGCCTTATTTGCCGGTATCCCAACGAACAAATACGGAAGAAAAAACACCCTTATTTGGATTGGGATTCTTTTTAGTGTATCCGCCTTTGGATCTGCATTTTCAAACGACCCCATTACATTTGCATTCTTTAGGTTTATTGGCGGCATCGGTGTTGGTGTTTCAACCATTGCCGCACCAGCTTATATATCTGAAATATCCCCCGCAAATAAAAGAGGTAAATTGGTAGGTCTCTACCAATTTAGTTTAGTTTTCGGCATTCTCATGGCTTTTCTTTCCAACTACATGCTAAGTGGGATAGGTGAAAATGCATGGCGATGGATGGTAGGTGTTGAAGCAGTTCCTGCTGCTATCTATACGTTATTTGTATTGACCGTTCCTAAAAGTCCTCGTTGGTTGATTACCAAAAATAGAATCAGTGAAGCAAGTGATGTTTTAAAAATAATTGACCCCAATATGGACGTTGATAAGGCCATAAAGGAAATACAGTTAGATACTAGTAACACGGCACCCAATGAATCAATTTTCATGAAAAAATATAGATTCCCGTTACTGCTCGCTTTCTTTATCGCTTTCTTTAACCAACTTTCCGGCATTAATGCCTTTTTATATTATGCACCAAGAATATTTGAAGAAGCTGGCTTAGGTGAAAGTACTGCTTTATTAAGTAGTGTAGGAATAGGTGTAACCAATTTACTTTTTACAATCTTAGGCATTAATCTAATTGATCGGTTAGGTCGCAAACAACTTATGTATATTGGTTCAATAGGCTATATCGTTTCGCTTACCTTAGTTGCCTGCGCTTTTTTCTTTGAATGGGCAGGCATCGCAGTTCCTATTTTTCTATTCCTATTCATAGCGGCTCACGCCATTGGACAAGGCAGTGTTATCTGGGTTTTTATTTCTGAAATATTTCCAAATCATTTACGCGGTAATGGTCAGGCATTCGGAAGTTCTGTCCATTGGGTATTGGCCGCATCCATACCGGCTGCAGTACCCTATCTATTCTCGACTATTGGTGCAGGTACCGTATTCCTATTCTTTGCATTTATGATGGTACTACAGCTTTTATGGGTTTATTTTATAATGCCGGAGACCAAGGGCGTTTCTCTAGAGGAATTAAGCAAAAATCTTTCAAAAAAATAGAAAATGCCATACGAATTGTATGGCATTTAGCTTTGTGTGGAGAATACCGGAGTCGAACCGGTGACCTCTTGCCTGCCAGGCAAGCGCTCTAGCCAGCTGAGCTAATCCCCCGTTTTGAGCGCATCAAAGGAAATACTTTTTATGCACCTATCAAAGTACATCCTAATCTTTCTTGGCACTAAGTATCAACACCGGTATCGGGGCGGAGAATTCCGACTTTAAAATGGTGCTTTTTTCCCAAAGTTTTTTAAAGAAACCCCTCTTTCGCCTAAATACGCACAATAAATCTGGATGTTGGGATTGAAAGTGTTCCATAACGCCGAGATACGTGGTAGCATTCTCGGTGATGGTAAGTTGGGAACTCATGTCCATCATTGCCGTGTTCACCTTTAAATCGTCATCCGAATATCCCGGGGTCTTTACCAACAACAAATTCACTTTTGCCCTATGTTTGTTCACAATGGTAACCAAAGGGTCCAGTATCCGCTTACGTTTAAGGATTCCTGACTTAAAAGCGACCAATACCGTTTTAAAACTTTGATACTTTGTACCCTTGGGCACCACAAGAGTTGGAATATCGGTCTGTTTCACTATCCTTCCAGAGGTGTATCCTAAATACAATTCCTCTTGAATATCATGGCTTCGGGGAGCCAGAATGATAAGATCTATACCTAGTTCCTTATCGATCTCATTAAGCCCGTCTACCAATTCCCCATTATAGGTTACCGTTTTTATATCTACTTTTTTTGAATCGATTTGATTGATTACACCTTTTAAACGTTCTTTACCACTTTCGGCTATTTTGTCCGAAATATTGGCCAACGTTCCGGTTTTCGTAGGGGCATTAAAAACTTCCATCACAAAAATATGGGCTCCAAAGTCCGTTGCAAAGTCTACAGCATACTGTAAAGTCTCATGGGCATCGGCAGAAGTGCCAATAGGAACTAGAATATTAGTCATAATAAGATTGTTGATTATTACTCTAAATTTACAATTAAAATAAATCCTTTTTATGATTCAACATGCAAAGATATCCGAAATTCCCGATATTCTTGCCATGACCGATGCCTGCAGACGCTATATGGACGCTCAAGGAATTTATCAATGGACCGACGGCTATCCCTCACAACATCATTTTAGGATAGATATAGAAAGACGAGAGCTATACACCTTAAGAATAGAAGATAAAATAGTAGGCTGTATTGTTGTTTCCACGCTTATGGATGAAGAATATAAATCTGTAAAATGGCTCACTCCAAATAAGAATAATATTTATATCCATCGCCTAGGGGTGCATCCCTCCTACCAAGGAAAGGGATATGCGCAACAATTAATGACATTTGCAGAAGATTATGCCAGAAAAAATAAACTTAACTCCATTAGGTTGGATACGTTTAGCAAAAATCAAAGAAACCAAAAGTTCTATGAGAAACGCGGCTATAAAAAATTAGAGAACATTTACTTTCCCAAACAAAGCGAATATCCCTTTCACTGTTATGAACTAGTATTGTAAACGAAGCTCCTTGAAAACCGTAATCAACTACAAAAAAATAAACAATCTTGCCATACCGGCTACCATTGCCGGAATTGCTGAACCCTTACTATCCATTACAGATACCGCAATTGTTGGTAACATTCCCGTGGACGGACTGGAATCCCTCGCCGCAGCAGGTATCGTAGGGTCCTTTCTTTCCATGTTGATATGGATTTTGGGACAGACCCGTAGCGCAATCTCGGCAATCATATCGCAGTATTTGGGTGCAGGACGGCTGGATGAAGTAAAGACCCTTCCCGCGCAGGCTATCTTTTTGAACATAGGGCTGAGTATCGTTATTCTCCTATCCACCGTATTTATCGTAGAAGAGATTTTTCAATTGATGAACGCCTCGGGAAAGATTTTAAAGTACTGCATCAGTTATTACTCCATACGGGTCTGGGGGTTTCCGCTAACGCTTTTTGCCTTTGCCGTTATGGGGATTTTCAGAGGGCTCCAAAATACCTATTGGCCCATGGTTATTGCTATTGTTGGTGCTGTTCTAAATATTATACTTGATTTTATCCTGGTCTATGGTATAGAAGGCCTGTTAGAACCATTATACTTGGATGGTGCTGCGTATGCCAGTGTCATTGCCCAAGGGGTTATGGCAGTGATGGCATTTGTACTGTTGATTACCAAAACCGACATCAGTCTTAGGCTTAGATTCCCATTACATCCAGAACTGGGACGTTTAGTAGTAATGAGCCTGAATTTGTTCGTGCGGGCCATAGCCTTGAATACTGCATTGATTTTGGCCGTTCGTGAGGCTACTGCACTGGGAGATAAATACATTGGTGCGCACACTATTGCTATAAATATTTGGTTGTTCTCCGCCTTTTTTATTGATGGCTATGGTGCGGCGGGAAATATAATGGGCGGAAAGCTCTTAGGGGCCAAAGATTACGATGGGCTGTGGCTCTTGGCAAAAAAAATAGTGAGGTACGGCCTCTGGGTAAGTTTAGTGCTCATGCTTTTAGGGT